>JBBIKW010000023.1:0-9999 GCA_037445225.1 Lewinellaceae bacterium | reverse complement strand
GGCTTTTTGCTGGCGCGCAGTCGTTACGATGAACTCTTTTCGCTCATCGTGAGCTTGGTGGTGACGTCGGTGGTGTTGGCGCCGTTGGACACGGTGTTTTTGACGCGGTTGACGTGCGATGTGGGTCAGGTGGGCACGGTGGTGGAGACGTTTACGAACCAGTATGGCTGTGACTCGGTGGTGGTGACGTCGGTGGTGTTGGCGCCGTTGGACACGGTGTTTTTGACGCGGTTGACGTGCGATGTGGGTCAGGTGGGCACGGTGGTGGAGACGTTTGCGAACCAGTACGGCTGCGATTCGGTAGTGGTTACAGTTGTTACATTCGACCCAACGGCTTGTGCGCCTGTAGCGATAATTTCGGCTCGAAATCCTTTCTGTGCCGGTGAAAACAGTGGCGCGTTCTCTGTAGAAGCGCAAAGTGGGCAACCGCCCCTTTCTTTTTCATGGGTGGGCACTTCTGGTAACAGCGGCTCTGGGCAGCTGCCGGCGCTCCTTATGCCGGCCTCGGTCGAAAACTTGCCTGCAGGGATGTACACGGTTACTCTTTCCGATGCGAATGGTGCGACCGTTGTGTTAAGTGTGCAGTTGACTGCGCCGCCCGCTTTAGCAGCTGAGGCAAAAGCCACTACCAACTACGGCGGCTTTGGAGTGCGCTGCGCAGACAGTGCAGATGGAGCCGCACAAGTGATTTCCAATGGAGGGACTCCCCCCTACACTTACCTGTGGAGTACTGGCGACACGTTGGCCTCTTTGAGCGGGTTGGGCGTTGGCACATATTCTGTGCAAGTGCGCGATGCCAATGGATGTACCACATCAGCGGCACTTGTGCTGACGGCTCCGCAACCCTTGCTTCTTAGCTGGAAGACCGGCATAGCCGATTGCAGGGACACATTAGTAGACGTTTCAGTAGAAGTGAATGGCGGAGTCGCTCCCTACCTCATTACTTTAAACGGCAACGCTGTTGGCGGTCCGGTACCCAGCCTTCCGGCGGGCATTCATGTGCTCAGCGTAAGCGATGCCAATGGGTGTCGGCAGGACTCCGCCGTGGCGATAGCGCTTCCGCCTCCTCCGGCGATTTATCTGCCGCCGGACACCTCTGTCGTTTTGGGTAATGCCATAACCATAGAGGCTACGACCAACCTGACTCAATGGCAGCGCTTGGTGTGGAATCCCTTACCCGACAGCACTTGCCCGAACTGCCTCGTGCAGCGTTGGACTCCAAAGCGCACGCAGTATCTGACGGTAACCATTACCGACGAAAACGGATGCATTGCCTCTGCCCGCATGTTGCTGCGCGTCGTGCGTCGAGCAGAATTGTATATTCCCAACGCTTTTCGCCCACAGGGAGTCGAAGGGTCTGGAAACCATATCTGGCGCTTTTCAGCCGGTCCCTCTGTCGTCGAAGTGCGGGAGGTTGCCGTCTTCGACCGCTGGGGCGACCAACTATATGGGTGGACGACGCCGATAGCGCCCGACCAATGGCCGGGATGGGATGGCACTACCCGTGGGCAGAAGGCGGGTCCTGGAGTTTACGTGTACTACGTTCGAGTGCTGTTGGCCGACGGCACAGAAGAGATTTTGAAGGGCGATGTGACCATTGTGGAGTGAGCTGGAGGCTTCATTAACGCGCCTCTTGTTGGCGATTTACTGCCTTACGCTTCTGGTAAATGGTTCGAAATCTCGTTCTTTGTACCCGCTGTTGGTCAAAGATACGTTTATGAGAAAGAGCTACGCCTTAGACCGCCAACGGGCCATTTATTTGGGGGGTGCTGCCGGTCAACGCCCGATTGTCCCGGCGGACGCTGTGCGCTTAGAGGCGCTGGCCCGACACCGCATGTCTAATGAAGCGTGGGCGTACATCGCAGGAGGAGCGGGCCGGGAGGGTACTATGGCCGCTAATGTGCAGGCGTGGGACCGATGGGCTATCGTGCCGCGCATGTTGCGCGATGTGGAGCAACGCGACACATCAATACAGGTGTTTGGGCAAACTTGGCCTGCTCCGCTTTTTTTAGCGCCTGTCGGCGTGTTGGAGATGGTGCATCCGCAGGCCGACTTGGCAGTGGCGCGAGCGGCGGGAGCCTTGGGTATCCCGTTCGTCTTTTCCAACCAGGCGTCGGTGCCCATGGAACACTGCGCAGAGGAGATGGGCGCCACTCCGCGCTTTTTCCAGCTCTACTGGAGTCGTTCCGATGAATTGGTCATTCACTTCTTGCAGCGCGCTAAGGCGTGCGGATGCACCGGCATTGTCGTCACCTTAGATACCACCCTATTGGGCTGGCGACCACGCGACTTAGACTTGGCGCACTTACCCTTTTTGCGCGGCATGGGGATTGCTCAGTACACCTCCGACCCCGTCTTCCGAAAGATTATGGACGAACCGAACCCTACTCCTACAGAGCGTCCCCGTCTTACGGTGAACGCAGTGCGCACGCTCATAACGGCCACTCGCCGCATCCCGGGCGCTTTTTGGGAAAATCTGCGCACGCGCGCCGGCCTGCGGGCGGTGCGCACGTTTATCCGCATTTACTCGCGTCCCAACATCACGTGGCAAGACCTCTCTTTTTTGCGCAAGCATACCGACCTGCCCATCATCCTCAAGGGGATTTTGCATCCCGACGATGCGCGAAAGGCCTTGGACTACGGCGTCGATGGCCTCTATGTCTCTAATCACGGCGGTCGCCAGGTCGATGGCGCGGTGGCTACGGCAGAGGCGTTGCCCGGCATTGCAGAGGTGGTAAAGGGGAAATTGCCCATTTTCGTCGACAGCGGAGTGCGCGGTGGAGCCGATGTATTCAAAGCGTTGGCCCTAGGTGCTACAGCTGTGGGTATTGGGCGCCCTTATTGCTACGCTCTGGCTATTGCGGGTCAAGCCGGCGTAGCGGCATTACTTTCGAATTGGATGGCAGATTTTGAGCTGACAATGGCTCTAAGCGGCTGTTGTCGGATAGAGGAAATTAATGATGCCGCTGTGGTCGGGCGCAAGCGCTAAAGCGCCCATCTCAATCGCAAACTGTTGGACACCACGCTCACGGAGCTAAGGGCCATAGCGGCACCAGCAAAGGCGGGGCTCAAGGTGAAACCAAAGGCAGGATAGAGCACTCCGGCAGCAATCGGAATGCCGATGATGTTGTAGATGAACGCCCAGAAAAGGTTTTGCCGAATGGTGCGCACGGTTTGGCGCGAAAGATGGATGGCTTCGGGCACTTTGCGCAGGTCGTTGCCCATCAGCGTCATGTGGGCGACGTCGATGGCGATGTCGGTGCCGCCGCCCATGGCAATGCTCACATCGGCCCGAGCAAGGGCTTGGCTGTCGTTGATGCCATCGCCCACGAAAGCGACGACTTTTCCGGCCGCCTGCTGTTCGCGCACGAAAGCCTCCTTCTCTGCTGGCAGTAGTCCCGCGCGCACTCGGGCAATGCCTAAGGCGTCGGCTACAGCGCGAGCGCTCTGAGGGTGGTCTCCTGTAAGTAGCCACACCTCAACGCCCATCCGGCGCAGCTGCTCTACGGCCGGTGCAGCCGAATGTTGGATGGGGTCGCTTACGGCTATAGCAGCCAAAACGCGGTGAGCCCCGGCAAAAAACACAACAGTTTTAGCCTGACTTTTCCAGCGCGCAACGGCTTGCGCGAGGTGTTCCGAGAGCGCCATTCCCTCTGCTTGTACGAGCGCCTCATTTCCGGCCAGCACTACCTCGCCGCGGAAGCGGGCGCGCACGCCCTTGCCTGGAAGCTGCTCTATTTCGCTCAGCGGCACCGGCATAGCCTGGCTTTCCAAATGTTTCGCGATAGCTGCCGCTAAAGGATGCTGCGTTTGCTCTTCCAACGAGTACAAGATGTCGGCCCAAGGCCCTTCTGGAAGCACCTTGTCCCAGCATATCTCCTCCACGATGGGTTTTCCGGCAGTGAGGGTACCTGTTTTGTCTATAGCTAATACCTGGATGCGATGCGCCAGCTCCAAGCTTTCGGCGTTCTTGATGAGGATGCCGCGCTCTGCACCCTTGCCGATTCCTACCATAATAGCGGTGGGCGTGGCTAATCCCAGGGCACACGGACAGGCAATAACCAGCACCGTCACCAAGGCTAATACCCCGCGCACCCATCCTTCTGCACCGCCCCATAGCCACCAAGCGCCTAAAGCAGCCAAAGCGATAAGGATGACTATTGGAACGAAGACAGCAGCTACTCGGTCGACCAAACGCTGCACAGGGGCTTTGCTGCCTTGTGCCTCCGCTACCGTTCGGATGATTTGGGCCAACAGCGTGTCTTTGCCTACTTGCTGTGCGCGCAGCTGCAGCGGAGAGTGCTGGTTGACCGTGCCGGTCCATAAGCGGTCTCCAGGTCCTTTCGATACCGGCATCGGCTCTCCAGTAAGCATGCTTTCGTCTACGTAGGAGTGTCCGCTGTGCACAGTACCGTCTACTGGAACGCGCTCTCCTGGCCGCACCAGTAGCAAATCTCCTACCGCTACTTCGGCAGTGGGGATATCTTCCGTGCGCCCATCTGGAAGGAGCCGGGCTACGATTTGGGGCTGCAAATGCATGAGTTTCCGGATTGAGGAAGAGGTCTGTGCCTTGGCGCGCTCCTCGAGCCATTTGCCCAACAAAACGAAGGCAATGACCACCCCTGCTGCTTCGAAGTAGACGTGTGCTTCTAAACCGCGGTGATGCCAAAATTCCGGGTATACCGTATTGAACGCGCTGAACGCATAAGCAATGCCGGTGCTGAGGGCCACCAGGGTATCCATAGTAACGGTACTATGGCGGGCCTGTTTCCAGGCGTTGACAAAGAAGGAGCGGCCAAACCAGAAGACCAATGGCGTGCACAACGCCCAAAGGAGATAGTTTAGCCCGGGAGAGTCCATAAAGAGCATGCTTAGAGCGGCTAAAGGAGCCGCCAACAGCAGTGCCCCCACTGCCTTTTGGCGCAGCGTTGTCAGACGGCGACGCTGCTCTTCTTCGGCCACTTGCTCGCCTTGAGGCTCTACAATCAGGTCGTATCCGATATGCTGAAGGGCCTCCTTGAGCATGGTTGGCGTCACCTCAGCCGGGGCGTATTCTACCTGCGCGGTGTTTGTCGCCAAGTTGACAGTGGCAGAGCGCACCCCGGGAACGCGACGCAGACCTATCTCTACGCTTCGAGCACACGATGCGCACGTCATCCCTATGACGGGAAACTGTTGGCGTAGGTTTTCTACAGATGTCTCTGCCATGAATCGTATCTATTCCGTAGGTATAAAGAAAAGATGTCAAATTCTAAACGCTCCTGTTGCGCTTTAGTTTGTTTTTTTCGACTCGTCTATTAGCTCGCCGCCTGCGAGTGCGGAGCATCGCCCAAAGGACAACAGCACTGGCTATGGCTGCAATGGCGATCCATTTTCCGCGCGTGCCCTTGTGCTCTAAGTCGATGGTTCTGTCTGCCCCCGTCAGGGTAAAAGCGGCCCAATAGTAAGGGCTTTTTCGGGCGTCTGGTTCGGGTGCTTCTAGCATGGCCAGCTGCGCTTGGCGGAGCGCGGCTGCTGTTGAAAACCCTTGTTGGAGATAGCGATAGAACGAGGCAAACAGACGTGCGGTAGATCGGTCGTTGACCGCCCAGCCGCTGGCCACTAAGCTGCTTGCACCCGCGTAGGCAAAGGCGCGCGCTAAGCTAAGGATGCCTTCTCCCTGAGCGAAGACACCGGTATTGGTCTGGCACGCGCTCAGACAAACCAAGGCGGCATTCAATCGCTGGGCGTAGATCTCCGGCAGCGTCAGCGGTCGGTCGAAAAACTCTATGCAAGTTGTCCCCTCCCTATTGGCATGGGCATGCGTCGACAGGTGCAACACTTGGTAGTGCCCTGCAGCCCTCAAAAAGGCGTCGCTCGTGGCTTGTTGGTCCACTAAGGTGAAGGGCTCAATGTCCTTTGGGCATTCGTCCAGGCTATTGGGCAGCGTACTCATTCCCCTCCGGGATGCCGAGGAGAAGGGCGCTGCGTGAAAGAGGGGCGATAGAGCGCTTTGATGAGTTGAGCGTTCTTCTGCTACAAAGGAAGCCGACCAGGTGTAGCGAACGGTATGAGTGCGAATGAGATAAGGCGCTGTCTGGTAAGGCCCCACATGTGCTGACAGCAGCAAGGCCTCGAAGGGCACGTAAGCGAGCATGCCGTCGGGAGCCATGATCAGTGCTCGATAATTAGCTAGCAGGGAATCTGGCAGCAAATGTCGCCGCAAAAAGTAAGCGCAAGCGAAAAAGCGCTCTGGAGCAGCCTCTAAGGCTCGCTTATCGGGAAGGACTCGGCACAAGTACGCTACGGCTGCGTCGAGCACAGTGTCGCGCAAAACCTGCCAGACGCGAAGCCGCTGTCGAGTTACCCCGAGCGTTACGTAGCTGTCTCCAGTGTCGAAGAAGAGCAAGAGGGCTGTCGTATCGGGTAGCGCTTGCTGCACCTCTCCGAGCGAGATGCGCCTGCCCGCTTGAAGGTATTCTCGATACCGCGGATAGTCTTGTAGCTGTCGGAGCACCTCGGTGTAGCGCCGCTCTAAGTGAAAGAGTACTGTAGAAAGTCGACCGATCGAAGTACTGTCTGCAAGGCTTTCGGCATGGAGTAAGGCTGCCTGAGTGGCGGCCCGTTCTCGTCGGAGCGCCTCCTCTTTTTGCAGCAAGGCGTCGGGAACACCGGACAGCGCTAAGGCGCGCTGCCGATAAAGTGCGTCGCGCAGCGCGGCTGCTCGCCCTCGTTCCAACAATTCAAAGAGACCTTCCAAGTAGGTCGGTTGGGGCGAAAGCTGATAAAGCGCCCACTGATTGCGCACCGCCGCGCGCCATAGGTCGAAATTGTGCTCGGTAAAATACAGCCGCGCCTCGTCGGTGCCGTACGTGTTGCGCAGCTGTTCGGCAACGGTGAGCGCTAACAAAAAGCACTGAGCTGCTGACTCGCGATGGGAAAGCGTTGGGACACCTTGTAAGAGTGCTTGCCCTTTTCGCGCAGCAGCGTTCATGGCCCACAATTCGACGGGGGCCTTTTTAAGTGAGGGATTGTCGCTCAAGGCATCGCTCTTGAAGCCGGGAAAGACTTGCTGGAGGGCTTTTTGGTAGAGCAGCAGAGCAGTCTGGGTGTTTCGGTACTGCATAGCCCAGTCGCCCCATTCGCAGTACAGTTTTGCCATTTCGCGGCTGTAGCTGCGTTGGAGGTGGCGAACTCCGACGGCTTCCGCCTCTCTGTACAAAGCATGTGCTCGGTTCGGATTTCCCGTGTGGGCGGCAATGTAGGCCAGACTGCTCAAGCAGCGGATAGTGTTCTCTGCTTCGTCGGGCCGGCTTCGATAATAGGTCAGCGCCTGCTCTAACAGCTGGCGAGCTTTTGACCATTGACCCAGGCGGCGATACACGTGAGCAGCTGTCGACAGCAGGGATGCTCGCGCCTCTGCTGGCCCGGACAGATTCATGCCGGCCATACTGTAGCGCAGAGCGGCATCGATACTGTCTCGCCAGTAAGCGTTATTGGCCAGCTGGGCGTATATCGAAAGCCGGTAGTAGCCGCTGGAGTCGCTGCGCAGCGCCGCTTGCAGATATTGCTCAGCGGATCGATAGTCTTGTCGGCGAATAAATACCTGCGCGGCGTTTTTGTAGCAGTATGCTACATGAGGACCGTTTTCGCCCAGCTGTTCGTACAGACCAATAGCGGCGTTGTAGGCATCTAACACCTCAGTGTACTGTTCCAGTTGGCGATGTGCTGCGGCTTTCCACGACCACAAATGGGCAGCAGCAGCGCTTCGGCTGCCCTCTGTGCCGCGCAGAGCTACTAAAGCGCTATCCAGCAACGCGACAGCCCGCTCGTAGTTACCTATATCGTAGCTTTTCTCTGTCTGCTCGATGCAGAGCGCCGCATAGTGTTCCCACGCTTCCTGCCTACGGGCACTGTCGCGCTCCATAGAGATGCGCGCCACCGCCCCGGCATATCGGCTATCTCTTACGAGAGCTTCCAGCGACAGCTCCGATGCCGTCTGCGCTGCCAACCAGAGGCCTAAAACGATTCCCCCTAATGCGAACGAGATCCGAAACATCTCTTTTGCCCTTGCACAAGGCATACGAGCAGAGTGCGCTTTATCGCGCAGGCTTTACGCGTCCTTTAAGCACCACACTGGTCTCGTTGGGGTAAGTGTTTGCGGTAATGTAGATGAGTTTTTTTTGCTCGTTAATCTTCCCTTCCGTGTTGAAGCGAGCCTTGATTTTCCCCGTGCCTCCTGGAGGGATAGGGTCCTTGGGCCACTCTGGGACGGTGCACCCGCAGGAAGAGCGAGCATTAAGGATAGAAAGTGGTACCTTTCCTACGTTTTTAAACACGAACTCGTGCTCTACGATGGAGCCCTCCTGAACTTCGCCGAAGTCGTATTCGGTTTCCTCGAACGCAATGCGAGCCAGCTCAGTGGTGTCCAGCGGCAAATCGGCCGATATGGGATTTCGGATGAGCGTGCTGTTTGGCCCATCGCTGCGAATCTCCTGCACACCGGACGTGCGGTCGCTCTTACAGGCGTGCCCTATCGCAATAAGAACCAGAAGTGAAAAAACCACTGCCGTTTTCATGTCCGTCGCGCTATAGTATTTGTGTTTAGAAATAGCCTCTGGAATAAGTATCCCTTATTTTTCTTTTGAAAGCACCTTCATGCTTACTACCGGCCTGCTGCCGAGAAGGATGCCCCTATCTTTACCCGCCGATATGTGAACAAACACTGCGAAGGTATGGCAAAAAAACGCGTTCTTATTACCGGTGCTGCAGGCTTCATTGGCTCCCATCTATGCGATCGCTTTTTAAGCGAAGGGTATCAAGTTATTGGCATGGATAACCTGCTGACCGGCAGCTTAGAGAATATCGCACACCTATTTAAAGAAAAGGACTTCGAATATTACCATTGCGATGTCACTAAGTTTATTCATGTTCCAGGCAAATTGGATTACATTCTGCACTTTGCCTCGCCTGCTAGCCCTATCGATTACCTTCAAATGCCCATACAGACCCTCAAGGTGGGCGCATTGGGCACCCACAATTGCTTAGGTCTCGCTCGGGAAAAGGGTGCGCGTATCTTGGTGGCCTCCACTTCAGAGGTATACGGCGACCCTCTGGAGCATCCTCAAACAGAGGAATACTGGGGCAACGTCAACCCCGTAGGGCCGCGCGGCGTGTACGACGAGGCAAAGCGCTTTTTAGAGGCGATCACGATGGCTTACCACAACGTGCACGGTCTGGAGACGCGCATTGTTCGTATTTTCAACACCTATGGGCCGCGAATGCGCGTCAACGATGGCCGTGTGCTTCCAGCCTTCTTCAGTCAAGCCATCCGAGGAGAGGGACTTACGGTCTTTGGCGACGGGTCTCAAACTCGCTCCTTCTGCTATATAGACGACTTAGTGGAAGGCATCTATCGACTGTTGATGAGCGATTACCCTTATCCAGTCAATCTCGGCAATCCGGACGAGATTACCGTCCTCCAGTTTGCCCATGAAATACTCGAACTGGTACAAAATCCTAAAGCCTACATCGACTATCGGCCCTTGCCAGTGGATGACCCCAAGCAGCGCCGTCCTGATATCACGAAGGCGCGCCAGTTGCTGCATTGGGAGCCGCGTATAGACCGAGCGACAGGCTTGCGACTGACTTATGAATATTTTAAACAAGTCGTGCCTAAACTTCAGTAGCTGGCGGGGAATAGAATAGCGGAAGCCTCTTACGGGCGATTAGCGGGCCGTCTCTAAAAAATTATCGCGCTTTTTGTATATAATTACCACTAAATCAGTAACATATACAGATTTTTGCCGAAAAAGAAAATATTTTTTTATTCCCTCTTGCATGGATAAATGCGGTGCTATTACCTTTGCATCCCATTTCGAAAGAAACGTTTTCCTCGCAAGAGAGGGATTAAAGAGCAAGTTCATTGACAAGGATGGGACGAGTAGGCCGATAGGGATACTGAGCGGAGAGGTTCTAGGCGAGAGAGTAAAGCGTTAAGGTGCTGTGAGGCACTTTGAC
>JBBIKW010000022.1:0-40621 GCA_037445225.1 Lewinellaceae bacterium | reverse complement strand
CGGCAGGGTATCCTGCACGGTGACGGTGGCGGTGCAGGTGGCGGAGTTGTTGTTTGCATCGGTGACGGTGAGCACGACCGTGTTGGCTCCGACGTGCGAACAGTTGAAGGTGTTGGGCGAAACGCTCAGGCTGGCAATACCGCAGGTTGCTGTGCTGCCGTCATCGATACTGGTCGGCGATAAGGTGTAGGTTCCACCAGACGAAAGGTCAGCGTTGAAATCTTTACAAGATGCAGTTACCGAGCAGAATTCCAATATTGTAACCGTAGCCGTACAAGTAGAGGTATTTCCCTGGGTATCACTAACAGTAAGGGTGACCGTGTTGGCGCCTATATTGGCAGTAGTGAACATCAAAGGAGTCGCCTCCATGCTGGCGATGCTGCAGTTATCGCTGCTGCCGTCGTCTACTTCACTCGCAGCGATCGTCGCCTCTCCGTTGGTGTCGAGATAGACGGTGATGTCTTTGCATTGCGCTATTGGAGAGAGGTCATCTTCTACCGTAACCGTTGCCGTACACGTAGCCGTGTTGCCATTTACGTCAGTGACAGTAAGCACGACGGTATTATCTCCGATATGGTTGCAGTTAAAGCTGCTGGGAGAGACACTCATATCATCGATATCGCAGTTGTCGGGAGCAAAGTTGTTAACCTCCTGTGGCAAGATGTCGGTGGTGCCGTCGGCATCCAGGCTGACCGATATGTCGACACAATTTGCAGGTGGAGGAGTGTTGTCGGTCACGGTGACGGTTGCCGTGCAGGTAGAGGTATTTCCCGAAGGATCGGCTACAGTAAGCGTGACAGTGTTGGCGCCTATGTGCTCGCAGGTAAAAGAATCTGGCGTTACATCCTGTAAAATAATGGCATAGCAATTGTCTCCGCCCAACTGGAAGACATCCAAAGGTTCGATGCTCGCTTCTCCGTTAGCATCCAGCACTGCTATGTGGTTGCGGCATTCCAATATGGGCGGAGGAATGCTGTCCGCGATGGTTACTAGGGCGTGGCAGATAGCCTGGTTTCCTCCGGAATCAGACACATGCAAGGCAACATCGATGATGGTGTTCAGCTCTAAGCAACTGGAAGTGCTTGGCTCGAGATAGCGATTGTCAATCCCACAATTGTCTTCACTGCCGTCATCTACATCCTCTGGCGCAATAGTAACTTGACCATTAATATCGAGATAAGCAGTGATATTTTTGCAGCGGGCTGTAGGCGGCAAGTTGTCTTCTACCGTGACGATAGCCGTACACGTAGCGGTATTGCCGTTGGCATCGGAGGCGGTAAGCGTGACAGTTTGGGAGCCGATATGGCTGCAATCGAAGGTGTTAGGCGCAACAATCGTCGGCGTAACAGCACCGCAGTTGTCGGTTCCCGAGTCAAAAACGTCGGCAGGAGTGATAGAGGTACTGCCGCTAGTATCCAGCGCTGCGGTATAGGGTTTGCAAGCGATAGAGGGCGGCGTTGCGTCCGACACCATCCAGGATACTTCGTTTACACCAGAGGTACACTCTCCAACACAGTAGCGGCGGCTTTGTACGTGGTTGACGCCTTGAACTGCGGAGAAAGCCGGCAGCGCAGGAGACCAGCTGCTCCAGTTGGCGCCGTTATCGGTAGAAAAGCGGTATTCATCCGAGCATGTCCCAGGCCCTCCACTTCCGGGTGTGGTTACACTTATGGTGAGGGTGGCTCCCGGACAAACAGGGTCTGTATCGGGTATGCGCGCGATGACAGGGGCAATAGGGGTGTTAACGGTCACCGTTACCGATGCGCAAGCGCCCGGTACTACGCAACCGCCTTCGCCGCGCACATAATAGGTCGTCGTCGCCGTCGGATTGACGGTGAGGGATGCACCAGTGCCCACAGGCGTGCCGCCACAAGAACCCTCATACCACTGCCAATAAGCAGCGTCATTGAGCGAGCCCACAACGCTCAACAGACTGGAAGCCGCAGGGCAAATTTCGGAGGGCGAAGCGGCGACGGAACTTACTGCGGGAGCGGTGCAAATTGCCTCTATAGAAAAATCGTCGATGGCCAGCCCATGGTCGCTGCCGGCAACATCGGTGCCCACCCAACGGAGCCAGAAGGTGGCGCCGTTGGGAATATTTAGCCCGCTAATGGTGGCGGATTTTATCGCGTTGTTTCCCGAGGTATTGCCGTTTAGAGCTGCCGCACTTCCCGTCTGATTGGGAGCGATAAAGCTCAAAGCAGCAAAAGTGGTAAAAGTTCCCGAGTTTAGGCCCGTAGCGGTTGTGCTGTATTGGAACGACAGGGAGTCTGCATTGTTGTTACCCCCTCGGCGCCATTGCTCTCCCGTGTACGTAATGGATAGGCGAGTAATTGTATGCCCTGTATTGTTTTGAAACTGCGCGCCTATGTAAACGGTAGTCATCGTGCCTGAGCTGAGTTCCCCAAAGGCGCGGTCGCTATTGCTGGTGGTGCCGTAGCTGTATGTGTTTCCCGTATTGGCACTGCCATCGTTAGCGGCATAAGTCGTGTTTGCATTTGTACCGACTTCTAAAAACGCCCAGCCGGCGGGCACTGAACTATTTGTGCCGCTGCTGGCTAAGGTGTTAAAATCTTGGTTGTAAGGAGTGCCAAAGGCCGAAATAGAGATCTGCCCGTAAAGCGGGGTCTGAAGTAGAGCGGAGGTTAGCCAAGCTAGGGCGAAAATCAAACGAGTACCGGTGCAATGCATGCGTACAAAAGTTTAAAGCGATGTTGTGGAATCTTGCAACCGGTCTCGAGAGTAGCCTTGCAAAAATAAGGCTACGACCGCCATTTACTTTTACAAATATGTAAATTTTTGATTAAAAAAAAATTCTACCCAAGGGATCTCCTCGAGCAGAATTTTTTTAAGTTACTACTGCTGTTAAGGCCGGACAAGCAATAGGCGGCGCACAGCTTTGCCAAATGGAGTGATAAGTTCGGCGAAGAGTACCCCACCGGGAGCGTTGTCGAGATGAAGCACTTCTTCAGAATATCCCGAGGGGTAGAAGTTGTTCCATCGCAGCACTTCCTGACCCGCAGCGTTTAATAGGCGGAGCTGGACTTCGCAGGGCTGCGGCAACACAAAACCCAAGGTGGTTTCGCCGCTAAAGGGATTGGGTCGATTGGGCAGCAGGCGCACGACAGGTGCGTCTTCGGGTGCGGAGCTGTGCGAAGTCGTCTCGGTGAATACCAGCAGTACGTCGGAAAGGATGCCTTCTGGGCGATAGGCTTCTGGGCGCATCTCGTTGGCATCCAGGGCGAGAGCATCGCTTAGGCGCAGGCCGCTCTGGCGAGCCACGAAGCGCAAAGCAAACACTGGTGCATCCTCCAACAGAGAATACTCTGTAGACCCTGTCCATAGGGTTCGGATAATGCCAGCGGATAGGTCGTCCCAACCGAAGTCGTCCGATGCGCTAAGGTGTAAGGGATTCTCGTACAGATCAACACCCGAAAAGTCTAAGATGTCCGGGTCGAATCGAACTGCGTACTGATAGCCCACAAGCTGTTGAAAACCATGCGCTCTGAAGACAACCGTAACGGCTTGGCCCGCCTGAAGCGGCACATCTTCTGTGCGCCATACCAACGGCTTGGAGGGTGCTGGCCGCAAGTTGGGGTTTGCCGAAAAGTTCAAGTCGCCCATTTTTAAGCCGAAGAAGTTCTGCTGAGTAACTCCCCCGGAGACACCCACAAGCGGTCGGCTATTCGGAATCGGCATCGAGAACGGATTGGCCGGAGGCGTATATCCCGGAAAGCCCGGACCCGGGTCGGGCGTAGGTACAAACCGCCAGGGGCGAATTTTGAGGTACGCTCGATAAATCGTGTCGCCAAGCACCGCGCGGCGCAAGATGAACCAGTCCGTACTGTTTACAGTGTTGTTGTTGTCTACGTCGGCGGCTAACAGCACGTAGGGGTCAGTGATAGGCGCCGAACCAGCCAAGTGGTATTGCAAAATCAGGACGTCTGCCGCCGTCACGCCGTTCATAAAGTCGGCTGGAGGCGACAGCTTCGAAGGTGTAATGGTGACATTGCCTCCGCCCGACACTGTATATAGCCCGGTGGGGTCGGTAGGGCCGTAGGTGTCGGTGGCGTCGCCGGTGAGAAAGACCATGGCTTGGGCCACTCCTGCATTGTTAGTGGGGTCGCCCTTCCAGATGAGCTTGCCGCTGATGCCCGAGCATTCCACTACAGTGAGCGTAAACGAGCAGTTGGCAAAATTGCCGTTGACATCGGAGACCATCCAGCTGATGGTAGTAGAGCCGATGTTTAGCGTAACGCCGTTAAGTGTGCCGCTACCTGAGCCCGTAGTAGCGCCGCTAAGCGAATAGGTGCGCGTGCCGATGCCGCAGTTGTCGAATGCGAGCGGGTCCGCGCTTCCGCCCGACGGCGCATAGGCGCACTCTTCGCCGCCAGAACCGCTGACGGTGGCATTCGGCGGGCAGGCAATGCGCGGAGGCATGGTGTCTACTACGACGATCAGCTGCACCTGAGCAGGAGCGGTATTGCCACACAGGTCGGTGACGACCCAAGATCGCTGGAGGGTGCCCTGGCCTCCTGAAGAGGGAACAAAGTTATCGGTATAAGTGGCCACGAGTGCGGTGTCGGGCGAACAGTTGTCGGCCGCCATCGTCACCGTACCGGTTTGGGCAGGGGAGGCAGCATACTGGCACAGGCTATCTAAGTAAACGGTAGTGTTAGCCGGCGGAGTGAAGCTGGGCGGTGTCACATCCTGTACCACTATGGTCTGCGAGACTACCGTGCTGTTGCCACAGCCGTCGGAGGCGCGCCATGTGCGCACCAACAAATACTTATGTGGGCAGCTGCCGTCGGTGCGGGTTTCACCCAAATACGCGATGTCGGGTTCCGGATCGCAGTTATCGGTAGCCGTAGGTGAGGCCGGTCCAGGTACGCTGTTGCAGTTCACCGTGACGTCGCCGGGAAGTCCCACAAAAGTCGGAGGTATCGTATCCACCACCCGGACATTCACGGCGCCCAGCAATACCACGCTCACTTCAGCGAGGTTGTTATCGGTAGCCTCAATCGCGCGCGGTGCGCTTGCGATAGATACACTATCGCTGGAGCCGCAGGTGCCGGCGATGAAATACAAGGTTGCCAGTAATGAGCCGTCGGGCAAGGTTTCGCCGTAGCTCATACCCCCTTCTGTGTCGAGCCAAGAATATACAAAGTTACTATCTACCAAACCTGTCATAGGCGCGCTCACTCCAATGGAGGGCGTCAGCGCATTGATGTAGGCAAAAGCGTCGCCATCCCAGTCTACGCTAAACTGCAGGGTGCCGATATGGGTGAAGTTGGCCGCAGCGTAGATAGATACCTCGAATGTATCGTTGCAGTTGACGCTATCTGGGCCACTGATGAACAGGTTTAACCCAGGCGCGGCGCTTATGGTGAATACGTCGGTGGCGCTGTTGGTGCAGCCGTTGCTGTCTGTAACGGTATAGGCGATAGTGTGAGCGCCTACGCCGGCGATAGCGGGATAGAGTTGGCCGCCCGACACGCCGGGGCCGCTATAGGTGCCGCCAGCAGGGCTGCCGCCAGCGAGGGCCACCGGTGGATCTAAGGCATTCGCGCTATTGGGCGACAGGGATAGCGATACCGCAGGAGGAGGTAGTATAGTGATGACGGCCGATCCGTTCATGGTGGCGGTGCAGTTGAGCGGCGGCAGCGTGGCGACGACGGTGTACGTGCCGGCCAGCGTCTGATTGCCGAAACTGATGGATGTGCCCGTACCTGAAAGCGGAGCACCTATTGGATTGCCGTTGTGCAGAAGTTGGTACTGGACGCCGAGCTCTGAGCCGCTTAATCCTACGGGCATACCTGATCCGCCTGCGCAGTAGGCGCCGCCGCCCGTTACGCTGTAAGCAGTAGGCGTAGCGACAGTGACTGTGGCCGAGCCCGACAGACCTGCCGCTTCGGCAGCACAATGGGCGTCTTGGAGCGCGCCGATAGTGTAAGTCGTAGTAGAAGTAGGGCTGACACTGACCGCAATAGGACTGGTGCTGCCGCCAAATGGCGTTCCATCGCTCAGCGTGCCGCTCCAGGAAGGGGTACCGCTGGTGCTTATCAAGAGCACAGCGCTACCGCCCGGACAGATGGTGGTGTTTCCGCTCAACACTCCCGTCGGTCGGGCCTGTACCGTCACCGCATAGTCGCACGTCGTAGGGCAGCCATTGGTGCCCACAACGGTAAGCGAAAGTATAAAAGTACCCGCGGCGGAGGCGCTGACGCTGACGCTCGGCTGGTTGTTTGGGCCCACAATGTTGGCGTTGCCCGTGACGCTCCAGCTGTAAGAGGTCATCCCAGCCGGTCCCGAATAGCTGTTTCCCGTGGAATTGGCGCATACAGTCGTAGGGCCCGTAATCGAGCAGGTGGGTCCGGCAATGACATTCACCGGTACCGCCGTTGAGGTGCGCACACAGCCGTACTTGGAGATGGTAAGTAAATAGTTGCCGGCATCGGTAGGTTGGGCGTTGGGGATAGATGCATTAGGCCCTGCCGGCGGCGTGAAGCCCCCACCCACTTTAGACCACTGGTAAGTGGCGCCGGGCACATTCGGAGAGGTACGCGTCAGGTTTATCGTTGCGCCGACGCACACGGGGCTATTGCTGGTGCCGGTGGGCGCGCTAATGTTCAGCGCAGCAGAGGTGTCTACAACGCCAAAGGTGCCGTCTACCACACCGCTGAACAGCCGCCCACGCGTGTAAGGGTCGCTCCCCGTAGCCGCATTGGGTATCGGCGTCTCCCAGTCGCCGCCGACATACTGAACAATACCGCATACATTTCTCGTGAAGGTAATGCCCTCGTCGGCACCGTTCCATGTCAAGTTCATGTTCTGTATGAGGCCGGAGCCCGACTCGCGCGAGAAGAGCCACATTTTTTTGACGGCGTCGTCTGTCACAAAGCCCGTACATCCCGTATCGGCCAGAAAGCCGTTAACCACGCGCAGCCCATAGGACACCGAAACGCCGTTAGTAGCGATGCTGGCCGGTGTGTAATTCGTGTGGCCCACTGGGAAGGTTGCTCCCGGCGTCGCCTGGGCGAAGATGAGCTTGCCCGTGCCGTTGGTCTCTACAAAGCCGCTCGAGGCGGAGGCATTGGTGATGGTAGCACCCGCTCCTATGGTGAGGTTGAAATTGCCGATCTGCACGCGGCCGCTGGTGAAGGTGAGGTTTTGCCCAACGGTTATCGACTGGTTTAGGACAACATGAGCACCGCCCGACTTGTTCGTCGTCACGTTGGGCAGCTGAATGAGCGCGGCGCCATTTACGGTGGAAGTCGTATTTCCGATAAAGGTGATGCGGAAAGTGCCAGAGCCTGGGCTAGTAAGCGTTCCATTCTGGGTGTAGTTTCCGGCCAAGTTGACAAACGTATTGCCGGTGCCGTTGCACCCTTTAAAAGAGGCTCCTGTACTGATGATGAAGTTTCCGTTGACGGCTAGCAAGACGTTGGCCGAACCGTTCGACCCAACGACGTTGCCGGCAGTTATCTGTAAAGATCCGTTGATGTTGTGGGTTCGGTTGAAAGTGTTGCCAAAGCTGATTTCACCGCTGCCGGTGTTGTTGATGACGAGGTTACCGTTGACGGTAAGACCCACTTCAAACACCCCTGCACTAGTCGATGTGGACGAGTAGTGTAGGTTGCCGTAGATAGGGTGCGTGCCGAGGAAGCCGCTGAGGTTTCCCGTGTAAGAGTAGACGCTGGAGGCGTGTAGGGTTACCGTAAGGCCGCGGAGGTTGGCCTGCTGAGGCCCTCCAGCGGTGGTGTTTTGGATGACTTGACCCGTTGCTGAGACGACGTTTGTGCGTACCCAGCAGATAAATGTACCCAAGTTGAGCGTACCGTGGATGGTCAGCGATGACCCTACTGCCGTGAAGTTGATATCACTTGTCAGCGCTACAGTGTGCGGTGCGTTGATCACTATTGTATCGCCGTCGGCCGGCACGCCGTTGTTCCAAGTAGCGGGGTTTGACCAGTTGCCCGACGCCACGCTGGAAGTAACTTTTGCGCACAACGTAAGCCCTTGCCCTAAGCATAGGGCTAAGCATAAAAGCAGCCATAGCCAGGAGGCGCTCTTCGAGTTTGCTGGGTAAATGTACCAGTTCATGGGCAATGCGTTTTAGTGAAAAATGGCTGAAACAAAAAAATGCAAATATTTCGTTTGCTCGATATCCGCACTTGTTAGGCATTCTGCCTCAGAAAACGAGCGCATTCAGGCCATATCGGATTACAAAGACGCCTTCCTCGTAGTCGGTTGGTCGTAAGGAGACATTCCCTTCTTTTTGCAAAGGTATGTCTTCGCCCGCAACAGCAAACTTTGCAAAGCGCAACGGCCTTTCAGAGGGAAAGGCTCTTGTCGGCTGTCGGACACTTATCGGCATAAATCGAGCCAAAGGCGCTGGTTAGAACTTTAATTTTTGTAGAAGTGTCCTGTGTCCCATTGTCCTTTTGAAACCCTTTTTCGCCCGTACTTTGCGCCGGCTTTTGACGTGCTTATGAAGAAAATATCGCTTCTATGGCTCGCTACAGCTTGGATGTGGGCGGGGGCCAATGTGCCGAGCGAATCACTGGTTCGTTGGCTGAACGGTGCCGAACACGACTTCGGAGAGGTGCGTTTAGGCAGCAAAGTCACCCACCGTTTTCGCTTCGAAAATGTGTCCTCCGCGTCCATTGTGCTGCAGACGGTGCGCACTGAATGCGGCTGTACTGCAGCCGAATGGCCCGAAACACCCATTTCACCAGGGCAAAGTGGCGAGGTACTTGTCGAATTTCAGGCCGATCGCAGCGGCTATTTTCGCAAAAAGATAAAGGTGTATTTCGACCGACAGCGGCGCGCTGAGGTGCTGTCCATCGTTGGTTTTGTTCCAGAATAGGCCGACGTTTTGCCTATCGGAGGTGTGGTAGCGCGGAGAATGACCTGCAGAAAATTGTTTCCCGGCAACTCTTAAAGCCTGAAAAAACAGGCAACCACCCCATTGGCTCTGGCGTCATTGGCCCATCTAATGCCTTGCGCGTACGGGAAGACACCCGCAAAACGACTATTCTACCTGCTTTCTGAAAATGACAAAAAAAAACCTCCTCTCTGCGACGGTTTCGGGTATTATTTTACTGGCTTTTGCTTTGTATGCACTTGCAAAGCCCACGCCCCCTACGGGTTGGCGCGGAAAGCATACCGCTTGGGAGACAATAGCGGGCAAGTACGCCGGGCATCCCAAGGGCGACACCATACCTCCTCTGAGCGACCGAAAGGACAACTTTATGAGCGCTTCGAAGCGCAACCCTGTTGACTTGCAAGACCCTAAGGCTATCGAAAAGCGAGTAGAATACGACCCCATCACCAACCGCTATATCGTCATCGAGAAGATCGGAGAGGACTACTTCCGAACGCCCTCGTACATGACCTTCGAGGAGTACGCGCGCTGGCGCGACCGCCAACAGCGCGAGGAGCAGTTCAACCGCATGCTGGGCGTGACCACTCCAGGAAGCCGAAAATCTACAGCGGAAGACCCTGCCGCCCGGTTCGACGTGAAAACCAGCCTGGTAGAGCGCCTCTTCGGCGGTACCAACGTAGACATCAAACCCCAAGGTAATATTGACTTGCGCTTTGGTTACAACTACCAAAAAGTACAAAACCCTATCCTGACCTTGCGCCAGCAGCGCATCGGCAACTTCGACTTCGACATGGACATCAACATGAGCGCGGCCGGGCAGGTGGGAGAGAAACTCAAAATCAACTTCAACTTCAACAACCGCGCCGTCTTCGACTTCGACAACCAGATGAAGATCCACTACGATCCTAAGGGATTTTCAGAAGACGAAATCATCCAAAACATCGAGGCGGGAAACGTGTCGCTGCCGCTGCGCTCCAACCTCATTCAAGGAGTACAGAACCTCTTTGGCTTCAAGACGGGGCTAAAGTTTGGTCATTTGAATGTCACTTTGCTCGCCGCTCAACAGCGCTCGCGGCAAAATAACCTCACCCTACAGGGGGGCTCACAGGTGCAGCAGTTCGTCAAGCCGATAGATGAATACGACGAAAACCGCCACTTTCTTATTAGCCACTGGAATCGCGAGCAATTTGAGCCGGCCCTATCGTGCTTGCCCGTGCCGCAGTCGCTTTTCAACATTACGCGGATGGAGGTGTGGCTGACCAACGTGACCCGGGTGCCCGACAATACGCGCGACATCGTCGCCTTGATGGACTTGGGCGAGCCCTATCCCTATCTCGATGGCTCAGAGCCCGACCGCCCAAACTTTTCTCTGCCTAGCCCGCCGGCGCGCGACATCAAGGGTCAGCCTTTGCCCACTAACGAGAACAACCGCCTCTACTCCGAAATTCTCGCCTTAGTGGCGCAAGACTCTACCGTCCGCTTCTCAGACAAGATCGTAGGGCGCCTAAAGAACGATCTGGGGCTACAACAAGTGCGCGACTTCGAAAAGGTGCGCGGGCGCTTGCTCTCCCCCAACGAGTATACGTACAACGAACAGTTGGGCTTTTTGAGCATCAACGTCAACGTGCAACCCGACCAAGTCGTCGCCATCGCCGTAGAATATACGTACAACGGCCAACCCTATAAAATCGGAGAGTTCAGCAGCGACGTGTCTAACACGGATACGTTTAGCCAAAACGTGCTCTTTTTGAAAATGCTCAAGAGCACGACGGCCAACGTGCGCTATCCGATTTGGGATTTGATGATGAAAAACGTCTACTCGGTTGGCGCAGTAAATGTAGACCCTCAAGAATTTCGGTTCGACATTTTCTACGAAGATCCCGGCAAGGGCCAAAAGCGCTTTCTGAATGCCGACGACATCCCGCCTGGGGTGGCTAATGTCCCATTGCTGCAGCTGTTCAAGATGGACAGCCTCAACTTGCAGGGAGACCCTGGGCCCGACGGGATTTTCGACTTTGTCCCAGGGCTGACGATCAACCTGCGCAACGGCCGGGTAATGTTTCCCGTCTTAGAGCCTTTCGGTGCCCATCTGGCGCGCAAACTGGAAGCCGCAGGGGCTTCACCGGAAGTCATCAAAAAGTACACCTATCCGCAACTGTACGACTCGACGCTCTTCCGCGCTCGCGAGTTCCAGCAGCTCAACCGATTTACGCTGCGCGGCTCTTACAAGTCTTCGACCTCTTCAGAAATATCGCTCAATACGTTCAACTTGCCGCGCGGCTCCGTCCGCGTGAGCGCAGGAGGGCGCATGCTGGTAGAAGGTCAAGACTACGTCGTAGACTACAATATTGGCAAGGTGCGCATCCTCAACGAGGCTATCCTCCAGTCCGGCCAGCCCGTTAACGTCAGCTTTGAAGATAACTCGCTGTTTAACTTCCAAAACCGCTCGATGTTCGGCGCTCGCTTTGACTATACCGTGGGCAAGGATATCAATGTCGGCGCTACTTTTATGAACCTCTTCGAGCGTCCCCTCATCCAAAAAGTCAACTTTGGGGATGACCCGATCAACAACAAGATGTACGGCCTCGACCTCAACATCACCAAAGAGGCGCCGTGGATTACGCGCTTCATCGACAAGATTCCGCTCATCGACACGAAGGCGCCCTCCTCCATCACAGCACAGGCGGAGGTGGCCCTCTTGCAGCCCGGTCACAACCGCGCTATCAATGTGGGCGAAGACCGCGGCGGTGTGGTGTATATCGACGACTTTGAAGGCACTACAGCCAACCTGCCCTTAGCTAATCCGGCCAATAGCTGGATCATCGCTTCCGTCCCTCAGGGCGACCCTGTCCTCTTCCCAGAGGCCGACCTGGTGGACGACTTAGCCTTAGGTGCCAACCGCGCTCGCCTATCTTGGTATATTGCCGACCCTAGCGCGCGCGACGGAGTAGACAACACTAATCCCTATACGCGCATCATCCAGTTTCAAGACATCTTCCCTAACCGACAGCTCACGCCCTTAGAAGTATCGGCTCTGCGCCCTTTAGATGTCACCATCTATCCACGCGAACGCGGCCCATATAATTTCGAGGTGCCCGACGGTTACCCCGGCATTTCGAAAGGCCTAACCGTATCGGGTGAATTAGACGAACCCGAAACGCGCTGGGCGGGCTTTATGCGCGGCCTGTTCACCATAGACTTTGAGGCGGCTAACATCGAGTTTATCGAGTTTTGGATGCTCAACCCCTACATGGACAAGGGCGACGGTACGAACATCTCTAAAGACGGAGACATGTACATCGACTTGGGCAATATTTCCGAAGATATCATGCGCGATGGGCGCCAGTTTTTTGAAAATGCCCTGCCTACTGGCCCTGGCGTCGGCAGCACGGCCAATTCGAAGTGGGGGCGGGTGCCGGTCTTGCCGCCCGTAGTGAATGCCTTCGACAACGACCCTGCGAAACGCCCGCTCCAAGACTTGGGCTTAGATGGTCTAGACAACGAACAGGAGCGCGCGTTTTTTACCGACTGGCTTGCAATTATTCAAAACTCTGCCCTTTCTCCAAATGCCAAGGCCGCTATTTTGGCTGACCCCTCTAACGATGACTTCCGGTTTTTCCGTGACTCGGTCTATGAGGCCGACCGCCCCGGTCTGCTGGAGCGCTATAAGCGCTTCAATAACCAGGAGGGAAATTCTCCAGTAAACGAAACCACCAACCTCAACCCTTCGGCGACGAACTTCCCCGATGCGGAAGACCTCAACCGCGACAACTCGCTCAACGAGACGGAGGCCTACTTCCGCTACAAAATACCGCTCAAAAAGCGCGTCATCACTTTTAACGATGGCGTGCAGATGGAGGTGATCGACACCGAGCATCCGGAACTGCGCGACCTCATCACCGACACCGTAGTCTTCGACCGCGATGGCGCCCGCTTCGTCTGGTACCGCTTCAAGTTACCGCTCGACCATCCGCGCCGTCAAACCATCAACGGCATACAAGACTTCCGCTCCATCCGCTTTGTGCGAATGTTTTGGAAGGGCTTTACTGAGCGCACCACCTTCCGCTTTGCTACGCTCGAGCTGGGCCGCAACCAGTGGCGTCGCTATACCCAGCCGCTGCCTAACGTAGACGGCGACCTGCCGGGTCTGTGCGACGTAGGGCCGCCTAACAATTTCGATGTCAATGCCGTCAGCATCGAGCAAAATGCCGCTCGTACGCCCTTTAACTACACGATACCGCCCGGCATCGCTCGTCAACAGTCGGTGGGCGCCTTCCCCGACATTTTGCAAAACGAACAGGCGCTTTCCATGAGCATGTGCAGCCTATCCTTTTGCGATGCGCGCGCAGTGTTCAAAATCCTCAACATGGATTTGCGCCAGTTCGACCGACTAAAAATGTTTGCCCACGCAGAGGGCCGAGGCGGAGATAAACTCGACAGCACTCACCTCACCATCTTCGTGCGCTTAGGCTCCGACTTCGTAAGCAACTACTACGAATATGAGATACCGCTGACGCCGTCGGATGAAACTCGGCTCAACGGCAATCCAGAGAGCCGCGAATACAAGTTGGAAGTGTGGCGCCCAGAAAACAACTTCAACATTCCCTTGCGCCTGTTTACCGAAATCAAAAAACAGCGCAACGCCGCCCCGAACTGGGACCTAAGCAGGCCGTTCATTAGCAGCGATCCCGACGAGCCTCGCGCTCGCGTAAAGGTGGTGGGCAACCCCAACCTCGGCTATGTGCGCGGCGTCATGGTGGGCGTGCGCAACGTCGACCCGCTCCAAAACCCGCATTGCGCGGAGGTCTGGATAAACGAGCTGCGCCTCAACGGATTCAACGAGCAGGTGGCCTATGCCGGCCAGGCGCGCGTCGACGTCAAGCTGGCCGACTTAGGCAACATCTCTGTCTCGGGCCGATACACGAGCATCGGCTGGGGGAGTATGGAACAAAAGCTGGTACAGCGCCAGCGCGAAGAGGTGGCACAATACGATATTTCGGCAAATATCGAACTGGGCAAATTCTTTCCCAAAAACTTTGGCCTTCGCCTGCCCTTCTACGTGCAGTACTCCAACGTCACCCGAACGCCGGAGTTTGACCCTTACGACTTAGATATCAAACTCCGAGAAAAGCTACGCGAAGAGGCCGACCCGGTCAAGCGCGACAGCATTCGCCGCTCGGCCCAAGATGTCACCATCATTCGAGGCTACAATTTTACCAACGTGCGCAAAGACCGCGTAGGACCTCCGCGCAAAGTGCGCCTACCTTGGCATATCGAAAACTTTAGCCTCACCTACGCCTTCAACCAAGAGCGGCGCCGCACGCCTTTCATCGAAGTGGACGAAACTAATCGCTATAAAGGGGCTATCGATTGGCAATATGCTACTGGGTTGCGACCCATCCAGCCCTTTAAGAAGCTGATTAAGAACGACAAATACCTCAAATGGCTTAGCGAGTTCAACTTCAATCCGCTGCCCAATACGTATGGCTTCAACACGACGCTGGAGCGCGTGCGCCAAATCACTACCTACCGGTTTGCCGGAGAAGATCCGGCGCTGAACACCTACTTCAATCGCCGCTTTACGTGGGATCGCAACTACGACTTAGGTTGGGATATCACCCAAAACCTTCGCTTTAACTTCAACGCGCAGATGCGCAGCCTTATCGATGAGCCCCAACCCTTCGCCAACGGAGAATTGGTGACGCCCGAGCAGCGCCGCGACTCTATTTTGAAAAACCTGCAGCGCTTGGGACGCCCCAAAAACTACACCCACAGCTTTAGTCTCAACTATACGCTTCCGTTCAAGTATCTGCCCCTGATGGATTGGATCACGGTGAAGGCGGCCTACAACGGCAGCTACACGTGGACGGCGCAGTCGTTGAAACTGCAGTTCATGGGCGATGTGCCGCCAGCGTATGCCAATGAGGTGAATTTGCGGTCGTTAGGTCATGTCATCCAAAACCAAAGCGTTCGCCAAGTTAACGGCGATTTAAATTTCGAAGGGCTTTACAACAAGAGCAAGTATTTGGCCAAGATCAACAATCCCGGCAGAAGCACAGGGCCCACCGCGCCCGGCGGCCGCGGCAATCCCCTCATGCGGAATCAACCCGGCACCAACATGCCGGGAGGGGTGGATCTGCCCGTCATGCCTGGCGGAGGAGGGCTTGGACCAGGGCGCGACATGCCGCCTTCGGGTCGCGACTTGAGGATGCCTGGGGCGCCGGGTGCGGCACCCTCGGGAAACCCGCCAGCTGCTCCTGGTGCTGACGGCGGAGATGGGAGTAAGAAAGGCAAGAAGGGCAAGAAAAAGCGCCCAAAAGACGAGGAGCGTCAGCCTTCGGTGGCCGAGCGCATCGCCCTCCGCCCGCTCATGTTGGTGCGGAAGGCGCGTTTTACCTATAGCGAAAACTACAGCACCGTAGTGCCGGGCTTTACTCCCGACACCCGCTTCTTAGGCTTGAGCCAAGGTTTCCAGGCGCCGGGCTGGGCCTTTGTCGCCGGGGTACAGCCTAACTCCGAATGGCTGGCCCAAGCAGCGGCGAACGGTTGGATCACTCAGCGACCCGAGCTCAACCAACAGGTGACGCACAACTTCACGCAAAACATAGATGTCGCTGTCACCATCGAGCCCTTCCGGGACTTTCGCATCGAATTGACAGCCACACGCCAATACACGCGCAACAGCACGGAACTGTTCAAAGATCAGAGCTTCATTTTGCACCCCGACTCTACTGACTACCAGTCGCGCGCCTATCGCGACTTCGGCAGTTTTTCCGTTTCCTATTTTGCCCTCAATACGCTCTTCGAGAAAGATATTAATGGTTTGTTCGCGCGATACGAAAACTATCGCCCTATCGTTTCGGAACGATTAGCCCAACAAGCTGGCGATCTAGCACCTCACCAAAAAGACGGCCCTGAATATCGGAAAGGATACGGCAAGATCCAGCAAGAAGTGTTGGCACCCGCCTTCATTGCGGCCTACACCGACCAAGACCCTAACACCGTGCCGCTGGATATCTTCCGAACAACTCCTGCACCCAACTGGCGCCTCAACTACAATGGACTGCACCGAGTCAAACCCTTTGATAAAATTTTCGCAAGTGTCCAGATTTCTCACTCCTATCGAACCACTCTGACCGTCAATTCTTTCAATACGGATATCTTCTTCGACCGCAACAATCCGTATCAGATAGACACCACGAATTTTAACTACATCGCGCGTTTCGAAATACCGCAAGTGGTCATCAACGAGCAGTTTTCGCCGCTGTTGGGCATCGACGTGCGTTTAAAGAACGACATGACGTTCAAGGTGGACTACAAGAAGAGCCGAATGTTGGCTATGTCCTTTGTCGACTACCAGCTCGCCGAGACGCAGTCTACGGGCATCACCGTGGGTTTTGGCTATCGCATGCGCAACGTCAACATCGCCTTTTTAACGGGAAAGAAAAAGCCCAAGACGCGTGCGAAAAAGTCTGCCCCTGGTACAACCACACCTTCGACGCCCCCTGCGCCCTTGGGCGGTGGCCAACAGGCCAACGACATGACGTTCAAGTTCGACCTCGATATCCGCGACGATGTCACGGTTAACCACCGCTTAGATCAACTCGATGAAGCCGTGCCTACTCGAGGCGCTCGCATCGTCAGCATCAACCCGTCAGTGGACTACGCCCTCAACCGCCGCCTCACGCTGCGTCTGTTTGCCGACTATCGGCGAACCGTGCCGAAGACCTCTCAGTCGTTCCCCATCACGACTCTAAATACGGGGTTGGCGGTGCGCTTCTCGTTGAACTAAGCCGCCAATAGGGATGTAGGTCGGCATGTGGGAAAGGTTGGCTAAGATGCCGACTTTTGGCCTATGAATAAAAAGTAGCGCCAGAGGCCTCCATATGCCTGTCGAACCTCGCAGTGTTGTGCGGAGAACAAGGTTTGTAATTGAGGTAGCAGGTCGCCCTCCATGCGGACGTGGTTTAGACGCATCCAACGGCGAAACCACCCGATGCGCGTGTCGTGGAAGTCTACCACAGCGATGTAACCGCCTATTTTAAGATCGCTGTAGGCCCGAGCGAGGGCTTCTTTTTGCCTGTCATCGAACATACTTAAGCTATAGGAGAACAGGACGACGTCGAGCGGTTCTTTTTGGCGGAGCAATTCGGAGAGATAGTCTTTTTGAACCAAGAAGATGCGCTGGATATAGCGCCGTACGGCGTAGAAGGCTCGGTCTAACATATGGCGCGAGACATCGATGCCGATGAGCTTCCACTGGGGGTGTTGGCGCGCTATGCGCTTGAGGTTGAAGCCCGTTCCGCAGCCCACCTCCAACAGGCAGAGTACGGGTTTTTGGGGTAGCCGGCGCAAGAGGCGCCGCCGCCCGAAGAGGAAAAACCATCGCGTGGCATCGTAAACGCGGGCATGCCAGCGATAGTAGCGCTGCATGGTTTCCTGCTGAGAAGCGACACGCTCTAACACGCTCATGTAATTAGGTAATTTGTCCGATCCAGGTGCTGGCGTAGGTACCTACGCGGTCTTGTTCGTGGGCTTGTGCTGCTGCTGCGGTGTCGAAGACAATGCGCTCGCGCGCAAAAGGCGGAATAAAACAAATGTTGGTGCCGGCAGACCGCATCAACACGCGAGCACCGGGAGCCGCATTTTGGAGGATGTATCGCCATTCTTCCACCAAAGCGGCGTGGTGTGCCGGCTCTTGGGCCATCCAGTCCTGGTGGTCGAGGAGCACAAAATGGGTGTATTCACCGGGGTGCTGCTGCAAGAAGGCGCTCAAGGTAGCGGTGTAAGTGTATATGCGGCTGCTGCGCTCGCGCAGTAGGTCAAAGTATTGCGGTCGTAAGTAGTTGGGGCAACATTCGGGCGAGTAGTGCCCGTAGAAGTACAACTTCCAGAAGTAGTTGTCTTGCAGCGGGCGGTCGCGCAGGACGCGCCGCAAATAGGCAGCAAGATATCCCGCCAACCCATCGGCATAGCTGGTCTCTGCTAAGCGCTGCTGGCTCTTAGGCACTCCCAGCAAGCTTTGAAAAGAATGCTGGCGCAGCACCCACGTGAGGAGCGGGGTAGAGAAATGCGGGGCCAGTTGGTCGTAGTGCTTCGCTTGTTCGGCTAAAGAAGTCGCTGCGAACAAAGCATTTGCCGCCGTCCACGCTGACGGCCGAGCGCGCAGCCATTGCCGCACCAGCCAGGCTGCCGCGCCGCTACTGCCGTGCCAGTAAAACGACGAGCGCAGCCCTTCGCCCAAAAAAGCCTTCCAGTAGCGCTCCCACCATCGCCGTGCAAAGGGGTCTGTCAATCGAGGGCGGACACACTCGTAAAACACCGCGCGTGCGCGCTTAGAACGCCCTCGCCCAAAAAATTCGAACAGCGTCTCGTGATCGCTGCCCTGAAGCAGGGCTATCTTACATTGCAATAAAGCGTTTTGACGCGGGTTGACGTCCACACAGTGCACCTCCGCCGGGTCGTCCAACAAATAATCTAAGGCATTGCATCCGGCGCTGGTAAGCATCGCTACGCGGCTGTAGGCGTTGAGCCCCAACAGTTGGCGATCACAACGCGGATCTTCCCAACAGGCGTTATACACCAAATAACGACCGTGAATTTGTTGAAAGACTCGGTGGTGGAAGGCGTCTAACCAGCCCATGCGGCGTGCTGTTGCTCAGCGCAAAAGTATACGCATTGGAGCCGTCAGCTGCAAGCAGTCGTATTATGTTTAAATTAAACTTATCTCTCTCGGCATCCATCAACTGGAGGCCGGCCGCAAATCCCTAATGCGCAGCTGCAGCATACCCTCTCCCCAAAATCGGTCTTCCTGCAAGCTAAACGCTATGTCGAGCGGGCCATGGCGCACGGCTGCAAATAGCTCGGCTAACCCAAAGCCGATACCCGTAAATACGGGACTTCGACCTTGGCGCACCGAAAACTGGACATGTCCTGCTCGCAGGATGCGGCTTTGCCCTGTATCGGCCACGCAGTTTGCCCAAAAGATCGGCGTCATGTTACCCGGCCCAAACGGAGCAAAGGACTGCAGCGCTTTCCAAAACGCCGGCGTGATGTCCGTCAGGGTGAGCTCGGCGCACAAAGGAAGTACGGGTTGGCTCGCTTCAGGTGGCAGGCGCTCTTGAACAACCGCCTCAAACTGCTCGGAGAAGTTCTGTAGATGCTCTATGGGCAGCTGCACCCCCGCAGCGTAGGCATGGCCGCCAAAGGAGGAAAGCAGATGGCGACATTGGCACAGGGCCTCGTAAAGGTGGAAGCCAGGTATAGAGCGACCCGACCCCACCGCCATTCCGGCGCTTTGGGCCAATACCACGGCGGGGCGGTGAAAGCGCTCTACTAGGCGGCTCGCCACAATACCTACTACGCCCTTCGGACAGTCGGGTGCAAAAAGGACAATGCTCTTTCGGCGCTCGAAGTCCGCCTCCTGAACGAGGCGACGCACGGCATCCTCCGTCGCTGCGCGCTCTATGTGTTGGCGCTGTCGATTTCGCTTGGCCAGCTGCGCCGCCTGCTCTAAGGCACTGTTCCGGTCGACGGAAAGTAGGGCGCGCACAGCGTCGCGCGCGTCGCCCATCCGACCGGCGGCATTTAGAAGCGGGCCAACGCCCAAAACCAAGTCGCGCACGCGCAAGGGCGGTGAAATGCCTCCTTTCTGCAGTAGGGCCCACACCCCCGTGCGCGGACGGCGCTCCATGCGCTGCAAGCCCGAGGCGACAAACGCGCGGTTTTCTCCGACTAAAGGGACTAAATCACAGCACGTGCTCAGCGTCACCAAGTCGAGGAGATCCTCCAAATCCGCTGCGTCAAGTCCTTGTGTCGAGGCGTATGCCTGCACCAATTTGAAGGCCACCCCACACCCGCTCAGGTATTTGTTCGGATAGGAACAGCCAGGACGCTGAGGATTGAGTACGGCATAGGCAGGTGGCAAGTTGCCTTCCGACAAATGATGGTCGCAGACGATAACATCTATGCCGGTGGCGCAAGCAGCAGCGATGGCTTCATGGGCATGTGTGCCGCAGTCTACAGCGATGATCAGCGAGGAGCCCCGCTCGCGAGCATATCTTACGCCGTCTAAGCTGAGGCCGTAACCCTCGCGCTCTCGGTGAGGTAGGTAATAGTCTACGTGGGGGTGAAATCGCGACAAGAAAATATACAGGAGCGCTACTCCTGTGGTGCCGTCGACGTCGTAGTCGCCGTAGAGCAAGATGCCTTCCCGGCGCTCGATAGCTTGGCGGAGGCGTTCCACAGCGCGCTCCATATCTTCCATGTCGAAAGGCGCGTGCAATTGCGACAAGGATGGTCGAAAAAACTCTTCCGCCTTCTCTGCACTATCTATGCCGCGCTGCACCAACACTCGGCATAGGGCGGGATGAAGCGACAGCTGCTGCCGCAGCTGCTGCACAGCGCGCTCGTCTGCCGAAAGGAAATGCCACACCGGCCGAGGCGTAGGTGCCATGGGAATGTCTATTGGGCATGAAAGATAGGCAATTATTTGATTACCCGCACTTTCATCCACACGTCCTTTTTGGGTCGGTCGCCCGGCTGCGTCTCGACGGCGGCAATTTTGTCGATGACGTCAAGCCCCTCGATCACCCTCCCAAATACGGTGTATTCACGGTCTAAGTGAGGCGTTCCACCCTGTTTGAGATAAGCGGCGCGTTGCTCGGGTGTGTAGCGGAAGCCGCGCATCCTTTCGATCTGATCGAGCTGAGCCTCCGTCACAGGGCTGCCTTGCACGATGTAAAACTGCGAGCCACTGGACTCTTTTTTCGGGTTATTGGTACGTGCCGCTGCGATCGCTCCCTTCAAATGGATTAGCGAGTCTACAAACTCCGCAGGTATCTGATAGCCCGGACCACCCATGCCCAACATCTGGCCCGGAGAGGCACTGCGCGACATGGGGTCACCCCCTTGAATCATAAAACCGTTGATCACGCGGTGAAAAAGAAGGCCATCGTAGAAGCCCGCCTCCGCCAGCTTCACAAAGTTGTCCCGATGCAGGGGCGTACTGGCGAAGAGCTCGGCCAACATGGTGCCGTACTCGGTTTCAATTTCGACAAGGCAGCGGTCGGGTGCTTTAACTCGGACAACCTTTTCTGCGGTTTTACTTTTTTTGCCCTTGCGAGCAGTGAGTTTGACCGTGTAGTTACCGGACTGCTTGTAGATGTGCGTCGGATGGGCCTCGCTCGACCGCGTCCCGTCTCCAAAGTCCCATTCGTACGACTCGGCCTGTTGTGAACGGTTGGTGAAGGTCACCACAGCTGGAGCAGAAAGCGACTCCGGGAAAGAAAAATCGGCGGTGAGCTTTTTCTTTTTTTGAGCAGCCGCCGGTAGCGCTATGGCCAAAACAAGTGCAAGGGGAAAAACGGACTTTTTCATGGGTATCCTGTAAAACGAGGTTAAAAGTTAACGCCCGCCGGGCGGACAGTGTCTTTGCAAAAATTGCGTGAACAAGGTGGCCAAATGTCGGTAGGTGCCTTCCCCTTCCGACAAGCTGTGAGAGCGATTGGGATAGGCCATAAATTGGAACTGCTTGTTGTGCTTGACCAATTCGTCAATGAGCAGCTCGGCGTTTTGGTAATGCACGTTGTCGTCGGCTGTGCCGTGGATGTACAGGAGATTGCCGCGCAGGTTTTTCGCATGCGTCACAGGAGAGCCCTGAATAAACGGCTCCACATCTTCTTGCGGCAGGCCCATGTATCGCTCTTGGTAAATGTTGTCGTATGTCAACTGGTTGGTGATGGCGGCGATGGCGATACCCGTGTGGTAAATGTCGGGATACTGAAACAACAGGTTTAGCGTGGCGGCGCCTCCGCCGCTCCAACCGTGGACGGCAACGCGAGAGGTATCTATCCACGACCACCGGCGGAACATCGCTTTGGCTCCCATGGCCTGATCTCGGATGTTGATAATGCCGATATTTCGATAAATGGCCTTGCGCCAGGCGCGTCCCTTAGGGGCCGGTGTACCGCGTCCGTCCAGGGAGGCGTAGATATACCCATCCTTGCTCATGTCGCCTATGTAGAGGCGGTTTCGCCCTACGCCGTATCGGTCGCGGACAGTGGCTCCGGCCGGCTCGGTATACACGTAAAAGACAATGGGGTAACGCTTGGTGCTGTCGAACTCGTGCGGCAACACGAGCCAGCCATCCATAGTGACGCTATCTTCAGTGGTCACTTGAAAGAACATCATGCGGTTGTCTTTCGGCGGGGCGACCTGTAGAGGAACTGCTTTTTCCGAATGGAGCGGTCGGTGGTCAGGAAGGCTTATCCATTCCTTTGCTAGAGGAGTGTAATAGTTGGAAAAAATGTGTAGGGCATAGCGCGCATTTGGCGAGATAGCGTATTGGTGGGTTCCAGGTTGCCCCATGGGAGAGAGGCGCTCAGGTAGACTTTTTCCATCCATGCGAATGCGGTAGAGGTACTCCTGCGTGGCGTTTTCTGGCGACGCGGTAAAGTATAGATAGCCGTTGCGCTCATCGATGCGGGCGATGCGAATAATGTCGTATGCGCCGGGCGTGAGCAGAGTTTCCGAGCGGCCATCGCGCATAACGCGATAGGCGTGCCGCCAACCGTCTTTTTCTGAAACCCACAGGAAGGCGCGGCCATCCTCCAACCAGTCCCAGTATCCTTTCTCTCCATCGGCCTTCACGTCGATCCACGCGTCGTCCCTCTCCGTGTAGATAACCTTTGACTCTCCTGAGGTGGCATTGCACAGGATAAGCCGGCTGGTATTTTGCTTGCGATTGAGCTGCTGCAAGAGGAGCTCCGAGGCGTTGGCAGCCCATTCCATGCGAGGAAGATAGGTGTCGTTAGGGTCGCCCGGAAGCGTCATCCAACGCGTTTGGGCCGTAGTTATGTCCACCACACCGATGCGATAGGGCGAAGGCGGCTCCCCTACCTTCGGATACTCTACGGGTACAAGGATAGAGTATATCGAGTCGAGATTGTTTATCATGTAGAAGTCGCGCACCCGGTTGGCATCGATCTGCCAGTAGGCAATCCGCTTGCTGTCGGGGCTCCAGCGAAAGCCATCGCGGCAGTCAAACTCCTCTTCGTACACCCAGTCAAATGTGCCGTTGATGAGCTTGCCGCGGGCATCGCTTTGCGTGAGCTGGGTAACCTTTCCAGTGCTGACGTCCTCTACAAACAAGTTGCGCTCACTCACGTAGGCTACTTTTTGGCCGTCGGGCGAAAACTTGGCAAACATGAGCGACGAGGTGGGACGGTCCTTGCCAATCTGTCGCAAAGTGCCCGTTTTCAAGTCGATTACCCAGTAGTCTCCGCGCGTATCGTAGCGCCATACCCGGCGCGTGTTGGTGTAAATAAGCACCTTCGTGCCGTCTTCGGAAAAGAAAAAGTTGCGTACGGGTATGGGAGCCAGTGCCCCTGGCGCAGTAAGCTGCTGGGAAGTGACAACGACTTCTTTCCTTAGGTCGGGCAGCGTTATCTTAACAATCCGACCGGAGTCCGCCTCGTATTCCCAATAGCTGTTGCCGTCGGGTGCCCAGTAGACCTCTTGAGACCAAAGTGCCGTTGATAGTACCCATAAATAGCAAAAAATCAGGAGCTTGCGCATGTCTTTGCTGTTTTAAGTGCAGTGCTGTTCTTCACCTAATCGCGGGCAAAGATAGCTGTCGCCCTCCGTAGCAGCGGAATACATCTGTCTTAATGGCTGCCCTATAGTTCTAAGGAGACTTTACAAACTTTCCCGCATCTTTCTTGTTTAGTGGGGTGCTTCCATCTTTTTACAAAGATTTTTTCTAAACAAAATCGCCCCGCCTCTGTTACATTTGCATTGCAAAACAGACATCGACATGGATACGCGCAAAAGGATTTACTTAGACAATAATGCCACTACGCCCTGTGACCCTCGTGTGATAGAGGCTATGTTGCCTTATTTTTATGAAAAGCCCGGTAATGCGGCAAGTCGCAGCCATCCCTTTGGCTGGGAGGCCGAAGAAGCGGTGGACTATGCGCGGGAGCAAATCGCCCGGCTGATTGGGGCGGAAGACAAGGAAATTATCTTCACTTCGGGCGCTACGGAAAGCAACAACCTGGCGCTCAAGGGTGTGTACGAGATGTACTCGCGCAAAGGCAACCACATCATCACGGTGGAGACGGAGCACAAGGCGATCTTAGATACGTGTCGGCACTTAGAAAAAATGGGGGCCGAAGTGACGTATCTGAAGGTAAACGCCGAAGGCTTGATCAATTTAGAGGAACTGGAAGCGGCCATCCGTCCTACCACGATTTTGGTCAGCGTGATGTGGGCCAATAACGAAACAGGTGTCATACAGCCTATTCGCGAGATTGGCCTCATTTGCGAGAAACACGGCGTGCTCTTCCACAGCGATGCTACGCAGGCGGTGGGCAAAATACCCACCCACCCGCGCGAGATGGGCATTCACCTGATGTCCTTCACGGCACACAAGATGTACGGGCCTAAGGGAGTGGGTGCACTCTACGTGAGCCGGAAGAATCCGCGCGTCAAGGTGACTGCGCAAATAGATGGCGGTGGCCACGAGCGCGGCATGCGTTCCGGCACGCTCAATGTGCCTGGTATCGTGGGCTTTGGCAAGGCCGCAGAAATCGCTCAACAAAGCATGGCCGAAGAAGCAGAACGCCTGCGCCGCCTGCGCGACAAGCTCGAAAATGCCCTGCTTCAGCTGGAAGAAACGCAAGTGAACGGCACGCGGGCGAGCCGCATGCCGCACGTCACCAACATCTCCTTCAAACACGTGGAAGGCGAAGGGCTAATGATGACCTTCAACCAGCACATTGCCGTCTCCTCGGGTTCGGCGTGCACCTCTGCTTCCCTGGAGCCCTCCTACGTCCTCGTAGCCATGGGATTGGGCGACGATCTGGCTCACTCCTCAATTCGCTTCTCTTTGGGTCGCTTCAATACGGAAGAGGATATCGACTTCGCCATAGAAGCCGTCACAAAAGGCGTCAATCACATGCGCGAGATCAGCCCTATATGGGAAATGTATAAAGAAGGCGTCGACCTCAGCAAAATCGAGTGGGCGGCGCACTAAATCTGAACGCTACCTATGCCGATACAAAGTCCACCTGACCCGATCCCTGCGCTCTTGTATCGCGTGTTCTACTGGGTAAAAGGATGGTGGTATCGCCTCATGAGTCGTAAAAAATTTTAACCCTGTCCATTTCAATAAGCTTTCGCGTTATGGCATACAGCAGCAAAGTACTTGATCACTTTAAAAACCCGCGCAACGTGGGTGTTTTGGATAAAAACAAGAAGAACGTGGGTACCGGCTTAGTGGGTGCCCCCGAATGCGGCGACGTCATGCGCCTGCAGATCGAAGTCGATGAAGAGACGGGAGTCATTCGCGACGCCAAATTCAAGACGTTTGGCTGCGGCTCCGCCATTGCTTCCTCCTCTTTGGCTACCGAATGGCTTAAGGGGAAAACCATTGAGGAGGCGCTCCAAATCGACAACATGGATATCGTGGAGGAATTGGCCCTACCGCCGGTAAAGATCCACTGCTCGGTATTGGCCGAAGACGCTATTAAGGCGGCTATTGCCGACTACAAGCGCAAAAACGGCCTCTTAGAGGATACGCAAAAACAATCCGAAACAACTGTTTCCGCTTCCGTATGATTTTTGTAGCCGATAGCGCTAAAGCTAAGATCGCCGAGATCCGCGCCGCCAACGGCGTGAGCGACGACTACTTTTTGCGCGTCAGCGTCGTTTCCGGTGGGTGCTCAGGCCTGTCGTACAAGCTGGATTTCGACAACGAACTAAAGCCGAACGACCAAGTCTTTGAGGATAACGGCGTCAAAGTGGTTACCGACTTGAAGAGCTTCCTGTATCTTTTCAACACCACGCTGGAGTTCTCCGGTGGGTTGAATGGAAAGGGCTTTTACTTCAACAATCCTAATGCGACGCGCACGTGCGGATGCGGCGAGAGCTTTGCCGTCTAAGCCGCGAGACCAATAGCGCGTCGAACTCTTATGGCGCACAAAAGCAATCGCCTCGACATCGCGTCGAGGCGATTGCTGCTTTTTAATGGGCGGAAGGCTTGCTCCTTCGACCGTCCGTTCAGTTGCCCATGTCCATGCCGCCCATGTCGTCGCCGCCCATTTTTAGGTTTTTGCGCTTAAACAGCGACAGGTCGAACTTGCCGAATCGATAGGAGAAGTTGAGGCGGATAAACTGCGGGTCGCGGATGCGCCAAGCTTCTTGCACGAAAAGCGCCGACTCTGCGAAGGAGCCGTTGCGGCGACTGCGGAAGACGTCTTGAACGCTTAAGGTGATAGAGGCCTTTCGATCCCAAAGGTCTTTGCGCAACGAGACGTCTACAAACCATACGGGGATCGAGTAACCCTGTGCTGTAGAGCTAGAACCTCCCATCCAGCCCCCACCCCAACGCGAGCCGCTACTCAGGGCAAAGGCTGTTCGGCTCTGGTAGCTTCCCGACACTTGCAGGGTTAGGGCTGCGGGTAGCTTGACGTTGAGGTTTTCTTTGACGAACCACGTGAACTGCTCGCGCTGCAAATTGCTTTCTACATTGCTCGAGTTCACGACGGCATTGTACAGGTTGACGTTGCTGGTCAGTTCGATCTTCTTGCCGAAGGTGTTTTTCAGCGTGAGTTCTAAGCCGTAGGCAGTACTGGCATTGGCGTTGATAAACGTCGAGACGATGACTTGGCGCTCGAGTAAGGGGTTGTATTCGGCAAATTGATAGTTGGCGATGAGGTTGGTTGCGCGCTTGTAATAAAGCGTGGCCAGCAGGTTGTGAGCGCGGTTAAAGATATTCTGATACGACAGCTCGAGCGAGTGGGTGAATTCCGGAAGCAGCCCCGGATTTCCGCGCGACAAGAGAAGGGAGTCGGAAAAGTCTGGAAAAGGACTTAGCTGGAAAAAGTTGGGGCGGTTGATGCGCCGGCTGTAATTGAGCTGAAGATTGTCCTCTTCGTTCAGTTTATAAGTTAGGAACAGACTGGGAAATAGGCTAATAGGATACTGTATGCGGAACGAAGAGTCGATGTCGAGCAAGTCGCCGCGGTAGAACGAAGCCTCGGCGCGAAGTCCTACCTGATAGCCCCATTGTTTATACGACTTGCTGTAGGTCGTGTAGGCGGCATAGACCTGGTCGAGGAAGGCGTACTGGTCGGCGAAAGACGGAGCGCGCACGTATTCGCCCGAGGCGGTGTTGAACTGATAGCTGGCGTTGTTGCTTCTAAAGTCGCGGATTGCACCGCGCACACCGGCTTCAACCTTTCCCGAGCCGTTGAGCGGCTGCACGTAGTCCGATTGAAAAGTATACTGGTCGTTAGTGCCGTTGCCGTCTTGGCGCTGGCGGAACGTAAAGGGTAAGTTTTCGTAGCGCGTGCTAAAATCACCGAAGTTTTCGAAACGAGCGCGATTGATCGTGATGTCGGCCGTCAGCTCTCTACCTGACTGAGTAAACAGCAGCTTGTACAAGACCTGACCGCCCCAGTTTTGAAACTGTCTTCGGCTTTGCGCATCGCGAAAGGCCAGGCTGCTGCCGATGGTCGGGCCACCCGGCTGTATCGAGTCTGTAAGGATTTGGATATCGTCCCAGGTGTTGAAGCGGCCATTAGCCATATTGCCGGCGAAGGTCAGGGTATTGCGGTTGTTGATGAACCAGTCTATGCCCGTACGTGCGAAGAGGAAGCGCCGGGTATTAGTCGTTTGGGTGCTCTGAAAGACATTCGTCTGCGGGCTATCGAAATAGTTGAACCGATCGGTCTCGCCTTCGCCTAAGGTTTTTCGCTGGAACAATCCTACAGCGGCAAAGGCGTTGAGTTTTCCTTCACGCACGTTGAAATCGCCACCCGTGCCCACGCGACCGCGCATGTCTACGCCCGCGCGCACGTTGCCGCTGTACCCTTGTCGGCGCTCTTTTTTCAGAACAATGTTGATGATGCCGGCATTGCCACCCGAAGCATCGTATTTCGCCGAGGGGTTGGTAATGACTTCCACTTGCTCAATGGTTTCGGCAGGGATCTGATCGAGGGTGAGGGTAGTGGGCCGCCCATCGACAAAGATCTGCGGTGCGGCGTTGCGCAAGGTGACATTGCCGTCGATGTCTACCTGCACCGAAGGCACATTGCGCAAAGCATCCTCTGCCGTACCTCCTGCTGCCACACCGTCCTTATCTACTTTGTAGATTTTTCGGTCGAGCGCCAGCGATACGGTAGAAGCTTCGGCCAACACAGTGACCTCTCGAAGCACTTGGCTGGAAGCCGCCAGCGGAATATTGCCCAAGTCTTTGTCGATGAGGTTGATGGCGCTCAGGTCGAAGCCGCCATTGGGCATGCGATTGAGTCCCGAAAGATCGAAAGCGACCTTGCGCTCCACCGTAGCGTAACCTAAGTAGCTGATCTTGAGCGTGTAGGTGCCCATGATAGGGAGATTCGACAGGCTAAAGTCGCCGTTGGGTTCCGTCAGCTGTCCAGCCACTACCTTCTCCCGCATGGCGCGCGCTGCGCTGTCGTAACGCATACCTGTCAGCTGCACCGAGGCAAAGCCGATGCCTTTGCCCGTACTCTCGTCTACGACCTTGCCGTAAAAGCGGCCGATGTTCATTTGCGCTGGATTAGGGGCTCTACCCCCGCCCATGGGCGGAATTTGCGCCAGTAGCCACAGGGGCGCTGCCCACAGCCCCAGTAGTAGCAGAGTGGTCTTCGCGAGGGTGCTAATAAGATTGAAAAAAGCGAATGAGTTTTTCACAATATGACCGTTTTTTTACACGCTCACTAAAACAGCAGCGCTGCGCTCCGTGTTGCCCGGCTTTCGACCAAACGGAAGGCAGCAGTAGCGGGTAGCAGCAAAATCTCAATGGGAGCTCTCTCTAAAAGCCGCGGGCGAAAAAGTTTTTATTCTGCCGTTGCTTTTTTCGAACGAGAGATTTTACCTTTGCGGCCCTGGAAAGCCCGGCGCTGTCGCAGACAAGTACCCGGGCGAGATGCTATCTCTAATGTAAAGTTTTCCACTTTTTTATGGCAGTAAGACTTCGCCTACAACGCCGAGGCCGCAGAAAGGCGCCTTTCTATCACATCGTAGCCGCGGACGCGCGCGCCCCGCGCGATGGCCGCTTCATAGAAAAACTGGGTACCTATAACCCGCTTACTCAACCCGCTACTATTGAGCTCAACGTCGACCGCGCTTACGACTGGCTCATGAAGGGCGCACAGCCCACCGATACCGTCCGCGCCATCCTGCGCTATAAAGGAGTGCTGTACAAAAAGCACCTCATGCTCGGCGTTAAGAAAGGGGCGCTCACGTTAGAGGAGGCGGAAGCGCGCTGGAATGCTTGGAAAGCACAAAAAGAGGCCCGCATCCAACAACACCGCGAGCAAACGGCTGAAAAGAAACAGCAGGTGCTCGCCGATATCGATGGTACGCCTAAAGCAAAGCCGCAGCCGGTAGAAGAGGCGCCTCAAGCCGAAGCCGCTGGTGCCTCCGAACCTGCTGCCGACGACTCGGCAGAGGCAACCGTCGAAACCGCAGAGAATTCTGCCGAATAGATACACCCATCGTTCGGCTTTTCTTTATCTTTGCCGCATCTTGTTGACCTTGTTAGGACCTGACAAAGCCTCTGGGCGCTTTGTCAGGTCTTTTTTCAAAAATGCATTTTTCCTCAGCCTCATTCCGCCACCATCATGCAACCCTTAGACGAACAATATTACAACCGCCTCAACGACATTGCCTACGCCATACAGGAGTCGGACCCGCTGCGGCAATACTGGGAGGATGAGTCGGAAGAAAACTACCTGCTGTTGCGCCAAGCGTTTGAACCCGCCATAGCGGCGCTCTACCACGAAGTGGCGGAACACGCACCGCTGCAGCTCTTGGCTCTGGAGAAGCTGCTCTTATCTCCGCCCTTTGAGGGGCTCTTTTTACCGCGCGTATTGGGTTACGCCGTCTTGCGCGGCGAAATCAACGACCAGTATCGCTATGTGCGCCCCAACGACCATTTCAAAGAGGTGCTCTTGGCTATCTGCAGCAGCGTGCACTTCGACCATTTGAAAAAACGCATCGGACAGAGCATCCAGGTGGGCTTTGCCCTAAGTAGCGATATTTGGATCACCCACCTGTTGGAGCAAATCGAAAATCGCCGGGTGCGCCATTTCCTACAGCAACAAAAGCACGAGCGCTATCGCGACCTAAAAGAGCGGGAGATGCTCTACAGGCGCTACGTGCAGCAGTTCCGCAACGAATTCTTCTACTCGGTGGAATTTCCACAGTCGCGCGGCGAGATGAAGGCGAATTTCTCTGCGCTGCGCCAGTTTTTGCTCAAGCGTTTCGAAACCGGTGGCGACAACACCAACCTGAAAGAGCAGACATTGGCGTTTTTGAACAACCCCGATTTCCAAAACACGGAAGAGTACATTGAGATGCTCGCCTTGGTGGGCAACTTTCTCGACCTGACGGAGGAGGAAAGGCAGGTGGTGGCCGCCCATTTTGCTCGCGAGCAGGCCAATTATCCCGAATTTGAGACGCTGTACCTGTCGTTTGTGGCACACCTATATCAGCGGTATCCCAACCTCATGACTGCGGCGCCCGATTTGCGCATGGCCGAGATCGTCGACCTGCAGCAACCAAATAAGATAGCCGACTTCTATCGCGTTGCCAAGGCTATTCACGAATTGGGTTACGTACACCCTGACGCTATGGACATCGTGCGCGACTTTTATAACTCGCACGAAGGTCTGTCTGTCGAGAGCAAATGCCTTCGCTTGCTCATTCTCAACTACTTTACCCGTTGGCTCAACGGCATTACAGAGGCCGAGTACAGCGATTATTTCGAGATGAGCAAGGTGTTCAGCATATACATGCAAATCTTTGGCAATCAGGAGTTCAACCAAGCCTTAGAAAAGGCCTCTTTGGCCTATTTGGATCGTTTGCTCAAGACATATACCGACAGAAGGGGAAAGGACTACCAAGACATTCGCCGATTTGCCAAGAACCAGATGACCCAAATGGGCTTCTTAAGCGAGAAAGAAGTGGAGAAAATCTTTAAGGTGCGCCGCTCGCGCCGTAAGGCCAGTACCGAGGAAGAATAACCTTATTGAAATACACCCAAAACATCGCGCAGGTCAAACAGCTCACCATGGAAGTACTTTTTTTCTTGATCGCACTGTATATCCTGCTCTCGCTGAGCATGGTAAAAGTCTTTGAAAAGGCAGGTATTCCGGGCTGGAAGGCGTTGGTGCCGGGTTTAGCCGCGGTGGAGTGGTGTAAATTGGTGGGGCGAAAGCCGTGGTATGCGGCCTGGCTGCTCTTCCCCATCGTCAACATCTTCATCTATGCCGGTTTGTGCGTAGATACGATGCGTTCGTTTGGCAAGCACTCCTTTTGGGAGGCAGCACTTGCCGTCATCTACGCGCCCATACCTTTCTTCCTCATTGGGCGCGATCCTGCGGTAAAGTACAACGGCCCTATTTTGGAAGAAGAGCGCGCTTTTCAAAGCCAATACGCGCAAGCCAAAGCGAGAGGCGATAGGTTGGCCGTGCGCAAACTGGAAGCTAATCGCATCTTTAAAAAATCACCGCTGCGTGAGTGGGTAGAAGCCATCATCTTTGCCGTCTTTGCTGCGGCTTTCATTCGCATGTTCCTCATCGAGGCTTTTGTGATTCCGACCTCTTCGATGGAAGGCAGCTTAAAGGTGGGCGACTACTTGTTTGTCAGCAAGGCGCACTACGGCATTCGCACACCGATGACGGTGCTGCAGTTCCCCCTCATCCACAACCGCTTTAGCCAGCAGAGCAGCGGATGGCTCGCCCGCGAGTCCTATTTGCGCGAGCCCTCTCTGCCGTATTTTCGCCTGCCTGCTTTAGAGAGCATCGACCGCAACGAGCCTGTCGTCTTCAATTTTCCAGCAGGCGACAGCGTCATCATCACACCGGGACGAACATACGATATCTATCAATGGCGACGCGAGATGGAGGTGTTGCGAAGCCTAAACCGCCCCGTGCCCCCTACGCCTCCTATCGTGGCGCGTCCTATCGATAAGAAGGACCACTATATCAAGCGCTGCATTGCTCTCCCCGGCGATAGCTTGCATATCCGCAACGGTCAAGTTTATATTAATGGCAAGCCCGCCGACAATCCGCGCCATATGCAGTTTGCCTACTACATCCGAAATCGATCGGGCATGCTCAACCTGCGCAAATTAGAGGAAATTGGCGTCAACCTCAGCGACGCCATCCCCGTAGAACTGCCCAACGGCGAGCTGCGGCGCTACTACAACCTCGACGCCGAACAAGTCGCTCAAGTTAAATCCTGGGGCCCAGATATCGAAGTGGAGCGCTTTGAGCCCGGAACGCGGCCCGGCTACGTCTTTCCCAACGACGCACAACAGTACGGACACTGGACGGTAGACAATTTTGGCCCGATCTACATCCCTAAAAAAGGCACCACCGTCGCCCTCACTCCTGCCAGCTTGCCCTTTTATAGGCGCATCATTGCTGTTTACGAAGGCCACCAACTGGACGTCCGCAACGGAAAATATTATATCGACGGCAAGGAGAGCACCACCTACACCTTCCAGCAAAACTACTACTGGATGATGGGCGACAACCGCCACAACTCCGAAGACTCGCGCATCTGGGGATACGTCCCCGAGGACCACATCGTAGGAAAGCCACTGTTCATCTTCTTTTCTACCAAAAATGCCAGCCTTCGCAACGGCATCCGCTGGGAACGCATCTTCCGCTCGGCTAATCAGATGTAGACCTGCTGTCAGCAGGGTGCCGCACAAAATACACCATTCCGTGTTGCCGATGCAACTCCCGACAGTTGGGCAGTTGCAAGAGGTCTTCGGTGTTCGTCATCTTTGCGACGAAGTAGACGGTCTTGCCCGGATTGCCGTAAGCTAGGTTGTGATATTCGTCGATGGTAGGGTCGCTTACCGGCGGCTTTTGGGTGTAGAAGAGGTGCGCGTAGCTCTTGAAGCCTACCGTCTTGACAAAGCAGTCTTCGCCAGCTTTGCTTTTGTAAAAATCTATCGTGCTGCCTTGGCTATAGCGCTCGATGTTTTGAATACAAAGAGTCAAGGTCAGCGCTGTAAAAAGAGCTCCCGCCGAAAAAATAGTTTGCGCAGCCGTCCAAGGCCGCTGCCGCTGCCACAGCCAAAGGCCCGCCGCAATGCCCACAACAAGAAGGAGCCCCGGCACGGCATGCCAAACGGACCACGCAACGGGCACCTCCAATCGAGCCAAGGCGAAAGGGTCTTTTTCCAATAGCGGCTGAAGCAATTGTGGGCGTTGGCCCAACCAAGGTAAGGCCATCTGTGTAGCGCCGATAAGCACGCCTATAAGCAGAAGGAGCAACACTATTACTTTAGGGCGGACATCCCAGTGGATGGCTCGCCAAATGGTATAGGCGCCCAAGTAGGTGAGCGGATAATAGGCCAACGAGGAGTAGTGGACAATTTTCGTGCGCACTAAGCTAAACAGCACCAACACTACCCAAAAAAGCAACTGCATCCATGTCGTCAGGTCGGCGCGCTGACATACGGCTAACGTGTGCGACTCCAAAACTTCATCCTGCGGCTGCCGATCGCCCCACAGGTTGGGTATGGCAAATATCGAAATGGGAAAGCATCCCAATAGGAGAACAACAATGTGGTACCCCAAAAAGCCGCCGTGACCACTGTCTGGCGTAGTGAGCAGGCGCACCTGATAGGCGATGAATTCTGAAATAAACTTGGGCCCGTGCGACAGCGTCTCTACGGCAAACCACACGGCCGATACGGAAAAAGCAGCCGCGCTAAACAGCACAAAATGGAGGAAGAAGCCACGATTGCGAAACCGATAGCGCGCCCAATACAGCATTAAAACGAGAAAGGCGATCAAATAGGCTACGGGCCCTTTCGTCAGAATAGCCAAGCCGAGGGCCCATCCGCCGAACAAGAGGTAGCGATAGCGCTGCCAAAATGTTCGGCCTTCAAAACGCGTGAAAAAAAGCCACCGAAACTCGATAAACCCCCACAGCCCTAAAAAGATAAACAGGTTGAACCAAGGGTCAATGATGCCGCTGCGGAAATACAGGTGTGGCAGTAGGCTACCTACCCACGCCAACACCCAAAGCCAGCCAAACCGTCGGTCGTGCAAGCGCTTTCCCATGTGGTACGATATCAGCAAAACCAGCACTCCGCCTACCGCATTCGGAAAGCGCGCAGCAAATTCGTTGACGCCAAAAAGACGCATAGAGAGCACTTGCAGCCAAATGAACAGGGGCGGCTTCTCAAAGAAGGGTTCAAAGTCGATCTGCGGGCGCAGGTAATCGCCCGTCAACAACATCTCCCGAGCACATTCGGCAAAGTTGATCTCGTCCCAATCAAACAGATGTACGCTGCCCAGGAAAGGAACGAAGAAGACTATGCCCAGCAGCGCCACGCGAAAATAATCGGAACGAAAAAGGCCCATCGGAAAGTCCAGAAAAAGAGGCGGTTTCTAAAATTTGAACTAAAGGATTCGGCAGCGTTTCGCTTCAAAGGGTAAGAGAAGCTATGGCCCATCTGCAGCCGCCTTTTTGCAACAATTGCGCGCGATAAGGGTTCAAAGACGTTTGCTGCGCGCGCTCATTTGTTCGCCTACGAGGTGTAGGGCCATCACGTTTAGGGAAATCGCTACACCTGGGGGCAAGGTCGCCCACCACAGTTGAGGACTGGTTCGGGCGTTTTGCAGTAAGCTGCCCCATGTGGCTCCTGCTAAATGTTGGTCGCCGTATCCCAAGAAAGACAGCGCAGCCTCTAAAAGGATAGCTCCGGCTACGCCTAAGGCAAACACGGTATAGGCGGGCTGCAGGGCATTGGGTAAGGCGTGGCGCAAGAGAATACGCCATTCCGACAGGCCCAAGCTGCGTGCCGCTGCGATGTAGTCCATCGCTCGGATGCGCAGCATTTCGGCGCGCACAAAGAGCGCTACGCCGGGCCAACTGAACATGCCGATGAGCACCACCATGGCCCACAACGTCTGCGTCTGCTCGCGCAAGAGTGCGGCAAACGCTACCACGGCAAGCAAGCCCGGAATAGCCATGAAGGCTTCGGCTAAACGCATGATAACCAGGTCGAGCGGCATCGATACGACCCATGAAAAGACGCTCCATCGGCTGAGCCAGCTGCCTAAGCCCTTTGCTGCTGCTAATACCAACAGGGCCGCGGCAAGCCCTGCTCCTATGCGGATAAGCCCGCCGGCGTGTTCCGGCAACCACAGCCATACGGTTTGGGCATAAAACACCGCTATCGGAAGGCTCAGCAACGTCGCCAGTACCACCCCTAACCGTAGGCGCAGGCGGTCGTCGCCCCAATATCCCGCCAAAGCGCCCAAAAACACTCCCACCAAAAACGCTAAACCTGTGGCCGCACTTCCCGTCAACAGCGCCACACGAGCCCCGCCTACTAAGGCCGCGGCGACGTCGTACCCTTGGGCATCAGTGCCCAACCAATGCCTAAAGGTGCGGTAGCCCACCGGATGCAGCGCCCCCGGTCGGGCTTGGCGCAGCGTGGTGTCTGGTCGAGTAGGGAGCTCGCCCGGCGAGAACGCTATCACCGCAAAAATAGCCTCATCGTAGGGATAGGTGCGCCACAAAAAATGCCGCTGAATGGAGTCTAACACCGGATGGCCGTAGGGTAGAGTAGGATCACGCCACAGCGAGCGCAGCCCTGGGAAAAAGTGCTCGTTCCCGATGCGGCAGTACAGCGGCCTGCCATTCGCTATGAGGTCGCGGCCCAGCGCTAAGGCGGCCAGAGCAACCAACACAACGGAAGAAAACCTCCACCGAAAACGACTGCGCTTGTCCATGATCTTCTGTATATACTTCACAACAAATTCTCCGAAAAGCAGACGCGCGCTATATAAAGCGCAGCAATACGTAGCCGGCGAGGCGTTCCTCTACCTGACGAGCGTTTCGCCCGAACACCAACAGGAAGCCACCGCCACCGGCTCCGCAGAGCTTGAACAAACACTCTCCCGACGCTATCCCTTCACGCCATAAGGGACGCCACCTATCGGGGATCATCGGCTGGAAGTACTCCAACTGAAACGAAGAAACGGTCTTCAACAGCGGCCAGACGGCATAACCTTGCCCATTTTGCCACGCCGATATCAGTGCTTCGTGCGCGGGCAACAGCTCTTCGCGCAGCAGCGCAGCAAAGTGCGGTTGCCGATAGCGCTCTAAGAACCACTCTACCAGTGGCCTCGTTTGGCGCGGCTGACCGGTGTTGAGCAAGTACACTGAAGGCGGAGGATTCTCCCAAGGATGCTGTTCGAAGCGATGGATGTGATAGCGCTCTGTCACCAGCAGAGGGCATCGAAGGTAGCTGGTGAGCGGATCCAAGCCCGAGCTCTGCCCATGAAAGTAGCTCTCCATACGCGCAAAGCGTTCGCGCAGCTGGTTAAGATCGGCCGCTTTAGAGCGCGCATAGCGGTCATACGCCGCCGCACAAAGGGCTCCTGAACTTCCCAAGCCATATCCTATGGGAATGTCGGAGCAAAACGATAGCCCTTTTGAGATGTCTTTTCGAAAAGCGTCGACCTCTATTTCTTCTATCGATGCCAAAACCTCGCTGTGAGCAAAGGCAAGCAAGGATGGATGCTGATCTGCTCCGTTCGACCAACACCAACGGCCGCTAAAATGGGCAAAAGGGAGGGCGAGCGCCCGTGCTCCAAGTAGCGCAACGTATTCCCCAAAGAGCAATACCTTAGCCGGATACATGACCCGACAAAGGTAAGGCGGCTGTGCACAAGAGGAAGGGATACGGGTTTGAGGAGCGCGCTGTAGCTTTGCCCGCAGTTATGGCAGCGACGGCTCTCACTGTTCGGCCCTTGTTGGTGCGCATCGTAGTCCAAGCGCTGCAGGCGATATTTGTAGAGGGGCACCATGCCGACAAAGTCGTCGAGCAAGTACTCCGGCAAAATCCCAAGGCCGGCCGGCGCGACCGAGCTTTCATTGCAGAAACGACCTACGAAATAGTGCGCTACTTTCGCCTATACAGCGCTATCTTAGGCGTCGAGCCCAAAACGGGTGAGCATTTCTGGCAGTTGGTTGGTGTCCACCTCATCCTGCGAGGGTACCTGAGCGCCGAAAAAGTGCCTCTCATCGCCGAACTGCGCGCACTGCACCCCGACCACGTGCGGCAACGAGCTCAGCAGTTGGCCAGAGAGCGCGTTTATCGCGAGAGCATTCCCGACTGGCTCGACGCCTTAGGACAAAACCAACTGGGCGATCGCTGGGAGGAGACCCTCTCTTGGCTCAACCGACCGGCTCCTATCGTACTTCGAGCCAACCGCTTAAAGATTTCGCGAGAGGCGCTCCAGAGTCGACTAAAGACAGAAGGCGTTGAGGTGCGCCCACACGGCACTGCCGACGCCCTTGTCCTGATGCGCCGGCAGAACGTCTTTCAAACTCGCGCCTTTCGCGAGGGCCTCTTCGAGGTGCAGGACTACAGCAGTCAACAGGTGGCGCCGTTTCTCGAGCCGCTCCCCGGTATGCGCGTAGTAGACGCTTGTGCCGGTGGCGGAGGAAAAACACTGCACCTTGCAGCCCTTATGGAGGGCAAAGGTACCATCATCGCCCTGGATACACTACCTTGGAAACTGAACGAATTGCGCGCTCGCGCTCGCCGCGCTGCCGCACACAACATCGAGACGCGATGCATCGACGGCGCTAAGGTCATCAAGCGCCTCTACCACTCGGCCGACCGCCTGCTGCTCGACGTGCCGTGCAGTGGCCTGGGCGTTTTGCGCCGAAACCCAGATGCCAAGTGGAAGCTCACTCCGGACTTCATAGAAAACCTGTGCCAAACGCAACAGCACATTCTTCAAAGCTACAGCCCTATCGTCAAGGTCGGCGGACTAATGGTGTATGCTACCTGTAGCTTGCTGCCCATGGAAAACGAGCAGCAAGTGCGCAGTTTTCTGAACTCACCCTCAGGACAAAACTTTACCTTGTGCGCAGAGCGCACCCTATGGCCACAAGACGAGGGCTTCGATGGCTTTTACATGGCCCTATTGCGGCGAGAGCGCTAATGCTGCATTGCTTATGCGATTCGACCAGTATCCTATTGCCGAGGAAATAAAGCGCAATTTAGCCGACTTGGGCTGGCGCCGGCCCACCGACATCCAGTATAAGGCCATTCCGCATGTGTTGAAGGGCGAAGACGTGTTGGCCGTTGCTCAGACGGGTACAGGAAAAACAGCCGCTTTTGCTATACCTATCGTGCATCGGCTGCACAGCGCCAAGCGTTCATCGCGCTCGCAGGGGGTGCGATGTGTCGTCTTGGAGCCTACGCGCGAATTGGCCATGCAGGTCGCCGATGTCTTTCAGGCCATAGCGCGCCACACGCGCGTGCGCGCACTCGACCTCTTCGGCGGCGTGGAACAGGCCCCTCAGGTAGCCCGCTTGCTCAGTGGTGTCGATATCGCAGTGGCCACTCCAGGCCGCCTCTTCGACTTACACGGCCAGGGATTTCTCTCGCTTCACGAGGTGCGTATCTTGGCTGTAGACGAAGCCGACCGCATGCTTCGCCTTGGCTTCCTCCAAGATTTGCACGACCTAGCCAAACGGTTACCGAAACACCGACAAACACTGTTCTTCTCCGCTACCATCGATCCCGAGATCAAGCGCACGGCCTATGCATTAGTGCGGAGCAATGCCATCCGCATCCAGATAGCGCCGGAGGACCCCATATCGAAAAACGTCCAACATGCAGTAGCGTTTGTACAAAAAGACGACAAGCGCTTCTTCTTAGAGCGCTTCCTACGCGAGCATCCCGACGAAAAAGTGCTCGTCTTCGTGCGCACCCGCGTGCGCGCCGAGCGCGTGCAAAAGGCCATGGAGCGCGTCGGCCTGCACACCGCCTGTATCCACGGCGCCCAAGATCAACACACGCGTATAAAGGTGCTCGAACAATTCCGTTCCGGCGCTCTCCGTGCTCTCATCGCCACCGATGTCAGCGCACGCGGTATCGACATTCCAGACGTGTCTTTCGTCATCAACTACGACCTTCCCGACAACCCAGAACAATACGTGCATCGCGTCGGCCGAACGGGACGCGGACAGCGTCGCGGAGAGGCCATCTCTTTCTGTAGCTCCGAAGAATTGCTCACCCTTCAACGCATCGAAGGCTTCCTCGGGAAAAAAGTGGCTGTCCTCCATATCGACCCGGAGACCTACGCTGAAACCTTGTGGCTCAGCGAAGATGTCCCAGACAAATGGCGCGATATTTTATCCGAAATCGAGGCAGCAGAAGCCTGGTGGGAAAAACAGCGAAAAAAGAAAAAATAGCGGACTAAATGTCTCTGAAAAACAAACATTTAGTACTCCTCTTCTTGATTGTGCTGTTTGCGGGATGGGTCGCCCGCCGTATCCCATGGCCGTACCGTTCGGCCTCTTTGAAAAGCGCCCTTTTTACGGTGGATCCCGCCGACGTGTACGGCCTGCGCATCACCCATCCGGATGGCACCGACCTGCTCATAGAACACACCCCTGCAGGGTGGATGGCCGAGCAAGATGGCCGATCGGTACCCATCCCTCAAGACTCCGCAACCGCGCTTATTGGCCTTTTAACGGAGCCCGTAGCCTTAGAGCGGCCGAGTAACCCTGCATCTGCTCGGATGTTGTCGCCAATTCGGCTGCAGCTATTGACTCACCGAGGGCCAACAACATGGATAGAGATCGGCTCTGAGTCGGCCTCTCAAACACTGGTGCGCTTCCCCTGGCGCCAGGGCCTGTACTGCGCTCGAGTAGCACTGCGCTCCCGCCTCCCTCAAAGCCCAGATGCCCTTCGAGAGCGCCGACTTCTGCCCTGCCCTCCTACCGACATCTGCCAAATAACATTTGCTTGGCCCAACAAAGACAGCAGCCTTACGTGGGAAAAAAATCCCATCTCGCGTAGCTGGTATCTCGTCGATGACAGGAAAATACTATCCCCGCAAGACTCTGCAACCATCCCACGCTGGCTGAACGCTGTAGCTCGGCTGAACCACCTTCCCTTTGCCGATTTCTTCGAGGAAGAACAAGACGAACACCAGTTGCACTTAGTCGTTACCCTCACCACTGTTGACCAAACCTCCGTTACCCTTCGCTTCTTCAAACTCTCTCCCGTCCAGGATCTCGAAGATCCCTCCCTCTTGCTTCGCCAAGGTATGCGAACCTTTCCATCCCATGTAGTGCACAGTTCGGCAAATCCACTTCATTTCTTTGCTCTGAGCGATGAGTACAGCATCGCACAACTACACCTAGGCCCCTACTAAACTCTTTCCCGCTCGCCAACGACAGTAGCCCAAGCCTATCGCAAACACAATAGAAACAGCTCTGAACCCCAACCCATTACCAATAGTACACCCTCCCCTGCCGCCACACGACAGTAGAATCGGCCCTAAGCTCATCAGATCAGATTGCTGTTTGTGAGAGACAACTACAGGCGCTAACTATTATCCAGTTTCAATTCCAACTGGTGCGATTACAGTATCGGTCCCAGAAAACATCGCTTCGCTCATAACTTCGTTTCAATTCCAACTGGTGCGATTACAGTTGCACCCTGCGCGCCCTGTGCGCCCTGTGCACCCTGGTTTCAATTCCAACTGGTGCGATTACAGTCTTTATCAGCGCATCCGCGCACTCCTACCGTTTTGGTTTCAATTCCAACTGGTGCGATTACAGTTTGAAGCGGCTCAAATGAACGCTCAAATGCGTTTCTGTTTCAATTCCAACTGGTGCGATTACAGTGCGTGCGCG
>JBBIKW010000021.1:0-52637 GCA_037445225.1 Lewinellaceae bacterium | reverse complement strand
GTCAAAGTGCCTCACAGCACCTTAACGCTTTACTCTCTCGCCTAGAACCTCTCCGCTCAGTATCCCTATCGGCCTACTCGTCCCATCCTTGTCAATGAACTTGCTCTTTAATCCCTCTCTTGCGAGGGCATTTTCTCTGGCTTAATGGGAAGCAAAGTTAATGTAACTTTAACTTTTTCGACTTAGAAAAACCTACTCTTTTTTTCCACATTTTATCCACTGAATCGTAGAGTAAAAAAGCGGGCGCAAAGGTAAGAGGTTTTCAGAACGCGTCAAGAGTTTTTCATTTTTTTTCAAGCTTTTTTTATTCGCATCCAAAAAAGCTCTGTTTTTCAATAAAAATCTGATACATTCCTTAAAATGGAGGCAAAGTATCGCCCATGCCTTCTATCGTCACCCACCGGTAGCCGCAGGCCGCGCTTCGTACGCTTGGACGTCTACGCGCAATATGAGCAGGTCTTTTATGGGCTGAGGTAGGCTTTCATAAAAGATATCGTAGAAAATATCGCGGCTTCCCCCTCCAGGCAAAGGCCCTTCCCCAACGGCATACATATTTTTAGGCTTGTCTGCCGGATTGACCATTTCAGCGTAATAAAGTTTTAGGTCTTTAGCATAAATTAAATAGACAAGCCGAGGATTTTTCGCCTCCATAGGCAAGGGGTTGAGCAGGGTAGTCTTAGACTTAAAAGCGATCTCCTTGCTTTTTTTCGGGTCGGACGGGTCTGGTATTTGGATACGCACGCCGCCGTTGTCGGGAGCAACGAGGATGGGCCCAGGCTCTTGAAAGCGAAAGCCTGCACCTTCTAAAAGTACGGAATCGGGCGTGCCTCCACTGATGATGCTGAGGGGAAGTGCTCGGAAGAAGGCCGTAGAGCCGCTCGGCGGCACGGCGTCGGCAAAAGCGCGAACGATAAAGCTCGTATCTCCTTTGACTCGAAGGAGCTGCCCCTTTTCATCCAACACTTTGACCCGCACCCAAATTTCTCCCCAGTCGGCGGAGCGATTGTCCACTAAGCTGACAATGCAGAAGTAGTCTCCACTTATATAATGGTTTTGATCCCGAAAAGCCACCCGCTCCTTTGCAGGCATGCAGTCAGGTGGGATAGGATCGGAGTGAAATTTCTCCGCAATGACTTCATATAGCGGCTTATTTTCCGTAGTCCCGGATTGACACCCCGACCAAGAAAGTAACGATACCGCTACTATCCAGAGAAAGTATTGCTTGGTTCTAATTTCAGAAATCATACGAGGGAAAGATAAATTTAATAAACGGCGGCTTAAGGTTTCTCCTCAAAGAGCGGACGAGAGAGCAGAGGTTGAGCGTGCGGGATGCCCGCCAAGGCAAAGGTTTTGATGACCTCAGAGGCTCTTTCTAGAATGGGAGATAGTTTTTCTTCTTCTTCCGTCGACCATCGCCCCAACACGTAGTCTACCTGTCGCCCTTTCGGAAAATCATGGCCAATGCCAATGCGCAGGCGAGGATATGCATCTGTGCCCAGTGTCTCCTGAATGTGCCTGAGACCATTGTGGCCCCCTGGAGAGCCCTTGGCTCGCAAACGCAGCTGTCCTAAGTGGAGGTTAATGTCATCGCACACGACCAAACTATTTTCCAGAGGGATATCCTCTTTTTGTAACCAATATCGAAAAGCTTTTCCACTCAGATTCATGTAGGTATTGGGTTTGAGTAGCAGCAAGATGCGGTTTTTGCAGCGCACCTCGGCCATTTCACCCAAGGAGACGGCTCTCCACGTTCCGCCCAATTGCCGACATAGGTAGTCGAGCACGTCAAACCCGATGTTGTGGCGGGTGTGCGCATATTCCTTCCCTACATTACCCAAACCGCAAATGAGATATTTCATGTGTCTTTACGCCTCAAAAAGAGTGCGGCCGCAAAGGTATGGCGTTTCTCTAGATGTGGCTGAGGTTCGATAGCGAAACAACCATCTACTACAGTTGCTCAAGCCAGGATTTCAGCACGGGTCGAAAGGTGTCGGTAGGGTAATGCTCCGGGGGAAGCCCTGTTGTTTGTACTAAAGCGCGGAGCCCCTCCTCTATGTTGAGCGCCTCTTGCCGCTGGGCCACAAAAAACTGGCGCTCCGAAAGAAACGCCGCCAAGTACTCCTGTTCGGTCTGACCCGGCGTAGGAATAAGAATAGCCTTTTTATTCAAGACGGCTAAATCCATAATGCTGCTGTAGCCGGAACGAGAGATGAGGACGCGGCTGGCTTGCAAGACGTTATTCAGCTCTTCGGAAGTTAGAAAAGATACTACTTCGACGTTAGGAGAAACAAAGTGGTGCTTTTTTACTAGCGTGTTGCCTTGTACAAAAATGAAGCGATAAGGCAGGAACATGGCCTGTTCGAGTAGGCGCTGCTCTAAGAGACTGCGCTGGGGCTCTGGACCAGAGAGCACCACCGCTATATCGTACTCGATGGGACGCTCATAGCGCTGCATGCGAGTGAGGATACCGATATACTGTACTTTGGGGCTGAGCGCGGTGGGGCTGTGCGAGAGGTCGCCCGACAGCCCTGGCGGCTCGCTCACATCGGGCGCCCAGAGGGCATCGAACTGAGTGAAAAAGAGACGTAAGGCTGGCCGAACCATCCATGAAAACCAGGGCACGCGTACGTACAGCTGATGCGTAATGAGGATGCTGCTTACCTGGCGGCTAAAACAACCATACCGGTTGTCGGACAGAATGCCGGATAGATGGTATTGCTTCACCAAGCGCTCTACTACCCGGTGTTCCTGCCAGATAGCCCACAGGATACGCGGCAATCGCCTTCCGATGTTCCACACCATGCTCGGCGTGTCGTATCGGATTCGGTAAGAGGGCAGTTCTACGCTGGGAAGATGCGGAAATTCGGCCTGTAGCAAGCGCAATGCCACGCCATCGGATGCCAAAAGTACCTCAGCGCCTAAGCTTTGAAGCTCTTGAATTAGAGGGATGCAGCGGGTAGCATGACCTAAACCCCAATTCAGCGGTGCAACAAGGACGCGTTTCAAGGCAACTTGATTTATTCCCGGCACAAGGAAAGCCCCATGCTCGCCCATGGGTTCTATGCCATCCTTAAATGCCTTTCTGCAGCAAACTTAAGGGAAATTACGGGCTACCCAGCTGCACAGTGTTTCGTTTTTCTAATCCCTGTCGGGCGTTATACTGCTTTAAAGGACAGTACCTTTGCGCAATGTGGTCGTCGGCTGAGCCTTTCCTAAGCACTATTGCAGAGCACCTGGATAAAAAAATTACTCAAACGACGCTGCTCCGAGGCGGAGATACGAGCCAGATATGGCTGCTTACGGACAGTAGTCGACGCCGATGGGTGCTTAAAGCGCTTTGCCATCCCTTCGCAGCGCTTATTGTTCGGCGCGAGGTGCAAGGCTTAGGCCTGTTGGGCGCTTCTCAAGTGATCCGCACTCCAAGAGTGGTCTATTCGAACAAAATAGACGAAGAAAGGGCTTTCTTGTTGTTAGAATTTATAGAGGCGGGACCTAAGACGGCGGCTTTTTGGGAACATTTCGGACGAGCTATGGCGGCTTTGCACGGGCAAACTGCAGCTGCCTTTGGTTTTGCACACGACAACTTCATCGGCACACTGCCGCAATCAAACCAACGAACCCAGACGTGGGCGTCTTTTTACGCCGCAGAACGCCTGCAAAAACAAATGGAGATGGCGCGACAAAGAGGACTCTTTGACAGGGATACCGAACAGCAACTCGCGCGCTTGTGTCAGCGCCTACAAGAGATTTGCCCTGAGGAGCCGCCAGCGCTTATCCACGGCGACTTTTGGAGCGGCAATTTTTTGTGCAACGCACACAGCAAGCCCGTGCTCATCGACCCGGCTCCTGCTTACGCCCACCGCGAAATGGACTTGGCCATGAGCTTGCTGTTCGGCGGCTTCGATGCGCGCTTCTATGCTGCCTACGAAGAGGTATGGCCCTTAGCGCCTGGCTTTACGCAGCGAGCGGACGTTTATCAACTGTACTATCTGCTCGTACACGTCAACCTCTTCGGCCGCGCTTATGAACAGGCTGTTCGTCAGACCCTAAAACGTTGGAGCTAATCTCTCTCCTCTCCTAAAGGCAATAGTCCGTGGAGATTTAGGCCCAAAAAAAGGTAGAAGCCACAGGTTTGGTTTGGATAGTCAACTCAAACACCTAAACTTTTACCAATTTGCTTGTTCAGTCGTGAGCCGAAAATGGTAAAAATCACCCGGCTGTGCTTTAGGCAAAATCGTCGCTCAAACTTAAACGGACTATTGAAAGGGATAATCTAAAAGAAAAAGCCCTTTTCGTACCTTTGCTGCGTTTTATTCCTCAAGAGGAGAACGCCCTCACCTTTTCGCTTGCGCATGATCGCTGCCAAACCGCTGCCTACTGTCGACACGGCCAAAAATCTTGGCCTCCTACCCGAAGAATTTGAACGGATCTGCGATATCTTAGGACGTGTTCCCAATTTTACGGAGCTGTCCTTGTACTCGGTCATGTGGAGCGAGCACTGCTCGTATAAAAATTCCATTTTGCAGTTAAAAACCCTACCGCGAAGCGGCGGGCGCCTGCTTGTGGAGGCCGGCGAAGAAAACGCTGGGCTGGTAAATATCGGGGATGGCTACGCCTGTGCTTTTAAGATAGAAAGCCACAATCACCCCTCCGCTATCGAGCCTTATCAGGGGGCAGCTACTGGCGTAGGAGGTATCCACCGCGACATTTTTACCATGGGCGCACGTCCTATTGCTGCTTTGAACAGCTTGCGCTTCGGCAAGCCCGACAACGCGCGCATGAAACGCCTTATCGCCGGCGTGGTTAAAGGCATCGGCGACTACGGTAACTGTTTCGGCGTCCCTACGGTCGGCGGAGAAGTATATTTTTACGACTGCTACCACCACGACATATTGGTCAATGCCATGTCGGTGGGTATTGTGCGCATCGGGGAGACCGTAAGCGCTACGGCAGGAGGGCCAGGAAACCCTGTCTTTATAGTGGGTTCCGCTACGGGAAGGGATGGCATCCATGGTGCAACCTTTGCCTCTGCTGACTTGACGGAAGACAGCCATGAAGACCTGCCGGCCGTACAGGTGGGCGACCCGTTTCAGGAAAAATTGCTGTTAGAGGCCACCCTGGAAGTGATACAGACGGGCGCTGTTGTAGGCATGCAAGATATGGGTGCAGCGGGCATCGCTTGTTCTACTTCAGAGATGAGCGCTCGGGCGCGCTGTGGCATGCGCATCGACTTAGAAAAGGTTCCCCAACGACAGGCCAACATGAAGCCCTGGGAAATCTTGCTCTCGGAAAGCCAAGAACGCATGCTGGTTGTGGGCAAGCCCGGCTGCCAGTCAGTAATAAAGGCTGTTTTCGATAAGTGGGACCTGCCCTGTGAGCAGATTGGTGAGACCACAGCAGGCGGGCTGCTGGAGTATTATTGGCACGGCGAAAAGGTAGCCGAAGTGCCTGCCCGGTCTCTGGTCTTAGGAGGCGGTGCTCCGGCATACGTCCGAGAGCAGCGCGAGCCAGCTTACCTGGCCGAAATTGCTCGGTTTGAATTGGCGTCGGTGCCCTGCCCGGTCGATTTGCGTTCGGCTGCTGAAACTCTTTGGGCTTCGCCCAACATCGCTTCTAAGCGTTGGATCACACGGCAGTACGACTCTATGGTGCGCACGGCTACCCTCACGGCAAATCGTCCCGCCGACGCCGCTGTCGTCTATGTAAAAGGCACGCGGAAAGCCTTGGCCATGACCACCGACTGCAATGCCGCTTATGTTTACGCCGACCCCTACAAAGGAGCTATGATCGCCGTGTGTGAGGCTGCGCGAAACATCACGTGTGTCGGTGCTGAACCCGTGGCTATCACCAACTGCCTGAATTTTGGTAATCCGTATAACCCTGAAGTATACTATCAGTTTGCCCAAGCGGTTCGCGGCATGGGCGATGCCTGTCGAAAATTAAATACGCCCGTCACGGGAGGTAACGTTAGTTTCTACAACCAATACACTGAAAACGCGAGGGTCATTCCGGTCTACCCTACCCCCACTATCGGCATGTTGGGCATTTTAGAAGACTGGGAGCAGCTCATGACGCTGGACTTCAAGGCAGAGGGCGACCAAATTTACCTGTTGGGAAAGGGACGCGACGACTTAGGGAGCAGCGAATATTTGCGAGAAGTGCACGGCATACACTACAGTCCGTGCCCTTATTTCGAATTAGAGGAGGAGTGTCACTTGCTTCGTACGCTCCGCCAAGCTATCCGAGCGCAGCTGGTGCGCAGTGCCCACGATATTTCCGAAGGAGGGCTCTTTGTCGCCCTTATGGAGTCGGCAATGCCGCGAAACTTGGGTTTCCGCGTTTACTCTCCTGCCGACCTCAGAAAGGATGCTTGGCTTTTTGGCGAGTCGCAAAGCCGGGTGCTCGTCAGTGTATCTCCTCAGAAAGCCCCTGACTTGGAACGCTACCTGCTCGAAAACCATCAGCCTTTTAGCCTAATAGGCGAGGTAAGAGGTAACCGAATCGCCATAGACGGACAAGACTGGGGGGAAATTGCTGAGTGGAAATATCGCTACGAAAATCGCTTAGAGGAAATTATGCGCGGAGATGCGCTTCTTTTTGCAAAATAAAAAACACAGAGAAGATGAAGAGCTTATTTTTTAAGATCGCCGCTGCGGTAATCTTTTGGGCAGCTGCTCTTATGCAATGCGCCAGCAACGACGTTTATACCTTCAAAGGGAGTATTGCTCGGGCCGGCAACATGGAGGTGTTGTTAGAGCAAATATTTTTTGACCAGAATACCTCCCCTATTGCCATTGGGCGAGTTTCTTGCAATGCGGAGGGTCGGTTCAACATCGAGCGCAAGCAGCCTTTCCCTGCTGGTCTATATCGCTTGAATATCGGATCGCGCCGGATGTATTTCGTGCTAGACGGAAGCGAAAAGGCAATTGCCATTAAAGGCGACTTAGAGACGATTGACCAGTTGCGCATTGAGGTGGAGGGCTCTGAGACCTTAGCTTGTTACAGCCGCTTGGTGCAAGAAATGGCCCGCGCGGGACAAATCTCTCCTGAGATGGCGAGGAGCTTTATTCAGCGCTCCTGCACTCCTCTGATGAAGGCATTTTTTACGCTTCAGCTGTTTGGTCGCAACGCTGCGAATCATATGTCGGATTTCCAAGCCGCCAGCTACGAGCTGGCTGTGGCCATGCCTAATACGCTGTACGCCCAACAGTTCGCCCTGATATCCGGTATGATTGGCGTACAATTAGGGAGTGGCCCGATTCGCCTAGGGGCGCCTGCGCCGGAGATTTCGCTACCGGGTCCGGATGGCAAAATCCGGTCGCTCTCTTCGCTGCGCGGAAAAGTGGTGCTCATCGACTTCTGGGCCAGCTGGTGTCGGCCCTGCCGCATGGCTAACCCGCACGTGGTAGAACTGTATCACAAATACAAGGACAAAGGCTTCGATGTCTTTAGCGTTTCGCTAGACCGCCCCGGTCAAAAAGACGCCTGGATAGCTGCCATCAAGCAGGACGGCTTGGTATGGGACAACCACGTGAGTGACCTGCAATTTTGGAACTCGGCTCCTGCCCGGACATATGGCGTGAACGCCATACCTGCTACCTTCTTAGTAGACAGAAAGGGCAACATCGCTGCCATCAACCCGCGCGCCAACTTAGAGGAAGAAATAAAGAAGCTGCTTTAAGCAGTCGTTTCCTCCATGCGCTACTGGAAATTTTCTCTGCGCGCCGATCCCGACACGGCAGAAATTTTGTTGGCTTACCTAAGTGAAGGGCCTTTTGAGGGCTTCCAAGAAACCTCTGAAGGCTTGGAGACTTACGTACCGGCGCATGCCTCCACACTGGAAAGAGCAGAAACACTTCTGACAACACTGCAAGCGCAATTTACCTTGGAGTGGAGCAGAGAGTTTGTGCCGTCGCAGGACTGGAATGCTCTGTGGGAGACAAATTTTCCGCCAGTGCGCGTGGAGGATTTTTGCGCCGTTCGAGCGCCTTTCCATCCTCTTGTAGAGGGCGTAGTGCATGAACTTGTCATCGCTCCCAAGATGGCCTTTGGCACGGGACACCACGAAACTACGTGGATGTGCTTGCGCGCGTTGCGCGATCTGCCCTGCAAAGGAAAGCACCTGCTGGACTTCGGCTGCGGCACAGGCATCTTGGCCATCTTAGCCGCTCGTTTAGGCGCGGCATCGGTCATTGCCGTAGATATCGAGGAAGCGGCCTATCACAATACCCGGGAGAATTGTCAAGTAAATGGCGTTTCTGAGCAAGTACAGGTGTTCCACGGTGACCTGAGGGTGCTCCCTGATTCTGTGTATGACGGCATCATGGCCAACATCAACCGCAACGTCATTGTCGATGCTTTGCCGTATTTGGCGCAGCGCTTGCGCTCTACTGGCTGGCTGCTTGTCTCCGGCATACTGACTACCGACGAGGCAGCCGTGCACTCTATAGCCGAGCAAAGCGGTCTTTCCTCTCGCTGCAGTTATACGCACGGCCAATGGACGGCCATGATCTTGGAGCATCCTTAGCCAGGAGAGTATTCGGAGCGACTTTGATAGACCTTCTCGGCGATACGTATGTACTTTCTAAGCGCCTACTGCCGTTTTTGCTGAGCATCTCTTCAGTTTGCATACGCTATGAAAAAAGCTGTACTAATCGCACTACTACTGGGGTTGGCTTTTTGCAGAGGCTTACAGGCCCAAACAACTCCATTCCCGGAAGATCCTGAGTCTTTTTTAAGTCAGTTAGATCAGTTTATGAATGCTTCGAAACGCCCCGACATGGCAGAAGCATTCGCCGTTTTTAAAAGGCAATACCGCAGTGGCCTTTACGCTGCCGATGACCTGTCCGCGGTCGTTCGCGTGTGCAACCTGCTGATGGCCCAGCGTCTGAGCGCCTATCCGTACTACAAAAGCTATGTCAATGCCCTCACATCGGCGAAGGCCGAGGGAGATACGACGCTTTTTCGCCAATGGCACGCTTGGTTAGAGCAAGCCATCGCCGCAGTGGAGATTGGGCGAACAAAGCCCATTGCCCAAATTCTGGACTTTTCTGCCGATTTCTTTAGTCAGCGCGCGCTTTGGGCACGCGAAGCGGGGCTAATTATCTGGAAAGTCCAAGGAAAGGAGGTCGCGTTTATCGTAGAAGAGCAAAAGCCTGCTCTGCGTTGCCAGAACATCCACTTAGTCGGGACGCGAAGAAGCGACTCTACAGTTATCTACAACACGTCAGGCATCTACTATCCCTACGAAGAAGCCTGGTATGGGACGGGCGGCACTGTTCGCTGGACGAGAGCAGGACTAGACTCCTCAGTATATGCTCGCCTGACCCACTATCGAGTAGAGGCAAAAAACCCGATGTTCACGTGTGACTCGGTGGAATTTTTCTATCCATTGCTTTTTCCCAACAGAAGTTTATGGGGGCGTCTCGAAGAAAATGTAGTTATCTTAACTCGGAACAGCACGGTGGAGTACCCCAAGTTTGAGTCCTTCGAGCGCACCCTGAAGATAACGCGCATTGGACAGGGGGTGGAATACGAAGGTGGATTTCGAATGGAAGGAGGAGCTGTTTATGGTTATGGCGACAGAGGGCAGCCGGCGAAGCTGACCGTATACAACAACAAACGCCAGAAGATCTTCTACGGCGTAGGCAGTTTATTCATCATCCGCCGCGAAGAAAGCGTCATCGCCGAAGGCATCAACGCGCGTCTGTTCATGGAAAAGGACAGTATTTACCATCCGGCGGTCAATTTCCGCTTGGACATCCCCAGCCAAGTTATCACGCTGACGCGCGGCCAAAAGGCGCCGGAGCGAAATCCTTTCTTCTCCTCTTTCTACAACATGAACCTTAACGCGGAGAAGGTTACCTGGCATATTTTAAAAGACTCTTTAGAGGTCTCTTCTTCTATTGCTGGGGTAAAAAGTGGCGCTCAAAAAGTAGAGTTCGAAAGCAGCAATCGCTTTGACCCTGCGGAGTACGTGCGCATGCAGAATATTACCAGTACTAATCCCATTGCAGTATTGCACCGCCTGATAGAGGAGACGCCCTGGGACAGCACGCGCATGACCAAGGTTGTCTCGGACGACGCCTTTGCCCGGGCATTAGACCCGAAGTTTGATTACTCGAGCATCCAAACCCTGCTGGCCGAAATGGTGGCGCGGGGCTTTATCAACTACGATTTCCAACGCCACGAAATCGAACCGCGCCCAAAGCTGGCTCTATACGCCTTAGCCAGCCAGGGAAAGCGAGACTACGATGCCATAAAAATCGAAGCTAAGGAGGGCTTTGGCGCCAGTGCCGTCTTAGATCTAAAAACCAAGGAAACGGCAGTCAATCGCGTTTCCAGCGTAGAGATAAGCGAGCGGCAGCGCGTCGGCATCGTACCTAAGGAGCGCATCACTCTCCTCCAAAACCGCGATATGCGCATGGGCGGACGCCTATTTGCCGGTTTTGCTGTCTTTGAGGGCGACAGCATGTACTTTAGCTACGAAAGATTCCACGTCCAGTTTGACTCGGTTCGCCAGCTGCATTTCTACTTGCCGGTAGGCAGAGTAGACGACAAGGGTAAACCTATTGCTGAGGGAATGAACTCGTGCATTGAAAAAGTATCCGGGGTGCTCTTAGTGGATGCGCCTAACAACAAGTCTGGTAAGGTCGATATCGACATCTTCCCTTCTCTGGAGTCCAAGAGCCATTCCTTTGTCTTCTACGACGACTCTTCCATTCAAAACGGCGTCTATCGGCGAGACTCGTTCTATTTTCGCTTAGATCCTTTCACCTTCAACGGTTTAGATAGCTACACGGCGGAACAGATCCGCTTTAAAGGCGAGATGACGTCAGCCGAGATCTTCGAGCCGTTTCGCGAAACTATCGTTGTGCGCGAGCACGATCGCTCTTTTGGATTTGTCCACAACACGCCGCCCAAAGGATATCCTATATACCAACGCCGCGGCAATTACACCGGTAAGATCGACTTAAGCAACAAAGGCTTTTTGGGCATCGGAACCGTAGAATATCTAACGGCGGATATTGAGTCGGAAGATATTGTTTTTCGTCCGCGTCAGATGACATGCACTGCCCGGCGTTTTTTCATGGAAGAAGACCGAAAGAGCGAAATAAAAGTGCCCCAAGCGAAGGGTGAAGACGTCAAGGTGAACTGGTTGCCTTATCGCGACTCGATGTACGTGGAAAGCCGAGCTAAGGCGTTCGAGCTCTTTCGGCAGCCGGGATATTACCACAAGGGGATCTTAGTTTTGACACCTTCCGGCCTTAAGGGCCGCGGTGAATTTGACTGGTTTGGAGGGCGCCTGACGGCGCGCGTGATCTCTTATGGGCCTTTTCAGGCCAGCTCCGACACGGCAGACCTTCAAATAAAGGCCCTTGACGGACAGGGTATTGTCTTCGACTCCCGAAATGTGCGCGGCGAGCTGGATTTCGACAACCAAGTCGGCGATTTTAAAGCGAATACGGCCGATGCGAATACCGATCTGCCGCTCAACCGCTACCGCACCTCGATGAATGAATTCACCTGGGACATGAAGGGGCAAACCGTTACATTCAAAAGCGATGAGCGCGAACCGGGATACTTCGTTTCGACCGATCCCAAACAAGATACGCTCAACTTCCGCGGAAAAACGGCCCTTTACGACATGCGCAACAGCCGCTTAAAAGTTGGCGGCGTCGAGGTCATCAAAGCAGCCGACGCTTTTATCTATCCTTCCGACGGCAACATAGACATCGACCCCGGCGGCGTCATGCGCCCCTTATCGGATGCGCGCATTGTAGCGGATACTTTGAACCGATACCACACTATCAACCGAGCTACGGTAAGCATCTTAGGGCGAAAAGAATACAAGGCCTCCGGCTATTACGAATACCATCTCTCAGGACGTGAACAAGAGATTTTCTTTAACAATATCGTAGGCGAACGCTACGGACCGGGTACACCGGCGACTAAAAAGGTGCTTACGACCGCTAGCGGCGAAGTGCGCGCCAGCGACAGCTTCTACATCGACGCCAAAACGCGTTTTGCCGGAACAGTAATCTTAAAAGCCAATCAACAAAACCTGTGCTTTGAAGGCTTAGCGCAAATCCAGACCAACTATACGGAAGTGCCTTGGTTCTCCATTTACTCCGAGGTGGATAAAAACGACCCAATTATTCGTGTGACCAAGCCCAAAGGAGCAGATGGCGAGCCCCTCTTCTTGGGCTTCTTCCAATCCCGGGAAACAGGAGCGCTCTATCCGTCGCTCTTGCAACCGCCTAGCTCGGTGCTCGACCGAACGATATTTAACGGAGAGGGCTTCTTCCGCTACGAACAAAAAAACGACCGATTTATCTTTGGAGACTCTGTCCAGGTCTTCTCCAATGCATCGCTGCGCGGCACCAAGCTAGTATACGACAACCGAACGGGTACGCTATTGGCAGAAGGGCCTATTCAGCTGGGGCACGGCTTAGAGTTTATGAAGATAAAGAGCACTGGACGTCTAAAAACGGAGTTCAACATTCCCGATACGGCAGCATACCTGATTACGGGAGAACTCATGACGGGTATCGAGGTAATCTTGCCTAAGGTGCTCATAGACCTTATGATCAACGATATTCGCGCCGTCAGCTTCGACGCTCCAGTGCCGCCCTTTAACTCCCAACAGGCCTTTTACCGCCCGGCCCTTAGCGAGTTTATAGCCGACTCTGCCAGTCTGAATGAGGCGCTGAATAACTTGAACAGCAACTTCCTCAACTTGCCGCGAAAAGACAACCCGCATACCTTCTTGTTAGGGCGCCATCCCGTTATCTGGAACCCGGAATACCAATCGTTTCTAAGTACAGAAGACCGCATACCCATCATCTCCATTGCTGGCGAGCCCATTCAAAAGATGCTCACCGCTTATGTGGAATACAAGATGCCGGGCAATCGCGACGACCGCTTCTATCTGTACATCAAAGCGTCTCCCGACTTGTGGTATTTCTTTGGATACCAGGCGGGAGCGCTGAACGTGGTGTCGAGTAGTACGCGCTTTAACGACGCGCTATTGGCGCTGAAACCCAAAGATACCCAGATCAAGATGCCCAACGGAGAGATATACGAAATTGTAGCGGCAAACCCTGCCCTAGCCGATGCCTTCGTCAACCGCGTGCGCAGCGGACGCAAATTTTAACATCTAAAAGATGCGCCATCGGAAAGCAGAGCCGATGGCGCATAGGTTCAGACGCTTTCGCCTTCTGTATCCCGTCTATGCCGTACCCTTCAGAATTTTGTTCCAATACAGCCAGGGCAAGATACGGCGCTTGAGTTGGTACATCGTCCAGCGCTCTTTAGACTGGTCGAAGGGGAATGTTTCAACAGGTTGGTTGTTGTAGTCGAATTCCGCCAGCACCAACTTGCCGTATCCGGTAACAAGTGGGCAAGAGCCGTATCCGTTATACTGGGCGGCAGCAGGCTTATTGCTGCGCAACTGGGATAGCAAGTGCTCGACTAAAACAGGTACCTGCTTTCGGATGGCTGCCCCTGTCTTTGCATTGGGCGTGCTGGAGGCGTCGCCAATAGAATACACGTTCGGATATCGCACGTGTTGGAAGGTGTGTTTGTCCACATCCACCCATCCCAAGGGATTGCCCGGTACCGCCAACGGGCTGCTTTTGATGACGTCGGGCGCACTTTGGGGTGGAGTCACATGGATCATATCGTAGGTGTCCGTAACGCGATCGACTACTTGCCCATCCTTGTACACCTCGAATACCGCTTCTTTCTTATCGGGACGAATCTCCACCAAGTTATGCAGATAGTGTGTCTTGATGTTGTAACGCTGTAGTACTTTTTGCAAGGTGTCAGCATATTTTTTTACGCCAAAGATGACGCCAGCGCCAGAGTAGTAGTGTACTTCGATATTTTTCAACACTCCATGCCGACGCCAATAGTCGGAGGCCAAATACATAATTTTTTGCGGAGCGCCACCACACTTAATGGGCGTATCAGGGTTGGTAAAGAGCGCCTTTCCCTTTTTCAAGCTTTTGATACATTCAAAAGTGTAGGGCGCCGTTTCAAAAGTGTAGTTAGAGGTAATACCTTCTTTTCCTAAATACCCTTCTATTCCTTTGATCTTGTGCCAATCCAATTGGATACCGGGGCATACGACGAGGTAGTCATAGGTATATCGATTTCCGGCACTGCTTACGACGGCATTCTGGTCGGGCTCAAACCGCGCAGCCGCTTCCTTTATCCAGGTCGCTTGCTTGGGCATTACCTCTGCCTCCGATCGCACCGTATCACGGATATCGAAGTCGCCGCCGCCGACGAGGGTCCAAGCCGGCTGGTAATAGTGCTTTTCTGCCGGATCCATGATACCTATATCCAGGCGCTTGTCTTTCCTAAAGAGTTGGGCAGCCAACGAAATTCCGGCATTTCCGCCGCCTACAATCAAAATTTGGTAGTGACTCTTCATATGCATTCTTATTTATTTTAGCAAAGTTGCTCATAGGGGCATCCAAGTTTGTTAGATTTTTTAAGGCATTTGCGGCACAAAATCTAGGCAAACCGCTCGGGTGTGCATTCTTTCTTTTCACAAGTGAGGCTAAACGTAGGTACCTTTGTGCACAAATTCACATAGCCATGAAGTGCGTTCAGCCGGCAGGACATCCTCCCCCTCAAGGCCACTATTCGCCCGCCTTGGTTCATGAAGGGATAGTCTATGGGTCTGGCCAGTTGCCCATCGATGCTGCGGGACAGATATGTGGACAGAGCATTGAGGAGCAGACGCGGTACTGCTTACAAAAAGTAGAGGAGATACTGAGGGCCTGCGGCAGTCGCCTCGACCTTATTCTGAAAGTCCACGTATCCCTAAGCGGTGTGGCGCTATGGCCTCGCTTTAATCGGGCTTATGCCGAACTTATGGGATGTCATCGGCCCGCGCGAGTGGTTATTCCCTGCAGCCCGCTGCACTACGGTTGTGCCGTTGAAATCGACTGCATCGCAGCCGTGGCAGAGGGCTAAGATTTTTGGCGATTTTTAAAAGAAAAGTTTCTCATGCCTGCCTCATCGAATGTAAAATATATCAACGTCTACCTGGCGTTAGGGAGTAACTTAGGCGACCGAGCGGCAAACCTGAAAAGTGCTCAAGAGTTGCTCGAGCGCTTCGTAGGTAAGATTGCTCGACGCAGCCATGTGTACGAAACAGAGCCGTGGGGCAACACCATACAGGAGCCCTTTCTCAACCAGGTGGTCATGGTTAATACCACCCTCTCACCGCGCGAAGTGCTTGAAGCTATCGCCAAGGTGGAGCGCCAGGTGGGACGCGTGCGCGCGGAAAGGTGGGGGCCGCGCGTCATCGATATCGATATCCTCTTCTACGGTCGAAGGGTGATCCGAGACAAAGGGTTAGAAGTCCCTCACCCCGAGTTACACAAACGCGCCTTCGTCCTCGTACCTATGTTGGAATTAGCGCCCGACTTGGAGCACCCTATCTTAAAGAAGCCCATCGACCAGCTCTACATGGAGTGTACTGATCCTTCTGAAGTGGTCATGTTGGAAGAAGAACCCAAGTAAACGCCCAAAGCGATGCGGCGACGAGCCTAACCGAGCCCATCGCCGCACCTGTTCAGGGAAGAAAAGCGCTAACGTTGAATGACGAAGGGCTCAGATACCACATGCCCATCAGCCGTAGCCACCAAGGTGTACATGCCGTTGGGCAGGTTGCCGGCTGCAAAAGGCAAGAACTGCCGACCCGATACCGCTGGATAGGTGCGCTCAGCCACCAGCACGCCCATGGCGTTGAATACGCGCAGGTGCACGTCGGCTGAGCCCTCTACGCGCACCGTGAGCATCGCATCATCCACTACGGGGTTGGGAGCTACAGATAGGTGGAGAGCCTCCCGCTTTACCTCATTCGCCGCAGGCGAAATAAAGGGAATAGGTGTGGATACAGCATTGATAATCCGACCAGTGCTGCGATCTATGAGCATGCTAATGGCGTGCATGTTGTTAATGTTATAGGAAGGAGATACGACGCCGCTTAGTTCATACGTCACTAATGAACCCGCGGGATTTTGCGCCGGTACACTACCCGCGACGCCCTTAAAGCCGCCCAGCAAGGCACGAGCTACGTGGTTGTACACCATCTGGTTAGCCGGTACTGGGTCGGGTAGGTTTTCATAGCCGCCCATAGGCCCCCGAGCTCCGCCCGAATATGCATTCGCCTGTGCGTACCCACTGGAAGTACCTCTAACCCCGTCCTCAGTAAGGACGACGGCTATACCAAAGTCGCCGTTCATATCCTCTAAAAAGCGCACATAGGTGCGGACAGTGACTCGGCGTATGTTGTCCATCCATTCAGCATCGTGAATAATAGTCGCTTTGGCGGGCCATGTGAGGTGCTCGATGAGGCTCTTCTCAAAGTTGGGATCTCCTAATAGTGGGTCGATGTCTTGTTCGCGTTCTACCAAACCACCCGGATAGCCGGACAGCAATTTGGAAAACTCGCTATCGTAGGCCGTCAGCCGCATCGGGTTGGAGTTTCCGTTGTGTACCGCAATAGGCACGACTAAACCTCTATAATTCTCGGCGATGTAATCCATCATCACACCTCCGCGTGGACACCATACACACCAAGTGCCGGTGCCCTCTTCCACCACCACATTTCGATGCGCCTGTGGCTCAGTACCCTCGATGCTGAAAGAGGCGCTACCGGTATTGTCGCTCGGATCTTCGTCGCCTACCTCATTCACATTGAGCAAGCGCACTTCCACAGCAAAAGCATTGCCCCCAAGGCCGATGGTATAGGGAATGTAAAAAGTGTGTGTCTGGGATAAGTCCATGTTTAAATTCTCATAGCGATACCTCTGCGCTGAGCCGTTGGCGCGTTTAACTTCGATCTCGTAAGAAGTAATGAGCGGAAAGCCATTATTCCGCACTGTTCCGCGCAGAGCTACCTGATGTCCGACAAGAGCCTTCTGATAGTTGGTGACGATAGTGGGCACCGCCGGAATATACTTCCCTATAGCTATGTCGGTGAGACTTGCTCGGATGACGTTGTCAGGGACCACCAGTCGAACATTATCGATCATCGCTCCGAAGAGCCAGTCGCCCGCGTCATCGTAGCGGAAAGCTAGCCGAACGTTAGCTTGACCGGCCAGGTCTGAGAGGTCTATGTTCATCAGTCGCCAAGAAGCCCGTCCATCAAAGTTGCGCAGTTCCTTCCAGGTGGCTCCACTATCTGTAGATGCAAGTAAGCTCAAAGACTCGACCTTACTCTGATAAGAGCCCTTGACGAAAAAAAGATCGAACAACAGGCGCAGCGGTCCGCTCTGAGCGCTGAGGTCCAGTGGAGCAAGGTACAGCCACTCGTTAGATTTGTTGCAATTGCACTTGTCGTCATTGGTGCCCAATACCTTGCCGGGCCGCGAGGGGACGGTAAAATATTGAGAGGAATGATCGGAAGTGGTGCCTACTTTCCATCCGCCATCTGTAGCACTGGTTTGCTGCGTCCAGCCAACAGGGAGACTGGATAGCGCATCGAAATCTTCTGACCACAGGACAGTGCCTTGTGACCATGCCTGAGCGCTACATAGCGCCAATAAGAAACCCGTGAGCAGTAATTTGTGTACCATAAATGAAGAAATGATTTAGTGAAAGAGAAGAGGAACTACAAATGTAAAAACTTCCTCCTTCCTTAGAGCAACAAATTTGGTGTTAATCTTAGAGATATTTTCAATGCATTATTATATATATTATAATGCTCTTGGAGGCAACTCCCATATAACTACTAACTTTGCGCGCATGGAAATTCAGCGCTATATAGTAGAGCCGGGCTCGCTAAAGAAACTCAGCCTCCGAGAGGATGCGCTTCCGCCTCCAGACAAGGATGAGGTACAGGTCTCAGTCCGCTCGATCGGACTAAACTTTGCCGATATATTTGCTATTTGGGGGCTATATAAAGCCGCCCCGAAGACTGCCTTTACGCCAGGCTTAGAGTTTGCGGGCGTAGTTACGGCCGTTGGCCCCGAGGTAAAGCACCTGCGCGTAGGCGACCGAGTGATGGGGATTACCCGCTTTGGCGCTTACGCTACAGGGATCAACCAGTCGGAAAAGTATCTCGTTCCTCTTCCTCCTGAGTGGAATTGCTCTACCGGAGCGGCTTATTTGGTGCAGACGTTAACGGCATACTACGGATTGATCCATTTGGGAGCCCTTCAGTCGGGGCAGAATGTACTGCTACACAGCGTAGCGGGCGGTGTAGGGCTTCAGGCGCTCAAGATCGCTAGGGCTTACGATTGCTTTGTGGTGGGCACGGTGGGTGACGCTCAAAAAGTGTCTGTGGCACAAGCGCACGCCTGCGATCGAGTGTTGGTGCGCGGACCGCGCTTCGAGCAAGATCTGCGCCAAGCGCTAGCCGGGCGCCCTTTAAACCTAGTGTTTGACACCATCGGGGGACGCTACTTCACCATTCCCTGGAAGATGTTGGCGCCAATGGGGCGCATGATCGTAGCCGGCTCTTCGCGATATGCCAGTGTAGGCAATCGCCCCAATCTTGGGCGGCTGTTGTGGCACTATCTGACGCGGCCCAAAATCGACCCCCAGGCACTGCCCGAGCACAATCGCGGCATACTGGGCTTCAACCTTATTTATCTCTACGAGCACATCGATATGTTGCCCCCTATATTGGAACATTTGGGACGGCTGCAACTGGCGCCGCCCTTAGTAGGCCATACTTTTCCCTTTGAAGAAATGCGCCAAGCGCTTCTACTGTTCCAAAGTGGGAAAACGACTGGGAAGGTGGTCGTTCAGGTAGCGGCACCGTGCTAACGCCCAGCGCAGCCTCTAAAATCGGCGTACTACGGCAAAGGGAAGGCGCTCGCGTAAGACTACTCCTTGCGGCGAAAACGCCTCCCCATGCAGCAGATAAATGCCGGGGCGCGCTATAGTGCCATCTTCTGCGTCGCCGTCCCAGCGAAGTGCGGCTTCTTGGCCAACGACCTGGTGGCGCAACAGGTAGCGCACAGGAGTGCCGTCGCCGTCAAAGACAATCACCGTAGCGGCATATCCCGGCCCAGGCAATTGGAGCCAAATATCCAAGAAATCTTCATAGCCGTCGCCGTCTGGCGAGAGGCGGTCTTTGGCCAGCTGCAACCACTTTGCCGTCGTCGACGTTCGTCCCAGGCGTTGACTGTTGGGCTGTGTGGGCGTGCCTTTGCTTCCAGCTATTTGCGCCGCCGACGTCCAATTGGCTGGGTCGTTGGTCGCACCCTCTACGCGGATGCGCTCTAAAGAAACACCTTCCCGCTGGGATGCATTGAGCAGGGCGTTGTGGTAAGTGTCGAAGTACACAAACGAGTCCACTACCACTTCTCGTCCGTCTTTGGCCCAAAAGACGGTTACATTGCCAGCGTTGTCGGGTAAGGATGGGAGCGCCAAAGAGAATAGATTTTCAGCGCGCACTCGGGCAAAGCGGGTGCGGATGTCTTCAGGGTTTGGCGTAAAGACTAAATACTCCTGAGGTAAGAAAAGCCGCCTCAGCCCAATTCTTTGAACGGCGCTACCGTCGTAAAAGTTGGCTATGAAAAAGTGGCTCAGATTGAAGATTTTCTCGCTGCGGTTGTACAGCTCTACGAAGTCTGAGCCAAAGGTTTCGGGATTGAAAAGCACTTCGTTGACTACTATGTCAAAGGGCTCTGGCACCTGAGGGATACCCACAAAGAAAGTGTCCGTAGGATGTAGTGGGTTGCCAGCACAGTCGCTTAGAACGGGAGTAGCCCATATTTGATACACCACACTCGAGTCGAGCGGGAGCGGAAGGGTAAGAATGGCAATATGCCGCTGGGTAGCAGAAACTACAGCTGCTCCTGTTGGATGGGGCGGGAAGATGCCGAAAGCACCGCTCACGGATATTGCGGTGCGCTCAATAGGCTCAGAGAACGAGAGCTCTATCTCTCTGTCCGACAGAGGAAATACGGCTAACAGGCGCGGCGGAGTCGTGTCGGAAGTATTTCGAAAAGCAGCGTTTTGTCGGCCGGGTGTTCCGCCAGGGAGTATCGGACACGATGTCCAGTTTTCTCGCCCTAAGCACGGAAGGTTAGGGTTAATGCGCTCTAACGACCAGCCACCCTCGCGCTTGTTTTGATCTGTGTGCCAACCGCTTGAATAAGAAACCCTTTCGAGAACTTGGTCGTCGGCATTGAGCAAGAGGAGGGTATCGCCGGTGTTATTCAGCGAGGGAAATCCAGACACTGCTAAGACGTTCGGTGCATAAGGCGCTAAGGCGCCGGCACCAGCCATTGTAGTAAGTACTGCAAAAGAGTCGGGATAAAGCAGAAATGCCGGCAGCTGGCGCGGCGTACCGCCATCGGAAATATACAAAGTGCTCAGGTCGACGATGCGCTGGCTTCGATTGTGCAGCTCCACCCACTCTACTTCAGGCAATCCCGCGGAAGGGGTTGGGTCGGCCATAATCTCGTTGATAAGAATATCAAATTCTTGAGCGAGTTCCATGCGCACAAAGGAGAAAAAGGCACTTTGCAGTCCGCTTACATTGCCTGCTAAGTCGGCCACTTGCTGACATTGCACCTCGTAGCTACCCGTTGAAAGGGGGTGCGCGAGCTGCAAATACACCTGGTCGGAACGCCCCGCAAACTGGGCACTCAGTACGGGAGGTTGGCCGATTACTGCGTAATGTGCCGGTTCCAAAGCCGACAAGGTGTCGAGTTCCTCATTGAAAGTCAGCAAGACACCCTCGCCATCCGCTCCAGCACTGGCCGATAGCAGGATGGGCGGCTGAGTGTCGGGTATATCTGGGCGAATGGAAATATTGTCGAAGAAGAACTTGTCGCGCCGAGTTTCCGTGTAGAGACAGTAAAACCCAAAATACCGCCCTGCCCCAAGAGAGAAGGCAGCATCGGTTGCGCTCCCTTCTGCACTATACCCCCCGCTTGGTTTTCGGGCCGCTATCGACCACAAGCCGGCAGTGCTCCGCCTCACCTGTAGGCGTATCGCTACCGGGTCAAAGGCAACCAACCCGGGAGTGCCGCTCGACAGTAAAGTGCGTGCCGCACCGGTTTGCCGGAAAAATCGAATGGCATCGGCGTTCCCATTCTCCCCTATCTCTAGGTAATAGCCACTGGCTTGCAGCAAATTCGGCTGGTCTGCCATCAAGTATATCCTCAGCAAATTATTGGCAGATGGGGCAAAAGCGAGCCGGATGTCGATCTGCCATAGGGCGCTGTCTGGTATGTCTACTTTTACCGCCAACACGGAAAAGCCAGCCTGGGGAGCCATCAACTGCAGCTCTCCGGCACTGTTTACGGCGAAATAGGAAAGATCGCCCTCCCAACTTGGATTTTGCACAAGGTCGCCATCGGAAAAATCCTCCTCCAACTGGCCAAGAGCAGTAGAGGCACTGGTGAACAGCCACAAACACGCCAACCGGCACAAGGCTTTGAGACACATAAGGCAGAGAAGTTGTTTGCGAAACAAGCCAGGTCTTGGGCGTTTTCACAAAAACACTTCGGCCATCATACAACGGGCACTGCCCCCTCCATAAGTTTCGATAGTATACAGCGGGCTGTGCAACAATTGCGTATGGCGCGTCAAAGCCTCCACTTGTTCGGAGCGTAAAGAGCGAAACGCTTGTTCCGACATGACCAATAACGTTTCACCGGCGCGGTTGCGTACCTGGAGCATGTTTCCCGCGAAGGCTTGCATTTGCTCTATTACAATAGATATCACCTCTTTATTAGAGGAACGGAAGCGATCTTCTAAACGGCTGCGCTCCGCTGTATCGCGTACGGCATCCATGCAAATGACGACAAACGTTTCGCCCACAGCCATCATGACGTTCGTGTGGTAGATCGCCTGGCCTTGAGCGTCCACAGCGTGAAAGACTACCGGAGTGTATTCCAGCACGGTGCACAGCTCGCGCAGCAGACATTCATCGGTACGAGGGCTTAAGCAGGCGTAGGCCACTCGGCTCAGATGGTCGAATACGATACTGCCGGTGCCTTCTAAGTACCGGCCAACGGCCTCGTTGTTTTCCAGATGCAGTCGCTTTTGTAGCGGAAAGCCTGCCTGAAGGGCCACCTGAATAACCGCCTCTCGACGCTCTAACCGCCGGGAAGGGGCATACATAGGATATGTCACCAGAAAGCCCTCCTGGTGAAAAGTCACCCAGTTGTTCGGAAAAACGGCATCCGGCTTGACGGGTTCCGGCGTATCCTCAGCGACTAAAACCTGCACGCCCGCATCGCGAAGGCGTTCGACAAAGGCATCGAACTCCGCCTGGGCACGCTGTTGAATTTGATCCGGTGACAGGCGGTCGTCGCGGTTTTGAAAGGCATTGTTCACGGCTGTTTCTTCGTTAAAGCCAAACCGAGCCGGGCGAACCATCAAAATACAAGAAGTCGTTTGTCTGCGCATGGCTGTTTTTTGCGATTGCTGGCGTGTTAGGGAGAAAGATTTGTGCGTAGCCCTGCGGCTATAGCTGCAGCTAAGAACGGTAAAAAGACGGTCTCGCTTTCACCTAAAACCTCGCTTTTAAGACGTGGGCTAAAGGGAAAACCCCTTCAAGTTCGTCAATTTTACTATCTTTGCCTCATGAAAAATGTGCCAGTTGAATTAGAGCCTGATACCCTTTTGACCACACAAGAGACCTCCAACTACGATGCCAACAGCATCACTGCTTTAGAGGGTTTAGAGGCAGTTCGCAAGCGGCCGGGCATGTATATCGGCAGCACCGACTCCAAGGGGCTGCATCACCTGGTGTGGGAGGTCGTCGATAACTCTATCGACGAGCATCTGGCCGGTTACTGTACGCACATCTGGGTAACCGTCCATGCAGACAACAGTATCACGGTCCGCGACAATGGGCGAGGCATCCCCACCGATATGCATGCCAAACTCCAGAAGTCAGCTTTGGAAGTAGTGATGACCGTGCTGCATGCGGGAGGCAAGTTTGATAAGGACTCGTACAAAGTCTCTGGTGGTCTGCACGGTGTTGGCGTGTCGTGCGTCAACGCCCTTTCAGAGTACCTGCGCGTAGAAGTACACCGTAGTGGGAAAAAATTTGAGCAGGAGTACCGACGCGGCACGCCGCTATACGAGGTGCGCGAAATCGGCACAACCCAGGAGCGCGGCACTATCATTACGTTTAAACCCGATCCAGAAATTTTCGAGACCACCGAATTCAAGTTCGACGTGTTAGCCCATCGGCTGCGCGAATTGGCCTTTCTCAACAAAGGACTTCACTTAGAATTGGTTGACGAGCGCGAAGGGGAAAATGGCCAGCCGCGGCGCGAATATTTTTATTCAGAAGGTGGGTTGCCCGAGTTTGTGCTGTGGTTAGACGAGGCCAAAACCAAGCTGATCGACAAGCCCATCTATATCACCGCTAAAGAGGAGGACGTGGAAGTAGAGGTAGCCATGTTGTACAACACCTCTTACTCCGAAAACATTGTCTCCTTCGTCAACAACATTAACACTCGAGATGGGGGAACCCACGTGAGCGGTTTCCGCCGTGCCTTGACGCGCGAGTTTAGAAAATATGGGGAGGAGAACGGCTTTTTTAAGAAGCTCAACTTCACCGTCAGTGGTGAGGATTTTATGGAGGGCTTGACGGCGGTGGTATCCGTCAAGGTGATGGAGCCGCAGTTCAAGGGACAGACCAAGGGAGAGTTGGGAAATTCGGAGGTCCTCGGCATCGTTAGTCGATGCGTGGGCGACGCTCTAAAAACATTCTTAGAGGAAAATCCGGCACAGGCGCGGCGAATCATCGAAAAGGTGGTGTTAGCCGCCACAGCGCGCAATGCTGCTCGAAAAGCTCGCGAATTGGTGCAGCGCAAAGGGGCGCTTTCGGGAGGGGGCTTGCCCGGTAAGCTAGCCGACTGCGCCAGCCGGAATCCCGAGGAGAGCGAGATCTTCCTCGTCGAGGGCGACTCTGCTGGTGGTACGGCCAAACAAGGACGCAATAGGCATACGCAGGCCATCCTGCCCTTGCGGGGAAAGATCCTCAACGTAGAGAAAGCCTTAGAACACCGCATCTACGAGAACGAAGAGATCAAGAACATTTTCACCGCCTTAGGTGTCTCCGTAGGCGAAAACGAAGAAGGGCATCGCGTGCTGCTGACTGATAAACTGCGCTACCACAAGATCATCATCATGTGCGATGCCGACGTCGATGGCAGTCACATTACGACGCTCATCCTGACCTTTTTCTTCCGCTACATGCGCGAGCTCATCGAGAAAGGCCATGTCTATATCGCCCAACCGCCGCTTTACTTGGTTAAAAAAGGCAAGCAGCAGCGCTATTGCTGGAACGACAAGGAGCGGCGCGAAGCGCAACTGGAATTCTCTGGCGGCAAAGAGGATGACGACAGCGTCAAGGTGCAGCGATACAAGGGATTGGGCGAGATGAATGCCGAGCAGCTGTGGGAAACCACGATGAACCCAGCAACGCGCATTCTCAAACAAGTCACTATCGAAGACGCCGCAGAAGCCGACCGCATGTTTTCCATGCTGATGGGCGACGAAGTGCCGCCTCGGCGCGCCTTTATCGAGGCCAATGCCCGGTATGCGCGCATCGACGCCTGATACTTTGTTCGTCACCTATGCACATCGTCTTCCTTTCTGCTCGCGTTCCCCCAGCAGTGGATGGCGTAGGTGATTATTCGGCTTTTTTAGCTGCTGCTCTACTGCGCAGAGGAGTTCGCGTCACCTTAGCCTGCGGCGAACAAGACCTCTACATACCTCCGTCTGGCATAGAGTTCCGGCCAGGGGCATTGCAGCAAGCGCGGCGAGAGCCCGCTCGCTGGGCGAAGAGTTTGGCAGCGAACCGAGCGGACTGGCTGCTGTTGCATTATGTGCCTTATGCCTTCCATCGCCTTGGATTGCCCCTATTCTTGCCTGCCTTGCTTAGACACGTGCGCTCCGAGGGAATTCGAGTAGGTGCCGTCTTTCACGAGGTGCACATTCGCCCTGCAGAGAAGTACCTGCTGAGCCTAGGACAGCAGTGGGTGGTGCGTCAATTAGGACAGCACATCGACTGGGCGGTGACTTCCATTCCCCTTTACCGAGATATGTTGGCGGCTTTAGGCATAACGGCCGACGTATTGGCAGTTGGTGCCAACATCGAGGTGCGGTGCCTTAGCAAACGGGAACGCGAGCAAATGCGCGCCCGGCATTTTCCTAACAAGCGCTTCGTCGTAGGCACGTTTGGGCGACGCGATGTGCGCGCTTTGGCCGCTGCTGTTGCTCGTCGGTCCGACGCTGTTCTCTTAGCCATCGGTGCCGCTGACGGCGGCGACTGTCCTAACCTTCATAGAACGGGCTACCTGCCCTCCTCAGAAGTATGCGCTTGGCTGCAATGCTGCGACGTATTTGCCTTGCCCGATCCTTTAACTCCCGAGGGAACGGGCGGCACATCGCTCAAGAGCGGTTCATTAGCCGCAGCTTTTGCGGCGGGTTTGCCTGTAATGGGTGTTCGCGGCGACATGACTGCACCGCCCCTGCTGCACGGAGAAAACATTTGGCTAATCGACGCGCCAACTCCTGAGGGTTGGGAAAACGCCCTCAGCTACTTGCGCTCTCGCCCAGCACTACTTAGACACCTGGCTCAAGGAGGAGAGGCGCTGTATCGGCAACAGCTGGATTGGGACGTTGTGGCGAGCGCTTTTTTTAAGCGCTTGAACAGTTGACCGAGGAAAATATGCGTACTTTTACGCCCGACAACGGTGCCCTCGCTCTCAGAAGCGAGGGATAATAGGGAATCCGGTGAAAATCCGGAGCAGTCCCCGCTGCTGTGAGCCTCCAGGTTGCTCTTGGGCAAAAGGCCACTGTCGACGAGATGGGAAGGCGCTCAAGGCGAGGCGAGCCAGAAGACCTGCCGTTGTTGCGTACCTCACTGTGGGCTTTCGGAGGAAAAGCCGGAGGGAGTATAGCATAGGAACGCCTGGAGTAAGGGTACCCTGCATAGAGGGGCATGCTTTGGAAGACATGATTAGCCAGGCAGTACGCCGCTGACCTTCCCATTTCCACCGGCTTTGCGCTGAAAGTCCGCGCACTCTGCGATGGACAATGTGCAAGGAAAGACATCTATTACCTTGGCGACTTTTGCGTATAGCCCTTTACCTCGCGTCGGGCTATCTGAGCACGCCTGCAGCAGCGCAAAGCGACAGTGCGTCCCTACTCCCTCTTGTGCAGATTTCCGCACGCTCCGCTCGGACGCACCTCGTTGGCGCCCGCAGCGAACGACTGGATAGTGCCCAGCTGAGCATCCATGCCATAGACAACATCGCTGAAACGCTGATACGGCGCAGCGGGTTTTACGTCAAGAGTTACGGCTTAGGTAGCCTAGCCACCACCTCTGTGCGCGGGGGCAGCGGAAGCCAAACCGCCGTGGTTTGGAACGGTTTGCCGCTGCAAAGCCCTATGCTCGGGCAACTCGATTTCGCCCTGCTACCTACCGTCTTTGCCGACGAGCTAACGCTCCAATACGGCACCAGTACGGCTGCTTGGGGAAGCGGCGCAGTCGGCGGCGCGTTGTTGCTGCAAAACCCAGTAGTATTGCGGCAAGGGTTTTCTGGGCACTGCCGAATAGGTGCAGGTAGCTTTGGATGGCAGCAGATCGGCGGTGCGGTGCATTATGGCCACCAAAGATGGAGCGGCTCTACTCGTGTGGTTGTCGAGCAAGCTCGCAACGATTTTCCTTTTCGCCCAGCTCCTACCCTGCCCTATCGGCGCCAAGTCAACGCTCAGCTACAGCACCAAGGTGTACTTCAGGAGGTGCATTACCAACCAAAACCCGCCGGCGGCGTGCTCTCGCTGCGCACTTGGTGGCAGAACGCATTTCGACAGATTCCGCCGACCTTGACCCAGACGCGAAGTACTGCCCAACAGACCGATGCCGTCTGGCGAACAGCCTTTCACTGGCAAAAGGACGGGCGGCAAGGGAGGTATGAAATCCGCGCAGCGCATTTTCACGAGGTCAATCGTTACGTTGACTCGTCTTTTCGGCAGGATACGCGCAATGTTTTCCGCACCTGGATGGCGGAGGGAGAAGCCGTACACCGATGGACCGATCGGCTCCGCACGCAAGCCGCGCTGACTTGGTCGCATGCTCGCGCCCATACACCCGCGTATAGAAGCGCGGTGCGGCAGCAGCGCCTCGCCTTTTTCCAAGCTTGGGTGTGGCAAGCTCCGCGATGGCGCACTCAGCTGGATGGGCGGATAGAATGGATAGACGGCAAGAGGGTACCCTTTGTCCCGGGTATCGGCATGGAATGGTTCGCCAACAGTCAATGGCAATTTCATGCCCGTGTGTCGCGCCACTACCGCGCGCCCGCGCTCAACGACCAGCATTGGCAACCAGGCGGAAACCGCGCCCTTCGCCCAGAAAACGGCTGGAGCCAAGAGATAGGAGTGTGTTACCAAAACAAGCGGACATGCTGGGGATATGTTGTCTCACTTTCGGCTTTTTCCCGACGCATCCACGACTGGATTTTGTGGGCGCGCCAGACCGGACAGGTCCTCTTCTCGCCACAAAACATCGCTGAAGTATGGAGCCGCGGCATGGAAAGCCGTATAAGGGTGTATCGGCAAATACCTTCCGGCACTATTGGATTGTCCCTCGGCTATGACTATACGCGTTCTACGAACGAGCGCCCGGTAACTAATCCGCGCATAGAAGGCGGAAGCCAACTCTTCTATGTGCCGCTTCATCGGGCCTTCGGCGACCTGTCGATACAGGTTCGAACCTTCCAAGTGGTGCTTTTTCATCAGTATACGGGAGCGGTCAACGGGTTGAACGAAAGAGTGCCTGCCTTCTTTACGGGCAGCCTCCACGCGCAATATGGGCGGTCGTTCGCAGCCTGGTCTATGAGCGTGTTTGGACGGATAGAGAACCTCTGGAATGCCCACTATCTCGTTGTGGAACGGCGCCCTATGCCCGGTCGATATTTTCGAATTGGCCTTCGAGTAAATTTCTGATTAAAAATTTTGGGTTAAACAAAAAATTCGAACAACATGAGGTACCTTCTTTCGCTAACGCTTGTAGCTCTCCTCAACAGCCGAGGAACAACTCAAACGGTGGTGAGCTTTGAGAACTTTAACCTACCGCCCGACACTTTTTTGAACAATAGTGCTCCAGCAGAAGCCTTTGTGAGTGGCCCCATCGCTTTGCCCAACACCTACGACCCGCAGTGGATGAGCTGGTCGGGATGGGGTATTTCCAACCGCACCGATACCCTTACGCCGGGTTTTTTGAACGAGTCCAGTGCCATCGCCGGAGGTGGAGCAAACGGTACCCCCACCTATGCCGTTTCGTATGCCTTTGATGGCGTTACCTTGCGGCTGTTGGGGCCGGCAGTGGGTAGCGTCGTTTTGGGAATGTATGTCACCAACAACGCATACGCCTATTACAGTATGCGCGACGGCGACCCCTTTGCTAAAAAGTTTGGTGGCCCGACGGGTAACGACCCAGATTTTTTTCTGCTCACCATCAAGAAGTATCGCAATGGCGTCTTGGAGCCGGACAGCGTAAATTTTTATCTAGCTGACTACCGCTTCGCCGATAACAGCAGGGACTACATCGTTAAAGAATGGACATTTGTAGACCTGAGTAGCTTAGGTGAAGTAGACAGCTTGCTGTTCACCCTAAGCTCGAGCGATGTGGGTGTTTTTGGAATGAATACTCCGGCCTATTTCTGTATCGATGACGTCAGCATTCAACCCTCTGTATCGCAAAAGGAAGCCCCCTCACCCACGCTCACCTTCTCTATATCGCCCAACCCAGCGACGGACTACGCCCAACTTCGCTTCCCACAAGGAGGGGCGGTAGAACCGGTGCGCATTGCAGTATGCGATGCCTTAGGGCGAATAGTGTTAGAGAGTCGTCAGACCCAGATCCCAGTTCATTCCTTACCTTCTGGAACGTACTGGGTACGGGTTCAAACAGGAATAGCCACAGGAATTCGCCCGCTACGTGTCGTTCGATAGGCCATCTTTCTCAGAGGTAGCCTCTCCCAATAGGGGGCTACCTCTATGGTTTTAGACCAGGCGCTCCAATAGTCTAAGCATGTCGGTTCGTTCGCGCACAACGGAGGCCACTTGGTCTATGGGAATGCGCTCTTGCTGCATAGAGTCGCGCTCGCGGATCGTCACCGTGCCATCTTGTAAGGTCTGAAAATCTATAGTGACGCAATACGGAGTGCCGATGGCATCTTGGCGCCTGTAGCGACGACCAATGGCATCTTTTTCGTCGTATTGGCACATAAAGTACAGCTTTAGGCGGTCGAAAAGGGCACGAGCTTTTTGGACGAGGTCCTCTTTGTTGCGCACCAGCGGCAATACTGCACACTTTACCGGAGCCAAAGACGGTGGAATGCGCAACACCACGCGCATGCTATCCTCGCCCTGCGCGTCGGGCACGTTCTCCTCAGCATAGGCCGTGCTTAAAACCGCTAAAAACATACGGTCTAACCCCACAGAAGTCTCTACGACATACGGAACATAATGGCTGTTGAGCTCTTGGTCGAAATATTGGAGCTTCCGACCGGAAAGGGCTTGGTGGCTGCCCAAATCGAAATCCGTGCGCGAGTGTATCCCTTCGAGCTCCTTGAATCCAAAGGGAAATTCGTATTGAATGTCTACAGCAGCGTCGGCGTAGTGGGCCAGGTTGTCGTGATCCTTAAATCGAAGTCGGTGGGCCGGTGTGATGGCTTGGTGCCAAGCCATACGCCGCGCTTTCCAGTACTCGTACCACTCTTTTTCCGTACCCGGGCGCACGAAAAACTGCATTTCCATTTGCTCGAACTCGCGCATGCGGAAAATGAACTGGCGGGCAACAATTTCGTTTCGAAAAGCCTTTCCTGTTTGCGCAATGCCAAAAGGTATTTGCTGACGCGAGGTGCGGAGTACATTCAAGAAATTCACGAAGATCCCTTGGGCTGTTTCCGGGCGCAGGTACAGCCTTCCCTCTTCTCCAGCGATGTTGGACAGTTGCGTGCTAAACATGAGGTTGAATTGGCGCACCTCTGTCCAATTGCGCGACCCGCTCTCGGGGTCTGCGATTTGCAGTTCATCGATGAGGGCTTTCAGCGCCCCCATGTCGTTGGCTTTCATAGCGTCGGCGAGCCGTTGGGCGATGGCTTGAGCGCGCTGCGACCATTCCAACACGCGCGGATTGGTGCTTCGGAAGAGGGTCTCGTCGAAGTTTTCAAAGCGCTTGCGCGCTTTCTCTATCTCCTTTTCAATCTTGGTCTCCAGGCGCTCGATCTCTCCTTCTATCAACTGGTCGGCCCGATAGCGCTTTTTGGAGTCCTTATTGTCTATCAAGGGATCGTTAAACGCATCCACGTGGCCCGAAGCCTTCCAGATCTTAGGATGCATGAAAATAGCGCTATCTATGCCGACGATGTTTTCGTGCAGCTGTACCATGGCCCGCCACCAATACTCGCGCAGATTATTTTTCAATTCTACTCCGGCAGGGCCATAGTCGTAGATACCGCTCAGGCCATCGTAGATTTCTGAGGAAGGGTATATGAACCCGTACTCTTTGCAATGGGCGGTAAGTCGCTTGAACAGTTCTTCTTGTTGCATGGAAGAGCGGTCTATAGTTCTTTTCTGGTTGAAAAAACGGCGCAAAGGTGCGGAAAAAAATTGTGGTACACACGGATATGCAAAGTGGATGGTGGACTTTTTGCCTGAAAGTCCGCCATCCAGAGAACAGAACAATACCTACTTTAGCGCTGTTTTGAGTGCCTCCGAAAGCAGCGCTTCGTAAAGTTTTGTTCACCTATTAAAAAGAATGTTCGGTTTGCCATGAGTCATTTTCCTCATCCCGATAGGTTTGAGCGCCGTCATATCGGGCCCAATGCACGCGACGTAGAAGAGATGTTGCGCGTGTTAAATGCCTCTTCTTTGGACGAGCTCATCGACCAAACTATCCCAGAAAATATCCGCCAGCGGAAACCGCTTCGCCTCCCGCCTGCACAGTCAGAACACGCTTTTTTATCCGAGCTGAAAGAGACCGCCCAACTCAATCGCGTTGCGCGCAGCTACATCGGCATGGGCTACTACGGCACTATTACGCCGTCTGTATTGTTGCGCAATGTATTTCAAAATCCGGGTTGGTACACGCCCTACACTCCTTATCAGGCAGAAATAGCGCAGGGCCGTTTGGAAGGGTTGCTCAACTTTCAGACAATGGTTAGCGACCTGGCGGGGTTGCCTATTGCCAATGCCAGTCTACTGGACGAGGCTACCGCTGCGGCAGAGGCTATGCACATGTTTTATGCCGAAAAAAACAAACGCGCGGCAAGCGGAGAGGAGGCAAATGAGTTTTTCGTGGCCGATACCGTTTTCCCGCAGACGATCGATGTCTTGCGGACGCGCGCATTGCCTTACGGCATTCGCTTAGTAGTGGGTGACTGGCGCACCTATTCTTTTTCTGCGAAAACGTTTGGCGTCTTGCTCCAATATCCCAATCGAGAGGGCGCAGTAGAGGACTATCGCGCTTTTGTGGAAAAGGCCAAGTCGATGGGCGCTTACGTATGTGTGGCGGCCGATTTGCTGGCGCTGGCTCTGCTTAAACCGCCCGGGGAATGGGGTGCCGACTGCGCTGTGGGCAATACCCAACGCTTTGGCGTGCCTATGGGTTTTGGTGGCCCCCATGCCGCATACTTTGCTACGACAGAGGAGTTCAAGCGCCTTATTCCTGGTCGCATCATCGGCGTATCTGTCGATAGGCACGGCAACCGCGCCTTGCGCATGGCCCTGCAGACGCGCGAACAGCACATCCGCCGCGAGAAGGCCACCTCCAACATCTGCACAGCGCAAGCCCTATTGGCTAACATGGCTGCCATGTATGCCGTTTACCACGGCCCAGAAGGCATCCGGGCTATCGCGACGCGTACCAGCGAGATGGCAGTGGCGCTGGCTGAAGCGCTGCAAAAAGCAGGCTTTACGGTAGAACATCCGCACTACTTCGACACGCTGCGTCTCAACATGACTGTAGAGAAGCGCGAATGGGTGCGGCAAAGGGCCGAAGCAGCCGATATCAACTTCTTCTACGATGAGCGCGGAGTGCAAATCAGCTTGGATGAGACCGTCACTGAGCGCGACTTGGCCGATATCGCTGCGGTGTTCGGCGCGGCCCCTCCGGTGCCTATAGCGCGATGTGCTCTGCCGGAATCCTTAAAGCGGGAGTCTCCCTACTTGACTCATCCTGTCTTCAATAGCTATCACACCGAGAGCGAGATGATGCGCTACCTGAAGCGCTTGGAAAACCGCGACCTATCGCTGACGCACTCGATGATTTCGCTCGGTTCGTGTACAATGAAGCTGAATGCTGCTACCGAAATGCTACCGGTTAGCTGGGAGCTTTGGGCAAACATTCACCCTTTTGCTCCCTCGTCGCAAACACAAGGGTATCAAAAAATTATACGAGAGCTGGAACAGTATCTGTGCGAAATTACGGGTTTTGAAGCCTGCTCACTGCAGCCTAATTCAGGTGCTCAAGGGGAATACGCTGGCCTAATGGTGATTCGGGCCTATCACGAGTCGCGCGGCGAAGGACATCGAAACGTAGCGCTTATACCGTCGTCAGCTCACGGCACCAATCCTGCTAGCACAGTGATGGCCGGCATGCAGGTGGTCGTAGTCAACTGCGACGAGCGCGGCAACATTGACGTCGGCGACCTGCGCGCGAAAGCAGAACAGCATCGCGACCGCTTAGCCTGCCTAATGGTCACTTATCCGTCAACTCACGGGGTCTTTGAAGTGGCGATTCGCGATATCTGCGACCTTATTCACCGGCATGGCGGGTTGGTGTATATGGATGGCGCCAACATGAACGCTCAGGTTGGTCTGACCAGCCCAGCAGCTATCGGCGCCGATGTGTGCCATCTCAACCTGCACAAGACCTTTGCCATTCCGCATGGCGGTGGTGGCCCGGGTATGGGCCCTATCTGCTGTACAGCCCAGCTGGCTCCTTTCTTGCCGACACATCCCCTGGTGAAGACGGGCGGCGAAAAAGGCATCACCGCAGTAAGCGCGGCGCCTTGGGGGAGTGCCAGCATCTTGCTCATCTCGTACGCTTACATCAAGATGCTGGGCGCCGAAGGCGTTACGAATGCCACTAAATACGCTATTCTCAATGCGAACTACATCAAGGCGCGTTTAGAAGGTGCCTATTCGATTCTCTACAGCGGCGAACACGGCCGCTGCGCCCACGAAATGATTGTAGACCTGCGGCCCTTCAAGGCACTCGTCAACGCCGAAGATGTGGCTAAGCGCCTGATGGACTATGGCTTCCACGCCCCTACCCTATCTTTCCCGGTAGCGGGTACCATCATGATTGAGCCTACCGAGAGCGAAAGTAAGGCGGAGTTAGACCGCTTTTGCGAAGCGCTTCTGGCTATTCGTCGGGAAATCGACGAAATTGCCGAAGGCAAATACCCGTTGGAGGACAATCCCTTGCGCAATGCACCGCATACGCTACAAATGGTGTGCAGCAACGACTGGCCTCATCCTTACAGCCGAGAGCAGGCTGCCTTCCCCCTTCCGTGGCTGCGCCAAGGATGGAAGTTCTGGCCCTCCGTTAGCCGCATCGACCAAGCCTATGGCGACCGCAACTTGGTATGCGTCTGCCCGCCTATAGAAGCATACGAAATGGCTTAAGGCCCATCTCAAAAGTTAGGGCCGGCGGTGCGTTGTACCGCCGGCCCTTTTGTTTGTCTTCTTCAAAAGACTTTTACAGGTTCGGAATCGTCAATACTTGGCCTGGATGTATTAAGTCCGGATCGCTCAAAATGTCGCGGTTGGCTTCGAAAATGGCCTTGTACTTCATCATATCGCCGTAGTAGTGTTGGGCGATCTTGCTCAGCGACTCTCCTTTCTGTACCGTGTGTTTGGCATAGTAGCCGGTGTTGGCCACGCGGATGTCGGCCATGATATCGCTGGGGTTTTCTCCGCCAATGGCCTTGATGGCATCCCAAAGGAGGTCTTTTTCGTACTGACAATCTACGGTACCCCAGACCTTAAGCTTGCCATCAGCCTCTTCTATACGGCCGTCTTTCACGTTGAGTTTTTCGCCTAGCTCCAAGACTTTTTGGTACTTTGCTTTTACTGACATGAAGTGAATGTATTTTAAGAGTGTAAAAAGAAAATATGCGCAAATTTGAAGAGAATACAGCAATTATAAACTATATACGCCGGTTAAAATATCTATAAATTTTCCTTGGCTGCCTTGAAAAAAGTTCTTTATATACGCTCAACAGCTTAAAGGTAACGCGTTTAGACCAAAAATTTCACAGCGGAAACGGCTGTGATGAGCAACAGGAGGCGGTATATCCACACGTTGACATTTGGCACTCTCGCTATGACTCGGACACCCAGCCAGGCACCCACTGCCTGGAATAAGGCCATCAGCGTGCCGTATCCCAAGTGCACTTGATCGTACAGAAAGAAGACTACCGTGGAAGGTATAGTAAGCACTAAGACGATGAGCAGTTTGATGCTGTTGCCATCGCGGAGGCTGTATTGGCTAAGCCATACCAGACCGGCCAACAAAAATATGCCTATGCCCGCTTGTATAAAGCCTCCATACACTCCAATCAGAAAGAAAGCCGCTATGGTGAGCGGGTGCTTATTTCGACCAATGCTGTAGCGCGACTCGCGTAGCCAGCGTTCGGGGCGCCACCAAAGGAGGACCAACATGAAAATCATGAGGCCGCCCAAGGTGTAGTTCATCCACGTTTCAGTAAGCGCCACCGCGATGCGCGATCCGACGATGCCGCCTACGGCTGCAGGCACTACCAACCAGGCACTGCCGCGAAAGTCTGCCATGCCCGCCTGCATCAGTGTTCGGATGGCTACTATGTTCTGCAGTAACACGCCAATGCGATTGGTGCCGTTCGCTATAGGGGCCGGCAGGCCGCAGAAGAAAACGAATATGGGCAAGGTAATGAGCGAGCCACTGCCCGCTAACGTGTTGATAACACCGGAGGCGATGCCGCCCAAGGCAAATAACAGGAATTGATATCCGTCCAGATCGATATGCCAGAGACTTTCCACAAGCTAGCTCACCTCAAGCCTCGAGGAGTACAGTACCATGTAAATCGTAAGCATCTGCAGCCGTAATATGTACCGAGGCAAAATCGCCTACCCGCGCGTAATTGGTCTGTGCTTCGACGCGCACCTCATTGTCTACTTCGGGAGAGTCTGCTTCCGTTCGCCCAATAAAGCAGCCTCCCTCTCTGCGGTCGAAGAGCACTTTGAGGGACTGTCCTATCTTAGCAGTATTTTTTTCTAAGGAAATCTCGCGCTGTATTTCCATAAGCTGCTCCGCCCTTTCTACCTTCACTTCAGGCGGGACGTCATCCCTTAACGCATACGCGCGCGTGTTTTCCTCATGCGAATATTGAAAAACACCTACCCTGTCGAAGCGCTGTTCTTCTACGAAGTCGAGGAGGGTTTCGAAGTCTGCATCGCTTTCGCCGGGAAAACCTACCAAAAAGGTAGTGCGCAGCGCAATGTTGGGCACGCGTTCTCGGATGCGGTCGAGCAACCGGCGTGTCTCGTCGCGCGTGATTTGGCGCCGCATAGCTGCAAGCACCTAGTCGCTGGCATGCTGGAGAGGCATATCCAAATACTTGCATATTTTAGGGCTCTCCGCCATGACATCGAGGACATCCATGGGAAATTTGCTTGGATAAGCGTAATGCAGCCGAATCCATTCGATGCCTTCTACTTCAGCCAGTGCCTCTAACAAGCAAGCCAATGCGCGCTTCTTGTATAGGTCTAAGCCGTAGTAGGTGAGTTCTTGGGCAATGAGGATGAGCTCTTTTACGCCTCGGCGAGCCAAGTGTTTTGCCTCTTGAACCAGGTCGTCTATAGGGCGGCTCACGTGCTGACCGCGCATGAGGGGGATGGCGCAAAACGAACAAGTACGGCTGCAGCCCTCCGAAATTTTCAGGTAGGCATAGTGCGGCAGCGTGGTGATCTGGCGTTCGCCCAGCAGCTCATGTTTATAGTCCGCATTAAGCCGAGCCAACAGAGCGGGCAGCTCCAACGTGCCGAAGAAGGCGTCTACTTCCGGGATTTCGGCTTCCAACTCGGTGCGATAGCGCTGCGATAAGCAGCCGGTCACGTACAGCTTCTCGATCTTTCCCGCGCTTTTCAGTGCGGCGTGCTCCAAGATGGTATCGATGCTTTCTTGTTTGGCAACATCTATGAATCCGCAGGTGTTGATGATAACGATGTTGGCTCGGCTATGGGCGCCTTCATGGGTCACCTCATAGTCGTTGGCGCGAAGTTGGGTGATGAGATTTTCGCTGTTTACCACATTCTTAGAGCAACCCAGCGTAATGACGTGAATTTTATCTCTGCGCAGCGCTTTGGTTTTCATAACCGCCTTATTCGGCTGCAAAGGTCGACCATTTTGGGCAAACCGATGCGCAAGGTCGCAGGAAAAGCGATACCTAGCAATTTTTACCGCCAGCCTATCTACCATCCGTTGAGGAAGGGATGCGTTCGTTATTGGAGAGAAGGTACCCCGGCATAGGGGAAGCCGATGGTGGCAGCGTTCAACTCATAGCGCTACTTTGGAATTTTGCGCCCGCCATGTCGACCTCCACGTCGCTCATGCTGCTTATGCAGCCGGCGCTGCCCTCTATCGGTTATAGTTTTTCGAAAAAATGCCTCGTTTGGCAAAGCGCCCGCCTATCTTTGCCGCCGTTTTTTGCAGAAAACGAAAGATTAAAGATGATAAAAATTCTCGCTAACGACGGCATCCATCCCGATGGGAAGCTTTTGCTGGAGGAGGCCAACTATCGCGTAGATACGTACAAAATCCCTCAGGAGGAGCTGGCGGCACACATTGGAGAATACGATGTGCTCATCGTTCGCAGTGCTACTAAGGTAACTCGAGAGATCATCGATGCGGGTAAAAACCTCAAAATCATCGCCCGCGGAGGCGTGGGTTTAGACAATATCGATGTCGAATATGCCCAGTCCAAAGGTATTTTAGTGTACAATACGCCGAAGGCTTCTTCTCGCGCTGTGGCTGAGTTGGCCTTAGGGCATTTGCTCACTTTGGCCCGCATGCTTCATCGCAGCAATCGAGAGATGGCTGGAGGTGATTTCAAGAAGCTGAAGAAGGCGTACGAAAACGGCATCGAGCTGCGGGGAAAGACGTTAGGCATTTTGGGCTTTGGCCGAATTGGGCAAGAAGTAGCGCAGTTGGCGCTTCCGCTGGGCATGGAAGTGCTGCCGCACGACCCTAACGTCCAAGAGGCCAAGATCGGCATCGGGGTGCGCCAATACCCCGATATGAAACTCACCTTTCGCATCAGCACGGTACCTTTCGATCGCGTGTTAGAGGAGTCGGACTTTATTACGCTGCACTTGCCAGGTGGTGTGGGGCCCATCATCCGCGCCGCAGAGCTGGCTCGAATGAAAGACGGCGTTTTTCTCATCAATACGGCTCGCGGAGGGATCATCGACGAAGAGGCGCTCTTGGAGGCTTTGGATAGCGGCAAAGTGGGCGGTGCGGCGTTAGATGTGTTCGATAACGAGCCAACTCCGCGAGAGGCGCTGCTGCGCCACCCCAAGGTTTCTTGCTCGCCACACATCGGCGGTAGTACCTTAGAGGCGCAGTCGAATATCGGCATGGAGCTGGCTGATCGGATCATCGCCTTTTTTGGCGACCGGCGATGAAATAGTTTTTTAGGCGACATTATGGCGACTCCGATTACTTGTAGTGGCCATCGCGCCGCCATATATGCATTAGCAAAGACGCATGAGGCGGATTGTTTTCTTTCCGCCGGCGGCGATGGATGGGTGGTTCGCTGGAATACACACATTCCGGATACTGGCTATCTGCTGGCAACGATAGGCACCCAGGTGTTCTCCTTGTGCGAAGTAATCGACCAGCAGTGCTGGGTGGTTGGGGACATGAACGGCGGTATGCATTGGATAGATACACCGCCCACAGAGCGGACGCGCAGCACCAGACAGCATCGAAAAAGCGTCTTTGATATCCAATATTCGGCGCCGTGGTTGCTGTCGGCTGGAGGAGATGGAGTGCTCACGCGGTGGGATGTGGAGCGCCGTCAGGCCGTAGAAAGCTTACAGCTCAGTGAGCATTCGCTGCGCAGCTTAGCTTTAGCAAAAGAGCGCAACGAAATCGCTGTGGGCGCCAGCGACTCCTGTATTTATCTTTTAGACAGGAGTACCCTAGAGGTACGCTCCGTCATTCGCGGCGCTCATGTTCCTTCTGTTTTTACGGTAGCCTACTCTCCGGACGAGCACTACCTAGTCAGCGGCGGACGGGATGCCATGCTGCGCGTGTGGGATTTAAAAGCTCCAACGCCTCAACTTATCAGTGAACAGCCGGCTCACTGGTACACCATTAACCATATTGCTTGGTCGCCCTGTGGTCGTTGGTGGGCAACAGCCAGTCGCGATAGGACGGTCAAGATCTGGGATGCCCGCTCGTTCCGCTTGCTTCGAGTGCTCGACCCCATACGCGATGGCGGACATACGCACTCCGTCAATCGCTTGCTTTGGCTGCCCCAGCTGTTGGTGTCGGCCAGCGATGACCGTACGCTAAAACTGTGGGAGACCGACACCTTTGACCTCGATCAGTAGCCCCCCGCCGCATCGTCGCCGCGGTTGTCGGCAACAGCGCGCAGACGTCCATCGGGTTGCCGAAGGATGGCCTCTACCCTACCTATCGCCAATCGCGTTTGAAGGCGATGCCCCATAGCTTCCAATCGGCTGCGCACCTCGTCGGAGAAGGCTCCCTCTTCGACGAAAAGGAGGTCGGGTTGCCATTGGTGATGAAAACGCTTGCGATGTACCGCATCGATCAATGGGAGGCCGTATTCGTACACGTTGATCAACACCTGAAGGACGGAGGTCGGGATCGTAGTACCGCCGGGTGTACCCACTACCAGGCTCAGCTGGCCATCTTGCGTTACAATGGTAGGCGTCATACTGCTCAAAGGGCGTTTGCCCGGAGCAATCGCATTGGCCTTTCCGCCGAGAGCGCCGTAGAGGTTGGCGGCGCCGGGTTTGGCGCTGAAGTCGTCCATTTCGTCGTTTAAAATGAAGCCTGCGCCGGCGACGACCACCCGGCTTCCATAAGCGTCGTTAAGGGTAGTCGTCACTGCAACGGCATTGCCCTCTGCATCCACCACGCTTAGGTGAGTGGTTTCCTCTGAGGTCGTTCTAAAGGCACCTGCCTTGACGCGTTCGCTGGGCGTGGCGCGCTGTGGGTCGAAATCGGCCATTCGAGCGCGCAAATAGTCCGTATGAAGTAGGCTGTCTACAGGTACGAGCCAGAAGTCAGGGTCGGCCATGTGCTCTGCCCGGTCGGCATAGGCGCGGCGCTCTGCTTCCGCAATGCAATGGATAGCTTCGGCAGAGTGAAAGCCCCACTCTACCAAAGGTTTGTCGCTCAGCATCGCCAGCATTTGAGCTAATAATAGGCCTCCGCTGCTCGGCGGTGGCATGCTGATCACTTCTCGCCCTTTCCAGCGAAAGACTAAGGGCTTCCGCCATACACTGCGGTATTGCCGCAGGTCTTCTTCCGTAATGAGCCCCCTTTGTTTTCGCATCTCCTCGGCGATAAGGGTGGCAGTGGAGCCGCTATAGAAACCCTCTCGCCCATGGTCAGCGATACGGCGCAAAGTAGCCGCCAATTCTTTTTGGATAAGCCAGTCTCCCGCTTGCCAAGGCTCCGTTTTGACAAAAGCGGGCGTTATTCGGTTGTATTTTATAAATCGATGGCGTTCTTGATTAAGGCTTTCCGCTTCCCGTTCCGTAATCTGAAAGCCTTTGTCGGCCAGATGAATAGCGGGTTCTACCAGGGTCGCCCATGGTAGGCGGCCATAGCGGCGGTGTGCCTCGTACATGCCGTCTACCGAACCCGGTACGCCACACGACAAGATGCCTAAGCGGCTTTTGTCCGACAGCACGTTCCCCGCAGAGTCTTGATAAAGCTTTTCATACGCTGCGGCCGGAGCCTTTTCTCGATAGTCTAAAGCCGCCACCTCCCCAGAACCGCTCCGGTATACCATAAAACCACCGCCGCCGATGTTGCCTGCTTGTGGATACACTACCGCTAAGGCAAACTGCACCGCTACCGCAGCGTCTATCGCATTGCCGCCCTTTTTCAAAATGTCAACTCCCACCCGCGTGGCCAGCGGATGCGCCGACACCACTGCCGCAGAGTCGACAACGACCTCCTTTTCAATGGCGTATGGAAAGGGAATGTACGACTGCCCCCCAGCCGAGCAATGGGAGAGTAGCCATATCGCTAGGATAGACAAGAAAAGCTTCTTAGCTCCAGATAAAAGCATGTTTTTTTGGGGAGCAATGATACGAGTTGTGCCACATACAGTAGGCGAGTATATCCATCTGTTTGTAGAAGCCCCTAGCCGGAGCCTTTCTCCTAAACTGTGCTCTATTCTTGAGTGTTTATCGAGCGACTTTATGAAAAAGTATTTTTTTCAGGCGCTGCTGTTGACTGCTGCAGTGCTTCTGGCTGAATGCAACGAGCATGGCGGTTATGTAGAGGGCGCTCATTTGTACAAGGCTCATTGCGCCAACTGTCACATGGATGACGGTCGAGGGTTGGGCGCGCTCATTCCACCACTAGCCGGCTCCGATTACTTAGCAAAGCACCGAGCCCAGCTGCCCTGTATCGTGCGCCACGGTTTGCGCGATACCATTGTAGTCAATGGAAAGGTTTATGCCGAGGCAATGGCGGGGATTGGTTCGCTATCCGATATTCAAATTGCGAATGTCCTCAACTACATCCACGCTAGTTGGGGCAACGACCTTCCGCCCTACCGCTTAGACGAAGTCAGAGCGCTGCTCAAGCAATGCCCATAAGGTAGCTGCTACTTTCCGATACAGAACTGAGAAAAGATGTTTCCCAGGATATCCTCTACGCCCACTTCACCCGTTATCTCGCCCATGCAGGAGAGGGCCTGGCGAATATCGAGGGCTATCCATTCACTTCCCGTACCGCTGTGAAGCCCTTCCTCTACCTTAGCAAGCGCCTCGTCAGCGCGATGCAATGCCTCATAGTGGCGGGCATTGACCACAATGATATTTCCCCAGTCGACACCCTTTCCCACGGCTACTTCAAATAACACCTCTTTGAGGCGCTCCACGTTCATGTGGTTTTTGGCCGAGATGGCCAAGATGGCCGAGGGAGCCACTGGTAATCTGCCCGGGTCAGTGGGCTCCTCGCGGTTAAAGAGGTCTTTTTGAGTGCTGGGATGCAGCAGTCCTTCGGTCGAAAAGTCAGGAACACGGTCTATCTTGTTGCAGACGACGATGAGGGCAGTAGGCGGCTGTTCGGTCGTCGACCGAACAATTTTAGTGCCGATACTCTGCAAATCCGCGTAGGCGTCGGGCGAGGGTGTTTCGGAAACATCCCAAACGTAGAGCACGATAGAGGCTTGTTCGATTTTCTCTAAGGCGCGCTGCACGCCGATAGCCTCGATGGTGTCCTGTGCCTCGCGAATGCCGGCGGTATCGATGAGGCGAAAGGGCACTCCGCCGAGGTTAATTACCTCTTCGATAGTATCTCGGGTCGTGCCAGCAATTTCGGAGACGATGGCGCGCTCTTCGTTAAGCAGAGCGTTGAGTAGGGTGCTCTTGCCGGCATTGGGGCGCCCAGCGATGACCGTGGTTACGCCATAGCGCAGCGCATTCCCCCATCGAAAAGACTGTATCAGTGCAGCAATATGGGATCGGATGCGCGCTATCAAGGCGAGCAGCTGGCTGCGGTCGGCAAATTCGACGTCTTCCTCCGAAAAGTCGAGCTCCAACTCGATAAGACTGGCGAAGTGAAGGAGTTCCTCGCGCAGTTGAGCGATTTCGCCTTTAAATCCGCCGCGCAGCTGGCGCAGGGCAACGGCATGCGCTGCCGAGGTTTGGCTGGCGATGAGGTCGGCAACCGCTTCAGCTTGGGTAAGGTCTAGCTTGCCGTTGAGAAAGGCGCGCATGGTAAACTCTCCAGGCGCAGCCAGCCGAGCGCCGCGGCGCAGCAGCAACTTGAGCACGGCTTGCTGTATAAAGGGCGAGCCGTGCACGGAAAACTCCACAACATCTTCGCCGGTGTACGAACGCGGCGCCTTAAAAAGGGTAACTACTGCCTCATCCAAGGTGTTGCCCAGCTCGTCCTCTATACGGCCCACGTGGGCGGTATGGGTGGGCTGTTCAATCAGCCTTTTTTTGCCGCGAAAGACCGCATCGGCAATGGGCAATGCCCGCGGCCCCGATAGGCGCACTACGGCAATGGCTCCTACACCCGGCGGTGTGGCTAGTGCCGCTATGGTATCGGTTATATCGGGTAAGTGCGCCATATGAGATACACCGCACAAAATTAAACCACCCTTGGGCTAGCTACACACAAAAAATACCCGGCTGTGACTTTTCACAACCGGGGTTCTCGCCTATAGAAGCATAAGACATCTGAACAAACTCAGGAGTGCGCCTGCTGCATTACCATCAAGCGCACGCGCCCCTTATCTCTGCAAAAGAGCGGTCGATAGAAAACAACATTAGCCGCTTGCGGCTACCTCCTGCGCAGCGGCTATTTAACCTTTCATCTAAATAATAATAGGGGTGGAGGCGGAGTATTATTCTGCTCATGTTGGGATATAGTTTTATAACTTTTGTAATCGGCGATACAGCAGATTTGTTTGGATTAAAAAGATGACAAATCAAAGATACAGAGTCTGCTCTTTTCGCTGCAGAATAAGGCACGTTTTTTTGCGAAATGTCGGTTGGATTTCAATTTTCAGGGAACGGCAAAGCCCTCCCAATTGGGTTTCTTTTCTCCCCAAAGCTGGGTTTCGTGGGTGCGCTGCGGAAACTCGGAATACATCTCCCCGCGCTGGATGGCGCTCAGCACATGCCGTGTCGTCTTAGAAAGGTCTTCCGGCAAGGCATGTATGGGAAGCCAAAAAACATCTTTAAATTTCTTAGGCTCTTGAGAGGAGGGTTCGCCGCGAAAATGGTCTGTCCGGAAGTAAAGCACTAAGCGCGTCTGAGCCTTTTTTTCCTTGCGGCGGTGAAGCACATGCACCAACTGTAGGGCCTCAGGTCTGATGTGGATACCAGCCTCCTCCAATGCTTCGCGCGCCAGCGCTTCTCGAGCGAACTCGCCCTCTTCGACATTACCTCCAATTAGAGTAAAACGCCCGCCGTTTTTTTTAGTCTGACGTAAAAACAAGAGCTTTCCTTCTTGTTCCATCAATAGCCGAACTGCAAATACGAACATTTTAGGTCGAAAAAGCGCGAACATTAAAAAACGATATGGGTAAGAAAGGTACGGTCACAGTGGGACAGTCGAAGGTTAAATTTATTTTAACTGCCCTTTTCCTATTGCCTTACGGAGCTAGTATCGTCCTCAGGGGTTCGGAGTACCTCTAAGCGCCAGCCAGCACCTTCAGCCATGAAGCGCGCGATGTCGAAGACCTTGTCGGACTGCACTTCGGCCACTTTCATGAGATTGCTCTGGAGTGCCGACGCGCGAATGAGCTCCTTAGCTTTTTGGTTGATATAGGTCAGGTCTTGGGCGGAAAAGCTCTCGAACAGCCCTGTGCTGACGTCGTAATAGTCTACCGTATGATCGATGCTCAAGATCTGAGGTTTAGGCAAGGGGCCAATGCGCACCACTTTAGCGGTAGAGTCCACTTGTATGTTCAGGTTTTGGAGATCGTAGCCCACGGCAACCACGGCGTTTACGCGCAAGAGCGCTTTCTTGTTCCAAAGCCAACTAAAATACCCGCTATACTGGTCGTAGCTATACACTTCGGAAAAGTCTCCTTCTACGGTCGTCAGCTTGAGCACTTCGCGAACGCGGTCTAAAAGGATGGAAGCGTCTTCCGGCGCAGGTGGCGTCGGTTTTGGAGAAAAGAGGCGATAAGCGGCCCAGATGCCCGCTCCAAAGGCAAGGGCTAAGGCGAAGACAAAAAGCAGTATAGAGGATCCTCGAGCGGCCATGGAATGGTGAAAGAAGCCTTGGCGTTCACATGCAGAGAGCGCTCCGCTAAAACGACCAACAAAGATGCGCTATCTTGCGGCAGCTATTTACCGTACCGCTTATTTATTTGCAGACAAAGACCAACTTTGGCGACCATGAGGATTTGCTCGTGCAAGGCATTCGTATTAGGAATCTGGGCGACGTATTCTGCGCTCAATGCTCAGACCGACACCCTTCGCCTCTTGTTCGCCGGCGACATTATGGGGCACGCCATGCAGATCAAGAGTGCGGAGGTAGAGCCTGGACAGTTTGACTATCGACCTTGTTTTCAATATATTAGCCCAATACTACAGCAAGCTGACTTAGCTATTGGGAATTTAGAGCTGACACTGCCCGGAAAACCGCCCTACACCGGCTATCCCATGTTTCGCAGCCCAGATGCCCTTGCCATAGCCTTGCGAGAAGCCGGATTCGACATTCTCGTTACCGCTAATAACCACTCCAACGACGCGCGCGGCGAAGGCGTGGTGAATACGATCGAGACCCTACGCCGGTTGGGTTTTCAGCAAACGGGTACCTTTAAAAATCCGCGCGATCGCCATTTATTTTATCCGCTCATGGTGTATCGAAAAGGCTTTAAATTAGCCTTGCTCAATTATACCTATGGCACCAATGGCATCCCTACAGAAGCTCCTACTGTAGTCAATCTGCTCGATAGTGTGCAAATAGCTGCTGATTTAGCCGAAGCGCGAGCTCGGCGCCCGCATTTCATCTTGGTGTTCGTGCATTGGGGTGCGGAATATCAGAGCACGGAGAACGCCGAACAGCGGCAATGGGCCCGCTTTTTTATCCGGCACGGAGCCCACCTGATTGTGGGGGCACACCCTCATGTCGTGCAACCCATAAAGGAGGAGACGGTCATCTTACCTGACGGCACCCGGCGCTCTGCCGTCGTCGCATATTCCTTAGGCAACTTTATTTCTAATCAGCGAAAACCCGGCACCGATGGCGGCATCTTGTTCGGTGTAGAGCTATTACATACCCAGGGCGTACCTGAGATTGTCGTCCGTCGGTACGGATATATCCCGATTTGGCGCTACGTACATCGCGAACCGGATAACAAAAGCACCTTCTTAGTATTGCCTGCTACCCAACTGCCACTGAAGTTGGAGATGCCTGAAAATGCCCGACAAGCCATGCGCCAATTTGCCGAACGCATTCGCACCCATCTGTTTCCGGTAGTTGAGTTACCCCTGTTTGGGCAGTGGTAGCCGAATGGTGATGGTAGTGCCCTTGCCGATTTCGGAAGATTTGACGTAAATTCTTCCCCCGTGATAGCGCTCTACAATGCGCTTAGATAGCGATAAGCCCAATCCCCATCCGCGCGTTTTCGTAGAGTAGCCGGGTTTGAAAATCGTTTTGAAGCGATGGGAAGGGATGCCCTTGCCCGTATCGGTCACATCGATAAAGACTGCTTCGGCGTTGTTTCGAACAGCAACCGAGATAGTTCCGGCACCGCCCTCCATAGCATCGATGGCGTTTCGCAAAAGGTTTTCCATGACCCAGTCAAAAAGCGGAGGGTTGATGTAGACCGTGAGCGGTTCACACTGGGCTGGTTCTGGAAAGATTAGTGCGACACGGCGCGGCGCACGGCGCTGCATGTAATCTCGACTGGCAGCCAGCTGTTCATACAAATTGACGGGATAAAGCTCCGGTTTTGAGCCAATTTTAGAGAAACGGTCGGCAATAAGCTCTAAGCGTTTAACGTCGTTTTGGAGTTCATTCAGCATGTCTAAGTTGTCGGGATGGGCTTCATTGGCTGCTTTTAGGGCTTCGACCCAGCCGATAATGGCTGTAATGGGTGTACCCAGCTGGTGGGCGGTTTCCTTGGCCATGCCCAACCACACTAAATTTTCCTCGGCGCGCCGCGCGGCGCTAAATCCGAGGTAGCCAAAAGCGATGAAGGCCGCGATGAGGAAGAGTTGGATGAGAGGGTACCACTGCAGCAGCGAGAGCAGCCGCGAATGGGTAAAGATAACCAATTTGTCGATCTCTGGAGGCAACCGGACGGAAATGGTATCAGCTCCTTGCGCTTGCATGCGGGCAAGGGCGCGCCGCACCTCTTCCGGAGAAAGCGAATCGGAGAAACCGATATTCCGATGGAGCTCTATCCGCCGCGCTTCGTCGAGAACAATGACAGGAATGGTGTTATTATCCGCAATAATGCGAGCCGGGAGAGTAAGGTCGCAGTTGAGATCTTGATCCATCCGGCTGATTTGGCGCATAGCTTCGGCAAACTGAGCCGCTTGTCGCCGCTCTCGCTCAGCCAATTGGTTGGCCAAATAGCGCGTATATAAGAGCGAAATAGCGACAATGGCTATTCCGCCCGCCGCCAAGTACCACTTCCATCGCAATTTTCGAGAATAAACGTCCATGGCCTATCGCATATTAAGCGGCAAAAATGGGTAGTTTTACTTTTTGTGGAGAAAACGCAAGGACGCGCCGATAAGTGCCTCCATACTGCGCGTGTTAAAAAGAGGCGAATGCGTTATATGGCCCTTCAAACGCTGAGAATCCCCCGTGCGGGCAACTTACCTTTGTCGAACAATCTAATCGGGAATAGCGCATGATTCAAGCTATTTTTCAGAGGCTCTCTGTGGAGCAGCGCTTAGGTTGGACAACGCTTTTCTTTTTCTGCGCATTTCTCGGAGCATCGGCTCAAGTTACAGGAGTTGTGCGCGATGAGCATAATGCGCCTCTCCCCTATGTCACGGTATATGTACAAGGCACGACTAAGGGCACAGTGGCGAATGTCGATGGAAAATTTCACCTCGCCCTCGAGCCGGGGGAATACCACATCGTCTTCCAGTACATTGGCTATAGACAGCGCGTAGAGCGGGTTGTAGTGGGAAAGGCTCCGGTTGTCTTGGAAGTTCAATTGACGCCGACTGACCTCGAACTCGCCGAAGTAGTTATTACGGCAGAAGATCCGGCCTATGCTATCATGCGAAAGGCTATCGCTAAACGCACTTATTATCGCGACTTAATACCCGATTACGCTTGTGATGTGTATATTAAGGGTTTTTATAAGCTTTTGGAAGCGCCTAAAAAGATATTAGGCCAAAACATAGGCAACATGGGCGGGATTTTAGACTCCAATCGGACGGGGGTCGTTTATCTTTCAGAGTCGGTATCCAAGCTATACGTGCAGCGGCGCCCTCCTCGAACTAAGGAGGTCATGATATCGAGCAAAGTGAGCGGCAACACTAATGGATACAGCATTAATCGCGCTACGCTGACGGAGTTCGACCTATACCAAGAACGCATAGCACTTGACCGCGACATTTTGTCTCCATTGGCGGACAACGCCTTTACCTACTATCGCTTTCGGCTATTAGGTCGCTTGCGCCATGAAAATGGTTTCGAAATCTACAAAATAGAGGTGTCACCCAAATATCCGGAGTATCCCGCCTTTTCTGGACATATCTACATTGCGGATGAATGGTGGAACCTCACAGGAGTAGACGTGTACATTACAGGAAAGGCAATCCATCAGCCTATTCTCGATACGCTGTCGATACGCCAGGAGTTTGTCTTGGTGCACCCACCCGATCGATGGCGCTTATTGAGCCAACATACGGCACTCTGTTTTGGTCTGTTCGGATTCCGCTTTGGAGGCTTCTTTTTTAGCGTCTTTTCCAACTACGACCTGCATCCCTCCTTCGAGCGCAATTTTTGGGATAAAGAACGATTTCGGATGGAAGGAGACGCGCCCAAACGCGACAGCGCCTATTGGAGCGCTATTCGCCCTGTGCCGCTTACGGAAGAGGAAGCCCTCGACTACACCCGCAAGGATAGCTTAGAGCGGATATGGGAGTCGAAGACCTACATGGACAGCCTCGATCGGGTGCAGAATCGCTTCAAGAGCATACACTTGTTTACCGGCTACACTTGGCGCAATTCGTATCGCCGACAAACGCTCACTTGGCCCTCTCCGATAGAGGGGCTGCAGTTCAACACCGTTCAGGGCTGGGCGATAGACTTGCGCCCATCGTTTCGCCAAAGCGAAAGTCGATGGCGCCGCTCGCGCTTTTGGGAAGTGGGCGCTGCGCTCAACTACGGCTTCTCTGAGCGGCGTCTGCGCGGCAGCCTGCGCTGGACGCGGCGCTTTGAAAGTATATACTACACTCAAATGGAGGTGAGCGGTGGTTCCGCCGTCGAACAGTTCGACGCCGGACTGCCCATTAGTGTTCAGACCAACCAGCTGTACTCCCTGTTGGCTAAGTTGAACTACATGAAGCTGTATGAGAAACGACATGTGAGTGTTCGGTTCAGCCGGTATCTTCCGCCGGGCCTGCGCCTGCGCACACAGGTAGAATGGGCAGAGCGGCACCCTCTGGTCAACACCTCTGATTTCAGCTGGTACAAAGGCACTCGACAATACACCCCCAACAGCCCGATCCTCGTATCCACTGCCGAGCCGGAGACTCCCTTTTTTGAGCGCCATCGCGCTTTCCGAGTCGAACTGCAGGCGAGAGTCCGACTCGGCCAACAGTACAGTACGTATCCCGACTTTCGCGTCTACTCCGGCTCTAAGTGGCCAGATCTTACCCTCACTTACGTTCAAGCCGTGCCCGGAGTCGCCAACAGCAGCGTGCACTACCAGCGATTTCAAGTCGAAATTACGCACACCGACTGGCGCTGGGGCCTAGTTGGCTACTTAGATTGGAAGATCGGCGCGGGCAGTTTCTGGAACAAGCAACGGATCGAATGGATGGATTACTTTCATCCCCGCGGCAATCAGACCATCTTGGGCGATCGCGCTAACTACCTGAGCAGCTTTTTCCTATTGCCCTACTACGAATACAGCACCGACGATACCTACGCCTATGCCCACCTCCGCCATCACTTCAACGGCTGGATACTGGAAAAAATACCTCCCCTCCGAAAATTAGGATGGAGAGAAGTCCTTAGCTTAAACGTTTACTGGGCCAATCGCTATGCCATCCAGGATTTTCGTGCCGACATAGCCCACAAGCCTTACTGGGAGGTAGGTTGGGGTCTGTATAACATCGGAGTGGGAGCCTTTAGACCCTTTTTTATCGATGTAGCTGCAGGTTTTTGGGGCAACCAGTACCATCGAACCGGAGTAGTAATGGGTATGGCTTTCCGATAAAAAAGTTTTTCCTATACGAGGAAAAAGCCTTTTGGGTTGCGCGATTTGTTGCAAACACTTACCTTTGCAACATCGCTTTTAATCTGTTTTATCCTAAGGTTTCATGAAAAGCATTTTTGTTGTTAAAACGAGGGTATAGGCCATTTGTCCATTTTTTGAAATGGGCAAATGGTTTTTATTATTTCATTTCAACTAAATTTTTGGTGATCTTATGAAAAGTTCGATGCAAGAAAAAATCGTTTGCTTTCTAGGCCTCGCGGCATTGCTCTGGTTTTTCGGCGCGGGTGTTGTGCGTGCTCAGAATGTCCAGCCCGCCTTGCCGGATGTCCAGATTAACTGGGCCTCTCCTACAGAGGCTATGGACCGCCTTTCTTCCGCCCTTCTTGCACTGGAGCAGCAAGTCCAAGCTGCTGGTCCCTCTAGCCCATTGGTGTATAAGCTGAAGTACTACACGGCAGTGTATTCTTCTATCGAGCAGGGAGTGGCCGTTCCTACGGCAGTGGATGCGAACTACGGGCTTTTTGTGTCGGGCGTAGTGGATATTCCCGTGGAGTATCCCAACCCGGTACCACTAAATGAATGGCAGGAGTACCGCCGGGAGCTCACCCAGATGTTGCAGAATTGAATTTGAAGTTCTTTTTGAAACACTAAAAAAGAAAAAATCTCATGAATAGGCTTTTTACATTCAACCAGAATCAGCTGCTCTGCGCTGCAGCGCAGCTGACATCTAAGGTGGCACTGCTGTATCTTCTTCTCAGTGCGTTCTCCGTTCAGGCCCAGTTGAACTATACTGCAACAGCCTGCTCCGATCCATATGTGGAAATCGCCACACAGAGTGGCAGCACCTATTTGGGCAGCGGCGACGATGTGGTATTCACTAACATTGCTTTACCTTTTCCTTTCACGCTATATACGACATCTTACACCTCGGTAAACATCGGCACTAACGGCTTTATCGTACTCAACCCAGGTACAAACCGTGGCTTTACAAACGCCAACCTTCCTACAGCTATTGCAGGTGCTGCGCTTTATCCTTTTTGGGACGATTTGGATGCTGACCCTACAGTGGTGCCCGGCTGCGGCGTGTATACGCGCGTCGACGGCACGGCACCTAACCGCATCTTTACTATCGAATGGTGGCGCATTGGACACTTTAACATGACCGCCACTACAGGGGATATTACTTTCCAAGTTCGGCTCTTTGAAAACGGCAATCGCGTCCAGTTCAAGTATCTGGATGTCGAATTCGCTGGCACGCACACTACTTTTAATAACGGCCTCAGCGCGACTATCGGCTTAGAGGATATCGTTGCCACGCCACGCCCGTTCACGTTAGTAGGCTTCAATACTGCTAGCGTAAACAACGGACAGTGCATCGAGTTCGTACTGCCGCAGGCGTGCAACCCGATTGCTGGTCCTACGCAAACGTTCAGTACTTCTCCGGGACTCTGTACGGCAAATGCTACCATTAATTTGCCCACATTTAACCCGCCCGGTTGTGCCGATGGCACTACCATAGGGCTGCGCTATAGCCTCAACGGCGGTCCCTTTGTCAATGTGGCATTACCTGCCACTAGTGTTACCATTAGCGTACCTAAGGGCACTAACGTTATTACTTGGCAGACATTTGTCATTGCAAACGGTGCGACATCTGGAGTGGCTACACAGACCATCATCGTCAACGACAATGAGCCGCCCAAACTCACGTGTCCGCAAAACATCATCATCAACCTCGGGCCGGGCGAGTGCTGCCGAAATGTCAGCTGGACTGAGCCCACTGCTACCGATAACTGTCCCTTCTTGCAAGGCCCATTCCAATTGAACACGATCAACGACGGTGGCAACGCTGGTTCCGTGGGCGGAGTGGTGTTCTTTAACATCAACAATACTTCTGGCCAACCCATTGTCATCACACAGCTTGGACTGAGGATTTCTGCTGCGACACAAGTCAACATTTACACCAAGTCGGGTACGCATGTGGGCTTTGAAACCAACTCAAGTGCTTGGACGCTGTCGGGTACTGCTAATGCGACAACAGGTCCCTTTTCCGGTCCTTTTCCAGGTACTCCTGTCATTACACCAGCTCCAGTTACTAATCCCTCGGGCGGCCTTACATTAGGTCCTGGCTTGTGGGGCATTGCCCTTCACACTCCTACGGCTCAGAACATCTATACTAATGGAAACGGAGCCAACCAGACGTATTCGGACGGCAACATCACTATCAACCTTGGCTCCGCAGCCAATACGCTCTGGGGGGCACCTTTCACACCGCGCGTTTGGAACGGGTTCGTGCAGTATCAAATTGGCGGTCCACCGCAAATTATCCAGACCGCAGGTCCGGCCAACGGCAGCGAGCTGTGCAAGGAAGATAGCCCGTATACGGTGGCCTACCAGGTGGCCGATGCTGCAGGTAATACGGCGACGTGCTCCTTCACCATTACCATCAATCCCTTCTTAAATGCTACGAACGCGCTCACCTGTAACGACAACGTACAGGTCTCGCTCGACGCCAATTGCTCGGCCTTTGTCAATGCCGATCAGGTATTGGAGGGCGGTCCGTATAAGTGTTACGACGACTACGTAGTGGAAGTAGATAAGACGCTGCCCTTCGGCAACGGTCCGTGGATCCGCGTCAGTCAAGGTCCGAACTTCCCAGGGGTTGGCGTTCCCACACCCTTGGGCCCAGACGATGTAGGCAAGACCTATCGGTACCGCGTGACCGACCCGGCTACTGGACAGCGGTGCTGGGGAGACATCACCATCGAGGACAAGCTGCCTCCCGTGCTGAACTGCCAGGAAGCCTTTGTGGCTTGTAATGCTTCTACAGAGCCTTGTGTCGATCCAATCACCGTTCTTCCTGCTGCACCGTTATTCACCATCAACACAGCCAACAACGGCAATGCGGTGGGCGGTATGGTATTCTTCAACATAACCAATCTGACCAGCTTACCCCTGGAGATCACGGCTATCGGGATGAATATCTCTGGCCCGACGGTGGTAGACATCTACGCTCGCGCTGGTACTCACGTTGGTTTTGAGACGAATGCCACAGCGTGGACATTGGTCGGTTCAGCCGATGGAACCCAAGGGCCGTTCTCTGGCCCCTTCCCTGGTAACGGCACCATTACACCGTGCCCACTGAACACGCCGATATCGCTGCCGCCTGGTACCTTCGGCGTTGCGCTGCACACTGTATCGGCTTCCTCTAACTACACTAACGGTACAGGAGCCAATCAGACGTTTAGCGACGGAACCATTACTTTGAACCTGGGCTCTACCACCAATGCTTTCTTCGCCGCCCCTGTCTTCACGCCGCGCGTATGGAACGGCTTTGTTCAGTACAAGAAGGTGGTACCTCCGACCTGTTTGCCCAACGGCTTGGTGTTGAACGTAGATGCGTTCAAGATTGGCGACGCGACGTATCGAGTGAACCGCGGTGCGGGCACGCCGGTGTTGGATCCGTGCTCGGATGTGACGCTG
>JBBIKW010000020.1:0-59398 GCA_037445225.1 Lewinellaceae bacterium | reverse complement strand
TACTGGTATACCACCCGCTTTCAAACAAGAATGGCGCAGCGACTATTGGAAAAACGAGCAAAAGGAACTTTGGACGCATAAATCAATCATTTTCAGAAAAACCAAATGAAAACTATTCTTAAAAACGAATGGACTATTTGTTTCAGTGTGGAACTATGCATGTATATTTTGAAAGTAGATATACGAGAAGCGCTTGAATTTTTTTCCAGAGTGTAAGGACCTTTCCTATGTAGTTGATGTATATTTAAGGCTTTCTTGCATAGCCCGCAATTTTACCAAGCATTCCTCGTACTCTTCTTCCGGCTTTGAGTCGAAAACGATGGCGCTGCCCACCGGACAGCTCAGGTAGCCGGTAGAGGCGGCGTACAGTATGCTGCGAATAACCACGTTGAAATCGAAGTCGCCCTCTGGCGAGAAATAGCCTACGGCGCCGGAGTACAAGCCGCGTTGGCTGCATTCGTATTGTTCGATGAGCTCCATGGCCCGAATTTTAGGTGCTCCGGTCATGCTGCCCATGGGAAAGGCGTCGCGCAGTGCTGTGACAGGGTGTGCTTCGGGTGCGAGTAACCCAGACACGGTGGAGATCATTTGGTGCACGACGGGAAAAGAATAGATGCCAAAGAGCTCTTCTACGGCTACTGTTCCGGGCGTGCAATGGCGCGCCAGATCGTTTCGCGCCAAGTCGACAATCATGGCGTTTTCAGCGCGGTCTTTCTCGCTAAGGCGCAGGGTTTCGCGCATGCGCGCATCAGCTTGGGCGTCGGCCAGCCGCGGACGCGTGCCTTTAATGGGCTGGGAAAAAAGCCGTCGGCCTTCTTTAGCTAAAAACCGCTCTGGGCTGGCACACAGCAGATAGCATTGGTGCCAGCGCACAAAGGCAGAAAAGGGCGCCTGCGCTAAGGTGTTGAGGCGTTCAAAGGTGAGAAGCGGATCTATACTCACCCCTTCGGCGAAGAACTCCTGGCACAGTGTGATTTCGTAAGCATCTCCAGCAGCAATGTGTTCCTGCAGAGCGTGGACGGTTGTTATATATCGGTCGCGAGGCATGCGTGGCCTTAGGGGCACTGGCATGCTTGCATGGGTGCGCCTGGGCAATCGCCTCTGCCGAACGGCTACCTCCAAGAGGCAGCGCGGGCTGCCGTTGAGGGTAGAGATTTCTGCGAAATAGTCTTTTCCTCTCCGCTGAATACCTACTACTACTTCGGGCTGAAAAAAGTAGAGGTCCGGAAAACCTATCGGGTCGGGATGCCTAGAAGAAAGGCGCTCCACTTCGTTTTTCAAGTCGTACGACAAAAACCCAAAGAGCCAGTCGGAATGTTGGTCGCAGAAGCGGCGCAAGGCACTGAAGGCGTTGCCCACCTGGCTGCATACGGCGTCGGCTGCCCCGATAGCCAACAAGCATTCCCAACGAGTGCGCTGCCAATAGGGTTGACTCGACGGAGAAGGAGCTTCTCCAGAGCGGTTGCTGTCTAAGTAGATAGCCACCGGCGATGTTTGCGCCCACGCGCGAAGGGTATGCTTCAACGCCTGAACATTGTGAACGGGCAGAATTTCTCGCTGACGCATCTTCGTTTACATTTCGTCCACCTCAGCCGGATGCCAAAAAAGTCGCTCAAAGTCAACAACGCGGCAGTCGGCTACGGTGATACCTTCTGCCTCGAGCAGTTGCTGCATCAGCGTCGGCGTAGGGAAGTGTAGGCGGCCGCTGAGTTCCCCTCTTCGGTTCACCACGCGATGAGCCGGCACATCGGTCGTGCCGATGCTCTGATGAAGCGCCCATCCCACCATGCGCGCCGATCCCAACGCCAAATAATCGGCAATAGCCCCGTAAGTCGTCACGCGTCCGCGCGGGATGCGCCGCGTCACCGCGTACACCCTTTCGATGTAGTTGGCCATGATTTCTACCAGACGAATTCTACTTGCTGGACGATGTCGGGATGCAGGCTCAAGGCGACAGGACACGTGTGGGCGATGTGCTCCATCAGCGCTTTATCGGCCTCGCTAAAGTTGTTGGGAGGCATAAAGATCCGGATTTCTATCCGGGCAATCCGCCTGGGGGCTGCTGCCATGACTTTAGTAACTTCGGCACGGGCACCGTCGATGCTAACCCCGCGCTCGCGCAGGCGCATGCCCATTATCGTCAGCATGCACGATGCCAACGACGCCCCACAAAGGTCGGTCGGCGAAAAAGCTTCTCCTTTACCGTGATTGTCGGGCGGAGCATCGGTGACGATCTCGCTCTTAGAAAGGGTATGCTGGAGCGTGCAGCGCAAGTCGCCGGTATAGGTTACTGTGGCCGTCATTTTTTAAAGCAAAATAACGGCATTTCTCCCAGAAGATGGCTCCCCTAAGCCGTAAACTTACATGAGAAAGGCTAAACCAGCAGCTTGGCCTCTAAGTGAACCGGCACGGCGCTTAGGGCGCGGCTTACGGGACATCCCTCTTTTGCTTTTTCAGCCAGTTCCCTAAATTGATCTTCTGCAATGCCAGGTACTTTGGCCTCTAATTGCAGACGGATTTGGGCAAACGTCCAACCGGCATCCTCTTTTTGCATGGTTATAGTAGCCAAACAGCGCAGCACCTCGGGTGCAAAGCCGGCATGGGTCAAAGCGAAGCTCAGCGCCATGGCGTAACAGCCGGCGTGGGCTGCTGCGATGAGCTCTTCGGGATTGGTGCCAGCGCGGCCGTCCTCGTTCTGAAAGCGCGACTTCGCAGAGTAGGGTGTTTCGCTAAGCACACCAGAAGGGCCAGTGAGTGTGCCGGAGCCATCCGGCCCTGTACCGCGCCAAACGGCGCTCGCAGTTCGCTCAAAAGAAGCCATAGAGAGTTGTTTTAATGCCCTTATAGAAGGTAATCAGCGGCAAAGATACTTTTGAGAAAGAACTTATCTTTTCCAGGGCAGCTGGTGGACATAGCGGCCGACGACAGTGCCGTAGCGCATGCCCTCATCCGAATCCATGCGGAAGTGCACGCCCAACAGCACGCGAGAGAAGGCGTTTTCCAGGGCCATATCGTAAAAGCTGTCAAACGTTCGCGGTGTTCCGATAAATTCGGTGCGCGACTCGTGACAGCGATCGGTCATCGAATAGGTATATCCAAATACGCTGGCCAGCACCTCGGCAGCAGCGGCGCCAAAGACAGCATGTCCCGACGGATAGGCAGGGAAGGGCGGATTGATGCCCTCGTCGCCGTTTAGCGGATTTTTCAGGCTGCTTTTCCAGCTGGGGTCAATGAGGCGCTGGATATAGGCTTGTGGGCGTTCTATGTTGTAGTGATACTTAGAGTACCAACAGCCTACGGCGGCATCGTTCAGCGCTAAGCCTATCTTGGCATAGGTTTCTAAGGCCGTAGCCAGCGAGGCCGCCTCTCGCTCTATCACCTGGCTGGCAATGGCAATCCAGCGGGCAGGAGGGCTAAAGGTGAGGTTGACAAGATCGTCGGACCAGAACTCTCCTATCCAGCGCGACTCATAAGGCCACGTAGGCGTGTTTTGAGCATACACTTCTAACGCCTGGGCGTACAGCGGAGAGCCCGAGGCCTCACTATAGGGCAAGGGAGGACGGCACAGGAAGGTGCCTTTAGGCAGGGCAAATACGCGCACATCGCCCCAATAGGGGAAAATGCCGTTGTTTGGCCCTGGTCCTACGGGCTCCCAATCGTAGGGTTTCGTGTTTCGGGCCTGCCAATTGTATCCGCGAAAAGGGTCTTTGTGGGCATCGTGTCCGTAGGGGTCGGTTCGAGCCCATTCCCAGATCTTCTCTGCTACGGCGCGTCCGTGCAGCCGCGAACGGATGAAGGTTTCTTCTGAAGTTTCCTCAAAATATTTGAGTTCTAAGGAGGCTTCCAATTGTTGAATCTTCTGCTTGTCGGCCGCGGAGATGTGGTCAAAAAACAGCGGCATGAGGTAGCCGTACACCGCGTTGACCACTTCTGGCCAATAGTAATCTAAGTTTTTATCGACGCGCGGTAGGTCGAGTCCCAAGGTGCGCGCGGCGATGGAATTGTAGCCAGGCATCCCCTCTACGCAGGCTTCGTATGCCGCCAAACCCAAATAAGCGAGCGCTCGGGCCGTAGGACAGGGCCGGTAGTTGGGAGCATAGCGCTCCACCTCCAAGAAGAGCTCGTTCCACCTCAAGGCTGCCTCCGCCGACTGCGTGTGGGCATCCTTGCCAATGTCATCGGGATATCCGTCTCCGCAGCTCTGCCAGGTAAGAGCGATAACTAAACCGATGCCGACAACCGAGCGAAGTAGGGTGAATGCTTTTCTCATAAGTAAGTTTTTTATCTGACATCGCACTAACAAATAGCATACCTAAATCAGCCACCAACAGCTTCTTTTCCACTTAGGAACAAGGACGCCCCTGAAAACGGATCCATAAATCGCGCAGAAATCTCTTGATCTCCTCGGGTTCCTGCGGCGAACGATTGCGCTGATAAATGTCCCATTTTCCCTTTTCTTTTTCAAACAAAAGAAATGGGAAAATATAGCTTTTTTCGGTGAGTGTGTCGCCCTGTAACCCAAAGCGCAGGTCATTCACCTGGAGCGTATCGGTGCCTCCTTTGAAAGGTATAACATTGAAGTAGCCGTCGGAAAACCATCGAAGAAACCGCACAGTGCGGTCGTCGGAAGGCACTCGCTCGAGCTGTTCGTGGTTCTTACGAATAGGAATGATCCGCTCGAATGCTGGCGTACAATCGTTCAAGCTTACCATACTGTAGTAGTACGCACTATCGCTTTCTGCTATGCCATACCAAACCACATTATTGAAGAGCGTAGGGTTCGTCATGTATCGGCGATATACTATCTTCTCTGTGTCTAATCCATCTTCGAACAGCTTTGTCACCGTTACCTTATTAATACAAGCATAGGTGAGGTAACCGCAGCTCCACAAGATACCTGCCCAAGCTAGGTAGAGTCGGAGCGGCTGGGTGCGGTCGAGATAGGCGGCCAGCACCAAACATAGCCCGAAGGGAACGGTGTAGAGTGGGTCTACTACTGAGATGACGTTCCACTGCACGCGCAGGTCGGAGAAAGGCTGCCAGAGCTGGGTGCCAAAGTTGGTAAAGCAGTCTAAAATGGGATGCGTAAAGATGCTCCAGAAAAACAGGTTTACCCAGACGAGATAGGGCGCTTGGACGGGGCTGAGGTCGCGCATCCAATAGTCGCGCCAGAGCCACCAGGTAAATCGCAGGCCGATGAGTAGGGTGGGCACCAGTACGTACCAGCTGATATGACCGAACAAGACGACCGGCATGTAGTTGATGGCAGCGGCAGCGATTAAGAAGAAGAGGACCCAGACGGCCCCGGCTATCCACTTATAGGCGTGTAGCTGGTGAATGCGCTGGCTATAAAACCATTGGACAGCCCAAGCCAAGATCCAAGGGGCTAGCACTGCAAACAAGATTGAGTGCATGAAGCCGCGGTGGAAACTCATGGCTGTCAGCCGGTCAGCAAACAACTCGGCTATCACATCTAAGTCGGGAATAGTGCCCCCCACAGCACCCCACAACATAGCGCGATTGCCTAAGCGACGACCGGCAACTACCTCCCCACACGCAGCGCCCAATACGATTTGCGTCAGTGAGTCCATATGCCCTCAAAGCTGCTTTTTCAAAGTAGCTCGTTGGAATACCTTTACGCCGTAAGTGTTTACCTCCGGAATCTTTTCTCCGCCCCATTCCGTATTTCCGCTAGTGCTTATGGGCTGGTAAGCACTCGAGTAGGCTTCAAAAAGCAAAAGATCTTCACCAACCCTTTCATAGGTGCACAGCAGCTGGCTGTTCATCACCGAAAACCAGCTCATCAACTTAGGCCCATAGAGAAAACTCTCTATGACGATACCGTTCTTTTCGTCTATTTTCCACAGTCCATGCTTTGGCGCTACCGGCACCAGTTCATACGGGCGCCAATCGGTACCCCTAGAGCCATAGGCGATGCCGAAAGTATAGCGGCCCGAAGATGAAGTGTCTAAAGGATATATCTCCACCTCCATTTGCACCGAATCGGTTAGACCTTGGAGAGTATAGATATAGAGCTTTCCCTTCCATGTACCGACCCATTCAGATGGAAAATGCTGGCCCTGCAGCAAGATCGGTAAATAAAAAAGTCCTAAGGTGAAGAAAACAGTGCGCAATTTCACAGCGAACGAGACCTTTGGGCAGCGATTTTTTGGCCGCAACCGTTTAAATGCAATCAATAAACCGATTTCTACAAAGCAAAAGTAACACCGATGGCTCTATCTGTTCGTTTCCCGGTTTTTTCTTTTCAGCTGGGGATCGACGCCTTTTTCAAGGCGTGTAGGCGTTTTCCTGCAGCTATGGCGTGCGCCGCAGTATTTACCGGTGCTTTTATACGCCTGATCTTCGAAGGCGAAGAAGATACGCAGGCGGTCGCGCTGATGCTGGGAGCTCTTATGGGACTTCCCCTTTGCATCGGCTTAGTTGCGCTATCGGAGTACCTCTTTTGGGCCGACTGGCGAAAATATGCGGCTCATCTGCTCGGGCTCTTCCTCGCCGCAGGCTGTTACTTCTGGTTGCAGCCGAGCCGAGCAGACTGGGAAGAGGTACAGATACCTCGATTTGCTCTCTTATTCTTGGCTGCGCATTTATGGACAGCAGCAGTGCCATTTTTCGCGCGCGGCGGTTCCGTAGAGGACTTCTGGGAGTATAACAAACGACTTATGACCCATTTTGTCACGGGAGCGGTCTATGGCGGCGTCTTGTTCTTAGGTCTCACCTTGGCCTTGGCGGCCATCAACGCACTCTTCGACCTACACTGGAGCAGTCGGATCTACGGATACCTTTTTGCGCTTTTGGCCGGCATGTTTCAGACCACGTTTTTTCTGTACCACTTCCCGCAGAAGAGTCGTCTGAATGATGCTGAAACCGGATATCCCGAACTGCTGCGCAACCTCTGCCAGTACGTTTTTGTACCGCTGGTTGGCCTGTACTTCTTGATTTTATACGCTTATTCTGCCAAAATCCTCCTCTCTTGGCAGCTCCCTCGCGGATGGGTGTCTTCTTTAGTGTTGGGCTTTTCTGTGGCCGGCATTTTTACCTATCTGATTACGCATCGGTTCCCTCAGTACTTCGAAAGCCGGTGGGTAAGCCTCTTTCAGAAGCGGTTTTGGTGGGTCTTGGGGCCGATGACAGTGCTGCTCCTCATCGCCATCGGGCGCCGAATTTCGGATTACGGTGTAACGCCGGAGCGATACCTCGTAGCGCACACGGGGGTGTGGTTAGCGGTGACATGTCTTTACTTCCTTTGGCCAAAGGGAAGGGATATTCGCTTCATCCCGCTATCGCTAATGCTGTTTATCGTCCCGGCAGTGGTGGGCCCTATAAGCGCTTTTCAGGTCTCGCAGCGCAGCCAACGAGGTATCTTGAAGTCGCTTTTTGAAAAACACCGCGCTTTCGAGGAGAAGGGAACTTTAAAGCGGGATTTGTCGTATTTGCCGGAGGAGGACCGCGAGCGCATCCGCTCTATTGTGTCGTTTCTCAGCGAACAAGATGCCCTGCACCTACTCGCCGACTGGCTCCCTGAGCCGCTTCATGTGATCACTCCCGACAGTTTGAGCACCTTTGAACGCAGTCAGGTGCTGTTGGAGCGGCTACGCCTGAGCCAGCCGTCGATACGCGAGTCGCTATACGTGTACACCAACGCTGCAGTGCAGCCCCTAACAGGAGGCGATATTGCAGGGTTTCGAGCTTTCTTTTGGATCAATGTGGGCGAAACTCCGCCAGCACGTGTCGAGAAATCGCCTTATTTCGCCCTGTCAAGCAACGGAAATGCGCTTATTGTTGGCCTAAACGGGATCAAGAGCCGACAGGACACCTTGGACTTCAGGAACTACTTTGCCCAGTGGCAAACCATTGCCCAGACGTCTGATGGTACTCTGCCGGAACACTTGAGCCGGTTAGATTGGACAATAGGTAGGCGCCAATACCGCCTCTTTATTCGAGAAATGTGGCTGTCGCGCGACCCTTCGCGCATTCAGCAATTAAATGGCGTCCTGTTCTTAAAATAATCTTACTACCTTTGCCGCACCCATGCATCGACTTAGGAAGAAAAAACGAGGTATTTATTAACAAAGAAAACCGGATGTGGCCGCGGTGCCGCATCCGGTTTTTTTCTGCTAAAACCATACGTACCGTGAGAGATCCATCCATCCAGACTGTCTTGATCATCGGCTCCGGGCCGATCATCATCGGGCAAGCCTGCGAGTTTGACTACTCCGGGTCGCAGGCCAGTCGCTCCTTGCGCGAAGAGGGCATTCGCGTCGCCCTCATCAACTCCAATCCTGCCACCATCATGACCGATGCGGTGACGGCCGATTTCGTGTATTTGCGCCCACTTACGCCAGAGAGCATCGAGCAAATTCTGCGAGAGCATCAGGAAAATCCGGCCTTACCGCCCATCGACGCGGTATTGCCGACCATGGGCGGCCAGACTGCGCTGAACCTGGCCATTGAATGCGAGCGATTAGGGCTGTGGGAAAACTACGAGGTGCGCATGATCGGAGTAGATACGCGCGCCATAGAGACTACCGAAAACCGCGAAGAATTTAAGCGATTTGTTGTCGGCTTAGGACTATCGGTGGCGCCCTCTTACATTGCCAATTCCTTTTTGGAAGGGAAGGAGGCGGCGCAAAAGCTGGGTTTTCCGTTGGTCATTCGTCCCTCCTACACCTTGGGCGGCACGGGTGGTGGTTTTGTCATGCGCGAAGAAGAGTTCGACGAAGCGCTCAAGCGCGGCTTGAATGCCTCTCCAACCCATGAAGTCTTGGTGGAAAAAGCCGTGCTGGGGTGGAAAGAATACGAATTAGAGCTGCTGCGCGACAAAAACGACAACGTGGTCATCATCTGCACAGTAGAGAACCTCGACCCTATGGGCATTCATACGGGCGACAGCATTACGGTAGCCCCCGCCATGACGCTAAGCGACACCTGCTTTCAGGAAATGCGAAACCAGGCCCTTCGCATCATGCGCGGGCTGGGCAACTTCGCCGGTGGTTGCAATGTCCAGTTTGCCCAAAACCCCCACACCGAAGAGCTGATTGCCGTAGAGGTAAATCCTCGCGTTTCGCGCTCCTCTGCCTTAGCCAGCAAGGCTACCGGCTATCCCATCGCCAAAATAGCAGCCAAGTTGGCCATCGGATACACGTTGGACGAACTGTTCAACCAAATCACCAAAACTACTTCCGCCCTGTTCGAACCGGTACAGGACTACGTCATTGTCAAAATGCCGCGCTGGAACTTCGAGAAATTTCCGGGAAGTGATCCGCGCTTGGGTCTCCAGATGAAATCGGTAGGAGAAGCTATGGCTATTGGTCGCAGCTTTACGGAAGCCCTTCAGAAGGCCTGCCAAAGCCAAGAAAACAACCGTTTTGGCTTAGGAGCCGACATGAAAGAGTGGCTAAAAACCGACGACATTTTAGAGCGCTTAGAGAAAGCCTCTGATGACCGCATTTACCGCGTTAAAGACGCCTTACGCCTGGGAATTCCCTCGCGAACAGTACAGAAGTTAACCGGTATAGACCCGTGGTTTATCCAAGAGATCAAGCATTTAGTGCAATTGGAAGAGAGGCTGCAGCGCTACAACGTGCCAGAAGATATTCCGGACGACTTTTTCTGGGAGTTGAAAAAGAACGGGTATTCCGATGCGCAGATCGCCTGGCTGCTGCGCGTAGACGAAAAGTCGGTTACTCAAGAGCGAAAAAGGCGCGGCATTCGCCGGGTGTACAAGATGGTAGACACCTGTGCGGCTGAGTTTGTCGCTACTACCAACTATTTCTACTCCACCTTTGAGAACGGCATCGCTACTTTACCTGAGGAAGCAGGCACCTCCGATGATGACGGCACTGAGCCAACACCGTTGGTATTCCTTCCTAAGACGGAGAGCCACGTCTCTTCGCGCAAAAAGGTTTTGGTACTCGGCTCCGGCCCCAATCGCATCGGCCAAGGCATCGAATTCGACTACTGTTGCGTCCACGGCGTGCTGGCAGCCAAAGAGGAGGGCTATGAGACCATCATGGTCAATTGTAACCCCGAAACGGTTAGCACAGACTTTGACATAGCCGACAAGCTCTACTTCGAACCCATCTACTGGGAGCATTTAGAGGAAATCCTGGAACACGAGCGCCCCGACGGGATTATTGTTCAGCTGGGCGGCCAGACGGCACTTAAGCTGGCGGAGAACCTTTACAAGGGGGGGTGGAATATTTTAGGGACATCTTTCCCCGACATGGACATCGCCGAGGATCGCGGGCGCTTTAGCGACCTGCTCCGCTCGCTCGACATTCCCTACCCTCGATACGGAGCTGCGCGCAATGTGGATGAAGCGCTCGAGATCGCCCGAAAGATCCCCTATCCTCTTCTGGTGCGACCCAGCTACGTCTTGGGTGGGCAACGCATGAAGATCGTCATTAACGATCAGGAGCTCGAGCGCCAAGTATTGACGATATTCAAACATCTGCCCAACAATCGAGTGCTCATTGACCAATTCCTCGAACGCGCCAAAGAAGCCGAGATCGATGCCATCTTCGACGGGGAGACCCTTCACATCATGGGCATCATGGAGCATATCGAACCGGCTGGCATCCATTCCGGCGACTCCTCCGCCGTCTTGCCTTACTACTCCTTAGGGCCTATCGTCATCGAGCGCATGGTGGAGTACGCCGAAAAAATTGCTCTTGCCCTCCGCATCCGAGGGCTCATTAACATTCAGTATGCTATAAAGGACGACGAAGTGTTCGTCATCGAAGCCAACCCGCGCGCTTCGCGCACCACCCCCTTCATCGCAAAGGCTTATGGGACCCCTTACCTTAACATCGCGACCAAAATCATCTTAGGTACCCACAAACTCAGCGACTTCTCCTTACAGCAGCGCTTAGAAGGGTATGCCATAAAAATCCCCGTTTTCTCTTTCGATAAGCTCCCCGGCGCCGACAAGCGCTTGGGCCCAGAGATGAAAAGCACAGGGGAAGCCATCTATTTCATTCGAGACTTAAAAGACAGCTACTTCCGCGAGTTGGAGCGCAACCGCAGCATGTATCTGTACAGCTGATTTTTTTCAGGAAGAAGACGAAAAAAGCCGATGATTTACTGTAAAAATCGGCTTTTTTTGTACTTTTGCGCCATTAGCAGGACGTGCCGCTACGAACGAGTTGCGATTAAAAACACTTAGTCAGAATATCTTCCACATGGAAAAGAAACGCTTGCTTTTTGTGACTCAAGAGATGGAACCCTATACCGAAGGAAACTTTATTTCTTATTTCGTCGGTCAACTCCCCAAATTTCTACACGACCAAAATTTTGAGCTCCGCATCATGATGCCGCGATACGGGATCGTCAACGAGCGGCGCCATCGACTGCACGAGGTGGTTCGGCTTTCAGGAATGAACATTATTGTAGACGACGACGATTACCCCCTGATTATCAAGGTGGCGTCGATGCCGAGCTCTCGCCTGCAAGTCTATTTCTTGGATAATGAGGAATTCTTCAAGCGGAAAAGCACTTTTGAAGATGAGGCTGGCCGCTCCTTTGAAGACAACCCCGACCGCATGGCCTTTTTCTGTAAGGGCGTGCTCGAGACAGTTAAAAAATTAGGGTGGCCTCCCGACGTTATCCTGTGTCATGGTTGGCTTACGGGCCTGATCCCCCTGTACGCTCGGAAAGCCTATCAGATGGATCCGCTCTTCACCCATGCACACATCGTCTTTTGCGCCTACGATGCCTCTTTAGAGCGCTTTCCGAAGGAGCGGTTTTGGCAAAAAGCGGCGATTAACAACATATCTGCGGAGGACTTGACACCCTTCATAAAAGACGGCGAAATCTCGGTGCATCAAGGCGCGTACCACTATGCCGATGCCATCGTCTTGGCTGAGCCGGGCGTGCAAGCGCAAGCCCAACAGTCGCTTCTCGCTGAGCAAAAGCCCGTGTTGAAACTGCACAAAGAAGCAAACGGCAACGCTTTGGAGCACCTTCTTGCATTCCTGCGCCAGGTCATCGTAGAGGAAGAAGTCCTTTAATGGATGCCCAGGAAGGTATTTTTTGCGCATCTCGGGTATCTTAGACAACCCGAGATGCGCATTCTTGTCCCAGTACCATCGTTTAAACGCGTTTTCCCATATGTACCTAAGCCGAGTTGCCCTGTTATCGAAGAAGTTAGGATGGGCCTTGATGAGCACTTTGCTCCTGCTTGAATGCTCTAAGCCCACCGACTTTGGCGCTGAGCTCTTGGAAAGCGAACGCAATGTGTTCAATTATACCGATACCTTGACGGTGCGCTTCTACGTGGAGCGCGAAAACAGCGTAGAGACCTCCGACCGTTCGTCCATCAACCCATATCTTTTGTGCGGCGAGCTTCAGGATCCGCGCTTTGGGCGAACGACGGCTGCGCTTTACACCCTTTTTCGACCGACTACTTTAGATCCGCCGTTTCGAAGCGCCCGTATCGACTCTATAGTGTTGTTTTTGCGCTATGCTGCCGACGGTTTCTACGGCGATACCCTTCAACCTCAGACCGTGCGCGTACACCGCGTCGCTGCTGGTCATGCCATCAGATGGGATCGAGCGTATTACTCCAATCAATCCCTACCTGTCGATGTCCTGCTGGGCGAAGTGACCCATGTACTTCCTCGTCCGCGCACACCAGAGCCGTTGTTCGACTCCCTCACACGAGGCCCGTACCTGCGCATCCCATTGGATCCTTCTTTTGGGCAAGAAATCCTCGAAGCCGATAGCCTGATTTTAACCGCCGACACCCTCTTTTGGGAAAAAATCCGCGGCCTTCGCATTACGGCCACCGCCGGCAGTATACCCGGCGCGGTCATGGCTTTTAACCTCAACGATCGGGATTTTAGCTTCATTCGCCTATACTACAAATATGAGAGCGACACCATCACCGCTTCGCGGACGTTTGATTTTTCCTTTTTAGGTGGAAATAAGTTCAACTATTTCGAGCACGACTACAGCGGCGCTCCAGTAGAAAATGCTATCCATTCGCCGGCGGAAGATTTGCTTTGGATACAAGGCTTGGCAGGACTGCGCCTGAAAGTTGAGTTCCCCTATGCACATTTGTTGGAGAATATCGCGGTTAATAAAGCCGAATTGGAAATGACGGTAGCGCACCCGTTTGGCACCTATCCCGCCTTGGCGCCTGTAAGCCAGCTGGTCTTCACAGAACGCCAGGACGATACGCTGCGCACGTTTACTTCCGATGTAGTATATTCGCTTAGTTTACTCAACGACTTTAGCCGCTTCGGCGGTAGCCCGCGTACCCTCGTTGACAACGGACAGACCGTAGAGCGCTACCGACTGACCCTCACTCAGCGCTTTCAAGCTATGGTAGACAATCCAGATGGCGATATCGCCAAGCAGACCCTGTACATCAGTCCCTTCCCGCAAGGCCGTTTAGCTTCTCGCGTCATTCTATTTGGGCCCAAAAGTGCTGTTTACCCGGCCAAGCTCACTTTGAAGTATACCGCAGTGCGTTAATCGAAACAAAAACACCTAAACCTGTACAATCATGTGTGGTATCGTAGCATACATCGGCCCGCGTTCGGCTTATCCCATCCTGATAAAAGGACTTTATCGGCTCGAATATCGCGGCTACGATAGTGCCGGCGTCGCTCTGCTGAACGATGGCCTGTGCATCTACAAGAGAAAGGGGAAGGTCAGTGAGTTGGAAGCATACGCGAACACCAAAGATGTGCGCGGCACCGTGGGTATTGGCCATACCCGCTGGGCTACTCATGGTAAGCCCGACGACATTAACGCCCACCCTCACCTGAGCGGAAACGGCCGCCTGGTGTTGGTACACAACGGCATTATTGAAAACTACGCTGTCTTGAAGAATGCTTTGACGAAGCACGGACACGCCTTCAAGAGCGAGACCGATACCGAAGTGTTGGTACACCTTATCGAGGAAATTCAGGAGCGCAGCCAGTTACCCTTAGAGAAGGCTGTTCAACAGGCCCTCATGCAGGTTCAAGGCGCTTACGCTATTGTCGTGATGGATACTACAGCGCCAGACATCTTGGTGGCGGCGCGCAAATCGAGTCCGCTGGTGATTGGCATTGGGGAGGGCGAGTTCTTTATCGCGTCAGATGCCACGCCCATCGTTGAACATACGAAACAGGTCGTATATTTGGAGGACGAGGAGGTCGCAGTGGTGCATCGCAATGGCTCTTTTGCCATTCGGAATTTGCGCGACGAGGAGAAAAACCCTGTTGTGCAGGAGATCGAGTTGGAGATAGAGCAGTTGGAGAAGGGCGGCTATCCCCACTTTATGCTTAAAGAGATCTTCGAGCAGCCCGCTACTATTGCCGAGTGCATGCGCGGCCGCATGAATGCGGAGGAGGGCTGGGTGCGTTTGGGCGGCATGGAAGAATACAAGAAGCGCATGATCCACGCTCAGCGCATGATTATTTTGGGGTGCGGCACCTCCTGGCACGCCGGCATGATCGGCGAATACCTGTTTGAAGATTTAGCCCGTTTGCCGGTAGAGGTGGAATACGCCTCGGAATTTCGCTATCGCAATCCAGTGGTGCGCAACAACGACATTGTCCTTGCCATCTCCCAGTCGGGAGAGACGGCCGATACTTTAGCTGCTCTGGAATTGGCCAAAGAGTGCGGGGCGCTCACCTACGGCATCGTCAACGTAGTCGGGTCTTCCATCGCTCGAGCCACCCATAGCGGCTCGTATATTCACGTAGGACCGGAGATCGGCGTCGCTTCCACCAAAGCCTTCACCGGACAGGTTACCATGCTCAGCATGATGGCCCTTATCTTAGGCTATGAACGCGGCTATTTGGGCAAATCTAAATATCAACAACTGGTACAAGAGCTGGCTCTCATTCCACACAAGGTGGAACAGCTGCTCCGGCAGTGCAGCGAACAGGTTCGGTATATTGCCGAAGAGTTTAAAGATGCTTCTAACGCGCTTTATTTGGGCAGGGGATACAACTTCCCGGTGGCCTTAGAAGGCGCACTTAAGTTAAAGGAGATATCCTATATCCATGCGGAGGGCTACCCGGCTGCAGAGATGAAGCATGGGCCCATCGCCCTCATCGATGAAAATATGCCGGTGTTTGTCATCGCGACCAATCAAAGCACGCACGACAAGATCGTCTCTAATATCCAAGAAGTGAAGACGCGAGGCGGGATCGTCACGGCCGTAGTGACCGAAGATGACCAGGTTATTCGAGACATGGCCGACTACACCATAGAAATACCGCGCACAGAAGAGCCTTTTACTGCTCTGTTGTCGGTTGTTCCGCTACAGCTCCTCGCCTACCACATCGCGGTGCTGCGCGGCTGCGATGTCGACCAACCGCGCAATTTGGCTAAATCTGTTACCGTAGAATAACCAAAACTTGCTATGAATTGCCTCAAGACCCGATATAACACAGAGAAGATGCCGATTCGCTTTGCCGAATACGGCCGGCTGGTTCAAGAGCTCCTCCTGCATGTCAAGGAGATAGAAGACCCACAGCGGAGGCAGAAAGGCGTAGAAGCCATCATTGGTATTATGCAACTGCTGCATCCGGCGGGAAACCGAAACCCGGAAGACCACCGCGAAAAGCTGTGGAACCATGCCTTCGCCATTGCGGGAGACGATTTGGACGTGACGCCCCCTCCTGGCGTGGTAATCCGACCAATGGCGCATCGACCGCGCCCTATGCCTCTAAACTATCCCAATCCAAATACTCAACTTCGCCACTACGGCCAAAACGTGCAGCGGCTCATCCAGAAGGCTATCGCCATGCCGGATGGACCCAAGAAGGAGGGACTTGTAGAGGTCATCGCCTCGTATATGAAGTTGGCATACAAAACTTGGAATAAGGAGCACTATGTCTCAGACGATATTGTCAAGGACGACTTAGCATTGCTCTCCGGGGGGAAACTGCAACTGCATGAGGGTTATGGATCCTTAGACGTGCTGGCGGCTGGGGTCAAAAAGGAGGTCGGCAGTCGGGTTCAAGAGCGCCATAAGAACGGCAATCACCGCACACGCCGCCGCAACGGCTTTAAGAAGCGAAAAAAATAATAAAGCCTACCAAACCTGAATGCGGTGGGGATAACGCGTGAGGTACAGCCCGCGGATGTAGCGGCCCATCAGCGCGCGCAGGGCATCGAGATTTTCGCGCGTCTTGGCCGAAATAAACAACCCTTCTCCATAGCTGTGCCTTAGCTGTTCCGCCAGGTCGTGTTCCAGTTGAGCTCGGGTTTCGGCATCCAGCAAAGCATCGAAGTAGCGCTCTCGGTAGAGGTCGATTTTATTATACACCATTATGCAGGGCTTTTCCGCTGCTCCCAGCTCGCTCAATGTCTGCTGTACCGTTCGGATGTGGTCTTCGAATTGCGGATGCGCAGCATCCACAATGTGGAGGAGTAGGTCGCTCTGGCGCACTTCGTCTAATGTGCTTTTGAAACTCTCTATCAGGTGGTGAGGGAGTTTTCGAATAAATCCTACGGTATCCGACAGCAGGAACGGCATTTGGTCGAAGACTACCTTTCGCACGGTGGTGTCTAAGGTGGCGAAGAGGCGGTCTTCCGCCAACACCTCCGATTTGCTTAGCAGGTTCATGAGCGTGCTCTTGCCCGCATTCGTGTAACCGACCAGGGCGACGCGCACCCATTCGCCGCGCGTCTTGCGCTGCGTCTGCGCTTGGCGGTCTATCTCGCGCAGGCGCTGCTCTAAACTCTTGATGCGCTGCTGCACTAAGCGGCGGTCGGTTTCGATTTGCGCCTCACCCGGACCGCGCATGCCAATGCCGCCACGCTGGCGCTCCAAGTGGGTCCACAAGCCGCGTAGCCGAGGCAACAGGTATTTCATTTGCGCCAATTCTACCTGTGCCTTCGCCTGAGCCGTCTGCGCTCGGCGTGCGAAAATGTCCATAATAAGTGTCGAGCGATCGATAATCTTAACCTTCAGGGCTTCCTCCAACAGATTGGTTTGTTTGCCCGTTAGGTCATTGTCAAAAATAACCATGTTGACCTCCGGATGGCGCTCCAAATACAAGCGAACTTCCTCCACCTTACCTTTACCGATAAAGGTGCGATGATCGGGATGCGCCATGCGCTGTATAAACCGCCGAACCGTATGAGCCCCTGCCGTCAGCGCTAAGAACTCCAATTCGTCCAAATACTCGTGCACCTGCGCCTCACTTCCGTGTGGCCAGATAACTCCGATAAGTACGGCATATTCTTCTAACTGCTCCGCTTGTTTGGGCTCTTTCTCGCTCAGCGTCCAGCCTTTTGTCATATCTCTCTCTTATTTAACAAACAAAGGTACGCTATCTGTAAAGCAGATCTCCTGCCGTGAAATCATCCATAGCATCTTGTTTCTTAGGCACATGTTTAAGAAGTTGGTCTAGAGATTTCCATAAATGATCGCAAAAAAAATGCTTTTATACCCTATGTAAAAAGGGCTTTTTCGATATTTTTGGCCTTGAATTTGATATGTGGCCGGCCTCCTCCGAGTTTTCGGCGTAAAATCATTCCATGAGTCTATAATCTTTTAACCCTGCACGCTTATGGCTGCTGCTCCTAAACAAACGATTACGACTAAACAGGAAATTAAACTTTCTCCTCAGCATATTCGGCTGATGAAGATGATGCAAACTTCTACGGAGGAATTTGAAGCGTGCGTTGAAGAAGAACTCGAAACTAATCCTGCTCTCGTGCGGGATGACAGCAGCGGAACAGACCTGGATGTTTCGGAGGACCTTCCTGGGGCGGAGGTGCTGGGCCCTATTTCGTCGGAGGTAGAGAGCGACGGGGAAGAGGGAGAATACGGCGATCGAGTGGGAGAGCCGGAAGACGACCGGGAAGACGGCTCAGATGCTGAGGGAGAGGAGCTTCTAGATGACTCACTCAGTATTTTCGTCGAAGAGGACCCCGCCATTTACGGCTCCTCTGATGGCGAACACGGCGAAGAAGAAGATGAAAAAGTCATCCCCATTCGCTCAGAGAGCACTCTACAAGAGTACTTGGAGGAGCAATTGGGATTTTACGATTTGAACGACCAACGGAAGCGAAAAATAGCTCTTCAAATTATTGGGTCTATCGATGAGAGGGGGTACTTATCTCGCAGCTTAGAGGCCATGGTCAACGACCTTCTCTTTCAAGGCATTCAAACGACCCAGGCAGAGCTGGAGGAGATCCTGCACATCATCCAGCGATTTGATCCTCCCGGCATCGGTGCGCGCGACTTGCGCGAGTGTTTACTCATTCAATTGAGAAGCAAACTGCGCGACGAGAGCCGCTCCCTTTCGCCAGAAAGGCGCGCATATATCGCCATGGCGATCAAACTCATCGAAAATTACTTCGATGAGTTTGTTAAAAAACATTATCCTAAATTGGCGAAAAGCCTCGGCGTAGAAGAAGATACCCTAAAGTTGGCTGTTCGGGAGATTCAGAAGCTCAACCCTAAACCCGCTAGCGCCTTTGTCGCCCGAAGCGAAATACTGAATAACTATATCGTGCCGGATTTTTTTGTAACGAACCAAGACGGAGAATTAGAGCTAACGCTAAACGCGCGCAATGCCCCCGAGCTGCGCATTAGCGAGCATTTCCGCGAAATGCTCCAGAGCCTCTACAAAAGCAAGAGTGCCCGGAAAATGAGCAGTAAGGACCGCGAAGCGCTTGTCTTCATCAAGCAAAAAATCGACAGCGCTCGATGGTTTATTGAGGCCATTAAACAGCGCCAACACAACATGATGCTCGTTATGAGCGCTATCCTCCAACACCAACGCGAATACTTTCTAACGGGCGACGAGCGGAAAATTCGCCCTATGATACTCAAAGATATTGCTGATGTCACCGGGTTGGATATCTCGACCGTCTCCCGAATAGTGAACGCCAAGTACGTTCAGACGGAGTTCGGCACCAAGCGCTTGAAAGATTTCTTTTCGGAAAGTTTAGGCACTCAGGAAGGTGATGAAGTGTCCACTTTAGAAGTCAAGAAAATTTTGTCGGAGCTGATTAACGGGGAGAATAAGCAGCGGCCGTTGTCCGACGAAAAGCTCAAAGAGATCTTAGTAAAGAAGGGCTACAACATCGCGCGCCGAACGGTAGCGAAGTATCGCGAACAGCTGGGCTTTCCGGTAGCGCGCCTGCGAAAAGAAATATAAAACGAGATGCTGCAACGCTTACGCGAGCCCATCGAAGCGGCTTGGGAAGACCGCGCCCTATTGGCGCGAGATGAGGTACAACAGGCCATTCGCCAAGTCATTGACTTATTAGACAAAGGCGCTCTTCGCGTGGCTGAGCCTACCCCCACAGGAGATTGGATCACCCACGAATGGATAAAAAAAGCCGTCATCCTCTATTTCCCGATTCAACAGATGCAGGTAATAGAGGTAGGGCCCTTCGAATACTACGATAAAATTCCCCTGAAAAGAGGGTTTGAGCAGCTAGGCGTGCGCGTAGTGCCTCAGGCGTTGGCTCGCTACGGCGCTTTTATCGAACGCGGTGCCATCTTAATGCCTTCATACGTGAACATCGGAGCTTGGGTGGGAGCGGGTACTATGGTAGATACTTGGGCAACGGTGGGTTCTTGCGCCCAAATTGGACGGAATGTACATCTGTCGGGCGGAGTAGGTATTGGCGGTGTGTTAGAGCCGCCACAGGCGCAGCCCACCATCATAGAGGACGACTGCTTCATCGGTTCGCGCTGTATTGTCGTAGAAGGTGTCCGCGTAGAGCGCGAAGCCGTGTTGGGCGCAAACGTCGTGCTCACGCAGAGCACGCATATCATCGACGTCACCGGCCCCGAGCCGATACGGTACACTGGGCGAGTGCCCGCTCGATCGGTTGTGGTGCCGGGCAGCTACACGCGCTCTTTCCCAGCCGGCGATTATCAGGTGTCGTGCGCCCTTATCATCGGCAAGCGGAAAGAAAGCACCGATAAAAAAGTTTCTTTAAACGAAGCGCTGCGCGACTACCAGGTCGCTAGTTAAGGAAGCTGTGCACACTATCGAAATTCCCACCCTGCAAAACGTCGCTATCCTTTACGAATTAGGGGGAGTATGCCATCGTTGGTTGAGCGCTGCGGTAGATTTGATCGCGGTGTTGCTCGGATATGTGTTAGTCTGTGTAGTGGCCCTGATACTTCTACCCGACTGGGTCGATGTTTTTCGCTTGTTTTTATACGGCCTCGTTGCGGCATACGTCGGTTATCATGTACTTTTTGACATGTATAATGCGGGGCAGACGCCAGGGCGTTGGTTGATGGGAACGCGCGTTGTCCGCTTAGATGGTCGCCCGATCTCTTGGGGCGATGCTCTTATTCGAGCGCTTTTATTGCTGGTCGATGGGCCGTTTTCTGCCGGACTTATCGGTACCCTCCTTATTCAGACGACCCCTCGAATGCAGCGTTTAGGTGATGTAGTGGCACGCACTACCGTAATATGCGAGCAAGCAAAGCGGCCTATTTCGCTGTTGGATGTGCTTCGCATCTCTACGGTAGAGAACTACGCTGTCACTTATCCGCAAGTGCGCCTCTTGACGGAGGCCGACATGCTCGTCGTTAAAGCGACCTTAGTCCGACTTAGCCGCTATCCTAACGAGGCGCATCGAATAGCAGCAATCCAACTGGCCAAGCACTTAACAGACGCCCTATCTCTGCCAGCGCCACCACCAAGCCAAGCCTCTATTTTTTTGGAGACGCTCCTGCGCGACTACGTCATCTTGACGCGTTGAACTCCGGGCATCTAAAAGCGTTTATATTGCCTTATTCGACAGCGCTGTGTGGTGGTTTAAATGGGTTTTTACCCTGTTGGCCCTCATTTGGTTTGGAATGGTGTTGCGGCATTACTTTGCGAAGTGGGGCGCGACCCACAGGCGCCTTATTGCTCGGAAGCCCCTGAACCCTCACCCGCCAGGCAGCCCTTCCGCAAACGCATATCTTCAGGCACGCTCAGACGCGGAGCCCGAAGAGGAATACACAGACTACGAGGAGGTCAAGGAGTAGTATCTTCAAAGGTAGTGTCCGAAAAATATCGCTTCAATCGGGCTGCCTGTGCTTTGCCTACTACTTGGGCTATTTCTTCCTCAAGCGCTTGACGTAGGCGGGCTACAGAGCCGAAGTGCTGTAACAGCTTTTCGGCGGTTTTGGGACCGATGCCGGGGATTTCCGTCAGCTCGGTCTGCAGCAGCGCGCGGCTGCGCTGGTTTCGATGAAACGACAGAGCAAAGCGATGGGCCTCATTGCGCGCCTGCTGTATGAGCCGCAGCGACTCCGAGCGCTTGTTAAGGTGGATCGGCACAGGGTCATCGGGAAAATATATCTCTTCTAAGCGCTTGGCAATGCCGATAACAGTGATTTTCCCCTCTAAACCCAAGGCGTGCAGGCTCTTTACAGCAGCGCTCAACTGGCCCTTGCCGCCATCGATGATGACCAGTTGAGGAAGTGATTGCCCCTCTGCTAACAAGCGCTTATAGCGTCGATAGACGACCTCTTCCATCGAGGCAAAATCGTTAGGGCCCTCCACCGTCTTCACATGGTAATGCCTGTAGTCGCGCCGAGCAGGGCGCGCGTTGCGGAAGACCACACAGCTCGACACGGGATGGCTGCCCTGCAGGTTAGAGTTGTCGAAGCATTCGATATGCAGCGGCAGCTCCTTCAGATGGAGGTCGGCTTTTAAAGTATTTAATATGCGCTCGGCAGAGGTTTGCCGGTTCGTCCGGTTGAGCGCAACGCGCTGCTGCTGCAGTTGGTATTGGCGCACATTGCGCTCCGACAGCTCCAGCAGTTTTTTCTTATCGCCGATTTTGGGAACAGTGACGGTGACTTCCTCAGACAAGGCCACGGGAAAGGGCACGATGATTTCGGCAGCAGTGCTGTTCATCTTTTGTCGAAGCGCCGAGATGGCGTATGAGAGCAACGTCGCTGGGTCTTCGTCCAGATTTTTAGTCAGTGTCAGCGTGTAGGTGTTAATGACTGCGCCGTTTACCACGCGCAGACAGTGTACATAGGCCTCTTGTTCGCCCAACGCGATGGAGAACACATCGACGTCTCGAATGTTGGGATTGACCACGGTGCTTTTACCCTGATAATCCTCGAACAGGGCGAGTTTTTCCTTCATTTGCTGGGCTTGTTCGAATTGCAGGTTTTCGGCATAGCGCAGCATCTCCTCTTTGAGGTGTGCTTTTACGGAGGTGTACTGACCGCGCAAGATGTTTTTGATTTGCTCGATCTTTTTTCGATAGGATGCTTCATCTTCGTAGCCTACACAGGGCGCTGCACAATTCTTGATGTGGTATTCTAAGCAGGGCTTAAACTTGCCGCGGGCAATGTTTGCCTCCGACAAGTTTAACGAACAGCTGCGCAGTTGGAAAAGGCGCCGTATGAGGTCAGTGAGCTGGTCGGCGCGTCCTTTATTCAGATAAGGGCCGAAATATGTGGCTCCGTCGCGGGCTACTTTGCGCGTCACTACTACACGAGGAAACCGCTCCGCTTTGATGCAGATGTACACCAGCGGCGATTTTTCGTCTTTGAGCATGACGTTGTATCGCGGCTGGTGCTTTTTTATGAGCGTGTTTTCGAGCAGTAAGGCATCTGTTTCGGTATCCACAACGGTAAACTCAATGCGCTGAGCGTGGCGCACCAAGGCTTTGGTCTTAGCCGACTGGTGCTTTTTATCGCCGAAATACGAAGCCAATCGCTGCCGCAAGTTTTTGGCTTTGCCCACATATAAGATAGTGCCGTTGTCATCGAGGAAGCGGTACACTCCCGGTTCGGGCGGCACCAAGGGGAAAAACTCCTTGAATTGTTCAACAGTCATCCTCGAATGGAAGGGGGTGTCTTTCAACAAAATAGTACGGCTGCTGTTCGCCTCACAGCGGTATGTCGTTGGGGCTGCGCTGCCAGATGCGATGCAAGGGCAACCAGAGGCCCGTCTTCCAGTTCATATATTCTAAATTGTGGAAATTCAGTTTATAGTCAAATTGAGAGGGCTCGTCGTAACAATAGCCGTGGTAGTAAAACTTCTTTCCCGATTGGCGCGCCCACTCCATCTCAAGCAGCATAGTGAAGATGCCGGGACGATAGTGAGCAAATGCCGGGTCGAAAAAGCAATAGGTAGCCGAAGCTGCCTTCTTGCCTAAATGCATGTAACTGCAAGCAAAGAGCCGATCGCCCTCGTATACGCACAGCTCTATCCCTGGCACCGGCAAATTGGTATTAGGGTGGAGAAAGCAAAAAATGGAGTCGGGAATGGAAGAACGAAAACGCTGGGTGTGCCGCTGAAACAGCTCGTGTTTTTCTTCAGTGATATGGATAGGCCCAAAACGTACCTTTAAATGGGCATTGCGCCGCAGCAATTTGCGCTGACTGTGCGACAGGGTAGGGGAGAAGTCGAGACGTATGCGGAGCGGTATGGTGCGGCATAGGTCTTCGTGATTGATGCCGTAATTGTGCCGGACGATAGAAAACCCCAACAAGCGCCAGCCCTTAGCCATCAATGCATCGAAGTCACCTGGCGACAGCGGCTGCACATTAATGCGCTCGTCGATAATTTCATCCAAAAAGACTCGATGGGTTCGCATGATGCGTAGACGGAGTGCTCTCAGCTGACCTTACCTTAAAAAACACCTCAAACTACACGTGCTCAGGCGCTTGCTGCGCTTACTCTGAGCCCAACTCGCGCTCTACCTCCTCCATAATGATGTAATCGGCAGCCTCTTGAATGGTAGGGATGAGCACTAACAGCGTATCTAAGCGCGATATCTCGATGAATTTCTTAACGGAGGGATGCAATTGCCCTGTGATGACAAACGATCCTAAGTCTTTCCACAGGCGGTTCCCCGTCAGTAAGGCACTCAGCCCGCTCGAGTCGACGAACTCCACCTGGGAAAGGTCCAAAATCAGATTGCGTACACCCTCTTGGGAGAGAAAAACCAGCTCGCTTTTGAGTTTGGGAGCGATCAGCGAGTCTAAATGCGATTCCTCTAAAGTAAACACGGTGTACTGCTCCTGCTTGTCTACTCGGTATTTCATGACGAGTTGATTTTCAAACTGTTACCTTACAAACGGGACGTCTCATAGGAGGCCTGTCCTCTCTTGGCTCGATTGCAAAAGTAGACAAAGGTATCGGCACGCGCTACACTTTTGGGCGGCTTTTTTCTCAGTGCTTCTCATTCGAGCGTTGTCTTACTTCCAAAGGGTATCTGTTTGGCGCGACAGCAGGCTGTAAGGGACGAAGAAAAGGTAGTAGGCGCATAAGGCGACGTCGAGGAGAGGAAAACGCGTGCAGAGACCTCTTTCGCAGAAACGATGCGCAATGAGGCAAAAGAGCGTCCAAGCGACAGCGGTGCGCATACCCCAAAACAGGAAGGCCGTTATGGAATGCCCTCCGATAGTACATGCTACGGCTAACAGGAGATGCAACGCTTGGGAGCCAGCCAAGGCGGCCAAAACAACTTGATGCTTACGCCGGTAGAAGCTGCCTGTGCTGAGGTGGCGTCTTTTCTGTCGGATCCAAGCGGCCCAGCTCAGTGGTGCGGTAGAGTAAACAAAGGCACTAGGGGTCAAGCATATTTCCGTATTCTGAGCAGTGGCTACGGCGTTGATAAATAGGTCGTCGTCTCCGGAAGCCAGCCTGCTGTGGGCTTCAAATCCGCCCGCCCGCGCAAAAAGCGGCTTTCTCCAGGCAAGGTTGCGCCCTACTCCCATGTAGGGCATCCCTGCGCTGGCCAGGCTCAGATATTGCATAGCCGTGTAGAGGGTCTCAAACCGCGCCCAGCGATTAAGCCAGCTGGGAGCCGACGCATAGGGGCCATAGCCCAACGTGATCTCGACCCGACGGCCTGGGACCGTACTTTCTAAGGTGGCGACCATCTGTTGCAACCATTGGCACGAGGCAGGGCAGCAGTCGGCGTCGGTAAACACCAACACTTCATGGCGCGCTGCCCTTATCGCCATCTCCTGAGCCGCCTTTTTTCCCGGGGTGGCCTTCGGGGATAAGTGAAGTGCGCGCAGGTGAGGATACTGCTCTTGGAGCCGATGCAACACATCCAGCGTACCGTCAGAAGAGTCATCGTCTACGACAATCACCTCAAAATCGGGGTACTCTTGCTCGAGCACCTTGGGCAGATGGCGGGCGATGTTTTCGGCTTCGTTTCGAGCGCAGATGAGCACCGAAGCCGGAGGGAGCACAGCTTTGGCGATGCAATGCCGTCGGGAAGTGCGCGGAAATGCCAACCTACCAAATAGGCCTATCCAAAGGGCCAGCTGTGCCGTGGTTGTGGCAATGAGGAGTGCTTCTCCAAAGGCCTTAGAACTGCTGGCAAACATCTCTTCGGCGCAAAGATGGGCCGGCAAAAGGTACTCTTTCTGCCGGCCCCTTCTTTTCTGCCGCTTTGCAGTAGGCCTAATAGCCTGGGTTTTGCCTGAGCCGGCCCTCCGTCAGGTCAATTTCGCTTTGAGGGATAGGCAAGCGCTCGTGTTTACCGGCCACGAAAAAGCGCTTGCCCAAGGCTTGCATGGTCGAAGCAGCGCGCCCCCAGCGCAAGAGGTCGAACCATCGGTGTTGCTCCATAGCCAGTTCGACGCGGCGCTCGCGGTAGATGCGCTCGCGCAGTTGCGCTTGGTCGGTAGTGGTCACATCGGGTAGGATAAAGTTATTTGTCCCTCGAGCCCGTTTGCGCACCTGATTGAGATAAACGAGCGCTTGGGCGGGCTTCCCGTTCTCGTTGAGCGCTTCGGCAGCCATGAGCAGGATATCGGCATAGCGCAAGATGCGAATGTTGCCCGGACCGTTGTCCTGCAGCCCGGGGTGAGCAGGTACCCAAGCTTTCTGGTTGTAGCGTTCGCCTACGATCTCTGGGTTGTCCTGCACAATGGTGGAGCCGTCGGGCAGCACCTCTCCAACGTAAATGATAGTAGCCTCGCGGCGCGGGTCGCCGGGCTCATACGAAGCAACGAGCGCATCGGAAGGGCGGTTGAAACCCCAACCTAAGTTGGGCACTCCTCGCACACCTTGAATCATATTGTACGGCGAAGCACCTGGACCAACGATAGGGGCGGGCAGCGCTACACAGCCAATTTCAAACACCGACTCAGCCCCATTCTCACCAATGGGCATAAAATTGTCGGCATAACGCGGTAACAGGCTGTATTGCCCCGAATTGATGACCTCCAAGGCATACTGCTCTGCCTTGACGAAGTCCTTTTTTACCAAATACAATTTAGCCAACAGGCCGCGTGCGGCTCCTTTCGTCGCTCGCCCTAGATCTGCGGCAGGGTACTGCGATCTTTCTGGCAAAACAGCAATGGCATCCAACAAGTCGCGCTCGATTTGGTCATAAATGACTGAGACCGGCTGGCGCTCTTGGGCATAGTACTCATCGCCGCTCAAAGGCCGCGTAATGAGCGGCAAATCGCCAAACCACTGCACCAACAGCAAATAGGCATAGGCGCGCAGGAATTTACATTCGCCAACCAAACGGTCGCGCAGTGCAGGGTTCATATCGATCTTGGGAATCTCGCTAATGGCTACATTGGCGCGGGCTATGACGCGAAAGTAGCCGCGCCACACGCTACTAAAGGCGATGTTGGCGGCGTCAAAAGTGAAGCTGTCTATTTCGAGCAGATAGGGTGCGTCATTAGGCGTAGAGCCCTTGTCGGCGTCGTCGCTGATGATGTCTGTGCAGCCCAAGTAGGGTAGCCCTACACAGTCCCAATCGCGCAGCTGGTTGTAGACGGCATTGGTAGCTTGAATAGCCTGCTCGGCATTTTGAAAGAAGTTTTCGTAGGTGAGCTGTCCCAACGGCTTTCGGTCGAGAAATTCCTTCTGACAGCTCCATATGGCCAAACTGCTGAGCAGCAGCCCGGCCCACAGCGGTATCGATTTGCAGTGTTTCATAGCAAGACGACATTGTTCTGTTTGTTGAAGGTAATAATGATGCGTCGCCCTTTTAGAAGACGACATCCAATCCAAAGGAGATAGCCTTTGCTATGGGGTAGGAACCGTAATCGACCCCTGCCGTGAAGACGCTACTGCCGGGAAACTCGGGCGAGTAGCCGTCGTACGCTTGGCGTGTCCAGAGATTGGTCCCATTGAAATACAGGCGTGCGCGCTGTAACCCTATGCGCTGGGTAACGCTTTTGGGCAAGGTGTAGCCGACGACGAGGGAGCGCAGGCGCAAAAAAGAGCCGTCCTGCACGTAGAAGCTAGACATCCGGTAGTTGTGCCCTCCGTTCGTCACCCGCGGCACTTCGTTGGAGGTGCCTTCGCCCGTCCAGCGATTGTCGTAGTAGCGCCGATGCCAATTGTACACGCCGAAGCGCGCCATATGCCAGGCACTCACGACTTTGTTGCCGTACACGCCGAAGAAATCGGCAGCGAGGTCAAAGCCCGCCCATTCGAGCCCCATAGAGAACCCATAAGTGAGCTTAGGAATAGGGCTACCTAAAAACACTTTGTCGGCATCGGTGATTTTACCGTCGCCATCGGTATCTTGATATCGGAAGTCTCCGGGTTTTTCGTTGCCTAAACGCGGCGAAGAGGCGATCTCGTCGGCATTTTGAAAGATGCCGACGACTTGAAATCCGTAAAATTCGCCGATAGGCCGGCCGACGAGGGTGCGGGTGGCGAAGTCACCTTGGGCGGTGCCGGCAGCCCGCACTTCCGACTTGCGCTGGTCGAGTTCGACCACGCGGTTTTGCACCGTGGAGAGGATGCCGGTGAGGTTGTACGACACTTTTCCGCGCGTATCGCGCCAGCCCAGCGTGATGTCCCATCCGCGGTTGCGCACGTCGGCCACGTTGACTACCGGGTTGCCTCCCGATCCTACGTAGTCGGGTATAGGCAATTCGTAAAGAATGTCGTAGGTCAGCCGATTATACCAGTCTATTTCAGCAGTGAGTCGCCCGTTCAGCAGGGCCATTTCCAAGCCGATGTCTGTCTGTCGGGTTTCTTCCCAGCGCACGTCGGGGTTAGAGAGGGTTGTCAGGGTAGCGCCAGTATTCAGCGCCTCAGTAGGCCCAAAGATGGCGTACAGGTTGCCTTGAATGATGCCGAAGGAGGGATACAGCTGGGTCTTATCGTTGCCCACGATCCCCCAGGAGGCGCGCAGCTTTAGGCGGTCGAAGAGTCGCTGATTGGCTAAGAAGGGCTCTTGGGCGATGTTCCAGCCGGCAGCAAAGGAGGGAAAAGAGCCCCAGCGGTTTTGGGGCGCGAAGCGCGAAGAGCCGTCGGCCCGTATCGACGCCGTCAATAGGTAGCGCTCCAGTAGTGTTATGTTGATGCGCCCTAAATAGCTGGCCATAGCCCATTCGCCTGCGCCGCCGTAGTTCAGTTGGGTAGTGTCGTTGCCTGCGGAGAGGTACAGCAATTCGTCCGCGCCAGAGGGAAAGTTGCTGCGGCTAGCTCCAAAATTTTCGAAGCGCGTCTCTTGAGCCGTATAGCCGATCAGGGCGTTGAGGCGCAGGTTTTTCCACTCCTTAGCAAAGGTTAGCGTGTTTTCCCATAGCCAAGAGCGGTTTTCGTTGAAGCCCAGCTCGAGCCGGTCGTTAAAGTTGCGCTGCGATATCGACACCTGAAAGACGGGCTCGTAATAGCGGCTCTTAGCCAGTCCGTAATCCAAGCCAAAGTTGGAGCGGAAGGTGAAGTATTTGAACAGCGTCAGGTCGCCGTAGATAGTGCCGACGAGCCGGTTGTTTTTAGAGAAATTGTTGTTTTTGTAGAACAGGTCTGCCGCCGGGTTGCCGATGGCCGTTCCGAAAAAAGTTGGGTCAGAGAACTTTCCTGTTGAGTCGCGCTCAGCGTAGATGGGGGGCATCCACAAAGTGGAAAGCAATACATTAGGCGCATTTTGGCTGTTAGCGGCGGCAAAGGCGAGGTTATTGCCCAAGCGCAGGCTTCGGTTCACCTGATACTCGTTGTTGAGGCGCAGCGTAACCCGGTCGAACTTCGACTCGCGTACGATGCCCTGTTGGTTGAAGTAGTTTCCTGAGACGTTATAGGTGTATTTGCCCGAGCCGCCGCTGGCGCTCAGTTGAATGCTAGCGATGGGGGCTTGTCGGTATACTAGGTCTTGCCAGTTTGTGCCCGCTCCTAAGGCGGCTGGGTCGGCAAAAAACGGCTGTCCTACCAGTTCGTTGTACATTTGGGCAAACTCCGAAGCATTGACCATGGGCACTTGCCGCGTGAGCGATTGCACACCGTAGTAGCTGTTTAAAGACACGACGGCCCGATCATCCGCTTTTCCGCGCTTGGTCGTGATGATGATGACGCCATTGGCACCGCGATTGCCGTAGATAGCAGTCGCAGAGGCATCTTTGAGCACTTCTATCGACTCTACGTCTTGCGGGTTAACGAAGGAAGCATCCTCCAAGAGCATGCCATCGACCACGTACAGCGGGTTGGCGTTGTTTAGCGTCCCTGTGCCGCGGATGCGCACCACTGCGCCGTCTCCCGGGCGCCCACTAGCTGGAACAACGTACACGCCCGCTATCTTACCTTGCAGCGCTTGGTCTACGGAGGCGGTGGGAATGCGCTCGATCTCGCGCGTCTTCACGGTGCCGACGGCCCCGGTGAGATCGCTCTTGCGTTGAGTGCCGTAGCCCACTACGACAATCTCGCCAATGACTTCTGAACGCGCGCTCAGCCGAACATCGACCACTGTGCGGCCTTCTAAGGGTACCGCTTGCTCTGAATAGCCCGTGTAGGTAAATACCAATACGGCATTGAGATTGGGTACGTCTACGGTGTAGCGTCCGTTTGTATCTGTAATAGCGCCGATGGCTGTACCTCGAACACTTATACTTACGCCGATGAGCGGCTCTCCGCTCTCCGCGTCGGTGACTCGGCCGCTAACGCGCTGTTGCGCATTGGCCGACAGCCACGCAGCGCAACACACCAGTAAAGCGTAAAGTGGCTTCATAATCGGATAACTTTTTAGTGAGCAATAAGAGGGAAAAACTCCGGCCAAGTGCCGGAGCACAGGATTAGGGCAGCAGCTCCACGCGCACTGATTGGCCGTGGGCAGTACTGCTGCCGATGAAGATGTCGAATTCACCGGGTTCGGAGCCAAAGGTCATATCGCGCCGATAAAAGCGCAGGTCGGCCTCTGTAAGGGCAAAGGTGACCGTTTGCGCTTGTCCTGGAGCGAGCTCAATGCGCTGAACGCCCTTGAGTTCGCGTATCGGGCGGGTAACACTCCCTACTAGGTCGCGCACATACATCTGTACGACTTCCGTGCCCGCGCGCTTGCCGGTGTTGCGTACGTCCACCCGTACGTACAACGTGTCGCCCGGTCGGAAAGTGCGTCGAGACACTGTTGGCGCTGAATATTCAAAAGTCGTATAGCTTAGACCAAAGCCAAAAGGAAAGAGCGGGCTATTGGGAGAATCGATGTATTTGCTCGTCCACTTGCTGTTGGGGTCGTAAGGGCGCCCAGTGCTTTTCTCGTTGTAAAAGATGGGTATTTGACCTACCGAACGCGGAAAAGTCATAGGCAACTTTCCCGAGGGATTATAGTCGCCAAAGAGCACGTCGGCAAGGGCATTGCCGGCCTCTGTGCCCAGCCACCAAGCCTCAACCACTGCAGTAGCGCGTTCTACGACGTCGGGAATGGCTAAGGGCCGTCCGTTCATAAGCACCACCACTAAGGGTTTCCCCGTCGCTGCCAAAGCAGCTACCAATTCCTCCTGTACGCCGGGCAAAGACAGCTGGGTGCGCGAAGCCGCTTCGCCGCTCATTTGAGCCGACTCGCCCACTGCTAAGACTACGACATCGGCTTTCTTCGCCGTAGCTATCGCCGACGCAAAACCGCCTCGGTCGGTACCTTCGATGGAACAGCCCCGGGCATGGAGCACAACACCTTGACTGGCTTTTTTTATGCCTTCTAACAGGCTCACGCAGTCGGAGGCATTGCCGGCAGCACTCCAATTGCCAATAAGTTCGCTCTTATTGTCGGCTAATGGCCCAATAACTGCTATGCGCGCCGTGCGCGATAGGGGCAGCACTTGCTGTTCGTTCTTGAGCAAGACAATGCTCTTGCGCGCCATATCCCGAGCAGCGGCTCGGTGCTCTGCGGATAAGAGCACGCGCTTTTCGCGCTCCGCATCGCAGAATTTGTACGGATTTTCGAACAGACCTAAGCGGTACTTCAGTAGCAGAATGCGCCGCACAGCCGTATCTATTTGCGCCATAGAGACCTTGTCCTCCTCCAGGGATGTCTTCAAAAACCGCTGAAAGACAGCGCCCTGCATGTCCATATCTACGCCGGCTTGTAGCGCTAAGACACCCGCCTCTTTTTCGTCGGGAACCACACCATGGGCCACCATTTCGTTGATAGCCGTGTAGTCGGTGACGACGAAGCCGCCAAAGCCCAACTCATGGCGCAGGATATCGGTCAACAGGTAGCGATTTCCGGTGGCGGGAACGCCGTCGTAGTCGTTGAATGAGGTCATGACGGTGGCGGCGCCGGCGCGTACGGCCGCAGCATAGGGGGGTAGGTAGTACTCGCGAAAGAAGCGCTCACTCATATCCACTGTGCCGTACTCACGGCCCGCTGTAGGCGCGCCATAAGCGGCGTAGTGCTTCACGCAGGCCATCACAGCATCGGTATGTCCCAAGCCCTTGCCCTGAAAACCGCGCACTCGGGCTTCTGCTACGCGGCAGCCCCACCACGTGTCTTCACCCGCTCCTTCCATGACCCGTCCCCAACGCGGGTCTCGGCTGATGTCGACCATAGGTGCAAACGTCCAGTGAAGCCCGGCCGCCGCCGCCTCTGTAGCGGCTATACGAGCCGAACGCTCGATGGCCTCTAAGTCCCAACTGGCCGCCTCTGCCAGCGGAATAGGAAAGATGGTTTTGTACCCGTGAATGACGTCGTATCCAAAGAGGAGCGGGATCTTCAGCCGCGACTCTTCCACTGCGATGCGCTGCAATTCGCGAGTGAACGCCACCGTGTGGCTGTTGAACAGCGCTCCACATCGCCCTTGGCGAATGTCTTCGCGGTAACCAGGGCGCAATGTCGGGCCTGTGCTCTCCCAGTCCGTGGTGAACAGGGTCATCTGTCCAATCTTTTCCTCCACCGTCATTAGGGCGAGCAGAGAGTCTACAAAGCGCTCCGCTGCGTCGGGCGACTTGTTACCCTTGGTCGGTTTGGCGCGCTGCGTAGACCCAACTGCTAACCCTACTGCAGCACAACCGAGCAAGAACCAAGACCAGCGAAACGGATCAAATAGTGTCTTTAGCCGCATAATTGTTTTGCAGTTACTCGGTAAAAGTGAACATCACCCAAACCACTATACCTATTACCAAAGCGGAGGCGACAACATCCCAGAGGTTATAACTGGCCCGCAGCTCTGCGCGGTGTTCCTCCGAAAGGGTAGCATACGTCAAGCCATGAACCTGTTCTTCGGGCGGCGGCGGCGTTAGGAGGCTGACTACGATGCACAAGGCGACACAGAAGAGGAAAAACCACACAGCAAAAGTTAAGAAGTTGAGGTCTCCAAAGGCGTATAGCAAGCCGTTGGGGTCGAGCATAGGGCGGCTGATTTCCAAGATAATGCGCACTGCGGCTACGGCCAAGCCGGCAAACAGCGTAGCGATGGCGCCTTTTGCGTTGATGCGCCGCGAGAAAATACCCAATAGAAACACGGCTGTGATAGGGGGTGCGATATACGCTTGCACCGACTGTAGGTATTCGTACAGCACGCCCGAAATATTTTGCATGATGGGTATCCAGGCGATGCCCATTAGCACGACGACGGCGGTAGCAAGGCGCCCTACGCGGACCAATTGTTGCTCCGGAGCGTGGGGGCGCAGCTTTCGATATACGTCTACAGTGAAAAGCGTAGAGCACGAGTTAAACACGGAAGCAAGCGAGCTCATCAGCGCTGCGAGTAACCCTGCAGCGACCAAGCCGCGCAGGCCATGGGGCATCAGCTGCACCAACAGGGTCGAAAAGGCCCGATCGGGCCGATCCCAACTCAGCAAGCCGCGGTTCTTAAGGGCTAACGCGATGACGCCCGGCAGTAAGAACAAAAACACCGGCATCAACTTGAGCAAGGCGCCAAAAATGGTGCCGCGCCGGCCCTGTTGTAAGTTGCGCGCAGCCAAGGCGCGCTGGACGATGTATTGATCGGTGCACCAGTACCAAATGCCGGCGATGGTGCTGGCAACCACTAAAGAAGGCCACGGAAACTCCGGATCGTCGGGCGGCCGCCACATGTTTAGATAGCCGGGTGCTAAGGCACTGCGCATGCCCTCCCATCCTCCTACTGCGTTCAGGCCAAAAAAGGTCAACGCTCCCGCTCCAACGACTAACACCACCGTTTGTAGCGCCTCCGTATAGACTACGGCGCGCAGACCACCCAGGACGGTGTATATGCCGGTAAGTACAACGGTTATGAAGGCGCCGCGCCAAAAGTCGATCTCCAGCAAGGTGGCAATCACGATGCCCCCGGCATAGATGGTTACCGAAACCTTCGTGAGCACGTACGCCAACAGCGAGAACACGGTCAGAAACCAGCGCGCTTGAGGGCTAAAGCGCCGTTCCAAAAACTCGGGCATGGTAAACACGCGGCTGCGCAGGTAGAAGGGCAAAAACACCCACCCCAACATCAGCACAATCCACGCGTGCAGCTCGTAGATGAGCATAGGTATTTTGCCGCCCGCTCCCGCTCCCGCCAACCCGACGACGTGTTCTGAGCCAATATTGGAAGCAAAGATGGAGGCGCCTACGACAAACCAGCCCACGTTGCGCCCGGCCAAAAAGTAGTCGGTGCTGTCGCGCTGCCGCTGTCGGATGACCCACAGGGCTAAGGCCAATAAGGCTACAAAATAGCCGCCGATGACGGCCCAATCTAAAGCGTTAAAATGTTGCATCGCAGTAAGTAGGTGGGTTAATCGTTCTGAGAAGGCGATTGGGACTTCTTCTTCCTTTGAGTAAATAGCCAATGCATTACTTCTGGGTTGTAATACGTGGGGTACCAGATGGCATGGGCCAATCCTTCGTATTCCGTGTAGCGGACTTGTTGTCCTTGGCGCCGCAATGCCTCGACGATGCGGCGTGAGCGATAGGATGGGACAACCTCATCCAAACGACCGTGAAAGACCCACAGGGCCACGGATCGGATGCGGTGGGCTTGTTGGGGGGCGCCCCCTCCACATAGGGGGATAGCCGCTGCGAACCACTCTGGCCGTCGCATCAACAGGTCGAAGACACCGGCCCCGCCCATAGATAGGCCGGTGAGGTAGATGCGTTCCGGGTCGATGTCGGGGTGTTGGCGCAACAGCTGCTCGATGAGTGCTATGAGCATGCGCATAGGTGTTGTAGGAGTATCGCTCCATGTAACGGCAGTACGTATATCGGCGCCCGACCATCGGGCATCTGGCGGGCACTGTGGTGCCAACACATAGCACGGATGGCGCATCCATTGCTCCTCTTCGACAAAGGCAAGCACGCCGTTGATGAGCTGGCGGTCGTTGTCGTAACCGCGCTCACCTGCGCCGTGCAGAAAGACCACCAACGGCACGCGTACCGGTCGGCCGCGATCGTCCACAAGCCGCCCCTCCGCATCGCGCCTTACTCCTTCTACAGCAGTGGACGGTAAGCCATTTACCGGGCGCAGGAGCCGATAGGGCAGTGCAGTCTTTTCGTCTTGGCGAAAAACTTTTCTTTCAAAACACCACTTTGGACTGTAAGGTACTTCCGGATTAGGCTTTACGGGCTTTTCCGCAGAGGAAACATCTCTCCCAAAGGCCGTCAGCCACCCGCCATTAAAGCCCGCCCGCTGCAGCCCTGCGCGGATGTAGGGATTTTTTTTCATCAGCTCCCACAGAAAGCCGCTGCGGTAGTTCTCGATCATGAGCACTATGGGCCCTTGGTCAATGCCCAAATAGTCCTCTCCGAACCATCCCTGCGGCAGGCGTCCGTCGGCTGTAAAAGTAGGGTTAAAGGCGTCTTTGAAGCCGTAGGGCCCGACGAGGCTATCGTAGTATATTTCCCACATTGTCTTCAACGCAGGAAGGCATACTTCCGGAGCAAAGGGCAGAGAGCCACCGGCAGCGGTGGGGGCAATGGTGCCGTCGTCCTCGCAGTAATCGCTAGCGGCTCCGCGGGCATGGTAGGCGCGGAAGCGCTCCCAATGCTTAGGTATACATAGGTCGCTCCCATAGCGCTGTATCCATTCCATTGGCCCATCGCAGGCGGTAAGGCCCCATATATTCTCGGAATATCCTTTGAAGTCGCCCGGGTTTTGAAGGCAATAAGCGCGGTTAGCTAAGGTGGCGCGTCGGCTGTTTTCGAAATAGTCAATGCCCTTTTGGCGCATATAGCGGTCTTGTATGCCGCGAAAGTCCAACCAAATGTGGCTGTACTGATGGCCGAAGAGAGGGCCAAAGTTGACGTGTGGTTGCCCTTGAAAAGTATCCCAATAATAATTGAGACACCAAGCATCCCAGCTCGCCGCGGGAATGGGGTGAGTGGGCGAGCCGAGCGCCAATACGTATAGGATCATCGCCTCCGTGTAGCCGAACCACTCGGCCGGTAGAAATCCCTTTTCCGGTGTCCATCCCATACCTAAGCGGTGGTTGGCGTTGAGCATCCAGTCCCATTCTACTCGGCGATAGAGCGCATCTGCCGTTTGGCGAATGGCAGTCTCTGTAGAGTCGGTACCGTCGAAATAGGTCATGCACGACAACACTCCCGCCATCAGCAAGCCGCTGTCGATAGAGGAGAGCTCTACACTTTTGTAGCGGCGCGCGCGCTCGTGGTCGAGAAAATGGTAGAAGAAGCCGCGGTAGCCAGCGGTGCCTTCCGTCTCAGGCCCCTGCGGCAGCGCCCACAACGTCTTCAAACAGTGCAGCACTCGTCGAGCAGCTTCAGAGTGGCTTATCCATCCGCGCTCTACCCCAACCAGGTAAGCACTTAGGCCAAAACCCGTAGCCGCTATGCTGGAAAACGTCCTCGTCGGCCAGCGGTCGGGAATCTGCCCCATCGAGTCGGCCTGCTCCCAAAAGAATAGAAAGGTACGGCGCTGCAGCTCCTCTAAACTGAACGGCACGCGCTCTTGGGCTAAGGCTACTGCTGCTGATAGCCACCACATCGATAGTATCCCTACAATGCGCATGAGGATAGAGGGATTTGAGCAAAAGAGAGGTGCCGCCGCCGCCCGATCCTATGGCTCGAGGCCAGACAGCGGGCGACACCCCGTAGAAAGCGGCTAATGTTTAATTTTTGACAAATTTCGCCATGCTCATCGGCAAACCCTGCGCATTGTAGCCCATCAGCATATAGAGACCTGGCGACAAATATGATACATCTATGTCAATCCGCAAGTCGCCCCCTGTATTTATTTCCGCCACTGGGCGCCCCATCAAGTCGACAATAGCCAAGCGCGCTACTCCTTCGAAGATCTCTACTTGGAGTCGCTGTTGAGCCGGGTTAGGCGACACGCGCATCTCTTCCAAGCGCAGCGGCTCCCAAACCGAAACGCTCATACAGGCGCCATCCCCAATGACGATCTCGTCGAAGTAAGAGGTGACGTCTTGCCCCGTAGCATTGATACCCAAGTCGAAGAAGATCGTCAAGCGCCTGAACTCCGAATTATCGGGTACGGCTGAAAAGTCGAAGGTCAACTCTTCCCACGCGTTGATGCTGGTATTAGCCACTGGTATCTCTAAGAACGCTCCATTGACGGGATCGCCCTCAACCTTTACGGCGAAGTTGCCGATGTGATCCATAAGTACCTTAGCCCGCACCTGCTTGACACCCTTCCAATCAATAGGCGCCTCCAGGTCGGTATACATGCCGGCGAAGGGCAAGGCATCGCCCGCTTTGACGAACTTTCCTACTTTAGTCGATTGGTTAATGCCCGAAGGGTTGGGGTTATCTACCACTTCAAATTGGTAGCCAGCCTGTTCGAGCGAACCGTTAGCGAAATAGCGGAAGTTCGTAATGCTGGTCTCGGGTTTCTCGTAGTCGATGATGCAGCCGTTATAGCCCGCTCGTGCCCAGCGGATGTTGTCGATGTAGTAGGTGCCTCCACCTGTCGAGCTGAGGACGTTGACGAAGATGACCAGCTTGGTGTTTTGCGTGCCTACATATGGGCTGAAGTCGATGTTAAACCGATGCCAGCGGTTAGCCGAGGGCAAGGTATCGAAGATCTCTATGGGATTAGGGCCACCCTCCAACTTAAAGAGGAAAGGCACATTGCTGAACGGCGACCACACTTGTAGCTGGAGCTGGTTGTACAGCGACAGGTCGGGCGGAGCTGCAAACTCGTAGCCAATGCCGGCAAATTCAGTGCCGGGGCCAGCTGGGTCTTTGTATTCTCCCACCTTTAGCGATCCGTTCTCCGGGGCAAGGTGTGGGTTGTTCACTACAGACAAATCAGAAGCACCGTAAAAGATTTGCACGAAGTTGCGCTGACACTCAAAGTCATCGATGATGTTGGGAATGGGCACGGTGCCGGCGCAAGGGTCCAAGGTGGTCTTCGATTGGCGCAGATTGTCTAAGCACCATGTCTCACCGGCAGCGGCTGTGCCGGCATCGAACAGGAAACGCACCTCAGTAAAGTCGGTGATGTCGTTGAACGCAGAAAAGTCGAACTTAAGGGTTTCCCACTCTCCGGGCGTAGTGATGGTCGCCTCGGCCGATTTGTTGCCCTGGGTGGGAGAACTCAGCTGCATAGTTACAGTACCGCCGCTGGCAGGGCTGAGGACGTCGACGTTGAACTGTGGGAAGACCGATAGGTCGAAAGGCGTCAGCGAGAAAGCTTGCAGGGTCGAAAACGGCGATGAACCTTTAGTGTAGCACCCCACATTGGCCGAATTGTTGACGCTGTTGGGATTAGGGTTGGCGGTTGGGCCATTGAACGATCCGTGCAGCCCTGCGTTTTGGTCGAGAGGTTGCCAACCCAAGCTCAACCCATTCTCGAAATCCTCGATAGGCGGTGCCTCTGCCGGTGCCGATAGTTTAACGTTGTCAAAGTAATACACGTCGCCCGGTTCGCCGTTTACACCGGCATTGAAAAAGAGCACCCAACGCGTATGCCCTTTACCGGCTTGGTCGCCGAAATCGGCTTTTGCCGTTACCCACTTGTTCGTTTCTGCAATGTTGACGAAAACCTCCTTAGGCGGATTGGGCCCCCCCTCCAGTTTGAGCAACAAATCGCCTGCCTTAGGCGCCCATACTTGTACCGAGAATTCGGTGCGCACCGATAAGTCGATAGGAGTGGGGTAGGCAATGACCAAGGCCGCCCATTCCGTACCAGGGCCAGCAGGGTCGTTCCACTGTCCTACCTTGGCCGAGTTATTGTCGCCGGTAGGGTAGGGGTTCTTCACTACTGATAGGCTATCCCAACCTAAGGCGTAGGCTGCATTTCGGTTGCATTCAAAGTCATCGATGATATCCGGGTCTGGAGCTACTCCCTGACAGAGATTGGGATATGCGCAAAGATTGTCGAAGTAATAGGTCTTGTCATCTCCCGTTTTTCCAGGATTAAAAACAATGAGAATTTTAGTAATGGTGTTGTAGCCCGCAGCAGCGCCCATGTCAAAGGTCAGGCGCTGCCAGGTGTTGGCGACCGGTACGTATTTTACTCTTTCCAAAGCCTCACCGGTGCCCTCCAACTTAAACAACACACTGGTAGGCGCGGGCAGCCAAACGTCTATCGAAAACGAATTGTATACGGAGAGGTCGATAGGTCCGGTGCTGACCGTTCCAAAGGCAAAGTTGAAGTCGAAATTAGGGTTGTTGGTGAAGGCTCCTACCATCGGCGAGCTATTGATTTGATTCGGGCTCGGATTGGCTACTGCACCGTCAAAAGTGCCGTTGAGCCCCGTCCAGCTGATGTCGGAACCACCCTCAAAAGTCTCATAGCAGCGCTCGGCGCGTACCGCAACGATATCGTCGAAATAGTACGTCTTATCGTCGCCCAAGACGAAAGAGTTGAACGACACTAAAATGGTTCTCAGATGGGTGTACGATGCACCGGCCGATAGGTCAAAAGTGTACTCCACCCACTGATTTGCTGCCATAATATCGACAAACTTTTCTACTGGTGGGCCTCCTGGGCCTTCCAGCTTGAGCAAGGCTTTAGCGGGAGCAGTGGGCGACCAAATCTTCATCTTAAACTGATTAAACTCGCTAATGTCTACCGGTGCGGCGAAAGTGTGCAGGGCAAAACAAAAGTCGAAGTTCGGGTTGTTGGTGTACGACCCGACGAAGTCGCTGGTGTTGATACCTGACTTGTCGGGGTTGGCTACGGCTCCATTAAAGGTGCCGTTTAAGCCCATCCAGCTTAGGGTGGGAGCGCCGCTTTCGAAGTCTTCGTAAACGACTTGTGCGCGCGCTATTGGCCCGCATATAAGGGCCAGCAACACGACGAGGAAAGAAATGTGTTTCATACGAACAAATTTTTGGTGAAAGAGTGATTGGCAAAAAATCGCTTTCAGCGTATCAGTGAAGTGCTTTTAACGGCGTTGGGAAGCCTCAATTTTTTAGAATGCAGAACAGCCGGATGACAGGCTCTTTTTGCGGCATAGATAAGCGCAAGAGGTAGACCCCTTCAGGCCAATGAGCGACCGGAATTTGGAATACGGTTTCTCCCGCATGTAGCCCATCTTCCTGAGCGCGATACACCGGCTGCCCGTTTGTATTGACCACCTCGATTTGGTAAGGAAGGCTCTCGGGGATACTTACCGCAAGGTTCAACAGGCCGCTGCGGACGGGATTGGGAGAAACGGTGCAGGTAGGTTCCGCTGTCGGCAGCGATGCCGAGGTCGCCGTACTGTCGGGCGTGAAGCCGCAAGCCTGTAAAGCGGGCTCTATTTCTGGGCTACTCATAAAGAGCCGCCAAAGTAAACCCGTCCGGTAGTTTTCTATCATGGCTACAATTGGCCCTTGGTCGATGGCTAAATAGCTCGCAGCAAACCAGTTTTGACCCAAGTTAAATGCGTCGTAGAAGCCACAGATACCCCAGAGGCGCTCCCCTAATTGGCGGTAAAAAAAGCGCAAGGCGGCGAGGCTCTGCTCGGGTGTATACGGCATAGAGGCCAGGGCTGCTGTGGGGGCAATAGTGCCCTGGTCGTTGGCGATGCTGAAAGCGCTGTAACCGTTAGGGGCATCGCAGGCCGTTAGCCCCCAGCACTCGGCACTGTAACCGACATGCTTTTTGGGATTAGCCTTGGTATACTCCCACTGAATGAGTGCGTGATTTCGATTGCGAACAAAATAATTACAGCAGGCATCGCGCCAGCGGCGTGGGTCAAATCCCAAGTAGGAGTAGTGCGCAAAAAACAGAGGACCGCCGCCATTGCTACCGGTGAAGATGGGGTAGCCGTAATAGATTGCCGGCGTGCAATAGTCGGCAGCTGCAGCCCAGCCGGTCTGGTACAAGGTACCTGGAACGGCGTGGGTAGGCGATGCAGCTGCCAAGAGGTAGACCAGCTGGGCTTCGTTGAAGCCGCGCAGCGGAAAGTTCATCTGCCACCCAAAGTTGGGCGACCAATGCCAGTACAATACGGGGCCATTGCCGCGCCGAAACCATGACCATTCCACTCCTCGCCATAAGCTGTTGATAGCGGTGCGGAGGCCGGCTTCCTGAGCGTCGTCGCGGTCGAAATACTGGCGAGCAGCTAAAAGGCCTTGCATTAAAAAGGCCGTTTCCACTAAGTCAGCTCCATCGTCGTAGGGGCTAAAGGGAATGACTTGCCCCGTAGAACCGCTCATCCAATGTGGAAAGGCTCCGTGAAAGCGCTGGGCAAACTGTAGAAAAGACGCGATTTGGATGAGGCGATCGAGACCCTGTTGTCGCGTTATCCATCCGCGCTCGACGCCCACCAAGACGGCGAGGATGCCGAATCCAGAGCCACCTATGGTGACCAGGTCGCCGCTGTCGAAGCGCTCGCGCGCCAGACCGCTAATCGGATGGGCGTAGTCCCAAAAGTAGCGAAACGTGTAGCGCTGCACCATGTCGAGCAGTTGCTCGTCCGTCATGGGTGCTGTCTGAGCACAAGCTGCCTGAGAAAAGTCGCTCACCTCAAGCCCCGCATTCCTCATACTGCGCACCCGGTAACAACGCGACACTACATCGCCCTCATCACCGGTCCAATCTACTACTGCCGTCGTTGTGGCATTTACCGTGCGCAGCAGCTCGAAGGTGATGCCGCCGTCCGAGGAGCGAAAGATCTGGTAGCCTCCCAGCTGAGCGTCGCTCACGGCTTGCCAGCGCAGCTCAATATGCTTTTCGAACGCCTCCGCTTCTACGCGCTCCGGCGGAGCAAGCACCTGCCCTTGAGCAAGGGTACCAGCCCACCAGCAGCAAGCTATGACCAGGGAAGAGCGCATAAACCAGAGCATTTGCAAGTTAAAGATAGAGGGCTATTCCCTCCTGCAGGTAATCGAGGCGCCTCACTAATACTACGCCATAGGCAAACCGAAAGGAAAGAAGCGCACGAGAAAGAGCTCCAGCTGTCTTGATACCTGCCCTAAGAGGTGCATCTTAAACGATATAAGCGAGCAGCATTACTGCTAAAAAATAACATCGATTTAATGGTTGTGTAAGGATTGACTACTTTTGCTTAGCATATGTACATGTTCGTTTTTTACAAATGGTAATAATATGCAAAAACAACTACTCTCTCTCCTCATTTTCGGTCTACTTTTCCCCTCTTTATGTGCGCAAAAGATGGTGTCGGCCCAGTTGTTAGGCAGTCGGACGCGCGCACAAATCGCCGCTCAATTTGGCAACCCGCTTATCCAATACGATGCACGCTTCTACCGAGTCATTTACACGACCAAGAATACGGCCAATCAGCCCGACACAGTATCTGGGTTGTTGGTTATTCCTGTGGACTCGACGCGCATCTTCCCGCGTTTAATCTATCAGCACGGCACTGCCTCTTCTCGGACAAATGTGCCGTCGTTTAACATTTTAGGTGGCGGAGAGGAGGTGATTGGGCTGCTGTTTGCCGGAATGGGTTTTGTCACGCTCATGCCCGACTACCTCGGCTTAGGTATAGACGAGGGATTTCATCCCTATGTTCATGCTGCTTCGGAAGCTTGGGTAGCCGCTGACATGCTACGCACCTTGCCGGACTTTATCGCCTACTACGGAGGTGGCCTGTACGTAAACGACCAGCTCTTCGTCACAGGCTATTCCCAGGGTGGGCATGCCTCCGCGGCCTTTCAACGAGATGCGGAAAGCCTTTGGAAAAATGAGTTCCAGATGACAGCGGCCGCCCATATGTCGGGCCCCTACAGTATTGGCGAAGTGATGCGCGAACTGGCCCTATCCGACGAAGTATACTATTACCCAGCCTACCTGCCCCATATTCTGATCGCCTATCAAAATGTTTATGGCAACCTGTATAACTTCCTCAACGAAGTGTTTCGCGAACCATACGCCACGACCATCGAGCAGTTTCGCGCCGGCGCTATAGACTTGCTGCAGTTAAATACGCAATTAATCAACCTGTTGATTGCCAACGAAGGCGCCTCTAAACCAGTACGGATGTTCCAACCCGCTTTAGTACAGGAGGTGCGGGCAGACGACTCGCATCCCATCAATATCGCTCTGCGCGACAACAACGTATACCAGTGGGCCCCCAAAGCTCCCACGCGCCTCTACTATTGCACTAAAGATGACCAGGTGCCCTACCAGAACAGTATCCTGGCTCGCGACACCATGTTGGCTCGCGGCGCTGTCGATTTGCAGGCTATCGATATCAATCCGAATGCCGACCACGGGGCCTGTGCCAATCCGGCTATTTTCAACACGCTGATCTTCTTTCTCCAATTCCGCGATGTGGGCTATGTCTCTGCAACAGAGGTGGTGGTCGAGCCGCTCTTACTGGGGCCCAACCCCACTACGGGTTCGCTTTGGCTGATGGACTTACCTTCGGAAGGACAGGTTCAGGTATTTGATCTGAGCGGGCGCTTGCGCCAGGAGATTAGCCTGATATCGGCACCAAACTACTTACTCGACCTATCCGCGCTGGAAAACGGCATTTATTGCGTGCGTTTCCTTTCTGGCAAGCGCATCTGGCAAAACAAGGTTGTTCTTTACCGATAGCCTTTCGTTCTGCAGCGCAGCAAGCCTGTCGCGGGACGCCTGTTCTGCTCGTAGGGCATCTTGAATGCTTTTCGTGAGTGATAAAACCGCTTATTCCTCCATCAGTTAGCCGCTAATACTATGATTAAACTGTGTATTCTTCCCCTTTTTCTCCTCTATTGCTTGGGCCAGGCCGCTGCTTTGGGAAGGGGCGAGCTGGTAAGTGTCCAATTTTTGGGCGCCGAGACGCGCGCAGCGATTGCCGACGAATTTGACCAGCCCCTCGTCTCTTACGACGTGCAGTATTATCGGGCTGTTTACACCACTTTGAATACCGCTGGCCAGATCGATACGGTCAGCGGGCTCATTGCCATCCCTATCGACCCTACGCGCACTTTTCCGCGGTTGCTTTACCAACACGGTACAGCAGCCTCTAAAACAGACGTGCCCTCATTTAACGCGACCTCGAGCAGTGGCGAGGGGCGCTGGGCGCTGCTGTTTGCGGGTGTAGGCTTCATTACGCTCATGCCGGACTACTTGGGTTTAGGAGTGGCTAAGGGATTCCATCCGTATGTACACGCGGCTTCAGAGTCGTGGGTAGCTGCCGATATGTTGCGCGCCTTTCCTGCCTTTGCGCAACAGTACGGCGTGCACGCCAACGAGCAGCTGTTCGTCACCGGCTACTCCCAAGGCGGACACGCCTCGATGGCCTTTCACCGCGATGCGGAAAGCATTTGGAAGGCGGAGTTCCCAGTGACGGCAGCAGCACACCTTTCGGGCCCCTATAGCTTAGGCGAAGTGATGCGCGATATGGCCCTCTCGGACGGAGTGTACCTATATCCCGCCTATATTCCTAACTTGCTTATCGGCTACCAGGGCGTATACGGCAATATCTATAACTCCTTAGAGGAAGTCTTCCGCAGCCAGTATGTAGGTGATATTGCTGAGTTTCGGGATGGAAAGATCAATCTATTGAGCTTACAGATACGGCTGGTGGCCAAACTCACCCTGTATGAACTGGCCTGTCGCCCGCGCCGCCTGTTCCGCCCGGAATTTTTGCAGGCCATTACCACCGATCCCAACCATCCGCTCAACGTAGCTCTACGCGAGAATAATACTTACCACTGGGCTTCCCAAGCGCCTACGCGCCTCTATTATTGCAGCGGCGACGACCAAGTGCCGCACCAAAATACTCTGTTGGCGCGCGACACGATGTTGGCTCGAGGCGCCAAAAACCTCGCTGCTGCGGATGTAAAGCCCGGAGCCAACCACAGCAACTGCGTGGAGCCGGCCATCGACAGCGCGATATCCTTCTTCCTCACTTATCGCACCATTGGGCTGGTTAGCGCTGTCTCAGAAGCTCCTCTCTTGCCGCTGGTGCTTCAGCCCAATCCGACTTCGGGAACGCTTTGGCTTCGGCAGCTCTCCGATGCTGGGCTGCTCGAAGTATTTGACCTAAGCGGACGCGTGCGAAGCGCTGCTCAGGTGGATGCGCCTGGCGACTTTGCTCTCGATCTTTCTTCCTTAGAGCGCGGGATATACTTAGTGCGCTTTACCTCTGGCAATCGGATATGGCAAAATAAAGTAGTGATAAGCCGATAATAAACAAAGACTTGCTGTGCCAGGTCATTTTAGCACCATCACCTCTACTCCCAATAGGCCGCGGCGCACCGGCAAGAGGACTTGTTCGCCGGGGCGGGTGAGGGGGAAGTACGGCTGTTTGCGGTATTGAAAGCGGTGCAGGCGGTTTCCCTCCCGCACGACGAGGCGGTAGCCCGTCACCTCGATGGGCTGAAACCGAAGCCAACCATAGGCGGCCGCTACGTATGGCGTCTCGGAGACAAACTCGAAGGTTTGATGCGACACCTTTCCTCCAGCTCGATTGATCAAACTGGCAATGAGGGGAGAAAATAAGGGCAGAAAGATCGCGATGAGCAGCACTTCCGGGAGGTGGTTGCGCCAAGGGGTTAGCCGATTGCGAAGGGCATACAGCAGGGCTCCCGCCGCCAAGGCGCCGAAAAACACCGCGCCCAACACTATTCGCTCCGCCTGAAGCGTGTTGGTCAGCACCGGAAACTCGCGAGTGTACAACCAGATGAGTGCAAACAGCGCTATGGTAGCGCCTATTGCACCGAGCCGAGTGCGCCAGGAGAGTTCTTGCATACGTGGCAAAGGTATCTGCTCCGCCCAACATAAAAAAAATGCTCCGCTACCAGAGCGGAGCAGGGAGGGGTATATTCGACCGTTGGCTTGTTTGCTTAGTTGCCTTCTAAGGCGGCAGCACCACTGACGATTTCGGTTAGCTCGGTGGTGATAGCCTCTTGTCGAGCCTTGTTGTAGTTGATGCGCAGTTCTTTCAACAGCTCTTCGGCGTTTTCAGTGGCCTTGTCCATAGCTGTCATGCGGGCGCCATGCTCGCTGGCGTGGGTATCGAGCAGCGTCTTGTGAAATTGCAGTTGCAAGATGCTGGGTACCAGCGTTTCTAAGAGCTGCTCTTTGGCGGGCTCAAAAATGTAGTCGGCGCGTTTGGGCTTTCCCGAACTGCCAACCGCTGCCTTGGGTACAGGCAGCCATCGCTCCACTGTGGGATACTGAGTAGCCGCATTCTTAAAGCGAGCATAGACGATATCGACGACATCGTATTTTCCCGAAAGGAAAGCCTCCATCAAGGAGCGCGCGAGGGCGCTGCTTTCTGCGTAGCTGAGGCGGTTGAACAGATCAAGGTAGTCTGTGATGTAGGTCATGTCACGGAAGCGCCGACGAAAGAAGTCGTATCCCTTTTTGCCAATAAAGAGCACGGAAACCCGACCGGCTTGCCACTGGCGCGCATAATGCGTTTGGATGTGGGCAACCGCTTCCTTGTTGATATTGCTGTTGAAAGCGCCGCACAGCCCTCGATTCGAGGTGACCACCACCACCAGCACGCTCTTCACTTCTCGGGCTTTGCTGTAGACGGTGGTGGCGTCGCCTTCCAAATTGGAGAGAATGTTGGAGAGCATTCGATTGAGTCGGTCTGCATACGGCCGCAGCTGAACAATGGCGGCTTGCGCCTTGCGCAACTTCGCCGCCGAGACCATCTTCATGGCCTTAGTGATCTGCTGCGTCGAGATGACGGACTTAATTCGCTCGCGAACTTCTTTGAGTCCTCTTGCCATAACTTATTGTGAAGCGATAAGTGCTGCGTTAAGCGCACGGCACAACCTTACTTTTTATAGGGCGCTACCAGTTGGGCGGCCAGCTGGCGCACTCGTTCAAGGCTGGCCTCTTCTAACTTGCCTTGGCGGAATTCTTGCAGCACGTCGGGCAGCTGCTTTTCCATCTCCATAAGGAAGATTTCTTCAAACTCCTGTATTTTATTCAAAGGAACATCCCGTAACAGGTTATTGGTACCTAAGTAGATAATGGCAATTTGCTTCTCTACAGGTAGAGGGCTGTATTGCGGCTGTTTCAGGATCTCCACGTTGCGAGCACCCTTAGCCAGAATAGCCTGTGTAGCGGGGTCTAAGTCGGAGCCGAATTTGGCAAAGGCCTCCAACTCGCGGTACTGGGCTTGGTCGAGTTTGAGCGTACCCGCCACTTTTTTCATGGACTTGATCTGCGCGTTTCCGCCCACGCGGCTCACCGAGATACCTACATTGATGGCTGGACGAACGCCGGCATTAAAGAGGTTAGACTCCAGAAAGATTTGGCCGTCTGTGATCGAGATGACGTTGGTCGGAATATATGCCGAAACGTCGCCGGCCTGCGTCTCGATGATGGGAAGAGCCGTCAGCGACCCACCGCCCTTGACCAGCCCTGCCTGGACCAAACTCGGCGGCAAGTCGTTCATCTGACGAGCCACATTGTCGTCGTCGATGATTTTGGCGGCCCGCTCCAACAGGCGGCTGTGAAGGTAGAACACGTCACCGGGATACGCCTCGCGGCCGGGCGGACGGCGCAACAACAGCGACACTTCGCGGTAGGCCACGGCTTGCTTAGAGAGGTCGTCGTAAACGACCAGTGCCGGGCGGCCGGTGTCGCGGAAGTACTCACCGATGGCTGCTCCGGCAAAAGGCGCATAAAATTGTAGTGGTGCCGGGTCAGAGGCCGATGCCGACACAATAACCGTATAGGGCATGGCGCCATACTCTTCTAAAACGCGCGCCACTTGTGCCACCGTCGAAGCTTTCTGACCACAAGCCACGTAGATGCAGTATACCGGCTCGCCTCGCTCGTAGCACTCTTTCTGATTGATGATCGTGTCAATGGCGATAGCCGATTTACCCGTTTGTCGGTCGCCAATGATCAATTCGCGCTGACCACGGCCAATGGGGATCATGGCATCGATGGCCTTGATGCCTGTCTGCAGCGGCTCATTTACGGGGCGGCGGTAGATTACCCCCGGGGCCTTGCGCTCCAAAGGCATCTCATACTTTTGCCCACCAATGGGGCCTTTGCCATCGATGGGTTGGCCGAGTGGGTTGACGACGCGGCCCAAGAAGCCTTCGCCTACCTCTATGGAGGCGATCCGGCCCGTGCGTTTTACTAAGGAACCCTCGCGGATGCCGGCAGAAGAACCCATGAGCACTACGCCCACATTGTCTTCTTCCAAGTTGAGCACAATAGCTTGTACCCCCGTCTCAAAGACCACTAATTCGCCCGCTTGAGCGCGGTTGAGGCCATAGACGCGAGCAATGCCATCGCCTACTTGAAGTACCGTGCCCACTTCCTCTAAGTGGGCATCGCTATTGAAGCCGGTCAACTGCTGTTTGAGTATCGCTGAGATTTCTTCCGGTCGAACGTCTGCCATAACTCTATAGATAGTAGGTATGATGAAAGGGAAAAAGACGCTTTTAAAACTCTCTTATGTACTGATTTTTCGTGAAATCCGATTTCAGCGCGGCCAATCGACTGGCTATGCTGGCGTCGTATTGTTTGTCTTCGAACTCCAATAAGAATCCGCCGATGAGCGTAGGATCTACAGAAGTGGTTATCTCGAGGTTTTCCGTAGCTAAGCCACTCGCCCGTATCTTTTGCCGAATTTGCTCCAAAACGCTATCGGATAGCGGAGCAGCACTTACGATGCGCACCGGCGTGATGCGCTTAAGCACTTTATACTGGCGGATGAACTCCCTTACAATTTCCGGTAGATACGCCTCTCGCCCTTTGCGAACGAGCAATTCCAAATAGGCCAGCACCAGGGCACTCACCTTGCCTTCAAAGAGGGCTTTCAAGACGGCTATTTTTTTGTCGGCAGCAACGATGGGGCTTTTAAGCAGCAGATAAAGGTCGCGATTTCGAATGGCCTGCTCCAACAGCTGCATGTCGGCATAGACGGCTTCCAGCTCGTTGCGCTCAGCCGCTAAGCTGACAAGGGATTTAGCATATCGCGTAGCAATGCGAGTAATCGACATGGCACTTTTTCAACTTTTTTAGTTTAGCTGCATCTCTTCTGCTAACTTCTGAGCGTAAGCTTCCTGCTCCGCTTTGTTGCTCAGCTCGCGCTTCAGCAGCTGCTCTGCGATCTGTACAGCCATCTGACCCGCCGTATTTCGCAGCGCTATCAATGCCGCCATCTTCTGATTTTCAATATCTTGTAAAGCACTTTCCACCTTTCGGCGGTATTCAGCGTTGGCGCGCTCCTTCGCTTCGGCGATGATCTGCTCTTTGGCTTCTTTCGCTTCCTTCAAAATTTGAGCGCGCTCCTCTCGAGCCTGAGCCAGCAATTTTTCGTTCTCGGCTTGTAGTGCCGCCATCTCTTCGCGGGCCTTCTTAGCCTCGTCCAATGCGTCTTGAATATCCTGCTCCCGTTTTTTGAGCGCATTAGCGATGGGTCTGAAGGCAAAGCGCGCCATCAAGAACCAGAAAATTAGAAAGATGACAACCGTCCAAAAGAGGAGACCCGGTTCTGGCTTGATAACTGAAAAATCTCCTAAAAACAGCATGACTGTACCCTGTAGATTGAGATACTTGCAGATATGAATGCAGCTTTACTTTTAGCAAGTGCAGCTTAGAGTAGTCGAAAAGCTGGGCCGTTGCGTCGCCAACCGCTTCGCGTCGACCCAGAAAAGCGTCTCTTTAGGCGGCGGCCTTAACGAAGAAGGCTAACACCATAGCGACAAGGGCGGCTCCCTCCACCAGGGCCGCAGTCAGGATCATGTTGGCGCGAATGTCGCCTACCGCTTCCGGTTGACGCGCAATAGACTCCATTGCTTTACCACCGATCTGACCAATGCCAATGCCGGCTCCAATTACGGCTAAGCCGGCTCCAATTGCTGCATAAGACATGTGTACAATATTTGATAGATGAATATCTCGGAAATCTTAGTGATGATGCGGTTCCTCGATAGCCGTGCCGATATAGACAGCCGACAGCATTGTGAAAATAAAGGCCTGCAAAAAGGCCACCAACAGCTCTAGGGTCATCATGAAGAGGGTAAGCGGAATGGAAGCCAATATCCCGGACACCGAGCCGCTCAGGCTTTCACCGCTTTTCCCAAAGATAAAGATGAGCCCTACGAAGCTGATGATCACGATGTGCCCTGCCGTGATGTTGGCAAACAGACGGAGTAGCAGGGTAAAGGGCTTAAGGAATAAACCTAAGATTTCTATCGGCGTGAGGATGAGTATCTTGAGCACTGCCGGCACACCGGGCATCCACAAGGTGTGCTCCCAAAAATGCTTATTAGCACTCAGAGTGGAGATGAAAAAGGTAAACAGTGCCAGTACAATGGTCACGGAAATATTCCCTGTCACATTGGCGCTACCGGGAAAGAAGGGCACTTGACCGATGAGGTTGAGCCCCAAAATGAAGAAAAATACCGATAGCAAATAAGGCAGGTATTTCTCATATTTGGGCCCAATGTTGGGCTTAGCTACCTCGTCGCGAATGAAGACAATAAAAGGCTCTAAGAAATTTTGAAGCCCCTGAGGCGCTTTTCCTTGGCGGCGTTGTGCCGCGCGCGCTACCGACCTAAAGAGCAAGAAGAGGAGGAGCGCCGTCAGCAACATCGTGAAAACATTGCGGGTGATGGAGAAGTCGTAAAAGGAGGTAACCCCTCCGCCCATCAATCCGCCATCATAAGTTGTTTTAGGATCCAACGGTTCACATCGCCCCTCGATGATAGCGTAGTAGACCGTCTTTTTCTTACCTTCTGCCGTCTCTACCTCCTGGTGTGTATAGTCACTGATGGGAAAAGAACCCTGAGCGTACCGCGGGTTCTTGATGCGCATAATGTTGCCCTGAACCAAAACATAGCCGTCGATGCTGCGCTCGCCATTGCCGTGATGATGTGCCTTAAACGCCGCCGTCGTCGTTATCTTCCAGCCATATCCCGGTGCGTAGAGGATGCACGGTAGGTGAAAATACACGTCTCCTACGATGTGAATGGCGTTAGCATCGGCAATGTGATGCAAAGCGGTTTCACCAGCATCGAAAGGCTGCTCTTCATTCACAGAGTGACCACACTCCAACACGTTTTGACGTGCTCCTTGAGGAACATCCATCCCAGAAACGTGGTTGGAATGCTGAAAGTCCTGAGCAAACGCAATACCCCCTAACGCATTAAGAATCAGAACTATCCAAAAGAAGCGAAACAATATCATATCTACTTAGGAGATGACCCCGATAAAATCGGCGGCAAAAGTACAACAGCCTTTTGGTTTTAGGCACTCCTGCTTTTTATTTTTCAAAAAATAATGAGGAATGCCCATTCCGTATATGTAAGCTCCGAAATTATATTCGGGTTTTCTGAGCCGCCCTTGCAGCGCTCGTATAGGACGCTTGTTAAGAAAAGCGTTAAGGCCTATGCAGCGCTGTAGATTTCTGCAGATACTTTGCGTATATTAAAAAATGCGTTCGCTCACCAAAAATGTTGTTTGTGCTATGTCAAAGAAAAGCTTTTTAGTGTTGTTGACCGTGCTTTACGCGGCAGGGGCAGTGATGGCCCAAACCGACCGGCGGCCGGCTGCCGACGGACAAAAGTCCGCCTCCGATAACCGCAAGTTTGAAAATGTGCAGCAGCATGCCGAGGAGAAGTCCGATGGTGCAGCCTTTAGCGGTAAAGGGCGCGGAGGCGACAAAGACTTGCGAGAAAAGGAAAAGAAAGGGCGCAAGGGTAAGAGAGGGCACAAGGCCCATCGAGAGGAGAAACAGCACCGCGGCAAACACGAGCGCAGCCCTGCAGATGAGGACAAGCCAGGGCCTACTCCAGAAACGAAGCCCCAACCCAATGGCGGCGAAAATCCCGCGCCCACTCCTCGACGACGGGCAGGAGAGCGGCCTACTTCGGGTGCAGAACCCAAACAACCGCCGCGCCGACAGTAATTGCTCGCGTTAGGACCCATAGGCAGGTCAGGCATCCACCGCCTGACTTGCTTATGCGGTTAAGTGCTTGGGGGCGGATTCAGCCACCTCACCTCTACCACTTCAGGGCTGGTTTTGTACATTTTTTTTACGGTCACCTCGTAGTTGTTGATGGGGATAACGCTCCCCTCCCGCGGAATACCGTCCAGCACTTTAAGCAGCAACCCGGCCAGCGTATCGTAGTCGCCGTCCAACGGAAAAGGCTCGGGTAAGTGCTCGTTGATGCGCTCTAAGTTGGTTTGAGCCAGCACGCGCCAGAGGTTCTGCTCTAAGGGCACGACAGGGGGGTGCTCTTGGTCGTATTCGTCTTGAATTTCCCCTACCAACTCTTCAAGGATATCTTCCATAGTGACGATCCCAGCAGTGCCTCCAAACTCATTAGTGACGACGGCGAGCTGGAGCCGCTCGCGTTGCAGCTGGCGCAGCAGCTGCACGATGCGCTTATTGGGGTGCGTATACAACACCGGACGTATTAACTCTTTTAAGCTGCGGGCCGACCGCTCCACCTGTGAAATGAGCAAGTCCTTGGTGTGCACAAAGCCGACAATTTGGTCGAGTGTATCTTCGTAGACGGGATAGCGCGAATACCCTTCACTCAAGGCGAAGGATAAAGCATCGGACAACGGCCTATCGATGCGAATTCCCACCACTTGAGTGCGCGGCGTCATGATGTGTTTCACCAGACGCTCGTCGAAGGCGAAGACATTTTGAATCAGCTCGCGTTCAGAAGGCTGAATAGCACCGCCCATAGCGCTTTCGGTGATGAGTATCTTGAGCTCTTCCTCCGAGTGGATTTCAGAGTGAGCCACCAATCGAATGCCTATGGCGCGTAGTAAGAGGTTGGCTAAACCGTTAAGCACCCAGATAAATGGGCTAAACAAGTAGCGGAAAAATTTTAAAGGTATGGCTATCCACAGGGTGGTCTGCGTGGGATATCGAATAGCCATCGACTTAGGGGCCAGTTCGCCGAATACGATATGTAAGACGGTGATGGTGGCGAAAGCAACGGGCAAAGCAATGCGATGCGCTAAGTGTGGGTCGGGAACCATTCCAAACCAATGCATTAGGTTTAAGATGATAGCTCCCACAACGGGTTCGCCTATCCAACCTAAGCCTAAGCTCGCTAAAGTTATGCCTAGTTGAGTCGCCGCCAGATAGCTGTCTAAGTGGTGGATGATGCCGCTTGCTACGCGCGCCATCACACTTTGTGCTACGCGCATCTGGATCTGAGAGGCCCGAACTTTCACAATGGCGAACTCGGCGGCCACAAAAAAGCCGTTGAGAAAAACCAAGAACGCTGTGAGCAATATGTCGGAAATCATGGTAAGATGGGCCGTGGGCCCTTTTTATGGTTCAACGCGACGCAGCAGTACACAAAAATAACCGCTGTCTATGTGCAACATAGGCCCTGCCCCGCTGATGAGTACTGCGGAGAAAACGCCTCGAATCGTGTCGTTGTGGAAGTCGGTGACGCGGAGGCTCAGATCGTTGCTGACGTCGTTGTTCAGCCCAGTGTAGTTGAACGAGTCAGCGCGACTGAATTCCTTGCCGCCCCACGAAAAATCCTTAAAATGCGCCCGCACATAGGTAGGCGCATGAGGGAAAATATGTATACTGTCGTGAAACTCAAAACCTAATGCTAGGCCGTAGAGCGGGTTCGTTGGATGGTCCTGCCGGATAATTTCCACATACCCGCGAGAGGGACTAAACCAATTGCTCATAGTATCCCAGCGCATCAATCGTACGCTCTTCCCAAACGGCGCTTTATCGCCACCACGCATGGCAGGATAGCTTAAGTGGAACCATCTGCTGTTAGCGCGAAAATGGATGCCGTCGCATAGAGGCGTTTCGATGGGCGCAGAGCCGGCAGCCCATAGAAATACTCCTATCCCGATAAAGCAAACAAGCGATGAAAAAGGGGCAGATGGAGAAGAGGAGGGTATTCGAGGGGAGGTGGTTTCATCCATATTTACGTGGGCAACTTGGCCAGCGTTTCTTCTAAAATCTGGATGCGGGCTAAGGCGTCGGCGCGCTTTTTGCGCTCATTTTCCACCACGGCAGCAGGTGCCGACGCCACAAAGCGCTCATTGGCTAGCTTTGCTTCAATGGATTTTAAAAAGCCGCGCTGGTAGTCCAATTCTTGTTGAAGCTTGAGCCTTTCTTTGTGATAATCTATCTGCTGTTGAATATCTAAGAAGTATTTTTCGGTACCCGAAAGGAAAGACTTGATGTTAGGTGGCTCCTGCGTATGCCATTCTACCTTCGATAAGACAGCTAGCTTGCAGACCAGTTCCTTCATACCGGGAAGGCCAAACAGGGTGCGGGCCGATGGGCTATCCTGGACACCCAGCGGCAGGGCTTCGCGCGGCTTTACCTGATACTCGTTGCGCACTTCGCGGATACGCGTTATCAAGGCCTTAGCCGCTTCTACTCGGCGCACCACGTCTTCGTCAAAGGTCGTGGCCTTGGGATAGCGCTGCACTATGCAGTCCTGACCAGGCGCGCGCTCGCTCAAACGATGCCACACCTCCTCCGTGATAAAGGGCATGAAGGGGTGCAGCGCCACCATGAGCTCGCCAAAAAGTTGTATTGTCACTTTATAAGTGTCGCGGTCGATGGGTTTGTCGAAGCTCGGCTTGATGATTTCTAAATACCATGAGCAAAAGTCGTCCCAGATAAAACTGTACAGCGCAAGCAAGGCTTCACTCAGTCGGAAAGAGGCGAAATCCTCTTCCAACGACTGCAGCACTTGGCTAAACTTAGCTCGCATCCAGCGCACGGCTAATCGGTTGCGCAGAAGGTCGGCCTCTTCCTCTGACGTTTCCGCTACTTTCCATCCTTTTACTAGTCGCAGGGCGTTCCAAATCTTGTTGCAGAAATTTCGGCCGTTCTCGCACAGCTTTTCGTCGAAGAGAATGTCGTTACCGGCGGCTGCGCTCGACATGAGGCCGTAGCGAACACCGTCGGCGCCGTAGTCATCTAAGAGCTTTAGCGCATCCGGAGAGTTGCCTAATGATTTGGACATCTTTCGGCGCTGCTTGTCGCGAACCATGCCCGTAAAATATACAGCGCGGAACGGTTTTTCGCCCCGAAACTCGTAGCCGGCCATGATCATGCGCGCCACCCAGAAAAAGATGATATCCCATCCGGTGACGAGTACAGAGGTAGGGTAGTAGTAGCGGATTTCTCCTTCTGGTTGCCGAAAGCCGTCGAAGACACTGATGGGCCACAGCCAAGAGGAGGCCCAGGTGTCGAGCACATCTTCGTCCTGGCGCAGGTCGTCTAAAGTCAGGTGTTTGTTGCCCGTTGCCTCTCGCGCTTGTTGGAGCGCTTCTTCTGCCGTCATGGCTACGAAGATGTGGGTTTCCTCATTTCGCGGCTCCGCCTTTAAGTACCAGGCCGGAATGCGTTGACCCCACCACAGCTGGCGCGATATGCACCAATCGCGGAGGTTCTCCATCCAGGTGCGGTATAGGTTTTGAAAGTTCTCCGGGTAAAAGCGGATTTCACGGTCGAGCACGGCCTTTAAGGCAGGGGGCGCTAGCTCGCTCATGCGGACAAACCACTGCAGCGACAACTTCGGCTCCACCACGGCATTGGTTCGCTCCGATCGGCCGATGTTGGTTTCGTAGGACTCTATCTTGACCAGATGACCGGAGGTCTCTAATATCTTCTGCATCCGACGGCGCGCCTCGAAGCGGTCCAAGCCAACCAACGGAGCGTAAGCACATCGTTCGTTAAGGGTGCCGTCGTCGTTGAGGATATCGATGATGGGCAACTGGTGCCGCTGCCCAATCTCATAGTCGTTCGGGTCGTGTGCCGGTGTGATCTTGAGTGCTCCCGTGCCAAAGGCCACATCTACATACTCGTCGGCAATAACAGGGATAGGGCGGTTGATCAGCGGAACACGTACTCGCTTTCCTATCCAGGAGCGGTAACGCGGGTCGTTAGGATTTACGGCTACCGCCACGTCGGCGAAGATGGTTTCCGGTCGCTGGGTAGCAATGACGATGCCCTCTTCTTCATTATCTTCTAAAAAATACCGGATGTGGTACATCTGCGAGGTCTCCGCGGAATAGATGACCTCTTCGTTCGACAGTACCGTGCGGGCTTCCGGATCCCAGTTGACCATGCGCAGCCCTCGGTACAGCTTGCCTTTTCGGTATAGGTCTACGAATACGCGGATACAGTCCTCGTAATAGCCTTTGTCCATAGTGAAGGTGGTTCGCGACCAGTCGCAAGATGCCCCTAAGCGGCGCAACTGCTGCAAAATGATGCCCCCGTACTTATCCTTCCACTGGTAGGCGTATTCCAGAAACTGTTCTCGCGTCAAATCTGCCTTGCGGATCTTTTTTTCATCGCGCAGCCAACGAACCACTTTCGCTTCCGTGGCGATAGAAGCGTGGTCGGTGCCCGGCACCCAACACGCATTCTTTCCATCTAAGCGCGCCTTTCGAATGAGAATATCTTGGATAGTGTTGTTGAGCATGTGTCCCATGTGCAACACTCCCGTCACATTGGGCGGAGGAATGACGATAACAAAAGGCTCCCGATCGTCGGGTACAGAAGAAAAATAACCGCTAGCTTCCCAGTGGGCATACCACCGAGCCTCCACTTCTGCGTGCGCGTATCGCGTCGATAGATCCATATTCCTGCTTTTACTTCCGTAAGGAAACGCTGCAAAGGTAGGAGGTGAAAATCGTTGAAAAAAAAGAGCTGTTTTCAGAAATAAGCTGCACCTTTGTAGCGGGCATATTGCCTACAGTCATTTTTCAAATTTTTTTACCAATGCACACTGGAAAAGTAAAATTTTTTAATGAAACCAAGGGTTTCGGTTTCATCGTTGACGCCGCTACCGGCGAAGATGTGTTCGTCCACGTCAGTGGGCTCATCGACAACATCCGCGAAGGCGACGTAGTTACCTTCGACCTGCAGCGCGGGAAAAAAGGCATGAATGCGGTTAATGTCAAACTGGCCTAAGGGCCAAGTGGGCAGCTGAAGAGATACATGCTTTTGGGCCCTCGTCGTTTTATCGGCGAGGGCTTTTCTATTTTTGCAAGCGATGAGCGATCCGCTGTCCATCTTGCAGCACTATTGGAAGTACTCTTCATTTCGACCGCTCCAGGAAGAAATCATTTGCTCTGTCTTGAAGGGTACAGATACCTTAGCCCTGATGCCCACCGGTGGGGGCAAATCCATATGCTACCAAGTGCCGGCGCTCTGCCGTGAAGGGCTCTGCATAGTGGTATCGCCCCTCATAGCGCTAATGAAAGACCAAGTATACCGCCTAAAAGAGTGCGGTATTTCGGCTGCAGCTGTCTACTCGGGGATGGGGCAACGCGAGCTAGACAATGTCTTCGAAAACGCCTGCCAAGGCGCCTACAAACTGCTCTACCTCAGTCCGGAGCGCTTGCAGACCGACATCGCGATGGCGCGCATTCCGCGCATGCACGTAAATCTGTTGGCAGTAGATGAAGCGCATTGCGTCAGCCAATGGGGAGACGACTTTAGGCCTCCCTATCTTCAAATAGCCGATTTTCGCCGGCGCTTTTTGCCTAATACGCCCATATTAGCATTGACGGCTACGGCTACTCCAGAGGTTTTGCGCGATATTCAGGAAAAGCTGGGCTTCCGCAATGGGCGCCTTTTTCAGCAAAGCTTCGAAAGGAAAAACCTGTCCTACTCGGTACTTTACGAGTCGCGCAAGTTGGACAAATTATTAGACATCCTCAAAAACGTAAGCGGCAGTGCCTTGGTGTACACGCGCAGCCGCAAGGACACGAAGGAAATTGCCACTTGGCTGCAACAAAAAGGCATCTCTGCAGATTTTTACCATGCAGGTCTGCCGCTCAAAGAGCGGAACCAAAAGCAGGACGGCTGGATGTCCGGGCGCACGCGTGTGATGGTATGCACTAACGCCTTTGGTATGGGTATCGATAAGCCCGATGTCCGCATTGTGGTGCACGTATCGCTGCCGGAGAGCTTAGAAGCGTACTTCCAAGAGGCAGGCCGTGCTGGACGCGATGGCTTGAAATCCTATGCGGTCCTGCTTTACACACCGTCGGATGCCGATGCCTTGCGCAGACAATTGCAACAGTCGCATCCTGAGCCGCCCATCATACGACGCGTTTATGAGGCCTTAGGAAACTACACCAAACTGGCCGTAGGCGCTGGAAAAGGAGAGACTTTCCCCTTTGATATTCAAGAGTTCTGCACCATCTATCGCTTAGAGACCGCCGCTGCTCATGCCGCCTTAAAAATACTGGAACAAGAGGGGTGGATAGCGCTCTCCGACACCGCCAACACCTTGCCTCGAGTGCGGATTGAAGCGGCTCGCGAGGTGCTGTACGATTACCGACTGCGCTACCCGCAGGCCGACAAAGTGCTTTTGGCACTCTTGCGCACTTACCCTGGCATTCACCGCGAGTACGTGGAAGTAAGTCTCGCTAAACTGGCGCATTATGCGCAAACCGACGTTAGCCGTGTGGTGCAAATGCTCGAGCTGGCTTGTCGAGCAGAAATATTGGACTATCGACCGCCTAATCAGCAGGCCGTACTTACTTTCCTGCGCGAGCGCGTGCTCGCTGAAAACCTCGAGTTGGATGTCCAACGCCTTCGCTTTTTGCGCCAACGCGCCGATCGGCGCGCCGAGGCTGTCATTCGCTACGCCGAAACGCGCCAATGCCGAAGTCGGCAGCTGTTGGCGTATTTAGGCGAGTTGGATACCCAGCCATGCGGCATCTGCGACATTTGCACGGGCAGAAATGCTCCCGATCACTCTTCCGAAACGTTTTACATGGCCAAGGAGCGCATCTTTGCCCTCCTCCAGCAACGACCACAACCGTTACAAACCTTACTGGCTGCCTTCACCTCTCGCCACCAAGCACACGTGTTGTACGCACTTGAGCATCTGATGGCGGAAGGAGAAATTTCCGAGACGGAAAACGGCTATTTGCGTTGCGCTACCTTAAAAGGCACGGTATGATCCCGTTCTGGAAATACCACGGTGCAGGAAACGATTTCATTTTGGTCGATCAACGCCATCAAAAATGGCTAAGGCGCCGCGGCGATGAAGCGCGCATAGCCCGCTGGTGTGACCGCCATTTCGGGATTGGAGCCGATGGACTTATCCTACTACAGGAGCATCCTTCGTACCACTTTGAAATGGTCTACTTCAATGCAGACGGTTCGGAAAGCACCCTGTGCGGCAATGGCGGGCGCTGCATCGTTGCCTTTGCTTACCAGCGAGGCATCAGAGCCGACCCGTATCGCTTTTTAGCTATCGATGGCCCTCATGAGGCGCATCTCCAGCCACTCGACCAGATGGGCCACTTCTGGGTATCGCTTCGCATGCAAGACGTTAAGAGTATAGACATCCATGGTAATGGCGCTGGCTGTGAGCCCGCTTACGTCCTGGATACAGGCTCGCCTCATTACGTGCGTTGGGTCGATGCGTTAGACCAATGCGATATGATTGCCGAAGGACGAGCCATACGATATGCAGAGCCTTTTGCGCGCGAGGGTATCAACGTCAATTTAGTAGAAGAGGCGGCCCAAGGGTTGCGCATACGCACTTATGAACGCGGCGTAGAAGGAGAAACACTGGCATGCGGCACCGGTGTGACAGCAGCAGCTTTAGCTTGGCACACCCGAAACCGGCTTCCTCCAGGCACATACGAACTTTCCGTGCTCGCTAAGGGCGGGACGCTAAGCGTTTGCTTCACCGCTCAGACGCATGGATATACCAATATATGGCTCCGCGGACCCACTGTGGCCGTCTTTTCTGGGGAGGTTAGCGAAGCATTCTAAAATGCAAAAAAGAGGCCTTTCCCACGTTTGGGAGAAAGGCCGTCTGGAAATAGCGCACAGGAGCGCGGTATTTGTCTTCTGGCTTCACTATAAGCAAGTGAGGTTGCCGAGAACCGACAACCTCACCTCGCCGGAGCGCGCTAGGCGCCTGCTTACTTCGTCTGAATCATCTTGCGCGTCGCGCTGTCCTTCGACGTCTTCAACTCGTAGTACAGCACGCC
>JBBIKW010000019.1:0-61944 GCA_037445225.1 Lewinellaceae bacterium | reverse complement strand
GGGTGTGTCCCTAGCGCGCGAAGAATTTGCCTGCAACCTCCTTCGGCACACGGACATGGACCATGAGCGCATCGGGCAGCTCACGGGCCTGCCTGTAGAGCGCGTCGCTGAACTGCGCCGGCAGATGAACATCGAATTCCGAGGGTGATTGGCGCACCTCCCTAACCGCTCTACAACCCTACTTTTACGGAAATCCTAATAAAAATTATACGGCGTTGACTTGTCTAATCTTCGCGCCGAGAGAGGCATTTTCGCGAACTTATCTCGAGGAAGTGCATTTATTTTTCGTCTTCTCTCTTTAAACCATTTTGAAGATGGAATCGTACTATGTGCTATGAATCGGACTCATTTTTTATCGCTGTGCTTCCTTGAAGCGATCCTCTTCCTTTGCAACGCGTGCGCCAACAGACCTTCGAGCGGCTCTACCTCGCAAGCGAGCTCAATGCCTTTACCACAGGTGAATTCGCCCACCCAATACTGGTATCAGGGTAAGGCCGAGATCAGCACCTTTGATGTGGAACAGCGGCGCTACGGACAAATGCGACGCGCCCAACAGGTACATATATTCGTTACGGAGGATTTCTCTGCGCGAAAACAGGTCAAGCTCGACGATCCAGCCTCTGCGGGCACCGACCGCCTACCAGTGCTTAAGCTCAACGCCTTGCGCCGATTTAACACCGGCATATACGACTACTCGCTGATGATGTCTGTTTTCTACCCTAACAGTGGTGAATTACAGCGCGCTGTGAAAGCAACGTGGAGCGTACAAGACTGGTGTGGGCAGGTGTTCAGCCAAGCTAATCGACAACCCGACAGCACTTACCGATTTCGTACCTTTTCTTACTTCGAAAGCGAAGGCGATACGGATGAACAGCTCCGCACCGACTGGTTGGAAGACGAACTCTGGAGCGCCCTGCGCCTACAACCGGCGCGGTTCGAACGCATCGAAAACACCTATGTGCTGCCTTCCATGTTCTTCTTTCGCTTCCAACATCAACCGCTGCGCCCCTACCGGGCGACCATTTCCGTGGAAAAGAGCTCTGAAAAAGAGAGCACACTTTCCGTTCGCTACGCCGACCTGCCGCGCCAGTTGCGCATTCGCTTTGAAACGGCCTGGCCACACCGCATCTTAGGTTGGGAAGAGATAGACGGCAACGAGGTCACTACTCGGGCAACACTCCGCCGAGTACTGATGAGCGACTACTGGAACCGCAACGACAATGCGTTCCTGTCGCTACGCGACTCCTTAGCGCTTCAGTTTTTCCACTGAGGTATCTTGTTACCCTTCCATGCGCTCTGCCAAGGATAGCCAGCGCAATTCCTTTTCTTCCAGAGCCTTCTGGACGCTCGCCAATTCTTCCGACAGTCGATGGATCTCCTCCGCAGAAAGGCCAGTTCGGTCGAATTGCTGCAAGATGTCGCGCTTTCGATGTTCTAATGCCGTCATGTCTTTCTCTAAGCGCCGCATCTCGTTGCGCTCAGAGGGCGTCAGACCACCTACGGAAGCCGATGTGGAAGAAGGTACGGCGGGCTGTTTCGAGCGAGTATTGGCCGCGGCACTGCGCTGATCTGCTCGGTATTCGGCATAGGTGCCGTTAAAGTCCCGGATCCGGCCGTTCCCTTCGAAGATGAAGAGGTGGTCTACCAACCGGTCCATGAAGTAGCGGTCGTGCGTGACGATGACCAAACAACCGGGATAATCTTCTAAGAAATCTTCCAGCACCTGCAGAGTGGGCACGTCGAGGTCGTTGGTTGGCTCATCGAGGATGAGGAAGTTGGGATTCTTCATCAGCACCGTCAGCAAGTACAAACGCCGGCGCTCACCTCCGCTGAGTTGGCTTACGTATACCTGCTGTTGAGGACGGGGGAAGAGGAAGCGCTCGAGCAGCTGGGCTGCGCTGAGCTCCTTTCCTTTTTCCAGCGGAATGTAGTCTGCCACGTCGCGCACTACCTCGACGACGCGTTTGTCCTCAGCGAGGCGAATACCTTCTTGGCGGTAGTGTCCAAAGACGATGGTGTCGCCGATGACTACTTTTCCGGTGTCCGGCGGCAGGTTGCCTGTAAGGATATCCAGGAAAGTACTCTTTCCTGATCCGTTAGGCCCAACGATGCCTACGCGTTCGCGGCGTTTGAACTTGTAGCTAAAGTTGTCTATGATCTTCTGATGGCCAAAGGACTTGCTGATGTTGTGCAGCTCCACCACTTTGCTGCCCAACCAATTCTCTTTGATAGTAATGGAGATTTCCTCGGGCTTTTTGCGCAGGCTTTCTATGGCTTCTTTGCGCTCGTAGTAGGCATCGACGCGCGCCTTTGCCTTGGTGGTTCGGGCTGCCGGGCTGCGGCGCACCCACTCGAGCTCGCGCTTGAGGAGCTTGCTTTGGCGCTCGTACGTAGTGGCTTCTACCTCTTCGCGCAAAGCCTTTTTCTCTAAATAGTCGGCATACGAACCTGAATAGCGGCGCAGCTGCCCACCCTCCAGCTCCACAATCGTATCGCAAATGTTTTCTAAAAAATAGCGGTCGTGCGTCACCATGAAGAGGGTCAAGCCCGGCTGTCGCAAATACTCCTCCAACCATTCGATCATCTCCACATCCAAATGGTTAGTCGGCTCGTCTAAAATGAGAAAGTCCGGTTCTTCTATCAAAATTTTGGCTAAAGCCAAGCGCTTCTGTTGACCACCTGATAGGAAGCCCACTTTTTGGTGCAAGTCCTCCAATCGAAAGCGGAAAAGCATTTCCTTTACCCGCGCTTCAAACGACCAAGCTCGGTGTAAGTCCATCTGAGCAATGGCTTCCTGTAGCGCTTCGGTCTGCTCCGGATGGGCTAAGGCTTGTTCATAATGCCGCAATACGCGCACCAAGGGATTTTCCGGATCGAGCACGGCGGTCAACACATCCATATCTGGGTGAAATACCGGCTCTTGTTCCAACCAACCCACGCGGATGTCTTTCCGCAGGACGATGCGCGCTTGCTCACCTTCGCTGCTCTCCTTGCCCGCAAGGACGCGCAAGAGCGTGCTCTTACCCGTGCCGTTCTTGGCGATCAGCCCAATCTTTTGCCCTTTGTCAATATTCAGGCTAATGTTGCGAAACAACACCTTTTCGCCGTATGTCTTCGTGACATTTTCTAACGAAAGGAAGTTCATAAGACAACGTCGGCATCAGTATGCTCCAAAATAGCGGCGCAAAAACCACTCTAGCGACAACAGCAGCGCCAACAAGAAAAACACCCACTTGAGGTGTACCATAGGCACTGTCTGCGTGGCCTGGTATATGACGGGCTTGATGGTAGGCGTCTGCTTTATCTTTTCGGCAATGCTCAACAACTCATGAGGATATACCATAGCACCGCCGTGTTGAGCACTCAGCTGGCGCAGTACCGCATGGTTAGCGGTAGTAACGAATTGTTCCAGCTGGATCGGCTGCACGCTAAATCGGCCGTCGAAACTCAGGTTTTGATTGTTGAGCGAAGTAGTCGCGCGAAAGGTGTAGTTGCCCACGGGCAAGATGCCGGCATTGAGCACATACGCATCGCCCTTTCGGCTAAAGGTGAACTGAAACTCTTTGCCTTCGGCATGGCGCGCCGACAGCACCACGTCGGGCGTATTGACGCGCTCGTAGCTGTCGTTGTACAGCTCGGCGCCAAAGACGACGGGCTCGTTCTCGTTAAAGATGTTTTGGTCGAGCCAAACGCGAAACTTCCGCTTGTCCTCCTTTTGGCCAAGGTAGCGCACCGTCTTACCTATTAGCTCATCAAAGATTTGGTGATTGCCGTGCTGCATGTAGTCGAAGAGGCGCCATTTCCAGAGCCCTTCGCCCAACAACACGCCGCAGCGCGCGCCGTCGACTTCGCCCACTACCAGCAGCGGTTGGTCGGTGTCGATGCGGCCGATGCGCTTCCACAGCACCACCTGAGCCGAGGGCATGGGAGAAAAGGTGCCAAAAGCACTGGTGAGGGGGCTAAACTTGGGCAGTTCCGAAGCCAACTCAGCGCTCAGCGTGAAGCCGGCGAACTGCGGCGATACCTTAGCCTGCACATCGTCAGCCTGCTGTGCCGTGCTTTGAGCGCGCACTAAGCGCTGAGCGCGCGTCAGAGCGGCATAATTGGTCTGCATGCCGGCTATGAAAAGGAGCGGAATCCGCTTCTCGCTCAGCGCGTTGAGCACCGCTCCGATATCCTGCTGCGCCGAAGGCAAGTTGTGCAAGATGGCGAAGTCGAATTTCGCCACATCCACATTCCCCTCGCCCGCAAAGGCGACCTTTACCTCGTAGTTGCGGTTGCTCTCCAAGGTTTGGCGCATCGCCGAAATGTCTGGGTGAGGGCTGTTGGCCAACAGGAGAATTTTTTGGCGCGCGTCGAGCACATCAATAAAGATGTCGCGCGTGTTGTTGACAGTCGAGCGCTCGCCGGGCACTTTGGCCAGGGTCAATCGATAGTGCTGCACCCCCGTCTTGTCGGCCTCCAAGACCAGCTCCTGAGTGGTGAAAAAGTCGTTGCGATCGATGGCTATGGGCAGGGTTTGCAAGGTGCGCGCTTGGCCGTCTTCTACGCGGCTGACGGTAAGTGCCGTCTGGCTGCCCGCGCAGTAAAGGGCGCTGACGTCGACCTGAAGCGAAAAGCGATCGCCCAAATAGGCGATCTTGTTGTAGAAGACGTGCTTGATGCGCAGATCCTTGCGCGGAGTAGTGTCGCCTAGAGCTACGGTAAACACCGGTGCTGCCAAAGGCACGCCCGCGTACGCCGGACTACTGCCCTGGTTGTAGATGCCGTCGGTGGCCATGACAATCGCGCCCAAGTTCTGCACGCCAAAGCGGTCGTAAGCCTCGCGAATCACCTGCGACAGGTTGCTGACCTTGTCGGTAAAAGCAAACGTCACACTGTCGCGCACCGCCTCGCCAAAGGCCCACTCGTGCACCTCGTAGTCCTCCGACAATGCCTCGCGCAGACGCTGCCAATCGGAGCGATAGGTCTCCAAAGCGCTGCCCTGCAGCTCCAAACCCACGCTTTCCGAGTGATCCTGCGCCAACACCACCACCGGCTTTTGCGTCCGCGTCTGGACGCTCCGCAGCAGCGGCGACAACAGCAGCGCCGCTATGAGCGTCACCACCAACCAGCGAAGCACCGCCAACCACCGGTGCAACTGAGGCGCCTGCTCCCGAAACGCCGTTTCCCGGTAATATAATAACAGGGCATAGCCCAGCCCCAACAAGCCGCACAACAACAAAAACCAGGCCGGGTACTGAAACGTCACTTGTGGCATGCGCGCGCAGTTCTTTCGTTCGGGTGAAAACAGCGCGCAAAGATGCGCAAAATGTCCGTACGATGCCCGCTGCATCGATAAGCGGAGCGATCACAGTATGTTAGAGGGAACAACGACCCTCAAAGCAGACGATTACGCCGGCTCCCAAATGCCGAAATGGCCGATTTTAAGGTGCACTTGCTGAGACAGTTGACTACCCGGAGTCCAACAGATTTCCGCCTTAGATATTTGCTCGCCGTGCTGCCCGTTTTGACTCGTCTCCCGGCCCAGCAGAGGCTCAATCGCCCCGCTCCCGGCCACATTGTTCGCCTGCACATGGGCATAGAAAACTGCCTTGCCATTGGCTGCTTTCAAGTGTGGTTGTTCTGCCTTCAAATCCACCTGCCAGCCGGGGAAGAATTCATCGGTCACCTGCGGCTCTCCTTCCGAGCGCACGCGTCCCCAACCGTAACCGCGCTCCCCACCGAGCTGCAAGCGATCCAGCGCCTTGCGCCAGGGCAACTTGCACCCTTCCTGCTCAAAGATATATCCCAGCAAGTAAACCATCTCTCCATCCCGCGTTCGGGGGGCGATGTACTCCGTTTCGTGCAGGCTGCCTTCTTCGGCGCGATTGTGGTCGTAGTTCAGCGCTGTGGAGGCATAGGAGTTCAGGTAACGCCAGGCGAATACATCGGCCTGCACGCCCCAAGGCCAGCAATTCACTTCCTTGCCCACGGCCGGGTAAAAGTAGGAGAAGGCCAGTTGCGCTTTTACTTTTTCACCAACCTGTTGATAATCGCCCAGGGAAGGGTGATCGCGCGTCAGCCGTGCCGTGAGCGCGCCCCAGATCACCTTGCCGGTGACGTAGGGCCGCGTGCGCTGTAGATTGCCCTGCTTCGCCCAGCCTACATGTATTGGACTAAGCAGACGTAGTCGGGCCTTGTACATTTTCCACATCATACATAGCTAGGGTTTCTTTTAAGTAGCTGCTTGTTTATTTTGCCTCCTGCTGCCGGGCCTTAGCTCCGTAACGCACGTAGATCAGGGTCTGCTCCCAAACCTGCTTGAGCAGCAGCAGGCGGTTCAAGTCGTTCGCTACCTCGTTCGCCAGGAATTTCAAGCGTCCATCGTTGTTACTAGGCAGTGAGATCCCATTCCCAAAGAGTGCGGTGAGCATCTCTTGGTTGAACAGATTCTCTTGAATCACAACCGCTATCTTTTTATCCACTTCTCGGCTGCGCGAGGCCAAAAAGAGCGCCATCGCATAGGGCCCGTTTTCCTGCAGCACACCCAAGGTTTTTGTCGCCAGGTTGTCTAAGTCTTTAGCCTGCTGGACCTGATCCACGATCTTTTGAGCCGTCCGCGCCGCCAGCGCATCCAGGTTGGTCCCTCCGTTATTTCTCTCCATTTTTCACCTCCTGTACTTTGACCCGTCCGAAACCGCGCGTGCCCATGCCGCCGATCCCCAGGTATTCCGACAACTGGAAGGCGTCTTTGACGACATCCAAAGGTCGAGCGTGCCCGAGGGATTGCGCTTTGGCATCGTCTTTCGGGAATTTTTTCTGGAAATCATCCTCCACCACCTCGCACCACAGGTAGGTGGCGCGCGGCAGGGCTTCGTAGGTGAAGAGCGCGCCTTCCTCGGCGGCGCCGGTCTGCGGGTTGATGCTCACCGAGGTGCGCACCTCCAGGTTGCTGTTGACGATCTGCGAGAAGAGCTTCTCCGAAACCAGCACGATGCGCTCTTGAACTTCTGCAGGCACGCCGTCTATTTGCGGCGGTGACCAGTTGCTGCCATCGCGATCCAACATCAGCCAGCCCAGGTTGAGGCAGTTCTGATCTAAAGTGTTCGACCACTTTGCCTTATCCTGGGCCACGCTCTGCCCCGTCACGCCGAAATCGGCCAGGGTCTGCGGGCTGGTGACCCAAAGAGGGCCGGCCAGCGAGTGCACCGGAAAGAGCAGCAGGCGCGCATCGAAGATATTCACCTTGCCGGCACTGCCGGCCGCGGTGCCAAAGGTGTAGCAAATCGGGCAACTCAGCTGGCCGCAGTGCCTCTTTTCGTCCTCGCCACTTTGACTCTTCCCTGCGCAGCGCATCTTCCCGTAGCGCATGGCAGCGTATTGCCGCAGCGCTCCGGAAAGCGAAGTGCCGGGGACCTTGGGCAGGTTGGTGCCCGGTTCACGCATAATGCTCAGGTCCACGCGCCCCAGGCGGTAACCGCCCGTGCCGATGTGTAGCGGGTCGAGAGTCTTCAAGAGGTAGCGCTGCAGGATATAGGAATTGTTATTTGCCATAGTCAACCTCCTCTTTTGCGATAGTTAGGTAAAGTTCGAGCACGTCGCTCAACATGCCGCTGAGCGCAGCGGTTTCGAGGAATTCGCTATAGGCTTTCGCCTCGTGCAACACGTCCTGCACGAAGCGGCGGAAGACGTCCTCCGACGACAACTCCAGCGCTGCCCGGCCGCGCGGTTTGCCCCAGGCGCGGCGTTTGGTCTCGATCGTGGCTTCGATCTGATAGATTTGCGATTTGCTCAACCGGCTGAGCGCCTTCCAGACCTGCTCCAACAGGCTCGCTTCCTCCAACAAGTAGGGGCGCTGCGACTTTTCCTCTCCGCGCCGCCGGCCATCTTCCCCGTAGAAGATCTCAAAGCGGCGTGTGGTGGTATCCAGATATTCGTAGTCGAAGGTCGAGGGCATGAACTGCACCTGATCGCCCGGCTTTAGATCGCAAACGTGCACCCATGTGCCGTCATCCGCACCCTTGAACCAGCGTTGGCGGCCGTTTGCGCGGTCCCCTTCCAGCCGCCAGTAGGGATACCAGACGTCTTTGGTTTCTTGATCGCCCATCACGGTGGGGATTTCGATTTGAACAGAGCGTACACCCTGGAAAAGGGTCAGGGCGATGCGGCGCGGCCAGCCATCGGGCAGACAATCACGTTTTTCCAGTTTTTCCACCCTCCAGGCTCCTGCAGTGACCCGCCGACGGAGCATCCTGCGCCCGGCCTCCAGCGCCGCGGCCAGGGGTGTGCGCCGTCCGAAGTAAATCACGCCCAAGGTCAACGGCAGGCGGTTGCGCACTTTGCCCATCTCGCGCTCGTATTTGCATTGGATCACCCGCACAATCTGCAAGGCGCGATTCGCCGGCACGAGCGCCATGAAGACCCGCGGCTCGGCCAGGATGGGGATGGCAGGGAGGTAGGAGATGCGCTTCTCCTTCACTTCTCCAATAGTGATTTTTCCCAACCGCTTGTTCTTGGCTCCATAGCCCGCCGGTTCTTCTAAATCGTAGGCTTCGCCTGGCTTCAGGCAATCCTTTAGCGGCCGGCCCAATTGTTCTGGGCTAGCTAGGTACTCCAGGTTATCGCAGATGAGGAAGCGATTGTTATCCTTATCCCATACCACGCTCACTGCCACGCCGTTCACCATCAGGTCATAGGTGTGGCAGGGCGCAACGCCCTCTGGCACGCCGTTTTGCGGGGTGATAGCCAGCCGCCCCTGCGGCCAGGTGAGAATTTGCTCCACTAGCGACTGCCGGCGATCACCCGCTCCGTCGGTGGGCAGCACCTCCTGCCAGAATGCCCGCGTCGTCTCCCACACGCGGCGCAGGCGGGCGGGGGAGAGTTGCTGACGCATCAACGCAAGCGCAAAAAGATGAGCCTCGCGATTCGGGCGACTCAGGTCAGAATCTCCAACGTAGAAGTCATATTTTTCTATGAAATTATTGCCAACTTGCTGATGATTCTCCGGCAACAGTTTACCCAACAGGGTAGATTTGTCAATTCCTCCCTTTGATTCAAGTAATCCTTTTATGCCTTGAAGGAGTTCACTGTAATCAAATTCAAATTCAGAAGTTTGTTTATTTTTTGTGTCTTTCACTTTGTGTCGAGATGGGTCAAAAGAAACAACCGTGCTTAATGCTTCTCCGTTCAACCATGTTTCGACACCGAACCGCCCAACGATAAGGGCTAGCTTACCGTTGTTGTCCGCCATCTCATCTAGCCATATCGTTGTATCCAGATTTTGCAGCCATGTTTTGGAGCGATCCTCTCGACGCCGCTCACAAGCATCGCACACATTGCGACTCAAAGCCTTCAAATCGGGACCTTGTGGACGCAAGCCACAAACAGTACAGAGGTCCTTCTCTTGGTCTTTCCAATCTTTTTCCAAGTCTTGGAGCCATTCCGGAGATGGGGCCGGAGAGGGCGTTTCTTGAGCTACTAAACGCCCAAACAAAAGCATGTTGCGCGTGCGCTCGCTCAATTTGAGTGTAAACGAGGCCTCAAGATTCAACTTATCTTTTGCGATTTTTTGCAAGCGATTGCACAGTGACTGACCGTTTGCTTGAGCATATAGCAAATTCTCTATATCTGGCACAATGAACAAGCTGCCATTTTCATCACGATAGACTTCCATACCCAATGGGTATTCCACCTCGAGCAACCGCCGCACTTCATCGAGTGCATTTTTAAAGAGTTCCTTTCGAGCAAGCAGATCAATGGCACGCGCCGCCTTTTCCAGAAATTGCAAGCCATCCAGGCCAACACGCAAAATGCGCCAGTGATACTTTTGGCTTACATCTTTTTGTTTCGGCTCATACCACCCCAGAAGAAGATTTTACGCCAATGCCGCTTTAAAAAAAGCGACGCTGGCCGCCGTCTGATCGAAAACCGTCACATCGTTAATAGGCCGCCGCGTATCCGCAACGCTCAAGCGAAAAACGTTCATCATGGCGATAAACTCATCCCGGAAATCTTTCCAATTCACGCTATTATACGAATTGCGTAATACCCGAAGCTTTTCTTGAAGGAATCGATATAGTTTTTGGCGTTCACATTTCACCATTTCCAAATCAATCGGTTGCGAGGGCTCATATCCCAGAGCGGTGGATAGAAAGACGGTCTCTTCTTGCTTAGGGAAAAATCTTTCCAGAGCGCCTTTCTCTGTGCCGGAGCCGCGCCCATGAGCATCTTGCATCAATCGTTGAAGGCCATGAGGAGCTTTTGGGTTTCGATGACCCTTGATCAAATCAAAAATGCTCAATTCTTTTGCATCCAATTCACGGATGCCCAAGCTCTCCCATACTTCACCTGTCCAATCCTGCTGTAACAAATCGCCCAGTAGAGAATAGCTTTGTACCAAATCAGGCGGAATTTGAATATCAAGATTGTGCTTCCCTCTTAAGAAGTCTTCGTGGAATTTTCCAAACATATGCAGCCACGCCGCCACTTCTGCCAGCAGCAGGGCTTCACGGTTATTTGCCAGGACTTGCAAACTAGAAAGCGACATCTTTCACCTCCTTCAGCAGTTGGCTCAGGCTGGTAAGCGGCTTTTTGTCTGCCTGCGTCTTGACTACTCCCTCAATTGCATCTTTCGCCGTTCCATACCCACTCGTCCGTTTCGCCGAGAAGCCGTAGGTGAGGAACATGGCTTGCAAACCTTCGGCCACCCGTTGCAGGTCTTCCAGCGCCTGCCGTTTGGTTTCAGCCTCATCCTGACCGACGCGGTCAAACGGCACGTAGAGCAGGGAGAAGGTGCCTGTAGCGCCGATGGGGACAGACTCGAACAAAATCGGGTTTTTCCCTACGCGGCACTTGCGATCGTGAGGATTGATGATTTCTAAGCCCGTCTCGGTAAAGAAGGTGGGGTAGAAGAGCAAACGCCCTGCCTGCCCTATCTCTTCGTCGCTTTCCTGCTCCTTGCCACGCACCACGCCGAACAAGCGCTGCATCACCTCATCCTCTTTTTTGTCATACCCTAATTGCCACAACGCCGAATACAGATTCCCTTTCCAGGAAGTGGAGCGAATCATAGGCAAGCGGAAAACCTTATCCCGCACGATGGGATTATCTATGATGTAGAAGGGATTGTCATCTTTGGATATGTATGGTTTGGCGAGGGTAAAAGTGAATTGGAGGAACCAGGAAAAAGGAGGGAGAAAAGTTAGTTCTGCCTTCGGTTTATCGAATTCGTTCCAAAACGAGGCGAGAGATTGTGTGAGCGTAACCTGACGATGTTTATTCCGCTGACTCCATTTTGAACGCAAGTCATCTGCATTCTTCTTCTCATCAGTGATCAGCCAATGATAGCGTACTGTGAACTCATCAGATGATTTAGGGTTCGTCTGTTTTTGAAGTTCAGCCAAGTAATCGAAACTCATTTCTTACCTCCTTCTAGAATCGCCTTGCCCAAAGTGATAGCGGGTTGAACATTCGGGAAGACCTGCTGCATATACTCTTTCAGCAATTCCACCAAAGCCTGGGTGGTTGACAAGCGTTCCTGAAGTTCCGGTACCCAAAAAGCCCAAACTCGGATGATATACAGATTACCTCCTTCTTTCCGATACGGCATTCCGAAGAAAACGCGCCCAGCCATGCGAAAGTCATCATCAATCTGTTTTTGCGTCTTGTCCTTTCTCCATTGCGAGCGAGGCCCCAGGAGCAAATCGAGTTCTTCCCATTTTTTCGGGTTACTCGTTTCTTTCCAGCCTTTTCTTTTGAGCCATTGGCGTAATCCCCAGTTGCCTTTACCCTTGTAGCGCAAGTCAAATGCGCAGGGGATATATACGCTCTCCTGCTTTTGGGAGGGTGAACCCACATGGCTTAAGTCACTCATAAAATCGCTGAGTGCATCTTTAGAGACTTGGTATATCAGGCTCACAAAATTCTGCATATTGAAGGGAGTATCAATCGCTGTGCCTTTGGAACGAAAAAAACCGGCCTCTATTTTTTGCCGCAACTGGGTAATCCCATTCGAAAGGCTGGCACCCTCGAGTTCATTGGGAAAAACAAATTGTCCAAAGCCATGTTGTACTCTTGCTCCGATTCCGCCATAATCCGCAGCCACACGCAGGATTAATGCAAACTGGCTCTTAGCATATTCCGCATTTTGCCGGCGCGGGATAAACTGCAAACGTATATTGCCATAAGACACTTTTAGCGAGTCAATGTTCTGGCTCTGACCACTAAAGACACGCTTAAGCCAACCTTGATTCATTGGCAAAGTGGTTCGAAAATGCAAAGAAGTGGTCGGAACCTCAATTGCCCGCAACTGGAATAAGCGCGCCCAGCCCGTGCAGCCGAAGAGATAGCAAGCGGCGCAAAGTTGCTCTTCAGGCGGCTCTTTTTTCTTGGGGTTATATTGGCAGCGTTCCTCGCTCGTCGGATCGCAGGCGTAGCCGCCCAGGCCGCGCACCAGGGCTTCGTACCACCAGCGCAGTGAGCCGATCAGCCCGGTCTCGTGCAGGCGGTCGCAGGTCCCATCCACGCCGCCGGTCCAGAGCGGGGTGAGGGTTTTCAGGGGGATGGAGAGCGGTTCAGATGTACGCATGTTATTTAAATTTCGCTTTGCCTTTAGGGTGATCCTTACTTCGGGCCGCAGCACTGCCGCATGTGCCCGCTATTTTTAAGGAGAAATGTGAAGTGGTTAGCAAAGAAGCTTAAAATATAGGAATATACCAAGACCTACGCGAAAAAAATCTCCTTTTTCCGAGACATTACAGCAGAACTATTGCGGAGCGGTGTAGTAGGCGGCGAGCAGTTGTTCGGCGGCGGCGAAGGGGGAGAGTTGACCGTTGAGGACTTGGGTTTCTAAGCGGCGTAGGAGGGATTGGACGGCGGGGTGTTGGTAGAAGTGTTGGCGCAGGGCATTTTCGACGGTTTCGCGCAGCCAGTAGAGGGCTTGGTGTTGGCGTTGTTGGTGAAAGTAGCCGCTGCGGAGCAGCTGTTGGTGGCAGGCTTCGAGGGTTTGCCAGACGCGGTCGATGCCGGAGCGCGCTGTGCTGCTGCAGGTGAGCACTTCGGGTTTCCATCCGCTGGGGTGTGGGGGTAGGAGGCGCACGGCGTTTGCGTAGTAGGTTTGTGCCTGTTGGGCTAAAGTGAGGCGTTCGCCTTCGGCCTTATTTACAAGCAGAAGGTCGGCCATCTCCACGATGCCGCGCTTGATGCCTTGGAGTTCGTCGCCGGCGCCGGGCAGCAGCAGGAGGAGGAAGATGTCGGTGATGTGTCGGGCGGCGATTTCGGACTGTCCTACGCCGACGGTTTCCACCAGGACGGTGGTGTATCCGGCGGCCTCGACGAGGCGGATGGTCTCGCGGGTCTTGCGCGCTATGCCGCCTAAGGAGTTGCCCGAGGGCGAGGGGCGAATGAAGGCGTTTTCCGAAAGCGACAGGTGTTCCATGCGGGTTTTGTCGCCTAAGATGCTGCCGCCGCTGAGCGCGCTCGAGGGGTCGATGGCCAGCACGGCAACGCGCCGACCTTGTTCGACGAGGTGTAGCCCTAAGGCCTCGATGAACGAGCTCTTGCCCACGCCAGGCGCTCCCGTCACAGCGATGCGCAGGGTGTCGGCAGGTGTTTGGTCGTGCAGCTGTTGGAGCAGCTGCTGCGCCATAGCCTGGTGATCGGGGCGAGTACTTTCCACCAAGGTGATGGCGCGGGCCAACACCACGCGGTCGCCGGCGCGAATGCCTTGGGCGTAAGCTTCAACAGACCATTGCGGACGCGGCATAGCGATAGGAGAAAGAAGCAGCGCTCCACTTAGGCGCGCCTCCAAGATACGGCGGATGGGCAAGAGCCACAGCGGCGTGCCGGCCGACGCGCGGGCAAACAGCCATCAGCCGAAGGCGTTGCAAAGCCGATGCGCCAGGGCTCAGGCCAGATGCGCTTGGTAGGCAGCCGCATCCATCAACGCATTGAGGTCGTCTACGTTGGCCACTTCCACCTTGACGATCCACCCTTTGCCGTACGGGTCTTCGTTGACCAGCGCCGGGTTGCCGCCGCGCGCATCGTCAATGTCGGGGTTAAATTCGAGTACCTTAGCCTTGACCGGCATAAACAGGTCGGAAGTCGTTTTCACCGCCTCTACGGTGCCAAAGACACCATGCGCTTCGATGGTTTGCCCTACCGTCTCTACCTCGATATAGACCAGTTCGCCCAGCTCGCTTTGGGCAAAGTCCGTGATGCCCACATAAGCGATGTTGCCGCTTTCAAGGCGGATCCATTCGTGGTCTTCCGTGTACTTACAGTTGTCTGGAAAGTGCATAGTTGCAAATGCGGTTTGCTCTGAGAAAGATACGTTGGTCAGATGCCCTTCTTGCGTCCAGCGGGCCAAAGGTAAAACGCCAAAGGCGTTGTCTTGAGGTTGGAAAAAATTTTCTGCGTACAGCGGTGAAAGAATACCCAGAACTTTGTCGGGCCGATTAAAACACGCACTCGATCACGTAAGGTCAAACAAAGGAGACCCATGAAGACACATCGGAACGAGCACGAGTATTTCATGCGCTTGGCTATTGAACAGGCCTTTTCGGGGATGCAGCGGGGCGAGGGGGGGCCGTTTGGCGCCGTTGTAGTGCGTCAGGGCGAGGTCCTTGCGGTGGGTAACAATCGGGTCACCAGCACCAACGACCCTACGGCCCATGCCGAGATCGTGGCTATTCGAGAAGCCTGCCGGCGTTTGGGGCATTTTCAGCTCAACGGCTGCACCTTATATACCTCTTGCGAACCGTGTCCGATGTGTTTAGGCGCTATCTATTGGGCTCGGCCGGAGCGCGTCTTTTTTGCCTGTACGCGCAGCGATGCGGCGGCGATAGACTTCGACGACGCCTTCATATACAGCGAGATAGCTGCGCCGCTGCGCGAGCGGCGCATCGAAACCGTCCAGCTGTTGCGCGAGGAAGCGCTACAGGTGTTTGAGGCGTGGAAAAACAAACCGGACAAGACCCTCTACTGAGCCGCTTGCATTAGGTGGAGGCAGCGCATCCAGCGCGCCCGGGCTTCCGCCTCGCTTAAGAAGATACGGCGCAAGGTGAACGGCTCCGCTCCAGGGGTGGCTATGGCGACGTTGCCGGAGGTGTTTTTCTTATCGTGTTGCATCAGCGCCCATAGGTGTGGCCAAAGATCGGCCGATAGAGGTTGCTGCGGCAGCAGCGGCGCTATCAGGCGCAGGTCGTCGGCCGTAGGGGCTTCTAGCTCGCACAAGAGGCCGACGGCTACGGCTTCACCATGGGCAATGGGAGAACCTGCTTTTAGGAAGTAGGCCTCTAAGGCATGCCCGAACGTATGGCCAAAGTTGAGCAAGGCGCGCAGTCCGGTCTCTTGCGGGTCTTCGTCGACGATGCGCGCCTTGACGGCAGCCGCGCGCTGTAGGATGTCGACCCAGTCAGATGGAGCGGCGGAGAGCGGCCGGAGCAGCAAATTAGGATGTTGGAGCAGCTGTTGGCGCAGCGCTGGGTCGGCGATGTAGGCGTGTTTGACCACTTCGGCTAAGCCGCTGCGCCATTCTCGCTCGGGTAGGGTGTGTAGAAACTGCACATCGGCGAAGACGGCCGCGGGTTGGCGAAAGAGGCCGACCGCATTTTTAACGCCGGCGAAGTCGATGCCCAGCTTGCCGCCGATAACGGCGTCCACCATAGCCAGCACAGTAGTGGGCAGATGTACAAACTCGACCCCGCGCTTGTAGGTGGCTGCACAGAACCCGCCCATGTCGCCGACAACGCCGCCGCCGAAGGTGAGGACTAAGGCACGTCGGTCTAAAGTGGCATCGAGCATGGCCTGCCAGATGGCCCGACACGTCTGCAGGTTTTTCAGCAGCTCGGCGCTGCCCGGAGCGCCCTCGGCCTCGGGCACCGGCAAGATATACGCTGGCGTCTGAGGCGGCAAGGGCAGCACTTGTCGCCAGTGGCGATGGGCATTGGCGTCGGCTATTAAAAATACGCGCGAATAGCACGCCTGGTGCGCCGCCCACCAGTTGCCAAAGGTGTCGCCTATGGAGCCCCACCATATCGGGCTGCCGGCCGCCCAAAACGAGGGCGCTTTCATAAGTGGTTGTTAGCTAAAGGCATGCGAATGCGCACGGTGGTGCCGCTGCCCGGCTCGCTCTCAAGCTCGACCTTCCACCGGTGCTCCTTGCATATCGTATGGACGTAATAAAGCCCCAGCCCAAACCCTTTGACGTTGTGCACATTGCCGGTGGGCACGCGGTAAAATTTTCGGAAGATGTGCTTTTGGTGTTCGGGGGCAATGCCTATGCCGTGGTCTTTGACCGAAAGCACAGCCTGGTGGTCGACAGTCTCCACATCGATCTCGATGAGCGGAGCGTTTTTGGAATATTTGACGCCGTTGTCCACCAAATTGTGTAAGATATTGGTCAGATGCACGCGGTCAGCATTTACCCAGACGTGGTCGGAACGCAGGTGAAGGCACAGGCTTCCTTTTCTTTCTTCTGCTTTTAAAGCCAGCGAGGGTTCCACGCCTTTGACCAAGTCGACTACGTCCACCTCCTCGATGTTGAGGGTCAGATTGTCGCGCTCTATCTTAGCCAGCTGAAGCACCTTTTCTACTTGGGTATTCAGGCGGATGATTTGCTCCTTGATGATCTGCGCATAGCGAGCCAGGCGAGCATCGTTCTGAACGATAGGGCTCTGCAGGAAGACATCGGTGGAGATATTGATAGTAGAGATGGGGGTTTTGAACTCGTGGGTCATGTTGTTGATGAAATCCCGCTGGAGTTCGGAGAGCTGCTTTTGGCGGAAGATGACACTCATGGCGTAGACCAGAAAGAGGATGGCCAAGAAGACCAAGGCGGTAAAGACGATCACCCACCACATGTTGGCCAATAGGTTCACCTGTTTGTTGGGAAAGCGCACGCCAAAATAGTAGATAAAGTCGCTGTCGTAGTGGGCCGGCAAGGGCGCTTCGAGCTGGGTGCTGGCGTTGCCTTCCTTTACTTTTTTGTACTTTACCAAGCGGCCGCTAATCATTTGGTTGCTCGAGCAGTCGAAGATGCCGTATTGAAAGTCCTCTTGGAGTCCTTGGTTTTCAAAGGCTTTTTGCAGATAAAACTCCAGCGAGGCCTCGTCGAACTGGTTGTTGATGTTGACGATGTAGTAGTTAGATTGGACTTGTTGGATGAGGTTGGCGTCTTCTAAGACGAATAAGCCTACGCGCGCCAGGTCGCGCGCCGTTTCTAAGAGGGCTTGACGGACGCGGCGGTCGAAGTCCTGCTCTTGCAGGTTCCACATGCGCGTAACCCAGTAGGTCTGCACCGTCAGCAGGCCGGCAATGGTGAGCAGACCCAGTAAGATAACCCGTCGGATGGTGCGGTTGGTCATATGAAAAGACGTCGTACAGCAGCTGCTTCAAAGACGGCGACTTAGTGAGAGATGGCAGAAGCAGCTATCCGGTTCAGCCAGAAATCGCGCAGTTTTTCAGCCACAAGGTCGGGCGCCTCCAACATGCCCATGTGTCCGACCTCAGGCAAGAGGTGTACAGTGGGTGCCGAAGCGCATTCCACCGCCTTTTTTGTCAGTTCCCAGGGGATGAGGCGGTCTTGTTCGCCCAATATAGCCATGACGGGGCAGGGGCATTGGCATAAGGTCTGGGTGTGTTCGGAGCGGCCCATGATGGTTTTAAGAGCGGCGATGATGCCGGCTTCCGACTGGCGAAGGCCGATGTGGATAGCGCTTTCTACTACTTCGGGGTGCGCTTCCGCGAAGGTCGGAGCAAACAGGTTGCCGAAGAGCTGGCGCACGAAGAGGTCTTTGCGTCCGCTTTCGATAGCCGCTATGCTGCGCAGGCGGTCTTGCAAGCGCTCGGGCGAGTCGGCAAACGGGTGGGAATGCACCAGCACTAAGCCGGCCAAGTGCGTACCGTATCGAGCAGCGAATTCTAAGGCGACGTAGCCGCCTAAGGAGTGCCCTACCAGGACACAAGTGCGCACACCCTCCGCCTCTAAGATATCGAGTACGGCGCGCGCATAGAGCCCCATCTCGGGCGATGCAGGCAGTGGAGAGGCGCCAAAGCCTGGTAGGTCCACTGCATAAAGCCGGCCCCATGGTGCTAATGTCGCCGCTACATCGCTCCAAACGGCGCGGTCTTCGCACAAGCCGTGAAGCAAAACCATGGGCGGGCGCTCCCCGGTGGTTTCGCCTATGCTCGCGTACGCCCAAACACATGTAGCACTCATCGACGTTCCAGTGCGCCGCGCCGAGCAGGCACCTCGGTGGCGGCCAGCACAAAGATAAGGGAAATCGCAAAAGCAGCGGCGGAGACACTCTACCCCTCAACCCTCTGGGCGAAAAGGAGAGCGGTCTTGATAGCGCCGGACAAGCCCGCTCAGAAAATAAAGATAGGGATACAGGGCCCCTATCCCCAAGATAAGCAGCCCCTTCGACCAACGCTGGAGGACGAGAAAGTCGTACAGACCGTGGAGCAAGACGGCGATCAAGAGCCCCTGCAATAAGCGAGGGATGGCGCGAGCCTTCTGGGCGTAACGCATCCCAGCGTAGTACCCTTGGACGATGCCAAAGACCAGATGGGCAGGCACAGCGGTGAAGAGGCGAAGCAAAAGCACCTGCAACCCTAAGCGGTCGGCATATAGAACATTTTCCACAGAAGCAAAGCCCATGGCGATAAGCACAGCATAGACGATGCCGTCCATAGGTTCGTTAAAGGCGCGCGAGGGAAACACTATCAGGGCCAACACCATCCATTTGCTCAGCTCTTCTAAGGGAGCCAGCACGCCAAAAGAGAGCAAAGCCGTATCCCACGCCGTGGCTGGCGGGTAACCCAGCACCTGCAGCGCCCAACGCTCTACGGTAATGGCAGGTAGGGTGGCCAAGCCGCCCGCTGCGAAGCTCATCACCCAGCCGACCAACGGCTCGCGCTCGTAGCGGTCGGCCCGAACTATGGCGTAACTGATGAGGATACCCGGCAGCACAGCCAAGACGAGAAGCAGCCAGTTCACAAAAGGGCGGCGGTATTTTGTCGAGGCAAAAAAAGACAAAGCTCATCGCATGTGCAGCGCGATGAGCTTTGTTTCGCAGAAAAATAGCCTATACGTTAGGCTTCAGAAGCGCCTCCCGCTTCGGCACCTGCTGTCGAAGTGCCCTCCGGCACTACCTCAAAGCGCACTGTCGGCGTCACTTCGGCGTGGAACTTCACGCGAGCTTCGTAGTGCCCTAATTCTTTGACTTCGTCGGGCATTTCCAGGATGCGCCGGTCTACCGCAACGCCGGTCTGGGCCTGTATGGCGTCGGCCAAATGTTGAGCAGTGACGGAGCCAAAGAGGCGGCCGCTTTCACCGGCTTTAGCCGTTACGCGGATGAGTGTAGCCTCCAGTTTTGCTGCATACTCGCGATAGGTGTTCAGCAGGGCCGCTTCTTTTTTAGCCGCCTGTTTTTTCAGCCCCTCCAAGCGAGCCAGGTTCGTCTTGTTAGCCACAATGGCCAGTCCTCGCGGAATGAGGTAGTTGCGTCCGTAGCCGTCGCGCACCTTAACGACATCGTACTTAGCACCAAGGCGTTCGATATTTTCAAGCAAGATGACATTCATATCCAGTACCTTAATTTAAAGACAAAAGATTTTAAGGAAATCACTTCAACAAGTCGCCCACGTAAGGCAGCAAAGCCAGCTGGCGGGCCCGCTTAATGGCGGTGGCTACGCGGCGCTGAAACTTCAGGCTGTTGCCCGTGATGCGGCGCGGCAGGATCTTGCCTTGCTCGTTGATGAATTGCTTGAGGAACTCCGGGTCCTTGTAGTCGATGTATTTGATGCCGAATCGGCGAAAACGGCAGTATTTCTTTTGCTTGAGCCCAATGCGCGGATTGCTGAGAAACTTGACATCTTCTCTGGTAGCTGCCATAGTGCAAATGCGTTTTTGAGTGGAAAAATAGGGTTACTCGGCGTCTTCCAAGGTCTCTTCATCCAAATCGACTACTTGAGGAGCCGGCGCGCTTTCTGCCGCGGCGGCCTCCGCCTGCTCGCGATATTTCTTGCCGATGCGGCCGTTTCGCTTGTCGTCGTTGTACTTGACGCCGTACTTGTCGAGTTTGACGACGAGGAAGCGCAGCAGCTTTTCGTTGCGCTTCAAGTTGAGCTCGAATTTGGCCAGCCAGCTCGCCTCGCTACAGGAAAACTCATAGCAATAATAAATGCCGCTAGAGCGCTTCTTGATAGGATAGGCCAGCTGGCGAAGGCCCATCTCGTCTACCGCCACGATAGTGGCGCCAAACTGCTTGAGCTCTTCCAAGATGTGTTCCGCTGTCGCTTTTACTTCATCGCCCGACAGCACCGGATCCACGATGAAGGTGACTTCGTAGTGTCTCATTTTCAGTTGTTTATAATAAATATGTGGAACATTCTGTCCAAAGCGGGTGCAAAGGTAGGGCGCTTTGTTCGAAAAACAAAGCGATTCTGCAGTGGAAGGGCGGTGAGAGGTGATGTAGCGAAAGATATCGACAAATGCACTCGTCGATTGCCGAGCGTACTAATATTCCGCCCTAAGGCAAAGCAGCTCCGCCGCGGGTGATTTCACTTGGGAAACTCCATGACGAAGTTTCGATAATACAGCATCAGAACCAAGGCCACGAAAAAAAAGATACCCATGAACAAATAGAGCAAGCAGTAAGCCTTGCCGCGGGCGTTGGGAATGTTCTCCATATCGTTTGCGTGTAATGTCGTCTGAAAGGAGCGGCAAAAATAAGCTAGCGCGTCAAAGTGAGCGGAAAAGACAGATTTTTTTGCGTTGCCGAAAGGCAAGCCCGGCGTATGCTTGAGAAATAAGCCGTTATCTTTGCTGGCCTTGAAACTGAAGATGGGCTTTTGCTCCGCATTATTTCTTGGGTTGGAGGGGCCCGAGCGCTTTTTTATGACGAACGTAATCCAGCTTTTACCTGAGAGTGTTGCCAACCAGATTGCTGCCGGAGAGGTAGTGCAACGCCCGGCTTCGGTGGTGAAGGAATTGATGGAGAACGCTATAGACGCTGGAGCGTCGAGTATTCGGCTCATTGTGCGCGATGCGGGCAAGACGCTCATTCAAGTGGTCGATGACGGGTGTGGCATGTCGGAAACCGATGCGCGCATGTGTTTCGAGCGCCATGCGACTTCCAAGATCCGAGAAGCGAAGGATCTGTTTTCCATTCGCACGATGGGCTTTCGGGGCGAGGCGATGGCTTCGATTGCCGCGGTAGCCCAGGTGGAGCTGCGCACTCGGCGCGCTGTAGACGAGCTGGGTACGCGCGTGGCGATAGAAGGCAGCACCCTCATAGCGCATGAGCCGTGTCAGACCGCTGCCGGTACCAGTGTGGCCGTGCGCAACCTGTTCTACAATGTGCCGGCCCGGCGCAATTTTTTAAAGAGCGATGCGGTAGAGATGCGCCACATCATCGATGAATTTCAGCGCATCGCCTTAGCCCATCCCGAAATCTTTTTTTCGCTGCACCACAACGACCAAGAGCTCTTTCACCTAAATCCCAGCACGCTGCGCGCCCGCATTGTCAAGATCTTTGGCGAGGCGGTCAACAAAAAACTAGTACCCGTACAAGAAGAAACGGAGGTGCTGAGGATTAGCGGCTTTGTCGGCAAGCCCGACTACTTTCGCAAGGCGCGCGGCGAACAGGTGTTTTTTGTCAACCGGCGCTTCATCAAGAGCAGCTACCTGCACCATGCCGTGATGAATGCCTACGAGGGCATGCTCCCTCCCGACACGTATCCGCTGTACGTGCTGTTTTTGGAGGTAGATCCTTCGCGCATCGACGTCAATGTGCACCCGACGAAGCAAGAGATCAAGTTCGACGACGAGCGGTTGGTATACAACTATCTGCGGGTGGCGATCCGCTTTGCTTTGGGCGTACACAACGTAACGCCGACCTTGGACTTCGACCAAGAGCCGGCTTTTGTAGTGCGGCCTACCCCCTTGCCGGAGGCGCCGCCGCATGGCGGGCGCGTGGGCAACCGCTCATGGGGGCCGCGCGAGCCCTCCGCCACTTCCGACGAGCAGCTGCGCCATTGGCAGCGCCTCTTTGAGGGTATGCGCGCCGACACCGCTAACACACTGCCCTCGCAGGCTACGGAGGAAGTCGTAGGGCAATCGGCGGTAGGCGGCGGCCAGCTCATCGAAAGCGACGCCGAAGCGACGCCGTTTTCCAAGGCACAGCGGGTTCCTTACCAAATTCACAGTCGCTACATCGTCAGCCACATTAAATCCGGCTTTTTGCTTATCGACCAGCAAGCTGCCAGCGAGCGTATCTTATACGAGCGCTACTTAGATGCCCTGCGCCAACAGCCGGTCACGACGCAACAGCTGCTCTTTCCCAAAAATGTCGAGCTGTCTACCGCCGATGCGGCGCTGTTGCGCAGCCTCCTGCCGGAGGTCAATCGCTTAGGCTTCGACATCGCGGAGTTTGGCGGAAACACCTTCGTTATTCACGGCGTACCTACCGGTATGGAAAGCGACTTGTCGGAAGAAGCCCTACTGGAGCGGCTTTTGGAGCAATATCAGCATTTGTTGGAGCCCGACTTAGGTCTTCACGAGCGATTAGCCTGTGCCTTGGCCCGAAGCACGGCAGTGCGCTCCGGTCGGACGCTCTCGGTGGAGGAGATGCAGGTGCTGGTCGACCAGCTGTTTGCTTGCTCGCAGCCCTATCGAAGTCCTTCGGGGCGACTGTGTTTTATCACCTTTGAATTAGAAGAATTGCAGCGGCGCTTTGCCGGCTAAAAACGCCCCTCACTATGTTTTACCAACCCTTTTCTGGCGTCGTTAAGCACCTCATCCTCCTCAACGCGCTGACCTTTGTGGGTTCGTATGTTTTGTTGGGCGCCGAGGGCTGGGATCCGATCTTGGGCGACTACGACCCGGTAGGGCGACTGACGTTGGCGCTCTTCATACCCGGTTCGCCGCATTTTCAGCCCTACCAGCTCGTGACGCACATGTTCATGCACGGCGACATAGGGCATTTGGCGTTCAACATGCTGTCGCTCTTCTTTTTCGGCCCCATGATCGAGGCAGTCTGGGGGCCTAAGCGCTTTTTGTTTTACTATCTGTTTTGCGGCTTTGGCGCCATGGGACTCCACCTCGGCGTACAGTGGTGGGAGTTAGAGCAGGCCGGCATCGACCCGCGCTCGTGGAACGGGGCCATGTTGGGCGCTTCCGGCGCCATCTTCGGTATCTTTGTTGCTTTTGCTTACCTTTTTCCCAACCAAATTATTCAATTGTTGTTTCCCCCCGTGGCAATAAAGGCAAAGTATTTCGTGCTGATTATGGCTGCCTTAGAGCTGTTTATGGGGGTTCGAGGTTATCGGACGGGCATAGCGCATTTTGCTCATTTAGGCGGTGCGCTCTTTGGCCTTTTGTTGATCTTGTACTGGTATAGGAGACGGCGTTTTTAGTACTTTTCGCATTTTAACGGATATGGCGCTGCTGCGGTCTATATGGAACGATCTGAGGTACACGCTGCGAGTGTCGCACATGGTCACGCGGCTTATCGCACTGAATTTCGCCGTTTTTTTGGTGGCCAACCTCATCTATGGCGTGATGTTGCTGCTGGGTCATGGCGAGGCGTTTGACCGCGGTCTACATTGGCTTTGTGTGCCGGCATCGCCGTACACCTTACTGTTTCAGGTGTGGTCGCCCATTACGTACATGTTTTTGCACCTCAACCTGTGGCACCTGGTTGGCAACCTGATCTTTTTGCACATGTTTGGCAGCATTGTCAGCGACCTGATTGGGCCGCGGCGGGTGCTGCCCATTTACATATGGGGCGGCTTGATGGGGGCGTTGGCGTTTATGGTGTCGGCCCAGCTACTGCCGTCGGTAGGGCAATACGCTTTAGGGGCGTCTGGAGCCGTCATGGCGTTGGGCGGAGCAACCTTAGCCTTGGCGCCTGAATATCGCGTGCGGCTGTTGCTGCTGGGCGACGTCAAGGTAAAATACATTGTGCTGTTGCTGCTCATTTTTGACCTCATCGGCATTGCGGGGCGCTACAACTCGGGCGGACACATCGCGCACTTGGGCGGTTTTTCCTTGGGGCTGCTCTTTATACGCGCCATGAACCGGGGCAGCGACTGGTCGGTGCCCATTAATCGCGCATTGGATTGGGTAAGCGAGCGGCTGTCGGGGAGTGCGCAGCGGCGCCCGAAAAGCGCTTCGGGACCGGTGCGGCGCGGCAACAGTTCGGCCGACCTCTCCTTCCAGGAACGGTTGGATGCTATTTTGGACAAGATTAAGACCGGCGGCTTGGAGAGTTTAACTCCGGAGGAAAAGGAGTTTCTCTACAACGCCAGCAAGAAATGACGCCCAACCCTCACTCATGCAGTATCTGCTTCGACCGGTGCTTCGGGTAGCGAGCGCAGTGGTTATAGTGTGCACTCTTTTGGCCTATTTAGCGCCCTTTGTCAGCCCAGCGCTGTTTCGATGGATAGCCTTTTTCGGCACGGCTTTCCCGTGGCTGCTCATCGCACATTTAGCACTGGTGGGATTTTGGGCGTATTGGCGGCACCGATACGCTTTGTACCACATAGGCATGCTCTTTTTGGGTTGGCAACACGTTGTGGCGTTTGTTGGGCTAAATGCGGGGCGGCAAGACGTGCCGAACGATGCTGTGACCATCGCCTCGCACAACGCCGGCGGGCTGTTTACCGGTGTTCACTTAGAACCAGAGGAATGGGATAGCATCATCGACAGCTACGCTCGCTTTTGGGAAAAAGAAGGGCCTCCGGCGGTGCTCTGCCTGCAGGAGACAGGGCGAAACTTCTTCCTCAAGCTGCGGGCGCGCATGGACTATCCGTATATTTTTGAGTTAGGACGCGCCGGCACAGCGGTGCTGAGCCGATATCCCATCGTCCGCGGAAGTGCATTGCCCTTTCAGGAGACGGAAAACACTTCTATGTGGGCAGACCTTCAGATAGGTCGGCGTATAGTGCGCATCTACAACGTGCACCTGCAGTCGAACAAGGTCACGGGCGACACCAGACACATTGTCGAAGAAGCGCCCTTAGACAGCAAAGACACATGGAAAGGCGTGAGCAAAGTACTGCGCAAAGTGGGGCGGGCCACAGCTATACGCGCCCGCCAAGCCGACTTGTTGAGCGACCTGATGGCTTCTAGCCCCTACCCTGTCGTGCTCTGCGGCGATTTCAACGACACTCCTACCTCCTACGTGTATAGCCGGCTGTCGGAAGGTCTGCGCGATACTTTTCGCGAAAGGGGCTTTGGACTGGGCATCACCTTCGCCGGCCCTATTCCCTTTTTGCGCATCGACTACATTCTGTGCGACCCACGCCTCAAAATCTATAGCGCCCAAGTACTCCGCGATAGGCACTCCGACCACTATCCCGTCACAGCCGCCTTGGGCTTTTAGTTTCGGCGAGAGTTGAGCACCGAGAAGGCCATCAAGCGGTCGGCTCGACCGCTCAAGGGGCGATAATAGACTAAGATGAGGTAATCGTTCTCGGTTTCGAACCAGTTGCCCTCTACTCCAACCTCGTCGCGCTCGCCCGTTTGCCGATGTACCACGGCGTATTGATAATTGTAGTAGCCCTGTTTGAGGTAGGCCCTACCCTCGTAGGCGCGCCGTTCGTCGCTGTACACCATGCGGAATTCGGGTTTGAGTTGCCAATCGGTAAGCTGCCCATAGAGGTAGACCTCGTGATCGTCGAACGGCTGGCCGAGGTGCAAGGTGAAGTGCACGATAGCGTAGTCGCACTGGTCCAAATCCTCGTTGTCGTTTCGGTTTTCAATGCTAAATCGCCCGTTGATGTCGGGCGTTTGCACGTAGGGTTCATAGGCGCGACTTTTGTCGGGAGTGAGGTCGACCTCGTAGTAATCGGCCAGCATGCGTATGTTTTGCACAAATTCGCCGCGGAAGCGAAACGTGCGCAGGTCAAAGTAGCGCCACTCTTTGCCGGCCGGGAAAACGATGCGGTCTTGGTAGTCGAAAACCAGTTGATCTTGCCGGCGCAAAAAGGGCGGCAAGGGCCCGATGGCGCTGTCCCAGCGGCCGTTTTGCAATACGTACGCCTTCACTTCCCGCTCCGGGTACTGGACATTGACGCCGCTGAGCGCCACGGCAAAATCGATCTCGTGGTGCGTGTTGAGCCGGTCGACCCGCACCGGTCGCGTAAACTGAGCGGCGACATCCCAGCGGTTTTCCACCACGACGAAGCGGCGCACTAAGACGAGCCGACGCTCATAGGTGACGTCGTACACCTTGAGCAGGTAGTTGCCCGACTGCCGCCAGCGCATGTTCGCGTTGGGCAGCTCGACCCAGTAATGCACATACGGCTGCAAGGTATTCCGAGAAAGGCGGAGATTTTGGATGCGGTCTTCGCTGTAGCCGTCGAGGTATTCGGTGGCGTCCAGCGCTGAGCGCTGCCAGTCGGCGTTACAATGCTCTATGGTATAGACGTAATCGTGAACGTCGGTACCTAAGCGGTCGAAGGCGAACCACAACGCACCTGCAGGGGCGTTGAGCGCCACCGCCGGAAAAGTGAGCGGCGCTTGGCGCAGGTGACAGCGCACCGCCAAGATGTCGGGATCGTAATTCCGCTCTTCGTTGTTAGGATTATCCGATTGGGCTTGGAGCGCCCACGCCATACCGCAGGCGCATAAAGACAAAAAATAAGAAGGGTGCATAGCGTACCTGTCTAAAGTAAAAACCTTTAAGGGAGGGCGCACATTAAACAAATGTCGAGCGCTCGACCGATAAACGCTGCGCTACACAGGCTTGGTTTGGTTTTTTACTCCAAAAAGACATCCCTGCATAGAAAGTACCAGAAGGCAGCTTAGCATCTGGGTACCTTTGTGTCGCCATTAGTAAGCTAGGAGTCTAAACGTCAAACCAATCATCTTCATCAGAGCTTACACTGTGAGAAACATTTCCTTTATCACCGAGCCAGCGCTTGCCTGGGGCTGTGTACCCACCGCTCTTGTAAGGATAGGAGTGCTGGCGGCGTTGTGTTGGTTTCTGACGGCTTGTGAGCGGGCGCCCTTTTACGAGCAGACGGCGCCCATAGAAGACGGCCGCTGGGCATACGCCGACACGGTTCGCTTTCCATTTACCATTACCGATACATCGCTGCGCTACAACATGTACCTCGAAGTGGCCCATGCCGACACTTTCCCCTACCAAAACGTCTACGTACAGTTTCACACGACATATCCCGACGGGCAATGTCGCAGCCAAGTGCTATCCTTAGATCTGTTTGACGCTACCGGGCAGCCCAACGGCCCTTGCCGCAGCGGCATTTGTCGGAGCGAGTTTGTCTTGCAAGAGAACGCCATCTTCCCCCAACCTGGGCAGTACCTGTTAGCGGTGGAACAGTACATGCGCTTTAGCCCTGTGGTGGGCGTGGAGGGGTTTCGCCTGCGCATCGAGTCCGCCGCCCCCGCAACAGCGGCGCGTTAGTTGCGCATGTCGGCCCCCCAGGTGAGCTTTTCGCGCAGCGTTCTCAGAAAGGAGGTGCCTTCCAGCTGCACCAACCGCACGTTAAAGTCGTTGCGGCGGATGGCCAGTTGCTGCTGGGCATTGATGATCGTGTGCCGCGAGTCGAGCGTGCAGACAAACTTATCCGTCCGGCCCTCGATTTCGAAGGAAATGACCGACTGGTCGGACAGCACTAAGGGGCGCAAGTTAAGGTTGTGCGGCGCGACCGGCGTAAGGACGATGTTACCCGAGTCCGGCATGACGATGGGGCCTCCGCAGCTGAGCGAATAGGCAGTGCTGCCGGTAGGCGTAGCCACCACGATGCCGTCGGCCCAGTAGGTATTGAGGTAGCCGCCGTTGACATAGGTGTGGATGGTGACCATGGAGGACGTTTCGCTCTTCAGGATGGTGAAATCGTTTAAGGCAAAAGGCAGGTCGCCAAAAAGCGGCGGCATGCTTTCTAAGTATAGCATGGTGCGCTCGACGATGGAATAGCGCCCCTGCACCAGTTTCAGGATGGCATCGCGGATGTGCTGCTTTTCGATGTTGGCCAAAAAGCCCAGTCGGCCTAAGTTGATGCCCAACATAGGGACGCCACTGCTGCGCACGTGTGTGACGGCATCCAACATCGTGCCGTCGCCGCCCAACACGATGACCACATCGATGCGGTGGACGCAGAAGTCGCCGTAACCATCGAAGAGACCATATGTCTTAGGCAATGCAACGGCCTGCTGGATCATCTCTAAGTACGGGCGATAGATGTAGATGGTGCAGCCGACGTCTTGCAACACTTGGAACAACTCCTGCACATAGGGCTGGTTGGGCTCCTGATACTTTTTGCCAAAGACGACGACCTGCATAGTAAGAGGAGACAATGTGCTTAGGAGCGGAAGGCTGCCTCAACCAGATCCGCCTGTTCCTTTTCGTGGCGTTTGACAAAGCCAGTGGCTGGGCTGGCGGCTGCCGGGCGACTGATGCATTTCCAACCGTATTCGCTGTGATACAGCAGCAGGTACCCCCATGCGCCCATGTTGAACGGCTCCTCTTGCACCCAGAACAACTCCGCCTTGTCGTATTTCTTCAGCAACGCCTCAAATTGCATCTTAGGGAAAGGATAGATCTGTTCGAGGCGGATAATGGCGGTGTCGGTGCGCTTTTCTTCCTGTTGGCGCTTGCGCAGGTCGTAATACACTTTTCCGGAGCACACCAGCAGGCGCTTCACTTGGTCGGGTTGTGCCTCAGCGTCGTCGATGAGCTCGCGGAAGCGATTGCCCTCGAGCAGTTCGCTCAGTAGGCCCAAATTGTAGGGCGCGCGCAAGGTAGACTTGGGCGACATGACGATGAGCGGCTTGCGGAAGGGCCGCGCCAGCTGGCGCCGCAACAGGTGAAAGAAGTTGCTGGCAGAAGTGACATTGGCTACCGTGACGTTGTTACCGGCACACCCCTGTAGGTAGCGCTCTAAGCGCGCCGAAGAGTGCTCGGGCCCTTGTCCTTCGTAGCCGTGGGGCAACAGCATGACCAGCCCATTCATGCGGCGCCACTTCGCTTCGGCGGCCAGCACAAACTGGTCGATGATGGTGGAGGCGCCGTTGGCAAAATCGCCAAACTGGGCTTCCCAAATGACCAACGCATCGGGATTGGCATACGCATACCCGTACTCGAAGCCCAGCACCGCGTACTCCGAAAGCAAAGAGTTGTAGATGAGAAAACGCCCTTGTTTTTCGGCAATGCCCTCTAAGCGGTTGATGCGCTGGAAGGTCTTGGCATCAATCGGACAGGCATGGCGATGGCTGAAGGTGCCTCGCTTGACATCTTGGCCGCTCATGCGCACGTCCTTGCCCTCCAACAGGAGGGAGCCGTAGGCCAGCAGCTCGCCCAAGGCCCAGTCGATCTGCCCCTTCTCCACCAGGGCGCGTTGGTTTTCCAGCATTTTGGCGATTTGCGGCAAGGGAATGAAATCCTTAGGGAGATGGAGCAAGTGTTGGAGCAGGCGCTCTAGTTGAGCCGCAGGAATGCCGGTGTCGGGCGACACCTGGAAAGCGGCATCGTCTGTGGTGATGCTCAGCGCTTTCCAGGCCAGCTCCGTCTCCTGATAGGTGTAAGAAAGTTTGTTTTGACGAACGTTGTCTAGGCGCGCTTGAAGTTCGACGCGAAAGGCGCGTTCCATCTCTTGGGCCAATTGGGCATCTATGTCGCCGCGCTGTAGGAGGCGCTGGGTGTACACTTCGCGCGGGTTGGGGTGGTTGCTAATGCGCTCGTAGAGGTCGGGCTGCGTAAAGCGCGGCTCATCGCTTTCGTTGTGCCCGTACTTGCGGTAGCAGACCATATCGATGTACACATCGGTGTGAAACTGCTGGCGGTATTGGAAAGCCAGCTCCACCGCAAAGACTACCGCATCCGGGTCGTCGCCGTTGACGTGGATGACTGGTGCCTGCACCACATCGGCGACCTGGGTGCAATACATGCTCGAGCGCCCTTCGTCCCAGTTGGTAGTGAAACCTATCTGGTTGTTGATGACGAAATGGATGGTGCCGCCCACGTAGTAGCCGGGCAGTTGACTCATCTGGGCAATCTCGTACACGATGCCTTGGCCGGCGATGGCGGCATCGCCGTGAATGAGGATGGGCAGGATGCGCCGAAAATCGGAGCCATATAGCGCATCGGCTTTAGCCCGCGTAAACCCCAAAACGACGGGATCTACCGCCTCCAGATGCGACGGGTTGGGCAACAGCTTGAGATACACGCTGTGACCCGAAAGCGTTTTCACTTGAGAAGAAAAGCCTAAGTGGTATTTGACGTCGCCATCGCCGAAGCTGAGGTCGGGAATGACCTTGCTCTCAAATTCCGAAAAGATCTGCTCGTACGTCTTGCTCAAGATGTTGGCCAAGACGTTGAGGCGACCGCGATGCGCCATGCCGATGACGACCTCTTCAACGGGAGGCGAGCTCTCCGCCGTCATTTGAACAATGGCGTCAAGAGCGGGTATGGTAGACTCTCCGCCTTCTAAGGAGAAGCGCTTCTGACCTACGAATTTGGTGTGGAGAAATTGCTCAAAAACGACCGCACCGTTAAGCTTTTCTAAAATGCGGCGCTTTTTCTCTATAGGAAAGCCGAAGTCGTCGGCCAAGGGGCGATTTTCGATTTTGTCTAGGAGCCATTGGCGGCGCTCCCGGTCGTGGATATGCGCCACTTCGAAGCCCATGTTGCCGCAGTAAATTTTCTGGAGTCGGGCGACGATGTCGCGCAGCGGAGCGTTGGGCATGCCGATGTCGAAGCCGGCAGCAAAAGGGCGATCTAAGTCGGCTTCTGAAAGGCCGTAATCGCTCAGGTCGAGTCGCGGTTTGCGGTCCTTTCGCGGCTTGATCGGGTTAGTTGTCGAGAGCATGTGCCCGCGCTGCCGATACCCTTGTATCAAGGCATACACGGCAAATTCGCGCATCAGGTCAACACTGCTGACCGGCGCAGCGGCGCCGTTGCCGTTGGCAGAGGAAAGAGCAAAGTCGAATCCTTTGAAAAAGAGGGCCCAGTCGGGCGCTACGGCATGCGGATCCGTCTGCCAAGCCCGATACATCGACTCAATATACTGGGGATGGGCGTTGAAGACAGCCGAAATATCTTTCATCTTCAAAACAAATGCTAAGAAATCAACTGTTTAGGGCGAATAGCGCGGCAAAAGTAGGTTTTTAGGCGCAGACCTACGGCATTTTTTGTGCGAAGGGAGCTTTTTGTCGACAAAAGCCCCTACCTTTGCCGCCCATTTTAAACGCTGCATTTTATCGAACGCTTACGCTATATCTTAGAGGCAACATATGGCACACCATCGCTCGGCATTAAAGCGCATTCGCCAAAATCTAAAGCGCCGCCTGCAGAACCGCTACTACAAAAAGAGCACGCGCACGGCTATCAAGAACCTGCGCAACATTAAAGACAAAGCAGAGGCGGAAAAGTTCCTGCCCAAAGTCGTCAGCATGATCGACAAGCTGGCTAAGCGCGGCACTATCCACCGCAATAAGGCCGCCAACTTGAAGAGTGGGCTAATGAAGTACGTCAATAGCCTCACCTAACCTCGAGGCTACGGGTCAGCTGGAGAACTATCCTGTCGGGCGCCTGTTTCTTGCACGGGTTAACGAAACGCACTGTAAGATGGCCACAACGACCCAGTTTTACCCCCTGCGCGTGCGCGAAGTGCGCCGAGAAACGCCCGACACCGTATCGGTAGCCTTGGAAGTGCCTGAGCCCTTGCGCGAGACCTTTTGCTTCTCGGCAGGGCAGTACCTTACTTTGCGCGCCTACATCGACGGAGAAGAGGTACGGCGCTCGTATTCGCTTTATTCGGCTCCTCACGAGGGCGAATGGCGCATAGCCATCAAGAAAGTACCCGGCGGCGTTTTCAGCACCTACGCCAACGAGCGCTTGCGCGCAGGCGACGAGCTGTTGGTCATGCCGCCACAGGGCCGCTTTACGGCGCCTTTTTCGCCAGAGAATACGGCGCTGTATGTGGCTTTTGCAGCGGGTAGCGGCATTACGCCCATCTTCTCCCTGCTGAAAAGCGCGCTGCACACAGAGGCCCAAAGTCGCTTTTTACTCTTTTATGGCAACCGCGGCTTCGATCACATTATCTTTCGCGAAGCGCTCGAGCAACTGAAAAACCGACACCCCGAGCGATTAGGGCTGTATCACATCTTTAGCCGGGAGTCGTTGGGCGCCAACCTCTTTTGCGGCCGATTGGATGCTGATAAATGCCGTGCCTACGCGCGCTACTTTTTTGTGCCTCAAGAGGTGGACCACTATTTTCTGTGTGGACCCGAAGAGATGATCTTCGACCTAAAGGCGGCGCTCGAAGCCTTAGGCGTAGCGCCCAACCGCATTCACTTTGAGCTCTTTACCACACCGGGAAGCACCCGTAAAGCTGCGCGTGCGCCTCAGAAGGCCAATGAAACCATCGAAGCGTCGGTCACCGTCATCCAAGACGGCATGACCTTCGACTTCGTACTGCCCTCCGACGGAAGTACCCTGTTGGACGCCGCCATGCGGGCAGGAGCCGACCTGCCCTTCTCGTGCAAAGGCGGCGTGTGCAGCACCTGTAAGGCCAAAGTGCTGGAAGGAGAAGTGGAAATGGAGGTGTGCTACGGCTTAGAGCCCGACGAGATCGCGGCGGGCTACGTCCTTACCTGCCAAACACACCCTAAGTCGAAGCGACTAGTGGTGAGTTTCGACGCTTAGCGCCTTGGACGAAGAGCGAATGCCCGATGTGCCTTTTCTTTGCGCCTTGTTTTGTCGCCCATCGTTCAACAACTGTAGCATTCGCTCATGGATATTGCGCTGATTACCGGATCGGCAGGGCTCATCGGCAGCGAGTCGGTCGTGTTTTTTGCCGACAAGTTCGATCTCATTATAGGGATCGACAACGATATGCGGGCCTACTTTTTCGGGCCAGAGGCCTCTACGGCTTGGAATCGGAATCGCCTCATTGAGCATTTCCCCAATTATCGGCACTACGATGCAGACATCCGCGACTTATCTACGTTGGAGCGCATCTTTCAGGAGTACCACACCGACATCCGGCTTATCATCCATACTGCCGCCCAGCCCAGCCACGACTGGGCCGCGCGCGAGCCGTTCACCGATTTTTCGATCAATGCCAACGGAACGCTGTACTTGTTGGAACTGACGCGCCGCTACTGCCCTGAAGCGGTATTTATCTTCACCTCGACCAACAAGGTCTACGGCGACAATCCCAATCTCTTGCCGTTGATAGAGCTAGAAACGCGCTGGGAGGTTTCGCCCGAGCACCCTTACGCCGAGCGCGGCATCGACGAGCACATGAGCTTAGACCACACCACGCACTCCATCTTCGGCGCTTCTAAAGTAGCCGCCGACATCTTAGTGCAAGAATACGGGCGCTATTTTAACATGAAGACGGCCTCTTTTCGCGGCGGATGCCTCACCGGCGCGAACCACTCTGGAGCGCAGCTGCATGGGTTTCTCTCCTACCTGATGAAGTGTAACGTTACAGGGCACCCCTACACCATCTTCGGTTATAAGGGCAAGCAGGTGCGCGATAATATCGACAGCTACGACTTAGTCAACATGTTTTGGCATTACTACCAAAACCCAAGACCGGGCGAAGTGTACAATGCGGGCGGCAGTCGGTTCTCCAACTGCTCTATGATAGAGGCTATTCAGCTGTGCGAAAAGATTACAGGCAAAAAGATGAATTACACCTACAGCCCTATCCATCGGGTAGGCGACCACATTTGGTATATCAGCGACGTGAGCAAATTCCAGCAGCACTACCCGAATTGGTCGTATCGATACGATTTGGAGAGCATCTTGGTGAAGATTTACAACGCCCTGTTGGAGCGTGTTTGAGCGATATGGGTCAGCCAGTGTCGGTGGTCTTTCTCACGCGCCATTATCCGCCCAATCCGAACATTAACGGCGAGGCTGTATGCGATTTGGTGGCGTATCTGGAGCGCGAGCGCGGTCTTTGCTGTGCGGTATTGTGCATGGGCCGGTCGTTTGCCGGCGGCGGCGGGCGTCGGCAGCCGGCGGGATGGGTGCGCCGCCTGTGGACGCCCTACGAAGGGGAGCGCCCATGGGTGCGACTGCTGACCATGGTCTACGATGGCCTGTCGCTGGCGTGGCGTGCGCGGCGCAGCCGGGCACCTTGGATCGTGTGCACCACCAGCCCGCCCCTGTTGCCCATGTGGGTGTCGTGGCTGCTGCCCAAGCGAACGCGGTGGATCCTGTGGGCATTCGACCTTTTTCCCGAAGGCTTTGGCGCTACCGGCTGGATCTCGACGCGCCACCCGCTCTATCGATGGGCCCTATGGGCCACCTATCGGTACCCGCCCCATTACTTGCTCGCACTGGGCCCACGCCAAGGCGTTCACTTACAAGCCGCCTACAGGCGACCCGACCTCCCGGTGCTGACGCTGCCCTGCGGCGTGTTTTTTGATGCCATCCCACCTCCCGACGCGCGCCCTACCTGGTACACTCCAGATAAGATTATCCTCGGTTATTGCGGCAACTTGGGCGACCCGCACAACCCCGACTTTCTGCGCGCCGTCATCGATGCGCTCAACCCCCAGCAACACCGACTGGTGCTGGCGCTCTACGGCCACCACGCGCCGGCCATAAAGCACTACGCGCACAATAAGCCGGGCGTAGTGCTTGTCGACCGCGTACCGCGCGAACAGTTGGCCCTCATCGACATACACCTAGTATCGCTTCGCCGCCCTTGGACGCACATCGCTGTGCCTTCCAAAGCTGTAAGCGCCGTGGCCACAGGCGGTGCCCTCCTATTCTGCGGCGACCCGGACAGCGATAACTGGCACTTGCTGCAAGAGGCCGGCTGGCTCATCGAAGAAGGCGATCAATTACACGCGCACGTAGCCCACTTCTTAGCATGCGTCACCCCAAGCGACGTGCAGCAAAAGAAGGCCGCTGCTCCGGCCGTCTACGAGCGCCTACAGACGACCGTACGCCAAACCTATCGTCAACTGGCCGAACTCTTTGGCGCAGCGCCGTAGTGCTTGCTCCTAGCATCACTTCCCGCCCATCTTCGCCAGCTCACGCTCAAAGATGGTCTCTAACTGACTGGCCTGCAGGTTCTTGGCCACAATGATGCGGTCTTTGTTGAGCACATACAGTTCGGGCGTAATGTCTACATAGTATTTGGCGTAGATGGCTCGGTTGGTAGGGTCGAATACGTTGGTAAAGGTAAAGCCGTTCTTGCGGACAAACTCTTTCCACTTGTCGTCCGTTGTATTAAGCGCAATGCCGTAGATGTCGACGCCTCGGTCTTTCCACTTTTCGTAGATGCGCTGGATCTGCGGCGCCTGCTCGCGGCAATGCTCGCAGTCGGGGCTGTACATGAAGACAACAATTAGCGGCGCCGTCATTTCGTAGATGGACTTGTACTGCCCATTAACGTCCAAAGCGCGCACATCGGGCCCTTTGCGCCCCATCAGGCTGGCCTTCATCTCGTCAGCTTTCTTGCGCACCTTGGCAATGTTTTCCGGCGTGTCCCAAAAAGCCAACTCAGGCGTAAAGTACTTGTCTATCAAATAGACCATGACCGCCTCACCGTCCATCACTTTTGTCTTGCCGTTCTCGTAGTTGAGCGCGATCCAGTTGACAAAAAATTGGAAGTATTCTTTGTAAGGCAGGACTCGTTGTACCAATTGGTCAGCTACCGGGATAATCGAGTCCGGATGTTGCGGCGTCAGTTCGACAATGTAGCGCTTCAACTTGTTGGCGATGACCGGCGTGTGCAGCAGGCGGGTGTCGGAGAAATCTACATTGTCCCAAAAATGCTCCCGATAGTAAATCACATTGCGGATGGTGTCTAAGTCGCCGTTAGGCTTGCGAAATTCCGGAAAGTCAGGGTTTTGTCCAGACATTTTAAATTTGGTGAAGAAAGCGCTTGGAAACTCCCGATAGATAGAGTCGAGATGGTTTTTGCGCTGCCGAATGAGCACTTCTTGGCGCGCCTTCGCCTGCTGGTATTCGGGTGAGGTGGGCGGGAATTCGCGCAGTTTTTGACTGATTTCTTTTAGTTCGGGCTCCTGAGCGTTCTGAAAACGCGCATTTCGGTAGAAAAGTTGGGTATTGATGGAGCCTTCGACCTGCATGGTACCGGCAATGTCGTCTGCCTTGGCCCGAAGTACCATGCGCTGGTCATGCCGATCGATGAGGATGGAAAAGCTTTTCTGGCTGGGTAAGAGGAAATAGTAGAACCCTGCAGGCAAGGCCCTGGTGCGGCGCAAGACAAAGTGGCCTTTGCCGTCAGCCACTGTGGTATCGGCGATGTAATTCTGGTCGCCGTAAGTGCCCACTAACCGAACCGTTCCAGATGAAAGCCCTTCGATGTACGCTTCGATATAGGTGCTGTCGACTTCAGAGGCGGCGGTTTGGGCGTTTAGAAAGGCATTTTGGGCTAAAAAAAACATTCCCACCGTAAGCAAAATGAGCGATCGCATAGCCATAACTTGCGTTTGGAGACTTGTCTTTTTTCGGCGGCAAAAATAAGGCCCTCTCTGCAGGAAGATCCGCCCTTTAGGAGTTGTTGACATTTGGAGAGGCGCTGTTCTACCAAGAGGGCATTTGGGCCCATTTTTTATTGTTACAAGGAAGCTATGCAGTTGTATTTAGACTCGTTTGGCGCTTTCCTATCCGTGCGCAATAAGATGTTCAGCGTCCGCTTGCGCGGCAGCGGAACTACGCGCGAGTTTCCCGTGCGCCATGTGGAGGCCATTTTGCTGACCAAAGGCACTAGCATGACGGTAGATGCTGCACTGTTAGCGGTAGAGAACGACATTCCCGTACTGCTTTATCGATGCTCAGACGCACTATCCGCTGGCGCAGCTCAGCAGTGGGCGCCCAAGTACTATTGCTTCCGTGCGGAAAAATCAAGTGCTCTTTGCTCGCTCTCCCGCCGGACTGACGTGGGCAGCCGGATGTATTGCGGAGAAGGTCAACCGGCAGCGGCAATTGCTCCGCTACTGGGCGGAGCATCCCACCGCATCGGCCGACTTTGCCGCCCAAATCGCCATTGCCGACCGCATCTTGGGCGCTATGCAGCGCGAACTCAGCCGACCTGTCGCCGACACCGACGACTTGGATGCCGTCCTCAGTCGCTTGCGCGGACAAGAGGGCACTGCTTCGCGCGTGTACTTCCAACAAGTCGCCCAACTGCTCGACGACACCTTCTCCAGCGCCGATTTTGAGGACTTGGCGGTATCCCTATTCGAAGGCCGACAAAAACGCCCTGCACACGCCCCCTTCAATGCCTTGCTCAACTACCTGTACGGCATGCTCTATACCTCCGTTCACTCAGCCTTACTAAAGGCCGGATTAGACCCCTACCTCGGCGTCTTACACGCCGACCGCTATGGTGCCGCTCCTACCTTGGTCTTCGACGCTATCGAGTCCTATCGCCCTTGGGCTGACGCCGTAGCGCTAAAGCTCGTGCTCGAAGGCCATCTGGACGCAACTGCCTTCGAACGGCGCGCCGACCCGCAAGAAGGTCTCTGGTTGGCAATGCCCGGAAAAGGCATCGTCATCGAGCAAATGCTGCGCTACTTAGGCGAAAGCACCCTCTACGACGGCCGCCAAGTGCGGCGACAGGTACAAATCGACTTAGAGGCACAGTTTTTGAAACGCCGTATCCTGGGCGAATAAAGCCGATATCGCTGTATCTACCAACTTATCCTCACTATCACTATGAGAAAACACACCATACTGCGGCGCCCCTCTCGGCGACAACGCTGCTCTGTAGGGGCGTGCGCGCACAGGCAGTACCTGTGGACAAATGCTCTGGCTGTGCAGCGCATGGCTGGCTACAGCACAAGACCCCGATATCGAGGCAAATGAGCACCGCGCTAAAGAGGAGTATTTCCGCACCAGTGAGCAGCCGGGTGAGACCCCCGTTAACCGCCGACAACGCGAACGCCACATGCGACGCGTCAGCCCTCCTCCCGGCGCCGCTCGCGTAGGGTGCATCTGCATGGACGACACCCAAAGCGATGCCACCAGCATCGGAGCCTGCAGCGGCCACGGCGGCGTCCGTTTCTGGCTCTATGTCGCTCCTAGTGGCGATACCGTACGCGTTTCTACTGCCCGACACGAGCGCCATCCGCACCCATTGGACAGCATCGAGCGCAGCAAACTCGTCTCCTCGCCCCTACGCCAGGCGTCGAACACCACCCCGACTATCGTCATCATACAAATGCCACCTCCAACTGACGACAACCCTTTTACCTTCCCTACTTGGTCGGAGGCCCTCAGCCTTATCGCTCCCTGGGGGCATTAGCCCTCCGCGCCGCCTATCTGTTACTACTTCGGGCCCATTACCAAATCCCCTATCTCTCCGATGCACTACGCGATTACCTACGATATCGAAAGCGACCGCCTGAGAACCCTAACCGCTAAAACCGTCGAGCGATTCGGCGGCGTCCGCGTGCAGCGCTCCGTCTTCGTCGTAGCAAACATGGAAAAACGGCATCTCACCCAACTCCAAGCTGCCCTCCAACGCCTACTCAATAAACGCCTCCAATCCGGCGAAAGCCGACTTATCCTACCCCTCCGCGAAGAACACGTCGCCGAAATCCAAATCATCGGGCATAACAACATTCTTACGAACTTCGAACCTCCTCCTACGAAAATCCTCCTGTGACACCACCCAATATGCGCACAAAAATCTGAAAAATAGTCGCTCACGTATGAGTACCTTTACGGCTATCCAGCCCTTATCCAGCGAATAGGGATTGAAAGTGGAGGCGACGAATAGTAGTAAGCTAGTATTTAGTTTCTAGACGGTAGCGGGAGACTGGAGCGCTACCGACAAAGGCAGCCGCAATAAAGCGCACTGGTACGGCCGAATGCAAGTTGGCTGTTCACGCGGAGGGGTGCAGTAGATTGCGCATGGCTGTCAGCGAAAGACGTAAGAGCAGAGTTTTTTTTTCGAACCATACGCAGAAACGGGGAAAGCCGAGGGGGAGCTGCCTACCTTTACGACGGCAAAAAGAGCATCGTATGGAGGCGATGATATTGGGTTTTCCGAAGCAGTTGACCGAAGCACTTGGGTGGGTGGATGGCTTGGCGTACAGCAAGCACCGCTATCCGATACGGCAGGTGCTGATTTGCGGCATGGGAGGGAGTGGTATTGGGGGGCGCTTTGTCCAGGAGTTTGTGGGAGGCGAGTGCCGGGTGCCCATTGCGCTGCATCAGGGTTACGGCATTCCGCGCTGGGCGGGTCGCCACACGTTGGCGTTGTGTTCGTCGTATAGCGGCAACACGGAGGAGACGCTTAGCGCGTTTGAGCAGTTGGCAAATGTCGGTGCCAAGGTGGTGTGTATAGCGTCGGGAGGGCAGTTGCTCGAGCGCGCAGAGGCGGCGGGATTAGACAGCGTGCGGCTGCCGGGAGGGTGGACCAGTCCGCGGGCGTGTTTGGGGTATTCTCTGGGCGCCCAGTTGGCGGTGTTGCATGCGGCGCGCCTCATAGGGCGCAGGGTTTTCCGGCAGTTAGCTGCCGCTCAGCGACTGCTGGAGCGCAAGCGCGAACAGATACGCCGTCGGGCTGAGGAGCTATCGGCGCTGTTGGAAGGCAAGATACCTGTAATCTACTGCGCCGATCAGGCTGAGGCGGTAGCACTTCGGTGGCGGCAACAGTTCAACGAAAACACGAAGGTGTTAGGCTGGCATCACGTGCTTCCAGAGATGAACCACAACGAGCTGGTGGGATGGGATGGTGCGAGGCAGGAGCGGTTGGCCGTCCTTTGGCTGCGGATGAGCACCGAGCACCCGCGCACGGCGGCGCGCATTACTATCACGAAGCGGATTTTGGAGCCGATTGCCGGCACCACCGTAGAAGTGTATCCCGAGGGCAAGACGTCTGTAGAGCAGCAGTTGTACTTGGTGCACTTGGGCGATTGGACATCGCTCTATTGGGCTCGACGGCGCCGAGTAGATCCTGTTCAGATAGCGCGCATCGACTATTTAAAGGAGGCACTGGTCCAATTACCGCAGTAGCTAAATCCCGTAGGTATGCCGCATATTCAGTTGGATCTATCTGGTACAGAGCCGTTCATCCGCCCAGAGGAATGGAAAGCCATAGCGCCTCAAGTAGAGGCTGCAGCCCAGCTGTTGGAGCAGCGCTGCGGCTTAGGAGCCGACTTTTTGGGATGGTTGGATTTACCTGTTCGCCTCGACTCGGCGGAGTTGCAGCGCATTGAGGCTGCTGCACAGCGCATTCGGAGCCAGAGCGAAGTGCTGGTGGTCATTGGCATCGGCGGCTCTTATTTGGGCGCGCAAGCCGCTTTGGAATTTTGCCGCCCTACCCTGCGGGGGAAACCGAGCGGAGGAGCGCTTGAGGTCTTCTTTGCCGGTACCCATCTGAGCGGTCTTTACTTGAAGCAGCTCATCCGTGCGATTGGCGGGCGCGACTTTTCGGTCAACATTATCTCAAAGTCGGGCACCACGTTGGAGCCGGCGCTGGCCTTTCGCTTTTTTCGCCGGCTGTTGGAGGAGCGCTACGGGTTAGCGGGAGCGCGCGAGCGCATTTACGCGACCACTGACCGCTCGCGCGGAGCGCTGAGGGCGTTGGCAGAGCGTCAGGGCTATGAGGCGTTTGTCATCCCGGATGACGTGGGTGGGCGCTTTTCGGTGCTCACCGCAGTGGGTTTGCTGCCGCTGGCTGCTGCCGGTATTCCGCTGGATGCGCTATTGGGTGGCGCTGCCAAAGCCTACCAGCGCTACCGAGATGGCAATGTGCTGCAGAACGACACCTTGCGCTACGCCGCTGCCCGCAACCTGCTCTATCGAAAGGGCAAGGCCATCGAAGTGCTGGTAAGCTACGAGCCGCGTCTGTTTTACCTGGCCGAATGGTGGAAACAGCTGTACGGAGAAAGCGAGGGCAAAGACGGCAAAGGCCTTTTCCCAGCCAGTGCGCAATTTACGACCGACCTACACTCCTTAGGGCAGTATCTACAAGACGGGCGACGCCACCTATTTGAGACGGTGCTCGACATCGAAACGCCGGAAGACGGCGCCCTCACAGTGCCTGCTACGGAAGACGACCTCGATGGCCTCAACTATTTGGCGGGAAAAACGCTACACTACATCAACCGACAGGCCCTGCAGGGTACCATGGAAGCGCACATCGAGGGTCAGGTACCTAACTTGCGCCTCATTCTGCCCGAGGCCAGTCCACAGGTATTGGGGCAGCTGTTCTACTTTTTCGAAAAAGCTTGCGCCGTGAGCGGATATTTGCTGGGGGTAAATCCCTTCGATCAGCCGGGCGTAGAAGCGTACAAGAAAAACATGCTTCGATTGCTAAAGCAGCCGTGATGAAAAAGACATTCTTCCTGTTAACTGGACTTTGGGCTGCCCTCTCCTTTGCAGCGGCGGTATCTGGCAGAGCGCAGTCTACCTCGATGCTTACTGTTTCGGGAGTAATCCTGTTGCGCGAGGCACAAGCGCCGGACTTCCGAAGCATCCTGCCCGCGCTGCGAAAGGACTGGGGCTTTTCGCCCGACTCTTCTCAGGTGAGCGACAAGCGGATGACGCTGTACTGGGGCGGCACTACAGCGGTGATGCAATATGTGCCCTACCCTATGGCCGCGGCGGAGGTGCGCTCGGCTGCGGAAGGCGCTTGGCTATGGGCGACAGCGCGAGAGGAGGCTCCGCGCCATCGGGCTCAGCTCACCCTGGCCGTATTGGGTAGCGGGCAAACGGCACTGGCGCTCTATAAGATCTACACCCGCGTAGCTGCTGCCGCCTTAGAACAAACGCGGGCTTACGGCATCTATCTGCCTAAACACTATCTGTTGCACTCGCGCGATTTCTTCTTGGAAGGCGCTCGGCAGATCAATCGAGGTGAGCTACCACTCTACTGCTGGGTGTATTTCGGTATGTTTCAAAAAGAGGGACTGAGCTATGCCTATACGTACGGCTTGGACGCCTTCGGCATGTTAGACTTGGAGTTGATACGCTACCCAAAGAGCTTGGCTGAAGCGCATGCTGTGCTATACGATGCGGCCTTGGAGGCACTACGAGGCGGAAAAGTCTGGAGAGAAGGCGCTGTGGTGGAGTCGTTGGATGGCGAAAAGTTTGTCCTCCGACGCCAACGCTCACCGTACTTAGAGAACAAGGAAATGCTTCGCTTGGAGAAGCTGTAAGAGGCTGCTTACCAAGCGCCAAAGGCCGCAGTTGGCCCTGTCCCAGTAGATGCAGGGAGATGTAGGCTTCAATAGCCCTGCTGCACCAAGTACCGCTCGGCATCTAAGGCGGCCATACAGCCGGTACCGGCCGCCGTGACCGCTTGGCGATAGATTTTGTCTTGGGCATCGCCGCAAGCAAAGACCCCGGGCACCTGTGTAGTGGTGCGGCCGGGTGTAGTGATGATGTAGCCGCTCTCGTCCAGTTGGAGCCAATCGCGAAAGATGTCGGTATTGGGCTTATGGCCGATGGCGACGAAGAAGCCCGTCACCTTCAAGAGGGAGCGCTCGCCGGTTTTGTTGTTGACGATGCGTACACCCTCGACTACCTGGTCGCCTAAAACCTCTTCTGCCTCCGTGTTCCAGTGCACTTGAATGTTGGGCGTGTTGAGCACGCGCTGCTGCATAATCTTGGAAGCGCGCATCTCGTTGCGGCGCACCAAGAGGTGCACTTGGGTGCATATTTTGGCCAGGTAGGTGCTTTCTTCGGCCGCCGTATCGCCGCCGCCCACGACGGCGACTTCCTGATTGCGGAAGAAAAAGCCGTCGCATACGGCACAGGCCGACACGCCGGCGTTCTGCAGGCGCTCCTCGCCGGGAATGCCCAACCACTTGGCGCTGGCACCCGTAGCGATGATGACTGCCGGAGCGCGAATCTCGTGACCGCTCTCCGACCACGCTTTGTGGATAGGGCCGCTCAAATCGACGCGGACGATCATCTCGCGGCGGATGTCGGTGCCGAAGCGCTCGGCCTGGCGCTGAAAGTCGTCCATCATGTCCGGCCCTGTGCGACCATCGGGATAGCCCGGATAGTTCTCCACTTCGGTAGTGATCATGAGTTGCCCTCCGGGTTGGGGGCCGGTGTACAGCACAGGATTTAGCCCTGCCCGCGCAGCGTATATGGCTGCTGTATAGCCAGCTGGGCCAGAGCCGATGATTAAACACTTTATCTCTTCCATAGCGGCGGCAAAGGTAGGGGGTCTGCATGCAGGTTTTAAACGGGCAAGACTGGGAAGTTTTGGCATTTTTTATCGATAGATATTTGACGACAAAGGATTGCTCGCTTTGTCTTTGAAAGCGCGTAAGACATTTGCTCACTTGCTTTTCCCTGTTAACTTAAAAGATGCGATACAATGAAACAGTGCCAGAAACTGCTCGAGGCCAATCAACTGTGGGCTAAGCGGATAGTAGAAGAAGACTCAGAATTCTTTCAGCGCTTGGCCAGCATCCAGCGGCCGGACTACCTTTGGATCGGTTGCGCCGACAGCCGCGTGCCGCCCGACCAGATCACGCAAACGAAACCGGGTGAGATCTTCGTCCACCGAAATGTGGCGAACCTGGTCATCCACACCGATATGAACCTGCTCAGCGTGCTCCAATATGCGGTAGAGGTGTTAGAGGTGAAGCACGTTATCGTCTGCGGGCATTACGGGTGCGGAGGAGTGAAAGCCGCCATGACGCGCCACGACTACGGCCTCATCAACAAGTGGCTCAGGCACATCAAAGACATCTATCGGCTACATCAGGCGGAATTAGACGCCATTGAAGATGAGGAGCAGCGCCTAAACCGCCTAATTGAGATCAACATCATAGAACAGGTCTACCACGTGGCCAACACTTCTATCGTTCAGCGCGCCTGGAAAAAGCGCCACGCGCCGCACTTGCACGGATGGGTGTACGACCTTCGAGACGGCATTATCCGCCCGCTCATCGAAATACCAGCCGGTTCTCATCTAGACCATCCCATCTACGAGTTTGACGACTTAGTGGTGTAGGGCTTGGCACAGCGAAGCAGGCCGGTATAGCTTATTTAGAGTCTGCCTGAGCGAGGATGGCCTTCACTTGCTCCAAGGTAAGGGTCTTGGCCTGCTCAGCGCTCATGCGCTGTCCATCCACTTTGGGAAGATTGACGACTTTCTTGCCGGCGCGGATGAAGGGCCCCCATCGGCCATTCTCGATGCTGATGCCCGCTTCAGGCCAGTGTTGGATAAAGCGATTGGCCTCTTTTTCCAGCTTGGCCTCGATAAGGGCAATGGCCTGCTGTTCGGTGATGACGTCAAACCCAATGCGCGCCGGTATGTTGACGTATAGGTCGGCCCATTTTAGAAACGGCCCAAACCGCCCCTTGCCTTTAGTGATGGGCTGGCCTTGGTAGTAGCCGATAGGCGCTTCTGCCGCCTGCTTCTGTTGAATGAGTTGAATGGCCTGCTCTAAGGTGATGAAAAAAGGATTTTCTCCTTTAGGGATAGAGACCGACATATCGCCCCATTTGATGTAGGGACCAAAGCGGCCGGTGTTAGCGAGCACCTCTCGGCCCTCGTATTCGCCCAAATGGCGTGGCAGGTTGAAGCTGGCCAGTGCCTCCTCCAAGGTGACGGTTTCCAGCGAAGTACCGGGTTTGAGGTTGGCGTAGCGGGGCTTTTCGCCCTTAGCCAGTTCGTCGCCCGTACCGATTTGCACGACAGGCTTGCCCAGACTACTCATTCGCACCAGTACGGTGCGCCCTGACTCGGGGTCTTTACCTAAGATACGCTCGCCGCTGAAGCGCCCTACTGTCTGAAGCGTTTTTTCGACTTCGCTGTGAAAGGGGCGGTAGAAAGCATCGATCACCTTAGGCCATTCCTCTTTGCCTTCAGCGATGTCGTCGAACTGCTGTTCGATTTGGGCGGTGAAGCCGTAATCCATGATTTTCTGGAAATGGGCGTCGAGGAAATCGCTGACGATCATTCCCATGTCGGTGGGGTAAAGGACGTTCTTGCTAGCCCCGACAATTTCCGTTTCCGTGCTTTTGTGAAGGGTTCCCTCTTTGAGGACGATTACCTGATAGGTGCGCGGTTCGCCGGGGCGGCTGTCCTTGACCACATAGCCGCGGTTGGGCTCCATGATTTTGCTGATCGTCGGAGCATAGGTAGAGGGGCGGCCGATGCCCAGTTCTTCCAGTTTTTTGACCAAAGAAGCTTCCGTGTAGCGCGCCGGCGGGCGGGTGAAGCGCTCGGTGGCGGTCATGGCTTCTAAGGTGAGCACTTGCCCTACTTGTAGCGGCGGGAGCATTCCTTGCGTTTGCTCTTCGTCTTCGTCGGAGTCTTCCATGTACACTTTGAGGAAGCCGTCGAACTTCAGCACTTCGCCCTCTGCGACCAGGCGCGCGTCGGGGAGAGTGCTGATGCCGATGTCGACGGTCGTCTTTTCCAGCTGGGCGTCGGCCATTTGCGAGGCTATGGTGCGCTTCCAGATGAGCTCGTACAGGCGCTGCTCGTCGCGCGTCGTGCCGGCAGTGGCTTTTTCGATGTAGGTGGGCCGAATAGCCTCGTGAGCCTCTTGGGCAGAAGCGCTCTTGGTTTTATAGCGGCGCAGCTGGTGGTATTGGCTGCCGAACTGCTTGACAATTTCCTGGCCGATGGCTTCTAAGGCCAGCTCACTGAGATTGGTCGAGTCGGTGCGCATGTAGGTGATGAAGCCCTGCTCGTACAGGCTCTGAGCGACCGACATGGTGCGGTTGACGGAGAAGCCCAACTTGCGGCTGGCCTCCTGCTGAAGCGTGGAGGTGGTAAACGGCGGAGCAGGGCGGCGGCGCGTGGGGCGCACATCCACTCGGCGCACGGTATAGGTGGCACCGATACATTTTTGTAGAAACGCCTCGGCGTCGGCAGCGAGGGCAGGGCGTTCGGGGCTTTCGGCGCGGAACACTACTAGCTTGCCCTGAGCGTTAGGTGCCAGGAAGTCTGCCGTAATGCGAAAATAGGCTTCCGGGACGAAGCGCTGGATTTCGCGCTCGCGCTCTACGATGAGCTTGACGGCTACGGACTGCACGCGCCCTGCCGACAGTTGTCCTTTGATTTTTTTCCACAATAGGCCGGACAGCTCCCAACCTACTAAGCGGTCGAGCACGCGGCGCGCCTGTTGAGCATTCACCAAGTTGAGGTTCACCCGTCGCGGCTGTTGCACCGCCTGCTGGATAGCCGGCCGCGTGATTTCATGGAAGACGATGCGCTTGGCTTGCTCCACATCTATGCCCAACACTTCGCATAAGTGCCAAGAGATCGCCTCTCCTTCGCGGTCTTCGTCAGTAGCCAGCCAGACTTCCTCTGCTTGGCGAGCTGCCTCGCGCAACTCTTTGACTGTCTTTTGCTTGTCGGGTGGGATGACGTAGTGCGGCTTGTATCCATTCTCTACATCTACTCCCAAGTCGTTGCTTTTCTCCAAATCGCGAACGTGGCCGTACGACGACTTGACGATGAAGTCTGTGCCTAAGTACTTGCCGATGGTTTTCGCCTTGGCTGGAGATTCTACGATGAGGAGTTTTTTGCCCATAGCTGCAGCAAAAGTACGGGCTTTTTGACATGTACAAGGCGCTCACTGCCCCTTGGAGGTCTTGGGCACCGCCGAAGCCGGCGGCGCCAGCGTATCCGGCCGCGGCCGCTGGCGCACCTCTCGATGCAAAACTTGCCCTTTACTAAGGCGCTCTTGCCACTCTTTTTTCCGTTTCTCTTTGAAGTAAGTAGCCAATTCACGCACTTCTACAGGGCGCTGGTTGAGGTGGCGGTGAAACGCTATGATGAGGAAATCCGCCATGTCGTCCGGATAAGTGATGCCAGCGCTGCGCAGATAGTGAGAAAGGCGCGATCCTTCGTAGAAGCCCCAATGGACGATCATCCATTGGCCCAGCCGCGCGTGCAGGTAAATGCAGACGCTATCTTCCGACAACGCCTGAATGCGTCGGCGCAGCGGCTCCTCCATCTTTTGATTCAGCTGCGCAATGGCGTCGTTTAAGTTTTTCGGGATGTATACGCCATTGAGGTAGTCTTTGGTGATGCGCTCCCGATAGCGGCGCTGAAATTCTTCCTCCTTGTCGGCTGGCTGATATTCCTTTTGCGCCGGCAGGGGAGCGACCGCAAAACTGAGCGCCAACCACGGACTTAACCATCGAGACAAGACCTTCATGAGAGGCATATCGTTTTAGAGACAACTGTCAACACCTCGTTAACGCCGAGCATATCCTTGCCCATATGGGCTAGTTGGGCAAATTTATGCCTATCTCGTGTGATGCAGGGCAGGCTTTCTCTTCAGAAGCGAAAAGCGGCGGCCGCAAAAGCTAAGCCGCCACCGGAGCCGATGAAGAAGCACAGATCTCCGCGGTGCACGCGTCCTGCCTCCCAAGCCGCATTGAACGCCATCGGAATGCACGCCGACCCCGTGTATCCGTAGCAGTGCATGATGGTGGTAGCTCTTTCGCGCGGGACACCCAACCGGTCAAGCGTCTCCCAAATGCTGTTGATGTTGATTTGCGTAATGAAGTAGTGTTGCACGTCTGCGGGTGCAATGTCGATCTGCCGACACAGCCCCAGCGCCATGTCCGTCCAGGTGTCGGGGTTTAGGTTTTTGGGAAATTTGCGCACGAACTGCAGCTGGTGCTCGTGGGCAGCCAACACTTCCGGGGTGACGGGTCGACGCGTGCCCCCCGCATAGATGCCCATCCAGTCGTGGTACTGTCCTATGGTGCGCAGTTCGCTCGCCAAAAAACCGCGATTGCTTTCCACCTCGGCGCTCTGCAACAGGACAGCACCCGCGCCGTCGGCAAACAGGGTGACGGTTTTCTTATCTGTTGGGTTGAGGTATTTGCTCATGGCGTAACCGCCCAACACCAACACATTTCGGTAGCGCTCGTCGGCTCGAAGATATTTAGCGCCGATGTCGAGTGCCGTGACAAAGCCCGCACAGGCCGTGTTGATGTCGAATGTGCCTGCCCGCACCGCCCCTAAGCGATGTTGCAAGACGGCGGCGGTAGAGGGCGAGATATACTCGGGGGTGTCGGTAGCAAGCACGATCAGGTCCAAGTCGGCCGGCGCCACCCCTGCGCGCTGCAGGGCCTGTTGCGCGGCGCGCTCGCATAGGTCAGCTGTCGACTCTTCGGGAGCACACCAGCGCCGCTCGTAGATGGAGACGTTTTGGCGCAGCCACGTGTCTACGTCTTCGCCGAGCAGCTCGTTGAAATAAGCATTCGGCAGCACTTGCTCCGGTGCGTAGGCGCCCACAGCAGCGATGAAAGCGTTTCGCATGAGAAAAAAGTAGGCATTGCGGATGACAAAGATGCGCGAACAAAGCGGTAGGGCGGAGCGATGGCGGCGCTCTCCTCCACCCTACCGGAAAAGCTAAGGGCTTGACGTCACTGTCGCTTCAGGGCGGGCAGGTTCACTTTGAACTCTACGGAATAGAGCGGGCGAATAACCGGAGAGGCGACAAACTCGCGCACCTCTTGGTTGAGGGCGTTGACCACCTGAGCCGAAAGCGTATAGCGCTGGGCAAACCTGTAGCCTACGGCGATGTCGAGGTTGAAAAAGCCGCCTAAGGGGCCATAGTTAAACGAAGAGCCTACGCGCTGCTCTTCGACCACCGGCATGCCGCCGTAAATGAGGTTAGTGTTAGTCCTCGCTGCCACGTTGATGCCCGAGAAAAAGTCGTATTCGGCGACCCAGCGCCCAAAGGCCGTGGCAAAAAGGCTCCCGCGGCGATAGTTGAGCCCTATGCCCAATTTGTGGGCAGGCGTGTTGATGGGCAAATCGTTCTCGTCCACCCGACCATCGCGATTGCCGTCGTTGTTGAGGTCGTTTTGGTCAATCGAATAGCCAAACCAGGAGTAGTTCAAAATGCCGGTGAGCGCTTGGCTAATCGCCACGTTGATGCCGAAGTCGGCTCCATAAGTAGCCACGCGGCCGAAGTTGACGTAAGTGAGGATGAGGTCGGCGCCCAGGTTGCCGTCGGGCATAGACGTAGCAGTAGTCAGCTCGGAAATAGGTTGCTCGCCGCGCCGGATGGCATAGGCTCGATAGCGCTGTATGGGCGGAGTTGCTGGGTTTCCGTCGTGGTCGATCAGCTCGCCTCGGTCAGCGGCGATGTTGACGGCCGGGCTTAGGAAGTTTTCCGATCGGTTGTAGTAGGCATTGGCGTCGAGGAAGATGCGGTTTCCGATTTGTGTCTTGTAGCCCAACTCGAGGGTGCGAATGCGCTCGACCTTGAGCTCTGGAGTAGTGTATTCGCGGCTCACCGAGCCGTCGCTCATGTCAAACTCGCGAATGGTAAAGCCCTGGCTGTTGCCCAGCAGCAAGCCGCCAAAGATGTTGGCCTCCAAGTTCAGGATGGTTGGCGCGGCGATACCCTCCCCATAGGTGAGGCGCACGGCGCTTTGGTCGGTGTTGTACACTAAGGCAGCTTTGGGGATGAAGTTGAAGCCGTACAGCTGGTGGTTGTCGGCTCGGGCGGCCAGCACCACTCGGAATCGCTCTGCCAAGCGCCGCTCGAGCTGCAAGTAGCCGCCGATCTGGTCGATGGTGATAGGGCCGTCCTTGTCGAGCAGGTACGTGTTGTTGCTGTTGGCAATGTCGCGCTGGTACTGCACGCCGACGATATAGTCGAATAGATTTCCTAAGGAGTTGTTGTACTGCACTTCGGCATTCAGCCGATCCGACTTATCTTGGAATAGGGCGCCGCGAGGCAGGTCGAAGGTCAGGAAGCGCTGGGTAAACAGCGACTTCTGACGCGCTTCCTCCTCCGAAAAGCCCGCTGCTATGTACGACTGATAGTTGATGGTTCGGCGGTTCATCGCATAGGTGGAGTCGGTGCGGCTCAGCGTGTAGTACACGTTGGCAAAAAAGCGCGGCGAGATGTATCGGGCTTGGAACCAATGCACGCGCCAATCGCGGATCTGGTTTCGGCCCGCATTGGTGTTGCCGATGTTGTTGCTGTTGCTGCCGCCATAGCCGAAGATGAGGGTGGAGGTGTTGTTCACGGTGTAGTAAACCTGGGCTTCGCCGCGCAGCGAGTTGAAGTCGCGGTCGAGCAGGTATTCGGGATAGGCATTTGCCCCGGAGTACACGGTGTCGGTGTACTCAAACTCGGTGCCGCGCGTGTATTCGCCGCTGACTTTGAAGGCAAAGCGATCGCTGAGCCGCATAGCGTGGCGGAAGCGTCCTGTCAACACATTTTGGTTTCCGGCCCCTAAGGCGATGGTGGTCCCTTCAGAGGTGCGCGGGTCTTTGGTGATGGTATTCAGCAGGCCGTTGTGGGCGTTTGGCCCATACAACGCCGACGATGGACCTAAGATGACTTCGATGCGCTCTACATCTTCTTTTACGGTGGTGCTCAATGCGCCCAAGGGGAGCCCTGTGGCGATGAGCGTGGAGAAGCGGTTGTCGTTGATTTGGAGATTTTTCGGGTTAAACGCGCTGTTGAAGCCGCGCGCATTGACACCGATACCCAACACGCCGGAGCGCACGTAGTCGATGCCTTTTTGGCGGCCCAGCAACTCGGCCACGTTGAAGGAAGGCAGCTCGGCAATAGCGCGCGCGTCGATGACCGAGATGGTGGCCGGCGCGTTGGTGAGCTTTTCGGCGCGCCGCGACGCCGACACCACCACTTCACCGCCGCGGATGCCCGTGGGTTCCAAGGCAATGTCGACGGTGGCAGTCTGTCCTGCTGCAACCGTTACCGACACAGTGGCCGACCGATAGCCTATCAGCGATACCACCAGCGTGCGCTGACCGGGAAGCACCGAGAGCGCATAGATGCCCTCGCGATTGGTAGCGGTGCCGCCTAAGGCGCCGTCCACCACGACGGTCGCCCCCAGCAACACCTCGCCGGTGCTGCTGTCGGTAACTTTTCCGGTGACTTGGCCGCGCTGAGCATATAGCCCCACGGCACAGAGAGCGATGAGCAAAGCAGTAAGTAGCGATTTCATGACCATAGACGTGAATAGTGAACGATGAGATGAGTTTCCAAGAAAAAACGGAGGTCCCGACAGGTCGTCGCCCTGCCGCCATAGCTTGCCTCCGCGCCGCTATCCGGTGTGTGCAGCGCAGACGGAAGGCGTTGCTGTCGGATTATTCGTCCAAGAAGGTCTTGATGGCGTCGTTTACTGCAGCCGCCTGCTCCCATTGGAGCATGTGACCGGCGTTGGGAATCATGCGCAGTTGACTGTTCGGGATGCTGGACTGCGCGCATTGCGCTATCTCGAGTGTGCTCTGTTGCGGATGTAAAAATCGGTTAGGGATGAGCGCGTCCTCTTCGCCAAATAAGATGAGCGTGGGCTGCTTGACCTTGCCCAAGCGCAGCGCTACCGGTTCGTCCAACATGCTTCGAACGCATTGGGAGATCATGCGGCACCACCCGTCGTACTCCACTGTCTGCCGCAGCGCTAAGCGGTCGTTGTACAAAATCTCCGCATCGGGCGGCCATTCGTGGAAGTTGGCGACAAAATTTTTGCGGATCTGCTCCGGTGGCGTCTGCTTAATCACCTCCGGCGTATATACGTTTTTCAGCCAGGTCGCCTCCGCCTCCGAAAACGTCTCGATGCCTGCCGGAGCCAGCAGCACCAAGCGCTCCACCAACTCCGGCTGCTGCAGCGCTAAGGTCAGGGCGACCTGTCCGCCCATCGAATGGCCCACCAAGACTACTTTTTCTAAACCCAATGTCGCGCAGAACAGCGCCACCTGCTCGGCAAAGAAGGCCATCGAAAACGGATAATCGCCCTTGCTCGATTTGCCGTAGCCGGGCAGGTCGAGGGCGATACAGCGATGGCGCATGGCTAAAGCGTCGATGTTGTGCAGCCATGATTTCAGGTAAGTGCCCAATCCGTGTAGGAGCACCAACGTGTAGGGGCCTTCACCTCGGTCTACGTACGCAACTTCCACGCCGGAGGGCAATGCCGCTCGGCGCACATCCGGTGGATATGGCAAGTCGTTCATCGTCGTCTGCGATACCCCCATGCCTCCGCAGCCCAACAGAGCTATTGTTCCGAAAAGAGCGCTCCTTTTCATGTCTCAGAATTTGTTTTAGAGGCGAAAGGTAGGGCGCCCCGACAGAGCCCTATGGCCAACAGACCCGCAACTACGGAACTTAAGATGGCCAGCGCGGCGGCTACTGCCGGATTGCGCACGGCGCCGACCGTGTAGGGCGTCAGCGCGCCGTAATACACGGAAAAGTGCACGACTGCAGCAGTTATGGAAGCGGCCCACACCGCCTGCACGGGTGTCTTTGGGTAAAAGATGCCGAGCAACACGGGCATAAACGCCGCCGAAAAGAAGGCATATACGCCGTTTTGGGCCAAGATGGCCACGCTTAGGTTAGGGCGTACCAGCTGTTCGTAGCTCCAAACGGCGGAGAGGAGGGCTAACAGCGCTACAACGACCCGATGGAGGCGCGCCTGCTGGACCTCCGACAGAGCCCATCGCCGCCTCCAAAGCGGCGCTAACAGGTCGGCCGTCAGGGTCGTCGAAAGCGACTGAATAAGTCCCTCCAAGGTAGACAACCCGGCCGACAGCAGCCCCATCACGACGATTAGACCCACACCTACCGGGAAAACCGATACCACATATGCTGGGATGATGCCGTCCATAGGCAGGGCGGTACCGCTGCCGTCCCTCAGGTCGGGAAAGGCCAGCCGGGCATAAAACCCAACGAACAGCACAGCAAAAAAGACCGCCTCGACGACGATGGCTGTCCACAGGTAGCGGCCCACGTCGCGCTCGTCGCGCAGCAACAGCGAACGGGTGACGATGTGCGGTTGGCATACGATAGCTACGCCCACCGCGAAATTGCAGAACACCACCTCGAAAACATCCCGAAAGAGTGGGCTCTTGGGGTTCGTCGGCTGAACCAACAGCGGATCGATAGCCGCCAACTTCGCCCAAAAGGCACCCCAACCCTCAGACCAGTGCTGCCAGCCGGAACCCAACAGGAGCAGCGCAACTACCAGCATGAGCACTGCCTGAACCGCATTGGTGTACACCATGGAGTTGGCTCCGCCAAACGCCATGTAGCCGAATACGAAGACAATTAGGCTCAGTAAGACGGGCAGCTCCGAAGCGCTCAAGGCAGAAGCGATGACCTTCGTGAGGCCTACGCAGATGAGCACGATAAAGGTGAGCAACAACAGCGACAGTACGGCAAACCAACGGCCCAACGCGGCGCTGCTGTAGCGCTGTTGCATCCATTGGGCCAACGTCAGCGCTCGCACGTGCACGCCGTAGCGCCGAAAACTGCGCGTGAGCACGACCAGCGACCCCACGAGCCCTATGGGAAGCACCACGCTCATGGCCAAAAACGCGCTCCACCCATATAGCGCCACAAAGCCCGGGTTGATGATGAACGTCGCCGCACTCGTGATGCTGGCAGCCAGCGATAGCCCTACGGCCGTCGCCGGAAACCCTTGGCGGCCCACCGCGTAATCGGCCAGCGTCCGCGTGCGGCGGGCCGCCCGAACCGCTAAGGCCAGCAGAACGGCCGCATACACCGCTAACATGCCCGACATCGCCCAGACGCGTGTTTCCATAAACCGCTCTTCGCCAAATTTTACCAGAGCAAAAAGCCCTTTTACCGAGCCAAAGTAGCAGCATTCCGCGCATTCCAAAAATATGCCTCTTCGAATTCCCTGCCGGCATCGCACACTTTTTTAGGGTTGACTGACACCCGAAAACAGCCGTCGCAAGCAGAAAAAAAGTAGCCGATATTTTTTCTAAATATCTCAAAATAAGCAAGTTAAGAGGTGTCACTTCCAACTCAGCGCCCTGCTAAACTGCTTGCAAAAGCCCTATTGACCGACGGCGCGAGGAGATAGACGGCGAGCGTTGGCGGGCTCCAAAGGGACGCTACTTTTGCCACCATACAAAGCCACCATCCTACTATGCGTCTACATCAACGAGTTGCTATCATCACCGGCGGCGCTAGCGGCATCGGACGAGCTGCCGTATGGCGCTTTCTGCAGGATGGCGCCCGAGTGGCCATCTGGGACGTGCAGCGCGACCGCGGCGAAGCCCTCGAAGCCGAGTGTCGATCCCACGAGCTGCCGGCGCGCTTCTTCGAAGTGAATACCGCCGACTACTCCGCTGTCGAAACCGCAGCTCAGCGAACGGCCAACTACTTCGGCCAAATCGACATCCTCATCAACAACGCCGGCATCACCCGCGATGCCACCCTCAAGAAAATGACCCTCGAACAATGGGAAGAGGTGATCCATGTCAACCTCAGCGGGGTATTCCACTGCACCAAGGCCGTCTATCCCTACCTAGAAGCGCGCGGCTGGGGTCGCATCATCAGTGCCGCCTCGGTCGTCGGCCTGTACGGCAACTTCGGCCAAACCAACTATGCCGCCGCTAAAGCGGGCGTCATCGCCATGACGAAAGTGTGGGCCAAAGAGTTTGGCCGCAAGGGCATCACCGCCAACGCTGTGGCACCCGGCTTCATTCAAACCGAAATGACGGACGCCCTTCCAGAAAAGGTGCTCCAGGCGATGCGGGATAAAACGCCCTTAGGCCGCTTAGGCACCCCCGAAGAGGTCGCCGCCGCCTACGCCTTCCTCGCCTCCGACGAGGCCGCCTACATCAACGGAGCAGTCCTGAGCATCGACGGCGGGCTCGTCCTGTAACTCGAACGGCACAAGGGGTATGCGCCGTATTCCGCTTTCTAACGCCGCAACCGGCAGCGTATGGCTATTTTTAGACAAAACCGCATTTTTCTCCTCCTAAAATTTTTCGCCTCCTCTCCTTTGCAATATCTTTATATGAACAAATGCGCATACCATGCAGAAATTGCGCTACATAGTGTTTTTCGCAGTGCTCATTCAAGTGCAAACCGGCCGGGCACAGCAGTGGCTTCAAAACGGAGATGGATGGGTCTACCACGTCACGACAGGATGGAACTTCCCCAACTGGGGGCTCCACACGCTTGAAGTAGAGGGCGACACCCTAATAAACGATACGGTCTGGAAAAAACTCGTGTACCGACAAATAAATCAAGGTCCCGAGATATTTATAGCGCGCGAGGAGGACGGCCGAGTATATCACCGCGAGAGGGATTGGAATGGGTCGTATAGCAGTGCGCTCGTATACGACTTCAACCTGCGGCCAGACGATACCCTGTGTGTGACAAATCAACTCTGGTACAAGATTATCGACACTGCCTCGATAGTTGTTGGCAATACGAGTCGTCGTGTCCAGCACATTCGCTTCAAAAATGAGGGTGTAGCGCTCATAGCTATCGAGGGCATAGGTCTGACCGGGCGGGCCCAAGACCCTACTCATGAGAATACTTGCTCTTTTTTGCTTTTGAGTATTCCCTTTTGCATGGGGTTCGTAGATGGTTATAGTTTTTATTTCCGCTGCTTTCGCAGTGCCCAGGGCGATCGGTATTCGCCCTTTTCCAACGACCCTTGCAAGGCATTGGGTGTGACCGCTGCTGAGGAACAGCTCGGGCATCTTTGGCCCAACCCGGCCAGAGACTTGTTGTGGGTGGCGGGTAACTATCGGATGCTGCGGTTCTTCGATGTGAAGGGGCATCTACTGTCCGAAGTTGCTGCGGCCGTCGACGGCCTTACGGCGCTAACGGTAGGGCACTTGCCGCGTGGAATGTACTTCTTAGCGGCGTACTCGGCTACAGGCGCCGTCGTGTGGCGCCGCAGAGTAGTGTTGGTGCCCTAAGGAGCATTTTTTGGGGCGCCGTGCTTAGTTTTGCCGCACATGTACGCGGTTGTCGATGTAGAGACTACGGGCGGGGCGGCCCGCTATGAGCGCATCATCGAGATTGCCGTTGTGCTGCACGACGGAGAGAGGGTAGTGGATACCTTTGATACCCTCATCTATCCGGAGCGCAGCATCCCATGGCATATCACTCAAATCACGGGTATCAGCGACGAGATGGTGGCCAACGCGCCGCGCTTCTTTGAGGTAGCCAAGCAAATCGTAGAGATGACGCGCGATGCCGTCTTTGTGGCACACAATGCGTCGTTTGACTACGGCTTCCTGCGCGAAGAGTTTGCCCGTTTGGGGTATACGTACACGTGCCGCCAGCGCTTGTGTACCGTGCGCTTGACGCGAAAAGTGTTTCCCGGCTTAGCCAGCTATAGCTTGGACAATCTCCGCAAGCACTTTGGCATTGCTTCGGAGCGGGCGCACCGAGCCTTAGACGACGCCTTGGCAGCGGCCCGCCTGCTGGAGCTCGCCTTGTCCACGCAGGGAGGGACTGCTCAGGCGCAAGCGCTCCTTCGCAACGAAATCCAAGCCTCGCGCCTGCCCGAAGGGGTGTCGCTCGAGCGCCTCCAAGACGTGCCCGAGGCGTGCGGGGTCTATTATTTGCACGATGCCTATGGGCGAGTAGTGTACGTAGGCAAGAGCATCAACATGTGCAAACGCCTAATGGAGCACTTTGCCGACACCTCTCCAAAAGGCGAAAAGCTGCGCGCTACCGTAGCCGACTTCAGCTTCGAAATGACGGGCAGCGAGCTGGTGGCCCTGCTGTTGGAGAGCGCCGAAATAAAGCGCCTGCAGCCGAGCATCAATCGAGCGCTGCGCCAGCGCACTTTCCAAGCCGCCATCTACACCTATACCGACGAATTCGGATACCGACGCTTGGCCGTAGGGCGTCGCCGAGCAAGGCACCGCCTGCCGCTGGAAATAGTGGCTGAGCTGCCTCGTCTGTCGCAGGCGCGTAGCCGATTGGAGAGCATAGCGCGGCGCTTCGACCTGTGCTTAAAGCTCTGTCATCTGGAAGAGGGCTCCCACGCCTGTTTTCACTACCACCTCAGCCGCTGCCAAGGAGCGTGCATCGGTTTGGAAGCGCCCGATGTGTACAACGGCCGAGCCGAGCAGGCCATAGCAGCCCTATCGCGCCAGCTGTCGGGCAGCTTTGCCATCGTAGAAGACGGCCGAACACCTGCAGAGCGGGCCGTAGTCTTCGTCGTAGAAGGGGCTTTTGCCGGATACGCCTATGTCGATACCGACACCGATGCGCAGCTCCTACACGCCCTGGAGGATGCCCGGATACCGTTTTCCGACCCCGATGCCCAACGCATCATTCAGAGCTACTTGGAAAACCGGCAAGAACGCATCCGCTTGGTGCCGCTGTAGCGCTCCCTTCACACGTGCCCAAGCGCTAATAAGACCATTTGAGATAGATAGACCCCCAGGTAAACCCTCCCCCAAAAGCGGTGAGCACCAAATTGTCTCCTTTCTTCAGGCGATCTTCGTACTCCCAAAGGCAGAGCGGGATGGTCGCTGCTGTCGTGTTGCCGTACTTGTGGATGTTGACCATCACGCGCTCCATGGGAAACTTGAGGTGCTCGGCCACAGAGCTGATAATGCGCATGTTGGCCTGGTGAGGCACCACCCAATCGATCTCGTCCGGTGTTTTGTGGTTGCGGCGAAGGACCTCTTGTACCGTGCTGACCATGCCCTCCACAGCAAACTTGAAGACGCGCTTGCCCTCCTGGTACACGTAGTGCTCGCGGCGCGCTACGGTCTCCGCCGAAGGAGGGCGGAGCGAACCGCCGGCTTTCATGTGCAAAAACTCGCGCCCCGAACCGTCGCCGCGCAACACGAAATCATATATCCCCGTGCCGTCGCGACGCGGCTCTAAAAGCACAGCTCCTGCCCCGTCGCCAAAGAGCACGCACGTGTTGCGATCTTGATAATCGACGATGGACGACATCATATCAGCACCTACCACGATCACCTTCTCATACGTGCTGGAGGTGATGAACTGCGAGGCTGTCGCCAAGGCGTAGAGAAAGCCCGAACAGGCGGCGTTCAAGTCGTAACCAAAGGCATTTTTGGCGCCGACCTTGTCGCAGACGGTAGTAGCGGTGTCGGGAAAAACCATGTCGCCGGTTACGGTGGCGACGATGAGGAGGTCGATCTCGCCGGGAGTGACACCCGTCTTTTGCAATAGGCCGCGCACAGCCTCTGCAGCCATGTCGCTGGTAGCCCAGCCGGGGATACGCAAAATACGCCGTTCCTTAATACCAGTGCGCGACGTGATCCACTCATCGGAAGTGTCTACCATCCGCTCTAAGTCGGCGTTCGTGAGTTTGTCTTCCGGCACCCAGCCATTGACGCCCGTAATGGCAGCTCGCAGTTTGTTTGGCATATCTTGCTCGTTTTAAACAAAAGTGCCGCAAAGGTAGAAGCAAAAAAGCATTCTAGTTGCGCGCCGTCGGTGCGTATTTTTGCCTCCCGATGAAGCGCTATTTGTCCCTTATCAAGTTCAGCCACACGGTCTTTGCCCTTCCGTTTGCTTTGGTAGGCTTCTTTGTGGGCGTGTTGGAGCGCGGAGGCGGCATAGAAGGGCGCTTACTTTTTCTGGTACTGGTGTGCATGGTGTGCGCGCGCAGCGCCGCAATGGCCTTCAACCGCTGGCTAGATAGGGATATCGATACCTTGAACCCGCGCACCCAGATGCGCGAGATCCCTGCCGGCATTGTTTCCCCTGCGGCGGCGCTGCGGCTGACCGTCGTGGCTAGCGCGCTGTTCGTAGCGGCGACGTATTTCATCAACCCACTGTGCTTCTATTTGTCTCCGGTAGCGCTTGCCATCGTGTTGGGCTACAGCTACACGAAGCGGTTCACGGCCTGGTGCCACCATATTTTGGGCTTAGGGCTGGCCTTGGCGCCAGTAGGCGCCTATTTGGCCGCCACCGGAACGTTTGGCTGGATACCCATCCTTTACGGCGCAGCGGTGTTGTTGTGGACGGCGGGGTTCGACATCATCTACGCCTTGCAAGACGAAGCCTTCGATCGCGAGCAAGGGCTATTTTCCATTCCAGCAAAGTGGGGCAAAGAGCGCGCCCTACGCCTTTCGGAATGGCTTCATCTGGGCACCGCTGCCTTCATGGTAAGCGCCAGCAGCCTTATGCATAGCCGCTTGCCCCAAGCCCACTGGCTCACTTGGCTGGGCACCGCCGTCTTTCTGGCTATGCTCGTCTATCAGCACCGCCTGGTGAAGCCCAACGATTTGAGCCGCGTAAATGCTGCTTTTTTCACCGCCAATGGCATCGCCAGCCTGATCTTCGGCTCGATGACCGTGCTCGACTTAGTACTTTTGTAGGTCTCTCTGCCCCAACCTCCGTACCTTTGCATTTCGATCTCTCCGCTTTGTCTGAATAGGTCGCTGGATAGGTGCGGCGGCTTGGTGTGTTTTGGGCAGCTGGAGCGACGAGTACAACTACAGGAAGAAGAAGCGCTATGTTTCCAACATACGATGTTATCGTGGTAGGCGGCGGGCATGCGGGTTGTGAAGCGGCCGTAGCGGCCGCCAACTTAGGCTGTCGGGTGCTGTTGGTCACCATGAACATGCAGACCATCGGCCAGATGAGCTGCAACCCAGCCATGGGCGGCGTAGCGAAAGGGCAGATCGTGCGCGAGATCGACGCCCTATGCGGCTATTCGGGCATCGTGACAGACCACACAATGGTGCAGTTTCGCATGCTCAACCGCTCTAAAGGGCCGGCGATGTGGAGCCCCCGCGCGCAAAACGACCGCATGGCCTTCGCCGCCAAGTGGCGCCAAATGCTGGAGGCGCATCCCAACATCGACTTCTGGCAAGAGATGGTGAGCGGCCTAGTCGTCAAAGATGGGCGCGTATGCGGCGTGCGCACGGGCTTGGGCTTGGAAATCCCGGGCAAGAGCGTGGTGCTGACCAACGGCACCTTTCTCAACGGCATCATCCACATCGGCGAAAAACAGTTTGGCGGCGGACGCGCGGGCGAAAGCGCCGCTCGAGGCATCACCGAACAGCTTATCGACCTGGGCTTCGAGGCCGGCCGCATGAAGACCGGCACGCCTCCGCGGCTGGATGGCCGCACTATAGACTACTCCCAAATGGAAATCCAACCGGGCGACGAGCCTCCCGGGAAATTTTCCTACCTGGACACTCCGCCGCTCGTCGACCAGCTGCCCTGTTACATCACCTACACCAACGAACGCGTGCACGAGGTGCTGCGCAGCGGCTTCGACAAGTCGCCCATGTTCACCGGCCGCATCCGAGGGGTAGGACCGCGCTATTGCCCCAGCATCGAAGATAAGATCGACCGATTTAGCGAAAAGAACGCCCACCAGCTGTTCGTGGAGCCAGAAGGTCGCCACACCTGCGAAGTCTATCTCAACGGCTTCTCCTCTTCGCTTCCCGAAGAGGTGCAGTATCGGGCGCTGCGCCTCATTCCGGGCCTGCAAAACGCCCGCATGTTTCGGCCGGGCTACGCTATCGAATACGACTACTTCCCGCCCACCCAGCTGCAGCCTACCTTGGAAACGCACTTGGTCAAAAACCTCTTCTTTGCCGGTCAGATCAACGGCACGACCGGCTACGAGGAGGCCGCCTGCCAAGGGCTCATCGCCGGCATCAACGCGGCCCTGACCGTGCAAGAGCGGGAACCCCTCATCCTGAAGCGCTCCGAAGCCTACATCGGCGTGCTGATTGACGACCTCATCAACAAAGGCACGCAAGAGCCTTACCGCATGTTTACCAGCCGGGCCGAATACCGCATCCTCTTGCGCCAAGACAATGCCGACCTCCGCCTGACGCCCATCGCCTATCGCTTGGGGCTCCGCGGTGCCGACGAGCGCATGGACCGCGTGCGCGCCAAACAACAAGCGGCCGCCGACATCGAGCGCTTCTTCCGTGAAACGTCGGTGTCGCCCGATGCCGTAAACCCTTACCTCGCCTCTGTGCAGTCCAGCCCGGTGAGCCAAAAAGTAAAACTTTACAACCTCCTGCTGCGCCCCCAAGTCAACATGAGCACCCTAAGGCAGGCGTTGCCCTGCGTGGGCGAATTCTTAAAAACGTTCGAGCCAGAGTTTGTCGACTTGGCCGAAATCAATATGAAATACGAAGGCTACATCCGACGCGAGGAGGAGATGGCCGAAAAGATGAACCGGCTGGAAGATTTGCACTTGCACCCCGACTTCGACTATCGGGCCATCCGCGCGCTGAGTGCGGAGGCGCGCGAAAAGCTCAGCCGACATAAACCCCGCACCATTGGGCAGGCCAGCCGCATCTCGGGAGTTAGCCCGGCCGACATCAGCGTGTTGCTCATTCACTTGGGGCGATAGACCTGCCTTGCCGCACCGATGCCCTACCTTTGCGGTATGCTGTGGCAGGGAATGCTGTTGGGCTTATCGCTGAGCTTCTTGGTAGGGCCGCTTCTGTTCGCCGTCGTAGAGGCCAGCTTGGAGCGAGGGTTTCGCGCGGGAATAGCGCTGGCAGCGGGTATCTGGCTAAGCGACATCGCCTACATGCTGGTCATATACCGCTGGGTGGATGCACTAAATCCCATTGCGGAAGCGCCCTACTTTCGGTTCTGGGTCGGTCTTATCGGCAGCCTGGTCTTGCTCTCTTTGGGCGGACGCGCGCTGATGAAGAAATCCGCACCTGTGGCCGACCACTACCATAGCAGCGGCGACCGCCTACTCGACGTGTTGGACCGCCCCGAGCCGCCCGGCCTTCAAAACAACTGGAGGCGCTGGGGGTACCTCGGCTACTTCTTGCGCGGCTTCTTGGTCAACGCCCTCAATCCCTTCACCGTCTTCTTCTGGTTCGGGTTAGCTAGCGCCTTCGTGGTGTCTAACGCGTGGCGTCCTTCTGAGGTCTTGGCCTTTTTCAGCGGCATGATCGTCGTGCTGATAGCTACCGATACGCTCAAGGCGTATGCCGCTAAACGCATCCGCCAGCTCCTACAAGCCCGCCATTTACTCCGCATACAACAGGGCATCGGCGCCGTACTCATCGGGTTTGGCATGGTACTCCTGATGCAAACGCTGTCAAACCCCATGTAGCCGCTCAGCACTCCTCCTTGCTGAAGACTAGCAGTAAATTCTCTGTTTAATTAATTTTCGGAAATAGATGGCTTTGTTGCATGAATCCCCGTCTTAGTTTAGCACTCCCTTTCCCGTTTACAGATCAAGCGACTTTAACCGACCTTGGAGCTGCGATTTGAATAAATTGGTTAAGCACCGCCGCTTTGACGGCGGC
>JBBIKW010000018.1:0-74149 GCA_037445225.1 Lewinellaceae bacterium | reverse complement strand
GCGGCTGCAGCGCCGACTACACCGTCACCCGCATCTGGAGGGCCGACGACCTGTGCGGAAACTCCGCCACCGCCGCCCAGGTCATCACCGTGCAGGCCACACCCGCAGCGCCGCCGGCTCAAGAGCGACATACCGACCCTTCCTCAATGAACGTGGGCTATGAAAGCGGCGTTCGGCTTTACCCAAATCCGACGAACGGCCGCATTTGGATAGACCTGAGCGCCTTCTCAGGAGAAGCCACATCGGTATTTGTATTCAGTGAGATCGGGCAACTGGTTTGGACTTATCCAGAAGTGGTCATCGACAAGGAACACATCCTTTCGCTCAGCCTTGTAGAGAGCAATGCCCGACCGGGCATCTACTGGGTTGTCGTCCGCAGCGCTAAGGGATCGGCCGTACAGCGAGTCATCTTGGTAGAGTAGATTAGCTCAGACGTATTGGGGCGATGGGCTCGATACAAGGAAGGTGCCCATCGCCCTTTTTGTTGGAGACCAGTCGATTACGCCTTATCCTTACGGCCGATGCGCTCCAATACGCGAAACACACATCGATAAGGGTTTCTGTCGTCGGCTTCTTGCTCCTCTCGCCGGATTTCGCGCCATTCGGTAAAATCGAGGGAAGGGAAGAAGACATCGCCTTCTAGCTCGACGTCGACTTCTGTCAAATAGAGTCGGTCCCACAGGTGAAGGCTCTGTCGGTAAAGTTCCCCGCCACCAATGATAAAGGCTTCTGTATCGCCCGTATTGAGGGCGAGGCGCAGTGCTTCCGCTACAGAATGGGCGACGAGCACGCCTTCGGCTGCCCAAAATGGACTGCGCGTGACGACGATGTTGGTGCGCTTGGGCAATGGGCGCCCGATGCTCTCGAAGCTCGTTCGCCCCATGATAACGCAATGGCCCATCGTGGTGCGTTTGAAGTAAGCCAGGTCGGCGGGCAAGTGCCAGGGAATTCCGTTGTTTCGGCCGATGACGCCGTTTCGGGCGACTGCGGCAATAGCGGAGACGAGCATGTCGAAAAGTGTTCCGTGCAAAAAAACGCCGCTTTCCTCATACCAAAGAGGGAAGCGGCGCACACCGTCCAAAAATATCGGTTGGGTCAGAAGCGCTTGCTGACGACGATTTTTCGCACTATCGCCCCATGGTGCGCCCGAAGCAGTATGGTATACAAGCCGTCGGGCAGGTCGGAGAGGTCTACGGAGAAGCGATGTGGCGCCTCTACCGTCTGTTGAAAGACCAGCCGCCCCATCACATCGAAAAGGGCCATTTGCACGTCGATATTCAGCGGCTCTGGGAAGATAACGGAAAGCCTACCCGGCGTGGGGTTGGGAACGATAAGCAGGCTGTTTGCCCAGGCTGGTTCTCCCTGCACGCTGCTCAAGCTATCGACAACAAAAGGTCCGGCAGTGGCGGTACACCCTAAGTCGTCTGTGACGATCACCGTGTATGCGCCGCTGCGGACGCTGTCCAAGTTTTGCGCCGCATTGGGGAAGGGCTCCCCATTCCGGAACCATTGGAACGTGTACGGCGACAGACTACCGCTGACCTCGATGCGCACGGCGCCGATACCCAGGTCGCCTTTGTCCGGCAAGATGGTGTCGAGTGTGATCACAAGCGGAGTAAGCACCGTTACTTCGAAGGCGCAGCTACCCACATTGCCTCCCGCATCGGTATAAGTGTACGTGACCGGAGTAGTGCCGACTGGGAAGGCGGATCCGCTGGGCAACCCTTCGACTAAGTCGAACATGCCGCCAATGCCCAAGCAATTGTCTACGGCCACTGGAGCAGGATACTGCACCGTGTTGTCGCCGAAGCAGCGCACAATGCTGTTAGGACAGGTCAGTGTGGGCGGCAGGGTGTCGCGAACGAACACGGTGATGGTGTCAGTAGTGGTATTGCCCACTTCATCGACGGCGGTGATAACCAGTGCTTGCGGGCCTACATCGCTGCAGGTAAAGGCTTTCGGGGTGAAGGTGAGCTCCTCGATTTTGCAGTTGTCAGAAACGGAGAGGTCGGGCAAATTTTGCTGATTGAGCGTAATGCTGCCTGAAGGGCCGAGGAAGACCTCTATGGAATCTCCTTCGATAGTGGGAGGCTCGCTGTCGGTGACTTCGATGGTCGCCTGCGCAGTGATCGTGCAGCCGTTGGCGTCGGTAGCGGTTACAGTATAGGTACCGGGTGCAAGGCCAACGGCTTCTGGGCCCGTCAGGCCGTTGCTCCATTGGTAGGTGATAGTCCCCGTCCCTCCGTTGGCAGCCACGGTAGCACTTCCTTCGGGCCGACCTAAGCACTCGGTGTTGGTCGTAGAGAGCAGTTCAATGGTAAGGGCAGGCGGCTCTGAGATGGTGGCTTCGTCGGTCACCTCGCAGCCGTTGACATCTGCGATAGAGACGGTGTAGGTGCCCGCACCTAAGTTCGTCTCGGTCTGTCCAGTCCCACCTGAGCTCCACCGATAGGTGAAGGGAGGATTACCACCTGTGACCAAGACGGTGGCACTGCCGCTGGCTTCGCCGTTGCAGAGCGCTGGGTTGGCTACGATGCTCGTCGTGACGCCGCAGTTGCCGGGCAAGACTTCAACGGTTTGCTCGACAGTACAGCCGTTGGCGTCCGTCACCACTACGGTATACAGGCCGGCGGTTAAGCCGCTGATATTCTGCGTGGTATCGCCTGTGCTCCAAGCATATGCATAGGGCGGTGTCCCGCCGATAGGATCTGCACTAGCGGAACCATCATTCGTAGCCGGCCCCGTCATGTTGACGGCGGAGGCATTAGCAAGGAGTGCGGTCGGCTCCGTAACGGCAACGGAGAGCACCTCTGGACAGTTGGCGCCATCGACCACTGAGACGGTGTAGGCGCCTGGGGGCAGACCGGCTATCGAGGCCGTAGTGTCGCCCGTACTCCATAGATAAGTGAATGGGCTCACGCCCTGGAGGATGAGCACTTCCGCAGCGCCGTCGTTCGCCCCTTTGCATCTGACGTTCTGTACGGCGATGTTTATGTCGATCGTGCAATCGTAGGCATTGACGTTCGCTATCCCTTCTGCCGTGCAGCCGTTAGCGTCCGTCACGGTTACGGTGTACGTTCCGGGTAATAGGTTTTCGATGGTAGCCGTCGTATCGCCGGTATTCCACAGGTATGTGTATCCTGGAGTGCCTCCTGCCGGGGTGGCGGTAGCAGTGCCATCGGCAGAGCCATTAGCCATCTGAGGAGTGCTGCTTACAACTACCGTAAGTAGAGGCGGTTGGGCTATCGTCGCGCTGACGGTAGCGGAACACCCTTCGCCATCCGTCACCGTAACGGTGTAAGTGCCGGCGGGTAAGCCCGTAATGACAGGAGTGTTAGCCCCAGTGTTCCAAAGGAAGGTATAAGAACCGTTGCCTCCTGTAGGGGTCACTGCCACTGCCCCGGTTTGCTGACCGAAGCAAAGTATAGGCTCCACATCCTCTACACTTGCGGAGACCGGTGCGAATTGGATGACCGCAACGGTGGCACTGGCCGTGCAGCTGTTGCGCTCATCGGTAATCACGAGAGTATACGTGCCCGGCTCGTTCACTTCAAAAGTAGCCGTAGTACCGGTGTTAAACTCGACACCGTCGGGGCGGCGCCACAGGTGTGTGCGCAGCGACACGGGCACGTTGCTAGAGGCAATCAGATTGACGCTCGCGTTTTTGCAGTTGAGATTGCCCGAAACGGAGACGCCAACTTCCGGCGGCACCGTGTCGATGGTCACCAACGCTACCGCTGTGCTCGTGCAGCCGTTTGGGCCGGTTACCGTCACGATGTAGTTGCCGGGCTGACTGACGACGGGGTTGGGAATATTCGCGCTAAAGCTGTTGGGGCCACTCCAAGCGAAGGTAGGGTTGGAGGTCGGAGAGCTGCTGTTGAGCGTCACTTGTTCAAAGATGCAATTGAGCTCGCCTCCTGAGGCCGTAGCCCCCGGTTTTGCCGTATCGGCCTCCACCAATGCGATGGCGGAATTGGTACACCCTGTATTGCCGTCGCGCACCACTATTGTGTAGGTGCCCGCTGCATTTACCGTTGGATTTTGTTGGGTAGACGAAAAGCCTGCCGGACCGCTCCACTCGAAAGTGGGTGCGTCAGCATTTGTGGTTACCGACAAATTGGTACTCGGTATCGCACAAGAGATGATTCCCCCCGTAGCGACAGCTGTAGGAGGCGTGGTAGCTGCCGTCACGATGACGTCATCGGTCTGGGTACAGCCGTTGATTTCGTTGGTCACCCGGAGCCGATAGCGTCCGGCAGCATTTACCACTGGGTTAAGCGTGGTGCTTCCCGAAACGATATTACCCCCTTGTAGGGCAATCCACAGATAGGAATATTGCGGCCCAATGGGCCCCACTCCTTGTAGTTGAATGACCGGCTCCTCGCACGTGATGACGCGATCGGGGCCACCATTTGCGTTGGGGATAACCAGATTGACGGGAACGACGACCTCTGCAGTATCGGAGCAGATGATACCGCCGCTGACGTTATTGACAATGAAGTAAAAAGGCCCAGCCGAAGATACGTTGGCCGTTTTGGTCGTGCTGATGGTATTACCGAGGTTATCTAACCACTTGTAAAAGACAGAATTACCAGTAGTCGTCAGGCTGTCGGCCCGCAGCGTAACGATAGGTCTTCGGCAGTTGACTGTATCGGGCGGCTCGACGCCGGCTCGCGCGCGCACTTTCAAGATGGAAAAGACGACAGTGCTGTCGCATCCGTTTTCACCTGTAAGGATCTCTTGATAGTTGCCCGACTCGCAGTAAGGAAAACCGTTTACCTCTAAGCACTCGTCGTTGCACAGGCGGGTGAGCGGCAAGACGCGCAGTTTGCGCGGCAAAGCGATGATCCGCTGCCGGACAAGGCTGTCGCAGCCCAAATAAGAAGTGTATGGGGTAGAAGTTAAGGTATACGTGCCGGGTGCAGAGATCGCTGTGAAAGGCTCCTCCTCCCAGAAGAAGGGCAGCTCCTCAAAGCACACGGTAAGGTCGGGCAGCTGCGTGATAGGAAGCGGTTGGTTGGTTACGGGAATACACGTCGTGATGGGGGTGTCGCAGGCCGTGTTAGCGGTGACGCAGATGGATCCGCCCTGACTCCCAAACTCCACTTGAATGGTAGAGGGCACATTCGGGTTTGCTGGAAGCGTCAGTACGTTGAAATTCGTCCCGTTAATCTTAGTATTTGGTGGCGTTATCCAAGTATATGAGATAGCCCCAGCTACTGGCGGGAGCGAATAGGTAGTCACCGCGTTCGGACATACCTGTCTCAGCCCTTGAATGCTGTCGACGGCTCCTAGTTGCAGATTAGTAGAGCCGAAAGCCAGCCGGATCTCAAAGCGGCAGTTTGCATCGTTGACGCCATCGACCACCAAATAGTAGATTCGACCGATGGTGAGCCCGGTAGCGACCACCAAAGGATTGAGGGGGTCAACCGGCCCACAGGTCAGCGCTACGTTAGGGAACTCGCACCCTACGGCAATCGCCGCCTCAATGTCGGTACCGGAAGAGCAGCCTAAGTTGCGTATCCAGAAACCGATGGACTCAGAGCCGGCGATAAAGGCGTACCAGCGCGGGCGTTCCAACACCATGGGAGGGGAGCCTAAGGCGCAAAAAGTAAACGCAGGTGGCGGTTGCGAGGGCAAAGGCGGCGGCGGCAAAGGGATGTTGGCCTGATCGACAATACTGTCGAAATTGCACAAGACGCAGGCACTCTCACAATAAAGCGCTCCGCCCGGGAAAGGTGTCGGACAGGGCAATGGTGCCGCCGGTGGTTGTTGTGCGCCCAGCTGGGCATAGCCCAAGACGCAGAAAACGAGCAGTAAAAAGCGCATAGTTTCGGTGTATTTATGAGATGAACAAAGTAGTATGGATTAATAGATACTGTCGTCTCTCGAGAAGCTGTCTAGAATCTTTGCTCACTCAAAAGTAGTGCCTTGTTTCCCTACGCTATCGACTGCACGCCGACAAACTTAAAAAAATATGTCGGGGTAGGGAAGCATCTCAGCGAATATGGGACTCCTTATTTTGCTTAGGCAGCGATCTTTGAATCCATCCTTTCTTTCTACCCTAATGGCAAGGAAAGATACCTCTGAAAAAAGATTCCTACTTTTACGCGCCTTACCAAATAGGTTTGTCTATTGCTCAAACTACTGACTACTACTAACTACAGACTGCTATGAGTTTTTTTACGTCGCTGCGGCTGCAGATGAACGGTGTGGCCGCTTTCGTTGCGCTCGGAATGAGCTGCTGGCTCATGCCTAACCAGGGCAGCGCGCAGTGTATGGGGGCGCCGTGCACGGTACCGACGCCGTCTACGAACGCGCAGACAGCTTGTATCTTGCCCAGCCCATCGGCCTTGAACTGCTACGAGGGTGCTACTACCAACACCGTGCCCGAGTCTTTCCCACCTTATTGGTGTACCACCATAGAAAACAACCACTGGTTTGCCTTTACGGCCGATGCGCCGACCGTGTCGTTCACCTTTGAAGTGTTGGGGTGCTCACAAGGCAGCTGCTTACAGGCGGCAGTGCTGAGCTCCACCGACTGTATCAATTTCACTTTCATGGGGCCCTGTATCACCGGAATGAACCCAGGCGGACAGTACACTGTCACCGGCTCAGGCTTAGTACCCGGACAGGTATACTTTCTCATGGTAGACGGTTGCGCTGGTGCAACCTGCGATTACGTCATCAACGGCAATGCGCCGCGCATCGTAAACGCACCGCCGCGCGTTTGCCTGCCGGCTGGGCCCAGCACAATCACGAGCAACTTGCCGGGCAACTGGAGCCTCAATCCGCCTAACGCAGGGACCTTTGTAGGTCCCTCTAACAATACGAGCACCGTAGCGGTCAACTGGAACAACAACTACCAAGGACCGGTAGAGATCTGCGTAGCGAGTACCACCTGCAACAATCAAGACTGCCGCGAAATAGAAATAGGCCGGCGCGAAGCTACTTTGGTAGAGATATTTAAATGCGCCGGTCAAACCGTAGAGTGCGCCGGAAACTCTTACGACTTACCCGGCACCTATGTGACCACTTTTCAAACGTATCAAGGTTGCGACAGTGTGGTCACGTGTCGAATTATTCCCGTACCTACGTACAACTCCCCGTTGTTTCAGATCAACAAGTGCGCGCCCAACTCGCACATCGTTTGCGGTGAAGAATACACGGAGACCGGCGGCTATCAGCACGTTTGCACCGGATATCAAGGATGCGACAGCATCATCAACTTTGTCTTGGCGCTGATGGATCCGCAAGCCATCATCAAACCGCCGGGCATCTTAGACTGCGGCCCTAACAAGGTTATTACGTTAGATGGCTCCATGTCCGTCACCAATCAGGCCGCCCAGTTTGGAGGACTGACGCTGTATAACTGGAGCGGGCCGGGTATTGTAGGGCCGGCCAACCAGCCCACGGTTCAGGTGGACAAGCCTGGGCAATACTGTTTGGTCGTGACGCACACGCGCGGCGGCGTGTACTGTCGAGACACCGCATGCGTGACCGTATCGGCCGACTATGCCAAGCCGCAAATGCCTCAGCTCCTCGGTAGTCCTAACCCGTGTGGTGACTCCACCGAGCTCTATGTGGTTCGCCCCGTAGGTAGCCCGGCACCCACCGCTTTCACCTGGACGCCGCCTCCTGGAGTGTCCCTCACTCAGATTAGCCCAGACTCGATCCGCATTACCTGGGACACCCTCGTGGTTGGCCCGCTATGCGTTACGGCAGACAACGCCTGTGGTGCCTCTCCTGCCGCATGCTTGCCCATTGTAGTGCAACAGCCTATCATTCCACCACAGATAAGTGGCCCTAGCGCGGTATGCCCTAATGGCGGGGCCTATCTCTTTACCTTAGACACATTTCAAGTGGGAACAACCTATCAGTGGACGGTTCCGCCTGGGGCTGTGTTGAGCGGAGCAAACGACTCGGTGCGCGTCGACTTCGCCAATGCGACCAGCGGTCAAGTGTGCGTCCGGGTGTCAAATGCCTGCGGCAGCATCGCTCCCATCTGCCAAGACATACAGGTGGCGCCTTTGCCCACCGTGTCGTTGAGCGGAGGCGGTAATATCTGCTTGGGCGACAGTATCGCGCTGACCTTCGCTACTTCCGGCAACGGACCGTTCGACGTCGTCTGGTCTAATGGTACCCAGAACTTTACCCTTAACGATATTGCAAACGGCCATGTAGTTTGGGTGGCTCCGGCGAGCAATACCACCTACAGCTTGGTGAACGCTACCGACGGCTCCACGCCCGCTTGTCAGGCGGTTGTTAGCGGCACCGCCGCAGTGGCTGTATACCCGCACTACACCGTAAATGCCGCTGCCCAAATCTGCGAGGGCGACTCGATTTTCCTGAGCGGCGCCTATCGCAAAACGTCGGGCACCTACCGCGACAGCCTCACCTCTGTATACGGCTGCGACAGTGTCATTGTAACCACCCTGACCGTCTTTGAATTAGATACCACTTTTGTCAACACAGGGTCCTGCGACCCGAACCAAGTAGGTGTGTTCACGCAGACCTATAGCCAAACCAACGGCTGCGATAGCACCGTCTTCACCACCGTGGTGCTCTATCCCACAGATACGACGTACCTGTTCGGCACCAGCTGCGACATCACTAAGACGGGCGTTTTTGTTCAAAACCTGAACAATCGATACGGATGCGACAGCACCGTCATATTGACGGTGAGTTTCTCTCAGTCGGATACGGTGCTGTTTTTCCGCACCTCCTGCAACCCGAACGAAGTGGGCGTCTTTACCGAGCAGTACACTTCCTCCTTAGGGTGCGATAGCATCGTGATCACTACGGTGACTTTTTCCGGCATTCCGGTCACCAACCTCAGCGCTATTACGTGCGATCCGGCAGCGGCGGGGGTCTTTTCGCAGACGTATGTGACCCCGCAAGGCTGCGACAGCGTTGTGACGACGACGGTGACCCTCCTGCCCAGCGACACCACAGCCTTGTCTGAAACCACCTGTGATCCGGCTGCGGCAGGTGTCTTTGTACAAAATCTCACAAACCAATACGGCTGCGACAGTATCGTGACGACGACGGTAACGCTGTTGCCCAGCGATGCTACGGCTTTGTCCAAAACTACATGTAACCCAGCCAATGCGGGCGTCTTCGTAGAAAACCTCACCAATCAATACGGCTGTGACAGCATCGTCACCACGACGGTAACGTTCGTACCGCTGCCGCCGACGCAGCTGACGGCGACCACCTGTGATCCGGCGGCAGCGGGAGTGTTTTCGCAGACACTCCTAACCGCGGAGGGCTGCGATAGCATCGTCATCACCACGGTGACGCTACTGCCTAGCGACACCGTATATCGAACGGCACAGAGCTGCAACCCGGCCAATGTCGGCACATTCGTCCAAGATTTGACGAACCAGTATGGGTGCGACAGCATCGTCATCACCGAGGTCAGCTTTTTCCAAATCCCTACTACCTTCGTGGACGCCACCACTTGTGACTCTACGCAGGTCGGCGTGTTTACGCAAACCCTTCTAACTGCAGAGGGTTGCGACAGCACTGTGGTCACCACGGTGACGCTGCTGCCCAGCGACGACGTAGTCATACAAAAGACTACCTGCAATCCGGCGCAGGTCGGTGTCTTCTTCGAAGGCTATCTCAACCAATACGGCTGCGACAGCTTGGTCACCACGATTATCGAATTCGTGCCGCTTCCGCCAACGGAGCTGACAGCGACCACCTGCGACCCCGACCAAGCCGGCGTGTTTAGCCAAACGCTGAAAACGGCCGAAGGCTGCGATAGCATCATCATCACCAACGTGACGCTTCTGCCCAGCGACCAGACCAACCTGACCGCTACTACGTGTGATCCCAATCAAGTGGGTGTCTTCGTCGAGAGGCTGACCAACCAATATGGCTGCGATAGCGTGGTGACCACTACGGTTACCTTGCTGCCGCGCGACACTACCTACCGCACGGCGCGTACCTGTGACTCAACTAAAGTAGGGGTAACCCAGGTGGTGTTAACTAACCAGTACGGCTGCGACAGCACGGTCATTACCACCACAACGCTCTCACCGCCAGCCTTCTGCAGGGCGGAGGCCATCGTCGTGGGTTCGGAAATTCCCTGCGGCGACAGCACGGGAAGCTTAACCATTACTCCTACCGTAGGTATTCCGCCATTCACCTACGAAGTGCGCCGCGGTAATCAGACGCTTCAGACCGGAACAATCGGCGCTGTCAATACGTCGCAAGTGGTCAGCGGGCTGCCGCCCGGCACATATACCGTGGTGATCACAGCATCTACGGAATACAGCACGTCCGTCCAGGCGACCATCGTCCAGCTAACCCCTCCTACCCTTAGCAGCCTGACGGCGCTCAGCTACGGTGGCTTTGGCGTCAGCTGCGTCGGAGCCACCGACGGCGCTGTCAAGGCTGCCGCCGCAGGCGGCCGATCTCCATACATCTTTACGTGGTCGACAGGAGCCACGGGTAACGAGGTGAAGAACTTGAGTGCCGGTACGTACACCGTCACCGTTACAGACGCTAATAACTGCACGGCTACCGGCACCATTGCGCTCAACGAACCAGCGCCCTTAGCAATGGCCTTTTTGGTGACAGACATCTCCTGCTTTGGGCGACGCGACGGCACCATCACGGCGCAGGTAAGTGGCGGCGTTCCGCCATACCAGTACGCTTTGAACAACGGCGTCTTTGGCAGTAACAATACCTTTACTGGCCTGAGCGCCGGTACCTTCACCGTACGCGCCATAGACGCCAACGGGTGTGAAATCGCCGAGGTCATCGCCATCGCTTCGCCTCCGCCGCTGGAGGTAAGCCTGGGTGGTAACCAAACCATTGCCCTGGGCGACTCTACCCGGTTAGAGGTAGTCGTAAACGCCCCGCCCGACAGCATCCAGTCCATTACCTGGGGACCACCCTTGGACACTACCGACTGCACGCGCTGCTTCTCGCACACTGTGGCGCCCATCGTCACGACCACATATTCCGTTACCGTAGTCACCAACAAGGGTTGCTCCGACTCTGACAAGGCCACTGTCATCGTCGACAGGCGCCGCTACCTGTATGTACCCAACGCATTCGCTCCAGGGTCCGATGGTCTCAACAACCTTTTCTACGTATCGGCTAAGCCCAACACGGTAAGGAACATCAAGACGCTACAGGTGTTCGACCGATGGGGTAAACTGGTGTTCCAACGCAACGACTTGCAGCCCAACGACCCGGAACAAGGGTGGGACGGCACTTTCCGAAGCCAAGCGTTGAACCCGGGCGTCTTCATATGGGTGCTCGAAGTGGAATTCATCGACGGCTACACCGAAATCTTCAGCGGCGACGTCACCATCGTCCGCTAACGCTACTGCTTGGCGAACATCGGCGAGACCTATCCGACCTTAAGGGTAGGTTTCGTCTTTTTAGGCCATCGCCAGCATGGTTGAGGTTTTTCCCAAAATACATTTTGCCTCCAATTGCGTTACCTTTGAGCGTTCCACCGCGCGCAGTAGATGAAAAATCAAATTCGCTCGCTCATCGCCGAAGGAAAAACGGAAGAGGCCTTGGAATTGTTGGCAACGGTTAAGCCCAACGAGGCCACCTTGTTGATGGCCCGCTACCGCCAAGCCAATCGGGAATATCACAGCGGCATGTTGGATACCGATGATTTTCGGCGCGAGATGGCCCGCATCAACGCCGCTGCAGTAGAATTCGCGCCAGAACAGGCTACTTCTCCTATTCCTACGCCGTCAGCGCCGACCGTATTTATCTCGTACAACCATGCCGATGCGGTGACGGCCCGGCGCGTGCGCGATTTCCTCAAACAACACGGCATACGCGTGATCATGGACGAAGACAACATGCCGGCAGGGATGGACATCTGGGCGTTTATTCAGCAGTCGGTGCGCGCTTGCGATGCGGTAATATCCATCGTTTCCGCTCAGAGTCTCCTATCGGGATGGGTGGGCCAAGAAAGCGCTGCTGCCTTATACGCAGTTTGGCTGTCCGACAAGCAGTTCATTCCGCTGCGCTTAGACCGTTCGGCTTTCGATATTGATTTTCAAATCGAAGCACAGAAGACGCTTCGACAGCAGATTGCAGCGTTGGACGCTAAAATCGAGCAGCTGCGCCATTTAGGCGGCGACGCCCGCGCTTTTGAGGCTAAGCGCGCCCGGCTGTACGAGCTGCAGAGCAACTTGGGCCGCATCGTGGACCGGCTAAACAGCGTGTTGGCCTTGGATATTTCGGAGCAAGCGTTCGAACGCAGCATGAAGCGGGTGCTGGATACCCTCAGAAAAGGGACATGAGATTACCTTTTTATTGGCGCGCGCCGAAGAGCAAACTTCCGATGCGCACCATGGTGCTGCCTTCTTCGACCGCTATCTCCCAGTCGGAAGACATGCCCATAGAGCGCTCTCGGAAATGCGGGGCATTGGCAAAATAGGCCCGTTTTAGGCGCTTGAAGATGCTGGACAGATGGCGGAACTCAGCTCGAATTTGCTGGGCGTCGTCGGTGAAGGTAGCCATGCCCATCACGCCACAGATGCGCACGTGCTGCAGGGTACGGTACCGTGGGCTCTCCAAAAGTGCGCAAGCTTCCGCCTCGGTAAGGCCAAACTTGCTGGTTTCTTGGGCAATATGAAACTGCAACAGGCAATCTATCACGCGATTAGATTGGGCTGCTCGCTTGTCGATTTCTTCTAAAAGCCGCAAACTGTCCACTGAGTGTATCATATGGATAAAAGGCGCGATATAGCGCACTTTGTTGGTCTGTAGGTGACCGATGAGGTGCCAACGGATGTCCGCCGGTAAATGCGGCGCTTTAGCCATGAGCTCTTGTACGCGGTTCTCGCCAAAGTCGCGTTGCCCCATGCAGTACAGTTCGAGGATGCGCTCGGGCGGATGGGTCTTCGATACCGCGATTAGGCGCACTCCGTGGAGCGTTAGTTTTTTTAACAGCTCTTCCAGCATGTCGACCTGTTAATTTTAAGCGGCCAAAATTAGGTACGCCCTACCTTCGCGCACGGCAACTTTGTTGGACAATATTTTTTCCATAATCAAAGACGGACCTCCCATGAACAAGAGATGTACGGCTTCGGAAATGGTTTTTCTACGCTTTTTCACCCTCGGTATTGCCTGTTGGCTTTGCTATACTTCAGCAAACGCGCAGCCTTGCCCAATGTTGGGCCAAAACGCCACGTTCACCTCGAATAGCTGCCGCCCCGGGTTGACGCCCTGCACCCTGTGCCCGGGCGACCAATTCACCTTGCAAGCCACGGGCACAGGACTACAGCCCGGCATCTGCATCAACTGGTACTACGGCACGACGTCCAACTTCAACCCTTATAATGGCGAAGGTACCTTGTTAGGGTGTTCCGAGGTACGCAGTACTCCGCCCAACGCGTGCAATGGTTGTCCTATGACCTTGGCGCTGTTCGTCAATGCCTGCGGCACGGAGCAAAACAACGAGATGATGGCCTTGTGGTCGGGCAGCGGCTTCTATGTAGACGATGCTACGCTAACCTTTCCCAACAACAGTGCAGGCGACGCAGACATTGGCGGCGGTTGTTCGTGGCAAGAGCCCAGCGCCAACGCTATTGCCAGCATTCAGTCTATTTGCACCAATGCTGTAGTCATCGGCGCTGGACCGGGAGAGTCCGTTCCGCCAGGCGTACCCGTGGTGGTATTCACCAGTGCGGGTTACGACTACAACTATAACTTTGGGAGCCTATGTCCGCTGTCGCCGGTAATCTACGTGATGCAAAACGGCTGCACGCGCAGTGGGGAGGCTTTCCCAAATACAGGAGGTGCTCAGACCGTGACCTTTGGGCTGAGTTGCGGCTGCTCTTGGAGCACGACATACAACACGGCCCAGTTGGTAGGTGGGGATGGGGCTTTCGTTACCGATGCGGGTTTTCCGAACTTTTACGGCAATGCCGGTTGCGGATTTCCCAGCGTTCCCGGAGGCGGCGGCGGTGGAGGAGGAAGCAGCCCAATCCAAATTCCTCCCTACACCGCTACCGTAACGCAGGACATGTGCAACAACGGCCCGTTCTGGGTGGTAGGCATCGTAGAGCCGTTACCGCCGGGTTGCAACCCTACGTTTACTAACTATATGTCTTTCAACGTAGTGTGTCCACAGCCCAACTTAGGCACGGCGGATATCTGCCAAAACGGTGGACTTTTCGACCTGACGCAACTGCAAGACCCAGTAGTACCTAACGGCACTTGGTCGGGGCCCGGCGTCAACGGCGTGTTTTTCAACCCAGTAGGCATGTTAGGGCCCTATTTGCTGACGTTTACGACGGCGCTGTGCAACTTGCCCAATCAGACGACCGTCACGGTGCACGCCCCTCCTCAGGCGTCTATCAACCCGATTCCGACGGTTTGCCCCGGCAAGTCGGTGCAGCTATTCGTGCAATTGAGCGGGCAAGCGCCTTGGACGTTCAACTTGTTAGCTGGGAGCAGCCTGCTCGGCACCTTTACCGCAAGCGAGTCTCCCTGGGTCTTTCCCATTTCTCCAACCACTACGACCACTTACACCCTTCAGGCACTGGAGGACGCGTTTTGCAAAGGGCCCAACACTAGCGCCTTGGCAGTCGTGACTGGAGCACCCTCCTGCACGATGACACTGGTAAGCCCGGACACCGTCTGCGCTGGCGAACGCGTCAACCTACAGGTGCAGTTCTCTACCAGTAATCCTCCGTATTCGTTCGTGTATTCGATAAACGGCGTCAATCAACCACCCATCACCACGAACAACAACCCACACGTCTTTTTGACGCCTCCGCTCGCGCCAGGGCGGAACATCTTCCAATTGGAAAGCGTGATGGCCGACAGCTGCATTGGTATACCGACCGGGCGCGACACGGTCTTTGCGCTTACGGCGCCAAAAGCGACGTTTCTCAACGACACGCTCAACCTGTGCGCAGGCCAAACCGATACCTTGCGCATTCGGATAACTGGAATACCTCCTTTTCAACTGCAGTATTCTGTCAAGACAGACACGATGAAGGCGGATACGGTGCCGCTTATTACTACGTCCGATACATTACTGCGCATACCCATTACCCCGCCCTTAGGCACTACGGTGTATCGGATCTTTTTCCTATCCGATAGTTTGTGCACGGCGCTATCAGGCGATACATTGGTGACGCAGGTGGGTAACCCGCCAACAGCTAACCTCTCTGGCGGCGGCACCATATGTCGGGGCGACTCCCTTGACTTGACCTTTTCTTTTACCGGCACTCCGCCTTTTATTTTTACATATAACATCAACGGCGTAGCCCAGCCTCCTGATACCGCTTTTGGCGCGTCCAAAGTCTTGCGAGTATCGCCTTCCGACACCTCGCTATATGTGTTGGTGAGCGTTACTTCCAACGGCTGTGCGGGTTCTGTATCCGGCTCGGCCACAGTGAACGTGCTGCCTCCGCTCACCGCCTCTATATCTGGTGGCGGACAAATCTGCCGAGATGGCACCGGCACGACGATCACTATCGACTTCACTGGCCCCGGGCCCTACACGGTCGTTTACCAAGCTAATGGCGTCGAACAGCCGCCTATAACGACCACCGATAATCCGTTAGTGATCCCTGTCAATCCGCCTATTGGCACCTTTTACGAGTTGGTCAGCGTCAGCAACGGAGGCCCTTGCCCGGGCACAGTCTCTGGAGTGGCCCTGGTAGCCGTATTTACGCCGTCCACCGCCCTGCTGGCGGGCGACATCACGGTATGCGAAAACGCCGATACGTTCTTGGTGGTGGATTTTACCGGAAGCGGCCCCTTCCTATTGGAATACGCCATCGATGGCGTGGTGCAACCTGTCGTAGAGACCTTTGACGATCCCTACCTCATTCCGGTCAATGTAGACACCACCACTCATTATCGACTCATCAGCGTAGAGTCGCCCGGATGCACGGGGACTGTCATAGGAGAGGCTACCGTTTTTGTAAATTATCCACCTCAAGCCGAAAACATCCTGATCCAATGCAATCTGGTAGACCAGACATATACTGTAGCGTTCGATGCGGTGGGGACTCCTCCGTTCTCTGTATTGGGCGTAGGCGGAAGTTTTGTAGGAAATCGCTTCACTAGTGTACCCATACCGCTCAACGACCCCTATAATTTACTGTTGAACGATGCTAACAGCTGCGAGCCGCACCCTATTCAGGGCCTATCTCAATGTTTTTGTCTGACGGATGCGGGCCGGATCGATACGGCTGCGCTCACGGGTTGCGTGGGCGACACGCTGTTTGGCGCGTTCTTGGGCTTAGAGGAGCTCGAAATCGAAGACACGCTTGTATTTGTGTTGCACACCAGTCCCACAGAGGTATTGGGCACCATTGTCGCCATAGCGCCTCAGCCGGTATTTGTATTCGACTCCAACACTATGAGTATCAATACACCCTATTACCTCTCGCCTGTAGCAGGCAATAAGGGTGGCCCGCAAGGCATCAATCTGAACGATCCTTGCCTGTCGGTGAAGGCAGGCGCTCCGGTTATTTGGCGCGCCAAACCAACGGCTACCATTTCGGGCAATTACGACGTGTGTCCAGGCGGGACAGTGCTCATCCCCGTGTCGCTGTCGGGTACGCCGCCCTTTACCTTAGCATACACCCTCAACGGACAGCCGCAGACCGCCGCCGCAGCTCAGACGAACTTTACATTGAGCGCTACCCTCCAGGAAAACGCCACCTTCCAACTGGTGTCGATTTCCAACGCCGAATGCCCGGGCACAGCCTCCGGCACGGCCAATGTCACGGTGCATCCGCCGGTTGTTCTGGACAGTGTAGTCATTACTTGTGCGCCCGATAACTTGACTTTCGTCCTCGAGTTAGATGTCATCCAAGGCGAACTCGGCTCGATAGTTTTTACCGGGCTGTTGGGCGGCAACTATAACTCCGTCACAGGGCGCTACACCAGCGATCCTACGCCTCCGCCGTTCGATTACTTTATCGTGGCGCGAGACCAGTGGCAATGTGGAAGCGACACGGTCAGCGGCACGGCTACTTGTCCCTGCGTTACCGATGCAGGCGTCATGGACCAGACGCCGCTCGTGCTTTGTGCGGGAGAAATTGCCTCGGCATCTGCTGCGGTTGGCACATCGCTCGGGCCCATCGACACACTGCTCTACGCTTTGGTGACGACCAACACGCCGGCAACGTGGACCATTTTGGATCTGAGCAATACGCCGACGTTCGCCTTCGACCCGGCGACGATGACTCCGGGCACCACGTATTACATCTTTGCTCTGGCCGGTATTCCGAATGCTGCCACGGGCATCGACTTGAACCACCCATGCGCCTCGATATCGGTGGGCTCTTCGGTCGTTTGGCAGCCTGCTGCTACGGCAAGTCTGAGCGGCGATCTCAACATCTGCGCAGGGGACTCGACAACGCTGACCTTTTCTTTCACGGGCAATCCGCCCTTTAATGCCATCTACGAAGTAAACGGCGTCAATCAACCGCCCATTGATGCGCTCGCCTCGCCGTTTGAACTGATGGTCAAACCTACCGCTACGAGTACCTATACCTTGGTAAGCGCTATGGCCAACGGGTGTCCGGCAGATGCTACCGGCAGCGCCACCGTTACGGTAAACCCGGTACCAGTCATTGCCAACGTGTCTACCAACTGCAATCCGGCTACTCTTACTTATACCGTAACCTTTGAAGTGTCGGGCGTTGTCAATCCAACGATTACCGGCCTTAACGGCACCTTTTCCGGCAACACCTTTACCTCGGAGCCGCTCAACAGCGGAGCGACGTTCGACGCGACCGTTAGCTCACCCGATGGATGTACCGCTTCAACACAGGGCAGCGCGACATGTAGCTGTATCACGAAGGCCGGGTTGATTCCCGTGTCATCTATAGACGTGTGCTTACCCGACTCCGCTCGGGCTCTACCCGCTATCGGCACTGTGTTGGCGCCGGGAGAAATATTGCAGTACATTCTCTATTCGGATCCGAACGCCTTGCCTGCAAGCACCATTTCGACCAGCCATACTCCAGTCTTTGGGTTTCAAGCCGGTATGCAGACCGAGACGACGTACTACATCTCTGCGGTGGCGGGCCTGCCCTCCGCTAACGGCACCGTAGACCCGCTCAGCCCATGTCTGTCTGTATCGCCGCCTGTTCCCGTCGTTTTTCACGACCGCCCTACGGCGACCATCTCGGGCGACACTACCGTGTGTGTTAATAGCAACGCCCTTTTCCAAGTGCAGTTCACTGGAACAGCGCCCTTCCAATTTGTATACAGCATCAACGGCGTGCCGCAAAACGCCGTGGCGGCTCCACAAAATACCTTTACCATCAGCAGCAACAACGTCCAGCAAAACCAAGTATTTGCGCTTGTATCGGTTCAAGATCGATTCTGTACCGGTACCACCAGCGGTACGTATCGCATTGACGTCCAGAACGGGCCAACAGCGGCCCTCAGCGCAGTGCCCTCCACCGTCTGCCGGGGCGACTCCGTCCGGCTGACCCTGCAACTCAGCGGCGGCACTTCGTATAATGTCACCTTGTCGGGAGGAGTATCGCCCCTACAGCTCGACGGCCTTACGGGCGACACCACCCTGCGCGTCAGCCTAACGGCAACGACGACTTACACCATCAGTACCCTTGTCGTTCAGGGTAATATCTGCCCGCAGAGTATCGGACCGGGCATTACGGTTTCGGTGTCGCCGCCCATTATTGTCACGGCGACCTTATCCGATTACGGCAATGGGCACAACGTCAGCTGTGCGGGCGAAGCCGACGGCTCCGTAACGCTCCAGATAAGCGGAGGCACACCGCCCATCGCTATATTGTGGAGCAACAACACTTCAGCGCCGGCGCTGAGCGGTGTGGGAGCAGGTACCTATTCCGTAACGCTGACGGACTCCGTAGGATGTACCTATCGCGACAGCTTTACCTTGAGCGAGCCGCCCCGCACGGATATTCAAATCGCTATCGAGTCGCCCCGCTGCTTTGGCCAACGCAACGGAAGTCTCGCAGTTACCAGCATCCAGGGAGGCTTAGGGCCTTACGCCGTAGGGCTGAATGGCGGCCCGGCCCAGGTGGTGACGACGCTACCGGTAAGGTTTCAGGGGTTAGCTGCCGGAACCTATACGGTGGAGGTGATCGATGCTAACGGCTGCGAGAGCAGTCAAGGCGTTCTCTTGCTCGACCCACCGGAACTCGTTGTCGTCTTAGGGCCCGACACGACGATCTACTTGGGCGATAGCGTCCGGTTGGAGGCGCTGACGGCCGGCGCTCCCGTAGATACCTTCTTTTGGACGCCGACGACAGGGCTGAAGGCGCCCGAACAGCTGACGACTATAGCACAGCCTGGTCGCACTACGCAATACCTGATTCAAGTGCGCGACACTAGCGGCTGCATCGCCGAAGACCGGATCACGATTGCGGTGCTGCGCGAGCCGCGCGTGTACATACCCAACGTCATGCAGGTGGGCTCCGCTGCTAATGGCGCCTTTTTCGTTTCGGCGGGACCAGAGATAGTTCGCCTGCGATATATGCGCATTTACGATCGATGGGGCGAGTGCGTGTTCGAACGGCTCGATGTACCGCCCAACAACCCGGCACTTGGCTGGGACGGCCGTTGGCGCGGTCGGGAGGCGGCTCCTGGGGTGTATGCCTACGTCATCGAGCTCGAATATGTAGACGGCACTACCGAAATCCGGGCGGGCGACCTCACGGTGGCGCGCTGAGATCACTATCAAAGGGAGCGGGGCCTTTTTCTTCGCGCTGCCATTTTGTCATTTTTTGCTCGCCAAATCCCTTACCTTTGCGGGGCAAAAACTACTGCACGAGTCCTTATGCGCGAAGAGCACTTGGTTACGGAGGGTCTGAAAGCGATAGACGAAACACGCCAAGGCAGCGTGTTGTACCGAGAAAGCTGGGCTGAGGCCGCTCCAGCGGGGGCGCGCCGCTTCTACATAGAGAGTTACGGCTGCCAAATGAATTTCAGCGACTCGGAGATCGTCGCTTCCATCTTGCATGAGGTGGGCTACGTGCCGACGCGCCATTTAGAGGAGAGCGACCTCATTCTTATTAACACTTGCTCGATTCGGGAAAAGGCCGAGGAGACGGTGCGCAAGCGCCTGCGCATTTTTGAAGCCGTCAAAAAGGAGCGCCCCGGCACCCTCGTCGGCGTCTTGGGCTGTATGGCAGAGCGACTTAAAAAGCGCTTCTTAGAGGAAGAAAAGCTAGTGGACCTGGTCGTTGGTCCGGACGCCTATCGCGACCTACCACGCCTTATAGAGGGCGCCGAGAGTGGGCAGCGCATGGTCAACGTGTTGCTCAGCCGAGAGGAGACCTATGCCGACATTAGTCCGGTGCGCTTAGACAGCAATGGCGTGACTGCCTTCATCTCGATCATGCGCGGTTGCGATAACATGTGCTCCTTTTGCGTAGTGCCGTTCACGCGCGGCCGCGAGCGCTCGCGCGACCCCTTCAGCATTGTGGCCGAAGCACAAGACCTCTTCGAGCGCGGTTATCGGGAGGTGACGCTGTTAGGGCAAAATGTGGACTCCTATCGCTGGCAAAATCCGGAAACGGGCCAAGAAGTCCGCTTTGCCCATCTTTTGGAAATGGTCGCGCGCATCCACCCGCGCCTGCGCGTGCGCTTTAGCACCAGCCATCCCAAAGACATGACGGATGAGGTGCTCTACACGATGGCGCGCTACGACAACATCTGTAAGTACATCCATCTGCCCGTTCAATCGGGCAACAGCCGCATCCTGGCGTTGATGAACCGCACCTACGACCGGCCCTGGTATGAAGAGCGCATACGGGCTATCCGCCGCATCTTGCCCGATGCCGCCGTGTCGAGCGACATCATCGCCGGCTTTTGCAGCGAGACCGAAGAAGAACACCGCGACACGCTCAGCCTCATCGAATGGGCCAACTTTTCGATGTCGTATATGTTTGCTTATTCGGAGCGCCCCGGCACACTGGCGGCGCGCAAGCTCAAAGACGACGTACCTGAGGCCGTCAAGAAGCGGCGCCTCAACGAAATCATCCGCCTACAGACGGCTGTCAGCCTGCGCCATAACCAAGCCGACATCGGCAAGACGTTTGAAGTGCTGATCGAAGGCGACTCGCGCCGATCCGACCGCGACTTTTGCGGCCGCAACAGCCAAAATAAGATGGTTGTTTTCCCCAAAAAAGAAGGCTATCGACCGGGCGACTACGTTCACGTGCGCATCCACGACGCCACCAGCGCCACCCTTTTGGGTGAAATCGTTTGAACTGTTTGTGCCATGACGTCTCTCCAAGCGATAAAAACGCGTTTCGGCATCATCGGCCATTCGCCCTTGCTGGACGCCGCCTTGCAAACCGCTATCCGCGTCGCTCCTACCGACCTGACGGTGCTCATCACCGGAGAGAGCGGATCGGGCAAAGAAGTGTTTTCCAAAATCATCCACGCGCTCTCAGCGCGCAAACACAACGAATTCATCGCCGTCAACTGCGGCGCCATCCCAGAAGGCACCATCAACTCCGAGCTTTTCGGCCACGAAAAAGGCTCCTTTACCGGAGCCATCAACGAGCGCAAGGGCTATTTTGAGACGGCTAACGGCGGTACGATCTTCTTGGACGAGATCGCTGAAATGCCGCTCGACACGCAGGCATATCTGCTGCGCGTGTTGGAATACGGCGAGTTCATGCGCGTGGGCTCTTCTAAAGTCCTCAAAACCAATGTGCGCATCGTCGCAGCGACCAATGTCGATTTAGAGGAGCGCGTCCGCCAGGACAAGTTCCGCGAAGACCTCTATTACCGGCTCAACACAGTGCCCATTCGCGTGCCGGCCCTCAAAGACCGACGCGAAGACATTCCGCTCCTCCTCTACAAGTTCGCTGCCGACTTCGCCGAGAAGTACCGCATGGAGCCCATTCGCTTTACGGAACAGGCGCTGCAGGTCTTGGTCAATTACCGCTGGCCCGGCAACGTGCGCGAGCTGAAAAACGTCGCAGAGCAGCTCTCTATCCTATCCGAGGAGCGCACCATCACCGTAGAAACATTAGAGCGCTACATGCCGCAGCTCTTCGTGCGCAACTTGCCCGTACCTTCGGAGCTCTTTCAACCCAAAGGCAGCGAACTGCAAGACCGCGAAATCCTCTACAAGGTGCTCCTCGACATGAAAAGCGACCTCAACGACCTAAAGGCTCTCGTGTTGGAAATCATCCGCAGCAACAACCTGCATATGCCCGAAATGCCGCCTATGCGCCACCTAAGCCCTACAGTAGAGCCCTCTTCGCCACCACCGGCTGCTGCCATCGTCGGCTCAGCTAAACCGCCCATCGTCATCGAACCCAACCGAGCTACCTCTCCGCTTGCACCCGCCGAGGAAGAAGATACCCCCTTGGCTATGGACGAAATCGAAAAAGAGGCTATCCGGCGTGCCCTTAAAAAGCACCACGGCCGCCGAAAGGACGCTGCCGAAGAGCTCAAAATCTCCGAGCGAACCCTCTACCGAAAAATCAAGCAGTACAACCTCGTCTAACCGACGCACATCCCTTCAACAAAAGGAACACACATACTATGGCTTTGCGCATCGCTATTGCTTTGCTGCTTTTCACGCTGCTCAAAACCCTCAGTCTGAGTGCCCAAAAAGAGAGCGGACACCTCATCCGCCTAAAGCTGGAAAATTACGAGGCCAACGAAGTCGTATTAGGCTTCTACTTCGGCGACAAACCCTATGTGAAAGACACCGCAGACATCGACGCCGACGGCTACTTCACCTTCCAGGCCGATACCCTGCTGCCCTGCGGCGTGTATCTGTTCGTCTTGAAGCCCGACAATACCTTTATCCAATTCCTTCTTCCGGAAAAAGGCCAGCGCTTTACGATGAAGACCGACGTCAAAGACCCGGTTAACAAGATGGAGGTGAAGGGCTCCGACGACAACCGCCTCTTTTACAAGTACCTTGCCTACCTCAATCGACAGCGACAGGCTGTAGACTCCCTGAAAACGCGCCTGGATGCGGCAAAAGAAAATCCGGCCGACTCCGCTCGATTAGCTCAACAGATTGCCGATATCGACCAACAGGTGCGCCAATACCAGCGGAAGCTCATCTCGGATTATCCCAACACGCTGAGCGCCAAAATTGTCAAAAGCTCCCTCGAACCCGATATTCCAGAGTTCGAAGGCGCTGACGCCAAGGGCATCCAAATGAAAAAGTACTACTGGTATCGGGCGCATTACTTCGACAATATCGATTTGGCCGACCCCTGCCTGCTGCGCAGCCCAGTGCTGCACCCGAAGGTGGACAATTTCGTCAGCAAAGTAGTGCCGCAGCATCCCGACAGCATCAACGTCGCCATCGACACGATCATACAGCGCGTCAAAGACAACCCCGAAACCTACAAGTATTTCCTCATCCACTTCCTAAATACCTACGCCAAGTCCAACATCGTCGGTATGGATGCCTGCTACGTCCACGTTGCCCAACAGTACTACTGCAACGGCGGCGCTCCGTGGGTGAAACCTGAAGATTTGGAAAAGATCTGTGACAACGCCCGGCGCTTAGAGCCCATCCTTATCGGCAAGATTGCGCCCAATATCTTCGTGCGCGACAGCAGTAACCGACTGGTCTCTTTATGGGACGTTGACGCCGACTATACGGTGCTCTTCTTCTGGGCCCCCGACTGCGGCCACTGCAAAAAAGCCGCTCCCTTCATGGTCGACTTCGCGCAGAAGTTCAAAGATCGAAATGTCAAGATCTTCGCAGTGTGTACCGCTGTCGTCACCGGAAAAGACGACGCCGACACGATGGAAAAAGTACACAAGACCTGCTGGGAGGGAGCCCGAGAAAAAGGCTTCGACGAGGCCCTATTCATCAACACTTACGACCCCTATCTGCAGAGCCGATACAAGCAGCTGTACGACATCCAATCCACGCCGCAGATATTCATCCTCGACCGGAAGCACGAGATCCTCATGAAGCGCATCGGGGCCGAAAAACTCGCCGAAGTTATGGAAGACGTCATCCGATTCCAAGAGGAGCGCAAGAAGGGAGGAGAGCGTAAATAAAGAGTAGATTGGCTATTACCCGAGAAAAATCGTGTTTTTAATCATGTCAATGCAGGTTTGTTTATGTAATAAAGCCGCACATGTTCCATCGAAATGAAATCTGGGCCGGTCTGATCTTCGCCCTTTTGTTGCCGACGCTGAGTTTTCTATTGTTGTACAACCTCTTTGATCTGTTGGAGAGGGCAGGTGCTGCCAGTGGAGAGGGTTTTTCGGCGACGTTTCGCGAGCGCACCCTCAGCTTGGTGGCGCTCACGCTCAACTTGGTACCGCTGCACCTGTATCGGCGTCGGCGCTGGGATTTGGCCATGCGCGGCGTAGTCATTGCCACCGGTGTGTTAGCCATCGGCTGGGTGTTGTGGTTTGGCCGTCTGTTGATATGAACGTCGCTCGCCGCTTGCTCAGAAAAGCGTCCTGTGTCTTGGTAAAGACGGCCGCCCTCTGATTTCGTCGGATGGCCGACGAATGCGCGCTTCAGAGGGCAAAGGGTTTACCTGGTTGGGGGTAGTTGGTATCTTTTTTGTCTTTTGAGCCCATAAAAAATCCAACAACAATGAAGAAGTTATCCCTTTTACTCCCGATCCTCGCAGGTGTGTTGCTGCTGCACACGGTTGCCCTGAACGCCCAAAATCGCGACTATCCGAATGCGGTCTATGCCAAGCTGAACCTTATCGACTTTGGCGCCGTAAACGGCGGCGATGTGTCGATAGGCGAGGGCTTTGAAATAGGCTATTTTCGCAGCGTAGCGCCCTTTCTCAATGTGGGCTTACCGCTCAAGTTAGGACTGGCCCAGTTGCCTGCCAGCAGCGAGACGCCGACGCCGGTGGGGCGGAGCGTCATCAGCAGCGTCGACGTAGTGGCGCACTTGGGCAAGTTCAGCAGCGAAGCGCGTCTGTCGCCCTACTTGTTTGCTGGCGGCGGCTTCTTTTTAGAGGACTTCCAACGCGGCCACCTGCAGTTTCCCTTTGGCGTAGGTGCCAACATTCGCCTATCGAAGTACGCCTTTATCCAGGCGCAAGCGGAGTATCGCAAGGCTACGGTAGATAGCCGCGACAATGCGCAGCTGGGCGTAGGCTTCGTGTACCTGCTGCACGAGTCGCCCAACAAGCCGCAGCCCGACCGCGACGGCGATGGCGTGCCCGATGCCGTCGATCGATGCCCCGACCAGCCCGGTCTTACGGGTGCACGCGGCTGCCCCGACTACGACCGCGACGGCGTGGCCGACAAAGAAGACGAGTGCCCTGACGAGGCCGGCAGCCTGCGCGGCTGCCCCGACCGCGACGGCGATGGCATTGCCGATAAGGACGACAAGTGCCCCATGGTTGCCGGCACAGCAAAGGGATGTCCCGACCGCGATGGCGATGGCGTGGCCGACAAAGACGACCTATGCCCCGACGAGCCCGGCGGAATGGAGACAAACGGCTGTCCCCCTGTACGCGATAGCGACGGCGATGGCCTTACCGACGACAAGGACCCCTGTCCAAACGCCGCCGGCCCTTACAACGGCTGCCCCGATACGGATGGCGACTCCGTGCCCGATAACTTAGATAAATGCCCTAACACTGTTGGCCCAACGGCCAATTCGGGCTGCCCCGAGGTCAAAAAAGAAGACAAAAAGCGCCTGGCCTTTGCCACCAAGAACATCCAGTTTGTGACTGGAAAGACAGAGCTGACGAGTAAATCCTTCAAGGTTTTGGATGACCTTGTCAAGGTCATGCAGCGCTACCCCGACTACAAGCTCCTTATCCAAGGGCATACCGACAATGTGGGCGATCCGGAGCGCAACCTCGTTCTGTCGCAGGGTCGGGCGCAAGCCTGCTTCGACTACTTGGTATACAAGGGCATCGCTCCTACGCGCCTGAAAGCAGAAGGCTTTGGCGACACTCGCCCCATCGCCGATAACCGCCGCTCGGCCGGCCGCGCTCTAAACCGCCGCGTCGAATTCAAACTGGTGCTCGACTTTACCGACAAAAACTGAATAGTCTTCTCTAACAGCGGCGGCCTAGCTGAACGCTGGGCCGCCGCTGCCTATTTTTCCCGCTGCTGTTTGCACAAGAGGCCAACGATAGCGATTTTTGCCTAAAATGTCGACATATGAAGATACGCTGTGAGCACAACAGCATCCGCTTTCGGCTTCGGAAGTCGGAGCTAGCGCAGCTGCGCACAGAGCGGTGGATAGAAACGGCAGTGCATTTCCCCGACGGGCAGGTGTTTGCGTGGGAGTTACTCGTCAGCGCAGAAGCCTCGGAGATGAATGCCCGCTTTTCCAATGGGCGCCTATCACTATCCGTACCGGAAACGCAGGCATTGGCTTGGATGGACTCCGATACCGTCGGCATGGAGCAATTTACGGCCCTACCCGACGGCGGCTCGCTGCATTTACTTGTCGAGAAAGATTTTCCCTGCAAGGATCGGCCGCACGAGGACCCCAGTGACTTCTTCAGCGAGCTGGCTGAAGAGGCACCAGTGAAATGCTAGGTATCAGCGCAGCCGCAATTCGAACTCCACTCGACGGTTCTTGGCACGCCCTGCTTCCGTATCGTTGGGAGCAATCGGGCGCGTCTCGCCGTAGCCTTCGTATTCGATACGCTCGGCGGGCACGCCTTTAACGACCAAATAATCGCGACAAGCCTTTGCCCGTCGCCGCGACAGGTCGAGGTTGAACTTGTCGTCGCCTACGCTGTCGGTATGGCCGCTGATAAAGAGCCGATATTCGGGATAGCGGGCCATGAGGTCTGCCACCTGGTCGAGCACAGCATGGGAAGAGGGCAACAGGTTAGCGCTGTTAGTAGCGAATTGGACGTTGCGCATGGCAGCATTGAGGATTTCTAAGTCAGCAGCGCTCACTTCCGAGCAGCCGAAATTAGATGCGAGTCCGGGCTTATCCGGACAGCGGTCGTCTCCATCGGCCACGCCATCACCGTCGCGATCGGGGCAGCCTGAAAGCGCCGGTGAGCCCGGCTCGTTCGGACATCGGTCCTCTCTATCCGCCACGCCGTCGCCATCCCGGTCGGGGCAGCCGTTCGTTTCGGAAGGGCCCGGGGCATCTGGGCACCGATCGTCTATATCCGCCACGCCATCGCCGTCGCGATCAGCCGGTGCGGTGGGCAGCTCCTGCGGCTTGGCTTTGGCGCGCGGAGTAAGGGCTTTTCCGAAGTTAAACTGCAGCCCCAAAGCGTGGTGCCAAGCGTCGCGATTATCGTCGGAAAAGCGGTGCTGGGTCTGAGCCGTGAGGTATAGGTTAGAGGTTAAACGCACGTTCAGCCCAACGCCCATTGGGAACTGCAAGACCAAGGATTTTTGCTCGAGCGTGTATCCACTCCCCATGCCGATCTGCGCGTAGGGCTGTACGCGGGCAGAGGGCTTAAAAAAATGCTGCTGCGCCAGCACATCGACGTGCGCCAGCCACGCTCGCTCGTTGGGATTGCCGCGCTCACAATCTGTTTGGGCAGTGCCTATGCGCACGGGCACTCCCAACAGCGTATTGGGCAATAGGCGGCGGTAATACGTCAACTCCACACCAAAACCGCTTTGCTTGCGCACTACGTCGCTGAACGAAGAGCGGCCCTCGCGCAAAGGCGCGCAGTAATTGTGCACGGTAGGGCGAAAAGCAAAGCTTTGGACAGGTTGTGCTGCTGCATCCGACAACGACAACACAACCGCAGCGAGTAAGAGGAAGAGCGTTCGCATGGGACAAGAAATGCATCCGTTGGGTGGCCAAAAGTACAAACGTTTCGGCAGGGACGGGGCTTTTCTACCGCTCCCAACTGTACTACCTTTGCGCACGCTATTTTTACGCACAATTATCTTTCTTATGTTCGAAAGTTTAAGCGACCGATTAGAGTCTGCTTTCAAGGTATTAAAGGGCACTCATCGGCTTACGGAGCTCAACGTAGCCGAAAGCATCAAGGAGATACGCCGCGCTCTGGTGGCTGCCGACGTCAACTACAAGATCGCCAAAGAATTTACCGATAAGGTTAAGGACAAAGCCCTGGGCACGGAGAACATCTTGCGCAACGTGAACCCAGGGCAGCTGATGGTCAAGATCGTCTTTGAGGAGTTGACACAGCTGATGGGAGGACAGACGGCGGGCATCAACGTCAAGGGCAACCCCGGCATCGTGTTGGTGGCTGGCTTACAGGGCAGTGGTAAGACCACCTTCTGCGGCAAGTTGGCCCGCCATCTCAAGGAACAGCGCAAGATGTCGCCGCTACTGGTCGCCTGCGATGTGTACCGCCCAGCAGCTATCGACCAGCTGAGCGTGCTGGGCGCTTCCATCCAGGTACCGGTGTATCGAGAGGACGGCAACTTCGACCCAATAGCCATTGCCCAGAATGCCCTCCGCTACGCGCGCGAGCACGGCCGCAATGTGGTCATTGTCGATACCGCCGGCCGCCTAGCTGTGGACGAGGCCATGATGGCCGAGGTGGCAGCCCTTCGAAAAGCCCTTCAGCCAACCGAGACGCTCTTCGTCGTAGATGCCATGACGGGTCAAGACGCGGTCAACACGGCCGTAGCCTTTCACGAGCGCATCCAATACGACGGCGTCGTACTGACCAAGCTGGACGGCGACACGCGCGGCGGCGCAGCGCTATCCATTAAATACACGGTAGGGAAACCCATTAAATTCGTCTCCACAGGCGAGAAGCTGGAGGCCTTGGATGTCTTTCACCCCGACCGGATGGCGCGGCGCATCTTGGGCATGGGCGACATCCTTTCGCTGGTGGAAAAGGCCGAAAGGGAATTAGATGAAGCGGAAGTGCGTCGCTTGGAAAAACGCATCCAACAAAACAAGTTTGACTTCAACGACTTCCTCCAGCAGATGCAGCAGATTAAGCGCATGGGCGATTTCAAGAGCTTATTGGGTTTCATCCCCGGTATGGATAAAGCCCTGCGCGACATCGACATCTCCGACAAACATCTGCTCCACATAGAAGCTATCATCCAGAGCATGACACCGGAGGAACGGAAGAATCCCGATATCCTCAACCTAAGCCGAAAAAAGCGCATTGCCCTGGGCTGCGGGCAGTCGCTGGAGAAAGTAAACGCCTTCGTCAAAAACTTTCACGAGATGCGCAAGATGATGCAGAAGTTGACGAAGGGCGGAGGCGGCATGCCCTCTCTGCCGGGAATGGCTCGCCCAGGTGGGTTCCGGCGGTAACCTCTTCTTCCTTACCACCTGTGGTTCCATACGCATTCATCGCTATCGAGGGCAATATTGGCGCGGGAAAAACCACGCTTGCCCAGCTCTTGGCTCAACGCCTGGGCGCCAGCCTCGTCTTGGAACAGTTTACCGACAACCCCTTCTTGCCCTATTTCTACGAGCATCCGGAGCGATACGCCTTCCCGGTAGAGCTCTTCTTCATGACCGAACGCCACAAGCAGCTCTCTGAACACTTCGCGCAACCCGACCTCTTTCGAAGCACGACAGTAGCCGACTATTTCTTCCTCAAAACCCTCCTTTTTGCGCGTAACAACCTCAACGAGGAAGAGTTTCGCCTCTTTCAGCGCCTCTTCTCCGTGCTCAATGCCCATTTTCCCAAACCCGACCTCCTGCTGTATTTACACCGCCCCATACCTGTTTTGCAGAAAAATATCCAATCGCGAGGTCGATACATCGAGCGCTCTATTCCCGATACTTACCTTTACGCGCTGCAGAGTGCCTACTTGGAGTATTTCAAGCAGGAAAGCGAAATGCCTATTGTGTTGCTCGATTTGCACGAGGTGGATTTCGTGAGCGATACGAGTGCCTTAGAGAACATTATGGCGATCTTGGCCCAGAGGCACCGACCCGGCTTGCAATACATTTCCTTAGTCGATAACCGTTGAGGCTTGAGAATTATGAGCAACAAGAACGAATTGCTTCAGCAAAAACTCCTGGCGGCTAAGCAAGGAGGCGGGCCAGTGCGCATAGCAGCCCAACACCAAAAGGGCAAACTGACGGCTCGCGAACGCCTCCATTTCCTGCTGGATGAGGGTTCTTTTGAAGAAATCGGCGCCTTTGTCACCCATCGCTGTAGCGACTTCGGCATGAGCGAACAAGTCATCTTAGGCGACGGCGTAGTGACGGGCTACGGCACCATCAACGGCCGCTTAGTATACGTATTTGCCCAAGACTTTACCGTCTTTGGCGGCTCGCTCTCCGAAACCCACGCGGAGAAAATATGCAAGGTGATGGACTTGGCCGTGAAAAACGGCGTTCCGCTCATCGGCCTCAACGACTCCGGAGGAGCACGCATCCAAGAGGGCGTCAACTCGCTGGGCGGATATGCCGAGATCTTTTATCGCAACGTGCAAGCCAGCGGCGTTGTCCCGCAGATTTCTGCCATCATGGGCCCCTGTGCAGGCGGAGCCGTCTACAGCCCCGCCATGACGGATTTCATCATTATGGTAGAAGGCACTTCCTACATGTTCGTCACTGGTCCTAATGTGGTCAAAACCGTGACAAACGAGGAAGTCAGCAGCGAAGAGCTCGGCGGAGCGCAAACCCACGCCACCCGATCCGGCGTAGCCCACCTCGTAGCGGCCAACGACATCGACTGCATAGAGAAAATTAAACGCTTGCTCAGCTATCTGCCCCAAAATTGCATGGACAAGGTGCCTCCGCTACCCTACACCTTGGGAGAAGAGTATCGCCCTGCCCTGGACAGCATCGTGCCCGAAAATCCCAACTACCCTTACGATATGAAGGAGGTCATCGCTGAAATCGTCGATGAAGACTCCTTCTTCGAAATCCACGAAAGCTACGCCGAAAACATTATCGTGGGCTTTGCCCGACTGGCTGGCCGCAGCATTGGCATCGTGGCCAACCAACCCATGAGTTTGGCCGGGGTACTCGATGTCAACTCTTCGAAAAAGGCCGCTCGCTTCGTCCGCTTTTGCGATTGCTTCAACATCCCGCTCCTCGTGCTCGAAGACGTACCTGGATTTCTCCCAGGAACCGATCAAGAGTGGAACGGCATCATTACCCATGGGTCTAAGCTGTTGTACGCCTTCTCAGAAGCAACCGTGCCGCGCGTCACCGTGATCACCCGAAAAGCTTACGGCGGCGCCTACGACGTGATGAACTCTAAACATATCGGTGCCGACATGAACTTCGCTTGGCCTACCGCCGAAATCGCCGTCATGGGCGCTAAAGGCGCCACAGAGATCATCTTCAAAAAGGAAATCGACACTGCAGCCGACCCACAAGCCAAGCTGGCTGAAAAAGAGCGCGAATACGCGGAAACCTTCGCCAACCCCTACCGAGCGGCCGCTCGCGGCTTCATCGATGAAGTCATCTGGCCGCGCGAAACGCGCCGAAAACTCATCCGCGCCTTCGCCATGTTGGAGCACAAAGCGGTACCCCGACCGCGCCGAAAACACGGAAACATCCCGCTGTAGCACATCAAAATGCCATTTTGACACTAATTTTGCTCAATACATGCCAAAACGGCATTCGCCTTTTTGTTTTCTTGTCAATGTGGCTTGTATTTCGGCGATGGTATACTCCTTGTTGAAGAGCAGGCGAACTAAAAAAGAAAAACAAGGAGGTGAATATGTCCCTGTTGGTGAAAAGCAATTCTCTGTTCCCTGCGCTTCCGCGCTTATTTGACGATTTCTTCAGCCGCGATGTATTCGACTGGATGAACAGCCACTTTGCTGCGGTGAATTCGACGCTGCCGGCCGTAAACATCAAAGAAAACGGCGACGCCTTCACTGTAGAGATGGCTGCGCCAGGAATGTCGAAGGAAGACTTTAAAATATCGCTGGAGAATGAAATCCTGACCATCTCTGCCGAGCGGAAGTCGGAAAATGAGACGAAAGAAGGCGAGCGCTTCACGCGCCGAGAGTTCAACTACCAAGCGTTCCAGCGCAGCTTTCATCTGCCGAAAAGCACGGTAGACTACGATCAGATCCGGGCGAAGTACGAAAACGGCGTGCTGAGCATCCACATTCCGAAGCGCGAAGAGGCCAAGACCTTGCCGGCCCGCCAAATCGCGGTGCAATAAGCGCGGATGCAATTGCACGCGAGAGCACAAGAGCGCTCTGTAGCATTACAGAGCGCTCTTTGCACTCCATCGGAACTCTAAAAGCATTGAGCGAAAAAAGCACAGCTTTTGTCGGCATCGAACGATATTTCAGGTAAATTGTCGTTACTATCTCGTTTACTCAAACACATACAAACGGCATTGTTATGAATGCGAAAAAAATGCTGCTGTACTCGGCTGCGCTGGCATTACTTACTTCAGCCCTCAGCTTAGTGGCCTATCACCACTGGTTCCGCACCTCAGGGCCGACTTTAAAGATAGAACACGTTGACGGCACGCCAGCGCGCAGCGCTGTATATGCGCTGAACGAGAAGGGAGAACCCGTGCTTTTGGACTTCACGCGCATTGCCGAAACGGCAATGCAAGCGGTCGTGCACGTAAAGTCGACCTCTACTCGGCGCAGTGCTAAAACGCGCGATCCTTTCGAAGAATTCTTTGGTAGCCCGTTCGACCGCTACTTCAAATTTCCCGACTTACAGCCCTCTGTCGGCACCGGCAGTGGGGTCATCATCAACTCAGAAGGCTACATCGTCACCAACAATCACGTGATCGACGGAGCCGAAGACATCGAGGTTAGCCTTTACGACAACCGCACGTATAAGGCTACCGTTATCGGCACCGACCCGACGACGGATTTGGCACTCCTGCAGATTAGAGAAAAAGGGTTGCCAACCATCCCCTTTGCCAATTCCGATGAAGTGCGCGTAGGCGAATGGGTGCTCGCTGTAGGCAACCCCTTCAACCTCACGAGCACTGTAACGGCAGGCATTGTAAGTGCTAAAGCGCGCAACATCAACATCTTGCGCGAACAGTTCGCCGTAGAGAGCTTCATCCAAACCGATGCGGCTATCAACCCAGGAAATAGCGGCGGCGCATTGGTCAACCTCGACGGTGCCCTGATTGGTATCAACACGGCCATCGCTTCTAACACCGGAACCTACGCGGGGTATGGCTTTGCCGTGCCCTCTAACATCGTCAGCAAGGTGGTGGAAGACCTATTGCAATACGGGGCCGTACAGCGCGGCGTGTTGGGCGTCATGGTGCGCAACGTCGATGGCAACTTGGCCCGGGAAAAGGGCCTGCAGGTCACCCAGGGTGCCTACGTAGACAGCCTGCTCGAGAACAGCGCCGCCGGTGCCGCCGGCATTCAACCGGGCGACGTCATTCTCAGCATCGATGGAGCGCCCGTAACTAACTCCTCTACCCTGCAGGAAATCATCGCTCGCCATCGCCCGGGCGATGTGGTGAAGGTGAAAGTCCTCCGCAAAGGCGCAGAAAAGACCTTCGATGTGCGATTGCGGACGCGCAGCGGCAAGACCTCTATAGCCAGCAAGGACGCTGCCCCCGAAGACATCTTAGAGATCTTGGGCATCGAACTTGAACCATTGGACGCTAAGACGGCCCAACGCCTCGACCTTTCGGGCGGGTTGCGCGTCAAAGCGATCTCCGACGGAAAGATTCGCAACAATACGAGCATGCAACCGGGATTCATCATTACCCACTTAGATGGAAAACCCGTAAGCAGCGTGGAAGAATTTACAAAAGCGCTCAAAGGGCGTAAGGGCGGGGTCATGCTCGAAGGTATTTACGAAGACCGGCCCGGTAAATACTACTACGCCTTTGGCATGTGATCGGCCTTGGTGCTGAAAGAAGCGGCGCCGCTGGGGAGCGGATATTACCCCGAGCGGCGCCGCACTTTTTTCGGCGGTTTGGTACGTCGTGAGGTGCTCCCTTACCTTTGTGCGCTGAGCAAGCCATGCGCATACCCATCTCCTTCGCCGAGCCCTGGTGGCTATTGTTGTTACTGCTTTTGCCGTTCCTGATATACGGGTACTATCGATTGGAGCAGCGGCGCCACGTAGCGCTCCAAGTATCGCGTCAGGAAGCCATGAAGGGCGTAAAGACTTGGGTCGTGTACGCTCGCGGCAGCATTCAGTACGTGCGCTGGTTCGTGTTGGCGCTTTTGGTGTGCGCTATGGCGCGGCCGCAGTGGTTGAACTACGAGTTTAGAGAAGAGGTGCAAGCGCGCGATCTCTTTTTGGTGTTGGACGTGTCGCACAGCATGCTCTCGAAAGACCTATCGCCCGACCGCTTAGGCGCTGCCAAAGCGTTGGCTTCGAGGTGGATATCCGGACGCCCTAACGACCGCATCGGATTAGTGCTGTTTGCAGGAGGTGCCTTCGTCCTGTGCCCTCTGACCTTAGACCATCGCCTGTTGCAAGCCTTTTTGACTAATGCCCAAGTGGGGCGTTTACCAGAAGGCACGGCCATCGGCATGGGAATAGCCACTGCGCTGCATCATCTGACCTCAAACGCCTCTTCGGCAGGAAAAGCTATCGTCCTCTTAACCGATGCCGAAAACAATGGTGGCCTTATCGGCCCTCTCGAGGCGGCAGACATGGCGCGCACTTTGGGCGTTCGCATCTATCCTGTGGGATTAGGGCACGACGGCACCGTCCTGTCGCCCAAACGGCAGCGCTTCGACGGGGAATACGACTTTGGGCCGCGCCCCTACGCTCTGGACACCGCTCTACTTCGGCAAATGGCCGACATCTCAGGCGGGCGTTTCTTCCGCGCTGCCGATACCCAAGCGCTTGGCGAAATTCAGCGCGAAATCGACCGCTTGGAGAGTGCAGAAGCGAAACAAGTTGCGGTAGTGCAGCGCAGCGAGCTGTTCTTCTGGGTGTTGACCCTTGCCTTTTGCCTGTTGGTGTTGGAAATGCTGTTGCGCTGGGGGCCGCTGCGCGTGATCACCGCATAAATGTATACCTGCCTACGGGCGAAGGAAACACTTACCCGTCTGAACGGCGCTGCCGGCCTGCGCCCTCCAAAAGTATACACCCGGTGGCAGCAGAGGCAGCGGCAAGGAGAGCAGCGCCTCCTGGCCGTCCAGCGCGTAGTGTGCAGCACTGACCCGCCGCCCATCCGAAGCCAGCATTTCTAAAACTAACGTTCCGCGGATGTCGCGAGCGCGGAAAAGGGCGACATCGGTCACAGGATTTTGCAATAATGCAACAGCGAGGGCGGCAGGAGAAGCCTCGCCTACGGATACAGTTAGGGCTTTTTGCACCGCCGCCAACGCATCGACGCGGCCATAGCCATACGTGTTGTTCGGATAGGCCAAACCACTGCTGTCCGCACAATCTTGCCAGCCAAATTTAGGTACCGCTGTCTGCTCGATAATATCCTCGATTAACGCTACCTCGCCGGCTAAGTCGGGCCGAGCCGACAGCACCAAGGCGACCAGGCCGGCTACATGGGGACCGGCCATGCTGGTGCCCCAGAAATGAACGTATCCGTTGTTTCGAATACACGATCGGACGGCAGCACCCGGTGCTACCACGTTGGGCTTGAGGCGACCGCTGCCGTCGATGGTGACAGGGCCGCGGCTGCTGAAGCCCGCAATGGAGTCGTTGTCGGCAGTGGCGCCTACGCTAAAGCTCTCCTCGAAATAGGCCGGTGGGCCAAACGTGCTGGCGCAGCCTTTAGAACCCGAATTGCCGTTGCTGACTACGACCACCACGCCGGCGGCGCGCAAGGCTGCCACTGCCTGGCGCAGTAGGTCGTTGATGACCAAGTCCGTACAACCCTCAGCCTCCGAACAATACCAGGAATTGTTGATGACGTGTGGCGCTAAGTCGGGACGCGGATTTTGGCCATTGAGGTCGGTAGGCGCTAAAAACCACTCGAAGCACTCCAAGTAGGTGGAGGGTTTTCCATTGCCCCGCTCCATATTTCGGCAGCCTATCCAGCGGGCGGCGGGGGCAACGCCAATCTGGTTTCCCTGTCCGTCATCGCCCACCATAGTGCCCATCGTATGGGTGCCGTGGTTGTGGTCGTCGCACGGAGCAGGTGCATCTAAGCCGCAGGGGTTGTTGCTGGGCAAAGGTATGCTGTCGCCGCTCAAAGGGCTGATTTCGTGGATCGCATCGTGCCAGTGGTAGTTGTGATCTACGGTGTCCGTAGGCTCAAAATACCCTCGATACTGTCGGCGAATAGCCGAGTGGTACCACTCGTAGCCGGTATCGGCGCCGCCTACTGTAATGCCTTGGCCGGCGTACCCCATTGCCCATACCTCAGGAGCTCGGATCATGGCTACGCCCCACTCAATACCGCTGCGCTCGAGGACAGGAGCGACACTCGAAGAAGGGGGGAGCTCCATAGCCGCAGGAGGGTCGGCAGCGATATAGGCCACTTCGGGCAGGACAGCCAGCGCGCGAACCCACTCGGGCGCGGCAGCGCGCACCGCGATGGCATTAACGATGTAGAGCGATTGAAAATGCGCACCGAAAACGCGCAGCATCTCCCGTACCCGCTGCTGGCTGGACTCTGCAGTTTGCACTAAGGCTCGATACACATAGCGGGCTTTGGCCTCTTTCCCGCGGACCCTCGCAGCCTCCGACAGGTCGGCCTTTTCGGAGAAGACGACAAGCACATCGCTGTGCCTATTTTCCGCCACCGCCCTCCAAACCGTTGGAGCCAACTTAGACCTTGAGGCTTCGGGAAATTGCGACCAGAGGTTTCCTGCCCACAGAACGACAATAGCCAATACAAATAGACGCATAGAGAGAAAAAGATGAAACGGGCGATAAAGATACGTCGTTGGCCTCGAAAGCCTTGCTGTTTGGTGATTTGTCCTGCGGCGCAAAAAAGCGCTCATAGGGCTTGTATCGTACCTTTGGCTTTTAAAAGCACTTTGCCATGAGAATTGCTATCGGTTGCGACCACGCTGGGTATCCGTACAAGAGTGGGCTGGTGGCTATGCTGCAGCGCATGGGGCACGCCGTACAGGATTTTGGCACGCACTCGGCCGATGCTGTAGACTATCCGGATTTTGCCCATGCGGCAGCGAGCGCAGTAGAGGACGGGCGGGCCGACTTCGGCATCGTGTTGTGCGGCAGCGGCAACGGCGTGGCTATGGCGGCTAATAAGCATGCGGGGATCCGTTGCGCCTTGTGCTGGAACGAAGAAATTGCCGCCTTGGCGCGCCAACACAACGACGCCAATATGATTGCCATCCCGGCGCGCTTCGTCTCCGAAACCGTAGCGCAGGCTATGGTGCGCGTCTTCCTGAACACCCCTTTCGAAGGCGGGCGCCACCAACGGCGCATCGCGAAAATTGCCTGTTCCTGACCACAACACGAAATTGCTACTGCTATGAAACTTTGGATCTCTATTGCCTGTGGGCTCCTCTTAGGTATCCACGTATACGCTCAGCGAACCTACGACGACTCCATCACCTCTAAACTCTCGCTGCGGCCGCGGTACTACCAGCTGCCCGACGCGCGGCCCTTTGGCGCTTCCATCACGCCGGAAGAGCTGAAATTTCTCATCGATACCCTCGCCTCCGATGCCATGCAGGGCCGCGAAACCGGCACTGAAGGACAGCGCAAAGCTGCGGACTTCATTGCCGCTCAGTTCCAAGCAATGGGCCTGCCGCCCGTAGCCGACCGAAATACGTATTTTCAGAATATCCTTTTGAAGCGCGAAGTGTGGACAGACCTCAGCGTTAGCGTAGAGGGGAATGCACTCACTGCGCAGAAGGACTTCGCTGCTTTTCCAGCATACAGCGCCTCTATACCGTCGTTAAAGGTGAAAGAAGTGCTTTTCATAGGGTATGGCATCGAGGAAGGTAAGATGAACTACTACGGTAAAGCCAATGTGAGCGGGAAAGCCGTACTCATCTTGGACGGCGAACCTGTAGACGCGCAAGGGCGCTCGCTCCTTACCGGTACGGAAGCTCGGACAAATTGGACGTTGGATTGGACGCGCAAAGTGCGTCTCGCCGCGCAAAAAGGCGCTCGATTGGCATTCATTGTCGTGCCCAACATGGCGGATTGGATGCGCATCAACCGCCGCCTCCTCTCTACGTGGGGCTGGACTCCGACCTCGCCCAATGCAGAGCCCCTGCACAAAGGACTGATAAACACGGTGTTCATCAGCCGAGAGGCAGCCAATGCATTCTTCGGAGGCGACGCCCGCAAAGCCGCTGAAGTGTTTGGCAGCGCGCGAACCTCTCCCACAGCCTTTCAGCCCATAAAAATCAAAGCAGTGGTCGAAGCGCGTATGGCCAAAGAGGAACTCTCCTTAGAAGGCTCTAACGTAGTGGGCTTCATCGAAGGCATTGACCCCGTCCTAAAAAACGAGTACGTCATCATTACTGCTCACTACGACCACATCGGCACCTCGGGCGACCTCATCTATAACGGTGCCGACGACAACGCCTCCGGTACAGCGGGCGTCATTGAAATTGCACAGGCCTTCGTCAAGGCTAAGGCGGCTGGTGTAGGCCCTCGGCGCAGTGTCATATGTATGCTGGTCAGTGGCGAAGAAAAGGGCCTGTTGGGCTCCAAGTTCTACGTCGAATTTCCGCTCTTCCCCCTCAAAAACACGGTGGCCAATATCAATATCGACATGATCGGCCGCGCAGATAGCCGACATCCCAACACCTTTGACTACGTCTACGTCATCGGATCCGACCGGCTTAGTACAGAGCTGCACGAAATCAATGAGTTTGCCAATGCCGTACACACCCAATTACAATTGGACTACAAGTACAACGATCCGAAAGACCCTAACCGCTTCTACGAGCGCAGCGACCATTACAACTTCGCAGAGCGCGGCATCCCGGCCATCTTCTACTTTAGTGGCACTCACCCGGATTACCACAAACCCACCGACACGGCCGACAAAATCAACTTAGAAGCCGTGGCCAAACGCGCTCAGTTGGCCTTTTACACTGCCTGGGACTTAGCCAATCGCCCTTCGCGCATTACCGTAGATGTTAAAAATTAGCTGTTTCCATCTGCGCACGACGGCTAAATCACGCCGAACACTGATTTTGCTCAACGCACGGCTCTGTTGCGACCCTGCATCTTTGGCATATTGCCTTATTATAAACAGTTATTACTCATGAAACTACACATTGCTCCAGAGCGCACTATTCAAGATATCCAGAAGGATTTTCAGTCGGAATACCCCTACTTGCAGCTAGCTTTTTTCAGGCGTCCACACGGCGCCTTTAAGGGCTCGCCCGCGGAGCAGATGGTGAAAGACGTCCACACGCCCTTAAAGGAGTTGATGTCGGAGGAGAAAAGCGGCGTCCTTGATTTGTCGCCCGAATTACTCACTTTTGAGGCAGAGGCGCTTTTTGAGCGCACTTTTGGCCTACACGTGCAGATCATGCGCAAGTCGGGCAATGCCTGGCTGGTGACAAGCACAACCGACCGGCTGACTTTGGCGGAGCAGAACGCCCGCGGGCGAGCCAGCGAACACCCCGACTTTTTACCGCCCGACGAAGCGATAGACTACCGCGAGCAGCCTTAACGGCGGTAAAAGCACGGCTAAAAAGTCGGCGCAGTGGTAGAAAGGTGTGTACCTTCGGGCGCACAACAATTGCCACTGCCTATGCGAATGGGTCGGTTTATGCTGTATTGGTGCTGCCTTGCAGGAGGGTTGAGCGCACAAGACTTACACTTCTCGCAGTTTTACCACCATCCCATGCACTATTCGCCAGCGCTCACGGGCGCTCAGGAGGGCGATGTGCGCGCCATGGCTTTAGCGCGCAGCCAATGGGAGAGTGTGCCGGTGGCTTATCGCTCCGTCGCCGTAGGGGCCGACAAAAAGGTGTGGCAACAGGGTGCTCATGCTTTGGCAATCGGAGTACTCCTGCAAGGCGACCGGGCGGGCGACGCCGGCTTGTCGTGGGTACAGGCAGGGTTTGCCCTCAGCGTTGCGCAGCGCTTGGGAGCGCGCCAATATGCAGCCGTAGGGATTTGTGCCGCAGTGGCACAACGCCAATTCGACATCAGCGCCCTCAAGTTCGGCAACCAATGGACAGGCGACGCGTTTGATCCCGCTCTGCCTTCGCGAGAGACCTTTCAACAAACCTCCGGCATCATCCCCTCCTTGGGCGCAGGGCTGAGCTGGCGCACCCACAGTACCGACTATCGAAGCCGAATAGCCGCGGCCATCGGCGCCTTCCACCTCAATCGACCCTCCGTAAGCTTCCGCGAAGCCGCCACTGCCCAGTCCCTTCCTATCCGTTGGGCAGGCAGCATTCAGGCGACACAACGCATCCATTCCAATGCAGACGCCGTACTTTTCGGCGGCGCTGGGTTTATGGGTTCCGCACGCGAAACAGTGGTAGGAGGTGGGGCGCGCCTCTGGCTAAAACCGGAAGAGGCGGCGGTGCGTTTTACCTTAGCCGTGCGCGTGGGCGATGCCCTCATCCCGGCCGTCCAAGTCGAGTTAGGAGACTGGACAATAGGCCTCAGCTACGACTGGAACCGCTCCGACTTCCAACGCGCCACCCGCGGATACGGCGGATTAGAGTTGGCTGCTGTTTATCAACCTTTGCCCGCGCCACCCATGACGACACCGAAATCTTGCCCGGTATTTTAATAAGCCCCCTTCTTTCCAAAAGCACCATCGTTTGACTATGGTATTCTTTAAAGACGCCCCGCCGTCCGGATTATTGGCTTTGGTCTGGATGCTGTTGGGAACTACCTTTGCCTCGGCTCAGTCGCGCCACAGCTACGAACGCGCTGGCGACGAGGCGCTGGCCCGCAAGGATTACGGCGCAGCCCTACACTACTATCAGACGGCCCTGAGCCGAAAATCGGACGACTCCGAACTGCTGTGGAAAAGCGCGGAAAGTGCCCGACAGCTGCAGGCGGCAGACCTCGCTGAGCGTTACTACCGACAGATAGAAAACGTCGGCCGAAAAAAGAAGAACGACTACCCCACCCTACCCCTGCGCTTGGCCGAGGTGCTGCGACTACAGGGAAAGTATGCGGAAGCATTGGAGTGTTTGGAAGAATGGTTGCAACAGGATCCCCCAAGCCCACTGGCGGACTCCGCCCGCCAGCTTCGCGCTGCCGTGCTCTGGGCTCTCGCCCAAGCGCCTGCCTCCGATACAGTGAAGGTGGTCAATGCAGGCAAGCATCTCAATAGCCCCTTCAGCGACTTTGCGCCCTTTCCCATGGGCGATACCCTGTACTTCTCGTCCTATCGGTTCGACAAACGCGGCGACAGGAAAACGCCCAAAACCAAGCTCACGCGCGTCATATTTTCCACCAACAACGGGCGCCCGCGCGAGGCAGGACGCCCCTTTCCTTCCATCGACACGGGTCACGTAGCGCATGCTGTCTTTTTTGGCGGCGGCCATTTTCTCATCTTCACTCTTTGCCGCAATCAAGATGCCTCGGACATTGTGTGCGAACTGTGGCTCTCGGTAAAAGACGTGCACAAGCGCTGGACTACGCCCATGCGTCTGCCCGAGCCCGTCAACCAAAAAGGGTATACGACCACCCAGCCTCATATAGCGACAAACCCCGCCTCGGGCGAACTATCGCTGTGGTTCGCCAGCGACCGACCCGGCAGCATAGGTGGATTGGATCTTTGGTATGTGCCGTTGGACAGCAACTGGTTCTGTCCTTGCCACATCCCCGTAGATGCGCGAAAACCCTTCCCGCTGCCGCCCTTCACCGCGCCAGTAAATGTGCGCGCCATCAACACTACCCGCGATGAGGTCACCCCCTTCTTCCACGCTCCTACCCAAATGCTGTACTTCAGCAGCAACGGCTACTTGGAAAGCTTCGGCGGCTTCGACATCTATCGAGTGCCGCTTCCGCGCGATACGGCACCGCTTTCTCCGGAAAACCTCGGCCGTCCAATCAATACCAGTTACAATGACCTTTACTTTGTGTTGGCTCCTGAGGGTCAGTGGGCTTATTTGAGCAGCAACCGCCCTGGTGCCCAATATTTGGACGAGGCCAACCGGTTTTGCTGCAACGACCTGTTTGTCGTCCAGTTCGCCGCTCCGCCCGACACGGCGAGGCCACCAGCGACGGCAGTTCCCATCCCATCGCCTCCACTCGACCGCCCACGGGTGCCGATAGAAACACTACAGCCGCCTTCTACACCGACCACATCGCCCCCTCCTCTAAAGGATTTCGTGGGGCTGCCGCTCTTCTTCGACAACGACGAGCCCGACCGGCGCACGCGGCGCACCACTACGCGAAAGTCCTATGGAGAGACCGCAAGCGCCTACTTAGAGCGGCAAGCCGAATACCGAGCGCGCTTTGCGCAAGGGCTAAGCGGTGCGCAACGCGACAGCGCCGAGCAGCAGATAGACGACTTCTTCGAAAAGGAAGTCCGCCGCGGCTACGAGCGGCTGGAACAGCTGTGCGAAGTGTTGATAGAGCGCCTACAAAGCGGCGAAAGGATCGAAATCGTCTTGAAAGGATATACGAGCCCGCGCGCAGAGTCGGACTACAACTTAGCACTGGGTAAGCGCCGCGTCAGCAGCGTGCGCAATCATTTTGAGCAGTTCTCCAACGGCGCGCTGCTGCCCTACATCGAGCGCGGACAACTCACCATCACAGAGACCAGCTTCGGCGAGACAAAGGCTCGGCAAAATGTCAGTGACAACCTGCGCGACGAGCGCAACTCCATCTACCATCCCGACGCGGCCCGCGAGCGCCGCGTAGAGATCGTCGAAATTCGATAACTCGCGCTCCTCGCAGCGCAGCTTAGTCGAGTTGAACAAGCTGCCGCAGCTCTTCGTTGGACAGTTCGCCCAGCCATTTTTCCCCAACCGCCACGGTGAGGTTGGCCAAATCTTTTTTCTGCTGAATCATAGCATCGATTTTCTCCTCCAGTGTCCCTTGCGTGATGAGGCGATGCACTAAAACGTTTCGGTTTTGCCCGATGCGGTAAGCGCGGTCGGTCGCTTGGGCCTCTACGGCGGGGTTCCACCACAAATCGTAATGGATGACATTCGTGGCCGCCGTGAGGTTTAGCCCCGTGCCGCCGGCTTTTAGGCTGAGGAGCAGGATACGCGTGGCGTGGTGTTTCTGAAACTGCTCCACCATGTGGTCGCGTTGGGCGCGCGTGCAACCGCCGTGGAGGAAAGGCACATCGAGGCCCAACTTGTCGCGCAGCATGGGCACCAACAGCTCGCCCATCTCACGGTACTGCGTAAAGATGAGCGCCTTTTCGCCGGCTGCCAAGATTTCGTCGAGCAGCTCCAACAGCCGCTGGGCCTTGCCGGAGAGCATCGGGTCGGCTTGCTTCGTCTTCTGAAACTGGGCCGGATGGTTGCAGATTTGCTTGAGAGAGGTGAGCATCTTGAGCACTAAGCCCTGACGGCGGATGTCTTTCTCGTCCTCTTGAGCGATGCTCTGTAGGAGTTCTTCCACCACTGTCTGGTACACCGCTGCTTGTTCGGGGGTCAAGGCGCAGTATTGATTGGTCTCGATTTTCTCCGGCAAATCGCTAATGATGCTCTTGTCTGTTTTCACCCGCCGCAAGAGGAAGGGGGCGGTGATTTTACGGAAGCGCTCCAAAGCCAAGTGGTTGCGCTCTGCTTCGATGGGTCGCGCAAATTCGTAGAGAAACTCGGAAGGCGAGCCCAACAGCCCGGGATTGATGAAATCGAAGATAGAGTAGTACTCGCTCAGACGGTTTTCTACAGGAGTGCCGGTCATGGCTATGCGGAGCGGCGCCCTCACCTTTTTGACGGCCTTCGTTTGAGCGGCTTCGGCATTCTTGATGTTTTGGGCCTCGTCGACGACGACCACCGATAGGGCGTGCTTATTGATGTCATCGATATCGGTTCGCAATACGCCGTAGGTGGTCAGCACTACTTCTGCTTCGCGGAGCGCCTCCCAAGAGCGCCCAACGCCGTGATACAGACCGTATCGGAGGGTAGGCGCAAACTTGCGTATCTCGTTGGTCCAGTTCGTCAACAAGGTAGTGGGCACGACGACAAGTGCCTTGTTTTTAGCAGTGAGGCGGCCCTCCTCTTTTAGGCGGAGCAGCGTACAGATGACCTGCAGCGTTTTGCCCAAGCCCATGTCGTCGGCAATGAGGCTACCCACGCCGAGCCGCGCATTTTTGTACAGCCACTCATATCCCCGCTGTTGGTAGGGGCGCAACTGCGCCCGAAGGTCTTCCGGCAGGGGTACGGCCTGAGGTTTTTGCAACTCCTCGATCTGCCCGCGCAAGGTCTCGTCTAAAAACACCGGCGCACCTTGATATTCTTCGGCCAGCGCGATCTGCAACAGCTGGATCGGCGAAGGCTCTGGGGCATTTTCCAACTGGTTGAGCAAGGCCGCCACTTCGTACTCGTCGAGGAAGGCATAGCCATTGGCTAAGCGGACGATACCGCGCATACGCCGCGCCATTTGCGTGAACTCTTCGGGCGACAGCTCGCGATTGCCCAGAGCAATTTGCCATTGGAACTGAATAATCTCGCCAAAAGAGAGAATTCCTCCCGCTGCCGACCGCTCCGCTTTTGTGGTAAGCCGCATCGATAGATGCGGACGCGCTAAGCGCCGAAGGGCGCGCGGCAACAACACGCGAATGCCCAAGAGCCGAATGATGGGCAGCATTTCAAAGAGCACCTGTGGGAAATCCTCCGAGCGGAAGCGCATGGGCGCCGTGCCCTTTGAATTGATGTGGGCTGACAAGGGCGGGAAGAACTCGACGACGTTGGTTAGGTCGCTCAGTACTTCCAGCCGCATCTCGTTGTACTGCTTGTGGAAAAAGATGCGCTTAAGCGGCACCAGCGTGTGCATAGGGCGGCTCCTGTCCTCGATGCTGACCCGCACGTCGAACTCTCGCGTGTGGGGGTTGTCGCGCACCTCGAAGACGGGTACATAGCGCTTTTCGGCAATGAAGAAGCGGTTGAGCCACAGCTGAATGGCTTTGGGATATTCGCGCTCATCGAAGTTTTCAAAAGCCATTACCGACCCGGTTAAGAACCAAGTAGGGATCTGCCCAGGCGTTTCTTCGCGAAGTTTTTGGGTTTTTTCTGCTACAAAATAGCGCAAAAAGAGCGCTGTGAGCGCTGCAAGCCCATCGGCATCGGTGGGTTCGGTGATTTGACCGCTCTCGTCTACGTACGTGAGCATGCCGGGCGCCGTCCACTTTTTTACCTGCTCGAATACTGCGCGTACGGCGTCGTTGAGGAGCGCCGGCACGTAGCGGATGCGGTACTCTGTGTCCGACACTTCGATGAGCTGCGGGACAAAGGCGCCGCGCGTAGCCAGCTGTTGGGCAAACTGGTACACCAAGTGCAGCGATCGCAGCTGCGGTGAGCACAGGGCTAAGTCGGCCGGCGTCAGCCGCGCCCAAAAGCGCACCCATAGCTCCTCGGAGTCGCAATCCCATAGCGTCTCGCCTTCTTGGTCGAGCAACAAGCCGCCCCAAAAAGCACCGCTGCGGCTGTTTTGAACGAGCAAGACGCTTTCGGCCGCCATCAACCAGTGCCGCTCTTCCTCCGTCAACGGCGCCAACGCCTCTTCCGCAGGACGCCGCAACAACCGATACGCCGAAGCCAACACCTTTTTGAAGTCGCCCTCTGGATAGAAGACAGGCTTGTCTGATAACAGGCGCAACAGATTGTCGGAGCTGTCGGGCGGTATTTTGGAAAAGTCTATGGCCTCAATTGCCTGCTCGTCCCAGTTAAATTCCTCTCCCACCACGTGTTCGATATCCTGCTGGAGCTCCTCTGCATTGGCCGTATTGACCCCATTGAGCGCTTCTTGCGCTACACCGCGTTTTTGAAGCGCCTCCAAGAGGTCGAAGTTGTGCAGGTCGAAGATGAGGAAAGGGTTCTTATCGATCTCGTTGGCGACCACATAGAGCACAGCGGCTACGTGTTTGCAAGGGCTGAGCCAATCCGGACACGAGCACATGCTGGTGACTTCCTTCCACCGCCGCGGAAAGAGGTGTACTCCGCTTTTTTGGAGCGCTTCGTCGAGCTCAGGCGGCATTTCCCGATTGAGTAACTTGGACAGGAAAATCGGATTGCGCGTCACCAGCTTGACGGTGCGGCGCCGATGCCCCTCGTTGAACCAAGGGATGCGAATACTAACCTCATAGGGCTCGGGCGCCGACCCCTGTACCAGCGCAGAGATGGAGCCGTTGCCGATTTCTAAGTGCTTGACCATCCCTTTATTGGCGTATGCTTTTCCCCGAGGGAGGCGATTGGAGCGGTCTATGCCCTTGAAGGCGTTCAACCAACGCTGGCCCCACCATGTGTTGCCATACGTCTTAGAGGGCGTAGCTTCAGCGGTCTCCAGTGGCGGAGAGGTCTTTAGTGAGTAACTCATGGAAGCGAGTACATGTCGTTTTACCGAATACGGCGGTTAATAGAAGTTGAGTATGTCCTTGCTCAGCCTCCAGACATAGGCTGAGGAGCGCGGCATCGCATCAATTGCCGGATAAAACCTTTTCTTTGTCGCCTATGCAAATGTGGCGTGTTGTTTGGATAAAAATCGGTTTTTCCACCCTGTGCCTCGTACTGCACTGGCACTGGGCAATTAGTCAAAGGCCACCCAACGCCTCCCTGTCCATAGAGACGGCCACATATCGAACGACCCTATGGAGGCACACGCGGCGATTGACGATTCGTACCGGGCACATAGTGTTAGGTCAAGAACTGGGCTTGGTCTGGCCCACTTGGGGACGACACACCTGGGAAGCCTGGCGTCGCTATCCGTCGTGGGGGGTAAGTGCCCATTATTTCCATCTGGGCGAAGGAGCACATCGAACGGCCTGGGGCATCCTGCCCACGCTGAGCATACCGCTGTGGCGCTGCCGCGCTTGGACAGCCCGCTTTCGCATCGGCACCGGAGTCGGTTACGTTACGCATCCGTACGACAGCTTTGACAATCCGGGAGAAAACGCTGTCAGCTCCCACTGGAACAACCTTACGCAATTTCGGTTGGGCTTAACTTACCGCATCGATAAACACTGGCGGTTCAGCACAGGCGCTTCGCTCACACACCTATCTAACGGCGCAGCAAAGTTACCAAACTTTGGAATTAATCTACCGGGTTATTTTTTTTCGCTTCAATTGGCTCCGAGAGGCATTGAGGAAGAGACCTTTCGACCTGCTGCCGAACCCAACCGCGCGGAGCGGCGCTGGAGGGCCGCGCTCAGCGCGAGTGTAGCTCGGGCGGAGTATCTCGTCATCGACGGCCCTAAGTACCTGATCTGGAGCGGATCGGCCAGTGCACTTTATCACTTGAACGCGCTGAATCGCCTGACAATCAGCCTGGAGGGCGAGTATAACCCTGCCATTGCAGAGTTTGGCCGCCAGACGGGCGGCTTTCTCAACATGCGCGATGCCCGCATAGGCGCCCTTCGGTTAGCGCTGGCACCGGGAGCGGAATTTCTCTTTGGGCCCATCGGCATTCACCTACAGGGCGGCATCTATTTGGGCAGCCATAGGATCAACCAAATCCTCCCCGCTCCGTGGTATAGCCGTCTGACTACGCGCTGCTATCTGCCCCAGCTCGTGCGCCGCATGCCGCTGCGCCCTTGGGTCGGGGTAGCTCTTAAGGCCCACCGAGTCAACGCGGAGATGATCGCGCTACAAACAGGAGTCGTGTGGTGAAGGCTCAGGGCCTGTATTTTTTCACCACAGGCCCTGAGCTCATACTGCCCAGCGCTGCTTAGCGCTGAATGGCCACTGGAAGCAACACCTCGCTGCTGCCCCGACGCACTACTAAGGTGTAGAGGCCGCTCGGCAAGTCAGAAAGTGCAAACGGCAGCTGTACCTGTCCACTTTCGAAAGAGACCTGCGTGCGGTAAACCCAGCGCCCGGTGGGGTCTATCAGCGCAAAGCTCACTTCCGATGCGGGCACGCCGCGTAGCTCCACAGTAAAGCGTCCCGCGTTAGGATTGGGATAGAGGGCCAACCCGTGCAGCCAAGTCGCCTCAAGGGTACCGACCGTAAGCACGATGTTTTTCTGCAGCGTCGTCGCACCGCAGTTGTTAAGCACCGTGAGGCTCACTACATAGGTGCCCGGACTAGCGTAGGTGTGCGTGGGATTTTCCTCTGTGCTTGTAGACCCATCGCCAAAGTTCCAGCTAAACGACGTGCCGTACTGCGATAGGTTGGTGAACGAGACATTCAGGTCTACGGCCGTATAGAAGAAGTCCGCAACAGGCGAGGAAAGCACTTCGATAAGCCCCTGCTGGGTAAGGGTGTCGCTGCCGTACGCATTGGTGACGACCAGCGTCACTGGATATATGCCGGGAGCAGTGTAGGTAACTACTGGGTTTTGTTCGGTAGAGCTGGAGGGCACGCCGCCCGGGAAAGACCAGTTCCAAGCAATAGGCTCACCTGCCGATAGGTCGGTAAACTGCACCGTCAGCGGCAAGCAGCCCTGCGTAGTGCTGGGCTTAAAGGCGGCGATGGGAGCAGCGCCTTGGATCTCCACCTGGATGCTGTACTCGCTGCTACCGCAGGCATTTTCCGCGCGCAATGCGATGGTATAGGCGCCCGGCAAGGCATAGGTATGCGTGGGGTTGGGTTCTGTGCTCGTGTTGCCGTCGCCAAAGTCCCAGTGAAAAGCCACCGCGTTTTGTGAGGTATTGGTCAGCACTACGCTAAGCCCTGTCGTCTGAACCGTAAATCCCGCTGTAGGCGGTCCGTTTACGGCGATAGTTGTCGTGCTGGTGCTGCTACCGGCGGCGTTGGTAGCCACGAGTATCACGGTGTAAACGCCCGGCTGCTCAAAGACCACCGTCGGATTGGGATCGGTGCTGACGGGAGGGGTACCGCCCTCGAAGGTCCAGGCGAAGTCCGTAGCGTCAGCACTCGACTGGTTAGTGAACACTACCGTCAGCGGAGCACACCCCTCTGTAGGAGCGGCGCTAAAAGCTGCCGTTGGCGGCAGCAAGACGGTAATCACTTGGGTGGATGTGGCCGTACCACAGTTGTTAGCTGCCGTCAGAACCACTGTGTAAGTGCCGCTGGCGACATACGTGTGCGTAGGAGCCTCTTCTGCGCTGGTGTTGCCGTCGCCAAAGTCCCACGTGTACGTTGTAGCGCCATTCGATTGGTTCTCAAAGGAAACCGAGGCCCCCGACGCGTGGGCGTTGAAGGCTGCAGTAGGAGGCCCTATGACCACTACCAAATCGACCTGTACCGCCGTGTCGCTGCCTGCGCCATTGCTCGCCGTCAGCACGACCGAATAGATGCCGGGCTGCTCATAGGTTACTACCGGGTTTGGCTCCGTCGAGGAGGAGGGAGTGCCGCCCGGAAATTCCCAATAGAAGCTAACGGCGTTGGAGGAGGAGGCATTCGTAAACTGGACGGTCAGCGGCCCGCAACCCAAGGTCGGCGCTGCAGTGAAGCCCGCCGTCGGCGGCGTAACGATCACCACGGTCTGCACCGATGTGCTCGTCCCACAGGAGTTGGAAGCGGTCAGCGTCACTGTATAGGTGCCGTCCTGAGTGTAGGTATGCTGCGGATGGGCTTCGGTGCTGGTGTTGCCGTCGCCAAAGTCCCACAAGTAGCTGTTGGCATTGGTCGAGGTGTTCTCGAAGGTTGCGGTAGCGCCGTTCACCGTCGCCGTAAAGCCGGCACTGGCGTTGGAAAACACCTGGATGAAGTTCACCTGAGTGAGCGTATCACTGCCCTGGGCGTTAGACACGATGAGCGTCACCGAGTAAATGCCGGGCGTCACGTAGGTGACGATGGGATTTTGCTGCGTCGACGTGTCGGGGGTGCCGCCCGGGAAGAACCACTGGAAGGACGTGGCGTTGGGCGAAGAGGTGTTAGTAAACTGCACCGTCAGCGGCCCACAGCCCGACGTCGGAGCCGCCGTAAAGCCCGCCACCGGTGGTGTGGCAATGACCACCGTCTGCGAGAACGTACTGGTGCCGCAAGGCCCTGTGGCCACCAGTGTCACCGTGTAGGTGCCGTCTTGCGAATAGGTGTGCTCCGGGTTTGCCGCCGTGCTCGTGTTGCCGTCGCCAAAGTCCCACGTGTAACTGTCGGCATTCGCCGATGTGTTGGTAAACGCCGCCGTAAACCCATTGGTCGTCGCCGTAAAGCCCGCCACCGGACCGGGCAGCACCACCACGGCGCTGTTCGCCACCACCGTGTCGCTGCCCGCAGCGTTGGAAGCGACAAGTGTCACTGAATACGTGCCCGGAGCCGTGTAGGTGACCGCCGGGTTCTGCTGCGTCGACGTGTCGGGGGTGCCGCCCGGGAAAAACCACTGGAAGGACGTGGCGTTGGGCGAAGAGGTGTTAGTAAACTGCACCGTCAGCGGCCCACAGCCCGACGTCGGAGCCGCCGTAAAGCCCGCCACCGGTGGTGTGGCAATGACCACCGTCTGCGAGAACGTACTGGTGCCGCAAGGCCCTGTGGCCACCAGTGTCACCGTGTAGGTGCCGTCTTGCGAATAGGTGTGCTCCGGGTTTGCCGCCGTGCTCGTGTTGCCGTCGCCAAAGTCCCACGTGTAACTGTCGGCATTCGCCGATGTGTTGGTAAACGCCGCCGTAAACCCATTGGTCGTCGCCGTAAAGCCCGCCACCGGACCGGGCAGCACCACCACGGCGCTGTTCGCCACCACCGTGTCGCTGCCCGCAGCGTTGGAAGCGACAAGTGTCACTGAATACGTGCCCGGAGCCGTGTAGGTGACCGCCGGGTTCTGCTGCGTCGACGTGTCGGGGGTGCCGCCCGGGAAAAACCACTGGAAGGACGTGGCGTTGGGCGAAGAGGTGTTAGTAAACTGCACCGTCAGCGGCCCACAGCCCGACGTCGGAGCCGCCGTAAAGCCCGCCACCGGTGGTGTGGCAATGACCACCGTCTGCGAGAACGTACTGGTGCCGCAAGGCCCTGTGGCCACCAGTGTCACCGTGTAAATGCCGTCCTGTGCATACGTGTGCTCCGGACTGGCCGCCGTACTCGTGTTGCCGTCGCCAAAGTCCCACGCGTAACTGTCGGCATTCGCCGACGTGTTGGTAAACGCCGCCGTAAACCCATTGGTCGTCGCCGTAAAGCCCGCCACCGGAGCGGGCAAGATGTTGATGAAGTCCTCGGCTATTAGCGTGTCGTTACCCAGAGCGTTGGTGACGATGAGCGTCACGTCGTAACTGCCCGGCGCATTGTACGTCACGATAGGGTTGGGAACAGTGTCGGTGGAGGGCGTGCCGCCGGAGAACTGCCAGTAGAAAGCCGTAGGGTTGCCCAGCGAGGTGCTCGTATACTGCACCGTCAGAGGCGCACAGCCCGAGGTGGTGTCGGCCGTGAAACTGGCCAAGGGCGGTCCTATTACCATCACCGATTTGGTAGAGGTATTGCTGCCGCAGGCGTTGGTAGCCGTCAGCGTTACGGTATAGGTGCCGCTCTGCGCATATGTGTGCACGGGATTAGGTGCGGTGCTCGTGTTGCCATCGCCGAAGTTCCAAAGGAAGGTATTCGCCCCCTGAGAATTGTTGGTAAACGTCACCTTCAGCGTGTCGACCGAAAAGGTGAAGTTGGACGAGGGCACGTTTTGCACCGTGATGTAGTTGGTTTTGGTGATTTGGTTGGTTCCGGTACCATTGATGGCAGTGAGCGTCACCGTGTAGGTGCCGGAAACCTGGTAGGATACGATGGGATTTTTCAGGTTGGAGGAAGCGGGCGAGCCGCCGGGGAATTGCCAGATGAAAGAGGTGGCGTTGGAAGAGGATTCATTGATGAACTGCACCACCAAGGGAGCGCAGCCGGCAGTGGGGTCGGCCGAAAAGTCGGCAGTGGGCAAAGTGTTGATGGTTACCGTCTTTGTAGCCGTGCCACAGTCGTTTTCCACGGTGAGCACGACGGTGTAGATGCCCGCATCCGCATAGGTGTGTACCGGATTTTCCTCATTGCTGGAGCTGCCATCGCCAAAGTCCCAGTTAAAGCTGGTAGCGTTTTGCGAGGTGCTGGTAAACGTGTAGGTTAAGCCGCTGAATGTGTAGGTGAAATTAGCCGTAGGTGTAGGCTTAATGAGCACTTGTTTCGTGGCGGAGGCTGTTCCGCCCGGACCCGACACTGTTAGGACGACATTGTAGGTGCCGGCACTCGACCAAGTGACCACGGGGTTTTGTTGGGTGGAAGAAGTCGGCGAACCTCCCGGGAATTGCCAGCTGCGCGAAGTGATGTTGCCCGTAGACAGGTCGGTAAACTGCACCGGTTGCAAGCGGCAGGCGGGGTCGGGCGACCACTCAAAGTCGGCTGTGAGCGGTTGGCTGGCCCCACAGGGCTGGAAGCACCCCGAATTGATGCGATTGGTGATGTAACTGCTGATGACGTTGATGGAATTCGTGCTCCAAGTGTTGGAGGTGCTGACAAACGGGCACATGATGTAGTTGGGCGGGCAGCTGCCGCCGCTGGTGGGGTCGTGATTGGCCGACATGTTGTGCCCGATCTCGTGCGAGGTGAGGCAACGCAACAGCTCCGGATTGGTAGAAAAGTCCTGGAGGCAATGGTATTTGTTGGAGTTGCACATGCCGTTCAGGTAGGCGATACCGATCGTGTTACCGTCGAAATTGCGGTTTGTCCACAGTTCGCCGTTGTCGAAAGGCACCCCAAAACCGTTGTTGTTGCCCCAGTTGCGGAAGGAAGCCAGCAGTTCGCCGGCATTGGTAGAGCTGGTCCACGGGTCCGTGCCGGTAACGACAAACTGGGTGACGATAACAAACTCTATGTCGTGGTTGAACACGCCAGTGTAATCGCCCTGTACATTGTTGATGATGCCGATGTTGCGCGCCTCTACCGCGCCGACCGATCCGTACTTGAGAAACATCGACTTGTCAGAGGCAATGGCGATTTCGATTTCGTAGCAACCCGACGCCTCCGGCCGATCGCCGGAGTACTTCTCCATATGGTGTTCGTGCTCTTCGGCCGCTAACAGCATACAGGTGCCGTGGTCGTGCCTCCGAATCACCGCGCTCATGGGGTACACCAAGAAAAGATCGCGCGCAACCTCCGGAGAGTGGTACCACAGCGGCTCGAGGTAGTAGCGTTCGCCCTCCGCCTCTACAAAGCCGTAGAGGAAATCTTTGTCTACCGTCAGCCGTACTTTTCCGCGGTGCTTTGCCTCGTAGCCTCGGAAGGCAATATCGCGCCGGTGGCGGAGCATCTCCGTGCCGTTGCCGCCAGCCACCTGCAGGAAATACCCTGGTGCAAGGATCCGACTGGGTTGCAACTGAAGCGCCCACTCATAGCGCTCGCCTAAGCGCAGCGTGAGCGATGCGTTTTCTGGCTTTTCCGCCAGCAAACGCTGAACTTCCGCGGGATTGATGCGATACACACGCCATTCCCGCAGCACTTGTTGTACCTCGAGGCCTTCCGGAAGGGCTTCCTCGTGTCCAATAACGAGCTGAGCGTGGAGCGCCGTTGAAAGCAGCATCGGAACAGCCACAGCGAGCCACCGATGCATTCGCAGTAGGTAGTTGAGCATAGTCCAATAATACGTTGTTTAAAAGCCAGGTTAAGTGAAAGATCCGCAGCGCCATCACTCGGTTCTTGTGTCGCGAGAAAAGGTCGCTAAAACGACCGACGGTTGCTCATTGTTACGAATGCGAATCGGCCTGGGCTGCTTTTTGGCTCGTATTTCTGGGAAAAGGCGAAAACGCCAAAGAAGGTGTTTCTTTGCACCCTGGATTGCGCGCTTGCCGCGCGGCGAAAGTAGTAAACAATTCCATTTGCAAAATACCTATCTCACCTCAGAAGTGCTCCGTTCGTCAAAAGTCCGACATTACCCTCCTTTAAAAAACAAAGCACATGAAGCGGCACCCTATCTTTTGCCTTAGCGGTCTTGCGCTCTTTCTCCTGTTGTTCTTGCTGTCGACATCGGCGCAGGCTCAGCGCCGCCGTCCCAACGAGCCAGCCAACACCGACAACCCCTTCGCGGATAAGCTGTGGTACGGCGGTTTCTTTGGGTTGGGATTTGGCGGAACAGGGTTTTCTTCGACCTTTAGCATCAACCTATCGCCTATGGTGGGCTACAAGGTCTTGCCGCCGCTCTCGTTAGGGCCGCGTCTGGGTGTACAGTATACCTATCAGAAGTTTCAAGGCGTGCGAGCGTTCAACCTTTTCGATTTTGAAATAGCGCTTTTTGTGCGGGTGCACGTCTTCCGCGGCTTTTTCTTGCACGGTGAGCTGGGCAGCCGCTCCGACAATTTCATCGAATTCGACGGTGTAAACTACACCATCTTTCGGCGCGGTCGGCCGGTTCAGAACCTCGGAGCGGGCTACAACTTCAGCCGCGGCCGAGGCGGGTTTGGGCAAGAAGTTGCTATCCTGTACGATTTTTACATCGGCGGCGATATCAACACGTTTGAGAATCCCTGGCAATATCGCTTTGCCATCACCTACGGCTTTTAGCGCTGTGACCTCGCTGTACTTGCGCGCGCTGCGGTTGACGCATTTTAAGAGCTATGCCCAGCACCAGGTGGCGCTCGCGCCGCGCCTCAACGGTTTTGTAGGGCCTAACGGCACCGGAAAGACAAACCTGCTCGAAGCCGTTCACGTGCTGTGCCTGACGCGGAGCCACCGAGGGCTTGCCGATCGGCACTTAGTGCAGCACGGAGCCGACTTTTATCGGATAGAAGGGGTCTTTGTGCGGTCTGGCGAAGTGGAGCGCGTGGCACTCACCTACGATGGCCAGCGAAAAGAGATCGCCCGCAACGGCGCGCCCTTTTCGCGCTTAGCCGATTACGTAGGGCTTTACCCGGTCGTCATAGTTTCGCCCGACGACATCGCCCTCATCCAGGAGGGCAGCGAGGAGCGCCGCCGCTTTTTAGATACTACCCTGTCGCAGCTGTCTCCCTCCTACTTGCACCAGTTGACCATATACACTTCGCTGCTCAAACAGCGCAACGCCCTACTCAAAACCTTTGCCGAACAGCGCCGCTTCGACCCCGTCCTGTTAGCTACCTTCGACCAACAGATGAGCGCTCCGGCAGCGATCTTGTGGCAAGCGCGCCGCGCCTTCGTTGAAGAACTGGCGCCGCTCTTTCAAAATCTGTACGCTGAAATCGCTGGCGAAAACGAACCCGTAGCCCTCCGCTTAGAGCCGGGCGGCCATTCCGACGACTTAGCCGCCGAACTGGCCGCTTATCGCGAGCGCGACCGCGCCTTGGAGCGCACCAGCGTCGGCCCACACCGCGACGACCTCGACCTGACGCTCCGCGGTTATCCGGTCAAAAAGTACGCCTCCCAGGGCCAGCTAAAATCTTTCCTCCTCGCCCTGCGTTTGGCTCAATACGAAGTGCTTCGCCACGCAAAAGGGGTGGAGCCGCTCCTGCTGTTAGATGACATCTTCGACAAACTCGACGAGCGGCGCGTCGAGCAGCTGATCCGCCTGCTGTGGAAGCGCAGCTTCGGCCAGATCTTCCTCACCGACACGCATCCGCAGCGCTTAGCAGCGGCCATGGGAGCTTTTGGCGCAGAATATCGGCTGCACACCACTGGAGGGGCAAACGCCTAAGGCACCACCACAATGCGGCGCACCAACGCGCCGCTTGGCGTGTGCAAGTGCAACCAATACACCCCAGCGGGCAGAGGCAGCACCTCAAAGAACAGCATCTGCTCTCCCGCCACTAGATCCTCATTTCGGTGTACCACGCGCTGTCCTTGCGCATCGAACAAAGCCACCTCAGCAGAAACAGTATGGGCAGCCGTCACGTGCAGGGCAAAGACGCCGCTGTTCGGGTTGGGCAGTGCGCGCGCGTAAAGGATCTCGGTCGGCTCCTGTACGCGCACTGAGCGCACCAACACCGTCTGGGTGCTCGCTACCCACAAAGCCGAACACCGATTGCGGGTGCGCAGCGCAACGGTGTAGTCGCCAGAAGCGGCATATGTATGCACCGGATTAGCGGCCAGGCTCGTGTTGCCGTCGCCAAAGTCCCACGCGTATTCCTCTGCATTGAGGCTCTTGTTCTCAAAAGTGACGGTAAGCATATCGGCTGCCCATGAGAATGCGGAGGTAGCCGTTCCAAGTGCATAGACTGGGTAGGAGGCAGTGTCTGCACCATTGGCATTCGACGCAATCAGACGAACCGTGTGCCCCCCGGCGGTGAGAAAGCGCACGGCATGAGGGCCAGGCCCCGACGCCGTAGCCGGTTGCGCCCCCGTGCCAAAAGACCAGATATAAAAAGTCCCAGGCAAAGGCGAACCTACCCAAAACTGCGCCGTGTCGATGGCGCGACAGACCGTGTCGGCAGAAGCACTAATGGAGGCTAAGGGAAGAGTAGTATCGGGCAAAGCCACACCCAAATTATCGATGAAAAGATTGTTGCCGTAGCCGTTCACCGCTGCCAATCGAATGATGACGTGTTGCGGAGCAAAACTGTCTAATGGAATACTCGCTGCCCGCCATTCATCTGCTCCAGAGGGAGTAAAAAACGAGGAGGAAGGTGACCGCGTCGCTAAATTGCTGCCTGCCTTACCCCACAATACGATGGGCTCGGCACTTAGATCGCAGTTGGGGAACAGCTCCACGCGCAGGCCATCGAAGTACTCTTCGGAATACAGCGCATAGGCCCAGTGAAATACTAAGTTTACCCGAGGCATCCGACCCAAATCGAGCGGCGGCAGGTATAGATAGTCTTCCTCGTTGGGGGTGCTATAGTCGAAAAAGTTGAGGTAAGCGGCCAAAGTGGGTAGACCATCTGGCCCAACTACAGGCAATGAATAGCGACGCCAGGTGGTGGCGCTGTCTGGATTGGCTACTGCCCAACCCGGCGGAGGAAATACCGCATCGGAAAAGCCCTCTACAAAGGGCGTATCGCGGCCGCCTATTGCACTGCGGAAAAAGAGCGTCAAGGTATCGTTGAAAAAGACATTTTCGCCGGCCAGGGTTGTCCACATCCGCAGGCGATTTTGGCCGCTTTGGACCAGCATTAGCGGCGCATCGAAAGCAAAGTCCGTGCTTTCTCCAGGAGATAGATCGGGCAAGGTGTCGGCCACGGGAGGGTCGTCGTTCAGTTGGTAATGAATAAGGCCACCCTGCGCGGGCAGCGTGCCTTCATTGGCGACGCGCACGCGGACAGGCCAGGTAATAGGCTGACAGGCAACGGCCGACTCTATGGCTGTCCTCTGTGGCGACAATAGCTCCTTAAGCGCTAAGTCGCGTGGTTGAGGGCATTCCTTCAGACCGCCCGACCACTGTATGGCCAAGGCGCGGCGGCCCGCCAAACCTGAAGGCGCAGCCGCGCGCACCGAAAACCACTGCTCTTGTCCCGGATGTGAGATAGGTACCGTCTGCCGCGCCCCTGCTCCGCTGCCGACAATCTCCATGTATTTTTCGCCCAACACATAGACGTCGTAGTGCAGCGTGTCGTGGATGGGCTTCCAAGAAAGCGTAGCGGAGTCGAGACACACCCGCTCCACCTTTAAGTCGGTGGGCACGCCGACAATGCTAAAAGGGGACTCCGAAACATCCTCGAAGCCGCCGCGCGAAACGCGCACGCGCACCTGACCGCTCACTGCGTTGGGAACGTTCCAGTCGTACATGCGCGCGCTGCCTTCTACTATGGCAATAGGCTCCCATGTCTGCCCATTGTCCAAGGAATACTGCAGCAAAAAAGAGCCTGTCGTGTCGAGCGCGTCCCAGTGGATACGGCACGTCTCGCCGGGCGCCACGCCCTCGCCGCCGACCGGGTAGACGATTTTCAGGCTGTCGTAGAGGAAGTCCCAAACGAGGTAGTATTCGGCAGGGCCCAAAGGCACTTCGTATCCCTTGACGCGCAATGTGTACGCTCCAGGAGCAGGATGTACTGCGACTACCTGTTCGGCATTGTTGAGTGAGTCGCGACCGGGTTTTGCCGGCGCACTCAAAGCTGCCGGGTCGGGCTTAGGGTTTAGTACCAAAGGCAATAAGACGGTTCCATCAGGAGCGACCACCTCTAAGTCCAAGTCATTGATGAGGGCGCGCTGGGCACCGGCTTCGGCCGGAGGGTCGGCCCAATACAGGAAAACGCGCAGTTGCCGAACGCCGGGCGGTACGGTCAGAGAGTGTATTCCTGTGGCCTGATGGTCGGCACTGCTTCGTAACCAGCGGCCTTCCGTGAGCAGGCGGTACGCCCGCCAAGCGTTGACCATGCCCCAGCCGAACTGAAAATCTGGTCCCGGATTTCCCAAGTCGTTGGCCGTGTTCAGTAGGGCGGCCTTGAGCAAGGCGGCGGGCGGCTGCGCGCCGCTATAGTGTTCGCGGTATGCCTGCGTCAGCTGTGCCAACACCCCCACCACGCCGGGTGCCGCCGCAGAAGTGCCTCCGAAGGCCTGGTAGGTGTGGTTGGGCGCAGTAGAGCCCTGCTGATGCCCATGTGCCGCCAAGTCGGGCTTCAGGCGCCCATCGTGTACAGGCCCTCGGCTCGAGGAACCCATCAGCGTGCCGTCGGCGCGAAGATTGGCCACCGCCATGGCGTTTTTAGCCACCTTGTGCCCTCCGGTGATGTTGCCCCAGCCTGGCCCAGCGCCGTAGTTGCAGTTCGAAGTGCCTTCGTTGCCCGCCGAAAAGACGTGCATCAGCGCCGGATTGTTGTACAACTGCTCCTCCACGATGCGGGCCGTCAGCGTGTAGCCGGTATTGCAGCCGTTTGAATAGGAGGTGTTGGTGAGGGTGGCGCCCAAATCTACCAGCTCTACGGTAGCGTCTTGGAAGTTGGCCCGATAGGGAATGGCGTACAGATGTACGCCAGCGGCCATGCCGCGCATATGCGGGTTCAGGTTGCCCGCTCCGCCTAAGATGCCAGCTACGCCATCGCCATGGTCGCCGTCATTTATCGTTTCTACGTCGCCCCAACCCGTATAGCGCCCTTTGAAATCGATGTGCGGGCCAATTGGCCCGTCGTCGCGGACCACCGCTATCACGCCCGAGCCATCGTACCGCCGCCCCAAAGGCGAGTCTGTATCCAACAGCCCCGACCGATGGAGCGCCCGGCCGTTGAGGTCTTCCGGAACGCTGGGCGGCGGCATCAGCTCCACATAGCGCACGAAGGGCAAGGCCGCTACCGAATATACCGCCGACCGAGGTACCCGCACGTGCAGAAAGCCGCTCTGGCTGCCCTCCTCCACCACGTCGTAGCCCAAGGCGCGAAAGCGATCGCCCGCCTCTTGAATGCGCACCTGCGGATACACTTGCACGTATAAGTGAACCCGATCGCCCTCTACCGCCCAATCTCCGTACGGCTCTTCCAACAAATTGCGGTGCAGTTTCTCCTCCGGCGTCACCGCCCAGAGCCGGCGGGCATTTATCCGCTGCAGCCGCGCCACTTCATAGTCTATCGGCAAGGCCATCACATACGTATTCCGGCCCAGATACCCGAGAAACACGGCTCCCTCCGCCTCTACGGCTGCCCGCATCGCCGAAGAAGGCAAGGGATCGCAGTAGACCCTTTTAAAGACATATCCGTTTACGGCGTCTGCCGCCGCGTTCACAGGGCCCACTTCGGCGCGATTCTTGTCGCTCGAAAAAAGCGGGCTATATGCCCCTTGCGATGAGGGTACCGACTGGGCCAACAAGAGGCACGAAATGCTCGAAAAGAAAAGTACGGGTAGGACACGCATGACACAGCTGAGTTTGAACCTTATTCCTCGGATGTTGTTTGACGGAGGCTTGTTGCTGCGAAGGCAGGAAAGGTTGTACGGCCTCATCTTCCTCCGCGGTTGGAGCGGTAAAAGTAAGCAGAACTTGGTTGGCGTCGCCTTACCTTTGGCGTCTCAATTGTAGAAAGAAAGATGTCGGATATATATGTCTGGGCTGGTTTTATAGCCTTGATTTTGATGCTCATTGCCCTCGACTTAGGGGTCTTTAATCGCAAAGCCCATACACCTACGGTTCGAGAGGCGCTGCTCTCTACCGTCTTTTGGGTCAGCTTGGCATTACTGTTCAACGTATTCGTTTATTTCGCCTACGAATACAAATGGCTTGGGTTAGGGCGCTTCATCCACGAGCCCATGGATGGGCGAGAGGCAGCGGTGAAATACCTTACGGCCTACTTGCTGGAGGAGTCGCTCAGCATGGATAACCTCTTCGTGATGGCCTTAGTGTTTGCCCAGTTTCGCGTTCCCAAAGCCTACCAACACCGCGTGCTTTTTTGGGGGATCTTGGGCGTATTGGTATTTCGCGGCATCCTCATCGGCGCTGGGCTGGCCTTGGTGCATTACTTCACGTGGCTCTTCTATTTTTTCGGCGCCCTCTTGCTTTGGTCGGCCTACAAGATGTGGCGCAGCGGTGAAGCGAGTGAGGAACCCACCACCGCCGACCACGCCGTTACCCGATTTATTCGCCGCTTCTATCCAGTAAGCCGCCACTACGACGGCGGACGCTTCTTCATCGTGGAAAACGGCCGCCGCGCCGCCACGCCCCTTTTCGTAGCGCTCCTGGTAGTAGAAAGCAGCGACATCATGTTCGCCTTCGACTCCGTGCCGGCAGTGTTCTCCATTACTACCGACCCCTTCCTGGTCTTCTCCTCCAACATCTTCGCCATCTTAGGGCTGCGCTCGCTCTTTTTCGTGCTGTCGAACATGCTCGACCGCTTCGCCTACCTCAACTACAGCCTGATCGGCATCCTGACCTTTATCGGCGTCAAGATGATCCTGCTGCCGCTGCACGTCCACGTACACGAACTGGTCTCTTTGGCCGCCATCGGCGCCTTCCTACTGGTCGGCATCGTAGCCTCGCTTCTGAAACCCGCTGCACCACCGCATAGCGAAGCCGCCGCCGATGCCCTTGCCCCTGCCGATGAAACGCCCTTCCGCCCGGCAGAGCGACAAAATGCCCCCCCCCGCAAACCCGCCGATCCCTCTGCCAAAACCGCCGATTGAGCAAAAAATCGCCCACCACCTGAAATTTTAACATTTCCCCCTATTGCTCCTATCGCCGAGCGGATTATTTTTGTGCGCTCAAGGTATTCATACGCTTATCCTTTACCTCTATCCGTTGTTCAACTCCTTTTGCCATGCGACACGAGGAAAAAAGCAAAAAAGATGGGCGGTACTTCGATGAACGCACCTACACCCAACAAAAGTCCTCACACAAAAAGAAGAAGCTAAAGCCGGTCGAAAAAGTTAAATATCGCCTGAAGGGATACTTCGAAGAAGAAGAGGAATAGCCGCCTTACCCCCTATAAACGCCGCCGGCCTATCCGGTGGCGTTTTTTATTTAGAGGCTGCCCAAATGCCCAAAGAAAACACGGCCAACAAAAAGGGAAGTTGAATGCTCCCGAAGGCTACAAACGTCGGGCTTCTCCAAAGCCGCGGTTTTATGAGGATCCTGCCGAGCCACAAATGTTCGGCTTCTCCGAAGCCTATCTGCCAAAGAGGCCATTGAGCCCAAAAACACCAGGAGGCGCTCTAAAACCTCAATCAGCGAGGGAGAGCAACCAATATTAGCCCCTCAGCTGCTCGAAAGATCTAACCTTCATGCCCCTAAACCGAACACCCAAACACACCCATACCGGCCTCGGAGAGGCCCAACATTTGTAGCTCCCGAGAAACCGCTACCTACCCCATACCGGTTTCGGAGAAGTCTAACATTTGTCATCGAAAAAGATATCCAATGCCTCCGCCCGGAAAATATTCTCGCCGGTCATACCGCTGCGCGGATATAACGGTGGCGCAAAGCGCTGAGGGCACGGGATACACGGATGCCCCTACCTTTGTCGCATGAGAAGGTGCTTATTATCGATTGGGAGTGTAGGGCTATTGCTCCACAGCGTTTGGGGGCAGACGGCCGACACGCTGTCTTTGACGCTGCGCCAGGTGTTGGAGCGGGCGTTGGAGCACAGCGCGCAGGTGCGGCAGGCGCGCTGGGAGCAGGAGGCGGCGGTCTGGGAGCTGCGCGACCAGAAGCGAGCGGCGCTGGTTCCTCGGGTACAGGTGTCGGCTGGGATAGACTATGTGCCGGGGCTGCCGACGACGTTTTTGCCGGGGGCGCTGTTGGGTCGGCCGGAGGGCACATATGTGGCGGCGACGTTGGGGCTACCTTGGCAGACATTGGCATCGATGCAGCTGGAACAGCCGTTGTTCGACCTGTCGGTTCAGCGCTTGGCGCCGGCCATGGGCATTGGCCGGACCCTTCAGGCCCTGCGCGTAGAGCTGACAGAAGAGGCGGTGTTGTTTCAAGCGGCGACGCTGTTTTACCAGGCCCTGCAGGCGAGAGCCATGCTCCGCGCGGTGGATGCCCACCTGCAGCAGCTGGAGGTGCTGGAGCGGATGGTGCAGCTGCAGGCTAAAAGCGACTTAGCGGTTCAGACCGACGTGCAGCGCGTGCGAGTGGCGCTGAGCAGCCTGCGCGCGCGCCGCCACGAGCTAGAGGGCGGCATCGAGGCCGTGGAGCAGGGCATACAGTTCCTGTGTCGATTGCCTCTTGGGCAACCCATAGCGCTGCGGGCGCCGGTCATCGATACCGCGCAATGGGCATTGCTGCCGGCGGAGGTCGTCGAGCAAAGCGCAGCCTATCGGCTGTTGGAAAACCGCCTGTCGTTACTGCGGATACAGGAGCGCAGCGAGCGCGCACGCGGTTTGCCCAAGGTGCACCTATATGCTCAGGCGGGGGTGCTCTCGCAGCGCACCGACGCCCGCTTTACGGCGCCCGATGGGCGCTGGTACGCGCTCGGGCAGGTGGGCCTTCGCCTGGCGTGGCCTCTTTTGGACGGCTACCGGCACCGCTACCGCGTCGAGCGGCTGCGGCGCGAGCAAGCGTACGGCGGTGAGGAGCGCGAGCAGCTGGTTCGACTACAGGAGCTCGAGCGGCGCCAAGCGCAGATGCAGTGGGAAAACGCCCGGCGCACCTTGCGCGCACAGGCAGAAAGCGTGGCTTTAGCGCGCGACTTGGTGGAACGATCGCGCCTCACCTATCGCGAAGGCACAGCGCCGCTCAGCGACCTGCTGGCAGCTCAGACGGCTTTGGCCGAAGCCGAAACCCAATACGAGCAACAAGTGTTTAGTTGTCGCTTAGCCGAGCTGCAATGGCTCAAAGCTGCCGGTCGGCTGCGCACCTTGTTAGCAGAATGAATTCCTGCGCCATGGACACCAACGACAAGCAATGGAACGCGCTCACGCCTGAAGAAGCCTACGTCATCGTACACAAGGGCACAGAGCCGCCTTTTAGCGGCGAGTATTGGAACCATAAAGGCCAAGGCATCTACGTGTGCCGCCGCTGCAATGCACCGCTGTATCGCTCCGCGGACAAGTTCGACAGCGGATGCGGCTGGCCATCCTTCGACGACGAAATCCCCGGCGCCATCGCGCGGCAAGCGGACTTCTCGCACGGCATGCGCCGCATCGAGATCCTCTGCGCGCGCTGCGGTGGGCATTTAGGCCATGTATTTCACGGCGAGGGCTTTACGCCAAAAAACACGCGCCACTGCGTAAACTCGCTGTCCATCCGCTTCGTCCCACAGGCGGAGCCGTCGGCAGACTAATTGCGGTCGTCGCGCGCCGCCTCGCGCCGCTCGATGTATTCCTCCCAGATGGCTTTGTAGTCGTAAGAGAGATAGAACTCCGAGGAGAAGGCTCCCCAAGCGCCGTTCTCTACGGCGAGGTTGAGGCGGCGCACGCTGCCCACCGGCACTTGCAACACGACCACATGGCCCAAGCCCATGGCCAACGTCCACGAAAGCACGCGGCAGTCTCGCGGAGGGAAGAGATCCCAGAAGCCCTGGGCTTCCAAGATACGGCGTATCTCCGGGAGGTTCTTGTCTTGCTGGTGTTTTAAGACAACCGTGACGATGACGCTATCCTCCGTGGTAATCGATTCTGGAACAAACGGCGGGCCCGGAGCGGGCTGCGGTGGAGTAGGTTGCTGAGCACATGCTAAAACTACCACCACTCCCACCAAAAGCGCCGTCAGCCCAAACTGTTTTTTCAACATGAGAAAAATACTGTTTCAAATCCTGCGTAAAAGTGCGGCAAAGATAGGGTAAGAAGGCGATGATTTTTTTCGACGCTATTTACGACAAAAATGCTGTCGCTTCTGTTCTTTGGTGCGGCAAAAAAATATGGAGCACACCGTCTTTCGATGTCGGCGTTTTTGTGTTCGGCAATGTGCTGGGGTACATCCGGTGGGCACCGATGGCCTGCTCTTAGGCGCATGGGCGGATGTGACGGGCGCTAAGCGCCTCTTAGATGCGGGCACGGGCACGGGTTTGGTGGCGCTGATGTTGGCGCAGCGGACAGAGCACCTCGAGGGCGTGCAGATATGCGCCGTGGATACCAGCGCTGCAGCGCGCGCCTGCGCCGCCGACAATTTTTGTGGCTCGCCTTGGGCCGACCGCCTGCAAGTGGGGGGTGGCGCCGTCGAGCGCTACGCAGAGGAAGCTGGAGCGCATTACGACCTCATCGCCAGCAACCCGCCATTTTATGTGGAAGCTACTCTGTCGCCGCTCGATTGGCGACGCCAGAGCCGCTCGGCTCGCTCCCTGGGGGCCGAGGTCTTGCTTTTGGCGGCCTCTGCCCTGTTGAAGCCTTCAGGGCGCCTGTGCGTCATCGCGCCGCCGCTCTACGGACGGCAGCTGGTCGAGCGAGGCGCCGTGTGCGGACTGTATCTGACCCGCCTTACTGAGGTGTGCCCGCGCCCTGGCGGCGCTGTCGAGCGTTGGCTGGTGCAATTAGAGCGGTCGCCCTATGCCTTTGAGCGCAGCCGGTTATACCTGTACACGTCGGAGGGTATTTCTTCGCCGGAATACCGCGCATTGACAAAAGACTTTTTGCTTTGAGGCCCTGAAACGCGCCGCCGCCGCGAGGCAGAGGTGGCCCAAGAGGGTAAATGCAAATCTTATCTATTTTTACCGCCAAACCAACGACGATGTTCCAACGCTTACTCCTTTGTGCGCTTTGGCTTAGCGCCGCCTTAACCGCTCCCGGGGTGCTGTGGAGCCAGCCATACGAAGCTCCGGCTGCCGAGATGCGCGGAGTATGGATCGCCACCGTAGAAAACATCGATTGGCCGTCGGCACCGGGGCTGCCGCCGGAGCGCCAGCGCCACGAGTTCGACAGCATCTTAGACGTGCTCAAAGCGTTGGGTATCAACGCTGTCTTCGTCCAGATCCGCCCTGCAGGCGATGCCTTCTACCCTACCCCAGCGGCCCCGTGGAGCAAATACCTCACCGGACAACAGGGTAAAGCGCCAGAGCCGTACTACGACCCCTTAGAATACATGATCAAGGCTGCGCGCAGCCGCCGCATGGAGTTCCACGCCTGGCTAAACCCCTACCGCGCTACGTTTGACCTGGATACGGCGAGCCTAGCGCCCACCCATCCGCTGCGCGCCCTGCCCGACGAGCGCAAGAGCGAGTGGTTCTTCCGCTACGGCCAGCGCTACTATTTCAACCCAGCCAGCGCCTTAGTGCGCCAATACTTCGTCAACATCGTGCGTGACCTCGTTGTGCGCTACGACATCGACGGCATACATTTCGACGACTACTTTTACCCCTACAAGGAGCCCGGACAGCAGCTACAAGACTTCAACGACTATGCCGCCGACCCGCGCGGCTTCGCCAACATTGAAGATTGGCGGCGCGACAACGTCAACAAGCTCATCGAAAGCGTTTCCAAAACCATTAAAGGCATCAAGCCCTACGTGCGCTTCGGCGTCAGTCCGCTGGGGGTTTGGCGCAACGCTGCTCAAGACCCTATCAACGGCTCCCAGACCAAATCGGCGCTGTCGTCGTACGACGACTTATACGCCGACGTGCTCACTTGGCTGAAAAACGGCTGGATCGACTACGTCGCCCCTCAGCTGTACTGGAGCATCGGCTTTCCGCCGGCCGACTATTACACCTTAGTGGATTGGTGGAGCAAACGCTCGTACGGAAAGCACCTATACATTGGCCATGCGGCTTACAAGATAGCCAACAGCGCGGTAGATACGAATTGGAATAAACCCGACGAGATTCTGCGGCAGGTGGCGCTCAACCGCACTTATGAAGCCGTCAGGGGCAGCTTGTTTTTCTCCGCCCGTTCACTGTTGAAAAATCCCTTGGGCATACAGGACACGCTCATGCGCGTGTTGTACCCTTATCCGGCGCGCCAGCCGGCCATGCCGTGGCTTGCGCAGGCGCCGCCCTCGACGCCCCAGTTTTGCCGGATAAAGGGCAGCACCCGCGGCGTCCGCTTGGGGTGGCAGGTGTGCGACATCAAAAGCCGAGACGAAAACCCCTACTATTTCGCCCTTTATCGCTTCGACGGCCAAAGCATAGGCAACTTTCAGGATCCTCAAAACCTGCTGACGTATACGCCCTATTTTTCGGAAAAGTGGGTTTTCGAGGATATCTCCGCTGCGCCCGGCGAGTATTACACGTATGTCGTCATCGCTTACAACCGGTTCCACATGGAGAGCTATGCCAGCGAGCCGGCCGTGGTCTATCGCACTAAGCGGGGCGCTAAGTGGAAGAAAGGGCGGTTTTTAGGCATTTTCTGAGCGTTTACTGAGCTTTGAGCGCCCGGTACACGACGCTTTGCATGCGCGGGCGGTAGTTGCGCTGCACGAGCAAGTTGTTCTCCATGGTAGGAAAGGTGCGGTTAGACAGAAAGATGAAGATGAGGTCGTGCTCTGGGTCGGCCCAAACGCAGGTACCGGTAAATCCGGTGTGTCCGAAGGTGCGACCACTGGCCCGTTCACTGGTGTTGGCGGTCTTTTCGGGCGCCAATTCTTTCATGTCGAAGCCTAAACCGCGGCGCGTACTGCCCAGGTGGCGTTGGGTAAAGAGCTCGACGGTTTGAGGCGACAGGTAGCGGCGGCCACCGTATTCGCCTTTGTTCAGCAGCATCTGGAAAAGCTTAGCCAGATCGTTGGCGTTGCTGAACAGCCCAGCGTGACCGCTAACGCCGCCCATCATGGCCGCTCCCATGTCGTGGACGTACCCCTGTAAGCGTTGGTGGCGGAAGTAGCGATCGTCTTCCGTGGGCACACAGCGCTCGCTCAGGCCTAAAGCCCAGGGGTTAAAGGTGGTAGTGCTCAGTCCCATAGGGCGATAGAATACTCGCCGCACAAAGACATCCAATGGTTGCCGCTCCAAGTTTTCCAATATCCGGGCACACAGGTAGAGACCTAAGTCGGAATAGCGGTAGCCGCCTACCGAGTTCAAGGGGGAGGTAAAGATGCGCTTCCAGATGGTATCGCGGTAGTCGTCGGCCATATATAGGTCTTTGGCGACGGGCACTTCGTAGCAGGTCATGGGTCGGGGCAGATAGATTTCGGGGGAGGGTCGCCCTAAGGGGCCTAAAGTTTGCTGATAGAACGGTATCCAGGCCTGTAGCCCTGCTTGATGGGTCAACACTTGGCGCAGGGTAAGGGTAGCTTTGTCGGTATGGCGCAGTTCCGGCAGGTAGTGCACCAAGGGCGTGTCTAAGTGTAGGCGGCCGGCATCCACCTCGTGCATCAGCGCCAGCGTAGTGGCAGCCACTTTGGTAATGGAAGCCAGGTCGTATAGGTCGTCCCACGCCACTGCGCGAGCGTCCGGCTCGTAGGTGTGTCGGCCATAAGCTTTATGCCATACCACCTTGCCGTCTTTGGCGACGAGCACCTGACAGCCGGGAGCAGCGCCTATGGCGATGAGTTCAGCGGCCAAGCTGTCCAACAGGCTAAGGGTGTCACTATTCAGCCCGACAGCTTCCGGCAGGTCGTAGGCCAAGCGCTTCGACGCAAAGCGGCGCTGGATGCCCTGTCCCAGCCGATCGTGGGCCGAAGCGGTCACCGGCAAAGCGCCCACCACGTCGACAGCGCCAAAGACCGCCTGAGCAGCTACCTCCTGCACCGTGGGATCGTCGGAATAAGCCGCCAACAGCGTCGGCGCCGCATCGAAATGCCTTAGGCTGTAGGGGTTTCCAAAGACTACCAGTACGGTCTTGGGCAAGTGTTCGCTGAGGCGCTGCGCCAGCGCTATCTGAGCGGGGGTAAGACCAAAGTTTTGGTCGGGTCTCCGGTTCATGCCGTGCAAGCCGATGAGGGTGACGTCAAAGGTGCGCAGGGTGTCGAACAGTGCCTCTACAGCAGCCGTGTCGGGGTGCTTGGAAAGGTTGAAAAAGGCGACGGGTGCGTAGTAGGCGCAGGTCTGTTGGAAGGGCGTAAGGGCACTGTCGCCTAAGGCGACCGCAGCGATGCGGCAGCGCTCCAGGTTGGGCAGCCCCACCAAGCTATCTCGGTCCCGCACCAGCGTCAGGGCGTTTTCGATGAGGCGGCGCCGCAGCACGAGCGAGGCCGGCGCGTTGAGATCGCGCCGGAGGTCTGTTGTGTCTACCCGCTGCGGATGCGTCAGGCCATAGCGGTACTTGGCGCGCAAGATGCGGCGCACGCTAGCTTCCAGCTGTCGAGGGTCGAGCGTGCCCTCCAACAGGGCTGCTTGGACGGCTGGAAACACGACTTCCATGTTGCTCGGAAGCAGCACCATGTCGTTCCCCGCGCGCAGGGCCTCCACTTCCGCCTGACCCGGCTTAAAAAATTTGGCCACCCCTTCCATCTCCATGGCATCGGTGACGATCAAACCGTCGTAGCCCATCTTCTTGCGCAAAAGGCCCACTACGGCGGCGCGGCTCAGCGTGGTGGGTCGGTTCTTTCGGCTATCCAACGTCGGCACGTGCAAATGGGCTACCATGATGCTGGCCACCCCGTATAGGATCAGCGCTCGAAAGGGAAAAAGCTCCAAGCTGTCTAAGCGCTCCATAGAATGGGGCAGCACTGGGAGGTCTAAGTGCGAGTCCACGTCCGTATCGCCGTGACCAGGGAAGTGCTTGGCACAGGCCATGACGCCGCCATCTTGGAGCCCCATCATGTACTGAAAAGCCTTAGCGGCCACGTTTTTTCGGTCTTCGCCAAACGAGCGGTCGTTGATGACCGGGTTGTTGGGGTTGTTGTTGACATCGGCTACTGGAGCAAAATTGAAGTGTACCCCCAAGCGGCGGCATTGGCGAGCGATATCGCGGCCCATCTCGTAGATCAATCTGTCGTCGCGCACCGCTCCTAACATCAGCTGGCGCGGATAGGAGATGGTAGCGTTGCGCAGGCGCATGCCAAGGCCCCACTCCGCGTCCATGGCGATGAGCAGAGGCACGCGCTCCGAAAGGGCCTGATAGCGGTTGGTCAGCTCCGCCTGGCGTTCGGGAGTGCCCTGGAAAAAGCACAATCCGCCTACCCGAAACCGCTGAATATCGTCGGCAACCCTTTGCTCGTACTCTGGGCCCTTGTCCGAATGAGCGCGCAGCATAAACAGCTGGCCTAACCGCTCCTCAGGGGTAAGAACCTGAAAAACAGAGTCCACCCACTGCTGCTCACGAGGATCCGCCGCACAAATGTTATCCGAAGGTAAGGGCCACAAGAGAAAGGTAAAAGCAAGAGCAGAAAGTGCACCGATGAGCGGCGCAATAGGATACGCTGCAAGAAGCCGACTCTTCATGTAGGCAAAGGTGCTGCAAATGCGGAAATTATGACACCATGCCCTTTTTCCTCTCTTCCTGCTGCGCGTTGAACGCCCGGCTCGGGGGTCAGAAACGTCAATCGACCATTTCGGTCAACGAGCGGATGGGAATATCGTTGTTCTTGTCGATTTTTTGGAAAAACGTCTCCAAGTACTGGGTCATCTCGTAGGAGACATCGCGCGGCAGATGGCGCGAGTAACACAGATTATACAGGTCTTTTTGATGTTGGCGGAGGCGCTGTACCGCTCGGCGCAAGGCGTCTTGGGGAATGCCGTTAGCCATTAAGAAGCGGTCGCGCACGCTGCGCAGCCCGCTCTCGGAGGAAGGCGAAGCATACGGAGCCGCCACTAAGCCCGAGAAGTCGAAGTCGAAGGGAATGGGCAGGATCTTCCCGCTCGGCATGCGCAGCAAGCGCACGTTGCGCATCATGGCGATATCCCAATCCGTGTTGCCTATCATATATTGAAAAACGGCAACCAAAGCCGTATACTCGACATCTAAGCTATCCACCGGCAGGCCGTAGTGCTCGACGAGCGCGCCGCCCAAGCGGGCAGTGGTCTCCTCGTTGTCTTCCACCAAAAGACCGTACATCTTCTTGGAAGATTTCTCTACGTGATTGTCGCGCAGGGTCACGCGCACTAAGCGCGCGCGCACACATTGGTCGGTCAGCTGCTCGAACATCCGGTAGATGAGGTACTCCTTGATGAGGAGCTGGTCGCCCCGATAGCTATCGTAGCAAGGCAGCATTAAGCGCATCTCGGTCAGCGTGTCTAACCCGCGCTCTTTCAGCACCTTTTTAGACACCTTTATCTTGAGCGGCGGGATGGGGGCGATTTTGCGCCGAAACTTGCCCTTGGGCTGGATGCGAACGGCGAAGGTTTCGCCACTGGCCAAGGTGAGGGTTCCCGGAAAGTACTCTTCCGTATAGCGGTGCGCTAAGATGGTGGTTAAATCAGTTTCCAACGTGATAGCCGCTCCCTCTTGCCGACCGACGTACTCAAAAAACGAAAAGGGCTCGCTGTGGCCGTTTTGTGCAGGCGCATGCGAAGGGCTCAGAGGAAGCAATAGGGTTGGGGCAAAGGCAATGAGTATTTGGATAGCCATAAGTTTTCCTCGTATTGACGACATATGTGAACGATAGGGTCTTAGCGATATACACATATGTACAGCATTAAGTATATGATATGCTTTGGAATTATATTTCGAATATCGCGCCAAAAACGATCGTATTCGGATATTATTGATTATTTAACATCTCTTAGCGGGATTTTGTTTCAAAATGTCTGGTCAGTTTGACAAGATGTCAGCGGCCCTACAGGTATCTGTCCGCTTTTTCTTAATCAAAGATACCTCTCGGCCGGAAGAGCTGCTGGCTTTTTCTTTGTTGATGAGAATATGCCCATCGGGTCTTATCCGAAAGTGTTTTAGCCAAACAGTTTAGTTAGATGCGGCATTGCAACTATTATTGCACCCCGTGCGTTGCTAAAATCCCTCTTTTTGAAAGATTGTTTTGCTGCGCAACGCAAGAAGCTTTCCTCGCGTAAAAAAAATAGGGTGCTTCTCGCACAGAAGAGGCTATTAGATGTAACTTATTCACTGCTCGACTACTATGGGTAATCGCTCTACGTTGCTGCTCCTGTTTATTTTCTTTTGCGCTGGTTTGGATGCGCTATTAGGCCAGCATTCTCTTTCGCTCTCCCTAGATCGACAGCGCCAGCGCCTTCCGATCGAAGTCAGGTACGGCCTGAACATTATCGAAGTGTGCGGCTTAGTGCCGGGCACGACGTATTCGGCCGTGGCAGTGCCGCGCCGATTGGGCGATAGGACGCCCCTCGTGCTGCGCATGGCCGACCCGGGCTTAGAAAAGGAAGCCTATCGCATGTCGCGCCCGGATCGACCACAACACCGCCAGTTCGTGGCGGTATCGGAGTGCGTCGTATTCCAATTGTACGTAGGCGAAGCGGGGCAAAGCGGCGCTTTCGAGATAAACCTATCTATAGGCTGCGTCGACTGCCCGGAGGCGACCGCCTTTTTGGAGAACTTCATCAAGCACGTGGGAGGGCCCGAAGCCAACCTGTCGGTGACGGGTGGGACGACGCCGACCAACATGGTTAATACGCTTATCGGCGGCAATTGCTTTCAGGTGTCGAACATTACGGCGCAAGGACCTGCGCAATCGCGCGGCACCTTTAGCAACGGCGCAACCAACATAGGCATCCCCAACGGCATCGTCATGGCCACCGGCAACGTCAACAGCCTACCGGGGCCCAACAATGCGAGCAACACTTCGGCAAACACGCAAGGGTTTAACGTCAATACGCCCGATGACCCCGACCTAGCGACGCTCACTAACGGCAACCAATGGGATGTCATCAAGCTCGAGTTCGATTTTACCCCTACAGCCGAAACGGTGTCTTTCGAATACGTGTTCGGTTCCGAAGAGTATTGCGAATATGCCAACAGCAACTACAACGACGTGTTCGGCTTTTTTATCAGTGGGCCGGGCATCAACGGCACGCAAAACATCGCGCTCTTGCCTGTGGCGGGAAATCCACCTGTCAGCATCAACAATGTCAACCATATAGACAACACCGACTACTACATCAACAACAATACGTTCAATCCCTGTCAGAACGTAGGCGCGTGCTGTCAGCCCGAATGCGCTTTAGACGGTTGGACTACCGTGCTGACGGCCACGGCTGAAGGGCTCATCCCCTGCTCTACTTACCACATCAAGCTCGCTATCGCCGACATTGCCGATGGATTGCTTTTCTCCGCGGTCTTTCTCAAGGCCAACTCGTTTAATGCCGGCGGGGTGGTTAAGGCTGTTCCCATCTATCCTAACAATGGTCAATATGTTATCGAGGGCTGCGCTGGAGGCTTTATCCGATTTGTTCGCGGCAGCGGCGGCAACGAAAATCCGCTAGAAGTAACCTTTACTATTGGCGGTACGGCTACTCCGGGCGACGACTACGAAGCTTTGCCCACCACCATTACCATACCGGCTGGAGAAAACTGGGTAGAAATTCCGGTCAACGTCCTCATCGACAACCTCGTCGAAGGGCAAGAAACGATCGTCATCACACTGAACAACCCCTGCTCTTGCGACCAAATCGAAATGACGTTCTACATCAACGACAAAGACCCCTTAGAGGTGGCGCTCGACGACGTGTCGCTTTGCGGCGCCTCGAGCACTACACTGACGCCAAGCCTTATCAGCCCTGGCCAACCTCCCTACACCTACGAGTGGAGTACCGGAGCCACTACCTCATCCATTACGGTGAATACTCCCGGAACAAACACCTACACCGTGACGGTGGCCGATGCCTGTGGGGAAACCTCGACAGCTGAAGCTACGGTGACGTTGGAGCCCGCGCCCACTGCCACGCTGAGCGGGTCTGGGGTCTTCTGCGCCAACCAGACGCCCTCTGTCGACTTGACGCTGACGTTTACGGGCTTTGGCCCTTGGACGGTGGAGATCAACGGGGATACCTATACTTTCTCTGAGACGCCTGCCACCTTTACCGTTACCGAACCGGGTACCTACTCTCTGACCAGCGTCAGCACCCAGAGCGGCTGCACCGGCACAGCGACCGGCACGGTCACCCTTTCGGAGGTGGAGGTCACCCTCAACCTGACGCCTACCGATCCGACCTGCAACGGCGCCAACAACGGCTCTATTCAGGCATCCGCCTCAGGAGGTAATGGCCCATTCACCTATGCTTGGAGCAACGGCTTCAACGGAAGCAACCCGACAAATCTGGGGCCCGGCACCTATGCGGTCACCGTAACTAACGGACAGGGCTGCACGCAAACGGAAAGCGTGGACCTGACCGAACCGCCGCTCCTGAGTGCTTCGGCAGAAAATACGGGCAACATCGACTGCAACCACCCCACCGGGAGCGCCGAAGTGACGGTGGAGGGCGGAACGCCCAACTACAACTATACCTGGAGCGGTGGGTCGGGCGGCCCTAACCCTACCTTTAGCGCGGGCGGCACCTACACCGTGACGGTGAGCGATGCCAACAACTGCACAGCAACGGCTTCGGTGACCATCACCTCCGACCTGACGCCGCCTACCGCCGTCGCCTCTGCTCCAGGGCCGATCACCTGCAGCGAACCGGAAATTACCCTCAACGGAAACGGATCATCGAACGGGTCCAACTTCTCCTACGAGTGGAGCGGCCCGGGCCTCACCTGCTGCGAGACGACCTTAGAGCCCACGGTAAACGCACCCGGCACGTACGTGCTCACAGTAACCAACAGCGATAACGGATGCACCGCTACCGCTGCTGTCACCGTCCAACAGAATACCACGCCGCCAACAGCAGTCATTGCGCCGCCGCAAAACATCAGCTGTACCACCCCAACCGTCGTTCTCAATGCCGGCGGCTCGTCGCAAGGGCCCAACTTTTCCTTTGAATGGAGCACGAGCGACGGCAATTTTACGGGCGGAACAAACACTTACACGCCCTCAGTCAACCAGGCCGGCACCTACACGCTGGTAATCACGAATACAACTAACGGGTGTACTGCTGAAGCTAGTGTGACCGTTAGCGGAAACACAGACCCACCTACGGCAAGCGTTGAACCGCCCGGCACCGTTAACTGCTACACGCCCGAAATTGAATTAGACGCTAGCGGCTCCTCGCAGGGCGGAAATTACACCTACCAATGGAGCGCCGGCAACGGGGGCAACTTCACCGGCGGGACGAACACCACCAACCCTACTGTGAACGCGGGGGGCACTTACACCATCACCGTAACCAACACGGATAACAACTGTACGGCCACAGCATCGGTGACGGTGAGCGCCGACCTGACGCCGCCCACCGCCGTAGCTGCTCCACCGCCCACCCTCACCTGCGCACAGCCGGAAATCACCCTCAACGGAAACGGCTCTTCTACC
>JBBIKW010000017.1:0-80014 GCA_037445225.1 Lewinellaceae bacterium | reverse complement strand
CCAGCATGTAGTCGATGCGTTGGGCTTCGAGGAATCGGGCGGGTCGGGCGCTTTTGTGTTCGAAGAGGAAGGAGATTTTGGCCCACTGGTGTTGGGCGTGTCGGAGTGGGCACTGCCAGACGGCGTCGGCCAGGGCGGGTCGCAGGCGGTCGGAGACGTAGGTGTCGGGCAGTGGGGAGAGTTGCTGCAGGTCGAGCAGCGGCAGCAGGTGTGGGGGCAGGAGGGTGTTGAGGTGGGCCCTGACGACCTCAGCGATGGCGTAGGCGCCGCGAAAGAGTGGGTCGTGCTCGTGCTGGCGGCGCGGAAAGGAAGTGGGTGCGGCTCTCTTGGCCACGACGAAAAGAGGCGTATCTTTAGTTACAAGAAGTGAAGACGGCAGCGATACCAATTATTTATCCAGATTTTTCTCTGCTAGCCGTTGCTTGATGCGGAAGAGCGCTACATACAAACAAAGTTACAAATTTTCGCCACCATAGTTAGTATCTATTATAATCGAATATAAAAGCATTTAACAAAACTTAATATTGAAAATATTCCTTTTAATCAGAATTTAATTTTTATTACGATAGCCACACAATGTTGCTCAAACAGAAGCGATCGAGCACTCGAAGAAACCGTCTCCTTGCAGCACACTTTTTCTTTGCAGAGAGAAAGAGCCGTATGCATAGGATAAACGGTCAAAAGCGAAGACATGGCCCAATTGTGGAACCTGCGACCTAAAGACCTATTGCTTCAGCGGGGTCAATCCACCGCAGCGACCAAGCCTGGGCAGGCTGAGCAAAAAGCGGCTTAGTGCGCGCCCAAGTATCGCGAAAGAGGTCAGACTGCCGATAAAGCGCTAAAGCATTTTCGCTATCCCATAGACTTCGGGTAAATAACACCGTGGGGGCGTCGGTACACTGGAGCAGCTCCATATACCGACAGCCGGGAAAAGTGCGGATAGAGTCCTTGCTGTTTTCAAAGACGTCATTTAGAAAGATTTCTACCGTATCGGGCCGGAAGGTCATCTTTACTACGCGCTGAATCATAAAAAGGCAATTTTTTTGATGTAATTCGAGTGGTCTCCAAAGATTGAGCAGAAGATGTATTTGACATGAATAAGAAACCAGCAAATGAGATGTAATCTTGCACAAATTTTCACTAACCTAGCTCAACGCCTATGTATCCCACACCGCCCAAATTTTTGGGTATCCGTTTTAAATCTCCTTGGGCCGCAGCTTTCCAGGCGGCCGTTCAGCTACCTGAAGAAGTAGCTGCCGTCGATGTTCCAGTAGTGTTGGCTAGTCAGTTGGCGCGATGGATAGCTGGGAGTGGTATCTTAATGGTGGACGCTGGTCTTTCTGCCGCAGAGCGGTACTGTTTGAGGCAGTTTTTCTTGTGGAAGGTGTATGCGGCCTTTGAACAGCGCGGTTTGGGTACTTTGGTTGCCGAAACAATTGCGCGCTATGGGTTGGATGTGATCGAGGAAACGCCGCTTTCAGGGCTTCCTACGGAGGCCTCAGGGTTGCGTTTAGGACATTTCCCCGAGGACGTCTTGAAGCACATAAAGGCCGTGCACGACTACTACAGTGCTCAAGTGCCCGCCGACTTGCCCGAGACAACCTCGGCTGCGCCAATTGCAGTACTTCGGCTTCCAACCACCAGCGAGGGATATTTATGCACAGTAGTGCTTCCTGCTGAAATGAATATTTCGTTGGCGCGCACAATGTGGCGCCAATTCTTGCAAGAGAATACTGCAGTCCGCCTCATTGTAGTGGGCAGGAGTGCCGCCGCTCAAGCGGCGGTAGACATTGCCGACCCTATCTTTTTTGCTCCGGGAGGTGCGCAAAAACCTGGGCGCTGCCTTTGGGCTCAAACAGCATCGCTGACTCCAGACATATGTCGATGGTTGGAGCAGCAAGGCTATCCTCAACCCGCCCAGGCGCTGTGCATCGTCCTGCGCGCTAATGGTACGCTAAGCACGGTATTTAAACAATCCGACGTCATCGATGAGTTTGCCCTCTCCGAGGCCTTCTTCAACGCCTGTTAAAATTATCCCTTTCGTATGCGCCGACGTTCATCCATTTTCGCCATAATTGCCGGTTTTTACTGCCTCCAGAGCTTTCCAGTATACACTCAAAGCACAGCGGTCCTCGTCATAGAGGAGGTCAATCGAAGCAATGGCAGGACAGTCCCTGTACCGGAAATGGGGCTCGCCATAGTAGATATCAACAGCCAGCTGCTCCTCCGCCCTAACCGCGAGGCAGTGCGCCTGCGAGCGCTGCAGACCATTGGGCAGACGCCGGCAGCTAAGCAGCTAAGCGACCGCATTCAGCGCATCGAGCGCGCCTTGCGAGAGCAAGAACGCCTAGTGATGTATATCCGCCGTGCTATAGAGACCCCTCACCAACCGCCCGACTCGCTGCTCCTCTTATTGCGCGCTACCATGCGCGACATCGGCTCCGACACATTGCTGCGCGAGCGCTACAACCAGTACAGCCGCGAATACACCGAGCAATTGCGCATTGACCCTTCCTTGCGCGAGCGCGAGGACCGTTTCCTGTATATCTTGGGGCGCTACAACGAGACCTTAGATAGCTTCCGGCAGGAGCTAAAAGCCTTAGAAAAATCGGCCCGCATGCGTTTTAGCCTGCGCGCTTTTCGCAAAGACCGCAGCGGCGGACAACGCCTCCACATCGAAAATTTTGACCAATTTGAGCAGGGGCAATTTTTCGAGGTAGAAAATTGGGCGCTCGTCTTTAGTGCCGACCAACTTGAACAGCTACAAAAACTCCGCGAGTTGGCCGGTTCGCTCAACCAAAACGCCGAGTGGTCGCTGCAAGACTTTCGAGAGCGCTTGTTCGAGATGTTGCCGGCCCTGCGCTGCATCGAACAGATACCCACCGAATTGCGCCTCGCCTCGGAAACCATTCCGCGCAATGTATTCAGCCTGCTCGACAGTACTTGGAACCAACTGCGCGAGCAAGTTGACGGCCTACGCGACGAGCTCATGACCCTCTCTTCTGGCGCGAACGGATATGACGTCAAGGCGCGCTGGTCAGCCCTGCGCGCGCAAGTAGAGCTCCTCTATCAGAAAACAATGGGTCAGTTAGAAGCCCTACCCCAAACCAATGTGCACGTGCGCAATCTGTTGAACTGTGCCCAGCAAACGCGCGCCGACATCGAGCGCATCGAGCGGTTTGTCCGCGCCTTTCCCGACAAATACCTGCGTAGAGTGTACTTAGCCAGCGATGAATTGGTAGACGAGGTGCTCCGTTTCGAGCTCGACCAGATTCCGGAGGTAGGCACCTTGGATTTGGTATATACTGGGCGACGTGAGCCTGGCGATGAGCTGCTCATTCAGGCCTTGTTGGTGCCGGAGGGCGAGGCGGTATTCGGTCAGCGGTTCATTGTACTGTATGAGCGCGCCCTCGTCATGATACAAGTAGGTCCACACACAGCGGCTCGTGTCGGCCTCCTGATGGCCAACCCATACACCCTGCAACAACCAGAAGCAGCGCGGTTTCGCTTTACGCCCTCTGCAGGTTTGCTGCTGAAATTCGGCCATCGCCGCTCGCACTTTTATAACCGCTTCTTCGACCCCGGTATCGGCATCGTGACGGCATCGCCCGACTTTTCCCTGGATGGCATCCCCGAGTTTGGCGCCGGCTTAGTGGCCACCGCCTTTCGCGATATCCTAAGTACGGGATGGTGCTGGAACTTCGGAATAAACAAGCCCTTTTACTTTATCGGTGTCAACCTACCCTTCCATCTACCCAGCATGCCTCCTTCAGCACCTGCTACACCAGCGCGTTAAAAGGTTCGCTTCTATCCAACTTCAATTGGTCAACGCGCCCAACTGCGATAGCAGCTCCGACATCTGCTCCAAACGCGCGTAATCGATGGAGTAGAAGATGAACTTGCCCTCTCGACGGGTCTTGACTACTCCAGAACGCCGCAGCAGGGCGAGATGCTGACTAGCCAGACTTTGTTCTAAGCGCAGCTTAATGTATAAGTCGGTGACCGTCATTTCCCGATGGCTGTGAAGCAGCTGCAGCATCTTCTGGCGAAGAGGGTGCCGAATTGATCGCACGATCATTAAGGAGCGCTCCAAATCTGTCGCATTTAGAAAAGGAACAGACGGGAGCAGCTGCTCGGTTTTTGTCTTTCTCATACAGTATGTTTTTTACTTTCGTGAACACTCAGCTTACCACATGGAGATTATCTCGGCCAAAATTATGCCATAACATTAGAAAAACTCTAGATTTATACAGCATTTTTCCAATGCCTAAGCCCGAATATCCGAAGTAGGGCGGTTATGGGTCGAAGAAACGTCCTCTCTTGGGCTGAGTGATGTTGGGGGGTTTCATGTAGTGGGGTTCAAAATAGGCTATGTTTTCAAAGATGCGGTTCAAGTAGCGCTGCTGAGCTAACTCGGCCAAAAAAACGGCAGAGCAAGCCGTTACGGGACTTCGGACGAGACTTTGCTCAAGGAGCGCTGCTGGAATTTTTTCCGCTCCGTTTCCCGCGCAAATCCAACAGGTATTGGGGTGGGATGCACTCCATCCGCGCAAAGTATCCAGAAGGTTGCTGTCCAATATCAGCGGTTGGTCTGGGCAGATCGGGCGGAGTTGGTCGTCAAATACGGCGGCCCACACCTCTTGGCGGCGTGCGTCGAGCATAGGCACCCAGAGAAAATGCCTGCCGTTGTCGGTGGGCGTCTTCTGTTGAGCGCCCCAAGCCAACGCTTGAAGCGTAGGGACGGCCAATAGGGGTTTGTCCAGCGCATAGCAAATGCCCTTGGCGGTAGAAACACCTACGCGCAGTCCTGTATACGAGCCAGGGCCGCGGCTTACGGCTACGCCGTCGATTTGGCGCAAGCGAAGCTCTGCCTGTTCAAGACAGGTTTCTACGAGCAAAGTCAGACGCGCCGCATCGGCTCCTTCCAAATACTCCTCGCACGCCGAAAGGATGCACCCCTGTTCCGCTATGGCTACGGAGCAAAGCTGGGTAGCCGTCTCTATTAATAGCAGGCGACTCATTGGCGCTAAAAACTGCCCTGAATAATCCCTCCGCCTACGACGTCGTCACCTTCATAGAAGACCGCACTTTGCCCTGGAGCGATACCCCGGACGTTGGCGTGAAACTGTACCTCGACGGCTGAGCCCACCGGGCGCAGGGTACTCCATGCGCCGGCATCGCGATAGCGCACTTTGGTGACTACTTCTATACCCGCTTCGGGCAATCGGTCGTATTTCATCAGGTTGACTTTGCCTACCATCATGCCGTTTCGAATAAGGTCTTCCTCGCGGCCCAGCACGACCGTGTTGGTCTCTGGGCGGATTTCCGTGACGTACATGGGCTCACCTAAAGCGATACCCAGGCCTTTGCGCTGGCCAACGGTGTAGAAGGGATAGCCCTGATGCCGGCCCAACACATTGCCATGCTTATCGACGAAAAAGCCACTCCCTACGCGCTCGTCGAGGTCAGGCACGCGGCGCCGCAAAAAGCCGCGATAGTCGTTGTCGGGCACAAAGCAGATTTCGTAACTCTCCGGCTTCTTGCTGAGCTCCAACCAGCCGCGCTCGGCAGCCATCTGACGCACTTCGGCCTTGGTGAACTCTCCTAAAGGCATGCGCGTGCGCGCTAAGCATTCTTGGCTTAGGCCCCACAACACATAGGACTGATCCTTCTGGCGGTCGCGTGCGCGGCGGATGAAATAGCGGCCCTCGCGTTGCTCGACGATGCCGTAGTGCCCTGTAGCGATAAACTCGCACTCTAACTGGTCGGCGCGCCGCAGCAGGCTGTGCCACTTGATGTGCGTATTGCACAATACACACGGGTTGGGCGTTCGACCAGCCAAGTACTCTTCGACGAAGTTGTCGATGACATAGTCACCAAATTCTTCGCGAATATCCACGATAAAGTGATGGAAGCCCAAGTGAACGGCCACCTGACGGGCATCGTTGATGCTGTCCAATGAGCAGCAGCCGGTTTCCTTTCGACTTCCTCCAGAGGTAGCATAGTCCCACGTCTTCATAGTGATGCCAATGACTTCCCACCCCTCCTCGTGTAGAAGGACGGCCGTCATAGTGGAGTCGATCCCACCCGACATGGCAACCAGAGCTCTTCCTAACTTAGACATAAATCAATGGGACCAACGCTGCGCCCATCCACGAGGTGCGCTATTGCTCTAATGACTGTAAAAACATTTCCACCTTTCCCTTTAACGTCAGATTGTCTTGGGTGCCGGGTGCCTTCAGCGCTCTTTCTGCAGCGGCACGGGCTTTTGCTTTATCGCCTTTTTGCCGATAGATGTCGGCCAAGGTCAAGTAGTATTCGCCTAAGCCGCCATTTTCTGCAGCGGTCTCTGCCCATTTTTCCGCTTGCTCGAGAATGTCTCTATCCTTAGGAAACTGCGCCAGCATGCGGGTGACCAGCTCATGCAGACGGGCAGCATCTGTGCGCACTGTTTTTTTCTGATAAGCTTGTGCTGTTTTCAGATAGCTCTTTGCCTCGCGCACTGCGGCATAGTAACGCATGTCGGCATCGAAGGCAAAGGTTTCCGCCTGTTCGGGAAAGGCGGCCTTCATCTTCCGTTTGGCCTCCTCTAACAGGCTCATTTCTTTGAACTCAATGGCCTTCTTCACCGTGTTTTTGCAGGCCAACAGGATGCGGTCGTCCACCTTCTGAGCGCCCTCCTGAGCGGCAATAGCAGATCGATGCGCAATGAGGAGGTCGAAGACGCGGCTATCCGCTTCTACGGCACCCTCCAAAATGATTTGGCGAGTAATGGGAGCGCTATAGTCTTTGAGGGTGCTAAGGTAGTCGTTGGTCACCCTTAGCGAGGGTTGACCGGCGCGGTTAAGCGCGCGGATGTATCGAAGCACTACCTGGGGATCTCGGTTTCCACTCTCATACTCTTTGGCCGCGTCCTCCGAAACGCTCCGTGGTCCCAATGCCTTTTGCCCAAAGGCGATTAAGCCCTCCGCCGTAAGACCGCCCACGTGCTTTTGCACCACTTTGCCATCAGGGTCGATAATCATCAAGGTAGGGTATGCGCTCACCGGGTACCTGCGGGCAAATTCGGCATTCTCCGGCTTTTCCATGTCGTATTTGACGTTGATAAATTCGGCATTAAAAAATTCACCGACTTTGGGGTCGGTAAATACAGTGGCAGCCATGCGCTTACAAGGGCCACACCAAGAAGCAAATGCGTCGGCGAAGATGAGGCGGTCTTCTGCTTTTGCCTTGGCTAAGGCCTCCGACCAGGTGCCTTCGAAGAAACGAATCCCCTGAGCGCGCAACGAGGTAAGGCTACACACTGCGAGCGCAAGGAGCATCGAGAAGCGAAAGTGGATCATAGTTGCTTTTTTGTGTACAAACGACTTCATACTAACAAGTTTATCACTCCTTATGTTTTTCTTCCATTTCTCGCAGCAAACGCTCCAGCTGTTCTACCTTTCGTTGTAAATAGGGCAACTTTTTAAAGACGGCATACGCGCGCAAAAAGTCGTTGTACGCCATAGCGGGCGAGCCGAAGAGCGCTTGGTTAGGTTGGCGCACCGAGGAAGCAATGCCGCTTTGCGCTTGTACGCGCGTGCCATCGGCGATGGTGAGGTGTCCGGCAATGCCAACTTGTCCGCCTAGCTGCACCCCTTCGCCAATCTTCGTACTGCCTGCAATGCCTACTTGGGCGGCCATGGCGGTGTGTTTACCGACCTCTACATTGTGTGCGATGTGCACCAAATTGTCAATTTTCGCGCCGGTACGAATAATCGTGCTTCCCAAGGCCGCTCGGTCCACGCACGCATTGGCACCGATCTCCACCCGGTCCTCGATGATTACGTTTCCCACATGTGGGATGCGCTTCCAAGAGCCATCTTCCTGGGGGGCGAAGCCAAAACCATCGGAGCCAATGACAGCGTTGGGATGGATGACACAGTGGTGACCAATGATGCAGTCGCTGAGGATGCGCACGCCGGAATGGATAATGCAGTGATGGCCAATGCGTACTCGGGGGCCAATATAGACGTGGGGAAAGATGGTACAGTGGTCGCCAATGACCGCGTCTGCCTCGACCACTGTAAAGGCGCCTATGGTGACTTGTTCGCTCACTTGCGCCTGCGGATGTACCCAGGCGCGTTCGTCGACGCAAGGAAGTTGGCCGTTATTTAAAAGGACCTCGTGAAATCTTTCGAGCAAAAGGGCCAAGCTAGAACGCACGTCATCTACGCGGATGAGGGTCGGCACCACGGGCTGTATCGGTTGAAACTGCCGATGGACGAGCAAAACAGAAGCTCGCGTATTATATGCAAAGGACTCGTATTTAGGGTTGTCTAAAAAGGCTAAGTCGCCATCTTGTGCTTCTTCGATACGGGCGGGCCTACGAACGAGGGCGTTGGGATCGCCTTCTAAGATTCCGCCTAAGATATGCGCGATCTGTGCTGCCGTAATATGCATGCTGATGAGATAGGATACAGAATGGGCCAGAAAATGTTATGCAAAAGTAGACATATCCGCTGCGGAAAGTTCCCATGGATTCTATGGCCTAGGCCGTCTGGGAGTGCTGCGCTGCAGCCGAACGTTTTGCTTTTGCCTTTGGTGCGCGTTTAGGCTTAAGGGTTGTTTGGGCGGTCTTTTTGGGCCTCTTTTTGGATGCAGGCAGCTGTTGCCCTTCGAAGATTTGCACTGCCAGCGGTGCTAGTCGAAAAGTGAGGGCGCACTCAAAGCCGTGGGACGCTCGAGCCTGCGCTTCGATGGGTGCATTAGTCACGCCGCTTCCGCCAAAAGCTAGGTCATCGCTGTTGAGCAGCTCTACCCACATGCCGCCGTAAGGCACGCCTAAGGTGTAATTTTCAACCACCCCCGTCTTGAAGTGGCACACCACAAGAAGCACCTTATCCTCGGGTCGCCCTTTTCGCAAGTAGGCGAGTACACAGTTTTCGGTATCGTCGCCGCTTACCCACGCATAACCTTCGGGCGAAAAGGCATGCCACCACAGGGCAGGCTTTTCAAGGTAGAGGTGGTTGAGGGCGCGCACCCACTGCCGACACCCTTCGTGATAGGCGTATTGCAGTAACTCCCACACTACGCCGCGGTCGTGGCTCCACTCCGACGTCTGGCCAAACTCGCCGCCCATGAAGAGCAGCTGGGAGCCGGGGTGCGTCCATTGATAGCCAAAAAGGGTACGCAGATTGGCAAATTTCTCCCATTCATTGCCCGGCATCTTGTAGAGCAGCGAAGCCTTCATATGCACCACCTCGTCATGGCTCAGCGGCAGCATGAAACGCTCCGAGAAAGCATAGGCCATCGAAAAGGTGATATCGTTCTGATGCCAACGCCGATAGACGAGCGGGCGCTTAAAATAGTTGAGGGTGTCGTGCATCCACCCCATCATCCATTTCTGGCCAAATCCTAAGCCGCCCTCCCACGTGGGCTTACTCACACCGGGAAATGCCGTACTCTCCTCCGCTATGGTTTCTATACCCGGATAATTCCGATAGGCAGCCTCGTTGAACTCGCGCAAAAAAGAAATGGCCTCGAGATTTTCTCGACCGCCGTAAATGTTGGGTATCCACTCGCCCTCTTTGCGCGAGTAGTCGTGATAGAGCATAGAGGCAACCGCATCGACCCGCAGGCCATCGACGTGATAGCGGTCGAGCCAAAAGAGGGCGTTCGAAATGAGAAAGGCACGCACTTCGTTGCGCCCGTAGTCGAAGACATAGCTGTTCCAGTCCGGATGATAGCCGCGGCGCATGTCGGCGTACTCGTACAAATGCGTGCCGTCAAAAAGATACAGCCCATGGATGTCTCCAGGGAAATGCGACGGAACCCAGTCTAAGATAACCCCCAATTCTGCCTGATGACAGGCATCGACGAAATACATGAAGTCCTCTGGCTCGCCATAGCGGCTGGTTGGAGCGAAATAGCCGGTAATTTGATATCCCCAAGAGGGAAAATAAGGATGTTCCATGACCGGCATGAGTTCCAAATGGGTAAAACCCATGTCTTTGGCGTAGGGGATGAGCTCTTCGGCGAGTTCGCGAAAATTGAGCGAGCGATTCCCCTCGTGTGGGAGCTTTTTCCATGAGCCCAGGTGTACTTCGTATACCGACCAAGGTTGAGGCTCTCCGGCTCGTTGGCGTCGCTGTGCCAACCACTGCGCATCGTTCCACCGATAGTCCAAGTTCCAAACAATAGATGCAGTCCTCGGCGGCATCTCCCAGCGCAAGGCATATGGGTCACCCTTATCCAGGGCTTTCCCGTGGGGCGTGATGATATGGTATTTGTAAACGGTTCCTTTTCCGAGATGGGGGATAAACCCTTCCCAGATACCGCTTTTGTCCCAGCGGGGCATCAGCGGATGTTTGTCGGGATTCCACGCATTAAAGTGGCCCACTACCGATACTCGTTGGGCTCGCGGCGCCCAAACGGCAAAGTACACGCCGAGCGTACCATCGCATTCCACGATATGACTCCCGAGCTTTTCATATAGTTGATAATGCTTACCTGCTTGAAACAGGGAAACGTCGAACTCTGTCAGTAGAGAAAAGGGCTTGACTGCTGTCATGGGTGCAGATTTCGTGGCGCGCTGAAGATCGAGGCCAAAATACGCCGATTCGCCTCCTCGTGCACCTACGTGCTCGCCTAAGCCCCTAACCCCTCTAAGGCAAATCTCTGCTTCAGGTGCGTATTGGCACAGTTATTGGAAAAAGAGGGGCGTTGTCGAATGCTTTAATCGTTAATCCAAACAATCTTTCTCGAACAATGGATGTCCTTTACCAACTCCGACAATTTCCGATCCTGAGTCCCATGTCGCCGCAAGAATTAGGAGAGCTTGCGCGGCACTCGGAAGTTCGTCACGCCCACAAACATTCCTTCATCTATCTTTCCGACGAGCCTAGCGACTATATCTGCTTTTTAGTACAGGGTATGGTCAAGGTGGGCATTTACACGCCGGATGGGCGCGAGATCGTGCGCAACTTTCAGCACCCATACACCATCTTTGGCGAGATGGGGTTGGCCGGTGAAAGCAAACGCGCTGAATTTGCCAGCACGTTAGGACAGGAAGCGCGCTTCATCGCCGTAAAAACCGCCCATTTTAAACCCTTTTTGGAGCACAATTTCCGGCTAGCTCAGCACATGCTCAACCATTTGGGCGAGCGCGTGCGTCGAGCCGAACGGCATTGGGAGTCGCTCATCTGCAAAGATGTACGCACGCGCATCGTCGATTTCCTCAAAGAAACGGCCTGTCAACGCGGACGACAAGTGGGCTTCGAGACGTTACTCAAGCACGCCCTTACCCAACAAGACATCGCCAACCTCGTCGGCGCCAGCCGCCAAACCGTGACGTCTATCCTTAACGAGCTGCGCAAGTCAAACCTCATTCACTTTAATCGGCATTCTATTCTTATCCGAGATATCGAAAAGCTAAATTGAGACGCCATCGAGCTTCGCCCTAAAGACACCGATAATCCCGTGAACGATACGGCTGCCTACCTGCGCGGAGAAGGCAGCTGTGTTTTTTCCGGGCCCCCCGTCCGGTCGCTGCTTCTTAGCGGGATAAGCCTTACCTTTGGCCGTTGCTGAGGCGGCTTAGTGTTATGGCATCGCGGTTTTTCACCTTGTGGGTATGGGCGATGGCGTGGGCTATCGGTGCAAGCGGGCAAGATCCGCGCTTCTCCCAGTTTTTTGCTTCGCCATGGAACCTCAACCCGGCGCTTGTCGGCGCCTTTGAAGGCCGCTGGCGTGCTGTGCTCAACTACCGCGACCAGTGGAGCAGTTTGTTGTCGCCAGTGCCATTCCGCACGTTTTCTGCAGCCGCTGAGCTGCGCTGGGGCGTAGGCGCTCACGATTTTTTTGCTTTGGGCCTCGGTGCCCTCCACGACGAGGCCGGAACGGCGCGCTTTTCGCAAAATAAGGTTCATTTGGGCGGCGCTTTCCTTAAACGGCTCAGCGGTGGGCCGCGCCAAACGACACACGTGCTGAGCGCAGGAGCGCAATGGGGCTTCGGCCAAAACAGCTTAGATTGGGGGCGCCTGTGGTTTAGCCGCCAGTTCGACCCTCAGCGAGAAGTGCCCGACTTGACCGCACCGAACGGAGAGCCCAACGCCGGGGCCAACTCCGACCCCTACTGGGATTTCAACGCCGGGTTGATGTGGTATGCCGTCTCTCGCCGAAACACCGGATTTTGGACGGCCGGCGTGGCGTGGCACCACCTCAACCGGCCCAACATAGCGCTGCTGGCCGACAACCCTTCAGAGCGCCTCTACCTCCGCTGGACCTTGCACACCAACGGCCTGCTGCCGCTGAGCGAGGCGATGGGCCTCATGCCCGGATTGCTCCTCATGCGTCAAGGGCCGGCGTTTGAAGCCACCGTAGGCACAGGCATTCGATACGCCAACAACGACCGAAATGAGTTGGCCCTCCGCACCGGCGCGTGGTTGCGCCTCGTCAACCGATTGGATAGAGGGCTACAGACAGATGCCCTCGTGGCTGTGGTCATGCTCGAATTAGAGCGCTGGATGCTGGGACTCAGCTACGACGTGACCACCTCTTCGCTGGCCCGCGTCAATCAGTCGCGCGGGGCCTTTGAGCTGTCGCTCAGCTACTATCACCCAGCCGAAAAACGCGCGCGCATCACATGCCCGCGATTCTGAGCCGCCAGGGTATCTCTATCTCCTCCAGAAAGCCGCGATATTTTCTACAGAGCAAAGCCGCACATGAATCTCAAATTCCTACTCCCGACGTTCCGAAATCGCTACCGCTTTATTCAGCAGTGCTTAGAGCGTTATGCCTCGTCTAAAGCGCATGTTCCTGCGCTAACCTGCCTGCTGAATTTGGGCACGGGCGAAGGGGACTACGACCGACTGTTGGCTGCCTACTGCCAACACCTGACGGCCTGCGACATCAATGAGGAAGACCTCGCCTGTGCTCGCGCTATGAACGCCGACGTGCCCAATGTCTCCTATGAAAAGGCCGACGCCTTGCAATTGCCTTACTCCGACAACAGCTTCGACGGCGTCGTTTCGTGTGAAGTTATCGAGCATGTTGGCGACTCCGAGCGCATGCTCGCCGAGATCTACCGCATACTGCGCCCCGGCGGATGGGTGTTTCTGACCTTTCCCAACCGCAAATTCCCCTTTACGTACGACCCCGTAAACTATCTGTGGCAGCGCCTTGCTCCCGCCTACCGGCGCGAATACCTCGTTTCACAGGGCGCATACGCCTTTGGCCACACATACCTGATTGAGCCTAAGGCTTTTGTCCAATGGGCCGACAAAATAGGATTTGAGCTAGTGGAACTGCGCCCCCTAAGTCACCACTTGGTTGGGCTGCTGGAAATGTACCACACCGGCATCTGGCAGCGGCTGCTCAAACGCAATGCCCGCAATACCGAGGCGCAAAGTACACCTACTTTGGCGATACAGCCCCGCACCAATCGGGTGCCGCGCTTGACAATGCTAACGGATGCAATTCTTCAGATAGATCGCGCTCTCTTCGGATGGTCGAAAACAAGCGTGGGCGTCGGCGTGGTGCTCCGAAAGCGATGGTGAGAGCCGCTCCACTCTGCTTGCTACTCAATAATTCGAAATCAGCAGTCTCGAAAAATGAACGGCAGCAAACAAGTACTAGTACAGTGCATCAAAGACACGTTTCCCATCTCGGATTACGCAGCAAAGCTCATCGCCGACAATTTTGAACACGCTACCCTCCCTAAGAATACCCTCACCCTTAAAGAAGGAAAAATTAACTCCGACTACATCTTCTTGGAAAAGGGTTATATGCGCTCGTACGTGTTAGACACCACCGGAAATGAGGTAACCATCGATATCTACAAACCTTTACAAATAGTCTTCGAGGTAGGCTCGTACTTTCAGCGAAAACCCTCCAAAGAAAACATCCAAGCGGTAACGGAATGCAGCGTTTGGGTGGGTAAGTACGAGAGCTTTCAACAGCTCTTTCACTCCTTACCCGAATTCATAGAGTTTGGAAGAGCTGTTCTGGTGAAGGGTTTTATATCCTTTAAAGAGCGAATCATCTCCATGACCACCGAGAATGCCGAGCAACGATATGAACAACTCCTAAAGGAAAAACCCGACATATTCCAACACGTTCCGCTAAAACACATCGCCTCCTATCTGGGCATCACGGACACATCGCTGAGCCGACTTAGAAAAGAAATTTCGCGCAAGTGATTTCTTGCCATTTGGTAAGTGGAAAGCCGTACTTACCCTTGACTTTTGCATAAACCAACTCAAAGTTTATGCAAACAATAGCAGTTCAACAAAACAACTTTGAAAAACGAGCTACCCTCGTTGTTGTTTTTTGGGGCATTGCTAGTTTTTTGTTAGGGTACACGGGAGCCTTTAACCAAATTCCGGATCCCTTTTTTGGAGCAACAGTAGTTTTGATACTGTTCGGTCTGATACTGCTCCACCAGTTCGATGAAGCGTTTAGGCGGTTCTGCAGCGCCATTTCAATGAAAGCCATCGCGCTCTTCCACGCGTGGAGAATTTTTGCCGGCTGGATCTTCCTTTCGCACAGCTAGGTACTCTCTCAAACCTTCATCAACAATGCAGCCTATGGCGACATTATTTCGGGGTTTCTCGGCTTAACGGTCTTTCTGTTTGGACACACCAAGCTGAACTACCTCATCTTCAACATCATCGGCTCGCTCGACTTCGTCGTAGCGGTGGGCACAGGCATTACGCTCACCCTCATGGGCGACAAGGGCATGGATGCCATTCTCCAATTGCCCCTGGTTATATGGTCCCACTATTTGGCGTTCCGCTCTCGGGATTTACCCACTTCATATCGCTAAGCAGACTGCTGGCAATGAGGGATAAAAAACTAACCGACACAGTAGCGTGATATGAGTACCGAATTTAAAAAACTGGCCGTTTTCGGGCTGATAATCAGCTTGCTAACATCTACCTACGTTTCATTCCTCGGCACCTTAGTGCGGCAGGGATTTGCTACAGAAAACTTTGTATACAACTGGCTAAGCCTAGTGCCTAAGGCGTACCCCGCCGTGCTGCCGTTCGTTTTGGTCATTGGCCCATTGGTCAGGCGCTTTGTAGAGTGGCTATTCGCCAGAAAAGCAAGAAGTAAGGCCGCCATAAAAGGATAGCCGTTCACTGAAAAAGAGCGAGCCGCAAAACGACACGGCAATGCTTGACGAAGCGTTTTCCACCGCTGAACTCTTGCTCCTGAATACCGACAGGCTATCGGGCTACAGAACGAAGCAAATTCCGTAGGTGATAAAAAATTATTTTAGCGCTTGCTTAAATAAACGAAAACGTTACCTTTGTGCTCGTTATGGGCGATCAAGTTTGTACGAGAAGGCAGGCCGACATTCAACAAATCGAGCGCTGTAAGCGTCAGGTAGCAGGTCTTCGCAGCACCTTTAGCGATTTAGCGGGATTTTTAGAGCTGAGCAGCAACGAGGTACGGCTCAAGATACTATATCTCCTGTATCGGGAGGAGTCGCTATGTGTGTGCGATTTGAGCGACATTTTAGAGATGAGTGTTTCGGCCGTTTCGCAGCACCTCCGCAAGATGAAAGACCGCCGTCTAATAGAGATGCGGCGCGAAGGTCAGACTATTTTCTATTCGATCGATAGCAAGAATGCGCCGCTATTAGAACCACTGTTTACGCTCCTTGAGCAACCAGAGAGGGAAGATAAAAATACTGGTACATGAAAAGAGAAAACTCATTGGTCGGAGCAGGACTTTTAGCGGCCTTAGCGGCCTCGCTGTGCTGCATCACTCCGCTCTTAGCAGTATTAGCGGGTATCGGCGGCATGAGCTCTGCCTTTTCTTGGATGGAGCCGGCCCGTCCTTATCTCATCGGTTTGACAGTTGTTGCGCTCGGCTTAGCCTGGTACTTTCGACTGAAGCCTGCGGATAGGGTAGCATGCGAATGCACAGCCGAAAAGAAGAGCCGCTTCTTGCACAGCAAGGCCTTTCTTGCCGCTGTAACGGTAGTGGCGGCTCTGATGCTGGCATTTCCGCATTATGCCCATGTCTTCTACCCTAAAACCGCGCAGCCGGCTGGGACTGTTGCTCCAGGCACGAGACGTGCCCAAACAGTAGAATTCACTGTGGAAGGCATGACGTGTACAGGATGCGCCCGGCACATCGAGCGCGCAATAAGCGGTTTGCCGGGAGTCATCCAAGCGACAGCATCCTTCGAAAAAGGAAATGCTATAGTAATTTTTGACGAAACGCAAGTCCACCTTGAAGCGATACAGACGGCCATCAATACCACGGGGTATTCCGTAGTTCGAGCAGAGGTAAAAAAGAAATAGTGCCATATGAAACTTCAGTCTGTCATCACTTGTCCTCAATGCAAGCATCAGAAAGAAGAGACAATGCCTACCGATAGTTGCCAGTACTTTTATCAATGCGAACACTGCAAGACACTACTGAGGCCTAAAAAGGGCGACTGTTGTGTCTTTTGCAGCTACGGAAGCGTTAAATGTCCTCCTCAACAGCAGGGCGGCCAGCACCGTTGAGGTGATTTTATCAGGCGTTGGGCAGCGCACTCTTTTCAACGATAGGAGCTCATTTAGCCGAAGCAGAAGGAGTATCGGGCAGCGTGAGCCAGAAGTTGTTGGCTCCTTCGCCCTGCACCAAGAGCACTTCCTGTGCGTTGAGCATTTCTAGGAGCGCCAAAAACGTGACAATGGCATGGATGCGGTTATCCAAAGAGAGGAAGATTTCTTCGAATGAGGTTTGTTTGCCGGAGCGAAGCCGGCTGCGCAGGTACTCGCGCTGCCCTTGTACAGTGTAGCTATAGGCGTAGACGGAGTGGATACGCTTTTGTCGCTGGCGCCCCTCCATTTGTTCCATCAGCCGGACGAACGTGCGCAGCAACTTGTAGGTCGATAGTGTTTCCCATTCTGCATCCGCCAAGGCTTTTTGCGCCAGTTGGTTCAGCTCCGCAGCAGCACCTGTGCGCGGAAACATGAAGGCACGCAGCTCCTCCAAGCGGCGCAGGTCGTCGAGTACGCTCTTGTAGCGCTTGTATTCCAAGAGCCGCTCGACGAGCTCTTGGCGCGGGTCGATCTCGTTGCCCTCTTCGTCGTAAGTTCGGCGCGGCAAGAGCATCTTGGCTTTGATGCGCATGAGGGTGGCGGCTACGGCAATGAATTCGGAGGCGACGTCCAAATTCATGGACTGCATCTGGCGCAGATAATTTAAAAAGTCTTGGGTAATCTGGGCAATGGGGATGTTATAGATGTCCAATTCATCTCGCTCGATGAAGAACAATAGGAGGTCGAAGGGCCCTTCGAAAACCGGAAGTTTTACGGTAAAAGTGTCCACGGCTGTGCTTTGAGCGCGGAGCAAAAGTACAAATCGGCGACAGGCTTGTACTTTTGGGCGTTCTTATCGGAAAAGCTGCATTGGCCCTTTACCTGATACCGACTCCTATTTCAGAGGGTGCTCTAGACACTTTGACCCCTCGTGTGCTGGACATTGTTCGGCGACTGGATGTGTTTATTGTTGAGCGGGCTAAGACGGCTCGGCACTTCATCAGACAGGTGGGCCCACTGCAGCCGATAGGTGCCCTGATGTTTGTGGAGTTGGACCGAGAGGGCAATCTGACGTCGGAGGGGCGCGCGCTCTTTGAGCAAGCGGTCCGTCAAGGGCGCGACGTAGGATTGCTATCGGAAGCCGGATGCCCCGGGGTTGCCGATCCCGGCGCTGCTGTGGTGGCTTTGGCACACCACCTCCAGGTACCTGTCGTTCCGCTGGTAGGGCCATCCGCCATCCTTTTGGCGCTCATGGCTTCAGGACTCAACGGACAGGCGTTCGCCTTTCACGGATATTTGTCCGCCAAACGGCCAGAGCTCGTGCGTCAGCTGCGACAACTAGAGCAGTGGGCGTATCAGCGGCACCAGACCCAAATGTTTATGGAGACCCCCTATCGCACTCCCTGGACATTTGAAGTCCTATTAAAAACCCTTCAGGTGCAAACATCAGTGTGCCTCGCTCAAGACTTAACGGGTGCGCAGGCATTTGTTCGCACCCTGCCGGTGGGGTCTTGGCGCGAAACACACGTCAGTATTCGGGCAATACCTACTATCTTTCTATTGGGCACAGACACTGCCCACTCTTGGGGGAGCTTTGGAAAGACGCAGAAAAAGTAGGCCCTTAAGGGGCCTTGCCGGCGCCTCTTTTCTCAGGTAGGCACTCCTATAGTAACAAATTTGATCAGCAATGTACCAATAAAAAACATGCCGATGCACACACGTATTCAGACCATAGGCTTCTGCCCGAAGGCGAGGATCCTGTTGGCGTTTCCGCTCTTGCTGCTGTATCTTTTTCAGGGGATGTCTTTTCCATTGCCGCAAGGGCAAGAAATCACATCGACCGCTGTACCGGATACGTCTGCGCCACCTTTGCGCCAGTATCGCATAGCGGGGGTAGGTGATATCATGTTGGGCACAAACTACCCTTCTTCGGCCTATTTGCCGCCCAACGATGGCGCTGCTCTTTTGAGCGAGGTGCGCGATGAACTCAGCCGAGCCGACATTACCTTTGGCAATCTCGAAGGCACCTTGTTCGACCAGGGCGGCCGTCCGAAGTCGTGCAAAGACTCTTCCGTGTGCTACATTTTCCGAACGCCGGCGCGGTACGTGCGGCATTTAGTAGACGCGGGCTTTGACGTGCTCAGCTTGGCCAACAACCACTCGGGCGACTTCGGCCCCGAAGGTCGAGAGCAAACCAAGCGAACGTTGCATCAGGCAGGGATAGCCTACGTCGGTCTTATAGGCACCGACGAGACCGCCGTACTCGAGCGCGCAGGTAAGCGATGGGGGTTCTGTGCGTTCGCACCCAACAGCGGCACTTGCGATCTGCGCGATCTGGCACGGGCCCAGCAGATCGTGCGCGAGTTAAAAACCCGAGCAGACTTTGTAGTGGTCTCTTTTCACGGCGGTGCAGAGGGTGCCGCTCACCAACGCGTCCCCCGAAAGACAGAATATTTTCACGGAGAAAATCGCGGCGACGTATACGCCTTTGCTCACGCTGTTATCGATGCCGGCGCAGACCTGGTCTTGGGGCACGGGCCCCACGTTACCCGTGCCCTCGAGCTATACAAGGATCGCCTTATCGCCTACAGTCTGGGCAACTTTTGCACCTATGGACGCTTTAGTCTGGCCGGGCCTGCCGGCATTGCTCCGCTGCTGGTCGTCGACCTCGATGAACAAGGGCGCTTCCACTCTGGGTATATCGTCGCTACCTACCAGCAAAAGCACCATGGCCCTAAGCGCGACCCACAAAACCGCGTCATTCAAGTGTTGCAAAACCTCACTCGAGCTGACTTTCCCGACACCCCGCTCGACATCTTGCCCAATGGTCAACTGGTTCGCCGAACAGCAAAATAGGGCACTTCCGCACAGGAAGAAGCGGGAGTAGAAACCCGTTTTTTCACACCAACAAATTTTTACTTTTGCTTCGGCTTTTAGGCTATTTGACCACCCTAACCTGTTTACAACCGAGTTTGCTATGACCACCAATCCCGCAAAAGGAAAGAAGAGCCCTGAGGCATCTACCGCCCTCTACAGCCCAGGCAACCGCATTGTCACCCTCGATGAGTTTATCATACGCTCGGAGAAAGACTTCGAATTTGCTACCGGTGAGCTCACCGGGCTGCTCCGCGATATTGGCGTAGCAGCCAAAATCATCAACCGGGAGGTAAACAAGGCCGGCTTGGTCAACATTCTCGGCGTAGCCGATGGCTCGGACAACGCTTCGGGAGACATCCAACAAAAATTAGACGTCTACGCCAACGAAAAGCTCATCGAGTGCCTAAAAAACAGTGGTGAGTGCTGCGCCATCGCTTCAGAAGAGTGTGAGGACATCATACAGGTAGAGCCCATACACTCGAAAAAGAGCAACTATGTGGTGCTGTTCGATCCCTTGGATGGCTCTTCGAATATCGATGTGAATGTCTCGGTGGGCACCATTTTCGCCATCTATCGGCGCAAAAGCGATCCCTCCGGACCGGCCACGCGCGAAGACTTTCTGCAGCCCGGCATTCGCCAAGTCGCCGCCGGCTATGTGCTCTACGGCACCTCTACCCTGCTGGTGTACACCACCGGAAACGGCGTCAATGCGTTTACCTTAGACCCAAGCATCGGCGAGTTTTGCTTAAGCCACCGCAACATGCGCATCCCGGAAAACGGCCAATTCTACTCCGTCAACCAGGGGTATTATTCCAAGTTCGACCTCGAACTGCGCCGCTATATCGACCACTGCAGCGACCAGAACTACGGCCTCCGCTACATCGGCTCTATGGTCAGCGACATCCACCGCATCCTCATTCAGGGCGGCATCTTCCTCTACCCCAGCACGCGAAAATACCCCAAGGGCAAGCTGCGCTTGCTGTACGAGTGCAATCCGTTGGCCATGGTCGTCGAACAGGCCGGTGGCAAGGCGATCAACACCCAACTGAAGCGCATCTTGGAAATCGAACCCAAAGAACTCCATCAACGATCTACCATCGCCATTGGCTCTCCGGCCATGGTAGACGAGCTGAAAGCTTTCATCGAGCGCTACTCCGCCTTACCGCTATAGCGCGATTTGCTCACCAAAAAAAGGTTCGATGATACGCGCAGAGAAGATCTACAAGTCCTTTGGCAGCCAGGCTGTCCTCAAGGACATCAACTTTACCTTTGAAACGGGAAAGTGCAACCTCATCATTGGGCGTTCCGGTTCGGGAAAGACGGTGCTGATGAAAATCTTGGTAGGCCTGCTCCAGCCCACGAGCGGCACCGTCTGGTACGACGACGTCAATTTCACCACCTTAAGTAAAGAGCAGATGCGGGCGATTCGGATGAAAGTGGGCATGTTGTTCCAAGGGTCGGCCTTGTTCGACTCGCTCACGGTGGAGGAAAACGTGCGCTTCCCTCTAGACATGTTCACTAAGATGACGGCAAAAGAGAAGGCCGACCGCGTCAACTTTTGCTTGGAGCGCGTCAACCTGGCGGGAAACAATCGGAAGTACCCTTCCGAGTTGTCGGGCGGCATGCAAAAGCGCGTCGGCATCGCTCGAGCCATCGTGTTAGAGCCGTGCTACCTCTTTTGCGACGAACCCAACTCCGGCTTAGACCCGAAGACGGCCATCGTCATCGATGAGCTCATCCGCGGCATCACTGTAGAAAATAACATCACCACCATCATCAACACGCACGACATGAACTCGGTGATGGAAAACGGCGATAACATTTGCTTCCTCTTCGAAGGGCGCGTAGAGTGGCAGGGCAATCGCCACGAGGTGTTGAACAGCCCCAACGAGAACCTGCAGTCGTTCATTTTTGCTTCTCCCTTCCTGCAGCGCCTGCGCCGCGCAGCGCTCAGTGCCTGAAGACGCTAGCCGGTGAGCAGCACTGCAATGAGGTAGTCGGCCAATAAGATGAGAATGTCGCTGTACACTACAGCGCGGGTGCTGGCTTGTCCCAGCTCGATGCTGCCTCCCTGCACGTAGTAGCCCTGATAGCAAGACACTGTAGTGAGGATGAAGGCAAAGACAACAGCCTTCACGTACATCATGAAGACATTGTACGGCTCGAAAAAAGCGCGCAGCCCCTGGTTGTATTCGTCGTCTGTAATCCAGCCCGTGGGAACACTGGCCAAATAGCCGCCAATGATGGCGACGAAAGCCGAAAAGGTGACCAACGCTGGAATGGCTATCAGAGCACCAATAATCTTAGGGCGAATAAGATAGGCCGCTGAGTTCACCCCCATCACCTCCATGGCATCGATGTGCTCTTTTTGGCGCATGCCCCCAATCTCTGCCGTCATGTTGGAACCCACTTTTCCAGCCAATACCAGACAGGTAATTGTCGGCGACAGCTCGATGATGGCCAAATCACGCACAATGTAACCGATGTAGTACTTGGGAACCAGCTGACCGTCCAACTGATAGGCAAACTGTACGGCCGCCACCGCGCCGATAAATATGGATATCAGGCAGACGATGATGAGCGAGCCTATTCCAATGTGGTTCATCTGGCGCATGGTCTCCTTCCAGTACATCGAGAAGTTTTCCGTACGCCCAAAAGTCTGACCGAGCAAGAATAGGTAGCGGCCAAAGTAGTAAATGAAGTTATAGCGTTTGTCTATGGCAACCATACTACACCGTACTATGCCGATAACTGTCTCGGCGTTACGCATAACAAAGATAAGTATTTTTCAAAATCCGGAAGGATGGCGCTCGATTACTTTGCCCTCCAAGATAGTGCACACCGATCTTGGGCATTAGAGAGGAGAAATTTTGGCCAGGGCGAGACAGCCATTTCCAATTACGCGTTGTTTTAGAGCTTAACAATTAACTTTCTCATTCTATGCCGGAACAACGAGAACCATCTGCGCGAACGCCGGTAGCCGTGATCACTGGGGGCACAAAAGGCTTGGGGCGCGCTATTGCTGAGTGTTTTGCAGCGCACGGCTTCGACATGGCGGTATGCGCGCGGACGAGTGCCGACTTAGCTGCTATGCAAGTGCACTGGTCGACTGCCTTCCCGCATCAGCAGTTGCTCACCTGTGAAGCCGATCTCGGTCGGCGAGCCGACGTTGAGCGCTTTGCAGCTGCGGTGCGCAGCCGCTGGTCGCGCATCGACTTGCTGGTCAATAATGCGGGGATTTTCCGCCCCGGCCGCGTGTGCGACGAGGCCGACGGTGTCTTAGAACACCTCATCGAGGTCAATTTGTACAGCGCCTACCATTTGACGCGCGCCCTGTTGCCGCTGATGCTTCCCTTTGGTCAAGGCCATATCTTCAACATGTGCAGCATTGCCAGCCTTATGGCTTATCCCAACGGCGGCTCGTATACGGTCTCCAAGTTCGCCCTGTTGGGCTTCTCTAAGGCCTTGCGCGAGGAGCTCAAGGCTGCCGGCATCCGAGTTACGGCTTTGATGCCCGGCGCCACCTGGTCGGACTCCTGGCGCGGCGTCGAACTGCCTCAAGACCGCCTCATGCAGCCCACCGATATCGCGCAGTTGGTTTGGAGCGCTTACACTTTATCACCTGCTGCCGTAGTGGAGGAGCTCGTTGTTCGCCCGCAGCTCGGCGACCTGTAAAGCGTCACGATATCTCCTTGGTGCGTTCCCAAGGGCGGATGCCCTCCACTTCATCTAAAAGGGCCAGGTAGTTGAGATAGCGCAGCTCGCTGACTTCGCCTTGCTCCAGTGCCGCCCGAACGGCGCAGCCGGGCTCGCCTCGATGCAGGCAGGCCGCACCAAAGCGACAATGAGCCGACAGCTGAAAGAATTCGCGAAAGGAGTGCGCTACGTTTTGAGGGTCTTTGTTGTTGAAAGAAAGCGTCTTGATGCCCGGCGTATCGATGATATAGCCGCCAAAGTCCAGGGCAAACATTTCGGCAAAGGTGGTCGTGTGCTTGCCCTTTCCCGAATAATCGCTCAGCTCGCCCACGCGCAGGTGTAGGTGCGGCTGAATGGCATTGATGAGGCTGCTCTTGCCTACACCCGACTGGCCGGCCAGCAGCGTCGTCTTATTGGTGAGCACCTCTACCATGGTCTCTAACCCTTTGCGCTCTACGACCGACGTGGCGATGACCCGATAGCCAATCGAATCGTAGATCGCCTTCATCTCGAAAAAAATGTCGACCGCGCGCTCGTCGTACAGGTCGCCTTTGTTGAAGACGATGACCACGGGTATTTCGTGCGGCTCTGTCATCAGCAAGAAGCGGTCGATAAAGCCGGGCTTAAGGTCTGGTTGCACTACAGTAGTAATGAGCATTGCTTGGTCTATGTTGGCAGCCAGCAAGTGCACGTCGCGCTTGCGGCGCGGCGACTGCCGAGCTACGTAGTTTCGGCGCGGCAAGATCTGCACGATGAGGCCGCGACCCGAACCCTCCGGCTTCACCTCTACCCGGTCGCCCACGGCAACGGGGTTGGTCAGCGGGATATCCTCTAACCGAAATTTTCCGACTACTCGACACTCCCAAATCGACTGGTCTTCATCCAGGCGAACGTGATACCAACTGCCCGTCGATTTAACCACTGTTCCTAATGGCATAGACGGCAAAGGTGCAAAGGAATTAGCAGAATATCGCCTAAAAAACAATTATCGGCTTACACCTTGATTATGAATCCTTTACAAACCAGTTGATATTACTCAAAAGCCCCCTCTGAATGTTAAAATTAGTACCCGCTGTTTGATGAATAGCGCAAATGTTTTTTTCTTCGCCTTCGCAAAACCTTTTGAGGCTCCATCTTCTTGAGGCTTTTACAGCTACGTTTTGTTGTTTTTTTTTTTACAAAAATGTTTGGCCTATTTGTAACCATCAAATACTTTTGTGGTGTGTTTGGCAAAAGAGCCGAAGACATTAACCAACCTGAGTGATCCCCTGTGGGCGTTGCCCCCCGATAGCTAAAGGAAGCTTTAGCACTAAAAAAATACGATGTAATCCTTATGTCGCCCACACACAAGGCGCGCTTGCAAAAGCACCCGTGTGCGCGATGCTTCAGGTAAAAACCGACCATATGGGCAGGAAAGAAAAGTTTGTTTACAACACACAAACGCTCAGCTACGAACGGGTAGTTGTTCCTCTAAAGACAAGAATCTGGCAGGCTTTCGGCTTTTTTTCCGCTGTTCTGGTTGCTGCCATCGGCCTGTTGAGTGTGTTATACCACTACTTCCCTTCTCCTCGCGAAAAGGAGTTGCTTCAAGAGATTGAGCAGATGGAGCGAAAGTTTGCCCAGCTCAATCAAGAGTTAGAGGGCATGAGCAGAGCGCTTCAGCAGATTCAAGAACGCGATGCTTATGTGCACAGGGCCGTCTTTGGCATGGATCCCATCGACTCCGATGTATGGCGAGGGGGTACGGGTGGCCACGAGACGCATCCAGAAGCCAAGGCGTTTAAGTACAGTAGCAAAACGATACAAAAGACCTTGCAGCAGATGGACGTGCTGCAACAGCAATTAGCGCTGCAGAGCAAGTCTTTGGACACCATTATGTCCTTGGCGCGCGACCAAGAGAAAATGCTCGCCAGCATTCCCAGCATAAAGCCCGTTCGAGAAGACAAGCTGCAGAAGAGCATGAACGTGCTCTCTGGCTTCGGGTATCGGATACACCCCGTGTACAAGATCCGAAAGTTTCACCAAGGTGTCGACTTCCCCGCGCGCATCGGAACACCCATTCAAGCGACAGGCGACGGCGTGGTGGTCGAAGCCGGCTGGCATCAAGGCTACGGCAACTGTGTGCGCATCAACCACGGCTACGGCTACGAGACATGGTATGCCCACATGAGCAAAATGTCCGTACGTCCGGGGCAACGCGTCAAGAAAGGACAAAAAATTGGCGAGGTGGGCGATACAGGTCTCTCTACGGCACCTCATCTGCATTACGAAGTGCATTACAAGGGCAAGCCCATCAATCCCATCCACTTCTGCATGGACAACCTGACGCCCTTAGAGTATCAGCAATTGGTCAACAGCGCGAGCATTGCCAACCAGTCGCTCGATTAAACGGCCCTATGCATAGCCCACTACGCCCCTAACAATTGAGCAGCGTGGTTCTCCGTATCCACCTTAGTGATGATGCGCTCGATACGACCAGATGCATCGATGACAAAAGTCGTCCGGTGGATGCCGTCGAACGTGCGCCCCATGAATTTCTTGGGCCCCCAAACACCGTATGCCTCCGCCACGCGGTGGTCTTCATCCGCCAAGAGGCTAAAAGGCAGCTGGTACTTTTCGATAAACTTGAGGTGCTTTTTTGACGAGTCGGGGCTAACTCCCAAAATCGCATAGCCTTGACTGACGAATTGGGCGTAGCCATCGCGCAAGCTACACGCTTCTGCCGTACAGCCTGGCGTATCGTCTTTGGGATAAAAATAAAGCACAAGCTTCTTGCCTCTAAAATCCGATAGGCACACGATTTCTCCTTTTTCGTTGGGCGCAGCAAAGTCGGGAGCCGGATCTCCTTCTTTTAAGTGAAACATACTGGAGTCTTCGTTTCGCTTTATAACAAGCCTCGACGAGAAGGGTTCTTCTCGAGCCGAAAAATTCCCCAGACGAATGCTGCTCCGAGAGCAGCGTTGAAAGTGAGGCGAAGGGCCATGGGCAGCGATAAGGTCTCCTGTAGCACTTCGCTCAAGGCATAGACTACCCAGGCACCGAGGATGTAGATAGCGATCTTCCTCAGCGGGTATGGGACAGGATAATGTCGCCGACCCGTATACCACGTGGCCGCACACAGAAAAACATAGCAGATGAGCGTCACCCAAGCGGCGCCGTAGTAGCCCCATCGCGGGATAAACAGAAAATTTAGCCCGATCGTCAACACTGCGCCGGCCACAGCAATCCAAGCGCCCAGGGCTGTTCGGTCTTTGAGGCGATACCAGGCCGAAAAATTGTAGTAGATGCCCAAAAAGACATTGGCCATCAACAGTATCGGTACGACGCGCAACCCCGACCAGTACTGAGGAGCAATGAAATACTTAAAGATATCCAAGAAAAGGAGTATGGCCAACATACCGACGACGGCGGCTGCGGCAAACCACTGCGTAACGCGCGCGTGGTTTTGCAAGGCGTTGGTCCCCTGAAGGTTGCGAAAGAAAAAGGGCTCTGCTGCATACCGATATGCCTGCGTAAACAGGGAGATGAGTGCAGCCAATTTGTAGTTGGCGCCAAACACACCTAACTGGGCTAGATTTTCCTGCGTCGAACCGGGCAACAAGTATTTAAGCATCGCCCGGCTGAACATCTCGTCTACGATACCCGAAAGGCTTACGACAATGAGCGGCGCCGCATACCGCATCATGCGCCACCACAGACCCACATCGAAGCCACCAGCGAGGTTGCGCCATTGAGGCCACAGCAGCAACACAGTGGTCGCACTAGCTAGCAGGTTAGACAGAAAGATGTAGCCTACTTGCTGTTGGGAAGACCAGACGGCGTGCACCCAAGACATGCCTCGTTGGTCGGCCCAAGGACAAAAGACCAGCCAGAACAGGTTCATGCCGATGTTTACGCCGATGGTTGTTAGCCGGATGGCCGCAAAGCGCAAAGGGCGCTGCTCCATGCGTAGGCGGGCAAACGGCAACTCCGACAAGCAATCTAAGCCTAAGATGAGCGCAAACCAGCGGATGTATTCCGGATGATTTGAATAGCGCAAGGCGTCGGCAATGGGCTGCGCAAAAAACCACAAGAGGGCTACTGCGCCCAAAGTGGTTACCAGTAGCGACTGGACGGCAGTGCTGTAGGCGCGCTCGCGGTCGGCCTGTGGAGTGCCGAAACGAAAAAATGCCGACTCCATGCGATATGACAGCACCACCAGTATAAAGGCCGACACGGCATACAGATCGATGACAATACCGTAGTCGGCAGTGGAGGATAGGACACGCGTATACAGCGGCACCAACAGCACATTGAGCAACCGCCCTACAATACTGCTTAAGCCGTACAGCGCCGTCTCGCCGGCTAACTTCCTTACCGACATGAGGTGCGAAGCGCCCTTTAGAAGCCCAGGTTAATTCAAGCACTCGATAATGCCGGCAATGCCCTGACCACCACCCACACAGGCTGTCACCATCCCGTAGCGCTGATTGCGCCGCCGCATCTCGTTGATGAGCTGTACCGTTAGCTTGGCTCCCGTACAGCCCAAGGGATGCCCCAAGGCAATAGCGCCGCCGTTGACATTTACCCGGTCGGGGTCTAAACCCGCCTCCTGGATAACGGCTAACGCCTGTACAGCAAAGGCTTCGTTGAGCTCGATTTGCTCAATCTGATCCAAACGCATGCCCGCCTGTTGCAGCGCCTTAGGTATGGCGGCCACTGGGCCAATGCCCATATGCAGGGGCTCTACTCCAGCCACCGCGCAGGCCACTAAGCGCGCTACGGGGTGAATGTTTAGCTGCTTGACCAAGTCCTCAGACATTACCAAGACAAAAGCGGCTCCGTCGGATGTCTGCGAGGAGTTGCCAGCAGTAACCACGCCGCCATTAGCAAAGGCTGGGCGCAGTTTAGCTAACGCCTCTAAGGTGGTGTCGCGGCGAACGCCCTCGTCCGTGTCTACTGTGAAGGTGCGCGACTGACGGCGGTCGCCTTCCACCCATACCTCTTCGACTTGGATGGGCACGATCTCGCCTTTGAACTTGCCCTCGTCGATGGCAGCAGCAGCCCGCTGGTGCGAGCGCAGCGAAAAGGCATCGGCTGCCTCCCGCGTAATGCCGTATTTTTTAGCCACCGCCTCGGCTGTCAGCCCCATACCTACTAAGTAGTCCGGCGTTTGCGCGGCGATGTGGTAGTTGGGCGCCAGTTTGTAGCCGGTCATGGGGATGAGGCTCATGCTCTCCGCGCCGCCAGCAATGTAGCAGTGCCCCATCCCTGCCCGGATCTTAGCCGTAGCAATGCTGATAGTTTCCAAGCCGGAAGCACAGTAGCGGTTGACCGTCATGCCCGGCACGTGCTTACCCAGCGCGCGAAGAGCGATGAGCCGCCCAATTTGCAAACCCTGCTCGCCCTCCGGATTGGCGCAACCCACGATGACGTCGTCAACCATGGCGGGTTCCAACCCCGGCACTTGGCTTATCAAGTGGCGAATCACTTCGACGGCTAAATCGTCGGAACGGGTGTGTTTGAACCCGCCTTTTCCCGCTTTCCCTACCGCCGTCCGAAAACCGGCTACGATATAAGCTTCTTGCATAGTTTCTTTTTTTAGCCGTTTACAAAATATTTGCTGTCGTTATATCACAGCCACCGCACCAACGGAAAGTCTTGGCGGTGTGCCAACATAGGGTGTTTTGGAAAAATACGGAAGCCGTACTCAAAGACACCCGCTTTTTGTGGGGTAAAGTTACACGAATAAGTTGCCGTGTTGCCCTTCTGATGCTCCAATTCGAGCGGGCGAATGTCGACCACTTCTAACTCGGTCTCGGTATGGCGCCGCATAAAGACCACTTCGACGCCCACATCTGACGAGCTTAGGGTTTGCAGGTTGAGTGTAATCCGCGCCTCAAATGGAGCGCCCAAAGGAAGAGGATAGTTGAACGTGTCGGGCGCTTCTAAGGCGACCAAGTCGATGGCATCCCAGGCGCGGCGCACATACTTTTTCCACTCGACCAACTCGCGCAAGGCGTGGTATTGATTGGCCGCTAAGCGCTGACTGCGCCGCCGCAGCTTTTCGTAGTATTGGGTATGGTAATCGTCGAGCATGCGCTTCATCACGAAATGAGGGGCTATTTCGGCGATATTTTTTTTGATGAAGCGCATCCACGCCGCACTGATGCCGCGATCATCGCGGTCGAAATAGGCCGGGATGATCTCTGTCTCCAAGATGTTGTAGATGGTCTCCGCGTCCAGCTCGTTTTGCAGCACCGGATCTTTGTATGTATCGTGCTCGGGCAGCGCCCAACCGGCTCCTGGGCGGTAGCCCTCTACCCACCAGCCGTCCAAGACGGAGAAGTTGAGCACGCCATTGAGCACGGCCTTCATGCCGCTGGTGCCGCTGGCTTCTTTGGGACGCGTCGGCGTGTTGAGCCAGACGTCTACCCCTTGCACGAGCAGCTTGGCCATCTCCATGCCGTAGTTTTCTAAGAAGATCACCTTTCCGGCAAAGAGCGGGTTTTGAGTAATTTGATGAATAAGGCGAATGTATTCCTGCCCGCCCTTGTCAGCCGGGTGCGCCTTTCCCGCAAAGAGGAAGAGGACGGGCCGGTCGGGGTGGTTTACGATAGACGCCAGGCGTTTCTCGTTGGTGAAGAGCAGCGTGGCGCGCTTATAGGTAGCAAAGCGCCGAGCGAAGCCGATGACTAAGGCGTCCTCTCGTATGGCGTTGATCACTTCAAAGACGGTGCGCGGATTTTCACCGCGCCGCGTCAGATCTTCGCGCAGCGTCCGGCGCACCCAGTCGAGGAGGCGCTTTTTGAGGGCAGTGCGAATGGCGAAAAGCGTCTCGTCGGGCACCTCGTAGATTTTCGACCACCGCTGCGGGTCGCTTTGATGCTGCAAAAAGTCCGAGCCGAAGGTCTTTTGGTAGAGGGCTGCCCACTCCGACGCTGTCCAAGTGTTCAGGTGCACGCTGTTTGTGACGTAGCCGATGTGGATTTCGGCGTGGTTGTAGTCGGGGTATAGGTCGTTGAACATGCGGCGGCTCACCTCTCCGTGCAAGCGGCTGACACCGTTTGCCTCTGAAGAGGTACGCAAGGCAAAGTGGCTCATGGAAAAGGGCTCGTTGGGGTCTTGAGGAGCCAGGCGGCCCATGGCCACGAAGGTTTCCCACGGCATATCTAAATTGTACAGATAGTCGAACAGATAGGTGCGCAACAACGCCTCTGGGAAAGAGTCGTGCCCTGCCGGCACTGGAGTATGGGTGGTGAACAGTTGGGTAGCGCGCACGAGTTCTAAAGCTTCTTCGCAAGAAAGCTCCTCGTTTTCCATATAGTGGCGCAGTCGCTCCAGACCCAAGAAGGCAGCATGCCCTTCGTTGAGGTGGTACAAATCGGGTTTGATGCGCAGCGCTTCCATTAAGCGCACGCCGCCGATGCCCAGCAAGATCTCTTGCTTCAGGCGGTGCTCATTGTCGCCGCCGTACAGCTGATGCGTAATGCCGCGGTCTTCCCAGAGATTGTCGTCGATATCGGTGTCGAGTAGGTAGAGCGGCACTCGGCCGACGTTAATCTGCCAAACCTTTGCCCACACGGTCCGCGCGCCCAAATTCACGTGGATCTTCACCCATTCTCCGTGCTCGTCGCGCACCGGAAGCAAGGGCAACTGCGTAAACTTAGCTGCCTCCAATTGATGAATTTGCTCGCCGTGCAGCGAGAGGGTCTGCTGAAAATAGCCGTATCGGTACAGAAGCCCTACGGCTACTAACGGGAAAAGGCGGTCGCTCGCCTCTTTCAAATAGTCGCCCGCCAACACGCCCAAGCCTCCCGAATATAGGCGCAGGCTCTGGTGAAGGCCATACTCCATACAAAAATAGGCCACCTTTGGATGGGTCTGTTCGGGCTTTTGCGCCATATAGGCGCGAAAACGCTCCATGACGCTTCTCATGCGCGCCATAAAGGGCTCATTGTCGAGCAATTCCTGCGCTTGCTCTATGCTCAGGCTGTCTAATAGCGCTATGGGATTGTAATTCAACTTTTCGAACTGGATGGCATCTATGGAGGCAAACAGGTCTCTTGCCTCGTCATCCCACGACCACCATAGGTTATGCGCCAATTCTCGCAAAGGTGCCAATCCCTCAGGAAGCGTGGGCTCTATAAAGATGCGCTTCAGCTTCATCGTGCTTTCGGTCAGGTTTCCCACCATGGCCAAATGTCGCGTCATGAAAAAAAGATTTCTGGAAGAAGAACGCGCGAAGGTAAGGCACTCTGACGCCTTGACGACGGTTCTCTTTAGGGTGTAGCGATTAAATTTGCCGGACGCTTTTTTGTTTCACCCAAACCACTCCCAAAAGCATGCGATTCACTTCCTATTTGCCCTTGGCTATGGCTATAACGCCATTGCCTGTCTTGGCCCAGTTGGGTTCTGCATCTTTCTTGCTCACCCTCGACAGTGGGATAGTGGCACACGTCGTATGTCCTGGGCCCGATAGCAGTGTGTTTGTCGTCGGCACGCGCGGCGGCGATTTGGCCTTACTGAACATCTCCGCCCAAGGAGCCTTACTTTCTGCAGACTACTGGCAGGTCAGCAGCAGCTTGCCCGTACACCCGTTGAGCGCCTTGCTCGACTCCGAAGGAAAACTGGCGATTATGGGGCGGCACCAAAGCGAACCGTACACGAGCAGCTTCCTCCTGCGCTACGACCCCGCTGCGCGCCAAGTGTTGTGGGCGCGGATTTCTGAACAGGATTTTTTCAGCTTGGGCACCATAGTCGACATGCCTTTTAACAATGCCTATGGGGTGTGTCTCTCCTCTTTTTCTGTGGAACTCCTTCGAATAAACCGCCAAAACGGCGCCGTACTACCTAGCCCGCCCTTTGGATACCGCTTAGACAGCCTTGCCGTACCTACGCGCCTCGTCCTCCATCAAGGCGATGCGTTTGTCGTGGGTTTCCACCAAGAGCGCGCCTCGGCCAACCAGTATCAAGGCAACCTTCCCTTCGTTCTGCGCGCTGCGACAAATACAGGCGCAGTCAAATGGGTAAAGAGCACGCCCATAGCGCCGGCGACGCCTAAGACCATCTTAGACCTCAGAGCAACCGACGTGGTTGTGGAGGACAACGCCGTGTATTCGATCTTTAATGGGACCGCATCAGCCCCTGCCGACTATGCGCCGGTGCGCACCTACATGCAAAAGCACTCCTCCGACGGCGAGCTGCTCTGGGTCAAAGAAATCCAGTTCCCTCAACAAGACCAGTCGTATGCCACACAGCTGTTCTCTTTACCCGACGGCTTTCTCATTTACGGTCGGCACGCTGAGCGGTTTATCGCTCAGACAAATAAAGCGGGAGAGCTGACCCGAGTATTCACTATCGACCTGCCGGCACCTTTTGGAGAAGGGTTGCACGCGGCGGCAATGCACCGTGGCGCGCTGTATGTGACGGGAAACACAAGCGCGGCGCCCACACAAGCGTTCCTGTTCAAAATAGACCTGTCCAGACCTTTGGAACAGACATGCCAGCTGGTGCTCGAACCTGCTGCCGTTGCCTCGGTAGATACCGTACAACCGCGCACGCCTACTTTGTTCGTCCCCAACCAGCCGCTCTTTCTCTTGCCCTGGCCCACCACCGCGCCTACACCTTTTACACCTAAGACGGCGCTGCTGTGCCAGCCGAACGACTGTGCCAACCTGCCCGACCTGACCTTTCGCCTCGACAGCATTACATGCACTGGCGGCGGCGCTGCTCCGACATATACGATCTGCAACAACGGCGGTGTAGAAGCCGCCGGCTTTGTGGAAGTCTGGTTTTACGCCGACAATCCTACTCAAGACAGCGCCAGCGCCCTTGGGAGTGCCACCCTTTCCTTGACACCCCCGCTGGCTCCGGGTGAATGTCGAAGCGGGCTGCTCCCCAACGCCGCCTGGCTCTCGCTGCAAGGCGTGCAGACAGTATATAGCGTCGTCAACTACGACAATTCCCTGAGCACGCCCTTTTCTTTAGAAGACCTGCCGGCAGGCAGTGTGGTAGAATGCGACTACAAGAATAACCTCTCTGTTGCGGCGCTCACGCCGCCAAAAGTGCAGGAGCTCAATTTAGGGCCAGATATCATCGCGTGCGAGAAAGTGCCTGCCGTGCTCGATGCCGGTGAGGGCTATGTCCAATACGTATGGCAAGACGGCTCTACGGCACAGACCTTCACCGCTACAGAGCCGGGGCTGTATTATTGGGTAGAAGTTACGGACGCCTGCGGCCGCATACAGCGCGACTCCGTGTTCTATACCTACAGCCTGCTGCCCGATATCCGATTTGGCGACACGGTGATCTGTCCGGGCGCCGCTGTTTCCTACGCGCTTCCCGGCTTTACTACCTATGTTTGGGCTCCAGCCGATGGGTTAGACTGTACTACCTGTCCAACAGTGACGGCCCAGCCCGCACAGCCAACAGTGTATACTGTGCTGGCGACCGACTCGTTAGGATGTGTCTTGCACGACACGTTTGCCATAGACTTCTACACCAGTGCGCTGGCCCTCCAATGCCCCGCCAACATTGCCGTGACGGCTCCCGTAGGAACGAACAGCGCTCTGGTCAACTACGATGCGCCGGCATTGACAAGCGATTGCCCTTGTGGCGCGCCGGTCGCCACCCTCACACAAGGGTTGCCCAGCGGCGCCTCCTTCCCCGTGGGAGCAACCGTCGTCTGCTTTAGCGCGGAGGACGGGTGCGCCACCGAGGCTTCTTGCTGCTTTACCGTACAGGTGAAGGTTGCTTCTGCCGACGACCTGCCCTGCGATGTGAAGGAGACACCCTGTCTGCGCTTTGAGATTTTGAGCATCCAGCGCAACACCGCCGGAGAAAAGACCTATCGCATGCGGCTGATCAATAAATGCCCAGCGCCATTGGTGTCTATCGCCTACGAACTTCCGCAGGGCGTGACGGCAGTGTCTCCACTTCAGGGAACGGTATACATGTCGCCCAATGGCCGCCCCTATACTGTGCGCAACCCGCATCTGGCTCCTCGGCGATCCATCCGGTTCACGGCTGTGGGAGCGGGTATCGGCCAAGGAGAGGCCGACATTTTTGAGTATACCCTTCCTCCCCAGGCCGACCCTATATTTATCTACGCTTTGGCACGACTGGCGCCGCAGACGTATGTAGAAACCCACTTGAACGTTTTCGACTGCGTAGTACAGCAGACCGCACCTCTTACAGGCGAAGAAGCGGACGCGCGGTCGAAAGCGATGGACTTGTCAAGTGCCCTGTCTGTAGCAGTATATCCTAACCCTGCGGTCGAACGCCTGTACGTGGATACCCAAGGGTGGCCGGCTGAGCCTGTGCAGATACGCATATCGGATAGGTTAGGACGCCTGCTCTTGGACGATGTCATTCCGATTGCTGGAGCACTGCACACCCTCCAGCTACCTGCTGCTTGGCCCTCAGGCATATACTTTCTGGCAGTAACCTCGCCGCAAGGAGGGCGCCACGTGGTCCGTTTCCTTAAAGAATAGCTCCGCCCCCAAAGCGAGTATATACCGCTGCACCGAATTACTTTTGCGCCGCGCAGAGGACACACCGTGCTGTATTGCGGCCTTTTCATATGATGCAAGAAGGATGGATCTTTCTCCGACGAGTAGGGTTAGAAGTATACAGCTTCCTAACCGAACCCTATGTCGTTCGAAACTGCCTGAGTTTGATAGGAGCGATGGGAGGCCTTCTCATGCTGACGATGTGGTGGCTGAAATGCTATACGCAACACGGCGAGAGCGTACAGGTGCCCAACTTCGTGGGCATGGGCTTTCGCGAAGCTTCCCATAAGGCGCGTCTGCGCGGCTTTCAGATCGTTGTCAACGATTCCATCTACGTGCCGGAAAAGCCGCCCGGCGTGGTGCTGATGCAAAACCCCAAGCCGCAAAGCCGGGTCAAGGAGGGTCGTACTTTGTATTTTACGGTAACCAAACGAAACCCCGACATCGTGCGCTTGCCCAATTTAGTGGGCAATGACGACTACGACCTGTATAGCCGAAAGTGCCAACGCTTGGGCCTAAAGCCGCGCGTCATTGCGCGCATCGCCAACCCAAAGCTTACCCCTAACACGATCATCGACGTCCTCTACCGCGGCGACACCATCACTCAAGCTATTCGATACGGATTCGAGGTAGAGATGGGCTCGGAAATAGATTTTGTCGTCTCCGAACAAGTGGCTGTGGTAGTCGAAATCCCCAACTGCCTTTGTCTCACCTACGACGCGGCGCGCTTTCTCATCACGAGCAGTAATCTAAATGTGGGCGCCGTCATCAAAGATGCTACCGTGGTAGACGAAATGTCGGCCTACGTGTGGCGGCAATCACCGCCGTACGACCCAAACGGCATATTGCGCATCGGCGAGCAGATCGACCTGTACTTAACTCAAGAACTCCCAGCGGGATGCCAATAAAAGAAGGCGGCTACACGGCGCCTTGCCGGTGTAGCCGCCTCTCAGCCAAAGCGGGTAGGAAGAGTTAGCGCCGCAAGCGTACGACGACCTCCTCGCCGTTGGGCAGCGTCAGGCGACCAAAGCGGTCGCAAGTGCCGTTGCCGAAATCCAATATCGAGGTCTGACCATTGCGCGTAAATTCAACCTTCCCTTCGACGATCCAACGGCAGTTACCGCGCTTGACGAGGGGCTCCACAATAGTGGAAGAGAACGCTGCTCCATTTCGATTAACACCCGAAGTGTTGCCGGTGATCTTCCACACGTTATCCCAATGAGTAGGCGTTGCGCCTCCCTGTGCCAGCGTTGCCGTATGCGTGTGGTTCCACGTAGTCGTAGCTCCATCGGCGTAGGTCAGCTTCATCCCGGAAGCCTCGCGCGTGTACGACCACTCGCCGGCAGCGTTTTGACCGTTGTTTCGCCAGGTTTTAGTGCCCTCCACGCGCACGTCGTCGACGTAGAAGTTTTCGAAGGTCTTGGTGCGCTGTGCTCCAGCGGTAAACATCTCAGCGCTCTGAGTGATGATGATCTTGCCTTTGAGCACATGCTCGCCGTTCGGCCCCAGGCACCCCGCTGTGCCGTAGTCGATGGTAATGGTGTTGGGCCAGGTGCCCCAGGGCTGCGCTAAGGTCACCGTAGGACAACTGCCACTGCCGCCGCGCTCTTCGATAGCAATATCTACGGCCTGGTCGATCTCTGCGGAAAAATCTTCGGCCGTAGCCACATCTTCGGCCGTCGTTACGTCGGCGTCAGAGGAGGCGTCTTTTTTACAAGCGGGCACAGTAAGTACCCCTGCTACCAATAAGCCGATGATCCAATGAAACTTGCTCATAACCATTTTTGTGTCGTATTTTTTTGGTGAACATTTGCTATTCGGCCAACATAGACTGCTGCTATGCGGTAGGGGTTTAACGGCACGTGCAGGGATTTTTCTGAAACCCAGTTACCTTTGCTGCGTATAGACGAAAAATACTTTAACCAGTAGGCAGAAGCGACTCTGCTGCAGGTAGTCTTACTAAAAATGCTTACTACGATGAAAAACTTCGTGTTCTTAATGGCTTTTATTGCCGGCGCTGCCGTGTTGCAAGCGCAAGACGATCCGGTGAAACTGTCCAAGCAGGCGGCGCGCGCGTTGACTGCTTTCAACATGGACCCTTCTGGCAGTGAAGAAAAGCTCCAAGAGGCAAAGGACAAGATCGACCGAGCTATACAGGCGCCAGAAGTGCAGGGACTAGTGTCCGCTTGGCAAACACGAGGGGAAATTTACAGCACCATCATTCAGCGCGAAATGGCTATGCGGGCCATTAACCCGAGCGCACCGCTCAGCGGCGACAACGACGCCTTGGTAGCGTTTGAAGCATTCCAAAAAGCTTACGAGCTGGCCACGAAAAAATACGAGCGCTCCGATGCGGCAAAAGGCATTTCAGAAATTCAGAGCTACCTTATCAATATCGGCTTGATGAAGTACGAAAACAAGGCGTACGACGCAGCCTATCGTTCGTTCGACGCCCTTATCAAAAGCCATAAAATTCTCAGCGCTGAAAAAATTAAGAGCCTCTTAGATGACCCAGCACAGCTCCAAAACCAGCTCTATGTGGCGGGGCTATGTGCCCAGCTGGCCGGCATGAACGACGAAGCGGAGCAGTACTACATGCAACTGTACCAAGAGGGCAAAGCAGAGGCCGGCGTGTATCAGGGCCTGTACGAGATAAAAGCCGCAAAAGGACAGACGGAAGAAGCAGAGCACATCCTGCGCGAAGGGCGCCAAAAATACCCTAACGAGTCGGGGTTGTTGTTCGCCGAAATTAACCTGTATCTCAAAAAAGGGCAACTGGAGGAACTCATTGGCCGCCTAAAGCAGGCCATGGAGCAAGAGCCCAACAACGTAGGGCTATACGTCACCTTAGGCAGTGTGTACGATAATCTATACCAACGCGAGCTGCAGAACAAAAACGACCAAAAAGCGACGGAGTACTTTGCAGAGGCGAAAAAATACTACGAAAAAGCCATCGAGATAGACCCGAAGTCGTCAGACGCCTATTACTCTTTGGGGGCGCTGTTCTACAACAAGGCGGCTGCGCGGACGCAGGAGATCAACGCCATTCCTCGAGACGACTACTCAGCAGCAACTATTAAAAAGATACAGCAGCTGCAAAAAGAAGTCTTAGCGCTCTTTGAAGAATCCCTACCTTATTTTCAAAAGGCAGAGTCACTTGATCCCAACGACGTCAATACGCTCATCGCTTTGTCGGAAATCTACGCGCGCAAGGACGATTTAGAGACGGCCGGCGAATTCCGGAAGCGGTTAGATCTGGTGCGCAGCGGCGGTAAGAACGCGGAGCCGTTTTTCAAGCAATAAGACGAAGAGCAGAAGCAGAGAGCACTGGCGTTGCACATGAGAGAAGATGCGGTAGCTACCAAGTCCCTGCTCAACGCTGCCGTCATCGTGGCGGCATTGGGCTATTTTGTTGACATCTACGACCTGTTGCTCTTTGGGTTTGTGCGCGTGAAAAGCCTCAAGGAGCTGGGGTTTTCCGGACAGGCCCTCACCGATATAGGGGTCATGCTCCTCAACTGGCAGATGGCCGGCATGTTGTTGGGCGGCGTGCTGTGGGGAGTCTTAGGCGACAGGCGCGGCCGCGTGCGCGTGCTGTATTTTTCCATTGCGCTTTATTCTATAGCCAACATTTTGAACGGGTTGGTCTACTCCTCGGTCGATTACGCCGTGTTGCGCTTTTTGGCCGGCATCGGTTTGGCTGGTGAACTCGGGGCCGGCATTACGTTAGTGGCCGAAAGCCTACCTAAGGATAAACGCGGCTACGGCACCATGATCGTGGCTTCGGTAGGGTTGAGCGGCGCTCTGCTGGCGTGGGTCATCGACATGTTTTTCCCTTGGCGAGTGTGCTTTTTCATAGGTGGCGCCTTGGGCTTGCTGCTGCTGGTACTGCGTATCAGCGTCCACGAGTCGGGTTTATTTCGCCAGATGGAGGCAACCGAAGGCATCAGCCGCGGGAACTTTTTAGCCCTGTTCACCAGCTGGGATCGCTTTGCTCGCTTCGCTCGCTGCTTGCTCATCGGTTTTCCCACGTGGTTTGTCGTGGGCGTCTTGGTGACGCTGGCGCCCGAATTTGGTCAAGCGAAAGGGCTGGCAAACGTATCGGCGGGCAACGCCATCGCCGCTTGTTATGCCGGTCTTATATTGGGCGACATCCTCTCTGGGACGTTGAGCCAGATCTTGCAAAGCCGCCTAAAGGTGATGTGGCTCTTTCTTTCCTTGGATGCGTTAGCCGTAGCTTACTACTTAGCGGCACCGTTTTCGTCGGTAGCAGCGTTCCACTTTGCCCATTTTTTGTTGGGCCTGTCGGTGGGCTTTTGGGTCGTCTTCGTCACCATTGGTGCCGAACAATTTGGCACCAACCTTAGGGCTACGGTAGCTACGTCGGTGCCCAACTTTGCACGCGGCATGTTGGTGCCCATCGCCTCGGCTTTCTTGTGGTTAAAAAGCCCTGCCATGACCGGCAACGTGCTTTCGGCTGCGGCCATTGTCGGCGCCGCCTGTTTGCTCATCGCCTTTGCTGCTCTCATCGGCATGCGCGAAACCTTTCATGCTGATTTGAACTACGTAGAAGCCGTTTAAACGCCGAGGCATGGCTACCTTTGCCGTCGCAGCTAGACGAACTTCATCCTTTACGCCATACACACATGAACTTCGACCTTATCGTTATCGGCAGCGGTCCGGGCGGATACGTAGCCGCCATACGCGCCTCGCAATTAGGAATGAATACCGCCATCGTCGAGCGCGAAAGCCTCGGCGGCATTTGCCTCAACTGGGGATGTATCCCGACCAAAGCGCTTCTCAAAAGCGCTCAGGTCTTCGAGTACTTGCAGCATTCCGAAGACTACGGCATCCACATTGAGGGCAAAAGCCAAGCCGACTTTGCCGCCATGATCAAGCGCAGCCGAAGCGTAGCCGAAGGGATGAGCAAGGGCGTGCAGTTCCTGATGAAAAAGAACAAGATCACCGTCATCAACGGTGTCGGAAGGCTTGCAGCCGGGCCAAAGGTCGTCGTCCGCGAAGCCGACGGCAAAGAGAAAGAATACACCGCCAAGCACATCATCATCGCCACAGGGGGGCGCGCAAAAGAGCTGCCCAACCTGCCCATCGATGGCAAGAAGGTGATTGAATACCGGCGCGCTATGTCGTTGGAGGAACAACCCAGGCGCATGGTAGTAGTGGGTGCCGGCGCTATTGGGGTAGAATTCGGCTACTTTTACCACACCATCGGCACACAGGTCACTATCGTCGAGTTTCTCGAGCAAGGGCTGGTGCCGCGCGAAGATGCCGACGTGTCGAAAGAGTTGGCCAAGATATACGCCAAAAAGGGCATGAAGATCTATGCTGGCTGGAGCGTAGAGAGCGTCGACACTGCCGGCAAGGAGGTCAAGGTACACATTAAAAATCGCGAAGACGGCACTACCGAGACGATCGCTTGCGACATGGTGCTGAGCGCCGCCGGCGTGACGCCCAACACCGAAAACATTGGCTTAGAAGCCCTAGGTATCGCCACCGACCGCGGATACATCCGCGTAGACGAATACTACCGCACCAACGTGCCCGGCATATACGCCATTGGCGACGTGCTGCCCACCCAAGCGTTGGCCCACGTAGCCAGTGCCGAAGGGATTACTTGTGTGGAAAAGATCGCCGGTCTTAATCCGGAACCCCTCGATTACAACAATATCCCCAGCTGTACCTATTGCTCGCCCGAAATTGCCTCAGTAGGCTACACCGAAGCGGCGGCAAAAGAGGCCGGCTACGAGGTATTAGTGGGCAAGTTCCCTTTCACGGCGTCCGGCAAAGCCAAAGCAGCGGGCGCACCCGAGGGATTTGTAAAGGTCATCTTCGATAAAAAATACGGCGAGTGGCTGGGCGCGCACCTCATCGGGGCTAACGTCACAGAGATGATCGCCGAAGTGGTAGCTGCCCGCAAGCTCGAAACTACTGGACACGAGATCCTCAAATCGGTGCACCCCCACCCCACCATGAGCGAGGCCATCATGGAAGCTACAGCAGCGGCCTACGGAGAGGTGATACACCTGTAGCCGCGCTTTACAGCGCTGCCTCCTCCTCTTGGAAGATCACTCCCAAGCGCTCCAACTCGGCCAGGATGGGCTCATACACTTGTGGCGCTACAGGGATCTGTACCCCAGTAGGAGCATGTTCGCCCCGGAGGAGGTGGCGCGCAAAAATGCCGGCTGGCCAACCCACTAAGCGCGCCATCGCCGTATGGGTGGCGTCGTCGCCCTTCGCCACCAGCGTCGAAGTTAAGCGGCGCGGTTGTCCTTCCGACGTGCAGAACTCAAAGATGTGCTGCATAATAATCATGTCTCGGTCGGTCGGCTTCATCGCCCATTTTTCTAACAGCAGTTGCTCCAAAGCAAGTGCGGGAGAAGCGTTGGGCAGACCAATGGGCTGGGGCTCAAACAGCCCTAACCAAGCCAGCTGCTGCACAATGAGGTCGTTGGGCTCGACCTGCAGGAACTGGGCCACGCGCTGCGGAAGCGGAAGACCCGAAGGCGGCCCATCGCTCAAGCACGCCTCTACCAGCTCGGCGTAAGTGAGCCGTTCGCTATCCGGCACACTGACGTGGGCATCGGTAAGCCCTAAGTGCACCAAAGCATTCCACGCGCGGCAAAAACCGCTGTGCCGAATGGTGCCGCGGAAGAGGGAGTCCACCTCCTGCAATCCGTAGGCAACTCGATACGCGAGCGAGTCGCGGTTGGCGTATACCTCCCATTCGCCTAAGCCGGGCACTTGAATACGGCGTACCTGCTGGAAGAGCCGACAATACGGCACCAGTCGGATCTTTCCTTTTTCCAAATACCGAGCCGTACCCTGACCGGCGAGGACGACGTTTCGAGGGTTCCAGCTGAACTTGTAGTGCCAAGGGTTGTCATCGCTTTCCGGTGCGACCAGCCCACCTGTAGAAGAGTAGAAGGCGGTAAGGCGGCCTCCGCGCTGGCGAATGTGCCGGATGCGTTGGACAGCGCTCATGTGGTCAATGCCGGGGTCGAGCCCTAGCTCGTTCATGAACACCAACCCCCGGCGCTTCACTTCGGCATCCATAGCGCGCAGGTCTTCCGAGACATAACTGGCGGTAATGAGGTGCCTGCCCAAAGCCAAACAGTCGCGCGCCACCTCCACGTGGAGCGCTGGCGGTAACAGAGAGACCACCACCTCGCTACCCCCAACCAACGCGCGGCGCTCCAACGCCCGTGTCGCATCCAAAGCCACCGCCTCCCCTCGCGGATGAGCGCCTACCTTTTGTTGAGCCAGCGCCAACTGGGCATCAGCCACTACCACGGCGAAATCGTCCTCTTGGGCCGCCCCCAACAGATACTCAATGAGCGCCGTCGCCGAACGGCCTGCGCCCAATACCAATACTTTCTTCATGACAGCAGATGGGTCAAAACGGGAGCAAAGGTAGAGCGCCAACGAGGAGCTGAGCATATCTGCTTAGCGGAGTTTCAGTCCGACAAAACAAGATCCCCACTCAAGCCGTTACGCAAGCAGTAGCGTCTTTTTCTTTTTCACACACTATGAGGAAGAGTGAATACCTAATTTGGACAGCAGTGCTCCTCTCAGCATTTCTCGGGGGATACCGCTGTACGTCTACAGCGCCGATAAAAGACGGCTTCACGGCTTTCGAGCGAAAGCAATACGCCGTAGCCATACCCATGTTGCAGCGCGACTTCGAACGGGCAAGGAGCCGCACGGAAAAAGGCCAAGCGGCCTATCGCATCGCTGAAGCGTATCGGCATATGGGCAACTACGCCGCTGCTCATCGGTGGTACGGATTGGCCTATCAAAACAACTACGGCCCAGAGGCCCTCAAGGGTCAGGCCTACATGCTCAAGCGCTTAGAGCGCTATGCAGAGGCCAAGGAAGCCTTTCGCAACCTGAGCATCGAGATTGGAAGCCCCTACGAGTATCGCAAGGAGATGAATGCCTGCGATGTAGCATTGGGGTGGCTGGCCATAGCCGAGGAGAGCGGCTGGAGCGTACAGCCCGTCCCGTTTAACAGCCCGCAAAACGACTTCGCCCCTGCCCTCTACGCCGATGGGCGCATCGTCTTTAGCAGCGACCGTCCTTCGAGCAAGAACAAAAAGAGCTATGCCTGGACAGGCAACGCTTTCATGGACCTGTTCATCGCTGACCCCGAAGCATTGGGGGCACAGCCCTTCGATGCCCAGTTGAACACCCCCGGCAACGAAGGTTCGGTTGTCTTCAACAAAAATTTCACAGAGGTCTACTTCGCGCGGGCGGTAAACGCCCAAAAAGGCGACGACAGGTATTGCAAGATCTACGTCGCCAACCGGCTAAACGGCGGCTGGGATGAACCCCGCCCCTTGCCCTTCCAAAAGGAGCGCGTCAACTATATGCATCCGGCCCTATCGGCTGATGGTCGAACGCTCGTGTTTGCCTGCAACGACCCCGACGGTTGGGGCGGTTACGACCTGTGGATGATGCGCCGCAGCGACCAGGCAGAGGAGGGATGGGAGGAGCCGCAACCGTTAGGGCGCAACATCAACACCACCGGCAACGAAGTCTTTCCCAGCTTCTGCGGCGATACCCTCTACTTTGCCTCCGACGGCCTGCCCGGCATGGGCGGCTTAGACCTCTTCCGCACGTTCAAGATGGGCGCAAACACCTGGGCTACCCCACAGAACCTTAAGCCGCCCCTCAACAGCGGAGCCGACGACTTCGCCCTGATCGCCATCCCCCAAAAACCACTGCACCAGCCCCCTCGACCCGGCGACCTCCTCCTATCGGGCTTCTTCACCTCTAACCGCCCCGGAGGTCGAGGCGGCGACGACATCTACTACTTCGAGCAGCGCGTCCCACTGCCCAAACCAACGCCACCCGATACCGCTACCGTTGGAAAGCCCATCACCTTTAAAATTCTACTAGAAGGGTATGTCTTGGAAAAAATCTTGGCAGACCCTAACAACCCCAATAGCCCTGTGTTAGGGCGAAAGCCCTTGCCGGGCGCCCAAGTGGACATCGCTTTTCGCGACAAAAAAATGCTCGTTGGCGTCGGCGAAGACGGCCTGTTCCGACTGGAAGTCATGGAAGATACCGACTATGCCTTCAGCGCCTCTAAAGAGGGATACCTCACCAACGGCACGGCCTTCAGCACGCGCGGCATCCCGCGCGATAGCGCCAACCCGGTGCAGGTGTACGAGGTGGAAATCGTTTTGGACAAGGTCTTTCGCGACCGCGAGATCGTGCTGGAAGACATCTACTACGATTTCGACAAGTGGGACATCCGCCCCGACGCTGAGCCCGCCCTCAATCGGTTGGCTGAAATGTTGCTGCGCAATCCCAACATCCGCATCCAGTTGGGCAGCCACACCGACTGCCGCGGCGACAACGCCTACAACCAAACGCTCTCGCAAAAACGCGCCCAAAGCGCCGTCGACTACCTCATCGCTCGAGGTGTCGACCCAGCGCGCCTCACCGCCGTAGGCTATGGCGAAAGCCAACCAGCAGTCAACTGCCCGTGCAACCGCTGCACCGAAGCCGAACATCAAGCCAACCGGCGCACCACCTTCCGCATCGTCGAATAGGTCGCATGTATCTGTTAGGACTTATTGGATACCCGTTAGGACACTCGTTTTCTCAGCGCTACTTTTCAGAGAAATTTGCCCGCGAAGGCATTCAAGGCGTCGAATATGCGCTGTTTCCTCTGCCCGACCTGCGCGCGTTGCCCCAATGGCTTGCGCAGCACCCGCACCTGATAGGTTTCAATGTAACGATCCCGCACAAACAGGCCATCGTGCCCTACCTGCATCGACTCGACCCCGTGGCTCAGACCATCGGCGCCGTCAACACCGTAGTAGTTCTGCCGGATGGCTCTCTAAGCGGATACAACACCGACGCCGAGGGCTTTCGCCAAGCCCTGCTGGCTTGGCTGCAAGCAGAAGGCGCTTCCCTCTCCTCTTGGCGCAATGCCGAAGCCCTCATCTTAGGCACAGGCGGCAGTGCTCAGGCAGTAGCCTATGCACTTCGCCAGCTTGGCATCGCTTATCGGTTCGTATCGCGCTATCCGAAAACCTCAGACGGCCTCAATTACCGCGACCTCGACGCCCCACATCTATGGGAGCGCGTCGCCTTGATAGTCAACACCACCCCAGTGGGTATGTATCCCGACATCGATGAGTGCCCACCTTTGCCTTTGCACCACCTAAGGGCAAGGCATTGGGTATTTGACCTCATCTACAACCCCGCGGAAACCTTACTTTTGCGGGGTGCCAAAAGCCAGGGAGCTCGCGCGACCAACGGCTTAGAAATGTTGTTCCGGCAGGCAGAAGCCGCCTGGGCTATCTGGCGAACGGCCCTTCCCACACTCGCATCGTCGTAGCACATTGTCTCATGTCTGCACAATTACCCGACCCTGCCTCGCCGTATCTCATCCCTCCAATAGACTTCTTCAACACCGAGGTCGCCTTCGCTCACCTGAGCGACACCGCGCTGAAGAAAGCGCGCCTCCTATTTCGGCTGATGAGCTATCCGCGCTTAGTGCGCCTAAGCACGCCCATCATGCTGTGGGGGATGCGCCAACAGTTTACTTGGTTGGAGACTCTCGTGCGCAAAACCCTGTTCGAGCAGTTCGTCGGCGGCACCTCCTTGCTCAATTGCATGCCCACCATCGAGCGCTTGGCCCAACACCGCGTGATGACCATCCTGGACTACGGCGTGGAGGGCAAGGCCAAAGAGAGCGAGTTTAACCGCACGATGAACGAAAACCTGCGCGCCATCGACTTCGCCGCCCAGTCGCCCCACATTCCGGTAGTCAGCATCAAGGTCACGGGGCTGGCCAGATTTGGCCTGTTGGAGCGGATCCAGCATGCCCATCTGCTGTCGCGAGAAGAGCTGCACGAATACCGAAACGCGCTCAAACGCCTCGACACCATCTGCTACCACGCCGCCCAAAAGGGTGTCTCCATCTTTGTCGATGCGGAAGAAAGCTGGATCCAAGACACCATCGACCATTTGGTCTGGCTCATGATGAAGCGCTACAACCGCGAGCGCGTCGTCGTGTACAATACGTTCCAGATGTACCGCACCGACCGCCTGGCTTTCCTCTTTGAAAGCTTCGACCGCTCGCGCCGCGAAGGCTTTCTCCTCGGCGCTAAGCTGGTGCGCGGCGCCTACATGGAAAAAGAGCGCCAACGAGCCGCCCAAATGGGCTACCCCGACCCTATCCACCCTACCAAAGAAGCCGTCGACGACCACTACGACACTGCCCTAAGCTTTTGCTTGGAGCATATCGAACACATCGCCGTCTGCAATGCCAGCCACAACGTGCGCAGCGCCCAAATACAAATAGAACGCATGGCCCAGCGCGGCATCTCTCCACAACACCCGCACGTGCTCTTTAGCCAGCTGTTCGGCATGAGCGACCACTTGACGTTCAACTTAGCTCGAGCGGGTTTTCGCGCCGCCAAGTACGTGCCCTACGGCCAAGTTTTCGATGTCATCCCTTACCTCATCCGGCGCGCTCAGGAAAACACCTCGGTCGCCGGCGACGTAGGGCGTGAACTGGCCCTCATCGAGCAAGAATATCGGCGTCGCAAAGCCCAAAAATAGCCGTCCTCTGGCCGACGCGCCGCTACAAGCCCATAAACTGAAACGGCTTTGACTTCACCAATTGGCTGGAAGTCTCCCCGTTGTACGTCTTGAAGTCGGATAAATCCAATTTCTTCACGCTCGCATTCTCACTGAAATCGAGCTTCTTCAGATCAACCCAAAACGTATTGGGCGTCAACAAGGGCTCGTAATAGTAGACGAAGTTCTTGTGATCGGCCACGACGCGCCACATCGTGGTGGAGAGGTTAGGGTATCCCCCGATCTCAAATCTATAGGGTACCGAGCAGTTTCTTATCACGCTGAAAACGCTGGCTATAGCTACGCGCGTGTTGTCGGTTTGAGGTATAGCCTTGATGAAAAGGAGGCCCGCATAAAGCGGTCGGCCGAGGAGGCGGAGTCAAGGAGGAATGTTTTGCCCGGGATGTTTTCCCAGTACTTAGCAATAGCCAATTGCTGTTCGTAGGGTGGATCGTTCGCCATCACGATATAGAAAGGATCGCGGTGGATGACCAGTTTGCCGTCGATATATTCGAATATGGCGTTATCTCCTGTTGTATCGGAAAGCGACAGGAGAACCTTAGTAAACTTGGTCGTGCCGGGAATGCAGTCGGAGACTATGACGAATTTCCCCTCCCGCAGCTCTTCGACAGCTTCGGCGACGGTGGCGAAGTTGTCGAGCGCATATTGCCCCCACAAGGAGATGGCCATGCCCTTCGTGTTGCCCTCCTTGTCGAAAGCGGGGTATTTGGACTCCACCAAAAACAACAGGTTGGCGACCAATTCCTTTTCATTCATGCCGTCGACAATAGCGATGTCCCACGAGCTCACCCCTAGGCTTCCGTACTTGGAAACCCACTCTATAGAACTCTTGCCTACCTCTCCACTTCGCTTTATGCCTCTGGGAAACACCCAAAGATTTGCCGGAATTTCCATGGAAAAGTCCATAGTCCTATCGGTTAGCACCGTGTTGTTGGGCTCCTTGTAGACGACTCGGGTGCACGCTTTAGAGGGATAGGTGGAAGTAACAATCGCAAAAGCGGTTTGCCGCTGCGAGGAGAACCCCCGTTTTTACGTTGGAAACATATCTGAAAAAAAATTAGTTAGCCATTTGCAGAGCATCTGAGGCACCTTAATCTCTTCTGAGGCTACGCATTCTCGCAGGCTAAATGGGCTGAGGGGAGGTTCTCTCCACAAAACACACAGCAAATGACACAAAACCTTTGTCTTTTTCGAGCATTTTATGCGCTCGTGAAAAAAACACTGCTCGATGAGCACAGGCAGTGGCAAAATGCCCGACTACCCTCCTGAAAAGAGTGCTGCACATCAAAGCTCCGAGGACTTAACTTTACCTCATCTTTTGCTCCTCTACTATGCGCGCATCGATAGCCATAGGTCTGATGGCACTACTATTGGCCCCTTTTGCGGGCACTTACCTGTGGTACGGCTGGAAGCGATGGCAGGCACGGCAGCAGGCCCGCGCGTGGATCCTTGCGAACGTTGGCGACGCCGTGCTCATCTGCTTCCGAGGCACATCGAGCGGTTTGCGCCAACAGATGCAATGGGTGGGCGACGACGAATTCATCTTCGAAGGCCAATGGTACGATGTGGTGCACCGTACGCAACGAGGCGACTCGCTCATCGTCTGGTGCTTGCCCGACAGTGCAGAGACTGCCCTTGAAAACGCCGTGCGCCCGCTGCTCCACCGGATGCTCTGCGGCGATGGGCGGTTAAATCGCGCAGTGGAGCGCTTATGGCTGCTTTTGATGACAGCTTTTTGGGAGGAAAGCAAGGCATATGTTGCGCCTACTGGACTATATCTGAAGAGCCCCATCTCCTCCTTTCAACGGCGGTGGCGGGAACAGATAGCGCTACCGCCTCTCGCACCCCCACCAGAGTATATGCCTTGCGTTGCCCAGTAGTGTAGATAGAGCGCTATCCGCCGGCAACGCTTCTCTTTCCCTATTAACTCATTTTTCGAAACAAAAAATATTCTTGAACATGAGACATACACTCGTGAGGGGGTTGCTGTTGCTATGTTGCAGCCCCGCCGTAGCACAAACGGTTTCTGTGTTCGACGAAGAAACCGCTCTTCCTATGGCTGAAGTGCGCATAGAGATACCTGGCACAGGGCAATATTTGATGACGGGTGCTGATGGCAGCGCCGACATCAGCGCGTTAGGCCGGCCTGCCGCGCTGTTGTTTAGCGCAGAGGGATATGCTTCGCGCGCGTATTCTTGGGCGGAAATAGAGGCCGCCAACTTTACAGTATATCTGAGCAGGTCGATGTTTACCACCGGGCGCGAAGTGGTGATTGCAGCTTCCCGTTGGCGACAGCCACAGCGCGAAGTGCCTGTGCGCATCGCGCGCGTCTCAGCAGCAGACGTCGCCCTGCAAAACCCGCAGACGGCGGCCGACCTGTTGGGCCTATCGGGCGAAGTGTTTATCCAAAAAAGCCAACAGGGCGGCGGCAGCCCGATGCTGCGCGGCTTTGCTACCAACCGCGTGCTCTTAGTGGTCGACGGCATCCGCATGAATACTGCCATTTTTCGAAGCGGAAACCTGCAAAACGTCATTTCGCTCGACCCGTTCGCCACGGAGCGTACGGAAATTCTCTTTGGGCCGGGCTCAGTAGCCTACGGCAGCGATGCTATTGGCGGAGTAATGTACTTTCAGACGTACGACCCGAAGCTGAGCGATAGCGGAAAAGTGCTTGTCGAGGGACAAGCAGCAGGGCGCTTCTCCTCAGCTAACGGCGAGCGCACTGCGCATTATCGGGTCGGTGTCGGTGGGCAAAAGTGGGCGCTCTTGAGCAGTGCTTCCTTCCACCATTTCGGCGACTTGCGCATGGGCTCGCGCGGGCCTACTCAAAACTACTTGCGCCCCTTTTATGTCCAGCAAATCGACGGACGCGATGTTGTCGTGACAAACGAAGATCCTTTGGTACAGCGTCCAACTGGCTACGAGCAAATCAATCTGATGCAAAAGGTGCGCTTCCGACCCAGCCAGCGCTGGGACCTGCAGTACAGTTTCCACTACTCGACCACCACGCCCTACTCGCGCTACGACCGCTTACTGCGCACGCGCAATGGCCTACCTCGAAGTGCCGAGTGGAATTACGGCCCACAAGTGTGGAATATGAACCAACTCAGCGTTCACCATCGATCCTCCTCCGCCTTCTTCGATGAAGTTATTTCGCGTTTGGCCTATCAGTTCTTCGAGGAAAGTCGGATCGACCGCGACTTCAACCAGAGTACGCGGTACACGCGCGTAGAAAAAGTGCATGCGTATTCGCTTAACATAGACTTCTCCAAAAGATGGAGCGACCGACAGGGGTTGTATTATGGAGTTGAAGGTGTGTTGAATACGGTGCGCTCGACAGGCGCGGATGAAGACGTGAGTACGGGTGAGGTAATGCCTGGGCCAGCGCGCTACCCACAAGCAGAATGGTCTTCTTGGGCGGCCTTTGTCAACTACGAATTTCGCCCGGCACCTGCTTGGCTCTTGCAGGCCGGTGCCCGCTATAATCAGTATATATTAGACGCCCGGTTCGACACGACGTTTTATCCCTTCCCCTTTACTACCGCTGCCTTCAATCAGGGGACTCCTGTCGGATCTATCGGCGCAGTATTCGCCCCGAACGAACGCTGGACCCTGTCGGCTCGCTTAGCCACAGGGTTCCGATCGCCTAACGTAGACGACATGGGCAAGGTGTTTGACTCGCAGCCCGGCACCGTCGTCGTGCCTAATCCAGCGTTGCAGGCCGAGCATGCCTACAACGCAGAGGTGGCCGTCGTGCGCCAGCTAGGTCAACGCGTGCGCCTTCAGATCAATGCCTACTACACGCTCTTAGACAACGCTTTGGTACGGCGTCCTTTCACCCTCAACGGCGAGGACAGCATCGTTTACGACGGCGAGCTCAGCCGAGTATACGCCATTCAGAACGCCGCTCAAGCGGTAGTCTACGGCTTGCAAGCAGATGTGGAGGTCCGCTTACCTAGCGGTTTTCGATGGGTCGCAAAATGCAACTATCAGAAAGGTGAAGAAGAACTCGACGACGGCAGTACCGCTCCGTTGCGCCATGCAGCGCCTTGGTTTGGCCTCAGCAGTCTCACCTATTCCACCGGTGGGCTTCAACTGGACGCTTATGCTACCTTCAGCGGCGAGGTGCCCTTCAGCGGCATGCCCACTGAGGAAATAGGGAAAACCTACCAATATGCGGTAGACGCCAACGGTAATCCCTACGCACCCGGCTGGTATACGCTCAACCTCAAAGCGCTCTATCGCCTCTCACCTACCTGGTCGATCAGCGGCGGTGTGGAGAACCTTACCGACCAGCGTTACCGCCCCTATAGCTCGGGGTTGGTGGCGCCCGGTCGAAACTTCATCTTCTCCGTGCGCGCACACTTTTAAGATTAAAAGCTGCTCGGAGGTAAAATGATGCGGCCAGTTGAGCCTGCTCGCGCATTTTACCTCCCTTTTTTAGGGATAAAGATTGCCCCCCCTATTCGTGTCGAACCGCGCAAACCCAACATTCTGTGCCTCTGTGATTTTCCTCAGGCGACGCCCATCTTACACGATATTGAGTCGGTTGGCGTTAACTATTCCTAACTGCTCAACGAACATGGATAGCACGCTGTTTGCATCGACGCGCTTTCTTCTTTGCTTTGTAGCCAGCTTCGGTTTTGGGTCGATCGGGCCGGCAGGCGCTCAGGAATTCGGAGCCGAAGTACTGGAAAAATCGATAGACGTAGAGCTCTTTCAACCGCGCGAAATAGACCTCAGCCGGGATCTACGCGTCATCGCCTTCGGCTCCTGCAACAAGGTACATATGCCTCAGAACATTTGGGCCGACGTGTTGGCCAACCAACCAGACTTGTGGATTTGGTTGGGCGACATCGTCTACGCCGACACCTCTGACGCGCGTGCCTTAGCCGCTCATTATAAGCGCCTAAAAACCCACCCCGAGTACCGAAAGCTGCGCGACAAAGTGCCGGTCATAGGCATTTACGACGACCACGACTACGGGGCCAACGATGCCGGAAAAGGTATGCCCAACAAGCGCGCGGCTCAGAGGTATCTGCTGGATTTCTTAGACGTTCCCTACTCCGCGCCGGTGCGCAAGCGCGAAGGTGCCTATCAAGCCTACCTCTTTGGCAAGCCGCCGCGCCAAATCAAAATCATTGTCCTAGACACCCGCTATTTTCGCGACACGCTCTTGCCCGACCTCAGCCCCGACCGCCGCTACTTCCCTAACCTAGAGGGCGACCTCTTGGGCGAAACACAATGGGCTTGGTTAGAGCGCGAACTCACCCATAGCCCGGCACAGCTGCACCTGTTGGTCTCCAGCATCCAAGTGTTGTCGGACGAACACGGCCATGAGAAATGGGGCAATTTTCCTAATGCCCGAAGGCGCCTACTCCAGCTGTTGGTCAAAACTCAGCCGGCCAACCTCCTCATCCTGTCGGGTGACCGCCACATGGCGGAGATTAGCAGGATGGACCTCAAAGGGTTGCCTTATCCGCTGTACGACTTTTGCTCCAGTGGGCTGACGCATGTTCGGACGGGTTTACAGGAGCCCAACCGCTTGCGCGTAGGACCGATGATCGTGAAGCGCAACTTCGGCTTGCTGCGCATCGACTGGGAGGGCAACCGCCCCATCGTCAGGATGGAGGTGCGCGGCGTGAAAAACGAGTTGCTCTTTGAGCACGTCGCGCGCTATTGAGCGCCTTCTTAACTCACTTGTCCCAACACTCTTGCCGAATTTTTTGCGATAGGGCGGGCTCGCGTATGAGCCGAAGGTACGAGTCTCGGTTGTGGTGCGGGTTTTGGTCGGCTGGCGTATTTTGGAAGATGAAGTTGGCCAGTGAAGGCCACCCTTTCTCGCGCAGGGCGAGGCTGGCGATGCAGTAGTTGCGGCCGGCGCTGTTGTCGGGGTGTGCCGCCTGTTGGGCGCGCGCTGCCAGGTCGAAGTAGTTGGAGATGGTCTCTGGAGTGGGCGACTCAAAGAACACCCGATGGATATTGGGATTGGCCGGCAGATATTTTACGGCAAAAGCATCGCGATCGCGCAGGGGAAAGCCGTTGGGCAGCACAATAAGCCCTGTGTCAGGCACCCTAAACTGCCCTGTCATCTGGCGATTTTCCTCGGTGAGAAAGCCGTAGTAGACCCATCGCTGCTGGCCTTCGTGTGCGATGAAGAGGCGCGCAACCGAAGTGCGCCCTTCGGCCTCTAAGCGCCGCTCCTCGGCAGCCGACAAAGAGAAGACGAAAGCGTTGGCCCACGTCTTTTCCCTCTGCAGGGCATCCCAGCGCATTAGGAAAAACACGGCAGCGGAGGCAACGCCCACCAGCGCCCCCAACACACCGAACACCAACCACCAGTTGCGGCGCTCCTCAGCGCGGCGCCGGCGGTTGCGCGGCGTATTCACTCGTTTGTTGATGTGAAAGGCATAGGAGAAACCTTGTGACTCTCGCTGTACGCTCACCTCGCACAGCTCGTCCTCGATAAAAAAGGAATACGTGCGCGACTCCTTCACCGAAAAGTCGATTTGTACGATGCGCGCATCGCAATAGAGGAGCAGGTGACCGCTTTTGTCGCCGTGATAGAGGCCGACGCGATGTCGGCCGCCAAAATCGTCCAAGTAAATCCAACTAACCTGAGCCACGGTTTAGGGAAGTGCATTGGGCAGGATGGGGCGCTGAGGATATGCCTTACCAGCGGATGAGGGCGCTACCCCACGTGAAGCCCGAGCCAAAGGCAGCCAAGCAGACGATATCGCCCGGTTGCACCTTGCCGGCCTCCCACGCCTCGCACAGGGCGATGGGCACCGAAGCGGCCGTAGTGTTGCCGTAGCGCTGGATGTTGTTCCAGACTTGGTCGTCGCGCAGCCCCAAGCGCTTTTGCACAAACTGACTGATGCGCAAATTGGCCTGATGGGGCACCAACAGGTCGATGTCGGAAGGCTGCAAACCCGCTGTTGCTAAGGCCTCTAAGATGACTTCCGGGAACTTTTGCACCGCCAGTTTAAACACGAACTGGCCATCCATATAGGGATAGTACAGGCCATCCTCGAGCATCTTGTGCGTGATGAAGATCTCCCCATAGGTGTCGGGCGGCGGGTAGCCGAAGTCTACCGTTTCTCCCAACTTCTTGTGGTGATAGCCGCCGTGACAGCCGGGGTTGATGAAGGCTAATTTCTCGGCATGGGTACCGTCGGCGTGCAGGCACGTCGTGAGCACGCCGCGCTCCGGATCGTCCGACGGCTGGATGATGGCCGCTCCCGCCCCATCGCCAAAGATCACCGTGACGTTGCGGCCGCGCGTGCTGAAGTCCAAGCCCATCGAGTGCATCTCGGAGCCGACCAGCAAGACGTTTTTGTACGTGCCCGTGCGCACAAACTGGTCAGCAATAGCGAGCCCGTAGATGAAGCCGCTGCACTGATTGCGAATATCGAGAGCCCCTACCTCCCGATGAGTAATGCCCAGCTCGCGCTGCACCAACACCCCGCAGCCGGGAAAGTAATAGTCGGGGCTAAGCGTAGCAAAGATGATGAAGTCGATCGCTTCCGGCTCGATGCCCGCCCGCTCACAGGCGATGCGCGTGGCAATGGCCGCCATGGAAGAGGTGGTCTCTTCGTGTTTTCGCCCAAACCGCCGCTCCTCGATACCCGTTCGCTCGCGAATCCACTCATCCGACGTATCCATCACTCGCATGAGCTCCTCGTTCTTGACCACGCGCTCAGGGACGTAAAAGCCTAGCCCGGCAATCTTACTGCGTATCATGCAAGAAGTCCTATTTTTCAGCGGACAAATTTGGGAAAAATTTGCTCACTCGCGCCGGAGAAAAGTGCCGGCGATACGAGGTATCGGTCGATAAAGGCGCGGTAATGTTCGTCGAGCCGCAACACGTCGGGGTTACCCACCATCACGACGCGTTCGCGGGCGCGTGTGAGGGCAACGTTGAGCTTTCGGTCGACCCCTTCGGCCGAGTGGCTCACCAAGCGGCTCAGCTGGCGCCGATCGTGCACGCAACAAGAGATGAGGATGATGTCGCGCGCTCCGCCTTGGTAGCGCTCCACGGTATCGACCGTATAGGCATTGGGGTCAAAGCCCGCCTGCGCGAGTGCCTCCCGTATTTGCGCGATTTGCGCCCGCCAAGGGGTGATGATGCCCAAGCTGCGCTCCGGATCCCAGGGCTGATGGCTCATGTGGGCCTCTTGCACGAAGTAGTGCACCAGCTGAGCGATGCAGTGCGCTTCTTCCGGAGCGATGCGCTGATGCGGCAGGGCGGTGTTGGAGACGACGGGGATGAAGGAGAGCCGATGCAAGGAGACGCCCGTTGCCGAAGGCAGAGGCCTATGCTGTCGGCTCGACACCTCTTCCGACAGGGTGCGCAGCCCGCCGCGGTAAAAGCGCTCGTTGGGAAAGGCCATGATGTCGACGTGCATGCGCCCTTGCCGGCACAGCTGCCCATAGTGTCGGTGCAGGGTGTGTTGCGTGCAATAGCGGTACAAGCGTTCAAAGTAGGCACCGCGCAGGTCGGTCAGCCCTAAGGCGCGCAAGTCGGGATCCGCTACCCGTGTATGCATTGGCGCCTGCGCTACCACTGCCGGCAGCTGGTAATGGTCGCCAATGAGCACGACGTGTTCAAAGCGCGTGAGCAGCCCTATCAATTGCGGCTCGACGATCTGAGAGGCCTCGTCTACGATAAGCCGCTGAAAGGTCTTGACCTTCAATAGGTTTTCACTCTGTGCAAACGAAGAGACAGTACCAACGAAAAGGCGAACGGGCTGGAGAATGGCCAACAGCTCGGCGCGCGACTGGGCTGTGGCCATCCGTTGGCTGAGCAGCCGAGGCCGAAAGCGCTCTCCCGTGGCAAAGACCGTTCCCAAGCGAATATAGTCTTCGCCCAGCTCCTCCAACACTTCGCACATCTCATCTACCGCTCGGTTGGTGTAGGCCAACAAGACGAGGTTGTCGGCCGTGTGTTTCAGCACCCAGTCGACCACATCGCGCAGCACGATACTGGTCTTTCCGGTGCCCGGCGGGCCCCACACCAAAAAGAAATGCGGCGCCGTCGCGATGTGCTCGGCAGTCAGCGACGCGGCAGGCTGGGCCGAGGGCTCCGACGGTTTTTCCGGACACAGCCATCGAGCCCGCACGTCTGCCGGTGCCTTCGCCCACTCGTACAGGCTGCGGTAGAGCGAAAGAAAGCCGCTCTCCAAAATGTCGGGTTCCAAGTTCCAGCGCCGATGCGCCTCAAACGGCTTGAGGTTGAATTGCCGCGCGCGCAACTGCACCCGAATGACTTGAGGCGTAATATCGATTATCGTGCACTTGATGACCTGGTGCCGAAGGACGTTGTCGTCTTCGCTGTCGGCCGGATAAAGCACGGCCAAATCGCCGGCGCGAAAGTTGGCCAGCGGGTGGGTCTGCTCCGTTCGGCGAAAGACGATGATAGGCTCCGGCCGATGGGCGTGGTTTTCGACAATCTCCAGCTGGGCCAGAATGGCAAACGCCTCCTGTTTTTCGGTTAAGCTCTGCCGCCACAGTGCGGCGTTGCCCCCTGCGGTGTCGCTCTCTTCGGCGCCCACCTTAGCCAACCAATGCTCGCGCGCAATGAAGCCCACAAACGCGTTGAAGTACTTTTTCTCCACGTCGCTCAGCGAATGGTACACGCCGGCGAACTCGGCCATCTCTCGAGCGGCGAAGCTGCCACTCCCTTCAGAGGCAGCTTGTCGAAGAAGGCGCTCAAAGAGCGGTACGCAGAGTTGCCCTGGGCGAATGCCCATCAGCAGGCGCTCGATGGCCACCAGCTGGTTGCGCACTTGAAGGGCCTCCCACTGTTCGGCCGCCACCGTGGGCGCAAAACGCAACAGGCGGTCGTCGGCACCTGAGTAGAGGATGTATTTGGCTGGGCGCAACGCGGCGCCAAAGACCGAGCCCACCAACAGGTCGTACAAGAGGGTTTGGGTAAAATGGCTGCGCGCGATGCCGTGACTGTTGGGCCGATACACCTGGCCGCTTTTCAACTCCACAATAGCGGCGTTGTCGCCGTTTCGATAAAAGAGGTCGAGGCGGCCCTGCAGCCCATACTGCGCGCTGAAGAAGGTGGGCTCTAAGACGCAGTGCTCCGGCTCGATGCCCTGATCGCGCAGCCCTCCCTTGGCCATATATCGCAGGTTGGCGTAGTGCTTTTGCGCCCTTTGTCGCACCTCCATCACCTCGGCATCCGACATGGGTGCGTACACCAGAGGAAAGAGGCGAAACGACTCGCGCAGCAGTTGGGTGAAGTCGGCCTCGGGCTCGTGGAGCAACCGATCGAGAAAATAGTTGGCTAAGTTGCCCACTAACGCCGCCGTAGAGGTCTCGTAAGACAGGAACTTTTTCACCAAGAAACCGAGCACCTGCACGCCTTCGGGTTGAAACCGGTCGGCAACCACCGACACATCGACCAAGTAGTCGGGCTCAATGACAAAGCCGCGCGGACAGTAATCTCCTGCTTGGTCGATATTTACATCCAACAGGTGCATGGTTACCGGCAGAGGGAATACCTTTTGAAGCAGCTGAAGGGAGGCAGAGAAGTGTTCGTTGCGCTCCGGCAAGTGGTAGCGCACGCGCACCAGTTTGTCGGGATGCGCTTCATCGTATCCCTCCAAGTAGTGCGCCTCCGGGTAGTTGGCTACTGCCGTCAGACGCACCCAATCGCGATGGTCGGCCACCCGCGGTGCATGGAATTGCCATTCGCCCGGGTTGGGAAAACACGCGGCGACAGCGGGCGGAATGGGTTCGCCCGACATGCTTCGGACAGCCTCGGCCAACGCCCATACGCCCAACGCCACCTCTTTGGCCCCCGCCGTACACTGTCCGTTGCGCACGTAGGCCGCCCAGCGGCGAAAGTGGTGAATGACCCGCAAGGCCTCCTCCGAAATTCGATACTTGTGCCCGACATAGCTGATGCGCGCGAAGAGCGAGCTGAAAAACAGCACTTCCTCCCGCGTCTCCTCTTCAAACAGCCGCACCTGCAGGTCCGCTAACGCTAACACGCGTTCGCGCGGCGTCCACCCGGCGCGGGTGGCCAAGCGAACAATCTCGCCATATGCTGCGCGCGCTACCTCCGATCCCATACAACAAAGGTAAAAAACATCCCGCCCACCCTCGATAGGCCGTGTACTCCTATCGTAAGGAGCATCACCGTTTATGCGTTAATGCGAGAAAAATGTATCGCTCCCACACCTGCGCCCTTCAAAGCCCGCTTAAAAAAACCTACTTTTGCCCCACATGAGCACCTTCGTCGTCTCCGCCCGCAAATACCGACCCCTGCGCTTCGACGATGTCGTAGGGCAGCAACACGTGGCCCAGACGCTGAAAAACGCGCTGGCTTCCGACCACGTAGCCCATGCCTTTCTCTTCTGCGGCCCGCGGGGCGTGGGCAAGACCACCTGCGCGCGCATCTTGGCCCGCGTGCTCAACTGCGAAAACCGCACGCCCGACTTCGAAGCGTGTCAGGCGTGCCGCTCGTGCTTAGCTTTCCAAGACGACGCTTCCTGGAACATCTTCGAGCTCGATGCCGCCTCCAACAACGGCGTAGACCATATCCGCGCCCTCGTCGAACAGGTGCGCATACCGCCCCAACGCGGCCGCTATAAGGTCTACATCATCGACGAGGTACACATGCTCTCCCAAGGGGCATTCAACGCCTTCTTGAAAACACTCGAAGAGCCCCCGCCCTATGCCGTCTTCATCTTGGCCACTACGGAAAAGCACAAGATCCTGCCCACCATCTTGTCGCGCTGCCAAGTATTCGACTTTCGCCGCATCGAAGTGGCCGACATTGCGGCGCATTTGGCCAAGATAGCGCGCCTAGAAAACATCGAGGCGGAACCCGAAGCCCTGCACATCATCGCTCAGAAGGCCGATGGAGCCCTGCGCGACGCGCTCTCCATCTTCGACCGCATGAGCAGCGCCGCTGCCGGCAAGCCCATTAGCTACTCGCTGGTTCTGGAGCACCTCAACATCCTGGACTATGACTACTACTTCCAAGTGACCGAGGCGCTCTTAGCCGAAGACTCCGCGTCGGTGCTGCTGCTTTTCGACGACGTCCTGCGCAAAGGTTTCGAGCCCGAGACGTTCATCGTCGGTTTGGCCGACCACCTGCGCCAGCTGTTGGTCGGCCGCGATCCCGACACCTTGGCCCTCTTGGAAGCCAGCGGAAGCCTGCGGGAGCGCTACCTGCAGCAAGCGCGCTTAGCGCCGCTGTCGTTCCTCCTCACTGCCCTGAGCATAGCCAACGAGTGCGACGTCCAACTTAAGATGGCGCGCCACAAACGCCTGCACGTCGAAATCGCGCTCCTCAAGATGTGCTATATCCAGCGCGCTGTGCCCGCTAAGGCGGTCGTCGCCGAAAAAAAAACACCTGAGGTCAACGGGCACGCCCACGCTGCGCCCGCCCCTCCGGCAGCCGTACCGCCCTCTGCGCCCGCTGAAAAGCCGCCAAGCGACACGCCAAAAAGGGAAGTTCCTCCGTCTACAGCTACCGAACTCGACGCAGCGGCCATGCGAACGCTGCGCACAGAGATCCGTTTAGGGCAAAAACGGGTAGAGGATATCCCGCTCCGCTTAGAGGACTTCGACGTCGCCGTAGCCGAAGAACGCAGCCAAAGCGCCACCTTAGAGAGCCGCCTCTCGTTAGAAAACGCTTTAGCCGAATGGCAAGCACTGTGCGGAAGTACCGCGTCGCCCTCGCTGCGCCAAGCCATGGCCTCAGCTACCCTTACCTTAGAGGGCGAAACCCTCGTCGCCACCGTAGCGCTATCGGTGCACCGAAACCTCCTTCACGAAGACACAGAGCGCCTACTCGGCACCTTGCGCAAAAAGCTCCATACCCCCACCCTCCACCTGCGCATAGCGGTGAGCGAGGCCAAGCCTACCGCTCCGCCTAAGATGCTTCGCATCCTTTCGGACAAGGAGAAACTCGAACAGATGACGCAGGCTAACCCCGCCGTCGTCGATTTGCTCAAGCGCTTCGACTTAAAAATAGTGGGCGATTGAGCTGGTACCTATTCGTGTGGATTGAAATCGGTGATCCTCTCCGGCTCGTAGCCAAACCGTTTCTCTTTGTAGCGCGCCAAGCGGCGGCGCAGCGTCTCTACGGAAGCGTTTATCGCCGACTCAAACGTAGCGCTAGTCTTGCGGTCGATCAGCCAGCCGCCCGGCACGTGCATCTGTACCTCAGCCACCTTGTTCGCCCTGATCGCTCCATTCTCTTCCATAAGTCGCACATCGATACCCTCGATGCGGTGATATATCTTGCTCAGTCGCTTAACCTTTGTGCGTACGAAATTAAACAGCCGCTCGTCGGCTTGGCAGTGCACTGCTCTCACGTTGATGTTCATAAGCAAAGCGATTTAGTAGTTAATACAGATCACTAATCCCATCGTATATTTTGAGTATAATCTGTTTTCATTTCTTTTAATTTCTTTTTGCAGCAATATTACAGCCTCAAAGAAAGAGCGCAAAGCTTCTTTTCGTATTTTTTATTCGTCGATGCAGCTTCGCGGCACGAGTAAAAAATCTTTGCGAAGCAAACAAAAAAACAAGTGTTGTTGTGCGCTTTGGTGTAGAGAAAGTTTGCAGTTTTGCTATGCGTAGCCAAGCTGAGAAAAATATGGATGCCACTGTTCCTCGCACCGACCTTCAACACCGCACGTGGGCCGACCTCTTCCATCGGCAGCGCAAGCACCAATACGCTGTGGCGCACACGTCGCCGCGGCAGCGCAAAGAGAAGCTGCGCCGCCTACACGCCGCCCTCATTCGCCATCGGAAGGCCATCCAGGAAGCTACCTGGGCCGACCTTCGCAAACCGGCTATCGAGGCCGACGTCACCGAGATCGCTGCAGTTACCAGCGAGATCCGCTATGCCGTGCGCCACCTCGCTCACTGGATGGCGCCCCGTCCTGTCGGCGTGCGCCTGCCGCTGATAGGGTCTTCCGCGTGGATCCAATGCGAGCCCAAGGGCGTGTGTCTCATCTTGGCGCCCTGGAACTTTCCGTTTAACCTTTGCCTCATTCCGTTGGTGTCGGCCGTGGCGGCGGGCAACTGCGCCATTGTCAAGCCCTCCGAGCACGCGCCCCATAGCGCCCGCCTCATCCAAACCATCGTGAGCGAGTGCTTCCCTGAAGAAGAAGCCGCTGTTGTGACCGGCGATGCCGATGTCGCCAAGGCCCTATTGGAGCTGCCTTTCGACCACATCTTCTTTACCGGCAGCCCGGCCATCGGCCAGCACGTCATGGCTGCCGCCGCGCGCCACCTCTCCTCCGTCACGCTGGAACTGGGCGGCAAAAGCCCCGCCGTCGTAGACGAAACGGCCGACTTAGATCGCGCAGCCTCGCGCATCGCCTGGCTCAAGAGCATGAACGCCGGCCAAATCTGCATCAGCCCCGACTACGTGCTGGTGCACGCCTCCGTACACGACGCCTTGGCCGAGCGCCTGGCCCACTACCTGCAGCGCTACTACGGCGCCACCCCGGAGGCCCGACAGCAGTCGCCCGACTACGCGCGCCTCGTCCACGACCGCCATTTCGCCTTCGTCGAAGGACTCCTCCAAGACGCCCTCCAGCGCGGCGCCCGCGTAACCTTTGGCGGACGCACCGACGCCCAAGAGCGCTACATAGAGCCCACCGTCCTCACCCACGTGCCCGATGACGCCGCCCTTTGGAACGCCGAAATCTTTGGCCCCCTGCTGCCGCTGCGCCCTTACCAAACCCTATCGGAAGCCACCGACTACATCGCCCAACGCCCTAAGCCGCTAGCCCTATACGTCTTTAGCCGACAGCGCGCACATTGGGAACACGTGCTCCAACACACGCGCAGCGGTGGTGCCTGCATCAACGAGTGCGGCCTGCAGTTCTTCAATCCCGAACTGCCCTTCGGCGGCCAAAACCACAGCGGCATCGGTCGATACCACGGCGAGTGGGGCTTCCTCGAGTTCAGCCACACCCGCGCCATCGCCCGCCAACACAGCCCCTGGCCCACCACCAGCCTCTTCCTGCCGCCCTACCGATCTGCCCTGCTGCGCACCGCCGTCGGCTGGCTCATCCGCTGGCTGTAGCAAGTTGGGCAACAGAGGCAAACGTAGGTCCCGCCCAACCTCTGTTTTGCGCCATCCTTCAACTGCTTTGCCATAGCCACCAAATCTTTGCCCGCCAACTCCTTCAGCCGCTGAATAGCTTCCGCCCTTTCCATTCCCGTTGTCCTTCTCGTTTAAAATGAAGAGATGACTCCCCGAGGCGTATCGCATACTTCAACCGGTCAACGGACAAGCAGATAAATTCCGGCTCCAGCTCCGTTCCCACAAACTTCCGATGGATATTTACGGCAGCGACGCCCGTAGTGGAACTACTCGAGAAGGGGTCGAAAGAGGATCGGCAAATATCGTGTCGAAGACGCCCAACGGATATGCCGCTATGAGCTTGTCTATGAACTCGATACAGTCGGCCTGATACAGCCAGACGCCGATGTCGTCGTTTCAAAAGACACACCGGTTGGGAGAGTACTCCGAACTCTCCATCACTGCCTCAGCCGATAGCAAGCTATCTTCCCGAGTGTTGTACTTCATCGACATTTTTTGCGCGCAGTTGTATACACCTCTCGTGAGGTGTATCTTTTTTTTGTCGGGATGGCCAACCGTTTTTCTCTCCTTAAATATCCGCTGCAGGCGGCTATTCCTATGAGATTTTTAGATGCGGGCGACTTTGTGCTGCCGCTAAGGAGCGAAGCAGCGGCCGTATGTTGCCTAATCGCGCCGTTGCTGGGTTTGTGGGGGGTAATCCTGTGGGTTACACGCGACCTGTCAAAATCCATCCGATGAGGAACGCATTTTAATAGGTTGTGCTATGTCTTTCAACGTTAGCCTATTCACAGGCGTCTGACTTTCGAGCGACGCTTGGTAAGCGGAGCAAGTGTAGGGCGGCATCGAGCTGCGGCGCATGGGAAGACGCAAGAACTCGTACAGGAGCAATAGAGTATGTGCGCACTACTGTCGGCTGGTTCATCAATTGGCTGTGAGAGTTCCTAGGCTATAACCTTTCCTAAAGAGCTGCGCAGCTTTAGCCCTCTAACGGCTCATTAACCAAGATCGTCTCGTATTCCTGACGACTCAAAACGGTGTCGTATAGCCCAACATACTGTTCCGTGTGTTTGTTGACGCCTGTGTAGACCAAGCTCGAATCTTCGTAGCGCTTGAATTTGTACACCGCATCATTCATCAGGGCGCTGTTGAAGACATTGAGGCTAACCAGAAGCTCAAAATCTTCAACATTAAGGCCCGTTACGCGCTTGAAAAGCCCCGGCTCGAGTTTGGTGATGACATCGCGGAGGGTATGTTCGCGGTAGTCGGTGAGATACATGAAGATGGGAATGCGAGTGGCAAACTTGATGAGTTTTTCCTGAATCATCTTGCGTTTGCTCTTGTATTCTTTTTCGGCTTCGCTCAGTTCCTGCTTCTCTTCTCTGGTCAGTTGCCGGTCGTTGGCTTCGCGCCTAACTTTTTTGACCGCCTCGGAACGGTTGATGATGGTCTCGATATCCTGATTCAAATTGCGGAAGCCTTCGATGCTCATTAAGGCGGCCATGGCTTTCTCGTTTGCCATCAGGCGCGCCAGGGTATCGTTGTCCACATTGACCAGCAGGGCGCTTTCCCAACGGCGGGCGAGCAGGGTAGCGGTCGTGCCGCTCATCGCCATATCCAGAACGCCGGCGGCATCAATCTGTTTCATGGAACTGCCATCGTAAGCCAGCACGGGCAGGAAGCGGATGAACTCGGCGACTTTCGCCTCCGGGCTGGTGGTTTCGTCCACGTTCAGGCGGCTGGCGTACTCGGCAATCTGCCGCAGGGCGCGGTCGGGGGCAAAGTCGAAGACGTAGCACTCGTGTTTGATGATTTCTTCAAGGTTGGGGTTTTGCCCATCGGGATTTTTGACCGTCCACGGAGATTGCACGCGGAAAGCCGCCTGAAAGTAGGTTTCGGGGCTGGAGCAGTTACGCAGCATGAAGATGCCCGTCCAGGGCCGGACGGTGACGCCGGTGGTGAGTTTTCCGCAGGTGAGCGTAATGGTCTTGGTCTTCAGCGGGTCGCCCATCGCTCGTAAGACCGGTTCAAGGGCAGCGACCCCAATTCCAGCTTCTTTGCCTGCGGCTATAATCACCTTGTAATCATGGTAAAAGCGGTTTTGCCGCTCGGCCAGAAGGTTGGCCATCGCATGACAGGCCGCAACGCTGGGCAAAAACCACAGCGTGTGCGAAAGGACATTCAAGAGCCGCCGATCCGAAAACGGCAGGGGTGGCCGGCGTTCTTTGCCGAGTTTCAGGTTATCCACGGTAGTGGGCAGAAAGGCGCCGCGGATTAAATCGAGCCATTTCTGCACTTCGTCCGCGTATCGGAAGCGGGCAGAGGGACCCTCGCCGGTGGCGGAAAAAAAGGTGTTCAGGTCGAACTCGTCAAATTCGCCTTGCAGGGCGATTTCGCGGATTTCATCCGGCAGTTGGTAGGTCAGCAGCACCATGCGCGGCAGCATGGCATAGGGGTTGTCCGCGCCTTGCCAGGATTCTTTGGCTTGCTGTTCGTCGGAATAGGTCCAGTTGAAAATCTGTTCTTCGATAAACTCGCCTGAGGCGATGGCGCGGAAGGGCGTGCCGGAAAGATAGAGGTAATGATCGCTGGTGATGGGCAGAAAATCTTCCAGTTCTTCGTTGGCTTCTTTGAGAAATTCCGCTGCCTCGCCCTGGGCAAAGCGGATTTCCTCCGCTTCTTCCCCTTCGAATAAGTCTTTGGCTTTTTCGCGCCAGGCGCCGTAGTGGTATTCGTCCAAGATGACGCAGTCCCAGTGAGTGGTGTGCACCCACTCGTTCTTGGTTTTGATGCCGCCCGTGCTGGGGTTTTTGCCCAGGTAATCTTGAAACGAACCGAAACAGACAATGGGCCTGCTCTTGTCGGCCTCTTCGTAAGTCAGACCGCCAGGTTTGATGAACTGCCAGCCGCTAAAATCCACATGGCTTTTCAGGTCAGATTCCCAGGCGTTTTGCACGGCGGGCTTGAAGGTCAGCACCAGCACCTTTTTCCAGCCCATTGTCCTTGCCAGTTGGTAGGCGGCAAAGGTTTTGCCGAAGCGCATCTTGGCGTTCCATAGAAAGTGGGAAGGCTTGCCGGTGGTTTTCGGGTTGAACTGGCGGAAGTAGGCCGCTGTCCTTTCCACGGCCCGCTGTTGTTCTGGCCGCATGGGGAAATTGAGGGTGCGCTGCTCCTCGTTGAGCTCACCGCGTTGAATGGCCAGGATAGCGGCGCGCACCTCCTCCACGGTACACCGAAACCACTCGCCTTGCGGGTTGGGAATGCCTCGCTCGCGCAGATAGCGGTGCACGTCGTGGTCGGTGAAGGTCGTGCCGTCGCTCTTCATCGCCGATTCTTCCAGCACAATGCGGTACGGCGGGTCTCCTGGGCGGGCGGTGGGATACTGCGCCGCCACCCGTTCGCGCACGTCTTTGGCGGTGTAGCCAATCTTGAGCAACCCCGCATACTGGGGGTGGGTGTCCTCGTAGGCGTAAATCTTGGGCGCAGCCGCCGGGCGCGGCGGGAAGAAGTCATTCGGCATCGGCTTCGTCTCCTACATTACGAATCCTTGAATCTATAAACTCCCACTCCTCTTGAGTAATACCCCAGCGTTCGCAAAGCATTTCATCTGTGTACCTACCTTCGTATTTGCCCAAGTCAGGTACAAAACAAAAATTTTGTCTTGTGACGTCTTGTGACACTACTGACTGCAGCAGCAAAAATCTTACAGTTTTGGTAAACAGGTAGGACTTGAACGCAAGGACTTCTTCCTTGGTTGAAAACGCACATGCCACCAACCATGACTCCGTACAGCATTCCCCAGGTTTTGCTATCCTTACATTTGCTTCGTAGTAAAATGCGACCGGTTTAGAGAAGTCTGTCTGGCCTGCAATAGGAGCGCGTGGAATTAACAGTTTCCACTTATTTAACAAATCCTGTTCATCTGTTATGTCTGCTTTGTCTGCATATCTCAATCCAATCCTTTGGATGAACCAACAAGGCACTCCCTTATCCTTTGGCTCGTAATTTGTAGGCAAACCAAATGGTTTCCTCGAAGAAACTACATCGCTCAATGTTCGTCCCCCATTTTCATTTTTAGACAAAACTTTTCGAATGATGGGGACAGCCTTGCTGTGCCGGATGAAAATAGGAAATTCGGTCAGTGACCTTTCCGAAATTAATTTCTTTCCGTTGAAGTTATTGGTTACTTCACAAAGTCCTTGGAAATCTCGCTCCCATAGGAAATAGCAAACCCCACCAGCAATGTCCACGCCAGGGAACACATCAGCGCTATTTTCAAAATCCACCAGTTTGCGAAGATGGTTATCAGAAAGCATGTTTTTTCGAAAATCGTCCAAACCCTTTCCACCTGCATACCACCTCGCGGGGATAATCATCGTCAAGTAGCGCGGCTGAAGTTTCTTGGCTTGCTCTACAAAGAGGTGATAAATCGGTTTGGCGCTTCTGCCGTATCCCCCATCGCTCAACTGATACGGCGGGTTGCCGATAATGACATCGAACTGCATATTGAAAATTTCCTTTGGGTTATCGGTGTGAATAAACTCGTAGGCATGGCTTTCCAGCTCTGGGCCGCGGTCGTATTCGCTTTGGCTGGCGCCGCACCAGATGCAGCGGCCCTCTCGCCAGGTGTGTTCTATGCGCTTATAGCGGATGTTCCCTTGTTCGTCGCTAAAGCCTTCCACCACCGAGTACTTGCCGTTGGCGGCCTTGGAACAGTACACGCTGCGCCGTGAAAGCAGGCCCGTGATCTCGGTGATGGCAAGGCCGAACAACTGTTTGGTAAAAATGTGATTGATGCGCGCCTGCCGGTCGGGGATGGCTTCTTCCAGCCCCACCAGTAGCCGTTTGGCAATCTCGCGCAAGAAGACGCCGCTCTTGCAGGCCGGGTCGAGAAAGGTCACATTCGGGTCGCGCCAGATGGCCGCGGGCAGAAGGTCCAACATCTGGTTGACGATGTTGGGCGGGGTAAAGACCTCGTCGCTGGAGAGGTTGGCGAGGCAGGAGAGCACATCGGGGTTGTAAGCGCTAATCGTCATAGGCTTCGGCTATCTTCAGAAAATGCACCAAAGGATAACTGTGCGTTTCTGTAGGCAAGAAGACTCGCTCGCCCTTGTCGGAAACATAGAGGTTTCGAGAAAACAACCCTGGCTGGCCGTCGGGGGGGAGCAGCTCGGCAAAGACAAAATCGCGGCGCTTGATCAGGCTGTTGTGCAGGGGAAAAGTCCACTCGGCAAAGATGATCTGATGCGGATTCTCGCCAACCGTGGTCAGACTGAGCGCGTCGCCCCAAATGATATTTTTATCGAAGATGTAGCGCAGGGAGCGGCGGCAAGCCTCTTTGGCCTTGCCCTTGAACAAGGCGGTATAGCGCTCGTTGGCCATCTCAAACAGCCGCTCACGGCAGGCGATGACATTGTCTTCCAGAATATCAATGCCGTAAATGGAAGAAACCGCAAGCACCAGATTGCGCTCAAAGTCCAACTGGCTGCGGCGATAGGTTTTTTCCACCTGGTTCAGTTTGCGGCGCAGGATTTCGACGAGAAAATTTCCCGTTCCGCAGGCAGGTTCCAGAAAACGCGAATCGATCCGCTCGGTTTCCTGTTTCACCAGGTCGAGCATGGCGTTTACGATTTCGGGGCTGGTGAAGACCTCGCCGTAATCGGCAACACGCTGCTTGGATTTGATCTGATTACTCATCTTTCTGCTCAGCAATCCTACAGACTCCTGGAGAAAAGGGTCCGGTGCTCTACGAGTTGCTCTTGCCATGTCCACTTTTCGCATCGGGCTCAAACACTGCGCTAATATCGCCCAAAAGAGCCCATACCGCCAAACGCATGCGGTTCTTCTTACCATTCGGAGTAGGGCACACCTTCGACGGCTTTTCCGGCTCCTCTGAAGCGGTTTCTGGGTAGGCAGCGCTTCAGGCCGCATCGCGGTTAGCTAAACTATCGGGCGATGATGCACAGCCCGGGTATATCCGTAAAATCCCTTGCGTTGTGCGCGACGAGTAGTATGTCGCATGTAGAACTTTCGGCGCTCCTTCCCGACGTATGATACCATGAAAGCATTTATCTGTCGTAGAGGTCTACCGTCAACGTCGTTATCGCGGCGCAGCGTTTCGGCAAACGGCTTGAAATCTCCATCTCGAGGGGGCTCCTTTAGGAAACAACGTGGGTTCCTCGTGTCGCTGGAGGCAACGTGCCGAAGAGAGGGGTTGCCATGGGCAATATCCAGCCCGTTCAATTTCAGCTCCTCCTTATGAGCAGCGCGGTATCTTTGCCGAAACAACCGATGCATGGGTAATCTGCGCACTTGGACACTGCTTCCCATCCTGCTGTTTTCCGCTGCCTTGCAGGCACAGCTTACCTTGGTGGTGAAATCCCTCCCTGCCAACACGCCGCCGGGTGCTTCGATCTATGTGGCCGGCACGTTCAACAGTTGGAACCCGGGCGACCCTTCGAAGGTCTTGCAGCCCCTCGGAGGCGGCCAATACAGCATTACGCTCAACCCTCCGGTAGGGCAGGTCAAGTACAAGTTCACCCGCGGCAGCTGGGCCACGGTAGAGGGCAACGCCAACGGCGGCTACCTGCCCGACCGGGAGTGGAACTACACCGGTCAGCCGACAACGCTGGAGCTGACCATCCTGTCGTGGGAGGACTTAGGCGGCGTCACCTCCACGGCGGCGCCCAACGTCCGCATCTGGTCGAACAGCTTCTACATGCCGCAGCTGAACCGGAATCGGCGCATTTGGGTATATGTGCCGCCGGACTACGATACGGCGGTGGGGAAGCGCTATCCGGTGCTCTACATGCACGATGGGCAGAACCTCTTCGACGCCGCCACGAGCTTTGCCGGCGAGTGGGCGGTCGACGAGGCGCTCAACGCCCTACATCGGCAGGGCGACTACGGCTGCATCGTGGTGGGCATCGACAACGGAAGCCAATATCGGCTCGACGAGTACTCGCCCTGGGTCAACGCCCAATACAACGCCGGCGGGCAGGGCGACGAGTACGTCGATTTCATCGTCAACACCTTAAAGCCGAAGATAGACAGCGCCTTTCGCACGTTGCCGGGGCGGCGCACCACGGGTATCATGGGCAGCAGCATGGGCGGGCTCATCTCGATGTACGCCTTCTCGGAGCGGCAGGACGTCTTTTCGCGGGCGGGCATTTTTTCGCCGGCCTTTTGGTTTGCCGGCAAGGGGCCGGCCGAGCACGTAGCGGCTCATCCGCGCCAAGGCGAAGGGCGGGTGTATTTTTTGGCGGGCGGCAAAGAGTCTGCATCGGTCGCGCAAACCATGCAAGAAGTGGCCGACTCCCTGGCCAAGGCCGGCTTCGGAAGTGAGGAGCGGTTCCTTACCGTGCCGGCCGACGGCGAGCACAAGGAGTGGTTCTGGCGGCGCGAATTTCCCAACGCCTACCTCTGGCTGTTTGCCGGCGCTGTCTCGTCTACTGCAAAAAGCAGCCACGACGGCCCCTCTATCGGCATCTACCCCAACCCGGCAGGTACGTGGGTGCGCTTTTCCGGCGCAGCGCCGCATACGACCTTGAAGGTGCGCTTGGCTGATGCCGCAGGTAAAAGCTTGCGGGACTCCTCGCTCTCGGCTGGCGAAGCGCTGTGGGTAGGCGACTTAGCACCCGGCTTCTATCTCCTGCAAGTAAAGCCCGAAAAAGGCAAGTGGCATTCCTTCAAGCTAATGCGCCAATAGCCGCATCATTCGGGAGGGGACGGCGCCTTCGGGCTAAAGCGCAGCAACAAGCCCTTGCCCTTCTTGCCCTCGCTGGCAATGAAAAGGCGGCCCGCAGCGTCGAAAGCGATGCCTTCGGGCTGAGGCATTATCTCGCGATCCAGCCGAGCGGCATAGCGAAGTTCTCCGGTAGCGTAGTCCAACACCGCGAGGCGCTTAAGCGCTGTAGAAAGGACGAAGACCTCCTTGGTAACCGGATGTAGAGCAATACCCGAAGGGCTAAAAAACTGCCGCTTTTCGCCGTCGGCATACGGCACCCGTTCATTGACTTGAAGCGGCGATATCCGAAACACCGGCGTATCGCTTAGGCTCTTGCTGAGCAAGTCAAAAGCGTAAATGTGCCTTTCGTGGGCGCTGTCGGGAATGCCTTTACAGGCAACCAACAGCGCCTTTCGGTCAGGATCATAAGCCAAGCCCTCCACATCGTCGCCTTTCGTCAGCGGCGTCTCATAACAGGTTATTATGCGAGGTCTTCGGCGCTTCCAACCCTCGATCTCGTATATCTGGCCGTTGCTCCGCACGGCGTAGAGACGGTCTTGAGCCATTTCTACGCCTTCAAAATCGCCCTTTTCGCGGAAAAAGACGCGTCGCCTTATGGCGCCCGCAGCGGCGTCGATGAAGAAGATTTCGCCGCGCTCGTCCGACACTGCGCAGAGAAGCCCTTCCTGGTGGGTGGAGCTCAAACCCGAAATTTCGCGCAGCGCCTCCCAGTCTAAAAACAGGACGGTATCCGGCGCGTCGAGCTGGTAGGGAAAGAAATACGCTGCTTCCTGCGCAGGGCTGCCGTAGCCAAGCCACATGCAACCCACCCACAATAGGCCTTTTGGGAGGCGGACACCCAAAGCAGCAGTGGCGCTTTTACCGCTCTTGCGCGCTCGATCTGCTTTTAGGCCCATCCACCTCATGATATCTGCTTCACTCTGAGAAAACTTCTATCGGGTGTACGCGCACCACTAAATCGGTAAACTTGCCCTTGAAGCGCGTAGCCCGAACGATGTGGTTGTCGATCCAATGATAGTTGCCGCCGCGCGGCTTGCCAAAGATAATGCCGTGGTACTTAAAACCGTGTCGGTCCAACCACTCCTGCGTAATGCTGCGGTGCTCCTCAGTGCGGCTGGTGAAGAAATAAATGATATGCCCCTCGTCGTACCATTTATTGATCATGGCCAGCGCATCCGGGTAGGGCAGCACCGTCTTCATGCGCTCCGGCTCTTCGTTAGGGACGTCGTCGCAAATTGTTCCGTCAATATCGATGAGAAAATTGCGGATATTTTCTGGCAACACCGGGCTGATGCGCTCGCCCTTCTCATTAAAAGCCTCCTTTAGCGGCTGACCATTCGCGTGCTTATCCATAAAGATATGGTGTATATTTGACGCAAAGGTAGCGGGGTGCTCCGGGAAAAACAACGCTTGCTAAAGAATTGTACGGCATTGTTTTATTTGGTTAATGTCCTTAATCAAAAACGGGGTCGGGCCGCAGCGCTCTTTTGCACCGCGGCCCGACCCCTATCTCGTCTCTCATGAAAAGTGTCTTCTTCGTCCAGAAGGCCAGGGCAGCTTATTGCCGCATTGACGATACAAAGGTGTAGGCGCCTGCAGCTCCTGGGAAGGACACTTTTCTTCAATAAGAAAGATAAAAACGCTTTCAAAGAGAGCGCATTTTTTAGCACAAATCATTTGTTATCAATTGTTTAAAAAATGCAAAAAAATCCGTTGGTTGGCTTTTAAACGCTTTGGCGAAACAGGGAGGCGAGAGCAGATGTAATCCTTAGGCTTCTAAAAAGCGGGCCAAGAGCTGGTGGAAGTGGTGCACGCCCAGCTCTTGCTTAGGGGAGAAGCGCCCGGCTCGATAAAAGCGGGACTGAATGCCCTTTTGCACCTGCTCGACGACGGCCTCGTCTTCGCGCTCGACGAGGTCTACGTCGGCGCCGGCGCCGGTGCCGAGTTTTTCAGGTTTCCACACGTAGGCGCGGAAGCTCACGCGCGTGAGGTTGGGCTGCTGCGGTCGCACGATGTTGAGCGAAAGGCCCCAGGGGTAGAAGTTGAACATGATGTTGGGAAAAAGCCAGAAGTAGTATGCCGCGATCGACTGGCCAGCATCCTCGTGTTGAGGCGGCAGGTCGAAGACCTCTTCGCCGCCGCGACCGATGCCGACTTGACAGCTGCCCCACGGGAAGAGTTCCGTTCGATAGGCGTTCCAATCCAAGCTGGCGGCCAAGGTTTTATGGACGAAGGGGATATGGAAGCCCTCTAAGTAATTGTCGCAATACAGGGCCCAATGGGCGCGCACCAAGTAGTCGCGCGAGCGGGCAGGGTCGAAGCGAAAGGTCTCTATGGGCAAAAAGCCGACTTTAGCCTCCATGGCGGCGACCCACTCTTCGAAAGGGATGGCCGGCGATAGGGAGGTGAAGATAAACTGCCGCCACCGCTGTAGGGGTAGCTCGGCCAAGTTGTCTTCAGGGCAGGGGAAGTTTTTCATCCCTTCGCATTCGGGCATGCCGGCAAAGCGCCCATCTAAGTGAAAGCGGCGGCCGTGATAGCCGCAGGTGATGCCGCGCGTCAGGCGCTGAGGATGGAGCACCAACAAGTTGCCCCGATGGGTGCAGACGTTCGACAGGCAGCGAAGCCGATCCGCCTCGTCGCGCAGCAAGATGAGAGGCTCTTCCATGAAGTGCTCCATAAATGAAAAAGGCAGGGCATCCCCCGGCAAGCGGACGAGCTCTTCCGCCCCTACCACCATCTGCCAAGAGCGGGCAAAGACGGCTTCGCGGCATCGGTCGAAAGCCTCTGCGGAGCGATAAAAGAGCGCAGGTAGCGTGTGCGCCTCGCGAATGTCGGAAGCGATAGCGTAGTTCATAAGCGTGGCAAGCAGGTTAATGTTTTTTCGGTGCAAAAAGCTGCTCTATCTCTTTGGCAAACCGCTCCTCGATAGCTTGACGGCGCAGCTTTAGGGTAGGTGTTAGCAGGCCGTTTTCTACCAGCCATGGCTCGGCCACTAGCTTAAAGGCCTTGATTTGCTCAGCCGACCCTAAGTGGGCCTCGTTGATGCGCTGAACCTCTTGTTCGAACAGCCGGAGCACCTTAGGGCTCAGAGTCATGTAGGGCGGAGCTGTCCAGTGCACGTCGTTCTCGCGGCACCACAGTTCCAGCTGTTCAAAGTTGGGTACGATGAGGGCACCGACATGGGGCCGGTTCAGGCCGGTGACGAAGCACTGCGCGATGTAGGGCGAGCGAAGTAACTGCTGCTCGACAAAGGCCGGAGCAATAAACTTGCCCGACGAGGTCTTGAACAACTCGTTGGCGCGACCGGTGATGCGCAAGAAGTGCTTTTGTTCCCAGCGGCCTAAGTCGCCCGTCTTAAACCATCCGTCGGCGGTGAAGCGCTCTGCCGTCTCTTGAGGTCGGTTCCAATAGCCCATCATGACGTTGGGCCCTCGGACTTCTATCTCGCCTACGCCCTCAGCATCGGGTTGCGCGATGCGCACGTCGACGCCAGGCACGGGGATGCCCACCGTGCCGAAGTGCACGCCTCCGGGTTCAAATCGGTTGAACGCCACCACCGGAGCCGTTTCGGTCAGGCCATATCCCTCGCGCACGTCGACGCCAGCGGCAGAGAAAAGGCGGCCCAGCCGAGGTTGCAAGGCTGCTGCACCCACCGCAATGCCGCGCAGGCGGCCGCCCATAGCGCGGCGCCAATGGCGAAACACCAACATATCGGCGACCCAGCGCTTGAAGCGATAGGATAGGGGCATGCGATAGCCTCCGGCGTAAGGATAGCGCTCTCCTAAGGCAATGGCCCAGTCCAACGCCTGGCGATGCCACAGCCCCACTTGTCGGCGGCGCTCCAACAGGCGCTCGTAGCTGCGCTCCAATACGCGCGGCACCGCCGTGAAAAAGTGCGGACGCACCTCGCAAAGCACTTGAGGTAGGTGTTCCAAAGCCTCTACGTACCAGATGGACATGCCCGCCGCCTGATACATGTAGTTGATCGTGCGCTCGAAGACGTGGCTAAGCGGGAGGAAGCTCACGGCCGACAGCCCTGGGCCAATGGGCGCAATGGCGAGCACCGACTTGATGTTGCTCACCACATTGGCGTGCGAAAGCATCACGCCCTTAGGTTGCCCTGTGGTGCCTGAAGTGTAGAGGAGCGCGGCCAATTCCCCTGGGGCTATGGCAGTCATCCGCTGGCGCAGTTGCTCCTGCACAGCATCGGTGACGGGCCGGCGCAACGCCTCCCAGTCGAGGGCGCCCGGGACCTCCTCCAGGGAGAGGATACACTCCGGAGCAGCGCCGCAGCTGCGCAATCGCTCAAGCATAGCGGCGTTGCTGACGAAAAACACTCGAACCCCCGCATCTCGAGCAATATAGGCGATTTCGTCGCTGCGCGCCGTGCTGTGAATGGGCACCGGCACCGCGCCTATCCGGAGCAGCGCCGCATCTGCCACCGCCCATCGGGGGCTGCCGCAGTGCACCAACACGCCTACCCGATCGCCTCGCTCTATGCCGAGCGCCAACAGACCGGCACTGATGGCATCGCGCTCGCGCACGGCATCTTCCGAACTCCACATCTCCCAACGGCCGTCAGCACGGCGGCCAGCAAAGGCCACCGCCTGCGGAAAACGCTGCCGCTGGTAGTCCAAGATGTCGAACAAGTAGTGAAAATCCATGCCGGAGCGGATAACCCAGATTTGGCGGTGCAATTTACACCGCCTTCATAGGGATGACAAGGTTTGCCTACCTTTGCAGCCTCAGCTATCCGTTGTAGGGATGGCAGCAAAGCAACACAACGTCTTCCGCTATGATCAACCTGACTTTCCCCGACGGCAGCGTTCGTCAGTATGCTGTCGGCACTACTGCTTTAGAGGTAGCCCGCTCCATTAGCGAGGGCTTGGCGCGCAGCGCTCTGGCCGTTAAGGTGAACGGCGAAGTGCGCGACCTCACGCGCCCCATTACCGAAGACGCCCATATCGTCTTCTGCAAGTGGGAAGACAAAGAAGGGAAAAGCACCTTTTGGCACTCTTCCGCCCACTTGCTGGCAGAGGCACTCGAAGCCCTCTTTCCCGGCATCAAGTTCGGCATCGGCCCACCTATCGAAAACGGATTTTACTATGACGTAGACCCGGGCGACCGCCCCATCACCGCGGCAGACATTCCGGCTATCGAGCAAAAGATGCTCGAGTTGGGGCGGAAAAAATCGGAATATCGCCGCCGCGAGGTGAGCAAGGCGGAGGCCATTCGCTATTTTACCGAAAAGGGCGATGAATACAAGCTGGAGCTCCTCCAGGATTTGGAAGACGGGCAAATCACCTTTTACGAACAGGGCAACTTCGTCGACCTGTGCAAGGGGCCCCACATTCCTACCACAGAGCCCATCAAGGCGGTCAAGATCCTCAACTTGGCGGGCGCCTATTGGCGCGGCGACGAGAAGCGCAAACAGCTGACGCGGGTGTATGCCATCTCTTTTCCCAAGCAGAAGGAGCTGGACGAGTACCTGCAGCTGTTGGAAGAAGCCAAAAAGCGCGACCACCGCAAGATCGGCCAAGAGCTGGAGCTGTTCATGTTCTCTGAAAAGGTAGGACAGGGCCTGCCCATCTGGCTGCCCCGCGGCACAGCGCTGCGCTCGCGCTTGGAGGACTTTCTCAAAAAAGAACAGCTCAAACGCGGCTACGTGCCGGTCATCACGCCTCATATTGGCTCTAAGCAGCTGTACGTCACGTCGGGCCACTGGGAAAAGTACGGCGAAGACTCCTTCCAGCCCATCCTGACGCCGGACCGCAGCGAGGTGTTCTTGCTCAAGCCCATGAATTGCCCGCACCACTGCGAGATCTACGGCCATCGGCCGCGCTCGTACCGCGAGCTGCCGCTGCGCATCGCCGAGTTCGGCACGGTGTACCGCTACGAGCAGTCGGGCGAACTGCACGGCTTGACGCGCGTGCGCGGCTTTACCCAAGACGACGCCCACATCTTCTGTACCGAAGACCAGCTCAAGGAGGAATTCTTGGGCGTGCTCGACCTGACGCGGTTTGTCTTAGCCAAGATGGGCTTCGACAAATTCACTGCGCAAATCAGCCTGCGCGATCCGGAAAACCAGTCGAAGTACGTCGGCTCAGAGGAAAACTGGCAAAAGGCCGAGCGGGCCATCGTCGAGGCAGCCCAAGAGGTCGGGCTACCTACGGTGACGGAACTGGGCGAGGCGGCATTTTATGGGCCCAAGCTCGACTTCATGGTGAAAGATGCACTCGGGCGCGCTTGGCAGCTGGGCACCATCCAGGTGGACTATAACCTGCCGGAGCGGTTCAACCTCACCTACATCGGACCCGACAACCAGGAGCATCGGCCCGTCATGATCCACCGCGCGCCCTTTGGCAGCTTGGAGCGCTTCACCGCCGTGCTCATCGAACACTGCGCCGGGCGCTTCCCGCTATGGCTCACTCCCGAGCAGTTCGTCGTGCTGCCCATCTCGGACAAGTACGTAGCGTATGCCTATGCCGTCCGACAGCAGTTGGCCGCCGAAGACCTCCGCGGCGAGGTAGACGACCGCAACGAAACCATCGGGCGCAAGATCCGCGACAACGAGCTCAAACGCATCCCGTTCCTATTGATCGTCGGGGAGAAAGAGGCGCAGGCCGGTCTGGTGAGCGTGCGCAAACAAGGCGAGGGCGACCAAGGCACCATGAAGGTCGCCGACTTTGCCGAATGGTTGAAAAGCCAGCTGTGATAAAGAAACGGAGCGGCAACGCTTTCCTGTGCGTTGCCGCTCCGCCCCTTGCCGGCCGGTGCATTTACAGGTAACGCGTCGAGTTCTTTTCTATCAGCACTTCCTTGAGCTCTTTCAGGAAGGCATACTGCTCGGGCAGCACCCGCTTGAAGGCTTCTTTTATCGCAAAGTAGGCTCCTTTCTCGATGTCGGGCAACAGACTGCGCAGGCGCTCCCGCGCCTTCTCCTTCGCCACGCGATAATCTTCGTAAATCAACGCCCGAAGCGAGGGCAACTCGTGCCAATCGGCTTCCACCGCTATAATGCGGCGCGATGTGCCATCTTCTCGCTGAACCGTATCCAGTTCGATGCAGTTCGCTGCAGGCAGACGTTCTACTTGGTCGCCTGCTGCACTGATAGCCTCCCAAGCCTCGCCCTCTGCCTGAGGCGACTCCTTATTGACCAAGAAAATCTCTAAGCCCGATTCTCGGATGCGGTAAATAATCAGATCGATAGACTCCTTCGAGGACATTAGTTAAAACGTTTAATCGATAAGGCGGCAGATAAACACATTGCTGCCGCCATTAGTTTTTGAGCATACAAAGAAAAGGGAACTCCCGCTAAATTCGGATAGTCTTCACATCGGGAGCCTTTTGCTTTGGAGCCGGAGTCTGCTCCTTGCTTTTGTTTTTATCCAGCTGCTCCACAGGCGGTTGCTTTTCCTGCTGGCGCAAGCGCTCTTCGGGCAAGAGGTCCTCTTCCCTTCGTCCGCCGTCATCGGCCGGGAAGTCGGGCATCTCGGGAATAAGCCCTGGCTTGGGCATGTCGCGAAAGAACCGCTCGAACATTTGGTCGAACGAGCGAAGCTCAGGCGGAAAGAGGAGGTCTTTGTCTTCTGGGCCAAATCGAAAGAAGCGGTGCCATTCGTCGGGCAGCTGGCTAAAACTGGTGTCTATCCGAAAATAAAAGAAGCCGCTCGAGTCCGGCAGGATGCGCCAACCTTCTCCGCTTTTCCCTAAGGAGTCGAGGCGAAACTCTTTCCACTCTTTTTGCCGCTGCCGAATCCAGTCCTCCCAGGGGCCGTAGCTTTGTGTACAAGCCCAGATGGGGAGCAACAAAACCGCCGAGATAACTATTAACTTGTGCTTGTCCATCGCGTCTCCTCGTTTAGAAGTGACCCTCTAAAAACACGAGAACCGTGCGCAAAGTTAACGCTAGTAGACTCCATTGCTATCCGCTAAATGCCGACAAAAAGCGCTTTTGGATGAACGAACGGCTGTTTTAGGCAAGGTTTTTGATGCAAATCTTTCTGTACCCATTTTTGTATTTATTCACATAAGTAGCACACCATGAACCGGTTTACATTTGTTGTGGCAGGAGTTTTTCTGAATTTCTCTTCGCTCTTTTGCCAACAAAATGCCTCCATCTTCAACCAAGTGATCGGTTCTTCCGGGCGCACGGCCGTCCATCAAGGGCGCACTTTCGCTTACACAGTAGGTGAGCCCGTCATTTGGACGGGTATAGGGGTCGACCGAATAGCTACTCAGGGCTTTCATCAGCCCGAACAAACTCGATTAGTATATGTGGGCGAGCCTGACCTATCGTCCTGGAATATCGCTGTATTTCCGAATCCTACTGAGGACCGCGTGAACATCCGTTTTTCGGGTGAAGCGGGAGCCTATCTACTCGCCACCGTACTCGATGCTGCCGGGCGCATTATGCTTCAAGGCGAACGCCTGACCGATGGCACCGTCGTCGACTGCAGTGCGTGGCAGCCGGGCATTTATTTTTTGACCTTACGCGACCCGAAGACGCGCGCCTTTGCCACTACGCGGATCATCCGATTGTAAGTTTTTTTTCACTATTCAAAAATCGATTGTCATCATGGTCAACCGTTGCCTACTACTGTTATTAGGCGTGCTCTGGGTATGGAGCGCTGCGGCGCAGAATGTCCCGCAAGGGTTCAACTACCAGTGCATTGTCCGAGACAACACAGGAGCCTCCATCAACAACCAAACGGTTACCCTTCTTTTTACCATCCGAAACAACGCGCCTAACGGGCCCATAGCGTACTCCGAAATGCATACGACCTCTACGAATGCCTTCGGACTGGTTAATCTCGCTATCGGCGCAGGGACGCCTCTGCAAGGCAACTTCGCCAATATCAACTGGGGCGTTGGAGCAAAGTTTTTAACCGTCTCTGTCGAGACCTCTCCCAACGTTTTCGATGAAATAGGCACCTCGCAGCTGCTCAGCGTCCCTTACGCGCTCTACGCCCAAAATGCCGCCAACAGCGGCGATAACTGGGGCAGCCAAGTCGTCCAAACGTCGGCCGAGCTAAGCGGCAACGGCACGGCGGCCAGCCCTTTGGGCCTCTCTGCACAGGGCGCACAGCCTGGGCAAGTACTCAAATGGAACGGATCGGCTTGGGTACCTCAAGACGACAATGTGGGGCAATCCGGCACCGTCACCGAAGTCAACACCGGCGTAGGTCTTACAGGAGGTCCCATCACCACCACCGGCACTATCAGCTTGGCTAACGCGCCCGTGATACCAGGGCTCTACGGCGGCCCAAGCGACATTCCGGTGATTACCGTCGACCAATACGGGCGCGTAATAAACGCTACCACCGTACCTGTCGTACTGACCACTATCAACGCTGGGGCAGGTATCAACGTCAGCCAAAGCGGGCAGACATTCACCATCACCAACATCGGCGACGTAAACCCTGCTGACGACCTCACGACTTCCTCTGTCGCTGATGGCGATGTAGCCGGGCCGTTCAGCAACCTACAGCTAAAGACGGGAGTAGTAGGCCCACCCGAATTGGCCGATGGCGCTGTGACTTCGCCCAAGTTGGCGGATGCCGCCACCACTACCGCCAAGTTAGCGGATGGCGCCGTAAACACGAGCAAACTGGCCAACGGCGCCGTCACTGGAGCAAAGCTCAACGATATGGGCGCTGCCCCGGGTCAAGTCCTCAAGTGGAACGGCACTACTTGGGCCCCTGCAGCCGACGCTACCGGGCCAGCCGTAACACTCAATGCAGGGCCAGGCATCGGCGTTCAAGGCGCCTTTCCCAATTTTACCATCAACAACTTAGGCGATGTCGATCCCAACGACGACATCACGGCCACGAGCATCGCCGATGGCGACGTCGCCGGCCCCTTCGTCAATTTACAGATAAAACCCGGGGCCGTAGGCTCCATCGAGCTGGCCAACAATGCCGTCACCACGCTTAAGATCAATGCGCAAGCCGTCACCGGGGATAAGATCGACCAGATGAGCGCAACGGTGGGGCAAGTGCTCAAGTGGAACGGAACCACGTGGGCCCCAGCGCCCGATAACGTGGGCTCGGTAACCATCACGGGCGGCTTAGGTATCGACGTGACCGCAACGGGTCAAAACTTTGTCATTGCCAATACCGGCGACATCAATCCCTTCGACGATATCACCACTACCTCTATTGCCAACGGCGACGTCACTGGGCCCTTCAGCGATTTGCAGCTGAAAGCCGGCGTCGTTGGCAGCATCGAATTGGCTTCTAACGCCGTACAGACATCTAAAATCCAAGACGGCGCCGTCACGGCAGCCAAACTAAACAACATGGGTGCCAGCAACGGACAGGTACTTAAGTGGAACGGTACCTCCTGGGCACCAGCCAACGATTTGGGCCCCGACAACTGGGGTTCGCAAACCGCCGTGGTGTCGGCACGGCTGACCGGCAACGGCACCAGCACCAGCCCTCTGGATATCGCCCAAATGGGCGCTACTCCGGGCCAAGTGCTCAAGTGGAACGGCTCTACTTGGGCACCCGACGCCGATGCGAGCGGCAACAACTACGCCGCCGGCACAGGCATCAGCATCACCGGCACCGCGCCCAACTTCACCATCACCAACACCGGCGACACCGACCCCACCGACGACATCACCACTGCTAGCACCGCCGGCGGCGACGTCACAGGGCCGTTCAGCAACCTCCAAATCGCTCCCAACGCCGTAGGTACACCCGAAATCGCCAACGGCGCCGTCACCGGAGCGAAAATCAACGATATGGGTGCGGCCAACGGCCAAACGCTCAAGTGGAACGGCTCCACCTGGGCGCCCGCCGACGACAACAGCGGCAACAACTACGCCGCCGGCACAGGCATCAGCATCACCGGCACCGCGCCCAACTTCACCATCACCAACACCGGCGATACCGACCCCACCGACGACATCACTACCGCCAGCACCGCCGGCGGCGACGTCACAGGG
>JBBIKW010000016.1:0-89999 GCA_037445225.1 Lewinellaceae bacterium | reverse complement strand
CGAGGTGGTGGTCTCCACTTACGACCGAATCCTCGCTAAAGGGAGAGAGGAAGGACTGGCCAAAGGCCGGCAAGAAGGGCGACAGGAGGGGCTTTTGGAAGGGTTAGCTAGGGGCCGAGAAGAGGGTCGGGCAGAAGGCCGTGAAGAGGGTCGAGAGGAAGGCGTGTCCATGGCCCGCGAGGAAGTGGCCCGCAACCTTCTTCGGCAAACGGACATGGACGACGAGCGCATCGGGCAGCTCACGGGCCTGCCCGTAGAGTGCGTGGCCGAACTGCGCCGACAGATGCTCGATGAAGAACAGCGCGAATGAGGATCCTTATAAATATTGAAGACCTATACAAATCAAGCGCAGCTGTTCTTCGCGCGGTCAAGCGCGTAAATGCAGGCAGAGCGGCAGGTTTGAGCAGCGCTTAAGACCGCAGATATTGTAAACATCAAATGGGCGGGAGGAGTCAGGTTTCCGTGGCATCTCTTTTTCACCTATCAGGACTTATCTTATGCGGGCTCTGAGAGAAATAAAATCGTGGTCTGAGCATCTGCTTTCATTATTCTACCCAACGCTATGCCCGGGATGTGGCCAAGGGATATCTTCGCCGCGAAGCGTATTTTGCCTCCGATGCCAATGTCAGCTGTTGCCAGCTAACATGGCAGACCTGCGCGAAAACGAATTTACCGAGCGGTTTTGGGGGCGCATTCCGATAGAGAGCGGCGCAGCGCTTTTTCTTTTTCGCCGCAGAAGCCCTTTGCAGCAGGCTCTTCATCAGCTGAAATATCATCATCAGGGCCACATCGGTGTGCAATTAGGGCGATTGTTGGGATCCGCGCTAAAAGTATCTCCCTATTTCCAAAGCGTGGAAACCATCTTACCAGTACCCCTGCACCCTAAGAAGATGCGGGTACGCGGATACAACCAAAGTGCACTGATTGCCCAAGGCGTTTCGGAGATCTTAAACATACCCGTGCTCCAGGAAGTCTTAGTGCGACATGAGTTCTCCGAGTCCCAAACGCGCAAGCAGCGCATGGAGCGATTTTCCAATGTAGCAGAGGTATTTTCCTTGAGGAATACCTCGAAGATACGCGGTAAGCACCTTCTCTTAGTGGACGATGTATTGACCACCGGCGCTACCTTAGAGGCCTGTGGCCGACTTTTGCTGGCCGTTCCTCAGGTACGTTTAAGTATGGCCACTGTCGCTATTGCCGCCAACGCGCGAATTCTCTAACTACCCATTTTTCCTCATTTAGGTAGCGGATGATGCTAAATGCTTTAGAGCGGGAATTTGTCCGCCAACATCTCGATGAGGACCCGGCAGTATTAGCATTAAGCGCACATCGCTATCCTGAAGTGCCGGTGTCTTCTCTTTTGCCCTTCATAAAGGCGTTGCGAAACATCCGCGACAAGGTTCCTTCGTGGTTTCTCTTCGATATAGACATTCCTCCTCCTTTGGCGGTGGAGCAGGCCTCGTCCGAGGTCATGGCGCGCTTTAAAGCGGAACTATTTAACGGGCGGCGAATGGCAGATCTTTCTGGGGGAATGGGTGTAGATGCCTTCTTTTGGTCGAGATCATTTCAGGAGGTGTTGTACTTGGAGCAGGATGATGAAATAGCTAGGTCGGCTCAGCACAATTTTGCACGGCTGGATGCCTCAAATATCCGCGTTGTCGTTGGCAATGCGGAACAATTTATAGCCCGTTGTAGCACTTCCTTCGACCTCATATATGTCGACCCTGCGCGCCGCACCAATGACTCAAGGCGAATCTTTCGGTTGGAAGACTGCTCGCCCAATGTTGTGGCCCTGCATCCTGACCTGCTGCGAATAAGTCCACGCGTATTGATTAAGGCCTCTCCTTTGCTCGATCTTTCTCGGGCTACAGCACAGCTGCGACACGTCGAGCGCATTTGGGTCGTATCGGTAGCTGGTGAAGTAAAAGAGGTGTTATTGCTGCTGGGTCGAGAAGCGTCCTTCTTCGAAAGTACTCCCATCGAAGCCGTAGTGCTATCCCATGCAAGTAAACATACCTTCTCGTTTACTCCGGCTGAAGAGCGCAGCACTACTCCACATTACGGACCTCCTCAGCATTTTCTTTATGAGCCCGATGCAGCGCTTTTAAAAGCGGGGGCGTTTAAATCCTTCGCCGTGCGTTTTGGCCTAACTAAGCTTCATCCGCATGCGCATCTGTATACGTCGGCCCGGCAAATACTCGAAATACCTGGGCGCAGTTTCCGAATAGAGGCAGTGGTTAAATACGACCGAAAAGCCGTGGCCCGTTACTTGCCGGAGTACAAAGCGAATATTGCCGTGCGGCATTTTCCCGACTCAGTTGAGCAGGTGTATCGACGGCTGGGCCTTTCTCCGGGCGGCGATATCTATCTATTTGGAACGACCTCTATGAGCGGAGAAAAAATTTTGCTGCTCTGTCGTAAAACGAACACAATCGCTTAGGCGTTAAAATAAGCGTTTCGGAAAATAATCCTTAGTGAGCTCTCGTCATTTGCGGTGCTGCTCAACTGTGCAAAAATTCACCCTGCCATGCAACCAACCTATGTCACCGTCCTGGTAATATTCCTCGGATGGGTGCATTTTTCTCCATTTGCTGCCATCGCGCAGTCGCCTTTTGAGGAAGATTTAAGGGGATACGAAGACTTCTTCCGCGCTAAGGCGGTAGAATACCAGAAATGGATAGAGGGAATAGGCCTTCGACACATTTTTCGGGTAGACAGCATTACCGTAGCGCCGCAGAAAGTAACCCTGTTCTTGAGCGGCGCCTTCCAAGGAGCGCGCGTATGCGACTCCTTGCAATGTGCCTGGGAGCGATTAGAACAGGAAAACTTTCAAAACTACGGGCAATATTTTCGAGAGCGCCTGTTGAAAAGGTGGGCCTTTTTAGCGGAAATTCACGAGTCGCAAGCGGAAGTAATTATTCAATGCCATCAGCCAGCACATTTTTGGGTCAGGCTAAGCAGCGCTCAAGGACGCACGCTAAAAGAGGGCCGCTCCGTGCGCAGCGGTGTATTGCAGGTCTCGCTGCCCACCAGCTTGCGAGAAGCCAACCTGGGCGAAGGCAGAGCCATTATTCCCAACCAGCCAGCTGCCATCGTTTGCGCAAAAGCGCGCCAGTTCCTTATCAATTATTATAAGCCCAAAGGAACTCCCATCCTTTGGCGCGCTAGGATCGATACCAGCTTTGTGACATTTGATGAGTTCATACTTGAAATTACCCATTTAAGTCACGAAATTTGCCCGGACGGCTACTACGAATACCATCGCATCTCAGTAATATGTGTGCAGCGAGGTAGCGACACAGAGCTATCGTGGGAATTTCAAGGCAAATACGGCAGTGGCATTCTTTTTCCACCTCGCAAGAACGACTACAAAGATCTTTCTGAGCGCTACAAAGAAAACTTAGAAGATTACCAGCGTCGTCTGTTTAGAATGCTGGTTCATCGACTTTCTCAATAAAAAATACCTCAGTTATGGCAGCAACATCAGCCTCTACCGCGGCGACATCTCACTCCGCTTCTACAGAAGCCGCCGCCTCGACTGCGAAAAAAGGGAGCTTGCAAAATCCGCGGGCGCGCATCGCTCGACAGATACTCATCTATCACTTCATCCTCATCTTCGCGGCATGCATCTACTACATCCTGCGCGGCTTTGACTTCGACGAGTTCACCGCGCTCATGGGCATTCTCGGCCCTATTACCGCTATGTATGGCGGAGCCGTCTTTCGCTATATTGGGCGAAGCATTACAGAGCCTAATATTAACGGCAATGGAGTTAAGACTCCTATCAATAACTTGGTACGCTGGTTGGTGCACGGCCATTTCATCATAGTGATGTTGCTCATTTCGCTCAAAGCCTTAGCACCCAACATCTTGAATTTTCGAGATATGGTCATTTTCCTCACGTTGGTAGAGTCGGCTTTGGGCGTGTACATGGGCAATATCATTTTGGCTTTGTTTGAGCCGCAGCAGCAACAAAAGACGTCTCCCCCCGCCTCTCCTTAAGGCAGTGCCACTGCCGTTTTTAGTAACGACTCAAAAAGCAAGCGCCCATCGGTATTCCCCAGCACTTCTTCAGCGGCGCGTTCGGGATGAGGCATCATGCCCATGACATTGCGCTGCTCATTGCATACTCCGGCAATGTTGCGCGCCGAACCATTCAGGTTGGCCTCCGCTGTGACCTCACCAGCAGCGGTGCAATACCGAAAAAGCACTTGATCGTTTGCCTCCAGTCGGTTTAGCGTCTCTTCATCGGCGTAGTAGCGTCCGTCGGCATGAGCAATAGGAATTTGCAGCGGCCGCTCTAAGTCGAGCTGGGCCGTCAAGGGAGAACGCTGTGTTGCCGGCTTTACCCAAACATACTCGCAGATGAACTGCTGATGCTCGTTGCGCAACAAGACCCCCGGCAAAAGACGCGCCTCGCATAAGATCTGAAAACCATTGCAGATGCCCAAAACCAAACCTCCCTCTTGGGCAAAAACCTTCACTGCTTGCATAATGGGAGAAAACTGGGCGATAGCCCCAGCCCGCACATAGTCGCCGTAGGAAAAGCCGCCCGGCAAGACCACGCAATCTACATCCCTCGGCAGCCGTGTATCTTTATGCCACACCTTAACCACGGGCTGCTGCAAGGCGTTGCCCAACACGTGCACCATGTCGTCGTCGCAGTTCGAACCGGGAAAAACGATAACTCCAAACTTCATAAGATGAAAAAAGCCATTACCTCATGAAACGGGCTCGTAGAGCTGTATGCCTAAGGCTGCCATCAACAACGCCAAGTGAAGCAGCTCCATCAGCAACGCGTTTCGAGAAGAAAGAAATAAGTAAGATAAAAACAGACTAACACTGGGAGCACACAGCAGAAATCCGTCCAAGTGGTCTCCTACGCGAAAGACTGCCGAGAGAGTTCCCGCCAAGAAAAACCAGTACAGCAAATCAATGTATTTCCTTACCTGAATGCTGCGCTTAGCGTAGTAAACATTAAACCCTAAGGCGCTTACTAAGAACAAGCCGCCCATCAGGATGATAGAAAAACGCACGCGCGGGTCTTCCGGAAACTGCGCCCGAGGCCATTGAAAAGCCTGTCCCAATTGTACGCGCCAGAAATCGCTGGTTCGGTCGTACCAGAAGAGAGCGGCTTGCAAGATAATGAGTAGGGCAAGTATAGCGACAACGTAGGCAGCCTGTTCGCGGACAGAAAAAGAGCGAAGCAGAAAGAAACTGAAAAAGCCTATGAGTAAGAACCAAAAAGAAGGCGGATAAGAAAGCGCGGCTAACACAAGCCAAACGGCTGTATCTACTACTGTAGAGAAAACCAACGGACGTCGATACGTAGAAAAAAGGGGGTGCAGGGCCAACAGCACAAAAGTCACGGCTATCAATGCCGGCGATAGGGACAAAAAATCTGGAATGCAGGAGGCCACATAGCCGTACAGCATGGCCGGCAGCCACGTTCGCTCGCTCATCAGCCGGTAAGTGCTCGCTAACCGGTACAAGAAGAAGGACTGAGCGAGCACCAAGACCGCGGCCAGCAGTACTGAAGTCCTTGAAGAAATGTCAAGTAGAGAAAAAATCCATTGGTACAACCCCCCCCCGGCAGAAGGCTCCGCAACTAAAGGCGGCACCCATCCCAACAGCATGGGCAAACGCAACACGGCGATGTACGCCGCTAACAGAAAAAGGGTAAAAAACTCGTTGTTGCGAAAAAGGGCAAGCATGTAAGATGAGGCAAAGTTCTGCAAACCGACGTTAAAAGACAGCCTAAAGAGAAAACATTACGCTTTTGCGCGGCTGTCCCTCAGGCGCAATGTCGCAGGAGCTACACCCAACGCGTCGTCTACACAGACGTGTGGAAAACAACACGTAAGGCCGATCCGGACGATAGCCAGATGATGGATAGCGTGTTCGAAGGCAAAGACCATCTCGCGACCCAATGTACTGGGACAACAAACGCGCTCTTCAGCTCCCACATCGACGCAGACTTCCATGGGAAGAGTAGGGTCGAGCTTAGTCAAATGCTGGATCGTGCGTTGCAAAGCACAGCGCACCGCCAGTAAGTCGTTTTCGTACAACGGATTGCGCGGCCTAGCAGAATAATCGACCACTCCTACAGAAGCCCCTTGTTCTAAGCACTGGAAAAATTCTAATATATGTCGAAAATGCTGGCCCAGACTATGGTGATCAAATTCCGCTAATGGTCGAGCGTATTCCTCTTCAGAAAGCTGTTGTAACAGCTGGTCCATTTGACGGTAGAGTCCCAACAGAGCGGCTCGAATCGGCATAGTCAATAGATTTTATGCGTTTCCAAAAATTAAGGGTAAAAGTACCGCACGCAATCGGTTGCAAAAATGCGATTTTGATGCCGCGGCAAATTCTTGGTCGCTGTACTTTGACGCGTCACTAGCGGCACAACTACCTAAAGGGAGGATGTAGTTAGGGCATGCGCTTTCCGCTGAGGAAATGCCTCTGCCCCACTTAAAAAGCCGCTACCTTTGCGCCGAAAAGGCATGTCGCATATGACTTCGCGCGAGATACGAAAGCAATTTCTCGACTTTTTTGCAGCCAGAGAGCATAAGATTATACCCTCAGCCCCTATTGTGGCTAAGAACGATCCCACCCTGATGTTTGTCAACTCAGGAATGGCACCTTTGAAGGACTATTTTTTGGGCAATCAAATACCGCCAGCGCCGCGCGTGGCCGATACCCAAAAGTGCCTGCGCGTAACGGGTAAACACAACGACTTAGAGGACGTGGGTCGCGACGGCTACCACCATACGATGTTTGAGATGTTGGGCAACTGGTCGTTTGGCGACTACTTCAAAAAAGAAGCCATTGCCTGGTCGTGGGAGCTGCTCACCGAAGTGTACCGCTTGCCCAAAGACCGGTTGTACGTGACGGTTTTCCAAGGGGATGCTGCCGAAAACTTGCCCTTCGATGAAGATGCGCATGCTGAATGGCTCAAATACGTACCGGCTGACCGCATTTTGGCCTTTGGAAAAAAAGAAAATTTTTGGGAGATGGGCGACCAAGGGCCCTGTGGTCCCTGCTCTGAAATTCACATCGACCTGCGCTCCGACGAAGCCCGCGCCCGCCAAGACGGCCGTACCCTTGTCAATGCCGACGATCCTAACGTGATAGAGATCTGGAACAACGTCTTTATGCAATTCAATCGCCGCGCCGACGGCACCTTGGAAGAGCTGCCCGCAAAAAGCGTCGATACGGGCATGGGCTTCGAACGCCTCTGCCGGGCTGTCCAAAGCGCCGCTTCTAACTACGATACCGACCTATGGCGCCCTCTATTCGACTTCTTAGAGCGCTATACGGGGCTTCGCTACGAAGGCACCTATCCGGGCATACATCCCCACTGGACGATGTCGGATGTCGCTATGCGGGTAGTAGCCGATCATTTGCGCGCGGTATGCTTTACCATCGCCGACGGAGAGCTGCCTTCCAACACGGGCGCTGGGTATGTTATCCGCCGCATCCTGCGCCGGGCCGTTCGGTATTACTACTCCTTCTTAGGCCAAAAGGAGCCGATGCTGTATCGCATGGCGCCCATTTTAGCAGAAGAGTTTGCCGACGTTTTTCCAGAGCTGAAGGCCCAAATCGACTTTGTCGTCCGGGTGGTGTTAGAAGAAGAAAAGGCCTTCTTGCGCACGCTGGAAAGTGGTCTCAAGCGCTTGGAATCGCTCGAAGTGCGCGATAAGGTGTTGAATGGTCGGCAAGCCTTTGAACTGTACGACACCTACGGCTTTCCCATTGACTTAACGCGCCTCATTGCCCGCGAAAAAGGTTGGACTGTAGACGAGAAAGGCTTCGAAAAGGCCTTACAAGAGCAAAAAGAGCGCTCGCGCAAAGATGCCGCCAAAGCCGTAGGCGATTGGACGGTACTCGTGGAAGCGCCTACTTCCTTTGTCGGATACGACCAGCTGGATGTCGACGATGCCCGTGTGGTCAAGTACCGAACCGTTCAAGCCAAGGGGCAACCCCAGTACCACGTAGTCCTCAACAAAACTCCTTTCTACCCGGAGGGGGGCGGCCAAGTAGGCGACACGGGATGGCTCTACTTTGGAGAAGAAAAAGTTCGCGTTGTCGATACCAAAAAGGAGAACGACTTGATTATCCACTATTTGGAGTGCTTACCGCAAAATATCAAGGCGTCGGCAGTGCGCGCGCAAGTAGATATCCATCGCCGGCGCCTAATCGAAAACAACCACTCGGCTACACACCTCCTACACGCTGCCTTGCGCAAAGTGTTGGGACAGCACGTCCAGCAGAAGGGCTCCTATTTAGACGACCAAACCCTGCGCTTCGACTTTGCTCACTTTCAGAAGGTCACCGAAGAAGAATTGGCTCAGATAGAGCACTTGGTGAACGAAAAAATCCGGGAAAATATCGCCATAGAAGAGGCCCGCGACATCCCTATTGAGGAGGCCCAAAAGGCCGGAGCCATGATGCTCTTTGGAGAAAAATACGGCGAACGCGTGCGCATGATCACCTTTGACCCGGCTTTTTCGCGCGAGCTGTGCGGTGGCTGTCACGTCAGGCAAACCGGCCGCATCGGCTTTTTTAAGATTGTCTCCGAGAGCGCTATCGCCGCCGGAGTTCGCCGCTTAGAAGCCGTGACGGCCGAGGCCGCCGAGCAATACGTAAGTGCAATAGAGTGCGAGATGGCAGCCGTGCGTTCCTTGCTCAAATCGCCGCATCCGGTGCGCGCGGTAGCCGAGCTGCAAGAGGAAAATAAGCGGCTACAGAAAGAAATCGAGCGCTTACTCCAACAACAGGCAAGCCAACTGCGAGGGCAACTGCGCCAACAAGCCGAACGACACAACGACTTCTCCGTCGTCGCTGCGGTCATACCGCTCACCGACGCCAACACCATCAAAACCTTGGCGCACGAAATTGAGCGCGAATTGGGCAAAGCCGTGGTCGTCTTGGGCTCGCAAAGCGGCAACAAACCACTCCTTACCGTTCGTATCAGCGAAGCGCTGGTCGAAGAGTATCGGCTGCACGCCGGCAACCTGGCGCGCGACCTAGCCCAAAGGTATCTGCGCGGCGGCGGCGGCGGCCAGCCGTCTTTTGCTACCGCCGGCGGAACCGATGCCTCTCGCCTACAAGAAGCCGTAGAGGCAGTAAAAACCTATTTGCCTTAAAACTTGCTTTTCCTCTGTCTCCGCCGTCAAGGAAGGGAGGAAAAGTATTTTTGAAATAGCAAGCCCTCGAAGCGAAAAATATGCGGAAGATCATCTCTTTTGTGGCATGTGGATTTTTAGCAGTCCACCTGTGGGCGCAACTGCCTGAGGTGGAATTGCAAGCCGGCATGGTCATCACCCAATCGTGCCGTATAAAACCGCGCACATACGTCCTGGCGGCAACAACCGACATCACCCCTGGAGCGCCATACCGGCCCGCCATCACCATTTCTGGCGATAACCTCGAAGTAGATTTTCAAATGGCGGAGCTGCGCAGCCCATCCGAGCTAACTCGGCCCGACTCATTTGCAGGGCTTGGCGTTGAAATCCGAGGCAAAAATGTCGTGCTTAAAAACGCACGGGTACACGGTTACAAAGTAGGCATCCTGGCACACGAGTCGCCAGGACTCACCATAGAAAACTGCGACGTCTCTTACAACTATCGCCCGCGCTTGCGCTCCTCGCGCGAACGAGAAGATTTTTCCGACTGGCTATCTTATCACCAAAACGACCGAAATGAATGGCTGCGCTATGGCGCCGGCATATACTTGGACAGCTGCCCGAACGCTACCGTGCGCCAGTGCCGAGCCACGGGAAATCAAAACGGCCTGCTGATGACGCGATGTAATGACGGGCTGTTCTACAACAACGATTTTTCTTTCAACTCGGGTATCGGCATCGGATTATATCGGAGCAGCCGAAACCGCGTGATGCACAATCGCTTGGATTGGAATATACGGGGCTATTCTCATGGTTTCTACCAACGCGGGCAAGACTCCGCAGCCCTATTGTGCTACGAACAAAGCAGCAACAACCTCTTTGCTTTTAACTCCGCAACGCACTCGGGCGATGGGTTTTTCCTCTGGGCAGGCCAAACCACTATGGACACCGGAGACGGCGGCTGCAACGACAACCTCATCTTCGGCAACAACTTTAGCTACGCGGCCACCAACGGCGTAGAGGTCACGTTTAGCCGAAATCGCATTCAAGGCAACCTCATCCAGGAGTGCACCTACGGCATCTGGGGCGGCTATAGCTATGAAACGACTATCTTTGGCAATCTCATCAACCGCTGTCGGACGGGAGTAGCCATAGAGCACGGCCAACGAGACACTATCCTGCTCAACCTCTTCGAGAGCGACAGTATTGGAGTCGCCCTTTGGGCGCGCGACCAGCAACCGGAGGATTGGGGCTACGCGCAAAAACGCGATGTGCGCAGCCGAGAACACCTCATCGATCGAAATGCCTTTGTACGCTGCTCTATCCCCCTCCAAATTGCCAGCTCGCAGGAGGTGTCGATCAATGGTGAAAACTTATTCAGCGGCTTTGAAACCTTAATAGAGACCCCAAAGCCCAATAAAAACCTAAAATTCCTGCGCAACGACCTGTATGGCTCTACCCAACAAATAGAAAGCGTTTGGAAACACCCTGACCTGAGCGCTTTTAGAAAATTGAATTTCAATCACCCCGAAGAGCAGCCGCTTAACCCGTACAAACCCTTGATGCTCCAACAGTGGGAGGTGAACGAGCCCGACAGCTTGCCCGAGGGTATGAACACAGCACTACCCTCAAACATCCCAGTAGGACGCCAATACATCCTGGTAAACGAATGGGGCCCCTATGATTTCCGACGTCCTTTTGCTTACATCAATAGCTCCCTCGAAAACCCGGCGGGCGGGCGCGTATACACCCTGCGCTTGCTCGGACCGCCAGGAGAATGGAAGCTGGTAGAAAAACACGGAGCCTTCTCACTGGATAAGACTTCAGGGACCCTTCCCGGCTATTTGAATGTGGCTACCTCCTCGAACACAGAGGAAGACATTTACATAGTCTTCGAATACCGAGGGCAGCAGCCTTTTGTCGATGCCTTTGGTCGAAAGGTGGAAGCCGGCCAGCCTTATCGATTTACCTTCGACCGATATTTCAAGAGAATAAACTGGCGCGTTCAGCACTTTAACTTAGGCGATGCCCAGTGGGAGGCGCTGCAAAAGCACACCGCTGACAGCGTTTCCCTAAGCGAAAAACTCTCCTTGCAACCATCTGCAGAGAAAGACGCGAGCGATCTGTACTTTGCTTGGTGGGGCAGCCCAGCGGAAGGCGTGCAAGCAGATCGCTTTGCCACAGTTGCTACGGCATCGACAACGCTGCCGGCAGGACGCTATCGCATTAAGTTGACCTCTGACGACGGTGCTCGCCTCTTTGTAGACCATCGCTGTGTTGTCGATCGCTGGAACATACATGAGCCCACAGCCGATGAGGTAGAGGTAGAGCTGGGCGGCCAACACGTGTTTCGCGTTGAACACTTTGACGCTGGTGGCTTTAGTACCTTAGATTTTCAGATCTCTCCTATCCATTGAGCAAGAGAGCGGGTATTTTCAACATATCCACCTCATCGTATGGATGCCCTACGCATCTACGGCATTCGGCACCATGGACCTGGCTCCGCGCGCAGCTTGCTAAACGCCTTAGAGGCTGACCCGCCGGAAATATTGCTCATCGAAGGCCCGGCCGACGGCCAGGAGATGCTTTCTTGGGTGGGCAGTCCCCAGTTGAAGCCTCCAATAGCCCTACTTATTTACAATCCCAAGAACCTTCAGCAAACCGTATTCTTCCCTCTCGCAGAGTTTTCTCCCGAATGGCAAGCTATTTTGTTCGGTCATAGGGAACGCATTCCCGTGCGTTTCATCGATCTGCCTATGTCGCTGGCCTTCAATCGAGAAGAAAAGGGATCGGCTCCCGTACTTCATCGGTACGACGTGCTTAGCGAGATAGCTCGCTTAGCTGGTTATACCGACTCAGAACGCTGGTGGGAAATGCACTTTGAGCGGCGTGCATACCCTTCTGTAGCAGACGTTTTTGCGGAGATTTTAAACCTCATGCGAGCATTGCGGGAGGCACAGCCAGCAGAAGACGGCGATACACGCTTGCGCGAGGCCTACATGCGCCAAGAGATCCGCCGCGCCCAACGAGAAGGCTTTCACCGCATGGCTGTTGTGTGCGGAGCGTGGCATGCGCCGGCCTTGGCCAACCCTTCTGCCTTCTCGGCATCGGCAGACCAACGACTGCTACAGGCCTGCTCTCGCCTGAAAACGCAGGCGACATGGATCCCGTGGTCTTTCGACCGTTTGGCTCGTGAGTGCGGCTACGCAGCGGGCGTCTTGGCACCGGCGTGGTACAGCGATCTATGGGCAAACACCGCCCAATTAGAACGATGGTTTTCGCGTGCTGCCCAACTGTTGCGCAGCGAGGGGTTGGCTGCCTCTCCAGCGCATATCATCGATGCGGTGCGAATAACCCATGCATTGGCGGCCCTGAGAGGGATGCCCCTGCCGGGTATCGAGGAGCTGCGCGAGGCCGCCATCACGGCCCTATGCGAGGGCTCCTCAAGGGCCTATGCACTCATCGAGCGCCAGCTCGTCATCGGCGATGTCTTAGGAGAGGTGCCCGCTCAAGTGCCTAAAGTCCCCCTGATGGTCGACTTTGAGACGCAGGTGCGCCGAGCACGACTGCAACTCAGCACACGGGCCGAAACGATGGAGCTGGATCTGCGTCAGGCGGCGCACGAGCGCAAGAGCCGGCTTCTACATCGGTTGTGCTTGCTCGATATTCCGTGGGGTAAGGAGCTGCCCGTCACCGGTCAGAAAGAGGGTGGTTTCCATGAGCGCTGGCAGCTGCGTTGGTCTCCAGAGTATGCTGTGCAACTTATAGAGGCCGGACAATGGGGCGGCACGGTGGAAGAAGCCGCGGTACAGCGGTTGCTGGGGAAGCTGCCTAATCTGCGCCCTATCTCGGACGTGGTACGCCTGCTAACCACCGCGTTGCGCGCCGATTTGGTCGCTGCAATAGAGCCGCTGGTGGCGCAAATAGAGGCGCTCAGCGTTGAGGCTGCAGATGCTTTCGATTTGGCTGAGGCCATCCCTCCTGTGGTCGACGCACTTCGCTATGGCCATGCTCGGCGGTGGAACGTCGACTCGATGGTGCAGTTGACAGACCGCCTTTTGCCGCGCGTATGCATTCAGCTGCCTGATGCCTGCAGCGGCATCCAATACGAGGCAGCAAGGACGGCGCTGCCGTTGCTCCATCGGCTACAGCGCGCGGTTGGCCTGCTGCGCTCCGAGACGTATGATGCCCTCTGGCAAGAAGCCCTTCAGCACATCTGTCGCCAGGGCGCCCCCTTGTTGGCCGGCTTAAGCTTGCGGCTACTCTTTGATAGAGGATGGCGTACAGCGGAGGAAGCCGATCGAGTCATAGCCTTTCGCCTTTCACCTGCCCATCCGCCACTCGAAGCAGCCCAATGGATAGAGGGCTTCCTGCACGGGGGAAGCTTGCCTCTGCTCTACCGGCCACCATTATGGCACTTGTTGAACCACTGGATAGGCACACTCACTACAGAAGACTTTGAGCTCGTGCTCCCTCTGTTGCGCCGCACTTTCTGTGGGCTGTCGAAAGAAGAGCGCCAAAAACTCTTTGCTCTTGCTAAACGACAAACTCAGCCGCTGGGCGCTGGAGAACTCGACACACCGCTCGACGCCGAACGCATCGCACTCCTGCAGCCGCTGTTGAAGGCGCTATTCAAATGACGCGAAAAAATGCTCTAAATGTGCACATACTTGCGCACATCTTCCGCACTGATGACGTGGTCGCATAGGATAAGCAAGCGCTCCACAACGTTGGACAATTCGCGGATGTTTCCTCTCCAGTCGTATTCCTGAAGCAGCTGGATAGCCTCTGGAGAAAATACCTTCGTTGGATGGCCATGCTCCTCGCTAATGCGCCGATTGAAGTAGTCGATAAGCAGCGGAATGTCTTCGCGCCGCTCATTGAGCGAGGGCACTTTAATCACGATAACAGCTAAGCGGTGATAGAGGTCTTCGCGAAATTTCCCTTTCTGAATCTCCTCGTGTAGATCTTTATTTGTCGCTGCCACCACGCGCACATCCACCCTGATCTCTTTGTTGTCGCCCACACGGGTAATTTTGTTTTCCTGTAGAGCGCGCAATACTTTAGCCTGGGCGTCAAGGCTCATGTCGCCGATCTCGTCCAAGAAAAGGGTACCTCCGCTGGCTTGCTCAAATTTACCCGCCCGGTCTGTGATGGCGCCGGTAAAAGCGCCCTTTTTATGGCCGAAAAGCTCGCTCTCGATGAGCTCAGAGGGGATAGCAGCGCAGTTGACTTCTACCAAGGGGCCGCCTACTCGGCGACTTTTCTCGTGGATTAGTCGAGCAACCAATTCTTTGCCGCTTCCATTGGGTCCGGTAATGAGCACACGGCTATCGGTAGGCGCAACCCGATCGACTAAGCGCTTGATTTCCAAAATAGGCGCGCTCTCCCCAATGATGGTCACCCGCTTACCGCTGCCCTTCACCTTATGCTCCAACTGTTCGTTGGTCTTTACCAAGATCCCCTTCTCCATGGCATTACGCACGGTGATGAGCAAGCGGTTGAGGTCGGGTGGCTTAGAAATGAAGTCAAACGCACCCTTCTTGACGGCCTCTACCGCCGTGTCGATGGTGCCGTGTCCGCTAATCATAACTACGGGCGTCTCCGGAGAAATCAATTGAATGCGCTCCAACGCTTCGATCCCGTCCATCTTGGGCATCTTGATGTCCATAATGACCACGTCGTACTTGCCCTGCTGAACTCGGGAGACGCCCTCCTGGCCATCTGCTGCCTCTTCGACCTCGTATTGCTCGTATTCCAAAATCTCGCGCAAGGTCCGCCGAATGGGTACCTCATCGTCTACGATTAAAATTTTAGCCATGCGACGCTCAATGTTGGGTTGCCTCGTTCTCTTTTGAGAAACAAAGAAAGGGAGTTTCTACCAAAATGTAAGGTCATATGCAGCAGATAAATATTGAAGTTCGCCGATAAGCAACGCTTTGCCATGTTTTTGCGACATTTTCAGCTATTGCTTCTGTTCTATTGATGGGTTTTAATCTTAGTTTTGTTGCAACAGCCATGATACCTCACTCTATTTGTCTTTTACCTTAATAAATGGAACCTAGTATGAAGAAACGGAAATTACTTCTTGTTGCGGTGTTTAGCAGCTGCTATTTAACTGCTTTCGGGCAGCAGGTGATTTACGTGCGTGCAAATGCCACGGGGACTAATGATGGAAGTTCGTGGGCGAACGCCTACACTTCATTGGCAACGGCATTAGAAAATGCCCAAGTGGGGCCGACCAAGTGTGAGTGGCATCTGGAGCCTACAAACCTACAGCCGCCAATAAGCCGCTAAACGTGCGGGCCGGAGTAGCGCTGTACGGCGGCTTTTCCGGCATCGAAATGACCCTTCAGCAGCGCGATCCGTCGGTCCACGTCACAGTCCTTTCCGGAGACATCAACGGCGATGACACGTCGGGGGTATTTGACCAAAAGCGCGGCGACAACGCTATACACGTTCTGGAAGTTACTCCTTCGTCCGACCCAGATGCGTGCGCTATTGTGGACGGGTTCACTATTTCGGGAGGGTAAACTCTTTCGGGAGACGGCGCTCCCGATCTATCGCGCCGAGGGGGCGGCCCGCTTGCCACGGCTAAAGCGGCCGTGCGCAGCTGCATCTTCAAGGACAACAACGGCGATACAGGCGGAGCACTGGCCGCTGTGGTACCCGCTGCTAGCGGTATCCTCGTTGAAGACTGCATCTTCGAGAAGAATAATACGCTATTGCTCTCGGCAGAATCTACTTCCGCAACTTGGTCGGAGGGGCAGTGGTGCGCCGCTGTATTTTCCGGGACAACAAGACGATATGAGGCATATTATACGCTATTGCCTCTGCGGATATGTTGGTAGATAGCTGCCCATTTTTAAACAACGACGCCGGCACAACGCCCTGTGCCAGTATATTATACATGGCAAACAACATTCACGCTTCGCAACAGTATCTTCAAAGGAAATCGGTCGGTGGATTATACTGCCATGTACAACGATGGGCGAAACGGCGTTTACCCATTCCTCATTGAAAGTTGCCTCTTTGAAGAAGATAACGCAGCAATTGACCAGACAAGCGCGACAAACATAGCGACAGGAGGAGCCATATTCAATGCGATAGCAGTCTGTACAATTCGAAATTGTACCTTCCTCAATAACAGCGGCCATTTAGGAAAAGCTATAATACCTTAGTGACAAAACGGCAGGCCAGAAGACCATCATTGAAAATTGCCTTTTTGAGGAAAACAAAGCATTATCCGGAGCTAACCCAAGTGCTCCATGCAGAGGAGCTTTTTACAGCTTTAAGGGGAACTACGAGATGCGCAACTGCGTGTTCCGCCGCAACAGCGCCATCACCAGCGGTGGGCACATACATAATGCCGACTCTACGCAGTACCTTATTCGGAATTGCTGCTTCGAAGCCGGCTCGGCGACATTCGCCGCAGCTGCCGCCAACTATGGCACCGGTACGGTGGGTACCTACAACAGCTGCCATTTTGCTGGCAACAGCGCCGGTACCAGCGGCGGCGCTATGTCTACAGCGTTTACTGCAAATACTCTGGTAGAAAATTCCACCATCGAAGCAAACAACGCGCGCTTCGGTGGTGGATGGTTTGTCCAAAACCCGAACTCTCGCCTTACGGTGCGGTGCTCTTAATAATGCCCAGTCGAATGGCGGCGGGATAAACGTCTCTGCTGGCGTACCTCTGACTATCGAGAACTGCGAGTTTCTGCTCAATAGTGCCGATTTTGGTGGAGCCATCAACTTTGCTGACGATACCAGCAATCGCGCTTTGCTGGTCGTGCGCAATTCGATTTTCCAGAACAACTTTTCCAACACACAGGCTGCGGGTATCAATGTGGTCAACGCCGACGTTGAACTTTACAATTGCCTGTTTTTTAACAATTCCAACCTAAATCCAGGTGCTGGAGGGGCTATTTCCAACAATGCTGCGGGAGAGCGCTCTCAGATATCGGCATACAATTACACCATCGCCGAAAACACCGCCACCATCGGAGGAAGTATCGCGCAATGGCAAGACAGCACCGACACCTGCATATTGCAACTGCAGAATACCATCCTCTATGGAAACTTCGACAGCGACTATAAAATAGAAAGCGGTGCGCCCACCGTGGCTTCCTTAGGCGGCAATTTGTGTGGTGACCTGTCGCTTGCCTCTGTACTGACAGCAACGAACGACCGGGTGGGAGTAGACCCGCAGTTTGCGGATCCTTCCCTGCTGAACTACCGCCTAAAATCGGGGAGTCTCTGCATCGATAGAGGGGTTAGTGGCCCTCAAGTGCCGCCAACGGACCTCGGTGGCAACCCTCGCGACAGCAATCCCGACCAAGGTTGCTACGAGTTTCAGACGGTAAGTGCAGGTCAGCCGACTGGGTATCTGAAAAGGCTGGTGATGACGCCCAATCCCGCTACAGATGTCGTCCGCTTTGAAGTATCAGACGAGTGGGCAGGGCCAGCTGTCTTTCGCCTGTTCAATGCAACTGGGGTAGAGGTGCAGACATTTTCGCTGTACAAACCCGCAGGGTTGTGGGCACATACGCTCCCAGTAGGAGACCTACCGGCGGGCGCTTCGCGTCGCGCTGCGCTTAGGTGAACGCCGCTACGAGGGATTGTTGGTGAAAAAATAGGCCCGACGTCTTGGCTGCGCCCTTCAGAGCACAGACCTTTGAGCCTGTGCTCTGAAGGCGGGCCTTTTGCTATGCAGTGGGTTGTCGTATACCGAAACGAACAGCGATTTTACATCGACCTGAACACCGGCGTAGACCTATCCATCCCGCTGCGCGACGGTGCAGATAACCCTAATGCCTTCTATGCGCCTGAGCCATCGTTTCGCCCTGTCCAAGCGGGCAATTTTATCGGCAGCACTGCCGCGGGGGGCCTTGTCAACTTTTTTAACGTCTCCTTCAATCCGCACGGCAACGGCACCCACACCGAATGCGTAGGGCATATCGCTCGAGAGCCATACGCGCTGTATCGGTGTTTGCGAGGATTTCACTTTTGGGCCAAGGTGGTTAGCCTGCGTCCGCGCCGCCGCCCCGATGGCGACTGCGTCGTGGAGCGCAGCCAATTGGAGGCCGCATTAATACCTCAAGAGACGGAGGCCTTGGTCATACGTACGCTCCCCAACGAGCCCTCTAAAAGGCATCGGAAATATTCTGGCACCAACCCACCCTACTTAGATGCCGCCGCTGCAGCGCTATTAGCAGAGTACGGCGTTTGCCATCTGCTCATCGACCTGCCCTCTATCGATCGCGAAGAAGACGGTGGTGCACTCGCTGCTCATAGGGCGTTCTGGCGATACCCCGATGCCCCTCGATACGATTGCACCATAACGGAGCTAATCTATGTGCCTGATGAGGTGCCCGACGGTTGGTATTGGCTAAACCTGCAAACAGCGGCGCTTGAACTGGACGCCACTCCATCTCGCCCCATTTTATTTCCTGTACAAGCAGCCGATGCGGACCTCGCTTCATAAACTCGAACGACAGGAACGCTCTGCTCTCTTAGCACCAAAGCTTTTCTGCAAAAGCACCGCTTCACTGCTCCGCGCGGAGGGGCTGTTTGAACTACCTTTGCCTTTCAAACCGCATCCCAGTATGCCCAACTTTCTCGAGCAACAGCAGGACATCCGCGCTTTGGGGAGCAACTTAGAGCTCTTAGCGCGGCAAGTAGTAGAAGGCTTCATTGTGGGCATGCACCGCAGCCCTTTTCACGGCTTTTCCGTCGAGTTCGCCGAACATCGCCTATACAACACGGGCGAGAGCACGCGCAACATCGATTGGAAGGTGTATGCTCGCACAGATAAGCTCTTCGTGAAGCGCTACGAGGAGGAGACAAACCTGCGCTGCCAAATTGTGGTAGATGCCTCCTCAACGATGTATTATCCCTGGGATCCGCGCTATCCGGATCGGTACAAGTACCAAAGCAAGTTTTGCTTTGCCGCTCAGGCTGCGGCAGCGCTCATGTATGCGCTGAAGCGGCAGCGCGATGCCTTCGGCTTAACCCTCTTTGACAGTGCCATCCAAATAAATACCGCCTGCAAGTCTACCACCCAGCACTACCAGCAACTGCTGGCATTCCTGGCAGAGCGTATCGAGCACCCACAATTGAACCGCACGACCAACGTAGCCGACACGTTACACCACATCGCCGACAGCATCCATCGGCGCTCCTTAGTCATACTCTTTACCGACGTGGTAGAGCGCCCCGAAGAGGCCGATGCCCTATTTTCCGCGCTTCAGCACCTGAAACACAATAAGCACGAGGTCATCTTTTTCCACGTCACCGACAAGCCTAGAGAACTCGATTTCGAGTTCGAAAACCGGCCATATCTCTTCATCGATATGGAAACGGGAGAGCAGATACGGCTGCAGCCCTCGGATGTAAAGGCGTTCTACACCCAGCAGGTCAACCGCTTTACCGAGCAATTGCGCCTGCGCTGCCTACAATACCACATCGACTTTGTAGAAGCCGACATTAACCGCGGTTTTGTGCCTATCTTGCAGACGTGGATGGCAAAGCGCGCCCGCATGGGATAGGGGCCCTATTCGCGTCTTATCGCCAGGATCTTGATCTCTACCCTTTGGTTCAGCCTCCGCCCTTCGGGCGTGGCATTGCTAGCGATAGGCTGCCGCTTCCCATAACCTTTATAGGCAACTCGGCGTGGGTCGATGCCCTTTTGGATAAGGTATTCAGCCACAGCCTTAGCTCGGGCCGTAGAAAGGCGGTCGCAAAATTCGTCGGGCGGAATGCTGTTGGTATGGCCGCCGATTTCGATGACCACGTTGCCGTTTTCCTCCATGAAGTCGTACAGCTCGTCTAAGGTGGGCAGACATTCGGGCGTTAAGTTGAAGCTATCGGCCTCGAAGCGCAGCTGTTCCATGCGGATGGTTTGTCCGCTGCGCAAGAGCTCGGCGTTGAGCTCGGGCAAAATGCGTTTCTTTATCTCTACAGTTTTTTCCACCCGACATCCATAAGCATCGGTTATCGCAACGGTATGGGTACCGAGCGAAAGTTTCGAGGCCGTCGCAGTGACTTCTCCGTTGTCCCACATGATGGCAATAGGAGCTGTCCCACCGCTGACTTTGAGGGTTGCCTTCCCATCGGTACTGCGTTCGGTGGTGGCGCCCACTACTCGAGTCAGCTCCACCTCCATGGCTGGCGGACTGCTGACCACCACGACAGCCACCCGGGATGTTCCCTGGGCGTCGGTGACGGTTAAGGTATACGTGCCAGCAGGGACGTTTTGAATGTCTAAGCCGCCCCATCCGATTTGGCTCCACTTATACTGATACGGCGGTTTTCCGCCGACGATGCTGACTTTTAAAGCCGATGTCTTACCAGCGCACAAGATAGGGTTGGTTTCTTCGATATTCACCGAAAGGGGAATGATGTTTTCGGGGATCTCTATGGTAAAGGTAGCCGAGCAGCCGCGCTCGTCCGTAACAGTGACGGTGTGCACGCCGGGGCTAAGGTTTGCTACCGCTGCGCTGGTTTCGCCGTTATCCCACGCAAAGGAGAGCTTGCCGATGCCGCCACGGCCCTCTGCGCGCGCCTTGCCATCGTTCTTGCCTGTACTGGCTGGCGCCTGCACCACAGCAAAAGGGATGATGGCGGGTGGTTCCTTCACCTCGATGTAGGCCGATACCGAATTCCCTTTGGCATCGGTGACCGTGACGATATGGAGCCCTGGCCCGGCATTATCGGGCTGCGCCCCCTGAAGGTCGGTACTCCATTTATACGAATAGGGCTTGGTACCCCCACTGGCATGTACGCGCAAAGTAGCCTTTTGCCCCTTACAAGCGATAGGCACTTGCTCAGAGATGTTGGCATTCAAGGGTAAGATAGTTTCCTCGATTTTTACCGACGCCGCCGTGGTGCAGCCGTTAGCATCCGTAACGGTAAAGGAAACAGTTCCGGCGCCAAGGCGCACGGCATTTTCGCCTACCTCGTCGTTTTGCCATCGGATCTGGTACGGAGGCGTTCCACCCGATACGATAGCGCGGGCGTTACCGTTGTTTTGGTCGGGATCGGCCGTGCGCAAGACCGTAGCATTAGCCTTCAAGCTATCGGGCTCCAACACTTGGAAGGCCGTAGAGGTGCGTCCACCAGCGGCGTCTACTACCACTAATTGATAGACGCCGGCGCGCACCTGAGAAGGCGTTTGCCCTTTCAGGTTGGGTTGTGCCCAAAGAAACTCGAAGGGCGGTTTTCCGCCGCGTACCTCTACGCGGAGGCTAGTGGTGCCGCCCGCGCAGGGGATTTTGCCAGTTTCCTCGATACGGGCAGATAGCGGCAAGATGTTTTCCGTCATGACAAACGGCACTTCTATTTCACAGCCCTTGTTGTCGGCCACAGTTACTTTATGCGGGCCGGGATAGAGGCGCCGCGCTTGTTCGGTGTATTCCTCGCTGTCCCATCGGTATTGGTAAGGTGGCGTACCACCTTGGGCTTTTACCGTAGCGCGGCCGTCTGCGCTGGCGATGGCGGCAGGTGCATCTAGGGTAACGGTGGCACTTAGCGGTTCCGGCTGGCGCACAGTGTACGATGCGGTAGCTCGCTGGCCAGCCGCATCGGTGACGGTGACCGTGTAAGTGCCGGCTGGTATCGCCTCTTCTGGTTGAGGGCCTGTCAGTACAGGATCGCTCCAAGTCCACTGAAAAGGCGGCTTACCTCCTTGTAGGCGCACCTCTAAGTTGGTTTTTCCGCCAAAGCATTCGATAGGATAGGTCTCCTGAATCGTCGCCGTCAGCGCCGGCACTTTTTCCTCCAGTGTCACCCGCGCCGATAAGGTACAACCGTTGGCGTCCGTAACGGTGACGCTATGTTCTCCTGCTGTGAGGGCCGTCGCCGTAGCGGCGGTTTCTCCGTTGTCCCAGGCATACCGATAGGGTGCTGTACCGCCGCGAGCCGAAGCGACTGCCTGGCCATTGGCTTCGTTGAGAAACGCCGGTGCTTGTTGGGTAGCCACAATGCTCAAAGCGGCTGGCTGGCCCACAGTAATACTGGTCACCGTGCGCCCACCCAATGCGTCCACTACCGTTAGGGTATAGGTACCGGCAACAACTCCCGACACTTGCGCTCCTTCAAAGCGCGGAACGCTCCATTCGTAGTGATAGGGCTCTTTACCGCCCTCCACACGCGCGCTCAGAATGGCATTTCCTCCAAAACAGGGGATCGGAGCCGCCTCCTCGATAACCGCGCTGAGGGCTTCTATCTTGCGGCCAATGACGACGGAGGCCTCTGCAGAGCAGCCGCGCCTATCGGTGACCGTCACCCGATGGGTGCCCTCTGAGAGCCGAACCGCAGGGTTGGTCGTCTCGCCGTTGTCCCATTGGAAGCGAAAATCTGGAGTGCCCCCGCGGATCTTTACGGCAGCACTGCCATCAGCAGCGCCGCGACCGCTCTCTATTTTGCGCTGTTCGATACTGATAGTCAAACGTTTATCTTCTACGACGACTTTCCCCTGCTTAGATTTTCCTGCGGCATCGGTGACGGTGACGGTATAAGTACCTACTTCCACATTTTTCGGATGTGCTCCCGTAAGGCGAGTATCTGACCACGCATAGCGATATGGCGGCGTGCCGCCCCTTACTTCCACGCGCACCGCGGCGTCGTCGCCATTGCCCGTGCAGGAGACTTCCTGATCCACCACGCAGTTTACCACCAGCGTGGAGGCTTTGCTGATCAGATAGAGCCCCTTGTCGTCGGTGCCGACCCAAACGCTTCCCTCTCCATCGATAGCGATACAAGTGCCGTATTCACTGGTGAAGTATTCCGCCCCACTAAAAACCTCGAACTCATCCGTCAGCAAGCTGTATCGGCTCAAGATGCGCGACAAGATCCAAAGATTACCCTCTTGGTCGATGTCGAAGTCTTCGGGCTCACCTTCTAATGCAGCATCCTCGATTTCGACCGTTTGCCAACGCTGGCCGTTTTGTACCAGCCAGAGTTCTCCGTCGGCCAACACGTAGATATCCGTACCCAACTGGCGCACGCGCTGTATCTCATAACCCTCTAGCTCCACCTTCCAGCGACCAGGTGTTCCCACGAGCGCTCCTTCCTCGGTTCCAATCCAATATCGCCCTGAGCGTTCGCAGAAGATGGTCGTTATCGCGTTGCTCTTGAGTTTGGTGTTAGACGAGTTGAAATGAGCCAGCTGTTTCATGGCGGGTTTTGTACTCAGTTGGAACACGCCTTTGTCCGCTGTGCCTATCCAGAGCCAATCGCGCGCTTGATCGTAATATGCTGCAGTTACGGTAGGCGAGGTGCCCAGTACCATTTCTAACAGCTGGGCTGTCCAGCGCACGTCGGCATTTCCGCCAGCAAACTGCAGAGCGCTTTGCTCCTCTGTGCCTAACACCATGACGGTACCCAAATCGCAGGCCGTCACCTGGTAGAGCCCTGCGCTACTCGACACCCACTTGGTGTTGTCGGCATCTACCGCAATGTGCTGAATAGAGGCGGAACGGCTTAGCGCTCCGCAACGAACGACCCGATAGTCAGATTTCTGTGAAAAGAGGGCGGATTGGCTCCATACTCCTAAAAGAAATAAACCAATGAACCTAAGCGTCATATGCATGTCTTTGCGGATGTTTGGGAGACCGGCCCCCAGTACCCTTACCAGCGTTATGGGGTGCGCAAAGTTCGGGCAAGGTTGGCCAAACCGGAGAGAGAAAACGGATTTTGCGCTTCGGAATTACGAGGGATCGGTCGCAAAATGTCCCTCATTGCTTTCCGATCACTTACATATGCATCTTTACTTTGCGCCCTGGCAGCCCTTGCCAAAGCGGTGAGCCGACATCGGCGCCGCCGGGCGGAATGACCCACAGGACGGGTAAGCGCGGAAGGACGTTAGGCTCCTCAGCGTATCCGTCGGTAAAGAAAACCAGGGCGTCTGGACGCTCGGCATTAGCCAACTGAAGCACGTCGTTGAAGTCCGTACCGCCTCGCCCCGACACGCTCTGTGGCGACAAGCCGCGATAAGAATAGCGCCGCTGAACGCGCGTGTCGGTTTCCAAGATTTCCACTGCGGCGCCGGCTCGCCAGATGTGGTATATTTCGCCAAAAAACAGGCGAAGTTCCTCTTGGTCGATGCTACCGGAGGTGTCTACGGCAACCCAAAGGCGACAGCGGCGGCGGATCTGAAGTCCCGGCGTCGTTCCGTATCGCTTGCTAGGGCGGCGCAGCGTATTCTTCAGGCGTGTTTGCATAGCGCTACCAGCGAACAGCCGTATCACTTGCCGCCACGGCAAATGGGCCGGCGGATGCACCTGCAGAGCACCCAATGCCTCGCGCAAAGTGCCCGGCAACGCCCCCCAAGCTCGATCACCCGTCCGACGGCAGGCCATCTGTAATAAGCTCTTTAAATGCGTCTCTACCACAGCGCGCTCCAGTTCGCCACAGCCGCGGATATCGCGCCACGCTCGATGGCGCTCCAAGCCGTACGTATCGGAACGAATGTTTTGAGGCAAGTCACTACCCCGGTCTTGCCGCACATCACCCTCCGCAGGGCTTTGCCATGCCTCCAATTTTTTATAGTAGTAGTACCAAGTTTGTCCGGGTTCCAACTGCAGCTGAGGAAAGGTATCCAAGAAAAGACTTTCCTCAGGCAGCAAGGCGCGCTCGATGTATTGGTTGACTACCAGATCGAAAGCAATGTTGAGCAGGGTGACGTCCAAAGTGGGTTCATCGACAAAGGGATGCCGAAACACCAAGTGCAGCAACTCGTGCTTCAACACTCCATATCGATGCTGCGGCTGACGGAGCACGTCGTCCCAAAAACCGGCGTTGATGTACAAGGTAAGCGAGTGGTGGCCCATCCCTATAGCCAACGTATCCACAGGATGGCCCGGACCTACCACCGCCTTATTCAGGCTGCTCAGCAAATGGGCGTAGAACGGCTCGCGGAGCAAGAGCTCAATGCCTACCTGAGAGACCTCGTCTAATATGCGCAATGTCGTAGCTGCCATAACAGACAGAAATAAATGCGATACAAAGATGAAGGGTTGCGCTCACCTCGCCTACTTGCACAGAAAGTTCGAAATCGAAAGTTAAATGTCGACTTTGGATAAGCTACGCGTCGCTGCAAGGTGTCTATGAAAGAAAAAAACATGCGTATGAAAAAGATATTCGTTCTTGCGATTCTTTCTGCGCTTTCTTCGCCTGCGAGTGCGATAGCGCGCCTCGAGTCCGACACTTGTGTAGTAGAGATCAGTGGAATTTTTATCTTATGCCCAGACGATACGTCGGTGCTAAACGCTACCCCCACTTTTACTACTTACCAGTGGTATCGGCGACCTTACGGCCACAACGAAGCACCGACGCCTATTCCAGGAGCCACTTCTTCCACTCTCGTAGTCAATGCCTACGACGATGTGGGCTTTGAATTTATAGTAGTGGCCTCATCGAACGCCTGCACGGATACTTCTGAGCCCGTATTGGTAGATGGATATGTCTTCCTGCCGCCCATAGTGGCCCAGTACGGCGAGTTTGAGAGCGGACCCAATGGCGAGATGCGCATCTGTCCGGGTGACACCCTTCTATGGGAACTGCTCCCTCCCTACACTCAAAACATTCAATGGTCGAAAGACGGAATGGATATTCCCGGAGCGAACACCCACCTGTATGCTGCCACAGAGCCGGGCACCTATAGCGTACGCGGGGCTCCAGAGGTTTGTCCGGAGTACATAGAAGAGTTAGGTGTTGACTTAGTAGTAGAGTGGAAAGCCAACTGCCAGTCCTTCACAACAGGGCCCACAGCTAAAGCGGAAAACATACGAGTGTATGTCCAGCCGGCCCAGTGCCGCTTAATCGTCGACATAGCAGATCCTACTCCAGCGTACGTGCGCGTGTTCGATCCACTGGGTAGACTGATGGTCGCAGACATCGTCTCTTCGAGTAACTCCTGGGATGTGTGCGACTGGAATACAGGTCTTATCTGGGTGCAGGTCGAACAGAAAGGGCTCTTCTGGGCACAAACCCTAATATTGGTGCGTTAAGCCAACGCTTTGCCCTTCCCCTGTTGAGCCCTGTGCGAAGGGCTTCCCAATTGCAACGGGCCTAACTAAAGGGGAGCTACACCGCTTGTCCCTGACCTTCGTCAGACGCGGATGTGCCGTTGAGAGGTCGAGTGTAAAATCTCGTGCAGAACGCGCAGAAGCGGTGAACTTTAGTGGTGTTTTGTCGTTTTCTTTTTGTCTTTGTTCACAAAAAACGCTGTTTATCATGGCTTTTACGCTTCCTGATTTACCCTATTCGCATCAAGCGCTCGAGCCGCATATCGATGCGCGCACCATGGAAATTCACCACGGTAAGCACCACGCGGCCTATGTCAACAACCTCAATGCAGCGATCCAAGGCACAGAGCACGAAGGCAAATCCTTGGAAGAGCTGTTGGCGCACGTGTCGAAGCTACCCGTTGCCGTACGCAACAACGGTGGCGGCCACTGGAACCACAGCTTCTTCTGGAAGATCATGTCTCCCAATGGCGGCGGCCAACCTTCGGGCGACTTAGCCTCGGCCATCAACAGCACTTTTGGATCCTTTGAGGAGTTTAAAAAGCAGTTTGCGGCAGCTGCTGTAGGCCGATTTGGATCTGGGTGGGCCTGGCTGTGCGTAGACAAAGACGGCCATCTCTTCATCAGCAGCACCCCCAACCAAGACAATCCGCTCATGGATGTAGCCGAAAAACAGGGAAAGCCCATACTTGGCTTGGACGTTTGGGAACATGCCTATTACTTGCACTACCAAAATCGCCGACCCGACTACGTGGAGGCGTGGTGGAATGTGGTCGATTGGAACGCCGTAGCCCAACACTATGCGGCGGCGCGGTCGTAAAGCGCAAGATAAGAGCTACTTGAACGGGCAGCGTCCTGCGCAACAGGGCGCGCCCGTTCTCAATTAATACGTAGTGGTCATATCCTCATCTACGCACAGGATAAAGTCGGCGCGCCCGCGGTGCTCCACATGCAACCGATTTACATCTGCTTGGAGGACGGTGGATATTGTCTTACAGCGGAGTTCCGGTTTTAGTCGGTTAAGATACCACACGATACCTTCGCGATGATCAGAGTGATATGCGCCGTTGATGTGTAGGAAAAGCTTGCCGGGAGCAAAATGCTTTGCAATGAAGTACGCCATGGTAGCATCTTTGATGGCTTGCGCTTTGGGAAAATTTTCGCCGGCATGATCGCCCCTCATCGTTCGCATGCGCTTATAGCTGGGCAACTCTGGGTCGTAAGCGATGGGGAGCGGTGCCATAAAGGCCCTCTCCGAGGGCATTAAAGAGTCCAATACTGTAAACCCTTCGCGCGATACGGCGGCAGCATACTTGCGCGGGATGTTTGTGGCGATTACTGGCAGCCGGTTCGTTCGAGCGAACTCTACCAACGGAGCGTAATCGGTGGAATAGTTGCGCCATAGCCGAGCCAAGGAGTCTAAGGCGCGTCTATCGATTTTGCCGTCTAAATAATCGCTCAAAGCCGCCTGATTGTCGGTCTCAAACATTTCGGCACCTATTATTAGGGAGCGGCGCGTATGTAAGTCCTTGACCAGTTCTAATTCCAGCCAATGTGCAATAGGATTGTTGTGATACTCGCCAAAAAACACGACATCCTGGCGGCTAAGCACTTTCAGCATCCGCTCATAGGAAACGGCTCTGCCCTGACCATCATAAAGGCGGTAGGCTACTTTTTTCTCCTGCGCAGACGCTGACGTCCCTATTAGCAGAGAAACAAACCATACCAGAAGACTTTTCTTAAACATCGCGTCTGTATTTTTAAGGGCGCAAAATGCAATAAATTTAGAGGCGATAGGTTTAAAGATACGCAAAACTCACACTGTTTACTCAACCAACTTTATCCGCTGGTTATGAAATGGAAGGTATTGCTCGGGTTCCTTTTCTTGATGTACGCTGTTTTCCTTCCTGCGCAGTGTATTCAGGGAGACTGCATCAACGGCCGAGGTACCTATATCTATCCTTCAGGCGCTAAATACGTAGGCGATTTTAAAAACGGAGAAATCCACGGCATCGGCGTTTGCTACTACACCGACGGCAGCAAATACAGCGGTGAATGGAAACATCGCTATCCGGATGGGCGCGGGACAAAGACGTATCCAGACGGCACAAAGCGCACAGGGCTGTGGAAGCGCGGTAAGCCCGTAGATGAAAACGGCAACATCTTAGAAGAGTATATCGCCAAAAAGAAGGAAGAACGCCAAGACGACGGCACCAACATCCAATCCGGCTGCTTAAAGGGCGACTGCAAGGATGGATTCGGCATTTTAGCCTACCCCGACGGCAGCAAGTACGAAGGCGAGTTTGTCGGAGGAAAGTTCAACGGTCAAGGCACTTTCTACTTTGTCGACAGCAGCGTCTACGTGGGGCAATTCAAAGATAACTACCCCCACGGTTCCGGCACGCGCACCTATGCCGATGGCAGAAAGGAGACTGGTCAGTGGCGCGAGGGCGAATTTATCGGCTCGGGTCTTGTCGACGGCAGTCGCATCGGATGTATCGAGGGCGATTGTCAAAACGGTAAAGGCACCTACGTGTATCGAGAGGGCTCGGCTAAATACACGGGGGAATTCGTCAACGGCCAACCGCACGGCTTAGGCACGTGTCTGTACGCCAACGGCGACTATTATCGCGGAGAATGGGCAGACGGCGCCTATTCGGGTAAGGGCACCCTTTACCTAAAGGACGGCACGCAGATCAGCGGATACTGGAGAGCCGGCGAATACGTCGGCAAACGGCCGCCAGCCGAAACCCAACCGGTTGTCTCCTTGCCCGCACCCACTCCTCCCACCCCTGTTCACATAAAGGTCTGGGCGGTGGTGGTTGGTGTAGGCGCCTACGACCACATGCCCGCCCTGCGCTATACCGATGACGATGCCTACCGCTTTTACGCCTTTCTCAAAAGCTACGAGGGCGGAGCGCTCCCCGACGAACAAGTGCGCATCCTCATCGACGAAGACGCCACGCGCCACAACATCCTCGGCTCCCTGCAAGAGGTCTTTGAAAAGGCCGGAACCAACGATTTGGTCATATTTTATTTCTCCGGACATGGCCTCAACGGCTCTTTCCTGCCCATCGACTTCGACGGCTACAATAACAAGATCGCTCACGAGGAAATTGCTGCACTTTTCAACAAAAGCACAGCGCGCTACAAGATGGTCATCGCCGATGCCTGCCACTCCGGAAGCCTCATCGCTATGCGATCGGGTACCTTGGAGTCGGGTCTGGTACAGTATTACCAAGCCCTCTCTAAAGCGATATCCGGCACGGCACTGCTGATGTCCTCAAAAGCCGATGAGACCTCTTTGGAGTCGGCAGGGCTTCGCCAAGGCGTGTTTAGCCATTTCCTCATTCGAGGTTTAAAAGGCGAAGCGGATAAAAATCGCGACAAAATCGTCACAGTACAAGAGCTCTACGAATTCGTATACGAAAGGGTACGCGAATATACCGGCAACCGTCAGAGCCCTGTGATTAAAGGCGGATACGACCCCAACATGCCGGTTTCCATAGTGCGCTGAGGATCCCAAATCTGCACTTTCTTTGCCAAAAAAGCATGTACGCCTATCTGAAAGGCCGCATTGCCGTGCGCACCGCCACCTACTTAATAGTGGAAGTAGGCGGCATTGGGTTTCGGGTCAATATTCCTCTGAGCACCTACTCTGCCTTGCGAGAAAGGGAAGAGGCCACGATCTTTACTCACTTGCACGTGACCGAAGACGCCCACACACTCTACGGCTTTGCTACTGAGGCTGAGCGCAACCTCTTCGTTCAGTTGATCGGCGTAACCGGAGTAGGCCCAACATCTGCCCTACTGCTGTTATCGGCCATGAGTGCCGAAGAAATCCGCGCTGCCATTGTTAGCGAACAAGCACACGTGCTTCAGCGGGCAAAAGGCATCGGCCCGAAAGCCTCTAAGCAGATTATCTTAGATTTGAAAGACAAGCTCGTCAAAGAAACGCCCGAAACTACTTTGCCGCCTTCAACGCAGGCCGACGTACCTGCCCGCGAGGAGGCATTGGCGGCCCTGATGGCCCTGGGAATTAACCGCATCGCCGCACAGAAGGCTCTTTATCAGATTGCCCGCGAACAACCGCAACTGCAACGGGTAGAAGACTTAGTCAAGGCTGCTCTGCGCTTACTGAATTAACCTCCTCTTCCTGGGACAAAAAAGAAAGCCACCGGCCCTCATTCCGAATGCCGACAGCTTCCCATAGAAGGGGCCAAACCTCAGTGCTTGACCACTCGAACCGCTACCGTCTCGCTCAACGCCCAGAGGCGCACCACATACGTCCCTGCAGGCAAGCCGGAAAGGTCGAGTTCAAGCTGTTGCGCACCAGCCGCTAACGATCTACTTTGCGCCAAGAAAGAACGGCCAAGCAAGTCCACCACTTCCACCCCCACCTCGCTGGAGTGAGACAGCGCAACATTCAAGCGCAGCACCTCCGACACGGGATTTGGACTGACCGAAACGCCCAGTAGAGAAGATGCCGGTACTGGAGCACTTACCTGCAAGCTGCGCGTGCCAAAGCCAAACCATCGCCCCCAATCGTGCGACGAAATCACCAACGGAGCAGAAGAACCAATCCCCTCAATGCGGTTGGGCGCAACTTGTCGTCGATATAGGTTGTATTGATTGCCTACCTTGCGCTGAAAGAGCACCTGCTCATCCGTACGCATATAACTGGGCCATCCCAAGTCGCCGTTGTCGAGTATCAAATAGTTCACCTCACCCGTTTGTACATTGGTGCCCAGAACGTGGTATTGACCCTGTTCGCCATCGATGAAATCAAAGGCAATGACGTAAGGAGCCTGCTGCGAAAAGACCGGATTACCCACGCTAGCCTGCGGCGGCAAGTTGTTAAACAACTTGGAAATAAAGGGCGTAGACGAAGCAAAGCCGTTATTCTCCCAAAACCGCAAAAAGCCGATATCCCAATAGGTCAACGTCTGCCCCGAGGTGTTGACTAAGCGATTAAAGGCATCGTACATGAGGTATTGGCTCGAATAATCGAACTCGAGCACATCGGCATACTGTACCTCGCCGGTTACTTGTCCAGTTGTATAGGTGGGATTGTACAGCGTAAAGGCCTGAAAATCTCCGATAGGGCTCGCCAAATCGAAAATATATACTTGATTATCCAAGTCTTGCGTGATACCTGCCAAAAAACGACCATCTTTTGAGATGGCTACATTGCGCCATTCGGGATACTGGCTGAGTTGATAGACCTGATGAATGTACGAAGAGCCTACCCGTTGCAAGTCGATGCCGATCACATGCCCTTCGCTATTGACGAACACAATTTGCTGTCCGTTGTCCGACACGCTGGGGCGGCTAGCCACACCGCCGTTATAGAGGGTCTTGATGAAGGCACCGGTCTCGGTGTGCAGCTCGATCAAGGCCCCATTGTTTGTGTTGGACAAAATAAGGCCTTCTCCTGGATTTGCATTCAGCAGCCCTAAGTAGTTGCCGCCTTGACCGCTGCCGATACCGACAGTAGAGAAGGCCGTCGCTGCCGCATTGGCAACGGCGTTGCCGTACAGGTCTGTGGCCGCTTGAATGACTGCCAGCCGGGCATCGATAAACTGGCTTGACTTCACTAAGTAGTCGCGCAGGGCCTTATAAAAGACGCGCTCCGCTTTGTCTAACCCGACAGCCGCATTCGTAGCAAAAAGCACAAAGGCTCGGTTGATGATGCCGGAGTTAATATGTACTCCCCCATTATCCAAAGGACCGGTGTATTTCTGATTCATATGTCCGGGTTGTGGGTCGAGCCCTCGCTCCGGATGTTGCATGTCTCGAAGGCAGCCATAAGGCGAGACTCCCGGACGAACGACATCTTCACCAATAAGCCAGTCTTCGCGGTCCACTCCTACGCCAAAGATGTCAGCAAAAGACTCATTTAGAGCGCCGCTCTCGTTTTGATACTCCAAGTTGGCCGTGCTTTCAATGACGCCATGCCCCATTTCATGTGCACCCACGTCGATGCCGCGGGCCAGGTCGAAGAAGTAGTCTCGACCAGCACCGTACCACATAGCGTATCCGTTCCAGAAGGCGTTGTCCATGGGCCCTCCGTCCTCTTCCGCAACGTTAATGAAAGAAATGATGTTGCCGCCTTGGCCGTTGATGGAGTTGCGCCCATGAGTTGTTCGGAAGTAGTTGTAGCTCTGAATAGCGTTCCAGTGTGCGCTAACCGCGCTGTTGTTATTGAACACCGTAGAGCCAGAGACAACGGGCTCGTAGTCGAATGTGGAGGAGTTAGCTGGTGTCGTGTTCTTAGCGCTCAATGTTATGATGGCTCCTACAGGGTCGTAAGGCATCTGCGAAGAAGAGGGCTTGAACATGGGCTGACTGGCGTCGATCATAAAAATAGTGCTCCCTTCCTGCCAAGCGCCAAAAGCCCTATGGATATTTTTAAGGTCTAATCCGCTGGCGACCACTGGATTTCCCGCCAAAGTGGCTCCGCGGTCGCCTAGGTCGTGTGGGTCTGTTGGGGATTGCGCAGGAGCCGCATGCTTGGGGTGAAACGGCGATATTCGGCAAGTATGGTCGAAATGGTATAAGATGGTACCGTCGTGAGCGTCTATAAAATACACTTTTCGATGTAACAAGTCGGCATACAGGGTAACTACCCAAGCCAGCCGTTCCCTATCGTGCTGGCGATCCACATGATAAATCACTAGCTCTGCTCGACACTCCTGCCCACCCACCAAAGCGCGCTCCGCCTCGGTCCACTCCGTCTTGTGCGGCCCTAAATGAGCGCGCGCATGCGCAATGGCCTCTGCAGCACTGAGGGTAGGCGTCGTCGACGAAAGGGTCGGCGTCGGATAATAGCGCCCATTCAAAGCTGTAAAGACGCTGCCCTCCGTGTGCGCAATCACCTCAGCTCCGTACACGGGAATGCCTCGGTACACCTGCTCCAGCCGAACATGCCAGTTGCCCTGCTCATCGGTGTGCGACCGACGGGCCACAAACTCCGCTTCAGGTGCCTCAACCCCCTCCGGCCGAAGCGCAGCCAGATACGCCAGGGCCCGCTCCGTGACCGGCCGCTCGGCGTCGGCGACTTCAGCTGCCTTCACCTGACCGCAAAACCAAATCGGCAAACCCCAATCCCGAACCGCAACGCGCTCTGTTTCCGCCTCCGTTGTACCCTTCGGCAAGCGCAAGGGCCCTACCGGGCGATAGGATGGCGCCGCTTCCAACAGCGGAGAAGGCGCCAACGGCACACCGGAGCGACCGGGCCAAGGGTTTATCCTCAGCCGCTCCGGTGCTGCTTTTGGCTTCGGAGAGGGTGGGTGGAGCTTGGGGCTTTGCGCCACAACCAGCTGCGGCAAAAGGGCAGCGAAAACGCTTAAGAGGAAAAACTTTTTCATATATATCAAGATTTAGTTGCCAACGCAGCAGCCGCTTTCACTGCCTCTGTTTCCACACGCCGTGGAAGCGCAACAGGTGGTTGGGCGCCTCTTCGTTATACAGACACAGAATAAGGGTATTCTTCAGCTTTGCATCGCGCGGGAAAAGTATCTTGATTGGGTTGTGGACGTAGCCGCATTCTTCAAACAGCTCCAATTGCGGGCGTCTCGGCTTGCGAAACAGCTGTAGCTCTTCGGCGTTCGCCGGCAAAGGAATATCGCCATAACCCTCTTCTTGTAAAAATCGGCGGATCATGTCGAATGTATCGCTCAGGGTCTTGCCTGCAAACACGCTTCGATATTCCCAGCCGTCGCTAATACCGCCCAAGTACGTCGTGCCCGCAGGCGGAAAGCACTGGCGAATAGGCACGTGGGGGTCTGCTGACAGATCGGGATCGGGAACAATAAAACCAAACTCGTCATACTGCATAGCACTTAGGCCCATAAAACAAAGGTAAGATACTGCTCCGGATGACGGGTGTTTTTAACGTTCAACCTTTTGTTCAAAGGAGTAGGTCTGGCTGAGCGTCGGTTTTGAGGGATACGTCTTGCTGCGCCTTTTTGCCGTAGCAGTGCTTTCGGTGGACCATGCGCTTTTTTTCGACAGGGTGTGCTGCACCTGTTTGCGAGTATCGCTGAAGGGAGGACAGCTTTTCTGGCAGTCGGACGAAGCACGCGCTACGAAGTAGTCAGTGCCTTTGAAGCAGAGGCTGGGGGGGCTTCACTTTGTTTGATGTACTGTAGCCACTCTTCGTTTTCACTCGACATAATCTGCTCGGCGTTCCATACAAACCGGCGAAAGGCCGCTTCGTCGTCGTTGGCATAGGCTTCCGTGGCGCGGTTTTCGTACAATAGGCGTTCGCGGTTGAGCCGCTCGGCGGTGATGCGATAGGTGCTCCACAGTTCGCGATACCGCCGAAGCGTCAGTATGCCCTCGGAGGCACTAATTGCTACGCCCAGTGCTCCAGCGACATATCGGAGCCACTCCAAATCGCCCTCGGCATAGCCCACAAACAGCGGAATAAGTGCACCTGAGACGATGACAACAATGCGGAGCCGATAAAACCAGCGCTTATTGTGGGCGCTTTTCTTTTCGTACCATTCGATCTGGGTCTTCACGCGCTCTTGGAGATAGGTTTCGCGCAGCGTTTTCCAAGAATCTTCCATGTTTTTCGGATGCAGCGGCAAAAGTTTTGCGATGCCCAAAGGTAACCGATTCCCCTAAATTCAAAGGCAGCGCGCCGCCACCTGCGTCGACAAAGCACAACCAACATCATTGTCGAGCGTTTTATCTTTGTGGCAGAGCACGCATGAGACGCCTAATAGGACGATATACGGGGAGCGAGCCCGGCCCTTTGGTGGTAGTGACGGCTGCCGTTCACGGAAATGAACCGGCAGGCGTTCGCGCCTTAGAGGAGGTCTTTCGATTGTTATCGCTAGAGCCCCAGATCAATCCAAATTTTACTTTTCGAGGGCGGCTGATCGGGCTGATAGGTAATCTCCAGGCATATCGCGCAGGGCAGCGCTTTTTGGAGCGCGACCTCAACCGGATGTGGACGCCGCAAATGTTGCACTATTGGCGGCAGATGCAGCCTTGCGAGCGCCGCGCTGAGTGGCACGAGATGGGAGCCTTGATAGCGGCTATTCACGAGGAGCTGCTCAACTACAAGCCGGAGGCGCTCATCTTTTTAGACCTACACACGACCTCTACGGAGGGCGGCATCTTCTGTATTCCTACCGATGATCGGGCCAGCTTGCGCTTAGCTAAAGCGCTATGCGCTCCGGTGGTATTAGGGCTATTGGACGGACTGGAGGGCACTCTGCTTCATTTCGTTGCCGCCAATCGCTTCGAAGTAGGCGGATACCCGCACTATTCGGTAGGCGTTGCTTTTGAGGCGGGACAGCATGCCGATCCGCACTCAGTGAGTCGGGCGGTGGCGGCCATCATTCACACCCTGCGCGCAGCTGGCTGCGTCCGCAGCGAGGATGTGGACACGCGCTACGAGCGAGTGCTCCGGGCCTTCTGCGAACCCTTACCCAGAGTGACGCGGTTGCGACATGTCCACCATATCCGGCCGGGCGATGCCTTTGGCATGCGACCCGGATACACGAATTTTCAGCCCATCCGCCGCGGCGAGCACTTGGCCGACGACATCTGTGGCCCCGTGCTCGCGCCCGAAGATGGCCTTATCCTCATGCCGCTTTATCAACCGATAGGCACCGATGGCTTTTTTGTGGTGCAAGAAGTAACGGCGTAGTCGTTCGCAGTCCGACAAAAACGCTATTGTATTCAACGGTAAAACATCATGTTCGTCAACGTCAAACCCGCTTTAGAGCGCGAGTTGGCCGAAGTGCGCGAAGCCGGCCTTTACAAAGAAGAGCGCATCATCACTACTCCGCAAGGTGCAGTCATCGGCACTACGACCCAGAAGGAGGTCTTAAACTTCTGCGCCAACAACTACTTGGGTTTAAGCAGCCATCCGGAAGTTATCGAAGCCGCCATTGAAGCCATCCGCACCCACGGATATGGGCTGTCGTCGGTGCGCTTTATCTGCGGCACTCAGGACATCCACAAGGAATTGGAGAAGCGCATTGCCGAGTTTCTCGGCATGGAAGACGCCATTCTTTACGCTGCCGCTTTCGACGCCAACGGCGGGCTGTTTGAGCCGCTGCTCGGCGAAGAAGATGCGGTCATCAGCGACGAGCTCAACCACGCCTCGATCATCGACGGCATCCGACTGTGCAAGGCCAAGCGCTTCCGCTACAAGCACAACGACATGGATGCGCTGGAAAATTGTCTCCGGGAGGCCACAGAAGCAGGCGCCCGCCGAAAACTCATCTTCACCGACGGTGTATTCTCGATGGACGGCACCATTGCCCAGCTGGATAAGATATGCGACTTGGCCGAGCGCTACGACGCTATGGTGGGCATCGACGAATGCCACGCCACCGGCTTCTTAGGCAAGACAGGGCGGGGCACCCACGAGCATCGCGGCGTCATGGGCCGCATCGACATTATTACGGGCACCTTGGGCAAGGCATTGGGCGGAGCCAGTGGCGGCTTCACCGCAGCGCGGCGAGAAATTGTAGAGATCCTTCGCCAGCGCTCTCGCCCCTACTTGTTCTCCAACACGGTGGCGCCCGCCATCGTCGGCGGGAGCCTCAAGGTACTGGATCTGCTCAGCCAGTCTACAGCCCTGCGCGATAAGCTCGAAGCCAACACGCGCTGGTTCCGAAAGGCCATGACAGATGCGGGCTTCGACATCTTGCCCGGAGAACATCCCATCGTCCCCATTATGCTGTACGACGCCCCGCTGGCGCAAACCTTCGCCCGAAGGCTCCTCGACGAGGGCATCTACGTCATCGGGTTCTTTTATCCCGTGGTGCCTAAGGGAAAAGCCCGCATTCGCGTCCAAATTTCGGCAGCACACGAACAAGAGCACTTAGAAAAATGCGTGGCCGCTTTTGTCCGGGTGAAGCAATCCTTAGGACTGTAATACAAAATCTCGCATAAATTTTTGGAGGCGCTTTCCATCTCGTTCTAATCCGTTGCTGCTGTGTTATGTCACCCTTGCGCTGTCTTATCGTTGAGGATGAACCTTTGGCCGCTGAGATCTTGGAGGAGTATATTCAGATGACCCCCCTTCTCCAGAAAGTAGGCGTTTGTCCGGACGCGTTGAAAGCCATTGAGTTCCTTCGAGAAACACCCGTCGATGTCATCTTCTTGGATATCAACCTACCCAAGCTGACGGGCTTAGAGTTTCTCAAGGCGCTCCCCAAACAGCCTCTCATCGTAATTACCTCGGCCTATCACGAGTTCGCCGTAGAGGGCTTCGACCTACAGGTAGTGGATTATCTTTTAAAGCCAATCGAATTTAACCGCTTCACGATGGCGGTCAACAGGGTGCTGTACAAACACCGCCTCGGTACTGGAGCGCCGCTCTACAAAAAATCGATCGCTCATCGCCCTTTCTACTTCTTTTCCGTTCAGAAGCGCTCAGTAAAGATTTACTTAGACGAGATCCTCTTCATCGAAAGCCTTAAAGATGCGGTGACCATCCACACAGCGCAAAAGGCATATCCTACTCATTACCATTTAAACGAATTGGAAGAGCTGCTCCCTAAAGAGTACTTTCTGCGCATCCACCGCTCTTTTCTCGTCGCTATCGACAAAATCGACTCCTTCTCGGCCGCAGAAGTGGAAATCGGAGGGCGCATCCTCCCTATCGGGCGCAAGTACAAGGAGTTTGTGGCGCAGCGTTTAGAGTCGTAGGGGTAAGAGACTCTTAGAGGCAAACTCTCAACCTGTAGGTCATTCTGCTCAGCGTACATAGGTGGATAGAATGAATACGCCATCGAAGTAGCGACAAACATCCTTACCGCAAACCACAGGCGGTGTGCGCCTCGCCTTATCCCAAATGCCAGCGCGTGCCACCAACATCGTCTTGCGATATGACATTCACCGAACAGGATTACTTCAACTTCCAGCGAAAAGTGGAGCGCTACAAGGAAGTGCTCCAAAACACTGAAAACTACCGCGCTTTTTGGCAAGAGCACCTCAAGCCCGAACTCATAGCGCACCTGCGACGGGCAGCCGAACTGGCCGGCCTGTCCTTTTCAGTAGAGGAACGCGTAGAAGTACAGAACTTAGAGGCCGTGGTGCTCTCCTTAGGACACAGCCAAAGCGGACTGGGAGAGCCGCTCAGCGAAGGCGTCTACCGCGACTTGATTAAGCACAATGGCTCTCTGGTCTACCAGCAACTTTTTAACGGCAAAATCATCGTCCTAATCAACTACCCCTACATCGAGCGCTATGGCCAGCCTCAACCACCCAAAACGCTGGCCATCTATCGGCCGGAGGAAATAAAGGAGCCCTACGTCATTCGACATTTGGAGACGTTCATCTCTGAGATCACGCTTTGGGAAGACTACGACGACGACCGACCCGACGAAAACCAACGCATCGGCTTTAAGCTCAACTTCGAGCAAAAGGAAGCATAATCGGCGAACAAGCTGCGCAGAACGCTGAGGGTTCCAGAGAAAAAAATGCTCCGCAGACCTCTGCGCCTTCCTGCGGTAAAAAATACCGAACCGATGTACTCGTTACCTTGCGCTCATAGTTTATCTCAAAGATGATGACCTTCATCTGAGCTTTTATCCTCTTAATATAAAAAAGAGATTGTTTTCAGCCGTAACGCATGATCTTACCCGGCGTTTCGATGAAAATACCTCAGCAGCTATGGGATCCATTATTTCGATGACTCGATATTATCTTTTATTACTTGTCCTCTTAGGAATATGCCCTCTTTTGAGGGCGCAAGAGCGCTGGAACTTAGAGCGATGCATTCGGCAGGCGCAGGAGGTAAACTGGCAAATTCGGCAGGCCCAGACCAACGCGCGCGTAGCCCTGTTGGCAGAGCGGCAGGCCAAAGCCAGTCGCCTTCCGACGATCAATTTGAACTCGACCTTGGGGGAGCAGTTTGGTCGAACGATTGACCCAGCGACGAACCAATTTGTCACTTCGGGCATTACCTTCAACAGCATCGGCCTTGCGGCGGCTTTGCCGTTGTATGGGGGCGGTCAGATCAACCACCGTGTGCGGCAGGCGCACTGGGATGCCTTAGCGGCCCAGGCCGATGGAGAGCAGGTCGCTAACGACCTGGCACTTCAAGTAGCTCAGGCGTACTTAAGCGTGCTGTTGGCAGAGGAGCAGCGGGAAATTGCGCTTCGCCGCGTAGAGCAGGCGCGGGTACAGCTGCAAACTACGGCAAAGCTCGTGGAAGCCGGCAGTGCTCCAACCGCCGACCGCATTAACGCTCAGGCCCAAGTGGCCCGCGAAGAACAACTGGCCGTACAGGCGCAGAACAATTTGGACATAGCCCTGCTCAACTTGAAACAGCTGCTCCAACTCGAACCCGACTACGACCTACGCCTCGAGCGCCCAAACTTTGATATCCCAGACGAAAGCAGCGCTGAGCGCCTCACGTTGTCGGCCGTATACGGAGCGGCTCAGGCGTTCCAGCCCGGCGTTAGGGCGGCCCATTTCCGCTTGAAAAGCGCAGAGGCGGGGGTAGCCATCGCTCGCTCTGCCTATTTCCCTACCTTATCGCTCTTCGCCAGCCTGAATACCAACTACTCCTCCCAGTTTCGCGATTTCAATAACCCCATCATCACTGGAACGGAGCTCAGCCCTCCCGTGATCGTGCGCATCAACGAAGTAGACGTGCCCGTACAGCAGTACGTTAGCATCTTGGAGTTCCCTCCCTTGTCGTATTTCAACCAAATCGAGCGCAACTTTGGCCAAGGGTTCGGATTGCAGCTCAGTATCCCCATCTATCAAAACGGCCGCACTCGCCTCGGCGTGGAACGCGCTCGCTTGGGCGTCATCACGGCGCAATTGCAAGAGAACCAGGTGCAACAGCGCCTCAAGAACGACATCCAGACCGCCCTGGCCAATGCGCGTGCCGGACACCTTCAACTCGAGGCCGCCCAAAAAACCTACGAAGCTATGCAGGCCGCCTTTGCCAACACAGAAAAGCGCTATCAGCTCGGCGCCGCCAACTTGCTCGAGCTGAACACCGCCCGTACCAACCGCGATAACGCTGAAAACGACCTGCTCGTCGCTCGATACGATTATCTCTTCCGACTAAAAATCTTGGATTTCTATTTGGGAAAAGATATCCGACTATAAAGCGCGGCGCGTCGTCATCTAAAACTCATCTGTAGATCGCTATGGCTATTTCTCTGAACAGAAATCATAAAAAAAACAAGCGATGGCTGTACGTCGGCATTGCTGCCGGCGTGCTCTTACTCGTGGCAGTCGTTGTCAAAGCGCGCCAAACGCCAAGAGGCGAACCCGTCACCTTGGAACAAGTGCAACGGCGCACCATCCGCGAAGTAGTGAGCGCCAGCGGAAAGATCTTCCCTGAGACAGAAGTCAAGATCAGCTCCGACGTCTCAGGAGAGGTGATCGCCCTGTTCGTGCGCGAGGGCGACTCCGTAGTGGCCGGTCAAGTATTGGCCAAGATCCGTCCAGATGAATACCAAAGCGCCGTAGAGCGTGGGCAAGCTGCCCTGAGCAGCGCGCAGGCCCAACGCCAGATCTCGGCGGCCAATGCCGAGAGCAGCAGCGCGCAAATAGAACAGCTGAAAGCCGAGAAGAACCGAGTCGCTGCCCAGTTGGAAGCCGCTCTCAGCGCCCATCGACGCAACGAGCAGCTGTATCGCGAAGGGGTCATCTCTCAGCAAGATTTCGAAAACTCGCTCAGCAACCTGCGCGCTCTGGAGAGCGCTTATGCCGCAGCAGAAGCGTCGCTGAAGGCCGCTGAAAAGAACTTAGCCAGCGCGCGCGAAAACATCCGCGTAGCGGAATTCGGCATCTCCAGCGCTCAGGCCACCCTCAAGGAGCTGCGCACCAGCCTACAAAAGACCATCGTAGTAGCTCCAGTAAGCGGTATCGTCAGCAAGCTCAACATCGAAAAGGGCGAGCGCGTCGTAGGCACCTTGCAAATGGCCGGCACAGAAATGATGCGCATCGCCAACTTGCACTCTATGGAGGTCCAGGTCGAAGTGAGCGAAAACGACATCCTCAAAGTATCCGTGGGCGATGAAGCCGACATCGAGGTAGACGCCTACTTGGGGCGCATCTTCAAAGGAAGGGTCTCGGAAATCGCCAGCAGTGCTAGCAACGTGACCAGCGCGTTGGGCAGCGGTACCGCCTCGCTCAACACCGACCAAGTCACCAATTTCATCGTCAAAGTTCGCATCGACCCTTCCTCCTATGCCGACCTGTTGAGCGACGGGCGGCGCTACCCCTTCCGACCGGGCATGTCGGCCTCCGTAGATATTTACACGGAGACCGTCGAGAATGTCCTCAGCGTTCCCATCATCGCCGTGACCGCTCGAGGCGAAAACGCCTCCGCCGCCCAAGCCGACAAGATCGCGGAGAATAACTCGAACGACAACTCAAAGACGAACGCCGGCCCACAGAAACTGCGCGAAGTGGTCTTTGTCGCCGTAGGCGACACCGTTGCCATGCGCGAGGTGAAAACCGGCATCCAAGACAACGACTACATAGAAATCCTCTCCAGGCTGAAAGAGGGCGAGCGCGTGGTCACTGGCCCCTATAGCGCGATTGCTCGAAAACTGAAATCCGGCATGCGCATCCGAGAAGAAAAAGAAAAGAAAGCGGAAAAATCTGCGGAATAGGCCCTTCAAATGGAAGGAAAACCAACCTTTGGCTTTTCAGCAAAACCGCTAAGTTTGTCCAAAAGGCAAGGGTAACTATGGCAGAAAAGCACGCTGTTCCACCGGATACGACGGAACGCCCTCCTGCAAACGGTCGGTCGAGAACCGTGTTGCTGTCGTCCAACTGGACGCTTTTTTGGCGCGTCTTTCTTCCCGTATTCAGCACGGTCTTCTTGAGCGGCTTCGTCTTGTTGATTTGGCTGACGCCCGCCGACGAACTGTATCTGGCTTACTCCATCTGGTGGCCTCGAGGCATCGGCCTGTTCCTTTGGCTGCTTTGGTTGACCTACGTCAAAGGCGCCCTCTGGCCCTTGAAGCGCATCGATGCCGACGACGCCTACGTATACGTGACGAACTACTGGACAACCGTGCGCTATCCGTGGAACGACGTGGCGGAGGTGGAGAAGCGCCGACAGTGGGGCCAACGCCGTGCCATCTTACACCTCAAAGGGTCGGGGCGCTTTGGTCAGCACATCCACTTTTTGCCCAGCTCGCATTGTTTCGATTGGCTTCGGCAGCGCGGCTTCTCCGTGTAGTTTTTGAAGCCGCATATCAGGAGGCTCACGTGGTCATCCGGATGCGGCTGGTAGGGGGTAAGTAGTTGTTCCAGCGCTGCGGCAGCACTTTTAGCCATCCCAATCCCAGACCTCGAAAGCGCGCGACCACCCAGCCGCGATAATCCTGGAGGCCGGGCAAATCGAACTGCTCCTTTTTCAAAAAACGCAGTGCCTGCTCGAGGGTGAGGGCTACTGCCGGCACGTCGGGCGAAAGCGCCGGGTGAAGCGCCAAAGCGTGGTTAGGGATGAAATCGCTTCCCTTGAATCGGCCTACAGTACATCCTATGTGCGCGTTAGGTAGCGCGTTCTCTAATAGGCGCAAGTCGGACAAAAGCTCCCGAGACACGGCCACCGCCTCACCTTTGGCATTCAGGAAAAAAGCCCATGTGTCGGGCTCCTTCAACCAATACCGCACCGCGGTGAGTGCACGGGCCGACACCGGCTGCAGCTGTCGAAAACCCGTCGGCGCTCGCAGCGATGCGGTCCTACCTGCTGCCCTATGTCGGCGAAACAGCCCCACGAAGAAGCCCTCTCCCTGCAACCGATGCGGAAAAAACCGATAGGTGCCCAGATCCTCCTGAACGATCCCCCACTCCGCTGGAAGCGACAACACTACCGGCTCCAAGGAGAAGCTTCGAATGAGCCATTCCGCATTTTCCTCATTCTCTTGGCGATTAAAAGTACAGGTAGAGTACACCAATAAGCCACCCGGTTTAAGCAAGTGCACCGCAGAGGAGAGAATGTGGCGCTGCCGAAGAGCACACGCCTCCACATGCGCTGGCGACCACTCGCGCACGGCCTCGGGGTTTTTGCGAAAAAGCCCCTCCCCACTGCAAGGAGCGTCAACCACGACCATGTCAAACCAGGCCCTCACAGCCTCCCACTGCTCGCCTACCGCCGAAACGATAGCAACGGAGGAGCCTCCCCAGCGCTCTATGTTTTCTCGAAGGGCTCCTAAGCGCGAGCGTACCACCTCATTGGCAACAATCCAGCTGCCCTCAGGCAAAACAGATTGCAGCAGCGTTGTCTTCCCCCCAGGCGCAGCACACAGGTCCAACACGCGCAGGGGTTGGTCCCTGCCCGCACAGCGGCGCACCACCTCATCCAAAAACATCGATGAGGCTTCCTGCGCGTAATAGGCGCCAGCGTGCAGCAGCGGATCGAGCGTGAAGACGGGACGCTCCGGCAAATACCATCCTTCCGAACACCACGGAACCGCCGTGGCCTCGGCGAAAGGCGGCGTCGTCCAGCCCTCCCAGCGCTTCCGCGGGTTCAGGCGCACGCTCACAGGGGCCTTCGCTTCCAAAGCCACCAAAAAAGACGCATACTCATGCCCCAACAAGAGGCGCATCTGCCGTAAAAACGGCGGTGGAAGTGCCATATTCAAAAAACATTACTCGCGCGTCAACCCTCTCAGGCGCTTTTGGCTGCCTACGCGCGCTATCTGCTGGTAAAGGTGCGCTGCTTCCTCTCTTTCTCGGTGAGAAAAAAAGCACAACGCACCGGCTATTATCATCCATTCCCAACTGAGGTACAGGACTAAACTTCTGAAAAACAGCGCGATACCATCATTATAGGTGTATTGAGCATCGAGTGTGGCGGGAACAAGCCATCGAAAGAATTCGACAATCATATCGGCCAGCAAAGAATTGAAAAACCAACCCAGCAGCACCGCAAAAAATGCCAACGAAATGCCTATTAGCGCTAAACTCGGCCAATAGTGCGGCGCCAACACACGCCAACGGACCGACCAAGCGTGCCGACCAAAATAGAGCGCGGCCAACCCTACGCTACAGATACCCCCCAAAATCGCCATCCGCAAAACGAGGCCAACTGTTGACTGTTGCCAAGCGCCCATGACCACCGCTGCACCTGCAAGTAATACGCCGAAGACAACTAAAGGCATCCCCCTCACAGGAGCAAATGCCGCCCGATGGTCGGCCGGCATCGCTCGCCGAACCTCCTCTAACGACAACAAGGCAAGACCGACAAAAAACATCGCCTTTACGTATGCTAAAGGCGAGAAATTGAAACGTTCCGCTCCTTCAGCCTCTGAAGAGAGCCATCCTGCCCACAGAGCACTTCCCACCAAGAGGACAGCCGCTGTAGCTCCGCTGCCTACCAGAAGCCAAAAGCGCCGAGAGAATAGGCGAAAAACGTCGACCAAAACTGCTCCACTGCTCTTGATAGCAACAAAAGAAATGGCCTCCGAAACAGGCGGCAAAGTGTCGGGAACATCAAACCGGTCGAAAGGTCTTTGCTGCGCCTTCCGCCACGGTAGGTACACGAAGTAGCCCAATACAAACACCAAAGAAGCGCCGATAAACGCTAAGCGCAGCGCGGCCGGCGTGTCGGTGTAGCGCGTTAGAAACCCTTCGAAAAAAGCCGCTAACAAGAACAACGGGATGAGCCCTAAAAAGATATAGACCGCTCGACGAGCCGCGCGCTGAAACGCCTGACGGCGCGCGTAGGTGCCGGGGAAAAGCGGCCCTGCCCCCATAACCAGTCCCGCCGCCCCAGCCACGATAATAGCGCTGATTTCCAAGGTGCCGTGGATCCATATGGTCAAAAAAGAGGGCCAAAACAACCCTCGCTCGATAAAAAAGTATTGGAAAACCCCCACCATGATGCCGTTGCGCACGAGAATGAACACCGTGCCGATGGCGCTCAGCACACCCGAAAGGGTCGTCTGCAAGGCAACAAACACGTTATTGGCAGCAATACCTATGGCCATACCCAACGGCGGCTCCTCCTTGTACACCGCCATAGGGTCGCCCGCCTCGATGTTTTCCAACGTCATCTCCACGTAGCTATCGCCCAAAATGTAGCGGGCAAAGTCGGGATCCACTCGGCTGGACACTACGCCCACGGCTGCCGACGCGACAAATATCGCGAATGACAACAGCAGGGCCCAACGCGACTCCCACAACAACAGCGGCAGTCGGTCGGTCCAAAAGGCGAACATCCGGCTCCACAACCACTGCCGCCGATAGTGCAGCCGGTGAAAGATGCGCTGGGCCAGACCGTTTAAGTAGTAGCGCACCGTGCGGGTCGGGTAAAACGTGCGAGCATAGGCCAAGTCGTCCGTAACGTGGACAAACATCTCCCGCAATCGATCGGGGTCGATGTGCGACTGCCTGAGCAAATGCTCATACTCCGCCCATTTCTCTTGGTTTTGCCGTATGAAAGTGGTCTCTCGCATAGAAATATTCCTTAGCCCGCGCCAGGACAAAAGTCGCTTTTTTTCGCTTCCTGTCGAAGGGTTGTTTTGACGAACGATTACCTGCCTTGCTTGTTGAAGTATGCCTATGGTGCACCGTCGGTTGCCTATGACCTTTGTCTGGAAGATGGCTTGGCGCGACAGCAGGCGCAGTCGCGCGCGACTTTTCCTGTTTGTTTCGGCTATTGTAGCGGGTGTGGCGGCGCTGACGGCAGTGCGCAACTTGAGCGAAAACTTGCGGGCCGACGTGGAGCGCGAAGCGCGCGACCTGCTTGGGGCCGACCTGCTCATTCAAGGGAATTTCCCACTGCCGGACACGATATACCAACGCCTACAAGCGGCGCAAGGTGTGGAGGTGGCGCGGGTGTTCAACCTGCTGAGTATGGTCTATTTCCCCAACAGCAACGGCACGCGCTTGGTCAACGTGCGCGCGGCCGATCCCGCCTACCCTTTCTACGGACAGTGGAAGAGCGACCCACCCGACGTGTGGAGAACCTATGCGCAAGGTGGGCAACCTCGCGCCCTGTTGGAACACAGCCTGCTGTTGCAGTTCCACACGCGCATCGGCGACTCGGTGCGCATCGGTCGACAGTCTTTCGTCATCGCCGGAGACCTGCTCTCCCGCCCCGGACGCGCCGGTATCGGCTCGGCATTGGCCCCTACGGCCTTCATCCCGATGAGCCAGCTGCCGGCCACAGACCTCTTGCAAAAGGGAAGTCGCGTCTGGTACCAGTATTACGTCCGCGTGCCCAATGCCGCCGTGTTGAAGCAACTGTTGAGCGATTTGGAAAAACCGCTTCAACGAGTGGGGCTGGACTGGGAGACGGTGCAGAGCAACCGAGAAACGCTCGGAGAGGTGTTCGACCGCTTTGCCGGCTTTCTCAACTTAGTAGCATTTGTGGCCTTGCTCTTAGGTGCACTGGGCGTGAGCAGCGCCGTACACCTGTATCTGCGCGAGAAAATGCCCTTAGTAGCTATCCTCCGTTGCTTGGGAGCCAGCAGCAAGCAGGCCTTTCTGATCTTTCTGATCCAGATCGTCGGCATTGCCTTGGTTAGCTCGGCGGCAGGAGCCCTCTTAGGCGGGCTGCTGCAAAAGGCATTACCGCTGCTGATCGGCGACTTTCTGCCCATAGAGCAGCTCAGCACCGATATCGCTTGGTCGGCCGTTGCTCAAGGGGTAGCGATGGGCGTGCTTACGGCGCTGTTGTTTTCGCTGCGGCCGTTGGCAGAGGTTTTGCACGTTTCTCCCTTGCGCTCCCTGCGCGCAGCTGTGGAGGACGTCTCAACTACCGCCTCTAATGGCATGCTCGTCGGCATCTATGCGGGCATAGGCGCGACCATTGGAGGAATGACATTCCACATGTTGGGCGAGGTAGAGCAGACCCTCGGTTTTCTGGTCGGCATGGCGGCGGCTTTGGGTTTGCTGTGGGCGACGGCGCGCCTCTTCATGGCAGGGCTGCGGCGCTTTTTCCCTCGGCGATGGCCGTATGTATGGCGACAGGGCATCGCCAATCTGTTTCGCCCCAACAATCAGACCACTCTGCTCGTCGTCACCATCGGCGCGGGCGTGCTCCTACTGAGTACGCTGTTTCTAACGCAGGACTTGCTCTTGCAGCGCCTCGAATGGGCCAACAGTGAAAACCAACCCAACCTCATCCTCTTCGATATTCAGCCCGATCAAAAGAGGGCCGTTGCAGACTTCGTGCGCCAGCAAGGCATGCCCCTTCTCCAACAAGTACCCATAGTAGCGGTTCGCATCGACCGCGTAGACGGCAAAGGCCGACAGGAGCAGCCTCCCGCAGAGCAGGCCAGTGTGGGCTGGATGCGCCGCGCTGCTCGCCCGAAAGGAATAGCCCGCTGGGTATGGGAGCGCGAGTTTCGGGTGACCTTTCGCGACACCCTCACCGACAGCGAGCGCATTGTAGCAGGGCGCTGGACCGGCCGTCACCGAGCGGGTCAACCGGTGCGCGTTTCCATCTCCGAAAACCTGCAGCGCGCGCTCCAGGCGCGCATCGGCTCGCGCCTGACGTTCAACGTGCAGGGCGTTCCCTTGGAGGCCGAAGTGGGCAGTGTGCGCCGCGTTGAGTTCAACCGCCTGCAGACCAACTTTATGATCGTTTTCCCCTCCGGCGTGGTGGAAGCTGCTCCGCAGACGCATGTCGTCGTGTCGCGAGTAGAAAGCCCAGCCCAGAGCGCTGCCTTCCAGTCGGAGCTGGTGCGCCGATTTCCTAACGTTTCCGCCATCGACCTCACTCAAATCCTCCAGGCCGCCGATGAAATCTTGAGCAAGGTATCCTTTATCGTGCGTTTCATGGCGATGTTTAGCTTACTGACCGGCTTTCTCGTCTTGCTCAGCGCCATCTACCAAAGCCGTTATGCGCGCCTGCGCGAAAGCGTCCTGCTGCGCACCTTGGGCGCCAACGGGCGCACGGTGCTGCAAATAGCCGCAGTAGAGTATATCCTAATCGGTCTGTTGGCCTGCGCCGTAGGTACCGGGCTTTCCTTACTCAGCACCTGGGCGCTGGCACAGTGGGTCTTCCAGATGCCCTTCTATCCAAAGGCAGGCCCTCTACTGCTCACGGCGGGCGCTGTTGCATTGGCTGCGCTGGTTATTGGTTTAGTGGGAAGCCGCTCCGCATTGCACCGCCCGCCCTTAGAAGTGTTGCGCCAAGAGGAGTAAATGCCGTTTTTTCGCGCCGCTATGCACGCATTCCTGCAGGATATCGCCCAGCAGCTCGTTTCAGGCATACGCCAGACTTCCGCCGTAGAATTTGTCGCGGTATTCTTTGGCATCACCAGCGTCGTCTTTTCTCGACAGCGAAGCATCTGGGTATATCCCACCGGCTTGGTGAACACGGCGCTGTACATCTACCTGAGCGTCGTGGCCGGGCTTTACGCCGAAGCCAGCGTAAATCTGTACTACACAGTGATGGGCGTAGTGGGCTGGGCAATGTGGTCGAAAAAGCGCGAAGGGCGCCCTCAGCTGCGCATCACCCGCGCCACGCCATCGGAATGGCTAGCAGCCCTGCTCTTTTTCGGCGTTGCCTGGTTGGTGCTGTACGGCGTGCTCGCTGCGTGGACCGACAGCACTGTACCGGTAGCCGACAGCTTTGCCTCCGCTACAGCCTATACGGCCATGTGGCTCCTGACGCGCAAGAAACTGGAAAATTGGCTTTGGTGGATAGCTACCAACATAGCAGCAATCCCACTCTATTTTGTCAAGGGCTTTGTATTCACTGCCTTACAGTACCTCGTCTTCTTGGCGTTAGCTGTTTCCGGCTATTTTGCTTGGAGCAGGGCGCTCGCTCGCGAGGAGAGAAACAGTGCTTCTGCGTCGGGCGACACTGCTACTGCGACCAACTAAGACCGCGCACTTAGGGCGAAGGCACACTCTAGCGGCCGCAGCCTTACGGCTTATCGAAGTGTAGCCGCGGATGATAGAGGTAAATCGTCTCTTTGAGGTATTCAGCGTCCAAATGAGTGTATATCTCCGTCGTCGTAATGCTTTCGTGGCCCAACATGTCCTGTACGGCCTTCAGGTCAGCTCCGCCCTCGACCAGATGGGTAGCGAACGAGTGGCGAAAAGTATGGGGGCTGATGTTTTTAGAAATACCGGCCTGCAAGGCCAGTTTTTTTACCAGCAAGAACACCATGACGCGGCTCATGCGCGCGCCGCGCCGGTTGAGAAAGACGAAGGGCTCGTGGCCGGGCTGAATGGGCAGGGTAGGGCGCACCTCTTCCAAATATTGCTGCACGATGCGAGCGGGCTGGGGCCCAATGGGAATAAAACGCTCCTTGTGGCCTTTGCCGCGCACTTTGATGAAGCCGGCCGACAAGAAGAGGTCCGCGGAGCGCAACTGCACCAACTCGCTTACACGCAAGCCGCAGGCGTAAAGGGTTTCCACCATAGCGCGATTGCGCAGGCCCAACGGCGTGTCGACTGCAATGCTGCTGAGCAACCGCTCTACCTCGTTCACCGACAGTACTTGCGGCAGCCCACTGTGCAAGCGCGGCATTGCTATCGGCTCTGTGGGGTCCTCCGCCACCTTATCTTCGAGCATCAAAAACCGATAAAAGGCGCGCAAGCCCGACAAGATACGCGCCTGGGAGCTGGCCTCTAAGCCTAAGTCGCTGAGCCAACCGACAAAGTGCCGGACGTCGTCGGCGTGCACCTCGAGCGGCGAGCGCACTACGCCTGCCAAGTCCAGATATTGGGTAAATTTTCTGACATCGGCCATGTAGGCAGCTAACGTGTGCTCGCTCACGGAGCGCTCCAACCGCAGAAAGCTGTCGAATTGTCGAAGAGCGGCAGTCCAATCCATGCGTGTCGATGGGCTACGTCCGCGTTTCGGCGTACTTTTGGCTCCAAAGTAACGACGATATGGCTATTTCCGGGATAAGCGAGGAGTTGGCAGCCTTGCGGCGCGACTACGCGATGGCTGCGCTTTCAGAGGAGGACGTCGATGCCGATCCTTTCGCGCAATTACAGCACTGGTTGCAACAAGCTATGGCAGCCCAGCTGCCCGAGCCAAACGCCATGACGCTGGCTACGGCGACGTCGGAGGGTCGCCCCAGCGCGCGCGTAGTGTTGCTCAAAGGCTTAGACCACCGCGGCCTCGTCTTCTACACCAACTACGAAAGCCGCAAGGGCGCCGAGCTGTGGGAAAACCCTTGGGCTGCGCTCCTATTTTTTTGGCCCGAGCTGGAGCGCCAGGTGCGCATCGAGGGTCGAACGGAACGCCTTTCCGCTGAGGAGTCGGCCACCTACTTTCAAAGTCGCCCCAGGGAAAGTCAAATCGGCGCTTGGGCCAGCCCACAGAGTAAGGTCATCGCCGGGCGCCAGGTGGTCGAGCAACGCTACCGAGAGATGAGCGAGCAGTTTGTACACGACGAGGTTCTGCCGTTGCCGCCTTTTTGGGGAGGCTACCGCGTCGCACCTCACTATTTCGAGTTTTGGCAGGGGCGTCCGAGCCGCCTGCACGACCGCATTTGCTATGCGCGCTTAGAGCAGGGATGGCGCATTGCGCGATTAGCGCCCTAATCGGGCCACTCCCAGATGTCCATCGAACCTGGGCGCTGTAGCAACAGCTGCTTTTCTGCGAGCCAAACCTCAGCCTGCTGCTCGATCGCAGCGGACGGCAAGGGCAGGCGGTGCTCCGTCAGCCGCACGGGGTCGAGCAGGAGCAAGCAGCCCGGCGTCAAACACCGAATACGGTCTGTTGCCGCGACGCAAGTTGACGCATCCGCTACAGGGATGCGGTGTCGGAACTGGCCGTAGCTGTCGAAAAGGAGGAGGCCGTGCTGTGCACTAAAGGCATACACCTGACTGCCGTCGTCGCACAGCCTATCGATGGGTAATCGCTCGGCGAGCAATGCGTTTAGCTGAGGGCTCTCCGCCAAAAGGGCGCCCTCTGGGCTAATTTTCTTGAGCTGGAAAGTCACCTCGTCGTAAATCCAAAGATGACCGTCTGCGGCAGCGCCCACTGTGCGCACTTCGGGATAGCCCGCCTCGATGAGGTTCAGTGTGCCTAAGGGCGTCAGGTTGCGGTCCAAGAAAACTACCGTGCGGAAGTCGGCGTACCAGACGAGCACCTTCATCGGGTTGGCAGCATCTATGCTCTTTGCCATTCCCGACCGGTTGTTGGTGTAGCGGGCGAGTAGGCGCCCATCTATGGCGTATTTTTCTACGGCGTTTTGCGGTGTGATGAGGTACAGGTTGCCCAAGTTGTCGGCTGTAGCAAAGCGCGCTCGCACCGGCAAACTATTGCGCAGCACTAAAGCTTCCGCATCAGACTGGGCAACGGCAGAAAGCGTTCCAAGTAGGGCACTCAGGACACCCAAAATCCAAAAAAGCCGTCGGTTCATTCGCCGTACTGCCATATGTCTCCCCACAGATGGGCTCCTCCGTCCACGTAGATGGTCTCTCCGGTGATGTAGGTTGCCATAGGGCTGGCCAAAAAAAGCACCAAAGATGCCACCTCTTCCACCGTTCCCAAGCGCTTCATTGGGATGCGGTCGGCAATGCCCGACAGCAGTTCCGGCGGGTACTGCTCTAACCCGCTGCTTTGGACAATGCCCGGCGCCACGCAGTTGAGGCGGAGGCCGCGTCGAGCCCATTCGACGGCCAACGACTGGGTGAGGTTGCTAACGCCAGCCCGTGCTGCTCCCGTGTGCGCCATGCCCGGAAAGCCGCGGTAATAGTTGGCGACGATGTTGACGACGATGCCGGCCCCTTGGGCAAAGAAAAAGCGGTTGGCCATCGCCTGCGTAACGTACCACGTCCCGTTCAGGTTGGTGTTGATGACGGCCTGCCATCCCTTGGGAGTGATGTCCTCGGCGCGGCTGGGAAACTGCCCTCCGGCATTGTTGACCAAAATATCCAACCGACCGCTGCGCTCGGCGATAAATTGGGCCAAGCCCGTCACCTGTTCGGGCTCTCGGATGTCTAAGGGGTAGCTGTGCACGATGCCCAGGGGCTGCAAGACGCGCATGCCGGCTTCCAAGCGCTGCGCCTTGCGCGAAGCGATGTATACCTCCGCCCCCAAAAGCAAAAACTGGCGCGCAATCTCTAAGCCAATGCCGCTTCCGCCACCCGTGAGGAGCACCGTTTTTTCGCGAAAAAGCCCTTCGGAAAAGCCCATTGCCTCACCTTTTCTTTTATGCCAGCGCCCTCACCCTTTTCGGCGGGCAAAATCGCGCATGACGTCTACTAACACCTGTACGCTGCTTTTGGGAAGCGCGTTGTACATCGAAGCCCGAAAGCCGCCTACAGAGCGATGGCCTTTCAAACCGACAATGCCGGCCGCTTCGGCCTCGGCCAAGAACTCTTTCTCCAAAGCTTCGTAACCGGGCGCCATGACAAAACAAGCGTTCATCAGAGAGCGGTCTTCGCGAGCCGCCGTGCCCACAAACAGCGGGTTGGCGTCGATCTCGTCGTAGAGCAACTTGGCCTTGGCCTTGTTGCGCCGCTCGATGGCCTTCGTGCCGCCCAGCTGCTTGAGCCGGCGCAAGGTCAGCATAGATACGTAGATGGGAAACACCGGCGGCGTGTTGTACAGAGAGCGCTCTTTGATGAAGGTGCGATAGTCGAGCATGGTCGGCAAGTGCCGGCGAACACCGCCGAGCATATCTTCGCGCACCACGACAACCGTCACACCCGCAGGGCCGAGGTTCTTTTGCGCACCCGCGTAAATCAATCCAAACGAGCGCACATCTATTGGCCGGCTCAAAAAGTCGGACGACATGTCGCATACGATGGGTACGGGCGACTTAGGGAAGCGCCGATATTGGGTGCCGAAAATGGTGTTGTTGCTGGTGATGTGCAGGTAGCGGGCTTGTTTGGGCACCTTCCAGCCTTTGGGAATGAAGGAGTAGTTCTGCTCTTTGGAGGACGCCAACACCTCCACCTGACCAAACGCGCGGGCCTCCTTGATGGCCTTGCTCGCCCAGGTGCCGGTATCTACGTAGGCCGCCATTTGGTCGCTGTCGAGGAGGTTCATGGGCACCATGAAGAACTGGGTGCTCGCTCCTCCCGTCAGCCACAGCACGTGATAGCCGCTGTCGGGCGGTATGGCCAGCAGTTCGTGTACCAAGGCCGTCGCCTCTTCGATGACGGCCGTGAACTCAGGCCCGCGGTGGCTCAGCTCTAAGATGCTCAGCCCACTGCCTTGGTAGTTGAGCGCGCCTTTGGCCGCCTCTTTCAAGACGGCCGCCGGCAAGATGGCGGGGCCGGCGGAAAAATTGTGTTTTTTCATACGCATGGAAATGCTCTTCGCCGCTGTTGTTTAGGCGAGGCCGGCGCAAAAGTACGAGGCCATGGCTACTCGTTTTCCCAAAAGCTCAAAAGGGCATGTCTTCGGGCGGCAGCGGCTGGTTTATTTTGGACTCGAACATTTGGCCCGGCAAGAAACCGGAGGTGATAGGGTCGCGGATGAGATCGAATGCCGGGTCGCCTATTGGCTCGAAGCGGGCAAATCGGTCGATAAAGCGCAGGCGGATGGTGTCGGTAGCGCCATGCCGGTGCTTGGCGACGATAAATTCCGTAATGCCCTTGAGCGGCATGCCGTTGGCATCCTCCGACAGGCCGTAGTAGTCGGGGCGATATAGGAAAGCCACGATGTCCGCATCTTGCTCGATGGCGCCCGACTCGCGCAGGTCGCTCAGCTGCGGGCGCTTGGTGCCGCCGCGCACCTCCACCGCTCGGCTCAACTGCGACAGCGCGATTACCGGCACGTTGAGTTCTTTGGCTAAGTTCTTGAGCGCCCTCGAAATGCCGGCAATCTCCTGTTCTCGGTTGACATTGCGGAGGCTCTCTCCCGTGCCGCTCATCAGCTGCAGGTAGTCGATGACCACCAGCTGAATGTTGTGCTGAATTTTTAGGCGCCGACACTTGGCGCGCAACTCGAAGATGTTGATGCTTGGGGTGTCGTCGATGAAGATAGGCAGGCGAGAGAGCGTCTCTACCGCTGCCTGGAGCTGTTGCCATTCGTGGTCGTCCAAGCGGCCGCTGCGCATCTTGGCACTCGGCACTTCGCAGACCATGGAGATGAGGCGCTGAACCAGCTGGGTGCTCGACATCTCCAGCGAGAAGAGGGCTACCGGAATGTTGAAATCGCGGGCAGCATTGAGCGCCATAGTCAGCACACAGGCCGTCTTACCCATTGCCGGACGCGCCGCGATGATGATCAGGTCGGAGGGCTGCCATCCGGAAGTCAGCCGGTCTAAGTCCGTAAAACCGGAAGGCACACCCGTGAGCCCATCGCTCTTTTGGGCGAGCTCCTCCAATTGCCGCAGGACGCGCCCACTGAGCACGCCCATGCTTTCTACCGTACGCCCTAAGTTGTTCTGCGTGATGCTGAACAGCGCCTTTTCCGTGTCGTCCAGCAAGTTGAAGACGTCGGTCGTCTCTTCATAGGCTTCCTTCAGGGTTTGGGTGCTCAGGCGGATGAGCTCGCGCAGGATGTGCTTTTGGGCAATGATACGCGCATGGTACTCCACGTTCGCTGCCGAGGCCACCCGATTGGTCAGCTCCGCCAGCCGATAGGCTCCGCCCACGCGCTCCAACTCCCCGCTCTTGCGCAGCTCCTCCGCTACCGTGAGCAGGTCTACCGGATGCGAGTGCTCAAAAAGGCGAATGATGGCGCGGTAGATGATCTGGTGCGCCTCGTGATAAAAACTTTCTGGGCGCAAAATGTCCATCACTATCGGCAGGGCATCGCGCCCCAACATTAACGCGCCCAAGACAGCTTCCTCTAATTCAAGCGCTTGCGGCGGAACTTTTCCAAACACATAGTTGAAAAGTCCCTCGCCGCCCGCCTGCGCGCTGCGCGCCTCACCGCCCCGCTTAGAGGCGCGCTTGCCTTTTTGGTGGTCTTCTCGATCTAGCATGAAAAGAGGTGTTTTCTCGCTTGATGCAAACTTATTGCCGTTTGCCCTTCTGCCCCTCGCTCAAACATTCCGTATCGGTTCTAACCTGTGGAAAAGTGGGAAATCGCAGTGAGTAATCTGCATTTTATACCTTTTTTTCCACATTTAATCGCATTTATCCACATGTTCTTCGCCGTACGGGCGCACATTCGCGGCGCGCCAACGATACCCTAATCGCGTGATAGATAACTGTTTTTATTCTGCGTGTCGCCCCCAAGTGGGCCGTCCAACGGCATAGCGCTTGTATTATGTTAAGGTTAAATTTTAGGGAAATAAAAAAAGGCAGTGCATGTGGGAAACTTTTTGGTATGCTTTTTTCACGCCCCAAAGTTAACACAAAGTGTTTTGATTTTTGCATGCCGACGGTGTTATTCTTTCCCGAAAAATCGAAAAGAAAGCCGGCTACCGCGAGGCGTTGCGATAGCCGGCCAAGAGACAGGGGCTGGGCTCTATATAAGAACTACTTCTGTTCTACAGCGGCTTTTTTAGCAGCGCAGCAGGCTTTGCCCTCCGCTTTTCCGGCGCACGCCTTTGCTCCTGCTTGACCCGCGCATGCTTTGGCTTCGGCGGCCGAGCACGATTTTTTCGTCATGCCCTCCGCAGCGGCCGGCGGCGCTACGTTGACAAACGTCTTGGTCTGTTCGTCGAAGCGGACATTCACAAAGCGGACGTTGCCTTGAGCATCGGTCTCTCTGCGGACGTAAGAGACGCTGCCGTCTTCTGCCGTTCGCTTTTCGATGCTCGGGTCGGCAGCAGCAGCTTTAGCAGCGGCCGACTTAGAGGCACAGCACGACTTAGGAGCGGTAGCAGCAGCGCCCTGACAGCTCTGCGCTTGGGCAGCGCCCATTCCAAGGGCAAACAGGAAGGCGAAAAAGAGAAATGCTTTTTTCATGATAGGTGAAGCGATTTTTGAAAGAACGAAATAAAACGCGCAAAAGCACCAACGAAGGTAAACAGGCTTTTTGTATAAGCGCATACCTTTTGAAAAATGTTAACACACCACCCCATGTCTCCAGAAAAAATCTGCCTTAAAAGCAAGAGGCAACGCCCACTACAAGGGAAAGGCACCAGTGCATGTGCCACGTCCACAGGCTCTAGCTGCCCCAGGTTTTTTTGGAAAACCACCACCAATGGTGCGCCTGCGATACCGCTGCGCAGGGCATCTGCCGTCACCTGCGAGCGCATCGCCGAGCCATCGATTTACACTACCGCCTAACTTGTCCACAGCCGACAACATAGGACAGCGAATATATGGCGCTGCCCTTTCGGGAAGTAGGGCAGATGACCCACCGCTCGGCCTTGCGAGAGCATACGGGGTCGAGATAGTGAAGGCGATTGCGACCGCTTGCGATCTCTTAGCAACGCTAGACTGCTCTGGTAAGCGACAGCCCGTTCAAGCGCCCCTCAGGGCTACCTCCATACTCCACAAAATATTGCTTGAACTCGAATATAAAGCAAAAATTTGGATATACCTTCGATGCCGATATAATTTTTGTTGCTGCTCTATCTAATCAAAAAACGTCGCCATACATGGGCATTCCGGCTCCTCGATCTGCTTGAGACCTGCGTTCACGGAAAAAGTGGCCAAATGGCTCTGTGAAGGCAAAACCATCAACCTATACGCTCCTCCTGGGCAGGGCATGCCCCGCTTAGGGGACGACCTGGCAAACCACTCGCCTGGAAATACGCGCCTGCTGCGAGTCAACATGAAGACCACTGCACACGCGCTTTCTGAATTCACGCAAACAATAGCCGACCCATTGAATTTATCGCCCCGGGAAGCCAAAGAAGACTATCACAGCCTGGTCAACCGCTACTTAAGAAGTCATTCGGAACAGTGCATTTGGCTTTGCTTAGAGCACTTCGACGCCCTAGCCGATGCGCAAGATGTGGATGCCTGCGGCTACGACTTGAGCTTTTTGAACTTGTACAACATCAGCCAAGTCGCCCTGCTCGTGTGTTCCCAACACCCCGTGCGCACCCGAGAGCTGTATATCGCAGGCAGGGCGGTGTCCGGTTCGAAGTTAGAGTTCTCCATACAAGAGACTCTTCCCCCCTTGCGCTCCGACGAAATGGAAAGCGAACTCTTGCGCTGCTTTTTCGAGCTGTCCAACAAACCCGACCATCGCAAAGCACTGGCATCGGCCGTGTACCACCACCGAAAACCTGCTGACTTTCTCGCCTTCCTCTGCCCAAAGCAACTGAACTCAGCGGGCGATACCGCTGCCCTCCGCAAAGAAATAAAACGCTGGCTCGAGGAATTCGAGCGGGAAAGCACCCCTCGCTCGACAATCGCATTGGGAAAGTAGAGCGCGCTACGCGCCGATGGGCCATGCGCCTAGGGCGAATGCTGGGCATCGGAGCTGTCTGGAGCCGAATGGGTACGACGGCCAAGGTGGTCGGGGGAACCATAGCCGCGGCGGCCCTAGCTCTTTGGCAATGGGGCGAAAAACTGCTCGTCCTTGTCAATTCCTGGTTAAACAACTAAACGATGCCTCAAACACCCGCATCCGAGCGGAGAATCCACTCTACCAAGCCCGATGCTCTGCGCAGCGACCGGGAGGCGTTCGCCTGGCTGTTCTTTGAGCCGAGCCTGCTGCACAAGTATAGCTATAGCCAACGGCTAAGTCCAAGGGAGGCTGCCCTACGCACGCTGCGCATATATCTATCTTAAAGTACATTGTGCCCTTGGTAGTGTTATAGACCAGCGCTGCGTGGGCAAGACCTCGCTGCTCAACTTCCTGTCCGTCCTGCTCGACCGCACCCGTTTCCGCACAGCGATGCTCGATGCGCAGAGCCTCTGCGGAGAGCAATTGGTGTCGCGCTGGCTCAGTGCCTTGGGCGAAAAGGGCTGCTGCGCGCTCGGGCTTTCTGTGGAGGAACTGCCCCAGTTGCCCGAAGATTGGTTAGAGGCTTGGAACACCCTATCCAACTTCCTGCTCAAGTAGAAGCTCATCCTTTGCTTGGAGGAATACGACGACACCCACGGCTTTCACTCGGCCCTTCGGCGGAACAAAGACCGCGGCACCTAGCTGTTGGCCCGCATGCGGACATTCACCCAGCGCCAGGGCGATGTGGTGCTCATGTTCGTCGGCACCACCGGCTTCAGCGACTTGCTGGACGAGCCGCGCTGGACCAAGTACTTCGTACATCTGCACACTATGCGCATCGACTACTTCAGCCGCGCGGGCAGCCTAAGCTCATCACCCAGCCCATACCCGACTTCCGCCTCCGCTATGCCGAAGGGCTGCCGACTGGCCATCCAAGAAACCGCGCTTTAGAGGTTATGGATGAGGGTGGGCAGCAGGCCAATCGAAAGGGCTGGAAGGTACCATCCGGACATGATTGGCGAAGTAAAGGTGAAAATGCCTTTTTCCAATGGAAGGCAATCCTGGGAGAAAAAATGTATGTCCGGGTATTTGAAAACCAGAAAACTGAAGCCGCCGTCAATGCGGCGGTGCTGAACAAATTTATTCAAATCGCCGCTCCAAAGTCGGTTAGAGTCGCTTGACCTGTAAACGAGAAAGGGATTGCTAAACTAAGACGCGGACTCATGCAACACAAAGCCAAGGAATTGGTAATTTTTCTGTAATCTACCAAAAACGCTTCGAAACCTTCACTCAGCTGTGCACTTAGTCTTCCCTGAAAATTGCTTCTCCTTTGCTTCATGTATGGCTGCATTTTTTAATGATAGGGTTGGTAAGCGAACCATCGATAAACACCACATCATGCGGAGCCTTTGCAGCGAACTCTAGCTCCAATCGCCACATAATACCAGCAAGCATGATGCCAGTACCATCACTATGGGCATCACTACGAAGAAATACACGATAACAAACATTTTCCCGGTGTTTTTCTTCGTAAGATGGTATCAGCTCTTCTGTGGCTACCGCACAGCAAGCAATCATATCCACCGCTGGAAGCCTATCTACAACATTGGCTCCATCAATGCCGCAAGTAGTTGGCGGCATAAGCATCGATAGATCGGCATCCGTCCCTATGATACCTTTATTCATTGGTTCTTCTGTATATCCCGGCGTTTTTTGCTCACATTTTCAAAAGATACAAGTAGATTTCTGGATGGCCTTTCGCTATGCTCAAGCAGCTCATTGATCATAGCCTGTGGTAAAAGGAGATCAGAGACCTGGTTATAGTCTTTCATTTCTTTTAAGTTGGTAATTTTTTATAAGGCTTTCAAAATACGCATCCACGTTGAAAGCGGACCAAGTGCGCTTTCTTTCTATTCTGGGAATGCAGTATCTTCTTGACCAGTAATCAAAAATATCTTGAAGAGCCCTATCATAATAGGGGCTCTTCCTGTTGTCTGATTGCCGAATGCAGGTTCTTTACCAAGAGGAATATGTAAAGCTCACGTTTAATTTGTAATAGACCGCATTTCCCAGCCCCAACAGTTTTAGCCCTTTGTTTATCAATCGCATCTTGCGCGAGGGACCGTTGCCATAGCTTCTTGCCGTATAAAAGCCTTTTTGTTTCAGAAAATCCAATATTTTGAGATATAGTCTTTCGGAAATATGAAACAAACCCGATCCTTGTGTATATCCTATTAGATGAGCAATCAAATCATCTTGATATTTTAATCGATTGTATATACTGCTTTTATCAAAGACGCTTGTGGTCGTTATAAAAAAAATAATCTGTTTTCCATCTCTCTCCTTCTTATCACAGTTCTGGTATTCTTATATTTTTCACTGTAGACTTCTCTGACCTCACTACAGGTTGCAGACAATGCCCCCATTTTACCTCCGAGCAAATCGTTATACGGTGGCAAGGCGCCTAATCTCTGCGCTTGCATGGATGGATTAACCTATATACCAACTCCGCCCCAGAAAGTCCCAAATCTCTATCTCTTGCTCCAACCTTGAACAGCGGACTCTGTAGGCTGATTAGGCCAAAAGGAGCATCGTGGGTTACATCCCATAGGATAAATCTCAACATTCGCCCATATCCTCTCTGATAAGGAGCGCTATACCAAATAAAATTCCGTCAGCGAAATAAAGTTGCCTCTAAACTACCATCAACTACTGATCTTAGTTCTGTTTTTATATCATTTGGACTTATTTCTGTCCAATTTCTTGCGTATTTCCTAACTTTTTCAACGTTCCTAACGAGAAAATTCCGGTGCAGTCGTATCTGCCCTATTTTCGAAAGAGCCTGCACTCGCCTGTAAGTTTCCTTATCGTTCTGAGGCGGCCTGACATGTGGATTGTACCTAAAACCTGCTCTACAAGTGACTCTACGATCTTCTGTCTCAGTTCTTCCTCGCTAAGTGGGTCCATTGACTTTCCATGTGCATTGCTTCGGATGAGAAAAATAGCATCTTTATGGCAAAACTTGCTGCTCCTTAACATCTGCTCGCAGCGCGAGGAAAGGCCGTGAGACATTCATCCACAAGCCGGGTTGTCGTTCCGGAAGGCCGACAACAGCTGCGGTGAAGGGCGTTTGCAGATCTAAGAGCAGGATAAACAACATGCCAGTGCCGCTTTCCAGCGCATGTTCACGGTCACCTTCCATCGTCCATTTGCGCACAGGTTCAGCCGCCAGATTTCGAAGGTGGAGTTCGGCATCGAGCGTTTGGCATAGTTCTTCGGAGTGTGTCCCATAAAACCCCACTAAAGCCCAAAAGACTTGTTCCTCTTGAAGTGTGCACAAGACAAGATAGTTGTCATTTCCTCGTTATTTGAAACAAATTTGCGATAATTCCCCAAAAAACTATCGAGTATAGTTAAAAACGCCTAAACGATAAAATTTTATATTAGCCGCGTTTTCTTCCCCAGGGGTGCCTTGTAAACATCTTACCTCTCGAACTTTACGCCATTGCGATCATGTGATTATTGGGACGAAAACAGCCGGTACACTGCTCGTTAGGTTCAGCATCGATAAAATCTCGCTACTTTCGCCTCGGTTATGCGGCAAACGCAGGCTTTAGCGATATGAGCAAGCGAAAAAAAGCGAAAGAGCAGGCGGCCGTTCGTCGGCGCGGTGCGGTGGCCCCGCCTTTGGCGAGTGTGCAGGTGTTTTCAGCACCGCTCGGCCCGGCGTGGGTGGGTGCAGTGGCCGGCGCGCTGGGTTTCCTGCTCTACGTCAACACCTTTGGGCATCAGTACTGCTTAGACGACTATTCTGTCATCAAGGAGAACTGGGTGACCCAGGGCGGCTTGAAGAACATCGACCTGATCTTCACTAAGGAATACCGCTACGGCGCTTGGAACAGCCCGGGCTCGCTGTATCGCCCCTTTGCACTCTTGATTTTTGCATTGCAATGGCAGCTGTCGCCCGACAATCCGATGGTGGGGCACGTTATGAATGCCCTAATGTACGGGTGGACGGGCTGGCTGTTGTGGGTTACGTGGCGGCGCATATTGGCCGCTTATCCGCCCATCCTGCCGGCCTTAGCCGTGTTGTTTTTTATAGCCCATCCAGTGCACACCGAGGTGGTGGCCAACATCAAGAGCTTGGACGAGATCTTAGCGCTGTTTTTTTGCACGGCGGCCCTTTGGAGCGTGTGGCGCTACTTCGACACGGCCCGAAAGGGCTATGTGGCCTTGGCTGTGCTGTTCTACGCGCTCGCCCTGTTTTCCAAAGAAAGCGCCATCACCTTTTTGGCGATTTTTCCGCTGACCATCTGGTTTTTTACAGACCGCCCGCTTCGGGAAAACCTCCGCATAGCTGTGCTGTTTCTCCTTCCAGCGGCGCTCTTTCTGACGGCTCGCCATTTGGTTTTGAGCGCCCAGCCGTATCCCGAAGTGTTTTCGGTGCTCGACAACTTCATTGTTGGCGCCAAAGACCGCGCGACGCAGCTGGCTTCGGCCTTTATGATGTGCGGGGAATACTTGAAGACGCTTGTTTTCCCGCACCTGCTCATCAGCGACCGCGGGTATCCGCAGATGCAATTGACGACCTTCAGCGACATACGCGCGCTGGGCAGCCTTTTGGCGTACGTCGGCATGTTCGCTTATGCCCTTTGGCTGCTGCCGCGCCGGCATATCCTCTCGTATGCCATCCTGTTTTACCTCATCGCCTTTTCACTGTTCAGCAACGTGTTCATCCTCATCGGTACCTCTTATGGCGAGCGGCTGCTGTATGCGCCTTCGTGGGGCTTTGCTTTGGCCCTCGCAGGCCTCCTTACCGTGCTCTTGCGCTTGAAGATGGAACCTCACCGCACGCCCACCCAACAAATACTCAACCCCAACAACAAGGGCGCCGTCTTGTGGAGCATCGCCGGCATTGTGTTGGTACTCTATTGCCTGCAGACTATCCGCCGAAATCCGGTTTGGTACACGAGCTACACCTTGTACAAGGCCGACATTCCGCACTCGCCCAACTGCGCTAAGCTGAACTTTCACATGGGCATCGAGACGATAAAGGAAGGCCTCATCGAAGAAACCGGACAGGTAACCGACTCCTCTTGGGTGCGCAAAGCCATCGGCTACCACACGCGCGCCATCGAGCTCTATCCGCAGTACCACGACGCCTTTGGAAGTCGCGGCCTCGCCTACTTTCGACTGGGCCAATACGACAGTGCCTACCACGACTACATGAACGCCCTGCGCTATCGGCCCAACGACGAAAAGGTGCTTTCCAACCTCGGCTTCATCTACTTCCTGCGCCAACAGCTCGACTCCGCAGAGGCAGTTTACCGCAAGTCAGTGGCCCTCAACCCGCGCTTCATCGATGCGCGCCGCAACTTGGGCGCCGTATTGGCTATGCAGCGCCGCTTCCCAGAGGCCATCGAACAGTGGAAAGAAGGTCTGAAATACGAGCCCGACAACCCAACGCTGTTGCATTATATCGGCTCCGCATACAACGACATGGGTAGACCGGAAGAGGCTCAGCCATGGTTGAAGCGAGCAGAGGCGGCGCGCGCTGCCGAGGAGGCGCGCAAGGCGCGCAAGCAGAAGCAGTAGACAATTACAACACTTCCGCTACGACGAAAATGCTGCCCGTCACGACGACCAAATCTTCCGGCGTGGCCGCCCGCAGCGCCGCGCGCAGGGCATGGCGCACTGACCGATAGGCGCGCCCCTGAAGCCCGAAAGCGACTGCTCTTTCGCGCAAGAGCTCAGCGTCTAAGCCCCTTGGAATGTTTGCCTTAGCAAAATAGTAGCGCGCCGAGGTGGGAAAGCAAGCCAGTAGCAGCGCCGTTTCCTTGTCGCGAACAAAACCGAGCACTACGTGGATCCGCTTGGCAGAGACCGCTCTTAGCCGCTCCCAAAGGATTTGCAACGCCGCCTCGTTGTGCGCGCTGTCGCACAGCACGGTAGGTGCTCGGCCGATCACTTGCCAACGCCCTTGGAAACGCGTCAGCTGGCGCGCCGGAAAGAAGAAACTCCCCCCCGGGGTGCTGTGCAACAACCGCCCTATTTGCCATTGCTCCGGCGTCGCCCTCCAGCGGTAGGCAGCTTCCCGGACAAACACCTCCCACGCCTGTAGGGTAGTGGCCAAGTTTCGGGTTTGGAAGGCCCCTGCTACGTCCACAGTCAGTCCGCTCAGATAAGGCTCTCCCTGCCTGTAAACGTCGTATGTCGTGCACTCCCAGTCGGAGGATACCTCTTGCACTGCATAGTGCTGGTCGGCAAACACAATGGTGGCGGCATTTTCCTCTGCTTTCTTCAGAAAGACGGGCGCCGACTCGGGATGCGTCTCTCCTACAACCACAGGGACACCGGGCTTGATGATGCCCGCCTTTTCGCCGGCAATCTGCGCTAAGGTGTCGCCCAACATATCCTGGTGGTCGTAGCTGATGTTCGTGATGACGCTGAGCAAGGGCGTGATGATGTTCGTGCTGTCTAAACGCCCTCCCAAGCCTACCTCTATGACGGCGATATCTACTTGCTCGCGCGCAAAGTGATCAAAAGCCATGGCCACACACAGCTCAAAAAAAGAGGGGCGGATGTCCTCGATGGCGGCGCGGTGTTGCTCCACGAACGCCGCCACGCGCCGAGCCGAAATGTATTGGCCGTTGATTTTAATGCGCTCGCGAAAGTCCTTGTAGTGCGGACTGATATACAGCCCTGTCTTTAACCCTGCCAATTGGCAGAGGGCCGCCAAAAAATGGCTCACCGATCCTTTTCCGTTGGTGCCGGCCACGTGCAAGGTGGCGAAGCGCTGGTGGGGATGGCCCAAATGTTCGCACAAAGCGCGAATGTTGGTCAAGTCTTTCTTGTATGCAGCCGGCCCAATGCGCTGAAACATGGGCAGGTGCTCGTACAGGTACTGAAGCGCAGCGGCGTATTTCATGCTGCAAAGTTCACCTTTGCCGATGCTCTTCAGTAAGGCAACGCCGCGATAAAAACTGCTCGGAGGCTTCCACTGCAGCCGTGTGTGGTCGGTTCAGGGCAAAAGGCTTCGAGCGGGCGCGCCGCGATTAGAGTTTAAATCCAACGGAAAGCAGCGCCTCGGTCGTTCGGTTTTGCGTTCGTATCGCCGGCGCGTCCACATAAGGGACAACTACGCCCGGCTGACTGCGCGTGCGGACGCCTAAGTCTAAGAAAAAACCGCGGGCCTTGACGCCAACGCCGCCTGAAAAGCCCACGTTAAAACCGGGCTCCGCCGCTTCCGGTCTGCCTATCAAGTTTACGCCAGCGCGCAGGCGAAATGCCGATAAGGCCCATTCTCCGCCTAAGCGGATATTCGCCGTTCCCTTGTACTGACGGCGGATATCGCTGTTGATCGCCCGCTCCTGCTCTTTTAGCCCTATGTCGGCCGTACCCGGCGTGAAGTTGTAGCGGGCGGTGCTGTAATCTACCCACTCGACATCGGCGCTGAGGAAGCCGTTCTTCTGAAAGAGAAAAGCAGAGCTCACCCCAGCGCGCCAGGGCGTCGTGAGGCGGTATTCGAAGGAGCCATCGGGCGAGAGCGCGCTGATCTGGTTGGTGCCGCTGCCGTCGGTATATTGGTAGGAAAAGGAGTTGTCAAAGTTATCCGTCAGGCGCCACCAGGTAGGGGTGTGAAAATACATACCGATGCGCAGCGCCTGCGTGTGTCGATATATCACACCGAACTTGGTGTTAAATCCTAGTCCGTTGGTTTCCAAAAACTCGCTGAAATTGAGGTTATCGAAAAAGGTGACGTTGCCGTCAGCGTCTATTTCCCGATAATCGCCGTCGAAAGCATAGCGGCTGATGGGGACACCTAAGGTGGCTCCTACAAAGAGCTTTTCGTCGTAGTTGCCCGCAAAGGAGAAGGCCAGCTCGTTAATTTGGCCGGATTGAGAGATCGTATGTGTCTGTAAGATGCCGGCGTTTTCGTTTCCGTAAAAGTCGTAGTAAGGCCGGTTATTCTGAAAATAGAAGGCATTGGTCTCAAAGGCTAGTCCTCCTGTGAAAGGGTCTAAGCTGCCTCCGCTGGGATCAGCTTGAAGCAGCGGCTCTGCTTCTGCAAACCAGTTGTTGAGAATAGTACCTTCGACGTAACCCGAATAATAGATGTCGCGGTGGAAGTTGGCCATTTGATTCAGCCCAATTCCGACGTTGAAGGTTTTCCAGCGACTTCGACGCGTAGGCGTGTGAAACACTATACCTATGTTGTCGAAGCGGAAGGCCGACCGGTCTTCCTGAAAGGGGAAGCCAGAGCTGGGGTGAGCCGCTTCGGTATTGGCAAAGCGGAGCGCTGGAGAGAACACCAGCTCGCCAGTGCGATACATCGCTAGCCCAGCTGGATTCAGGCTGGTAGCTGTGAACTCGGCGCCCAGTGCGCCAAAAGCACCGCCCACCCCGACGAGCCGGCCGGTGCCGGCTGGGTTGAGAAGGGCGTAGCGTATGGCGTCGGACGCCGTCTGCGCGCCAGCGCTGCTTGCGAAGAGTAGGCTCAAGATAGACCAGTGGAGTTTCATCGCCACATACGGTTTAAGGATCCTAAGGATAAAGGCTGCTCCGCTCTGTGCCGCTGTTAAAAAGGAGGGGAAGAGAGGCTACTGCGCTCACTTCCCCTCCCCTATCATTTAGAGTCAGTACGGACAAAGACTATCAGTTGTTGCGGCCGCGCGGGCTGCCGCCCGACGAGGGAGAGGAGGTGCGGCCGCTGCCGGCGCCGGGATGGCTTCCCGACCGCCCGAAGCCGCCCCCCGAACGCCCGCTACCTCCATCGGTAGAAGGGCGCTCATACGAACGCCGCGGCGAGTAGGTATCGTTGCCGCGGCTGGGGCGTTCCGGACGAGGGTCGTCGTAGCGCGGTGCTTCGCGGCGCGGCGGCCGCTGTGGTGTTGTCTCTTCGCGCGGCAAACGCCCCGGGCTCGGCTCTGTGCGCGGGGCAGGCATGCGTTCAGGTCTTGCCTCGCGCGCAGGACGCTCCGGCACTGCTTCCCGACCCGGCCGATACGGCTCCGAAGGCATTGTCTCAGGGCGTCGGCCCTCCGGACGCACCTCTTCTCTGCCGGTACGCAGCGGCGTTGCTGGGCCCGCCCCCCTGCGCTCCTGCGGGAGCCGCTCTGCTGGCGCCGTCTCTACCCGACCCATGGAGCGCTGCGGCTTCAACTCGATAACCTCAGCACCAGCGCGCGGAGGCGCTAAGCGCTCCGACGGCGCCGTATTGCTGACTATGCGCGCGTAGCTGGGGCTGACCACCGTCCCGCTGCGCCGCGGCCCAACATACGTGCGCGGATTATAGCCGGGCGCATTTATCACCGTGTTGTTGTACCAGTAGTTGTTGTTGATCCAGATGTTAGGAGGACAGTAAGGGTTGTAACCGTTCCATACCCAGTAAGGATCGTAGAAGTAGTTGTTCCACACCCACGGGTTGTACCACGGCTGGTTCCACGCATTCCAACCCCACCCCCACGGGTTGAATCCCCAACCCCAGAAGGGATCGTGCCAAGCCCAAGTGTTCCAGGCGCGCCAGCGCATCCAGCGGCGCCACATCCAATAGTCAGCAAAACCACCTACGTAGATGCTCACCCCTGGCGTAAAGAAGGGGTCGTACATCCACATGTCCACAAAAAACGGATCGTAATAATCGACCACTCGCACGGGCCGATGAAAACGCCGAATGCGCGAGGAATACTCGAAGTCGTAACCTTCGTCGTAGTAATAATCGTCGTCGCCTCGATAGCGCTGCGTGACGCGATTTTGGTCGCGTACCTCCACAGCATAGGCTGGGCGGTCTTTGTCCGGGTTGTAGTAGAGGTCGTCTTGCGCGTTTACCCCTGTCATCGACGCAAAAACCGCCAGGAAAGCCGATAAAAAGCGGATATTTTTCATAGCTCAGCATGCTTAGTTTTTCAAATGAAAGGCGAAGCCCTGTTTTCACGGTCAAATGTAATTACTTTTGCCGCCTCTTTGACGTTAAAGGGCACTTAAAGTTAACACCCAGGGGGCGTTAAAGTTGGCTTAAAAGCGTTCAGCAAGGGCAGCTGGAGGCCTTTTTTCCTCTCTCGAGAAGCATTTGGGCAGCATAGTTTATGGCAAAAGAAATCACGCCGCGGTCGGAAGACTACTCTCAATGGTACTTGGACATTGTGCGCAAGGCGGGCTTGGCCGACTCCTCGCCGGTGCGCGGCTGTATGGTCATCCGCCCCCACGGGTTCGCTATCTGGGAAAAGATGCGCGACGTGCTGGACAAGATGTTCAAAGAAACTGGCCATGTCAATGCCTACTTTCCGCTATTCATTCCCAAAAGTTTTCTGAGCCGCGAAGCGGCGCACGTTGAGGGCTTTGCCAAGGAGTGCGCAGTGGTCACCCATTACCGCCTCAAAAATGCGCCTGACGGGCAAGGGGTAATTGTCGACCCAGAAGCCCGATTAGAAGAAGAGCTCATCGTGCGCCCTACTTCGGAGACGATTATTTGGAACACCTACCGCGACTGGATCCAGAGCTATCGCGACCTGCCGCTGCTCATCAACCAATGGGCCAACGTAGTGCGGTGGGAGATGCGCACGCGCGCCTTCCTGCGCACGGCGGAATTCCTCTGGCAAGAGGGCCACACAGCCCACGCCACCCGCGAAGAGGCTATGGAGGAAACGCTCAAAATCTTGGAAATCTATCGCCGCTTCGCCGAAGATTACATGGCTATGCCGGTCATCAAAGGCGTAAAAACACCCAACGAGCGCTTTGCTGGAGCCGACGAGACGTTTTGTATCGAAGCACTGATGCAAGACGGCAAGGCGCTGCAAGCCGGTACCTCCCACTTCTTAGGACAGAACTTTGCTAAGGCCTTTGACGTCCTGTTCTTGAACAAAGACAATCAGCAGGAGTACGTCTGGGCCACGTCGTGGGGCGTATCGACCCGCCTCATCGGCGGCCTCATCATGACCCACTCCGACGACGACGGACTGGTATTGCCGCCGCGGTTGGCACCCATCCAAGTAGTGATTGTGCCTATTCCCAAACCCTTGCCGACGCTGATGCCCGCAGCGCATCAGATCGCCGACCGGCTGCGCGCCAAAGGCATCTCGGTCAAGGTGGACGACGACGACCAAAATCGGCCGGGCTTCAAATTTGCTGAATACGAAATGATCGGCGTGCCCGTCCGCTTGGGATTGGGGCAGCGCGACCTCGACGCCGGCCAGGTAGAAGTGGCTCGTCGAGATACTAAAGAGAAAGTCAATGTCCCCTTGGAGGCTATAGACAGTTATGTGGCCCAGTTGCTGGACGACATCCAACAGAATTTGTTCTCGAGGGCTAAGGCATTCCGCGACGAACACATCACGCCGGTCGATACGTGGAGCGACTTTGAGGCGGTCTTAGAAGATAAGGGCGGCTTTGTCCTGGCCCATTGGGACGGGACGACGGAAACAGAACTCGAGATCAAGGAGCGTACGAAGGCTACCATTCGGTGCATTCCCTTGGATGCGCCTCAAGAGGCAGGGCGATGCGTGCTCACTGGCAAACCCAGTCGGCAGCGCGTCCTTTTCGCTCGGGCCTATTGACCGGAGCGCTTCCACGGGCGATAGGTCGCGTCTTGCGCCTCCCAGCTGTCGGGCTTTTCCCGCAACGGCTCGCAAAGGCGCAGCTGTTCTCGGCATTGGGCCGGCAGGCGCTGATACAGGCGCGTGCCCTCGGTCTTCCAAGCCAACATCTCGTCGCTTACCTCGCGCACGATGCGCGCTGGGTTGCCCGCCACCAAGCTGCGGGCAGGTATTTTTTCACCACTCTTGATAAAGCTCAGCGCACCGACGATGCACTCCGGCCCTACCTCTGCCTCGTCCATCACTACGGCATTCATGCCGATGAGGGTATTTCGGCCGATGACAGCTCCGTGAACGATCGCGCCGTGCCCAATATGCGCGCTCTCGTGCAGCACCACCGCTACGCCGGGAAACATGTGGACGACGCAATTCTCCTGAACGTTGCATCCGTCGGCAATCTCGATGCGCCCCCAGTCGCCCCGCAGCACAGCGCCCGGCCCAATGTACACCTCGCGCCCAATAGCCACGCGCCCAATAACCACCGCCTGCGGATGCACGAACGCCGTCTCGTGTATCACTGGTCGAAAACCATCAAATTCGTACAACATATTTCGCAAAAAAGACTTATTTTAAGCTAAACATCGCTTTTTTCGCCTTAGTAATGGAGCTTCCAGTCAAGTTTGTCGAACAAAGGTCTTCTCCTTCCCCAAAACCGTCGAAGATTTACCCTTTCCTTTAAACAAAAAACACGTATGTACCCACGACGGCTCGTGTGGATGTTGGCCATTGCTGCAGTCGGCGCGGTTCAACCCATCGCTTCAGGCCAGCAGCGCTTTACGGCTTGGAATGCAGCTGCTGTTCAAGGGGGGCGTTCGCTCCCGCACGCCTTTGCCGGAGGGCTGAACGCGCCGCAGTTTTCAGCAGCCGACCTCAACCAGGACGGTATTCCCGACCTGGTAGTCTTCGATCGCGCAGGCGATGTCGTCCTGACCTTTCTCAACGAAGGCACGCCCAACGCAATAGCCTACCGCTATGCTCCTGAATACGCCTGCCATTTCCCGCCGTTGCGCGAGTATGCCCTGCTGCGCGATTTTAACGGCGACGGAGCCGCCGATATCTTCTGCTGCGGGCTGACCGCCAACTCCCAGGAAATGCAAGTTTTTCAAGGCTACTTCGACAACGAAGTGCTGAAATTCAAGCCCTTCCTCTTCCACTATCCGGGCTGTGCGCATTGCAACGACAGCTTAATTTACTATCCTTCTACCCTCCCCGGCGTGTGGCTCAACCTCGTCATTGCCCCCACCGATGTGCCGGGTGTAGTTGATGTAGATGGGGATGGCGACTTAGACATTCTGACCTTTGAGGGTATTTCTGGAGGGCATGTCTGGTGGGTGAAAAATACTTCCGTGGAGGAGGGCTTTGGGCGCGACAGCCTCCACTTCGTCGTAGAGGATCGCTGTTGGGGCCGCTTTTTCGAGACGGGCCTGAACTTCTGCGTCAACAACCTCAGCCCACGCCCCGATACCTGCGTGGATTTTTTGCGCGGCCATACCGTCGAAGAACGAGGCGGTGGTCTCCATCCCGGCTCCACCCTAATGCTTTACGACGACGACGGCGACGGCGACTTGGAGATGGTCAGTGGCGACGTGTCTTTCCGCTGCATGAACATGATGGTTAACTACGGCACTCCGACACAAGCTTGGATGGCCGAGCAAGACGTCAATTTCCCCTCCTACAGCACACCCGTGGATATGCCTCAATTCCCGGCAGCCTACTATCTCGACGCAAATAACGACGGCAAGAAAGACATGCTAGTGGCGCCCAACAACCGATACGGCTCCGAAGACCGCCAAAACGTCTGGTTTTACGAAAACACCGCTGCCGTGGGCCACTCCTTCGAACTGGAAAGCAAGCGCTTCCTCGTCGGCGACATGATAGACGTGGGCAGCAGCTCGCACCCCGCCATAGCCGACGTCAACGGCGACGACCTCCTAGACCTGGTCGTGGGCAATAGCGGCTACTACACAACAACTCCTACCGGCACCGCTAGCTTGTACCTGTGCCTCAACACCGGCACCCCTACCAGTCCGCGTTTCGAACTGGTCGATAGCGACTGGCTGGGCATGTCGGCCTTTTCCAACGCCAGTAGCGATTATGTGCCTGCGTTTGGCGACTTAGATAACGACGGCGACCTCGACCTGTTGGTGGGCAGCAGCACGGGCGGCTTCTATTGCTTTTTCAACACCGCTGGTCCCGGCCAACCCATGCAGCTGCAACAGGACTTCCGCCCTATGTGGGCCGGCATGAATACGGGTACCTTTTCGGCACCCTGCATCGCCGATGTCGATGGCGATGGCGCTACCGACATCCTCACCGGCAAGCGAAACGGCGCCGTCTCCTATTTCCGCAACGTCGGCGCTCCAGATAACCCCATCTTCGAGACCCAACCCACCATCAACCGCCTCGGAGCCATCGACACCCGCTCGGAGGTAGGTGTCGGCTTCAGCCGACCAGCAGTAATACTCCAGCCCAGCGGAGAGCAATGGGTGGTTTGCGGCAATTTTAGCGGCACCCTCGAGGCTTATTCCGGCTTAACGCCGACTAGCTCCGCCTTCCCTATCGTTTCCAAAAAGTGGGGAGAGGTTGATGAGGGGGAACGCTCCTCTCCCGCCTTTGCCGACCTCGACGGCGATGGCACCTTAGAAGTGGTCATAGGAAACCTTCGCGGCGGACTAACGCTGTACCAAACCCAGCTGCGCGACTGCACTACGCAAACAAGCGCACCCGTCCACCATCCCCTGGCTGTGCAGCCCAAGCTGTGGCCTAACCCAGCCCGTCATGCACTCGAAGTCACGTGGAACATCGGGCAACCCTTCTACTGGTCAATACAGACGCCCCTAGGGCAAACTCTCGCTCAAGGAGAAGCCTTCCAAGAGCCCCTCCGCATCGCGCTCAGCGCCCTGCCTAACGGCGTGTATTGGCTACACCTTACCGCTAACGACGGCAGTCGGCAAGCGCATCGCCTCTTTTTAAAACAATGAACGACGCAGAAATGGCACTCGACTTCGACAAGCTTATCCAACAGGACAAACCCGTACTCGTGGATTTTTACGCCACCTGGTGCAGCCCCTGTATGGCTATGATGCCCATGCTGGAGGCGTTGCAGGCGGAGATGGCGGATAACTTGCATGTGGTCAAGATAGACGTCAACGAACATACTTCCTTAGCCGTAGCGCAACGCGTCCTGGGCGTGCCGACCCTCATTCTATTTTGGCGCGGCCGAGAGCTGTGGCGACATGCCGGTGAAATCGCCAAGTTGGCGCTGCTGCAGCAAATACAAGAAGCCCTTGCTAAGGAGCCTTCCCACACATAAGCATTTTGGGCTACATAGCCGACCAAATCAGCCAGGCATTGGCCAGCAAATAGGCGGTGAGGATAAACATCCAACTGTTGCGGTCAAAACGCGCCGAAGCAGCAGGGTTGCCCTTTTTCCAAATACGCAGAGAGGCTACCGATAACACAATGCACAGCAGTAGAAAGAAGTAGGTCAGCACATGCAACTTATCTACTAAGGTAAACGTGGTGGATTGCGGCAAAATAGAGTCTACGATGTACTTATTGCCCACGGCGGCAAACAAGCCGCCGACCGAAAGGCCAAAGCGCGGATCGACGTCTATCGGATCGATAAAAAAGACCAACCAAGAAATGAAAAAGGAGACGTACATCCCAGTAAAGAGCGAGAAGAACAAGCCCCAGGTTTTTCGGCGGACGTAAACGATCAGTTCGGCGTGCGCATAGGCGCTTTCGCCGTCGAGTGTCGGGTCGCCATAACTAGTCTCGTATCGACGCACGCCGCTAACGAGCTCAAAGCGGTCTATTTGCCAATTCGATAAGCTGAGATTAGGGTCGATGCGCGTATGGGCTGTGTCGGGCACGAAAATCAGTTCCGAAATGTCGCGATTGCTTTCTTCCAATTCCACCACCATTTTCTGCGTGTCGAATGGGAAGCGGCGAATATCCCAATCCTTTTTCAGGACTGCCGTGACGCGCTTTCCCGCCCACCACAGCCCCCCTTTCTTCTCCACAAAGTTGAGGTGTTCCTCGATACTTTTAGCATTCGGAAATTCGAGCGTTTCCAGCGGATTCCAACTGGAGTCCGTGTAATTAAACCAAACCCAAAACTGCGCCGAAAAGCTCTTCTCGCTCAGATTGACATCGTAGATATCGTTGATGTACAGGCCTATGCGAACCGTGTCCGGCTGCGCCTGTGCGTCAGAGGCTGCCAAAACTATCCATAAGAACAGATTCCATCGGAAATAGCGCCGAATAATCATAGGAGAAATCGATTGCTAAGGGTAAAAGTACGCTGAGCTATTTTTTGGCGCTTCCTTGTGGGCGTTTTCCACACCAAAAAGCGCGCATTGAGGGGTTCCTCCTATCTTTGTGCGGCTTTTACCAAGGCATAAGGTCATCTCGAAACTTTATATCGAAAAATGAGCGCTATTAGAGACATACTGGCTCGCGAGATTTTAGACTCGCGGGGCAATCCCACTGTAGAGGCAGAAGTTTGGACAGAAGCAGGATTTGTCGGCCGCGCTGCGGTGCCTTCAGGAGCCAGCACCGGCGTACACGAAGCGGTAGAGCTGCGCGACAATGACCTCGCCCGATATTTGGGCAAAGGCGTCCAGCAGGCCGTTCGAAACATCGAGAAAGTCATCCGCGAAGAGCTTATCGGTTGCGAAGTAACCGACCAGATCAAGATCGATCGCCTGATGATCGCCCGAGACGGCACGCGCAACAAAAGCCAGCTCGGCGCCAATGCTATTCTGGCTGTATCGTTGGCCGTAGCGCACGCCGCTGCAGAAGAGCTCGGCCAGCCGCTGTACCGATACCTGGGCGGCGTCAATGCCCATGTGCTGCCTGTGCCCATGATGAACATCCTCAACGGTGGGGCGCACGCCGACAACGGCATCGACTTTCAGGAGTTCATGATCATGCCCGTCGGTGCAGAGTCTTTTCGCGAAGCGCTGCGCATGGGTGTAGAGGTGTTTCACCACTTGAAAAAGGTACTCAAGAACAAAGGCTACACGACCAATGTGGGCGACGAGGGCGGCTTCGCTCCCGGTATTCGAGACAACGAAGAAGCTATTCAAATGGTCATGACGGCCATCGAGGCCGCCGGCTATCGCCCCTTAGAGGATATCGTAATTGCCTTAGACGCCGCCACCTCCGAACTGTACGACGCAGAGCGAGGAGAGTACGTCTTCAAAAAATCCAACCAAGAGCGCCTAAGCCGAAACGACATGGTGAGCTTTTGGAAAGAGTGGTGCAACCGCTACCCTATCTATTCCATCGAGGACGGATGCGCCGAAGACGATTGGGAAGGGTGGAAGTTGCTCACTCAGATCTTAGGGCACCGCATTCAACTGGTGGGCGACGATCTCTTTGTCACCAACACCGAACGCCTCCAGCGCGGCATCGATGAACGCGTGGCCAACTCTATTCTCATCAAAGTCAATCAGATAGGCACACTTACCGAAACCATAGAAGCGGTTCAATTGGCCACCCGCAACGCCTATACCTCTATCATCAGCCACCGCTCAGGAGAAACAGAAGACCACACTATTGCCGACTTAGCCGTGGCGCTCAACACCGGCCAAATCAAGACGGGCTCGGCCAGCCGCTCCGACCGCGTAGCCAAATACAATCAGCTGTTGCGCATCGAAGAAGAATTGGAAGACGCCGCCACCTACTTGGGACGTGCCCTGTTTGGTCTTTAGCCTGCAGCCATATTGTCATTCTGGCGTTCTTTGCGTACCTTTGCGCGCTAAACAAACCGATCGCAAGCGATTTGCACCTCATCTTCTGCTCCAGCAAATTCCGCGTATTTCTATAGATTCATAAAGGTAAAGAGCAGGAACAACCACTGCATGGCATTAAAACTTATTCGGGTAGCCCGAGATTTCAACGTCGGCCTAAACACTATCGTGGAGACTTTGCGCAGCAAAGGCTTCACCGATGTGGAAGAAAAGCCGACGGCGGAAATCACCGACGAGATGCTGAGCGTCCTGGAAAAGGAGTTTCAGCGAGATATCGCCATTAAAAAAGAGGCAGATAGGTTAAGGCGCCCCGTTCTGAAAAAAGAGACGCCAACGCCGGTTCAGACACCTGCTCACTCGACAGAACCACCATCCACTTCTCCTGTGCGGCCCTCTTTGCTGCCGCCTCGAGAGGCACCACCTCCTCCACCGCCAACACCCAAAGAGCCGGCTCCGGATATTCTCGAGCGCGAAAAACCGGGCTTGCGCGTCGTCGGCAAGATCGACTTGGACGCTCTCGCCAAGCCTAAAGCCAAGGTCGAACCAGAACCTAAGCCTCCGGAAACGCCTGTCTCTAAGGAAGAACCCGCTCCTGCAGAGCCACCTCAAAAAGAGGTGCCGCCGCCACCGCCTGCTCCTTCCAAGGCCTCTGACGCTCAAAAGGCTCCAGCAGAGCCCCCATCACCTCCGCCGGCCCCGGCAGAGGAAAAGGCCGAACAACAAACGTTTCGCGCCGAGGCGCCTCAGCTGCCTGGTCTAAAGGTGGTGGGCAAAATCGATTTGAATAAGCGCAAAGACCCCAACGCCGAGCGCAAGATCAAACGCGACCGAAACCACTCTAAAGAAAGCGGCAATACGGCTGCTAATGCTTCAGCGCCCGCTCCCGGCAGCGTCTCCACAAGTTCCTCAGACCAAGGCCGCCGCAAGCGCAAGCGCAAAACGGTAGAACAACGCCCCATCACTGCTGAAACGCTCCAAGAGACGATGAACGCCCGAGACCGCGTTAGAGGCGGTGGCAAAGGTCGTTCGGCCGAAGGTCGGGAAATCACCAAACAGGAGATCGACGAGCAAATCAAAAAGACCATCAGTCGACTCAACACCGGCGCCGGTCGCAAACGCCAAAAGCTCCGCCGCGAAAAGCGGACCGCCATTCAAGAGCGCAACGCAGAGGCTGCCGCTGCCACCGACGAAAAGGTGTTGGCCGTAACGGAATTCATCTCGGTCTCGGAACTCGCCAACCTGATGAACGTACGCCCTACCGACGTCATCCGGGTGTGCATGAACTTGGGGGTGTTTGTTTCCATCAACCAGCGCTTAGATGCCGAACTCATCGAGTTGGCCGCCTCGGAGTTTGGCTATACCGTCAACTTTATCAGCGCCGAAGAGCAGATAGAATTTGTCGAAGAGGAAACCGACGATCCGGCCGACTTAGTGCCGCGTCAACCCATTGTAACGGTCATGGGCCACGTCGACCACGGTAAAACGTCGCTGCTCGACTACATCCGCCAGGCCAATGTGGCGGCTGGAGAGGCCGGCGGCATTACCCAGCACATCGGCGCTTACGAAGTGACCGTAGGGGAAGGGGCGAATGCGCGAAAAATTACGTTTTTGGATACCCCTGGCCACGAAGCCTTCACCGCCATGCGGGCGCGCGGTGCTAAAGTGACCGACGTGGCCATCATTGTCATCGCCGCCGACGACAGCGTGATGCCGCAAACCAAAGAGGCCATCAGCCACGCTCAAGCGGCAGGAGTGCCCATCGTGTTCGCCATCAACAAAATTGACAAGGAAGGTGCCGATCCCGACCGCATTCACAACGAATTGGCGCAGATGAATCTCTTAGTGGAAGAGTGGGGCGGTCGTTACCAATGCCAAGAGATCTCGGCCAAGAAAGGCACCGGCATCGATAAATTGCTCGAAAAAGTGCTGTTAGAGGCCGACCTGCTTGAATTGAAGGCCAATCCCAAGCGCCGCGCTATCGGCACAGTGTTGGAAGCCTCCTTAGAAAAAGGCCGCGGCTATGTGGCTAAGGTGCTCATCGAGAACGGAACCCTCCATGAAGGAGGCCCCATCGTAGCGGGCGAACACGCTGGAAAAGTAAAGGCCATGTTCAACGAGCGCGGCAAGCGCATCAAAGAGGCTGGCCCTGCTACCCCGGTGCTCGTGCTGGGTTTGGATGGCGCTCCTCAAGCCGGTGAAAAGCTCAAGGAAACCGCCACAGAAGCCCAGGCGCGCGAAATTGCGCAGCGCCGCGCGCAAATCCTGCGCGAACAAGCTACCCGCGCCAGCAAGCGTATTAGCTTAGATGAAATCGGACGCCGCTTAGCTTTGGGCAACTTCAAAGAGCTCAAGCTCATCGTCAAGGGCGATGTAGACGGCTCCGTAGAGGCGCTGAGCGATGCCCTCATCAAGCTATCAGTGGAGAAAATCCAGGTCAGCGTCATCCACAAGGCGGTCGGTCAAATCATCGACAGCGACGTGATGCTCGCCTCCGCATCGGATGCCATCATCATCGGCTTCCAAGTGCGCCCCTCTGCCACTGCGCGCAAACTCGCCGAACGCGAAGGGGTTCAAATCAAACTTTACTCCGTCATTTACGAAGCGATCGAGGAGGTCAAGGCTGCCATGGAGGGCATGTTGGAGCCCACCAAGGAGGAGGAAATCGTCGGCCAAGCCGAGGTGCGCGAGGTGTTTAAGATCTCCAAGGTGGGTACCGTGGCGGGCTGTATTGTGCAGGAGGGCAAAGTGGCCCGCAACCACTACGCCCGAGTGATACGCGACGGCATCGTCATCTATCCGGTAAACGAAGGGCAGCATGTGGACATCATATCGCTCAAGCGCTTCAAAGAAGATGTCAAAGAGGTACGCCAAGGATTAGAATGCGGGCTCATGGTGCGCAACTTCAACGATATTAAAGTCGGCGACATCATCGAAACCTATGTCGTTAAGGAAGTCAAGTCCACCTTGTGATACAGCCGCCTTTCTCTTGCCTTTCGCCGCTTAAATCGCCAAAATTTATCGTTTCTTGAAGGGAATTATTCTGGCCGGAGGGTTAGGCACGCGGCTCTATCCGCTGACCTTAGCCGTTAGTAAACAGCTGATACCGGTATACGACAAGCCCATGATCTATTACCCGTTATCGGTTCTCATGATGGCGGGCATTCGCCAGGTGCTCGTTATTTCTACACCACAGGACCTGCCGCGCTTTCAGCAGCTGTTTCAAGATGGGTCTGCTTTGGGCATGTCGTTTGCCTACGTACCTCAGCCCGAGCCGAACGGATTAGCCCAAGCTTTTGTGTTGGGCGCCGATTTTATCGGCGGTGATGCCGTTGCCTTGGTGCTGGGCGATAACATTTTCTATGGGGCGGGCTTAGGTCCGATGGTGCGCGCTTGCACCCAACCAGAGGGCGGTATCATCTTCGCTTACCGAGTGGCCGACCCGCATCGATATGGCGTGGTGGAATTCGATGACGCCTTCCGCGCCCTCAGCATCGAAGAAAAGCCCGCTCAACCCAAAAGTTACTTTGCCGTGCCGGGCTTGTACTTTTACGACAACTCCGTAGTAGAGGTAGCTCGCCGATTAAAACCCAGTGCGCGCGGCGAATACGAAATCACCGACGTCAACCGTCACTATTTGAAACAGGGACGTCTGCAGGTGCGGGTGATGGGGCGAGGCTTTGCCTGGCTCGATACCGGCACGCATGAGTCGCTCATGCAGGCCGGTCAATTCGTTCAAGCCATCGAACAGCGCCAAGGGCTAAAAATCGGCTGTATCGAAGAAATCGCCTGGCAAATGGGCTTTATCAACGACGAGGCGCTCGAACGACTGGCACACCGATACCTCAAGAGCGGATACGGCGAATACCTGTTGCAGATACTTAAAGAGGGAAAAAAGCGACTCTTGTAGCTTAACCTTCTACAAGTGTTCCCACGCTTTCTCCCAATACGATACGGCGCAAATTGTCGGGCTCGTGAATGTCGAAGACGACAATGGGCATGTTGTTTTGTCGACACAGGGTAAAAGCCGTCATGTCCATGATCTCCAAGCCCAAGGCGATGGCTTTGGAAAAGGAGATGCGGTCAAACTTGATGGCAGCGGGGTCCTTTTCCGGGTCGGCGGTGTAGATGCCATCGACCCGAGTACCCTTCAAAATGACGTCGGCACCGATCTCATTAGCTCGCAGCGCCGCCGCGCTATCTGTAGTAAAGTAAGGATTTCCCGTACCAGCAGCGCATATCACCACTCTGCCTTTCTCTAAGTGCCGAATGGCTCGGCGACGGATGTACGGCTCAGCGACGCTCTCCATCCGCAGCGCCGTCATCAGACGCGTATAGACACCGATGCTCTCTAAAGCGCTTTGCAGAGCCAGCCCATTGATGACGGTGGCCAACATCCCCATGTAGTCGCCGGTGACGGGCTCAATGCCGGCATCCTGCGCTTGGATCCCGCGAAAAATATTGCCTCCGCCAATGACCACGGCAATTTCCACGCCCATATCGTGCAGCACCTTTATCTGGTGGGCATAGTGCTGTAGCATACTCGCCTCAATACCGTATTGCTGTTTTCCCATGAGGCTCTCGCCCGACAATTTCAACAATATGCGCTTATACTTGACAACCATGGCGTTATAGAGAAAATTAGTATGTTTCGTTGCGCTTAGTATCCGCTCCTCCTAACGCCTGTACCTCAAAAACTTTTTTCACAGCAAAGAACGCCCTAAAGTGGCAATCTATCGCGCGAGAAAGGCTCTTTTTTACCTTTGTTACCCTTCTCTTTTGCAAAGGAACATGTCTAAGATCTTAGACGCCAGATGCGGCCGCAGAAATATCCGACAGACCGCCCGAAGAATAACCCTCGTAGTAACAATAGTCCTACTCTTATTGAGTAGCGGCATTTACGCGCAATCCCCTCCTCGGGCAGGGGAGAACATCGTGCCAAACCCGAGCTTTGAACAGCTTTTGCCCACTCCAGTAGGGTGGTCCTACAGCGGCACTTTTTTAGAACAAGCCGTAAAGTATTGGTTTAGCCCAACAGGAGCTAGCCCAGACGTATACACCCCTGGTATAAGGGTACCGCAAAGCTGGGCGACGAAGGGTTTTGGCAAGCAAAGCCCGCGCTCCGGAAAAAGCATGGTAGGCATTACCTTGTGGGGCTGTACCGACGGGAAGCCGCATTGCCGAGAATATGTGTGTGTCCAACTAGCGGAGCCCTTAGTGCCCCAGCAGCGCTATTATGTCGAGTTTTGGGTGTCGCTCTTACCCCGGTCTTTGCGCATCAACCGAATTGGCGTTTTCCTGACGGAAGAGCGCATCCGACGCCAAATGGACGAACTACTGAGCTTCACTCCCCAATTCCTCGCTGAAGATATCGTCGACATTGCCGAAGGAAAATGGCAAAAACTGAGCGGTTATTTTACCGCAGAAAACGAGGCTGAGTACCTGATTATTGGCAATTTCTTTACCGACGAACAGACGCAAACCAGAAAAGTGCACCCCGAGAGCTTCAACTACGCCTACTACTACATCGATGACGTGTTATTGAAAAAGATACCGCCCTACCAACCTGTACCGATAAAGCCCGACGACATCACGAAACAGCCCTTAGAGCCCGGCAAGAGTATCGTCCTAAAAAACATCTACTTCGAATTCGACAAGTACGAGCTCATGCCGCGCTCTTATGTCGAACTCGCCAAATTGCTGCAGATCCTAAGAGAAAATCCCTCCATACATATTGCCATCGTAGGACATACCGACAGCATCGGGTCAACTAATTACAATCTGTGGCTTTCGCGAAAGCGGGCCAAAGCGGTCTGGCAATATTTAGTAGATAACGGCATCGCTGCCGAACGACTGCAGTACCACGGGATGGGCAAAGCAAAGCCCATCGCCACTAACCAGACCGAAGCCGGCCGCTTTCAAAACCGAAGGGTGGAGTTCACCATTGTTCGGAAATAATACCCAGCTCCCCTGGACAAAAAGAGAGCGCCCCCCACATCCCTGCGCGAGGCGCCCTATAACGTTTCACTAACGCCCTACCATCGAAGGCAAAGCGCTACGGCTTTGCCAAATAGCGCAGGTTATGCGCCGGATAGAAGATGCTGCTCTGGAACAGACCCTCGTTCACGATGGCACTAGCCGGGACGATAGTGCCGTCCTTCAGTGTTAGGTCGCTCTCAATGTAGAGGTACGCCTTACCGGGATCGTTCGGGTCGATGTCGTTGATAGAGATATTCAGCGCGGTCAAAATATCCCGTAGCGGTATTTCAATAAATGCGCTGGGATACTTCTTGTCGATATCTGGCCGAAGCGTAAAGGCTGTGCCCGCCACGGTAGTGATTCGCGCGCGGGCAGATGTTGGCGTTTGTCGAGCGTAGATATCCACTTTATCCAAACTGTTTAAGTCATCGGAAAGGAAAGCCGCGTCAAACTCAAACTTTTCAGCATCGATGTTACCCGAAACGCTAAACGTATCTACAGCCCCTCTAAACGCCAGATTGTTGAGGTTGACCGCCGCCTGTCCGCGTAGGGCGATGATCGAGCCCTTCTTGATCTTATCCAGCTGGAAGGGATCTAGCTCCGGATCGGTACAAGCGCTCAGGAGCACTACACTTAGAAAAAGCACAGAGATGTATTTCATAGGTAGGACCTTTTTTGTGTAAGGAATTGTGTTTTTAATAGCAGAAATTCTCCGGATTGTTGTCCCAGAATACCGGGTTGAATCCACCGATGTTTTTCTGGCGGGCCGAGCTGTTCAGGTTGACATAGTCGGCCGGATAGATAAAGGAGCGGATGAACGTACCCGGGTTGACCGACAGCATTGGCTGAATGCCTCTGGGCTTACCCGTGCGGCGATACATGTTGTACGCCTCAATACCGTTACCCCATAAGGCGACGTAGTATTCCCGCATGATGACGTCGAGTTTGTCGTCCTGGGTAGCGGCGTTGTCGTACAGCGCAAGCACTGCGTTTAGATAGTCCGCCTCGTTGGGCTCCAAACCGGCCGGCAGCGATTGGCCCTTAGAGGCAGCGAAAGAGCGCACGCGCGCGATGGATTTCCTTATTCCCGATTCCATCAGTGCTTTCGGGTCGCCCGGCGTTCCTAACATCAGCGCGGCCTCTGCTTTTAAGAACTCGGTAAAGCTGGCCATCCAGATGGGAGAGATTCCGGCACCGTTGGCCCCTTGCCCCTGCTGAGACAGACCTTGGTAGTTGGGGTCGTCTTTGTTAGTGTCTGCACGCCCTCCGGCGGGGTATACGCCAAAGCACGTCAAGGCGCGGCCGTCCGGTGGAATACCCGAGTCGTCGCCGTGGTCGCGGCCGAAGAAGCCCGGGTCAAAAGCGCAAAACGGCACGTCTACAGGATAGTGCGCTGGGCGTGGCTGAAATACGCAAGGGATAGATTCCGGCTCGTCTTCAAGCGCTTTAGCAATGCTGCCCACTTGGCGGTAGAAGTAATAGCGCCAGCGGGGATCTTCCACCCCTTTGCGCGGATCCTTGTAGCACACCAGCATATAGTAGTTGTTCAAGTAACCGGCGGCATCCCCTCCCGTAGCCCGGTACATCTGGCGATATAGAGGATGGCGCGCACGAATGGGAACGGAAGCCGTACTCCATTTGTAAGTAAATTCCTCGGCGTCCGTATCGATGAGGTCTTGCGTCAGCAAACTCTCGATTTTACCCTTTACCGTGGCGTCGGTTAAGCGAAGATTTATATACGCCTTCAACTTGAGCGTATTTGCCAACGCTTTCCACTTCGCCCTATCGCCATTGTAAAAGATATCGCGCGGCGTCAGCGGTGGCGGAGTCTTGTCCAAATCACTGATAGCTGCGTCCAATATTTCTAAGGCGGCATTATATACATCCTTATCGTCATCAGCCGCTGGATTGAACGCCTCTGGGCCTTCTGCACCCTTGAGGGCTTGGGAATAGGGGACGTCGCCAAACAGGTCAACCAACGTGAGCAGCACATATGCTTTCATCACCTTGGCAATCCCTGAATGCAGGGTCAAACCCTGAGCCTCTGCTCTGCCCAACAAAGTTTCTAGTTGAACAAGCACCCCTTGATAAGCATCGAACCAGAGCGCATTAAAGCTCTGCGGCTGATAAGCAATGTTGTAAAAGTCCCCTCCCGTCAAGGCGACCATGCGCGACAGCTCCATGGCAGGGTAATTGGCATTTTCATAGAAAGACGAAAATTCCAACTGCGCCTTGTTGAGTAGGAGGTTCACATCCAGCTGATCAAGAGAGACTTCGTTAGGATTTTCCAAGTTTTTGTCCAGCTCTTCTATAATACAGGAGTTGGAAAAGAGCGCCAGACCTACAAACAGTAAGGCAAGTATTTTTTTCATCGCTCAACATTTTTTTGTGTTAGAAATTAACTTTAGCTGTGACGCCGTAGCGCGCTGCAGAGGGACCTCCCAAAAAGTCAAAGCCAAAGCCGTTGCCGACTCCAAAGGCCGTGCGGTCGGGATCCACTTTCGAGTACCTCGGCGTGTTGAAAGCCCGAAACCAGGGGTTGTTGGCGATAACAGTAATAGAGGCCCCCGAGATAAATGTGTTCTTAAACAAGCTCTTGGGCAGGCTATAGGTGAGATAAACCTCGCGGATACGCAGGCGGGTCGCGTCGAAAATACCGCGGTCGTTTGGGCCACCTCCGATAATGGTATTGCCGAAGAAGAGGCCCGATGCCGGCATAGGAATATTGTTGGGTTCACCCGTCTCTTCAAGGATCCCCGGCAAGATTACCGGTAGTTCGGGATTGAACTCCTCCAGCTCTTTTGCCACGCCGCGGCCGACCATAGTAGCCGCCGTATACGAGAAAATCTGTCCGCCTTTTACGAAGTCTACCTGACCGCCCAGCGTTATATTTCTAAACAAAGTGAGTTCCGTAAACCCAGAAAGCATGTAGTCGGGGTTCGGATCGCCGATGATATCGATCTCCTGAGATATCTTGTAATCGCCATTGGAGGTGATCAAGAAATCGCCGGTACGGCCATCCGGACCACTTCGAACGGCATAGGTACCCTTGATCACGCCGTAAGGCTGACCCTCTACAGCAAAATTGCCCAAGTTGCTGAACCCTGAGATCAAAATCTCCTTAGAGCCTTCGGGCAGCGACTCCACTAAGGAGCGGTTGCGCGTGAAGTTGGCCCGCAAGTTCCACGTAACATTCGGAGTGCGGATTGGCGTTACAAAAGCAGCGATTTCTACGCCCTTGTTAGAAATCGTTCCCGCGTTAATGGTCGTAAAATCGTAACCTGTGGAAGGGTCGAGCGAACGCGTGATAATTTGATCCTTTGCCGTGCGGTCGTAGTAAGAAAACTCTACTCCAAAGCGGTTGTCCAACAGCCGGAAGTCTATCCCGGCTTCAAACTCTGCGAGCAGCTCGGGACGCAAATCTGGATTGGCCAGTTGAGTAGGCAAGCTCAGCGTGATGACGTTCCCCGTACCGTCTACAGAAGCTGCCGAGTTCAGCGCCAAGAAAGGCCGCGTGCGATACGGTGGAGCGAAGTTGGCCGAAGTACCGTAGCCTACGCGTAACTTCAAAAAGTTCAAGGTGCGCGACTCTAAGCCGGGGAAGGCGATGGTCGGGATAAACGAGATACTCGCTCCCGGATAGAAGAGGCTGCGGAAGTCTTTCTCGTGCGTAGAGGCCCAGTCGTTGCGCCCTTGCAAGTTTAGGTAGAGGTAGTTCTTATACCCAAACGTAGCGTCAGCAAAAACCCCTGCGATGACTTGGCGCTGCCGATAGTTGAGGTTGACCTGGCGAATATCGCGCGAGTTGGAAATGATAAAGTTGCGGTGCTCCAACAGGCCGTACACTACTTGCTCTAAGCTAGCGACGCCCGACTGGATGTAGTCGTCTTGGCGGCCATTAAATCCAATGTTAGCGGAAAAGTCTAAGTCATTGGTGATGTTCTTTCCGGCAGTCAAGATGATGGAGTGATCCAGAATCGTATTGCGCCCTGAAGTCGTGCGCAAATAGCCTTTGGCCAAATCAGGGAGGTTGGGCGTGCTGGATCCCGCTCCTTTTTGTAGGTAATACGTTTGGTCCTCATTGTAGTTGTCGATGCCCAGCCGATAGGCAATGTTCAACCAGCTGAGCAGCTTGTAGTCGGCCCGTAGCACACTAAAGAAGCGGTCGGTGTTACTTGTTTGTCGGGAGTTTTCCAACAGCCACCTCGGGTTAACGATATCACCTGTATTGCGGTAGTAGACGGAGGCCCCCGTCACGGGATTCTGGTAGGGCCAGCCCATAAGGTCGATGTTTCTTGGCGTATAGAAAAGGTTAGCAAAGACTGAGGGGCCACCCGCAGAGTTACTGCCTAATCCAGCGCCAGTGGGCGGCGTCTCAAAGTCGGTCTTTACGTACGTGAAGTTACCCGTGAAGGTTATCTTTTTGGACAAGTTGGCTATGCCGCCAATGCTGAAGTTGTAGCGCTCTAGGTTGTTGTTGGCAATGTAACCAGTTTCTCCGGTACGTCCGAAGCTAAGGTTGAAGCTACCCACGTCACCGCTCACGCCCGCATTGATTGAAGTGGTTAGCGAGTTCCCCGTCTGGAAGAAGTCTCTTACATTGTTGGGATACGGCTGCGGGATATATCCTCCCTGCGGGCCGGGGTTTGGGCCCGCACCTTGATTGAACTCCGGAAACTCAGGGAACAGTGCCCGGTGCTCCCAGTAGGGGTGGCGCGGCAAGTTTCTCGGGCGCTCTCCAGTGAACAGAGAACCCCAGTTGGAGAAGAATTCGCCGTAGTCCCCGTCAAAGCCATTAGCCCATTTATTCTGATACTCCGGAATAAAGGCCTGAATGGCGAGGTAAGATTGGCTTACTGAAGCTGTAAAGCGCTTGCGGGCACCGGCCCCGGTTTTCGTTGTCACCAAGATAACGCCGTTGCGCCCTTGAGAGCCATAAAGTGTGGTAGCGCTCAAACCGCGCAGAATACTGATGCTCTCAATGTTGTTGGGATCCAAGTCGAGGTTGCGCGTCGGCGTGATGTTGCCGTCCGCAAAGGAAGAGTTTTGCTCGTTGGCACTGGTGTTAATGGGCACGCCATCTACCACCCAGAGCGGCTGGGAGTTACCCGTGATGGTGCTCGTCCCGCGAATATTGATCTTAGTACCTGAGCCAGCCAAACCGGAGGAGTTGATAATGTTGATGCCCGGCGAGCGGCCGATCAGCGCACGAGCTACGTCTGTCTCCGGCTTCTCGGCAATTTCCTGCGCGCTTACCACCGTAGAGGCATAGCCCAGCGCCTTCTTCTCGCGCTTGATGCCTAACGCCGTCACTACGACTTCCTGAAGCGCCGCCCCGCTTTCCGACAGGACAACGTCCAGCACATTTGAGTTCGGGTCGAGTGGCACCTCCTTGCTCGCAAAACCGGTGTAGCTGAAAATAAGCGCTTCCACGCCCGGCAACACTTCTAACGTGTAATTGCCGGAGGTGTTCGTAGTTGTGCCTATAGAGGCACCCTTGGCGCGAACGGTCACCCCAATCATGGGTTCCCCGCTCTCATCTGTCACCTTGCCCGTGATGGTTCGCTGCGAAAAAGCAGCGGCCACGGAAAAGGCCAACAGGAGGATGGTTAGTACGACTCTGTTCATAACTAAGAATGGTTTAGTTAAAAGTTGATGTATTTTCCCTTCCCACAATAACAAGCACCTGCCGCTCTCCCTTGGACAAGGAAAAGCAGTAAACTTTCACTCCGCAGAATATCGCTCCCGCCGTGGGATATTCTCACACGCGATCTTCTTCCAGCATAAACGGCTTCTTCTTGTACAGCTTCCTTCATACGATTAAAAAGCAGTCCGAATAAATGGCTAAAACCCTTAGGATTAAAAATATATTTTACGAAGTATTTTTTTAAATCAACTAGATTATTTCATATAAAAATTTTAATCCAATTTTTATATCTATTTTTATAAAAACCAAGCATCCAGTCTATTACTCGATTTCTACCCCCTACTCAGCGTTTAATAGCTGTAAAAAGCTCTACAAAGGTATGTTTTTTCGACCAAAACAAGCTTTATCCCAAATAAAAAGATTTTTTTTTTCAGCACTGCGTTTTTGGAGTATACGAGAATCTTAGGAACATTATACGGTCGAAGAGCGCAGATTTTCAGTGCCTCTCTATTCGACCGGTTTCTTTGCTTTGCACGCGCTGCGCTCGCTCTCTTTTTAAGAGACCTATCCTAATTGCTGTCGTGGGATGCACATCGTTTTCAACCTGTCACCGTTTTCGGAATTCTTCTTTTTGCCCTCCGCTTATATCGTGCGCAACGACGAAGTAGGGCGCCCTCTTCATCTCGTCCGAAGAGCTACTGTTGCAGAGGTTCGAAGCCAAATAGCAGTGCCGGAGCACACTCTAAAGATGATGCTCGAATGGGTAGAGGAGCTTTCTCTACCTTTTCTCGAAAGGAGATTTGTGGCGAAAAATCGCACCACGCTAAGGGCTCTTTTACAAACGAAGAAGACGAGGGCTGTGATAGAAGACTATTTGCACAAGCGATTGAGCCGCTTTTTAGAAGAAGCCGTCGCTCATTCACTTCCCCTTACCGTCCAAGCCGAGCGAGAGCCTTTGGTTTACAAAGCGCTGCTTCTACCGGAGAAGGAACCTCTTTTTCCGCAGCTGTGCCTTCGCAAAACAAGCGAAGGCGTGGACTACCAGCTCGTTTTGCAAAACACCTCCGAGCAGTGGGCTATTCGAGAAAAAGGCTTCTTCCCGCTGACATGCGGCGAACCGGCATGGATAGTGTCGGGTCGGCATTTGTACTGCATACGCGGCATTTCGGGGCGAATGATCCGCCCCTTTATGGGGAAGGACTGGATACATGTGCCTTCTTCTCAGGTGAAATCCTTTTTTCAGAAATTTCTACTGAAGGCTGCTGCGCACGCCGACATCGTGGCTGAAGGCTTTCGAGTAGGCACCCTATCTACTTTCCAAGGGGTTTATTTGGAGTGGGTAGACAGCTTTCTCAAGGGTGATACGTGTAGGCTCCGCCTTTTGTTTGACTATGGCGGCAAGCAAGTGCCGTACGAAAGTCGACAAGAGCGCATGGCTTCCTTGGTCAATGACAGTACGGAGGCTTTGGAAATTCAGATAATACAACGAAACCGAACCAGCGAACGAATATTTGCCGCGCGGCTCTGCGAATTAGGGCTATTAGAAGAGAACGGCCTCTTCCATCTGCCAGCGGGTTCAGCCCCCTCTTTGACCATTGATTGGCTCATCGCCCACCGAGATGCTCTCGAAAAAGCCGGCCTTCAAATAAAGGCACCAGTAGTATCAGGACACTGCCTGGTGCTCTTGCCGCACCAAATCCGCCTCACTTCGGAAGCCGTGGGAGACTGGTTCGACCTACAAGGAGAGGTTCAGGTAGGGCCTTACCGCATCCCTTTTAGGGAACTGGTTTCCTATTTGCGCAGCGGCAATCCGTACTATCCCCTCGAAGGAGGTCAGTACTTTCGCATTCCCGAGGAATGGTTTACCCGCTACAGCCCATTGGCACAACACCTCCAGGTAGAAGAAGATCGAGCGCTGCGCCTGCCCAAAAGTCTTTTCTCTTTGTTGCCCCCCGATGAGAACAGGCCCTGCAAGCCTTTATTAAAAGAATCGCAGGACAACGCAGCATACGTGCCTCCGCCCGAGTTGAAAGCGTCCTTACGACCGTACCAGCACTACGGCGTAGAATGGATTCTATCTCGCCTGCAACAGGGTTTTGGCGCTTGCTTAGCCGATGATATGGGATTAGGGAAGACGCTTCAGGCAATCGCCGTCCTGCTTCACTTAAAACAAGAAAGCAAGAGACTTCAAAAGCCCTTAACAGCTTCGCGAGAAAATCCACTGGAGGCCTTTCGGCAGTTATCCCTCTTCGAAGTTTACCAAGATGAACTTCGTCCGCTACAGGCTTTAGTCATCTTGCCTACTTCGCTGGTTTTCAATTGGCGGCGCGAATTAGAGCGGTTTGCGCCCACCCTATTTGTCTATGCCCATGTAGGGCACACCCGCTTGCGCGATACTCGGGCTATCGCCGGGCACGACGTCGTGCTGACCACATACCACACGGCGCGCCAAGACCTGGCGCTGTTGAGCCGCCTTTCCTGGCGAGTTATCGTCTTAGATGAGAGCCAGCAAATAAAGAACCCCCGCGCTGAAATTTCGAAAGTCGTTCGATCGCTTCGAAGCGAGTACCGGATTTCGCTATCGGGTACTCCTATCGAAAACGCATTGGCCGATTTGTGGACGCAGATGGCATTCCTAAGCCCCTCCGCGCTGGGTTCTTTTCGGCACTTTCAGGAAAACTACATAGTTCCTATCGAAAAACGAGGTGAGGAAGCAGCCAAGCGCCGCCTGTTCGATATGGTCCGACCTTTTTTCTTGCGCCGAACCAAAGAGGAGGTAGCACCTGAATTGCCGGCATTGATAGAACAGGTTTTTTACTCTGAAATGTTGTCGGAACAGCGCCGGGAGTATGAGCGCATTAAGGCAGCCGCACGCAATGAAATCTTAGCCTTATTTGACACACCTAAAACGAGGGCAAGGGCACTTCGAGAGCTGACTCGCCTGCGGCAAATGGCCAATCATCCCGCCTTGGTACACCCCGAGAGCCGATTGCCAAGCGGAAAGTTTGAAGATGTACTTGGCCAATGGGATGGCATTCGGCGAGCCGGACATAAAGTGCTTTTTTTCAGCAGCTTCGAAAAGCACCTGCGGCTTTTTCGCGCGCACTTTGAAGCGAGTCGATACCCATTTGCGTGGCTGACGGGAGAAACTCCAGAAGGAGAACGCGCTCGACAAGTCGAGCGCTTCCAAACAATGCGAGAGGTACAAGCCCTTTTTATGACCTTTAAAGCTGGGGGAACGGGCCTAAACTTGACAGCAGCCGATTACATTTTCATCCTAGACCCTTGGTGGAACCCTGCCGTGGAGCAACAGGCTATTGCCAGAGCGCATCGCATTGGGCAAAGTAGGCCAGTCCACGTGCTGCGCTTCGTTGCCCGCGAAAGCATTGAAGAAAAGATTTTGGACTTGCAGGAGCGCAAGAGGCAAATAGGAGAACAGCTCTTTGAGGAGCCGACAGGATGGCTTGCGTTGAGCAGAGAGGATGTAGAGCAGCTCTTAGAATAAAAAAAAAAATCGCCTTCACAGCCACGAAGGCTGGAAGGCGAGAGACAATTTTTTAGTTGGCACCGACCTACTCTCCCGCGGCATCGACCGCAGTACCATCGGCGCTGGCGGGCTTAACGACTCTGTTCGGAATGGGAAGAGGTGAACCCCGTCGCTATAGGCACCAACTGCTCT
>JBBIKW010000015.1:0-108167 GCA_037445225.1 Lewinellaceae bacterium | reverse complement strand
GCGGCTGCAGCGCCGACTACACCGTCACCCGCATCTGGAGGGCCGACGACCTGTGCGGAAACTCCGCCACCGCCGCCCAGGTCATCACCGTGCAGGCCACACCCGCAGCGCCGCCGGCTCAAGAGCGCCACAGCGCCCTCGGTAGCTTGGCCGACAGCGACATCGCCCTATCGCCCAACCCCACAGTGGCCGACGCCTGGATCGCCTGGAACACACCGCAGCTGGGCGTCCTGTTGCGCCTCTTCGACGCCCAAGGGCGGCTCTTGTGGGAGCAGCGCCTCGGCGCCGTCGACGCCCAGCAGCGCCTCCGCATCCCCGTGCGCAACGTCGCCGCCGCCGCAGGGCTGTACGCGCTGGTCGTACACACGCCCAACGGCACTTCCTCGCGCTGGATTGCCCTGGTCGACCGGCCCTAAGCGGTTCGCCTGAAAGATGCTTCGCGGGCGCTCATTCTCATCGGTGGGCGCCTGCGCGCATTTTTACAAAATGCAGCGTTTTTGATAACTTCTTGGCAGAAGCCGCAAGAGGCCGTTACCTTAGCCGCGATTTATTGGTGTTGCAAGCGGCCGTCCTCATGCCCGAACGCGATATCGAACGCATCCAGCTGCTCGACCTATCCTTTGTGCTTTTGTACAGCGAGGAGGTTATCCGGCAGCGCGTTGGTGAGTTGGGCGAGGTACTTTCGCAGCGTTATGGAACTACTTGTCCGCTGTTTTTAAGCGTGTTGAGCGGCGCTTTTGTATTTGCCGCCGACCTCATCCGAGCGTTTCGGGGGCCGTGTGAGGTCAGCTTTGTCCAGCTCCGCTCGTACAGCGGCACGCAATCTATTGGTGCGGTGCAGACGGTCATGGGTGTGGAGGGTTCGCTACAGGGGCGGCACGTCGTGGTGGTGGAAGACATCGTGGATACCGGGCGGACGCTGCATTTTCTTCAAAACTATTTGCGCGAGCGGCAAGCGGCGAGCATATGCACTGTAGCGCTTTTGCGAAAGCCCGCGGCTGTGGTTTTTCCAGTGACCGTAGACTTTGTCGGCTTCGACATTGCCGATCGCTTTGTAGTGGGCTACGGGTTGGACTACAACGGATTGGGACGCAACCTGAGCGGTATATACCAGCGCGAAGAGGCGCCATAGGGGGAAGCGTGCTATGCGCGAGCACTACGATGTCATCGTTATTGGAGGAGGGATTTTTGGAGCTTATGCGGCCTTGTACTTGGCAGGCAAAGGCGCGCGCGTCTTGCTGTTGGAAAAGGAAAAGCGCCTGTTTCAGAAGGCCTCTCTGGTCAATCAGGCGCGCCTGCACGGCGGATATCATTACCCGCGCTCCGTAGCTACTGCTCTGATGAGCGATGCCCACAAAGAGCGCTTTACGGCTGAACATCGGCCATTTATTCACTTTTCGTTTGAGAAATACTACGCCATCGACCGATACGGCTCGTTCACCGATGCCGACCAGTTTGAGCGGTTCTGCCAATACTTAGGCATTCCGTGTCGGCGCGTCGAGGCGCACCCGCTGTTTAATTTCGACCGATTAGAAGCGCTTTTTCTGACGGTAGAGCACTCGTTTGACCCGGTACTGTTGGCCGCCTGGTATCGGCAGCGCATAGCAGCAGAAGCAAACGTCGAACTGCGGCTGCAGACGCGGCCAACAGCGGCCGTCTCCTCCGGAGACACTTGGCTGGTGGATATCGAGCAAGGACCCGATGCTCAGCGATACCGCGTAAGCGCCTCTATCGTCATCAACGCCACCTACGCCGCCATCAACGGCATTAACCAACTGTTCGGCGTTCCCGCCTTGGAGCTGACCCACGAAATTTCAGAAATCGCCTTCGCCGCCTCCTCGGCGCTCCAACACGTCGGTCTCACCGTCATGGACGGCCCCTTTGGCTCTATCATGCCCTACGGGAAGAGTGGATTGCTCTCGATTTCCTCGGTAGCGTATACCCATCACAACATCTCTTACGGCAATTTGCCCGTGTTCCATTGCCAGCAGCCGGACGAAGACCCTGCCTGCCGTCCGGAATTGCCGGGCATCTGCACCCTCTGCGCGCGCCGACCGCGCACCAACGCCTACAAGATGATCGCTCAAATGCGGCAATATTTAGCCGAAGCGGTACCGCTGCAATATTTGTTTTCATACTTTACCATCAAGACGAAGCTGAAAGCGAGCTATATCGACGACAGCCGGCCCACTGAAATTTCGCTGCTTCGCGAACGCCCCCGATTTTACTGCCTTTTCGCTGGCAAGGTGAATTCTATCTACGAGATCGAAAAAATGCTCTAACTTCTTCGGTCATGTCGCATCTTTTTGACCTGCTGGCCATAGTCGTCGTCCTGTCGGCCCTATTTGCCTATTTCAATCACCGCTATCTGCGCTTGCCGCCCGCCATCGGCCTCATGCTCACCAGCCTAATGCTGTCGTTAGGGCTGATCGGCGTGGGGCGATTTTACCCGTCGATCTTACAGGGGACGATCGAATTGGTGAACAGCATCGATTTTGCCGACCTGCTGTTGGAGGTGCTGTTGGGCTTCATGCTGTTTGCTGGAGCCATCCATATCCGCTTGGAGGAGCTGAAGCAGGTGCGGTTGGCGGTGATTCTTTTTTCGACATGCAGCGTGGTGCTCAACACGTTTTTGGTAGGAACGGGCGTCTACGGACTGCTGCAAGCATTTGGCCTGCCTACGCCCTATCTGCACTGTTTGCTTTTCGGCGCGCTGATTTCGCCGACCGACCCTATCGCTGTGCTGAGTATCCTCAAGAGAGCGGGGGTGAGCAAATCGGTGGAGATGAAAATAGCGGGTGAGTCGCTCTTCAACGACGGTGTAGGCGTGGTAATTTTCCTATCTATCCTAAAGATAGCGCTGCAGCCCGACGCTATGCAGTGGTTCGACGTAGTAGGGCTGTTGGCTCGAGAGGCCGGCGGTGGCCTACTGTTAGGTGTTGGAGTGGGGCTGATGGGGTTTGCCCTTCTTCGAAGCATCGACAACTACAAGGTGGAGGTGCTGCTGACGCTGGCCGTGGTGATGGGCAGCTATTTGGCGGCGCACCAGTTACACGTCTCTGGTCCGTTAGCCGTCGTGGTGGCCGGCTTGCTCCTTGGCAACCACGGCAAACGCTTGGCCATGTCGGAAGAGACCGCCGAATACATCGACAAGTTCTGGGAGCTGATCGATGAGACGCTCAACGCCATCTTGTTCGTCTTGATTGGGTTGGAGCTGGTCATATTGTCCTTCGTGCCGTCGTGGTTCGTCATAGGATTGGTAGTGATTGCACTGGGCCTTGCAGCGCGCTATCTGTCCATATGGGTGCCCGCTCAAATCATTCGCCTTCGAGGAGCCATCACTACCCACACCCTGCTTCTTCTGACATGGGGTGGGTTGCGCGGAGGCATCTCTGTAGCTTTAGCGCTGAAACTCCCTCCAGAACTGGGACGCGACCTGTGGCTGACACTGACGTACCTGGTGGTCACCTTTAGCATTTTAGTACAAGGTCTGACAGTAGAGCGCCTTGCTCAGCGCGGCGCGTCTGATACAGCCAGATAAGTCCGACATGAGCTTAGGTACGCTGTATTTCCAAATTAGCAGGGAACTTGGCGGGGCGAACTTTGTAGTGGATATTTGTATTCTGCAGCACTGCCTTACATCCACTGCCCGCGATTTTCACAAACAGCAAGTATGCTATGAAGCACTGCCGTTCTTTCTGCGCGCTCATCCTCTTCCTTCTTCTCTGTGCGCCGATTATCGCTCAAAAAGAAGAGTCTCTGCCTCGCTACCTGACCGACAGCGAGGTAGCCCTGCTGCCCCATTACCGCCCTGCTCCCGGCCTTGCGGAAGGCAGTTCTGAGCCGCCTCCCGGCCCGGTGCGCACAATGGCCGAGTGGGAAGAGCTCCAAGCCCTCGTAATTACCTGGCGCAGTTATTTTCCTATCCTGACCGAGATTGTTCGAGCGGCGCAACAAGAATGCCGGGTAATCATCACTTGTCCCAACCAAAGCGTAGCGGACAACGCTCGCTCCTACCTTTCTAACCGGGGCATCCAGCTGGACTCTAACATCGTGTTCCTCATCGCGCCGAGCAACTCCGTCTGGGTGCGCGATTACGGCCCTAATCCCGCTTACGTGTATATAGACCAGGCGGACTCCCTATGCCTCATCGACTGGATATACAACCGCCCTCGCCCTTCGGACGACACCTTGCCGCGACATATTGCCCGGTACTTAGGGTTGCCGCTATACAGTACAACCACTGCACCCGATGACTTGGTGCATACGGGAGGCAACTTCATGGCGGATGGCTTAGGTACGGGCTTTTCTTCCGAGCTCATCCTCGACGAAAATCGGCCGGGCAATGCCTTTGGCGTTTCGGCCAAAGACGAGGCCGATATCGACGGCATTATGAGCCGATATCACGGCTTGCACCGCTACGCCAAGATGGAGACACTGCCGTTTGACGGCATCCACCACATCGACATGCACATGAAGCTGCTGGACGAAGAAACCCTTTTGGTGGGCCAGTACCCTGAGGGCATCGCCGACGGGCCGCAAATCGAGGCCAACCTGCAGTATGTGCTCAGTCACTTTAAGACTTGGTTCGGCACGCCGTTCAAAGTCGTTCGGATCCCTATGCCGCCGCACAACGGCAGATACCCCGACCAAGGCGGCCACTACCGCACTTACACCAACGCGGTGTTCGTCAATAAGACCGTCATTGTGCCCTTTTACGAAGAGCGCTACGACACAACAGCGCAGAGCATCTGGGAAGAAGCCCTGCCCGGCTATCGCATCGTAGGCATCAACTGCAACGACATGATCGCCGCGCTGGGCGCTATCCACTGCATCACCAAAGAAATCGGCGTGCTCGACCCGCTGCGGATCCTGCACCAGCCGCTATCCCACGTGAACGATCAATGGCCGGGCTATCCCGTATGGGCAGCCGTTTACCACCGCAGCGGGATCGCCTCTGTGAACGTTTGCCACGCCACCGACCCTGAAGGGCCTTGGACATGCACGCCCATGCCCGAATACCTGCCCGACGACACGATCTGGACGCACCGAGGCGTCATACCGCGCTACCCGGCAGGCACTACGGTGTACTACTACATTGAAGCCACAGCCAACAACGGCAAGCGTATGACAAGGCCCATGCCCGCACCTAACGGTTATTGGAAGTTTGTCGTCGAACCTACTGTAGCCCTCCGCCCCGAGCCCGAAAGCACACAGCTACTGCCCATCTATCCCAATCCGGCATCCGCCATCACTGTGGTGCCGCTTCAGCTCCTTCAAACAACGGCACTTGAGGTGAGCGTTTGTAACGCCTTAGGGCAGACGGTTCAAGTGCTGTTTGCCGGCGAGCTGCCAGCAGGCCAGCAACAGCTTTTTCTCCAAGCCGATGCGCTACCCGCGGGAACCTATTGGATAACCGTACGCACCCCCCAACAGGTACTCAGCCAAAAACTCTTGGTCCGATAACTAGGATGTGACCTATCTGCTGGAGCAGCGTATATGTCTGGTTCCAAAAATGGCTGAGCCAGGGAACAGAAGGCTGCGTTTTTGTGTTTATCGAAAGACGATATGCTGTAGAAAGGGAAAAACGGCTCTTATCTCGATATTTTTTGACCCTTCTATGCCCAAAACCGTATTTTTGCGCCCTAAAAACAATGTCGTTGCGCTATGAGGCAACTGAAGATAACTAAGTCTATTACCAATCGCGAGAGCCAATCGCTTGAGAAATACTTACAGGAAATCGGCAAGGTCGACCTGTTGACGCCGGAAGAAGAAGTGGAGTTGGCAAAGCGCATCAAGCAAGGCGACCAAGCGGCTTTGGAAAAGCTGACAAAGGCCAACCTGCGCTTTGTAGTATCGGTGGCTAAACAATATCAAAACCAAGGCTTAAGCCTTTCCGACCTTATTAACGAGGGCAATTTGGGCTTGATCAAAGCCGCCCAGCGCTTCGACGAGACGCGCGGATTTAAGTTCATCTCCTATGCCGTGTGGTGGATTCGGCAATCGATTTTACAGGCGTTGGCCGAACAGAGCCGCATCGTTCGCCTGCCGTTGAACAAAGTAGGCTCGCTCAACAAGATCAACAAGGCCTTTTCCGAATTAGAGCAGGCGTACGAGCGCGAGCCGAGTGCAGAAGAATTGGCCGAGTTGCTGGAGATCACTCCGGAAGAGGTAGAAACGACCTTGGGCGTGGCGGCGCGCCACGTGTCGATGGACGCGCCCTTTGTGGAAGGCGAAGACAACTCGCTTTTGGACGTCTTGGAGAGCAAAGACACGCCCAGCACCGACCAGCATTTGGAGTATATGGACTCGCTGCGCCGTGAAATCGAGCGCTCCCTAAGCACGCTGACAGAGCGTCAAGCGGACGTCATCAAGCTTTACTTCGGCATTGGGGTAGACCACCCCCTGTCCTTAGAAGACATCGGCGACCGCTTCGGCCTGACGCGCGAGCGCGTGCGCCAGATCAAGGACAAAGCCATCAACAAACTCCGCGCTACCAGCCGCAGCAAGCTGTTGCGCTCGTATTTGGGAGCGTAAGGCTTATACGCCCATTGCTGAGAAACGGGCAGGGCTTATCCCCTCGTGAAAGCCCTGCCCGTAGCATTTTTCGGCCCGGAAAATTACTGCTTGGTAAATTCGATGCGAAGGGCCTGCTTAGTGTAATCAACCACCCCTCCGGAAGTCGGGTTAGGGTTCACCAGGCGAATGGCCGAGAGGCTGTACAGTTCGACGTTCCAGGTACCGATGATTTCCTCTAAGAGGGCTGGCGGATTTTCCATGCCGATAGACAGTTGCGTGTCGTTCGAGTGCAAGCGCCATTTGCCTTCCTTCAGGGTGCCGTTGGGCATGCGCACGAGGAGCACATCGCCGCTTTGAAATTCAAAGGCATAGCCGGCAAAGCGCTGCGTATCGTCGTCGTTGGCCACCTGACCGTCGAGGCCATAGCGGTCGACAAACTTGGTAACGACCCACACGTCTGCATTGTCGGGCTGCGGCGCATCTTTGCCGCAACCAACCATCAGCGCAAGAATTAGAAGTAGAAGGACGGGAAAAAGCGGTCGTTGCATGGTGTTGAACATGGGTAAAGCGATTTATAAGATTTGTTGAATGCGTTCTATGTCGGCGTTGATTTTGCTCAGCATAGCCTGACAGGCCGCAGCATAACCGCTCTGGACCTGCTCGATCCGCCTCTTTTCCTGCGCCATCTCCTGTTGCAGCTGTTCTATGCGCCGCTCGGCGGCAGCCATCTCCTCCTGCAGCTGAGCGATCTGCCGCTGTCGCGCCTCATTTTCCTGCTGCAAGCGCTGCCGCTCGGCTTGTCGAGTAGCCATTTCTGCTTCCGCCTTTTGCGCTACGGCAGCCTCAAAGTTAGCCTTATCGCGCAACACTACGTCGCGGTATTGCGCAGCCGTACTCAACAACTTAGCCTTGTCCAAGCCCTGCACCTGCAAAGAGGCAAAGGCCGCTTTGATGCGGGCAGTCTCATCCGGAATGTGTGCCTCCAAAGCATCCAGTGTGCGCCAGAACTCGAAATAGTCGGGGCCCGGCAGGTTGGCCTGTTCAAAAAGCTGCTCGAAGTGGCGCTCGTACTTTTCCAGATCCGTCGCAGAGAGGGTGGGCTGAGTAGCAGGTGGTGCAGCAGTATGAGTAGGCTTCGGCGCTTCCGCCTCGGTTTCCTCATCCAAGACCACAAACAGCCGAAGTGCTTTGCGAAAAAGGGACGATGCCATGTGGGTGTATTTACCGCCGCTAATATACATCGTTATAAGCGAACGGCACATGGCGTTAACCATTTGCAAATGAGGCGACTCTTGCCCTTAGCCAATCGCTGTATTGCCGTATCTTTGCAGCACTGCTGATGTATTTTTCACAAAAAATACCGTTCTGCTATGGACAAAAACAAAAAGATTCAGATCGGCTTATTAGCCTTAGTGGTGCTCTTATTGGGTATTAACCTCGCTACGGGAGGTTTTCAGAAGTGGTTCGGCACGTCGGAGGCCGATAAAATTCGCGCTGCTGCCGAGGCCAGCATGCCACCAGCGCCCTCCCCGTTTAGTGCTTCGGGCAACATCCCCGGCACCAACGTAAATGCCACCACACCGCCCAACGTGCCCACCACTACGATAAAATACGACGAGACGGTCTATGATTTCGGCGTAGCCGACGAGGGGACTATCGTCAAGCACGTGTACAAGTTTACCAACACAGGCTCTGAGCCGCTCATCATCTCCAACGCTAAAGGTTCCTGCGGTTGCACCGTGCCGCAATGGCCGAAGCAACCCATACCTCCGGGTGGCAGTGGTGAGATCGCAGTGGAGTTCGACACTAAGGGCAAGCCGGGTCGTCAGACTAAGCACGTGACCGTAACGGCCAACACCACGCCTGCGGAAACCCATTTGGAAATCACCGGAGAGGTGCGCAGCAAGGAGCGCCCAGCAGCCAAAGGCGGGAAGTAAGGCACCCTACTCTTGGAAGCGACAATCCCTGTCGGCAACATGTCGACAGGGATTCTCTATTTGGTGGCCCCGACAGGAATCGAACCTGTATCAAAGGTTTAGGAAACCTCTATTCTATCCGTTGAACTACGGGACCCAAAGCGAGCGCTGCAAAAGTAAGCATCGGCAGGCTCATCCCAAAGCTCTGCGTGGCCCCAATTCGATCACTTCAACACCTTGGATAGTCCCTTCCTCCAAGCGGAGGCGAACGACCGTTCGGAAGCGATGCCACCCCTCGTTGCCACAAGCGCCGGGGTTGATGTGGAGAAAGTCGCCCTGACGGTCGGGCATGATTTTCAAAATGTGCGAGTGTCCGCAGACGAAAAGGCCGCCGCGCGGCGGCTCCGCCTGCAATATTTTGCGCACCCGCGGCGCGTACTTGCCGGGGTAGCCGCCGATATGCGTCATGTAAACGGGAACACCTGCACAGACAAAGCGCAAGTCTTCGGGCATCTGCACGCGTATATGGGCGTCGTCGATGTTGCCATAAACCCCTCGTAGGGGCTTAAAAGCGCGCAAGCGCTCTATCACCTCCATCGTGCCAAAATCGCCGGCATGCCACACCTCCTCGCAATCGGCAAAGTGGTCGAAGATGCGCTCGTCTAAAAAACCATGGGTATCTGACAGGATTCCGATCAGCATAGCGATGTGTGCCATTAGTCTACCATTAAGTTGCAGCCGCGCCATTCGGCGGCATCTAAGCGCCCCAACACCTCGAAGGAGCCGTCGGCATGCACGCGTCCGAGGTCTTCTGTGGCGATGAAGCTGCACGTGTCGAGGTTGGCCAGATCGATAAAACAGAGCACGCCCGAGCGCCCAACAGCAGCGCGGACTAGGGGGTCCTCTACTTCGACGGCGGCAGCGCGAAGGGTGGCTGCTGGCCAAAAGCGCGCCGGCTGTCCCGACACAGGTCGGCTGTACGCCTGGGAAAACAGCTCCGTCATCCCATACTCCGAATGCACCCCCGACAGTTGGAAGGCGCGGCAGAGGATTTCGTGGAGCGCCTCGCACGTCAGCTCGGCCCGCCGGCCCTTCATGCCGCCCGTCTCCATAACTACTGCACCCGACAGCGGCATAGGGGAGCGCTCGGCAAAGTCGAGCAGGGCAAAGCTCACCCCTATGAGCAGCGTTGGCACATTTTGACGGCGGCACTCCTCCAATGCTCTAACCAAGGCGTCGTCGCTTTTCAAGAAAAAGCCGCTCTGTGGATGGCGCGATTGCCGGATGAAATAGTCGATCATAGTCACCAGCGAAGAGCCTTGGCGCTCTAAGTAGGACGGCAAAAGGGCCAAGATGCACCATTCCGACGGGTCGCCGTAGAACTGGGCGAAGCCGCGCCGCGCGTTTTCCAAGTAAAATGTTCGGTCGCGAACCGCGTGGCGCGAGGGTTGTTGTCCTGTGGTGCCGCTGCTGAAAAAGACGTCTTGTGGCTTCCACCGTCCGCTCTTTACCCAGTGGCGTTTAAAGAGGTGTATGGGTAGAAAAGGGATCTCCTCCAAGGAGCAGATGCGCGCAGCATCGCGCCCTATCAGGTGCAGGAAACGCGCATACAGCGGATTGCGCGCCGCCTGATAACGAAAGACTGCTAAGGCCGTGGCTTCCCACTCCTCGGCCGTCAGGTGGGTTATCCGAGACAATAATTCTGCCCGTGGGCGCGTCTGAAGCGACACAGAAATGCGTTATTTTGTCGGCAAAATAAAAGACTAAACCGCTATGAAGAAGATGAATATCGGCTGGTCACGGCTACCGCTTTTACTGCTCTTGGGGTGGAGCGGGTGGCGATGCGTGCAGCCTCCTAATTACCCCATCGAACCCGTCATTGAATTCATCAGCCTGTCCAAAAACACCCTGCGGCAGACTCCCTTAGGGCAAGACAGCATCCTGATTACCATAGGCTTTACCGATGGAGATGGCGACTTGGGCTTCAAAAACGACGAGCCGAGCATCTTCATCGTCGATGGACGCGACTCCTTCTCTAAGCCGCCCTATCGGCTGCCGTTCATCGACCAACAAGGAGCAGGGAACGGCATCTCGGGAGAAATTTCCATCCTGCTTCCTACCACTTGTTGCATTTACACCGACCCAACAACAGGATTTCGACTCTCCTGTGAGAACGTCCCCACTCGCTTCGACAGCGTATTTTATTACATCCGCATCCGCGACCGCGCCGGCCACTACAGCAACGAAATCGCCACTCCTAAGATTCGGCTAATTTGTCGCGAGTAGTGGTGCTGTCGGCGGCGAAGAAAGAAAAATGCGTTTGCCCGTAACGGCGCAGCTCTACAAAGTGCGGGTGATGGGAAAAATCCTGCTGGGGGTTGTGTTCTAACACCAACAGGCCGCCCTCCCTGAGCAGCCCCGCCTGTAATATCTTATCGGGCAAGGTCGGCAGCCCAGGCAGCGCGTAAGGTGGGCCGGCGAAGATGTAATCGTAGGTATCCCGCGAGCAAGCAATAAAGCGGAAGACATCCATCTGGTAAATTTTCAAGTAGGGCTCGATACCCCATTGGGCGGCCATTTGGCGCACAAAGCGCACGCAGCCGGGAAATTTGTCGACATACGTCGCATCGGTGCAGCCGCGCGAGATGAATTCGTAGCAGTGGCTGCCCGTCCCTCCGAAGAGATCTAACATGCGCACCGAGGCAAAATCGAGCCGATGAGCCAGAATGTTGAAGAGCGCCTCCTTAGCAAAATCGGTAGTCGGACGCGTGGGCCAGTGCGTGGCCGGCGGTTCGAAGCGCCGCCCTTTGAATTTTCCTCCAATGATGCGCACAGATCGACTATGGGATAGCGAGAAAACTCAAGCTCAACAGTTCGAAATAGCAGTGAGGGGGCAGGGCCGCGCTGCTTTCGCGCGGCAGCTGCCAGCGGGCGGGCAGGTCGACAAAGCGAAGGTCGGCAACGTAGGCGTGCAGTCGGCGATACAGCTCCGACTCCGCCGCAATGTTTCCAGCCAACCATAACGGCACTTGGCGAGGGTTGAGGCGAAACTGGTCGTAAGCCAACAGCACGTAGTACAGCAAGTCGGCGGCAGCGGAATAGGGAAAGGCATTGTAAAAGAGCAGGTCTTGGCGCTCTAAGACGACGAGCTGCACCCATCGATGGCGCACGTGCGCCAAGACCGTGTATTCTTGGCGCTGTGCCAACACATGTGCTCCCAACAACAAGGCGGCAGCGCTGTGGCGAAGACGTGCGCCTGGGAAAAGGCTCTGAAAGAAGCGCATGTGCGACCGCTCCGTAGCAGAGACCAAGTAAGCGCGCCATACCGTCAGCTCCTCGCAGGCGTATACGTAGTCGTCGGGCTCGAGCAGCAACCGAAAATAGCTCGACAGGTCGCCGTGCTGAAAAAGCCGCTGGGGAATGAGCGTACAATGGGGATGAAAGAGCACCGCATGGCGCTGTTCGAAAGGCAGATGCCACACGGGCGATGACTCCAGTAGCCGCTGTACCTGGGGGCCTATGCGCCAAAATGGCGCCTCCGGCTCCGGATAGTCGCGCTGTACCGCAGCCAACACCTCGCCGCGCGCGTCGACCGCCGCATAAGCAGCACTGTCGCACCCTACCACTACCCACAATCGGCAAGTGGGAGCCGCTTCCGCCGTCAGGCGGCTGTCTATCCAATCTACAGTGTGCGGGCTCATCTCATCCGACAAACGGCGCCTTTATACGCGTTAACGGACAAAGATGCGGTAAAACAACGAGTTCTTGATAAAATCTCGTGCAAAACCGCTTCTTGTTCGGCTTTCGGGCCGCCTCATTCCCTTCTAGCAAGACCACCCAGCGGTGCATTGGCAGCTCCAAATACGGCGCACGGTGGACGGCCTATCCCTGCAACTGTTCCCAAGCCGCGCGAATGACGCGGGCGTCGCTTTCCCAATGAGTTGCCTCTGCTTCGGAGAGCGCTTCCGGAATGGGATAGGGAGGAAGCTGGGCTGTTTTGGCGCTGAGGTGAAACTCTCGAGCACCTGTCTGTTCAGCTAAAGAGCGGATGTTGCTCGGCGTTATTCCTCCGCCGGGTAGAATGGTGAGGCGACCGGCGGTGTACTCTACCCATTGGCGCAAGGTGTGCCGCCCCTCGTAGGCGGTGGGTGCCCTGCCTGCGGTTAGGACGCGGTCGAATCCCAAGTCGATAAGGATTTCGAAAGACTCGATAGGGTCAGTCACCCAGTCGAAGGCGCGGTGAAAGGTCAGGCCCATGCCCTTTGCAGCGGCTACCAATTGGCGCAGCTGTCGTTGGGGCAGTCGACCGCGCGCATCCAGAGCGCCTACTACTACACCGTCGGCGCCGGCCTCTCGGCATAGGGCGATGTCGCGCAACATGACGGACAGCTCGCCATCGCCGTAGCAAAAATGCCCTTGGCGCGGTCGGATGAGCACATAGATAGGAATCGTCAGGCAAGCGCGCGCGGTTTGCAGTAAGCCCAAGGAGGGCGTAAGGCCCCCTACGCCCAAGCCGCTACACAGCTCTATGCGCTGCGCGCCGGCCGCCTGTGCCGCTAAGGCCGAGGACAAGGTGGATGCGCACACTTCGAGGGTATACATGCTCCCTTAACACTTTTTTCGCACTGCTTACCGAGCGAGCATGCCGGCACTCCAGAGTAAGGCCGCCTCCGTCTTCCGGTAGGTGGCCTGCAACTTCAGGTATTTGATTTGCGCGTCGAGCCACTGCTGTTCGCGCGTGTTAATGAGGAATACCGAGCTTTCGCCAAAGCGAAACTTCTCGTACTCGCCGTCGAGTAGGATGCGGTAGTTGGCAGCGATATCGCGAAACAGAGACACCTGCCGAGCCAACACGTTGAGCTCGTTGAGGTAGTATTGGGTCTTATTTTCGATTTCCAAGCGTTTTTGCGATAGCGCTAAGTTGTTTTGGGCAATCTTAATCTGAGTGAGTTGCCAGTCGCCGCGTGCCTTTCGGTTGAGGATCGGATAGCTGAACTGGAGGCCCCACTTGATGTCGTTAGCCAGCACTTGAGGGCCTTCCAAACCGGGCGTGGTAAAAAACTGCCAGCCGTTGCCCAACAGCTGGTAAGAGAGGTCGAGCTGGGGCTTTCGCTTCTCTACCTTGAGGCGGCGTTCCACTTCGAGCATGCGCAGCTTGGCGTCGTAGGCGAGCAGCAGCGGATGCTGGGTGCGCGCTTGTTGTAAGATCTGGCGCGCTGTCTCCTCCTCGATAGCGGGGTAATTTCCGACTATTAAAGCGGCCGGTGGCGCAGGTATCGCGCCCATGCCGGCCGGCGCGCCATCCGTCCCCCAAAGGAACGTCGTGAGCGCTATGGTGGTGTTTTGCACGTCTACTCGAGCAAACTGAACGTCCAACAGGCGGTTCTGATACTGGATGAACGCCTCCAAGGTGTCGATAGCAGGCTTGTCACCTTGGCGAAAGCTCTCTACGATGCCCTCGTATCGAATCCGCGCCTGTTGAAGCACCTCTTCGTAGATGCTGAGGGCGTTTTGCGCCAAAACCCAGTCCCAGTACACCTTAGCCGCGTCGTAGAGTAAGTCGTTAAGAGCGGCGAGCCGATCGGCGCGCGCTTGGTCGAGCCCGATGCGGCTGATGTGCAGGTCAGCGCGGCGCTCATCGATAAACAGCCCGCGCCCTAAGGTCCAGTGCAGCCCTACAGCCACTTGCCCCTGTTCGGGGAGTGCACTCTCGGGATTGACGAAGACGCCCGAGGCCCGATTGTAATTGCCTTTCAGCTCTATGCCCAACCACGTGGGTATCTTGAGGCCCGCCTCGGAATAGTGGAAATACTGTTTGCCGTTGAAGTGCTTACCGCTCCAGTCTCCGTAGATCTTAGGGTCGAAACCGCCGCGCGCGCGCAGTTGCTCCGCCTGGGCTTCCTCCAAAAACAGGTCGGCCTGCCGAGCCATTGGGTGCTGCTGGAGCACTACCGAGCGGAAACTCGGCCAGTCCCAGTATAAAGCTGACTGGCTCGATAATGCACAACAGCCCAAAGCAAACAGTGCGGAAAAGAGAGAGCGGCAAACCATGGCGCGATTACTTGCCCTTTTTGATAGGAGCTTTCGGCAGCGGATTATCGTCTTTTTTGTCCGTGTCCCCTTTGCCCCACTCGTACAGATCCGGCGGAAAGCCGTTGAGGATACGCCACAGCTCGTACCACATGGGAACCACATTGAGTAGGGCAATACCTCGGGCGCCCCCTCCTACCTGCAGCGCCTCGGGCCAAGGCTCTGTCTCCGGGTCGGGCGCCACTAAGACGCGGAAACGGCCGTTGTCGCTGATGTTGCGGTCGATGGCTACCACCCGACCGGCAAAGGTGCCCACCGAAACGCCTGGCCAGCCGCTGAAGAAGAAAGCCGGCCAGCCATCGAACAGGAAGCGCACCTGATTGCCGGGCTTGATCAGCGGCAAGTCGATCGGGCGGATAAACATTTCTACGGCCAGCTGATGATCGGCCGGCAAGATGCTGACAATAGGGTCGCCCTCTTTGATGATTTCGCCCACACCCGGGGTAATCGCCTGGACTACATATCCATCCTGCGGCGCAATGACGTAGTAGAAAGCCGAGCGGCGGCTGTAGTTCTCGCGCTCGATGCGCAGCTTGTTCACCGCTGCCTGAGCGTCGAAGCGCTCCGATAAGGTACTGAACTTATCGCTTTCCGCCTTAGCGATCTTGTTGTCGTACTCGTTGCGCGTCAAGCTCAGCTCGGTGCGCAAAATATCCAACTCATTTAGGCTGACGGCCAACTTATTTTCCGCATTGACGAGCTTCGCTTCGCTCTCTTGCAGCTTGGCGCGCTTTTCCTCGAACTCGGTGAGCGATTTCAACCCGCGCTCATAGAGGTTTTTGACGCCGTCGAACTGGCGGCGGGCGATCTGGATCTCGACCTTCGCTTGCTCCACCACGGCGCGATCCGCCTCGATCTTGAACTCGGTTTGGCGGATCTTGTTGGCGATCTGCTGGAGCTTGTTGTCGCGCTCGCGCCGCATGGCAGCAATTTGGGCCTCTAGAGCCGCCACCTTATTGTCGTAGGAAATAATGGCATTCTCCTTGGCCATCACTTGGTTAGAGACGCGCTCCACTAAGTTGGGGTCGAAATACTCGGCTTTTACTTCGGAAAGGCGCACGATGGTATCTCCAGCCTTGACGCGCTGCCCTTCCATGACAAACCATTCCTCTATCCGACCAGCAATGGTGGCGTGGACGGTCTGAGGGCGCTGTTCAGGCCGCAGGGTAGTGAGCCGGCCATTTGCCTGGATGTTTTGTTGCCAAGGCAAAAACAGGAAGATGATAAAGAGGACAATGAAGACCAACAATAAGCGACGCACTGAGAAGTGCCAGCGCATCAGTTGGTTGCGCTTAGGCGCTTGCAGCACCTCCAAATCGCGATGGCACTGTACGACGTTATCAGATATCCCTAACATAGCTGCACACCGTTTTAGCTTTCTTCGATAAAATCGGATTTAGAGCGGAAGATACGCTCGAAGTGCTCTGATTGCTCTACCTCTTTAAACGGAGCGTCTAAGATGATTTCCCCCTCGCGCAATACCAAAACGCGGTCACAAAGCGAAGCCAAGAGGGGGTCTGCGGTGGCGCAGATGAATGTCCAGCGATTTTTCCGGTCGACCAGCAGATTTCCAATGCGCACGCGGTCGCGGAAGGTTAGGTTGCCCAATGGCTCTTCCATAACCAACAGGTTGGGCTCCGTGACAATGGCCCGCGCTACGAGAATTTTAGTGATAATACTCCGCGGCGTGCCGAGCCCACCGGGGAGGAGTTCTGTATTTAGTCCCTGAGGGCTTTTTCGAATGAACTCCGTCAGTCCCAAGTGGTCGGCGACCTCTAAGACGCGTGGGATAGGGATCTCGCTGCGCCCTAAGGTGATGTTTTCTAAGATACTTCCTCGAAAGATATCTTCTTGGGATAAATAGTCGCCGATGTGTTCGCGCAGACTGCGCAGATTAATACTTTGCTTGGGTAGCCCGTTGAATAGGAGCACGCCGGAGAAATTGCGCTTGATGACGGAAAGAACTTCCACGAGGGTGCTTTTCCCCGCTCCCGGATACCCCGCGACAGCGACGCGTTCGCCTGCCTGTATAGAAACCGTTAGATTTTTAAGCACGGGTTTGGCCGATCCGTCAAATTGATAGGATAAGTCGCGCAGCTCCACGCTGAAGGGTTGGTGATTATCGCAAAACTCTCCCACTCGAATGCCGTCCTCGCGCTCAATGGGCAGGTCCGACACCTGACCTATCTTTTCGAGCGCTGTCAGGACATCGTATCCCGTTTCGTGCAAGAGAATGAGCTTTTCGACCGAGTCGATGATAAAAATGACCAATATCTCCGCAGCTACAAATTGGCCGATATTTATCTGGTTGTCCATGACCAAAATGCTGCCCAACACCAAGTATCCACCCAACACTAAGGTGCGAAAGACCAGGCCGGTGCTGAACTGAAGCAGCAAAATCCGCCAGTGCCGCTCACGCGCTTCCAGGTACTTCACTGTTAGATCGTCGGTGCGATCTATGGGAAATCGGTTTTCTCCTGCCAACTTAAACGTACTCGAAATGCGCCCTACCTCTTCCAACCAATGCACCAATTTATACTTATACTTCGACTGCTCTAAGTTGGAATCGAGGCCCAGTGGAACCGTCCACCAAAAAAATACGGCCAAGATACCCATTAGCAACAGAGACGAGAGGACAAAGGTGAAATGGTAGAAAGACAGCAATATTAGGCTTAGAAGGATCTGGAGCACAGCCGCAATGCCGTCCAGGAGTATCTTGGGTAAGCCTTTCTGGATGGTGAGGGTGTCGAAAAAGCGATTGACTAATTCAGGCACGTACTCTCGGCGCAGCATTTCCAAGTTGAGGCGCGGAAGGCGTACAGCAAATTCGATGGCGGCGTCGGTAAATATTTGCCTTTGCATGTGTTCTAATATGGAGAACTGCATGAGCCGAAGGATACCCACAAACAGGGCCCCTATCACCACGATAGCCACCATGATGCCCCAGGAGACGGAAATAGCACCGCCTGCAATCAATCCAATAATTGCTTGGATGCCCAACGGCAGGGACAAATTGATGAGCCCTGCCATCACAGCGTACAAGACAATGAAGCGCAATTCGCGCCGATATTTTCGCAGTAGCCGTAGGGTTCGCTGTAGCGGAGTCAAGGAGCGGGCTTGTCCTTCCGTCATCAATCTTCAGTGCAGTTAGGTGTAGTGTCTTGAATTACTGAGATGGGATAAACGACGAAGGCGCTTTGCGGTTCACTTAGAAAGAAGAAACGCTCTTTTGAGCAAAAGAGCGTTTTGACGTGCGTTCGTCGATGTTCGGCGTTATGCTTTCTCTGACCCTTGCTGCCAATTAAATTAAAGGCGAGTAAACACCGTTTGTCTCCACGAATGCCCGGTTTCGCGCACGAATAGGGCGTACTGGCCGGGAGGGAAGGAAGAGATGTCCAAGCGATATTGTCCCTCGGAGTCAAAAACGACATCGATTTGCTGAAAGACGATCTGCCCCAGGGGATTAACGACGGAAACCGCGATCGGTCCAACGGGAGCCTCACCCATAAGCAAGAGGTACAGATGCGTTCCCGACGCGGGATTAGGGAAAACCCGCAGGCCGCCTGACGAGGTGGTTGGCCCCTGAGTAGAGATGAAATTGCGCACAACGATTTGCCTCTCCGCTACGTTAGAGCATCCATCGGCAGTGGTGGCGATAAGCCAGACGCGATAGGTGCCCTCCTGCGTGTATGTCGCTGTTTCTTGTGCCGAAGCCCCCTGCTGGCCATTGCCAAAAAACCACTGCCAAGCCACCGCTCCTGGTGTCTCATCGGTAAAGGTCACTTCTCCTGAACCAGGTAAGTTGACCGTATCGCGCGAAGTGGAAAATGAGACGGTGGGAGCGGGTGAAGTGTTGACCGCGATAGGTACGGCGGTGCGCCCGCATACCGAGGGGATCTCTATCTCCCAGTCGAAGAAATAGTAGTAAAACAGAGTTGTGCTGCCGCCGTTCTTTGTTCGGCCCGAAATGATGCTGACCGCTCCGGGCACCTGGTAGGGAAAGCCCGAAGAGCCTGCGGAATGGCGCAGCGTATTCGAACCGGTCAGCACCAAGGCCATCCGTTCACCTTTAGGAACGTTGAAGTTCAGCGCAATGCGCTGTTCGCCCGTCTGAGAGAGTATTATCGGTCTGGAGGCCAGGATGTTTCCGTCTCGGTCTATCAGGCGCACCGTGCGCACACCGGGTTGGTCGACGTACACCTTTACCGAGCGCAAGAAGAAAGGCTTGAGGGCAGTGAGGACAAGGCCGCCACTATCGCTATTGGCGCTGTTGATGCCGTCCGACAGGCTGCCCCGCCCAACACGGTGGTAAGCCACCTCCGTAACGTAGTAGGTAGTGTCTTTACTCAAAGGAGGCGTCAGGAAATAACGCCCTCTACCCACAGGATTGGCGATGAGGGGAGAGGTATACCACAGGGCGTCTTCTTGAGGCGCTAAATCTGTCTTGTATTCGAGTAGCGCGCGAGCTCCTGCACACAAGGGCTGGGTCTGCAGCACTTCCGCGGTGGGATATACCTCGTTAGCCATTTCAAAGACGCGCTTAAAGCGGTTGTTCAGCGGCCGGTCGTCGGGCTGCCCGTTGGGCAGGTGAAGCTCCACTACGTAGGTAAGTTCTCCCGGTGAAACGTTTTCCAAGGGAGGCAGCACCACAGTGGTAAAGGCATCGGGCAAGAGGTTACCCGTCCATAGATAGGTCTGTAAGGGGGTCCCCTCAATGCCGTATCGAATTTCGAGGCTTTGAACGGGTTGTGCACCGGCATTTTCAAACGTGACCGAAGCCTGTACAGGCCCTATGCACTTGCCGTTCACCTGAACGTTGGCCGTCAGCACATCTAACGCTCCCGGAGTAGGGGGAACGGGGGTGTGGCCCTGCTGAAGTAAATAGTTGTACGCCGCTTCTAAGTCGATCATGCCTCGCCCATAGATGACTTCCTCTCCGGGAGCACCCAAATCCTTAGCCGAATAATACAGCGCCAGCTTGAGTTGGATGCCCGACAGGTAAGGGAATGCCTGGCGGAGCAAGACCAGAGCCCCCGCCGCATGCGGAGCGGCCATGGAAGTGCCGCTGAAAGACTGGTAGCCCGTGCCGGGCGCGGCAGAGCGCACCGACACGCCCGGCGCCACGACTTCGGGTTTTATGCCCAACGGTCCAGAGCCCCCACAAGGACTGGGCCCTCTGCTAGAGAAGTCGGCAATAGGGAAGTTAGGGTTGCTGCCGTCGACCGCACCGACGGCAAAGGTGTTAACCAAGTCCATGTTCATGGCCGCTCCCGAGTCTACCGTGCCGATGTTGGGGCCGCTGTTTCCTGCCGCCCAGACAACAGCAATACCGGCAGCTTCCAGCGCATTGAGGGTATTTATCGCCAGCGTATTTCCACAAGAGAAGGGGGAAGCGCGCCAAGAGCAATTGACTACGTCGGGTTGGTCCGCTGTAGTAGCTGCGTTGCCGTCGGGGTCAAGCGCCCATTGCATCGTAGCGATATTAGAAAAGACCGTCTGATTGAAGGAGGAGGCACAGCCCAAGTCGCTGCCTACGGGAAACTGCATGGGCCCGCCCATCCAATGGGCGTCGAAGGCCACACCGATGGTGTCGTTGGTCAGGCGGTCGAGGCCACATACCGTTCCGGTAACATGCGTGCCGTGATCGGCGCAGTCTTCTGGGTGTCGGCTACCGTTCCAGGCTTGCTCCTTGGGCACTTGATGTCCCCAGTAATTTGCCCGCATAGCCGGATGGTCGGCGTCGTTGCCGGTGTCTATGACGAGCGCTTTTCGCCCATAGCCGGTGTAGCCCATGTTCCACAGGAAAGGCGCCTTGATGGCCGCCAACCCCGGCTCTTTGCCGTTAGGAATGGCCGTCGCCGCTTGGCGGCTGACGGGTTCCTCTATCTCCACAGGAGCGTTCCAATAGATATCGGATACCTCGGGCCAATGGGCGATGCGGCCAATGGCTGCGACAGTGGCTTGCACGTGAATGGCGTTAACGATCCAAAGGGGGTAGATGGTGTTCACCTCTACTCCCGAGAGGCCACGCAGGCGTTCTAAGACCGGCTGCTGGGTAGCCGCTGCTTTAGCCTGCAGCAGTTGTATCACTTGGCGCGAGCGCTCCGCCAAGGGCACTTGCTCCGCCTCGAAGGTCAACACCAAGGCGCGGGTATCTACCTGGTCGCCCAACACGACGATGATCGACTGCAAAGCAGTTGGATCAGCCGCCATGCGCCGAGAAAGCTCGACATCTATCTTGCCGTGCTGAGCCCATAAAGAAGCAAGAGGAGCCATTAGCAACAAGGCCAGCCCCGCAAATACCCAAACGCTCATGTTTTGAGCAGAAAGAACAGCAGTTTGTTTCATGATAAAACGATAAAAAAGAAGACAGTTAGGCGGAGAACAAGCAGCGATTATCCTCTGCAAAAGTAATTCGCTGGCCTGCTTTCTCAAGGTGCTAAGCGGCTTAATAGCCATTCTTTTTCCGTGAGCACCGGCTCACTCTCGATTTGACGGCGCAATTCGGCTGCAGCAGACGTGTCGCCCGGCCGCAGGCGTATCAACATGCGCGTGTAGCGCACGACTTTTAGATAATTCTCGCGGTGATAACCCACGGCGCGCTGGCGCCGAATAAAGTGCAGCATGCTATCCAGGTGGCTTTCCAAGAGGTCAAATTCCCGGGTTTCGCAGTAAATCTTCATCTGCAGAATGCGGGCGTTCATTCCATTGATAAAGTCCTTGTAATCTGCGCGCTGCAAGTAGATCAAGGCGTTGTCATAGTCGCTTCGAGCAAAGGCGATGCGCGCCATGTTAAAATGGAAGGTCGCTTCCCGATAGCGCCTTTCCAGCAGCAGGCGATACCGCTCGGCAAACTGCTCGGCCCAAGCTATCTCCCCCAAGCGTACGGCCACACCAACGATATTGTTGTAGGCAAACCGCGAGAGCATGCCGTTCTCAAGCAGAAGACCGTGTTCTAAGGCCCGTCGATAGAGACTCAGGGTGGTGCGATACCAGCCCAGCTGGCTGGTATCATTGCTCTTTTTAATACTAAAATTGATGGCCAACAGGTATAACGTACGCTGCTCATCGGCCGGAAGCTGATCGCTCGTCTTTTGTAGCACTTCACAAAAACGGGTAAAGCTATCCTCTGCCTTAGAGTCCATTAGGAATCGGCAGGCATAGTGATACAAACCGATGGCTGGAATGTCTAACCATCCCTCTCGCTCTACGTGTGCCTGTACCGCCTCTAACAGACTAAACCGATAAGGTTTTTGCGTTAGTGCCTGATGCGTCAGTGCGATACAGACGAGCCGCAACAGACGTGCGGCATAGGCCTGATCTAATAGATGGGCAATCTCTTGCAAATTGAATGCCTCGTAGCGCTTGCTCGAAGCAGATAGCTGGAATGCTTCTAACTCTATGCGATAATTGTCGTCGAAATACTCGGCATCGCGCTGAGTCTGACATTGATAGTGCTGGCGCGCCTCGCGCAGAGCCGTCTGGCAGTGTCGGGTCAGGTTGCGCTTGCGATAGGCACTCACCAACCAGATCTGGTTTCGACCTCGATCGGCTAAGGCCTCCTCGTATATCCAAAAGCGCTCCAGCAAGTACAACAGGTCGCTGTTGGCCAAGCGCAGCGAGGTATCGTCGAAAGACCGATCGGGATGGGCTGCTGCAAACGCGCCCTCTTTATCGGGGCTACGCCCGGTTTCCAAACACCAGCGGAAGTACTTGTACAGCCGGACAATATGCTCTTTCCAATTAAAAAAAGGTGAGCACACAAACTGCTCAAAGGCGCGATGCTCCCTTCGACTCAAGCTGGCCATGGCCTCCCATAGGCGCGTGGAGGTCAGACTTGCTCTGGTGTGTATAGCCCCTAACGGTGTAGCTCGCTTTGGCATATGCAAAAGTATTTTAAAAAGTCTTGTAAAAGTCTAATATTCAATTTTTTAATAAAAAATATTTCGATAAAATGGGCTACAATTCTATTTTTTTGTCTTTGCAGGCACTATCTCGTATACGACATCTTTGTCTCATCGTTTTACTCATGAAAAAATGTCGACCTATGAGGCAACTCCTGCTACTGACCTTATCCCACCTTTTTCACCAGGCTGCAGTGGCGCAGTGCACGGCGGATGCTGGCCCTAACCAAACGATTACTTGTATAGATACCGTAGTCTTTCTGTCGGGCTCGTCGGATGTTCCAAACGCGACCTTCCAGTGGTCGGGTCCAAATGGATTCACTTCTACAGAACCCTCGCCGGCGGTATTTTTACCGGGAACGTATACCCTAACCATAACTACCCCGAGCGGTTGTACGGCTACTGATGAGGTAATAGTTGTCATCGATACGGTCGCTCCTATCATTAGCGCAACGGGAGGAGTGCTGCCTTGCGGAGGAAGCATCACGCTTAGCGGGCAATCGAATACTCCTGGAGTAACCTTTGTTTGGACAGGTCCTGGAGGATTTATCAGCAATGTTCCCAACCCCGTTGTAGATACGCCTGGAGATTACACCTTTTGCGCCATAGCGTCCAGCAATGGTTGTTTTGCCTGCGCCACAGTAGTAGTGGCTCAGGGTCCACAAATCATCATAGCGCCTTGGATTCAGGAGGTACGGTGCTTTGGAGGCTCAGACGGAGCAATAGCCCTTGTTGCATCTGGCGGCACTCCGCCGTACACCTATGCGTGGTCAGATGGCGATACCGCGGCGGTGCGTTTGAATTTGGCAGCAGGTACCTATCAAGTGACGATAACCGATGCCAGTGGGTGCACAAGTACACAGACCTACGTAGTGGGGCAACCACCGGCGCTACAGCCCATAGGGATATCTGTCCGCCCCATCTCTTGTTTAGGCAACCGAGACGGTGCGATAGAGGTGGATACGATTATAGGGGGTACAGGGCCTTATGAATTCACCTGGAGCGGGCCTGATGGCTTTATCACTAACCAATCGCTTTCGCTCGACACTTTAAAGGCGGGCACGTATACTTTACAGATCACCGATAGCCGAGGGTGTACAGCCTTATACGAATACGTAGTAGCTGAGCCTTCCGCTCCGCTCGAAATCTCTCGCATCGTAGTGTGCGAGGAGGCGGCTGTGTTGGGTGTTCGGGGCGGATGGACACCCTATTTCGCTACCTGGACCTATGCCGACACGGTTGTTATGTATTATGGTCTCTCCATAGGCCATCCTTTGCCCGGCGTGTATACTGTGGCCGTTATGGATTCCTTTGGTTGTACTCAGCGTGTAATCGTGGAAATCCCCGAAGATGCTCCGCCGTGTACGCGCATCGTCGGTCGGGTGCAACACGACAAAAACCAAGACTGCCAGTTTGACGCAGCGGATTCCAACTTGTCGGGTTGGGTCGTCCAGGCAGAGGGCGCCTCTGGCTTCTTCTACGGCATTACCGATGCGGATGGAGAGTACACCATATTTGTAGATAAAGGTGCTTATTCTGCACGCGTATTTACAAAAAGCGCGCAAGACGTGGTTTGCCAAAACGACGTTCCAGTACAGTTGCAACAAGTCGGAGAGGTTGCTACAGTAGACTTTTTAGTACAGGTGGTCAATCCCACTTGTCCGCGCCTAACAGTAGACCTCAGCGCAGCCCAACTGCGGCGCTGTTTTCCCAATAACTTTTACGTCCTGCGCTACTGTAACACCGGCACAGCGGATGCAGCCGATGTCGTCGTGACGCTCGAATTAGACCCCTGGCTGAGCGTTGTAAGTGCACAGCGCACCTTTACCCAGAGCGGGAACACCTTGACTTTCGAGCTAGGAACCCTGCCGGCGGGTCATTGCGGCCAATTTTGGGTAAATGTAGCCGTTTCCTGTGAGGCTGCGCTAGGGCAGACGCATTGCTCGAAAGCCGCCATTTTTCCCAACCAGCCCTGCGACACGCTTCACCCGAGTTGGTCAGGCGCGCATGTAGAAGTGCGCTCCCAATGTGAGGGCGATTCGCTCTATTTTCTCTTGCGCAACGTAGGCAGCGGTCCCATGAGTCGGCCGCTGGAGTACATCGTCATCGAAGACGGCATCATGCTGCGGCAGGGAAGCGGTGCACCTTTAAAGGCTGGAGAAACCATGACGGTCAGCGTGCCGGCTAACGGCGCTACCTGGCGCATAGAAGCGGAGCAGGAGCCGTACAGCCCTCGTTCCGACCGACCGATACTGTCGGTGGAAGGATGTACTACCTCGGGGTCTTTCAGTACAGGGTTCGTCAGCCAATTTCCCACAGGTGAAGGTACACCAGTAGAAGACGTGCATTGCTCCGTCAACAGCGGCGCTTATGACCCGAACGACAAGCAGGCGTTTCCCATTGGGTATGGAGAAGAGCACTATGTGCTTCCCGGCACGGAACTCGAGTATCTCATTCGCTTCCAAAATACGGGTACCGACACTGCTTTTACTGTGATTGTTCGCGACACCCTCTCTCCCTGGCTCGACCCGACCACTGTGCGTCCAGGGGCCAGCAGCCATCCCTATCGTTTTAATTTGTACGGCCCAGGTATCTTGCTCTTCGACTTTCAGAACATCATGCTCCCCGATAGCCATACCAACGAAATGGCCTCTCACGGTTTTGTTAAATTCAGCGTGAAACCTCGGTCTAATACGCCCTTGGGCACCCACATCTTCAACCGTGCTGCCATCTACTTCGACTTCAACGACCCGGTCATCACCAACGCGACGCACCACCTTATCGCTGAGGACTTCCTCATCCAAATAGGCACGTGGGCGCCCACTGCTTCGACCTACACCCTTCGCGTCTACCCGCATCCCGTGCAACAGACGGCGGTGCTCACCGTAGAAGGCACAGCAGAGGAGGGTTTGTTCGACCTTCACCTCTGGGATCCTCAAGGAAGGCTCGTCCTGAACATGCGCACCCATCGCCCGCGTTTTGAGTTCAACGCCGAGCAGTTGCCGGGCGGCACCTACTTCTTCTGCGTACAACGGGACGGGCTGCCAATAGGCAATGGCAAAATAGTGGTCCTCCGATAATTCGCTGAAGCAGCGGGATGCTTAGAGCAAAAAGCCCAGGACCGCCAGCAGCTACCGGCTGCTGTGCGCTTAATCGCCCCCGGGCAGTATCAGTGCTCCTCTGTGACGTACAAGATCGTATCTATCTTTCCACGCCCCTCGTCGATAGAGATCGACACCGGCAGGTTGCCCATGACATTGTGCGGATAGTAAAGGCTGTCGTACCCAAAGCCGACCAGCCAGTGATGACCCTCGGGCACAGGCTCGATGCAGCCGTAACCGTCCTTATCGGTGATAAACTTGGCATCAAAATACGAACGGGGCCGCTTATAACCGGGAAAAGAGTCGGCAAAGTATTTCACATACACCGTGCAAGCAGGGATGGGCCAGGCATGGTGCACCGTGCGCACGCAAATGCCCGTGGGCAACGGAATGCTCTCAGGAGGAGCCGGCCGACACGTCCAGAGAGCAAGCACCATCCACATGCCGAGAAGGAGATATGTCTTCATCCCAACGTCTTTTTAGCCTATAACGCCGGCACTACGGCGCCAGTTTTTAGGGTATAAGGGAAAAATGCCCACTCCCTTCCGACTTCCTTTTCTCTCTCGCCGTCAAGACAACCCGCTTTAGCCCCTCCTCCGCCGAGGGTAATTCCCATTTCTACGCCATCTTTCCCGTCTTTTGGCGCTCGCTAAGGTACGTTTTTATGGGACACCAGCCCAATAGCCCGCGCAAAAAAAGAGGGAAGCCCAAAGCGACCAACCAATACTGATGGGTAAAGAGTCCTACGATAACGACTGCCATCATCGTTAAAAAAGTGGCGATAACCTCTCCTACCGATAAATTATACTCGAATTTCATAACGATACTTTTTGAGCAAAAATGCCCGTATCGCCAAACGCTGCTCAATGAGCTAGGTCAACGCTTGCCGTGATCTGAGACCTCAGCGGAGCATTAGTCCGTGAAATCCGCGAGTTTGCGCAGATAGGCGGCGCGAAAGGTCTCTGGAGAGACGCCCGTGTATTTTTTAAAGAAACGGGCAAAGTAAGCGTTGTCCTCAAAATTCAGGTCTGAGGCGATCTGTGAGATACCCCAGTCGGAGTTCACTAACAAGCGCTTTGCCTCCAGCAAGACTCGCTCGCGGATCAACTCGCCGGCCGACTTACCCAAGGCAGCACTGACTAAGGCATTGAGATGGTTGGGCGTAATGTGCAACATCTCCGCGTATTCGCGCGGCAAGCGCTTTTTTCGGAAATGTACTTCGATCAACCGCTCAAACTGCCGCAACACGTGGAGCTGGTGCCTCGACACCTGTGGATGGGCTAAGCGAGGCAACCGCCGAGACAACACTACGATGAGCTGCAACAGCAAGGCGCGAAGGATTTCGGCTTTGTATTCCCAGTTCTGCTCCGACTCCTCCAGCATGCGCTCCATCAACGCTTGCACTTCACCGCAACAGGTGGCGTCGAGCAGGTTCACAGGCAAACCACTCACCGCATTGAAGAGGGGAAAACCCTCCACAAAATGAGGGTCGTGGCAAATGGCCGTGAAGAAGCTCTCGTTGAAGTTGACGATATAGCCCTCGGTATCCGGCGCAAATTCCCACGTGTGTATCTGTCCGGGCGCCATAGCATAGACCTGCTGTGGTTCGACCGAAAACTGCTGAAAGTCTATTGAGTGCGTTCCTCCGCCCTTCGTAAAGAGCACGATCTGGTAGAAGGTATGCCGATGGGGGAAATACAGGTCGGGATGGGTGCGCAGGAAATCGCTGATACGCGTGACGATAAACTCCGTGAAGCACTGGTCGGCTCCCAACAAGTTGCATATGCTGTAGGTCGGAATGCGCTTAACCACAGGGCAGCAGCTCTTTTTATGCCAAAGATATTAGTCAATCCTCAAAAACTTAGAATTGATTGACGTCAACTCAAAAAAGCTCCCAATCCTTCTGGGCGGTGTCGCCCTTTAAGTGGCAGTTTGGAATAGGAAACCGAACAGCCGCGTGGGTGCTGAGTTTTACATCCTGTGGCTGTGGTAACCCCGTTTTATTTTTCTCACAGGGATGGGATAAAGCCGTCAACGGGTGACACTGTCCCCGTTTAAATATTGAGTTGGTTATCCGTTTGATTAGTTGTTCACTGGGTGTAAAGCTGCGCTTGCTCAGGTATTTCGCTTTGTGGCACAGTTCATCGTACTGTGAGATGAGTAACATGCTGCGTTCGTTTGCCGGCACATACGTGGAATCGCAGGAGTGATTGCTCAACACATAGGTTGTCGTGTCCGCCGGCTGGATGTTGTAGTTGCTGAACACTTGCTGCTCTTTGAAAACCAGAAAGATCAGGGTATCCTGGTCGTAAATCTGTGTGCCGTCGGGGATTTCAGGCAGCCAGGAAATAGCGTCAGAGGCATGGCAGGCTGGGCACGGGATCCATGAGGATATCGCAAATAGTTGCGCGTTAATCCAACCAAAATACCCTTTTATTTTGCGAAATCCGTTCATTCGACAGCAATTCTTCGTCCAGAAAAAGCCTTCCTCCGGCATCGCTGATCCTAAACACATACCATCCTGGCGGCAACGCATCGCGCTGGAACTCGAATGTATCGCCCGCAAACTGTTCTCTTCGCACACCGGACGGCCGGCGGCGTCAAAGAGTACAAAGCGCTTGCCACCTTCAAGGGATGCGCTGGAGATAAAAACGGCCGCATCGCGTGTAGGATTGCCGAGAACGCTCCACAGCGGTGTTCCTTTTTGCAGCGCTTCCTCCACCTGAGCGATCAACTGCCCGATGGTATGCCGCACGGTATTGGTGACGATGGGCGGGGTGAAGTCGAAAATGATGGAGGCTTTGTTTTCAAAAACCATTCCGTCGGGCAAGTCGGGAAGCTGGTCGATCGCAAACGTAAAAAAACCGTGCGAAGCCGGTTCATTCGCGTTGCTGTCGGGCAAGGCGATGGGAAAAAACAATACCTCTAGCGTATCCCTGCCACGGATTTCCCAGACATGTTCGTGCGAGGCAGAGACAGGCCGGAACATGTTGATGTCTACCCCTGGTGGCAGCACGTCGAACAGGAGTACGCGGAATGCCGTATCGGTTCCCGTGTTTTGAAAGTCGATGGTATATTCAAAAGGGGTGTTGGCCGCGATCAATTTTTCAGAGCCAATCCCCGTGGGCACCGCCGTTTTTAGGTTCGGATCGAGGGCGCCAAAGACTTGTCGGCAGGCAAAATCATACTCCGGCGGGCCTCTGTCCAGCCAGAATGCATTGACCGAGGCAGGTGTTAGCCCGCCGCAGTTTTCCAGGGCGACGGCCGTTAGGGTACCATCGGAAAATTTGGTGGCCTCCATGCGATAAGTGGCGCTATCTGCCGGCACATCTACGTTCATGCTTTCCTGGCTCAACAGGCTGAAATTGCCGGTTTGGACTACCTCTTTGCTCCGGATGAGACGGTAAGCGTGCGGAGTAGAGGTAGGCGCATCGCCGATGTTTTGGATGGTAAAGCGCAGAGCCGTGTCGGCTACGCATTGCGCTGTCAGTTTGATCTCTGAGGAAGGCGGGGGTACGAATAGGCAAGGCCGCAGGGTTCGCGCGAAAGCTTCCGCGCATACCGTTCGCTCGAAGATGAAAAAACTGCAATTGACCTTCAACTCCAATTTTGCAGTGGCGACAGCCAAGGGCGGAATAGCACCTAGGAAAAAGACCAGCGTATCGCCGTTTTGCTGCGCGAGCGGCAGGTTGATTGCGACCACATCTAATTCCCTCGGTTTGACAAAGGCCAGGACGACGTCTTCCGCAAGGATGTTGCCCGTATTCCGCACGAATACCTCTACAAGTAAGGAGGCCAAGCACCACCTGAAATTGGAGGGCATGTCGAGGGTTACTTCCGGCGAAGCGCATTCCTGCTGAACCGGAGGCAGGATAAACGTCGCCTTGATGGTATCCTGCCATGGCCCCGGTCCGGTGTCAATGAGCATATCATCTTCGCAAACCGACTAATTAGCGCTGGGGTACTGCGGCAGGTACAGCGTAAACGGACCGGTATTGAAATACCGGAAATACAGGAGGCCTTCCGCGTTGCTGGATCGCAAACTCATCTGGCAACCGCTCATCAAGCGCACTTGCACATCAGGGGCAGGAGCGTCGCCCGGGCCAGATAAGTGAGGCATGGCAAATAACGGTGTGTTTGGACAGTGCAATATCCAGAGAGAGCGCGGGGGTACGGAGCCCTCAGTGCGATTCGGTCATAATGAGATGAGATTTGGAGGCGCCAAAGGTGGTAAGGGTATATTTCCCTGCAATTTTTTCATTTGGCTGGGTATTGGTTTAGATGCAACCGCACCTCCTACGCTTTGCGGGAAAAGAAATTACCCGGCTCTCAAAAAGGTTTCCCGCAGTGGCTATTGTGAGGCCGCGGCAAGTAGCAAAAACCTCTTTAGCCAAGCGCCTGGCTGCCTCCCTCATGGAACTCAAGCACGGTATATCCGGATTTGGAGAACCCCGACGACCTTAACAAACTTAGCGAGTCCGATCTTTATCTCACGCCGCCTCAGGACAAAACGGTCGTTCTGGATGAAGTATAACGTGGGCCGCACCTGTTTCCTGTTTTGCGTGGGATAATTGACCGGCATTGCACGCCCATTTGTTTGCAATCGGGTACAGCTCTGTGCCGTTTCTTACCAAAGGCATGCGCATAGCAGCAGCCGCCCTGTAAGCCCGGTGCAACGTCATCATAGCGCCGGTATAGGAGAACTATCCATTAAAAAAGAAAGGCTTTGAGGTGTTGAGCTATGCAGATATTCCATCTGTATTCTGACCTTCCAGGGGTATCCGTAATTCCACCTTCATACCCGCCGCATTACCTTTGGCATCGGTGATGTTCTCATGCCGGAAGGCCGCTTCGCTGGATTGTCCGGCCAATATGACCAGTCGGCGCTGCGTCAGCATCATGTCTACCGACCTGCGGCCTGCCGCAGCATGGGGCGAAGCGACTTCCATGGCCAGGCCGTTGTCGCTTACTGTGACGATAAGTGTTGAGCCATCGAGGGCAAAAGTCACTCCAAAGCGTCCGCCCTGCATTTTATTTTTCATGCCGTGTAGCAGTGCGTTTTCTACAAAAGGTTGCACCAGCAGGGGCGGCAGGGAGATATCGTCGGGGTCTAAGCTTGCCTCGATGTCGATGTCATAGGTGAACCTGTCGGGGAAGCGCAACTGCTCCGGGGCGAGGTAGCTCTCCAGCATTTCTACTTCTTCGCGCAGGGTATGCGTCCTGCCCACCGATCCGTGTAGGGCTAAGCGCACCAGGCGGGCAAAGCGCACCAAGTAATCAGTGGCTTCGGTGGCGTCGTTTTCTGCAATGAAATGTTGGATGCTGGTGAGGCAACTGAAGATAAGATGCGGATTCCTCTGGGCACGCAGGGCTGCCGACTCCAGCTCTCGCATCCTATGGCTCATCTCCGACTCGCGCTGAGCTTTTTGCAGTCGGTCGCAGTACCAACCCGCTGTGCCAAGCACGAGTGTAAGCAGCAGTCCGCCCCAAAACCAACCCGTTTGCCACCAGGCTGGCCGAATCTCAAAAGCCCATACGGTAGGCGCACTCCACCCGCCGGCCTCATTCTGGGCCTGCATCTCGAAGGTGTACCGACCTGGAGAGAGATTGGCAAATTGTACTTCTCTCGCAAAGGTTTGCGTAAACTCGGCGCTGCTCTCCCTAAGCCGGTAGCGATAAGGTATTCGGCCTTCCGAACGATAGTGCAGCGCATAAAAGCGGATAGAAAGCGTGTTGGATGCATGCAAGAGGCGAAGACCGGGTGAAAAGGCGGCTGTGCGGTTGTTGACCTGGAGGCGTTCTAGTACCGGAGGCGGCATAGGAGCCGGCGCCGGCAATTCGCGAAAGCCGACCAGGCCCAGATCCGTGGCGCCCCAGGTATACCCAGCAAAAACCACAGCATCGTTCACCTGGTTGGAGGGAAGCCCCTCTTTGGTATCGATACAGAGGATCTTCCAGCTTCCTTCGCGTTTGCGACACGATGCTGCTCAGGCCGGCGTTTGAGCAGGCATAGAGTACGCCGTCAGGACTGAGATAGAGTTTGGTGATCAGGTCGGAGCAAAGTCCGTCGGCCTGAGTAAGATGGCAGATATTTCCGCTAGTGTCGCGTATCAGCAGGCCGGCACTGCGCAGGCTGATGGCCATCTGTCCATTGGGCCAGCACACCACCTGCCGGGGTTGAAAACGCAAGGCGGGATGATGAAAAGGCGGCTCGTAGTAGCGCCCCTCCCGCCACAACTTTAGCCCACCGTTTGTGGTAACCCAGAGGTTGCCCTTGCCGTCGGGCGTCACGGAAAAACTGCGCATTAAGGGAGCTGTCTCGGCTACGTCACCTTGCTGGTAGGCGTACTTCCCCGTGGTATCTATCTGGAAACCCTGGCTGACAGCTGCCCAAATGTTCTTCCGGTCGGGGGCTACGGTCAAAGTCTTGGATTGAGCAGGCATCAAGGCTTCGTTTTGGGGATCCCGCCACAAGGCTACTTGCCAGTGTCCTTTTTCCCGATACCATACCGGATTGCTGCACCACAGTCTATGCGTGGAGGAGTCGAAGTAGATCGCCCGCGCTTTGCGGGTGCTCAGGGTAAGGGTCAATATGGTCTTGTGCTGCCCGCCTGCACTTTCAATGGCGGCAATACTGGGCGGCCGGAAAGCGGCAAAAATGGTCTAGCCGGCCATGGCTCAGGCATATTACATCGGACGAGGGAAGCCCGGCAGCTGTATCGAAAATTTCCATGCCCGGGTTTTTGGAGTACAAAACGCCGGCATGATGCGTAACGGCCCACCAGCTGCCATGCCTGTCTTCCTCTATGTCGGTGACAAAATACCCGGGCAAGAGGTTTTGTCCTTTGCCTTGCTGTAAGGCCTCGAGCGAAGGGAAATAAAAAGGGTCACTGTGCGGACCACTGTGGGCCGCCATGAGCAGTGCTCTGCTCATCGTTTCCGGTACTTGTCCCGCTACGATATTGGCGTTTACCTGCCACAGGAGCCGGTTGTCGCGGATGAGGTAAAAAGTGCCGTTGTACCCATGCAGCAGGTCGCCGTTGCGCAGGCGCCAAAACCCGCGCCGGGAGTGATGCACCCAGGGGCTTACCGGCAGGCAGGAAAGAGTTTCTATGTGGCCATGGCGATAAGTGATCACTTCGGTGGATATATTCAGCGGACGTACTGTTCCTTCTGGCAGCTTGATGGCTTGGGTAGTGTAAAGCAAATTTTTACCCAATTGAGTAAGATGAACGCTTGACGATGGGGGTCGGCTATGGTTTGTATTTGGCCTTTCGGGCTCATTTTGAGAAACCCTTTATTGATAAATGCCAACCACACCGTTCTGTCGGTTTCTATCGCCAGATCTTAGGGCAAGCGGTATTGTTGCCGGTAGAGAGCAATGGCGTCGTTGAATTCCCATGCCCGAATGGTGTCCTTTTCTACGCGCCACACACTGCCACCTAAGCGGGGAAACCATATCCGTCCCTTACCATCTTTTATAGGTAAAAAAGCCCCTGTACCCCTCGAAGCACTGGTGTCCGCCGGCGGAACACATTCGTAGCCGCTGAACCGACAAAGGCCATGCGCTGTGGCGAACCAGAGATATCCCCTGCTGTTCTGCATGACTTCGTGCACTTCATTGCTCGGCAGCCCCTGATCGGATGTGTACGACCTCCAGACCAAGTGTTGCGCCCAGGCAGGCGTGCATCCCATGTATAACATAGTAATCCAGGTAATGGTGAAAAGCGCACGCAGCATAACCAGGGTCTTAAGCAATGTAAAAATCGGATAAAGAAGTTAGTAAAAAATCAGTGCCGTTATCATCGATGATGAACCTGCTGCGAGGGCATATCTGCGCACCATGCTCCAAAAGCACTTACCACACACAGTCCTTTTAGGGGAAGCCAGCAGTGTGGACGCTGGCACAACACTGTTGCAGTCGGTTCATCCCAGAGTCCTCTTCCTCGATGTGGAAATGGAAGACGGCACGGGATTCGACCTGCTCGACCGCCTTGGCAATATCGACTTCGACGTGGTTTTTACCACCGTCCACGACGCTTTTGCCCTTCGCGCCTTCCGCTACAACGCCATCGACTATCTGCTCAAACCAATCGTTGCGGAGGAATTAGTATCCGCAGTGGAGAAGGTGTGCCGACAAATCGACGTAGCCCATCAGCAGACACAACTTACCAGTCTTCTAAACGCGGCATTCCATAAGACATTTGAGCGCATTGTGCTTCCTACAGCATCAGGCCTAATCTTTGTCCAACTGGCACAAATCATCCGCATCGAAAGCTATGGCAATTATTGCTTTGTGCATCTGACTTCAGGAGAGCGCTGCGTGACCTCTCGCAACCTCAAGGAATTTGAAGAAATACTGCCTGCGCCGCAGTTTTTCCGACCGCATCAATCGCATGTGGTTCAGACTACCTTGGAGAAACAACCCCTCAAAACAGATAGTGGCGATTTTGCAATCATGCGCGACCAAAGCCGCGTGCCGGTTGCTCGACGCCGGAAAGAAGCATTCGAGGTGGTATTAAAAAGCGGTGCCCCTTAGCAACGGTCCGCTAAAAGATAAGCAGCGATTTTGCTCAATCAAGAAGGTTTCGATACCTACAGACTTTGTGGCGCGAATCCTTCGCCTCTTTTCTGCCGTAGCTAAAAAATGGTGCCCACACGCCTACCTCAAGGGTATGCAACAGAAGACTTTTCGGGGCAGGGCAAAGGTAAGCCCATCTGCCCTTTCAAAACTACAAATCGGAGCACAACGCCGCTCTTGGGCGGTGGGGAAGCCTGAGGCCAGGTCCGGACGAGTGTACATGTCGGCGAGTGAGTACTATCGAGAGCAGAAAAAGCGAGGCAGGCAGTTTGTTCACGTGGCGAGCGGCAGTGTGCCGTTGCTGGCGCAAAAGGTGTGCTTGGCATCGGCGAAGGCTCTCAAAACAGGGAGCAATTTTTCCGATGGAGAACTGTAGTGGAAGCGAAAAGGTACGCCGTAGGGTTTGAGCAATAAAAAGAAGCTGCTAAACATAGACAGATTCATTCAAATCGCAGCCCGGAGAAGACACTCCAGTGGAAAAGAGAAACCCGGAGCAGAAGGGACTCGCACAACAAAACCGTTTCCTGAAAATTCAGATTCTTGGAATGTTTTTTCAGAAAACCCACGAAGGGAGGGCGATTGATAAAAAAAACTGACCCGCTGCTGATTGTGCAATTTTACGTTTTCGGCATCGAAATTATTCCAACTGAGCCTCATGTTTAGCGGTTGGGATAGCCCGCATGCTTTTGCGCTAATAAACTTTAGGTATTTTCATTAGCGTTATTCTGAGGCTGAGACATTAAGATCAAAAAGCATTGATAATCAAGTATTTATAATTAAAAAATAAGACAGCATAACTCTATCATTGGCGCCACATAGTACCGTAGAAGCGCTGTCCGTCTGCTGTTAGGCGGAAGAAATACAGGCCCGGTGCAGCCGGCCAGTCGGTATACTGCAGCGCTATCGCCTGGTTCCCACAGGGAAACGAGCGTTGGTGCCCGTAGAGGAGTCGTCCAGCCGGGTCAAACACCTCCACGAGCACCTCTGTTGGGCGGGGCAAGAAAAAGCGCAACTGCGTTGACTGCCTCCACGGGTTGGGCGCACAACCATACACTTCGAGCGAGGGGCGGCTTTCGAGCGGCGACGAAGGGCCCGCATCAACACGCAGCGATACTTCCATCGGCGTAGGGCAGTTGAGGGCAAAGGCCGCAGGAGGTGTTATGGCATCCGACAGCCACAGGGCATCGTCTACAGCAGAGGGTTGGGTCGGCTTAGCCCGGAAGTAAGCCTTCCACGCCGGGCGCGCTTGCCCATCCCAAGCCACAGTGAAGGCTTCGCGCTCTGGGAAAACAGCGAAGTGCTCCCAAAGCATAGGCGCTATTGGTTCCAAGCGGAGCAGCTCCCTGCCGGGATGGTGAATGGTCGCCTGAAAAGCGTTCAGAAGCGTGTCGACGTAGAAGAGCACTGCCTCTTCGCCCTTGGCGCTGTCGGATGTCGGCCGCACGCACAGGGTTGCTGTGCCGAGGGTGCGCTCTTGAGCAGCAGCATCCACATCGTTGGGGAGGGCGCTCCCATTTAAATCGCCCACTTTGATAGCGGCAAAGCGCTCGTTCGTAGCATCCGACACCAAATGCTCTAACTGCCGCGCCTCCGGAAAAACCTCCTGAAAGGGATTATTCGGCGCAGGAAAGGCGTAGTCGGCGTCGACAAAGCGCCAAGACGTGTTTTCTGGGAAAGCGGTGTATATGCCTAAGATGAGTTTGCGCAGCTCGAGTATGTCTAACGTCGTTACGGATCGACTGCGGTTGATGTCGGCAGCAATGATCTTATAGGGATGGTCGAGGGGATTCATGCCGATGATATGCTGGTGGAGCAAAAAGAGGTCGTAAGTGGATACGCCGTTAAGCGGGTCATCGTTTTTGAATGGAGTTAGCACATAATCGCCCCCTTTAGGCACCGCTGCAAATTGGAAGAAGCCAGCAGCATTGGAAACGGTCTTCACAGCACCAGTAGGCAAGGGGTTGCCCTCGAGCGACACTACGGCATCCTGTAGCCCTTCTCCATGGAGCGTTCTCAGAGCGCCTGCCACGCTCACGTGCACTGGCGCACAGGCCATAGACGGATCCTGGATGCGCACCGGAACGATGCATTGGGCGGCATTTCCGGAGAGGTCCTGGGCCCACACTTCTACCGCTTGCTCACCGAGATCAGCACAGTGGAAGAGCACACTGTCTTGAGGTGCGCCGTTGGGCAGCTGAGGAAACCCCACGCCGCTGTCTGCGCGCCGTATCCCTAAGCGCACTGAAGAAAGAGGGGTACAGTTGTCCTCGACAGAGAGGAGGAAATCGGAAGCATACAGAGGCACCGGATGGCCATGAGGCAGGTTAACGTTGAGCCCGGCAAGGCAGACCAGGTCAGGTGGGCGGCAATCGCGCACCAGCACCGGGTAAGCGCATACGGAGCGATTGCCGCAACCGTCGTCGGCGGTCCACTCGATGCGGTGCTCGCCGTGCGGCAATTGAGGCAACGCGTACTGAAAGGGCTCTTTCTCTGTGTTCCAGCGCAAAAAGCCCGACAAGTTGGCGCTACCGCCGAGCTGGATGGTAAAGCGGTATTTTTCTTCAGGCGGTACGGGGCGCAGGTCGAAGGGCCGCAGCTCGCCGCCGGCAAAATCCGGCGTGAGCGCATTGCCATAACGCACTGTGCCCGCCGGTGGTGGATTGTCGCTGCTGACTACCGTCTCTTGCGCGCCGTCGCCATCTAAATCTAAAAAGAGCCGATACCGAACATTGAGGTTTCCTTTCGAGCACAGATCCCTAGCTGTGACGGCCAAGTCGACGGCGGCTTCACAGAGGTCTGAGCTGTTGGGCACAAGCGGATGGTTCCACTGCGGTGCATTCCAAAACTCAGCAGCGTTGGTCGTGTGATCGCACACCTGAACAGTTCCCTCGGGACATCCTCGATATTCCGGCGGCACAGTGTCGCGAATTAAGATGATTTGGCGATACAAGTATCCGTTGGGCGACCAAAACACGCCAAAATGGGTAGGTTGGGCATCGGTTGGGCGAATGCGCTGCACCGTGGAGGGTGGCCAAAATCCCGGTGGGGCCACTATAGGCCCTGGTAAGTTGGCTGTGTCTAGTGGGTTTTCCGACGGCATTGGGTTGGGTACCTCTACTAACGGCGCGTTAGGGTTATAGCGGCACCAGTCGACGATTTTCCATTCGCGTTCGATCCAATAACAGGCAAGCTTGCCGGCTTGATGTACTCTGTCTTGATAAGAGATACCGACCCAAGAGCAGTGCGGCCCCAAGATTTGCGGCGCTGGAGGATAGAGCCCCGTAGAGTCGCAGTCGTTGACGAGCAAGTCGTCGGGAAACCGAACGGCATAGCTCAGTGCTTCGTCTATAAAGATGTACTGCGAACAGGTACTGGTGAGACCTTGGCAGTCGACCGCTTGGAAGACGCGAACGATGGTGCCGCGCTGACAGAGCGAGTCGAAGGCCGACCTATCTACAGAAACTGCAAATACGGAGTCCAAACAGCAGTTGTCCGAGAAAGACGGCGCAGGATATTGGTGCAGCGAAGGGTCAAAATTTGCGCAAGAAACGCTCACGTCGGGCACAGGAATACAGACCGGCCGCAGTTTATCGACCACGCGCACCTGCACCCAGCAGTCGTTGGCATTTTCTGCAAAATGCTCTATGCCGACCGCTCCACTGTCTACAGGCACGTCGTATACGCGCAAGACGATGGGAACGATCTTGCCCACATCACTGCAGCAGAAGTGGACGCGGTCGTAGAAGCAGTCGCCTGTCAGACAGGCGCTGCTGTCGTCTCGGCGCGCTTTGAAGCGCACCGGGGCGCAGTTATCTACCGAGCCAAGGTCAAGGGTGTTGGCCCATAGCCAGGCCTCGCCATTGGCATTTAACGCAACCTGAGTCGACTGAAGGCAGCGCGCCGAGGGCGGCACGTCATCAGCGACCACCGCGCGAAACGAGCACGAGGTCGTATTCCCACACGCGTCGGTGGCCGTGTAAGTAAACACAATGGCCTCGCCCGCCGGCAACAGTGCTGGTTCTGCCCATTTGCCAATTAATGGCGAGGTGCCGGCGCTGTCTACAACATTCCCCAAGGCGCTGTAGTCTACTCCCCTGACGTTCCATTGCGCCGATACCCCTGCGATCTCGGAGCAGGCGTCGGACAGCAATACCTCGGGCAGCTGCCAATGACAAGCACAAGTAAAGGGGTCTGTGCTGAGCAAGGTGTCGCTAGGGCACTTGAGACGCGGGCCAGTAGTATCCACTACATAGATGCGTTGGAGGTGTTGCTGCACGAATGCCGTCCCTGGCCCTTCACAACTGTTATATACAGTCCAGGTGCGCAACAACACTTCAGATCCGCCGCACATAGGAATTACTTGGTCTTGATGGTCTACCGTTAATCCACAAGCAGAAGTATTTGCGCCCAAGGGCCACCACTGCTGTTGAAAAAATACAGAAGGTATTCCCGTCTGTGTAGGCGTTGGCCATGCGTCTTCACAGGAAAGGACTGTGTCGGTCGGAAAAACGATACTTTTTGGAGATACCGTGTAGATATCTATTGGCTGAATACAAGAGGCCGTGTTGCCCGAGGCATCCGCGGCGGTCCAAGTGCGCCAGATGCGCGCTACAAGTCCCTGAATACAATCTACAGACTGAACGCCATCGACAAAGGTCATCGAAAAGGGCCCACAGTTTTCTACGGCGGACGGATATGCTTCCGATAACCCTAAGGCGGCTAACTGAGGCGGCGAATAATCGGGCAAGACACAGGGAATGCTCAAAGGACTACAGGCGATGGAAGGCGCAAGGGCATCTATAGCCACGAGGCGCCCCGTACACGACTGTCCACTGCCCAAGTGCGTCACCACAGCTTGCAGTGTGTCATTCAGCTGCGCTGCACCCAAAATAGGGCCAACGGGCAACCCTTCGGAAGTATACAGCTCTACTGCATATAAGGTATCGTGGCCGCCGCCCTCCAATACCATGTCTGGCGTAACCAACACTTCACACGAGTACCCTAAGGCGATTGCACTTAAGTCGTTGCATACTTGAGCACTTGATAAGGCCCAGGAGGCAGCTACACTCACAAAAGTGCTCACTAAACGCAATGTAGGAGACGGGATTTTTTGCATTCTACCGAAGGTTCGTCACCCAGTGGATTAAGGCGATTTTATCACCTGCAAAAGCCTTATTGTTTTGGCTACGAGCCAAAGGTAGACAGTATGCAGTATTTGCTCCGGCTTTTCGGAGGGGATTAACACCTGTGAAGAGGAGTATCCCTCTTCGCTTCGGCTTCCTCGCCGTTCAGGAACAAGGCAAGGGTGCGAACTGCGCACGTCGTTTCCGTGTTGTTGGAGGCAGATGATAGGTTCGAGTGTCAATATTGTCTGGTTTAAGCGCGATCTGCGTTTGGAAGACCATGAGCCGCTGCAGCAGGCCATTGAAGAAGGGCTTCCGGTGCTGCTCATGTATTGCTTCGAACCTTCTTGGATGCGCGCTCCCGACAGCGATTTGCGGCATTGGCGATTTGTATGGGAGAGCTTAGAGGATATGCGGCAGCGCTTGGCGCCTCGACACATCCCGCTGTACGTGTTTCACGCCGAGGTGCTCGAAGTGCTCGATGCGCTGCGCGCCGTGACGACCATTCGAACGATCTTTTCCCATGAGGAGACGGGCAATCGCCTCACCTTTGACCGAGACCGAGCGGTAGCCGCCTTTTGTCAAAGGCACGGCATCCTCTGGAAAGAGACGCCTACGGGTGGCGTCACGCGCCGCCTATACCATCGCGAAGGGTGGGAAAAAACGTGGATAGAGCGCATGAGCCGCCCTTTGGCCCAACCCGACTGGCAGTATTTCAAGCCGTACTACCTCCCTACCGATGAGCTCGCTCATCTCTTTACTCCGCTTCCTTCGGCATTTTTGCAGCCGAGCTCGGCGTTTCAGCCGGGAGGCGAGAGCGCTGCCTGGCGCTATCTCAACAGCTTTCTCTATGAGCGCAAGAGCAGCTATTTTAAAGACATCTCCAAACCGGAGGCGGCACGGCGCAGCTGCAGCCGCATATCGCCCTATCTCACCTGGGGGAACCTCAGCATGCGCCAAGTGTGGCAGGCTACGCGTATCGCTATGGAACACACCGGCGACCGCTACAACTTGAGCGCCTTTAGCAGCCGACTGTTTTGGCATTGCCACTTCATCCAGAAGTTTGAGACAGAATGCCGCATAGAGTTTGAAAACCTTAACCGCGGGTTCAACCGCATTCGGCAGGAGGTGCGTCCCGAGTGGGTTAGCGCTTGGGCCGAAGGGCATACGGGTATTCCGCTGGTAGACGCGTGCATGCGCTGCGTGATGGCCACTGGGTACCTCAACTTCCGCATGCGGTCGATGCTGGTCTCCTTTCTCACTCACCACCTGTGGCAGCCCTGGCAAGCAGGCGTGCATCACTTAGCCCGCCAATTCCTCGACTACGAGCCCGGCATCCACTACGCGCAATTTCAGATGCAAGCCGGTACTACAGGTGTCAACACGGTGCGGGTGTATAATCCCGTCAAACAAGCGGCTGAGCACGATCCGGATAGCGCGTTTATCCGAAAATGGGTGCCGGAACTGGCTCATTTACCACCTCCTTTTGCCCGCGCGCCCTGGCAGATGACGCCCTTAGAGGCATCCTTCTACGGCTTTCGCTTGGGCAAAGACTACCCTTTCCCTATTGTAGACCTCGAAAAAGCCGCCGCCCAAGCGCGCGAGCGGCTATGGCAACACAAGAAAGACCCCTTAGTTAAGCTCGAAAACCAACGCATCCTGCGCATCCACACGAAGCGACGCCGAGCCGATGAGACGACGGTGATGGGCGATGCGCAAACTATAGAGGCCCTGTTGAAGGAAGCGACAAAGTAGCCGCAATCCAAATTTTTGCGCTCTCCATACCCTATCCTTCTCTCTTACCATACTTTCGCCATATGGAAAGAGAGGTACTACTAGGGTGGTTGACTTAGGCCTTAACCATTTACGCGGGGCTGTGTATCCTCTTTTATTTCGGCCAAGATTTCTTCTTTTTCCGACCAGAGCGCTTGCCTCAGTGGTTTACCTATCGGTACCCTTTTCCCTTTTCGGAGGTTAACTTCGACATGGAGGACGGCGGCATAGTCAACGCCCTGCACTTCGAGATACCCAACAGCAAGGGCGTGGTCTTTTACATTAAGGGCAACTCGCGCAGCATCAAGGGATGGGGCAAGTTCGCCCGCGACTTTATTGGCAAAGGCTACGACTTTTTCATTTTAGATTTTAGGGGTTTTGGGAAAAGCCGAGGCCGACGGACAGAGGGCATTTTGTACAGCGATCTTCAACAGGTCTACAAATGGTTGGCCGGACGCTACGGCGAAGAGCGCATCGTGTTGTACGGGCGGTCCTTAGGCAGTGGATTGGCGGCGCGCATCGCCTCGTGGAACCGCCCGCACATGCTCATCTTGGACTGCCCTTACTATTCCTTTTACTACCACATTCATCGCTACGGTTTTTGGCTACCGCTGCGATGGCTGCTGCGCTACCACATCCGCACCGACCTGTTCATCCGAAAAGTCCATTGCCCAATATTTATCTTTCACGGCAAAAAAGATCGGCTCATCCCCTATCGACAAAGCGAGATGCTTCGACAGTTGGCCCCCGAACGCATTCAGCTCATTCCCATTGAAGAGGCGGGACACAATAACTTACCCGAGTTTCCCGAATATCACGACCTCCTTTACGACATCCTGCACACTTCCGCCCTTTGGCAGCAGCGCGCTTAACCTCAGCCTATGAGCTTAGAGATCCTGCTAACATTTCTTATCCTTATCGGTGCTATCGTCCTATTCACTACGGAGATAGTGGCCATCGATGTGACGGCCATGGTGGTTATCGGAGCGCTGGTGCTGACAGGGATACTGACGCCGCAAGAGGGCCTCTTAGGGTTCAGCAACACTGCGGTCGCCACGGTGGCGGCGATGTTTGTGCTGAGCGCTACCGTGGAAAAGAGCGGGGTACTATACCCCGTCTCCTCTCTCTTAGAGAAGTTATTTCGGCGCCACTATTGGTTAGGAGCAGGTACCATGCTGATCGCGGTGGCCTTCTTTTCTGCTTTTATCAACAACACACCTGTGGTGGCGCTTTTCATCCCTGTAGTGCTTTCCTGCTGTCGGAACCTCCAGGCCAGCCCAGAAAAGCTCCTCATTCCACTTTCCTATACCTCTATGTTCGGTGGGATCTGCACTTTGATAGGCACCTCCACCAATATATTGGTCAGCGATATAGCCGCTGCTCGAGGCATAGGCGCCTTAGGGATGTTTGAGATGACGCCCCTGGGTGTTATTTTCTTAGGATGCGGTTTTGTCTACTTGCTTTTTATCGGCTGGCAATTGCTTCCTGGAAAAAATCGCCAGACCTCCATAGAGGAGCTGTTTGAACTGGGCGAATACGTGACCAATGTGGTTCTCCAAAGCGGAGCACCTTCCGTAGGAACCACGGTAAAAACCTCTCCCTTAGTCACGGAGTTGGGGGTGGAGATCATTCAGGTGCAGCGAGGGAACCAACACTTTTTTGCTCCGCCGGACGACTTTGTGCTCCAGGAGAATGATGTTTTAAAAGTAAAAGGCGACGTAGAGAAAATACGCCGACTGCAAAAACGTAATCGCGTCTTGGTGCAGCCGCTGCACAACCAAGAAACCCTTCCCAAGTCTGGTATTGGCTTAGTATTGCATGAGGTAGTGGTGTTGCCCGACTCTGACTTGACCGGCAAACGCCTTTCGGAGATAGATTTCGAGGCCAAGTTCGGCAACGCGGTGTTTTTGGGCGTTCGCGGGCGCAAGGGGTTGGAGCACCGCCTCATCAGCGATTGGAAGCTGGCCGCAGGGGATTGCCTTCTTTTGGGCTCTTCTAAAGACCAGTCTGACTTGATGCACCGCAAGTATCCCGACCTGTTCATCGTCAATCACACCGACCAGGGCGATTTTCTTTGGCGCGAGGCGTTGCTGTCGGCCGGTGTCATTGCGGGTGTTATCGCATTGGCTACGCTCAATGTAGTGCCCATCGTCACAGCTGCGCTTTTAGGCTGCTTGGTGCTCATCTTGCTGCGCGTCATCAGCCCCGAGGAAGCCTATCGCAGCGTCAGCTGGAGGGTAGTGCTGCTGTTAGCGGGCTCGCTCAGCTTGGGAACGGCTTTAGAGAAGACGGGAGCAGCGCGTCTGTTGGCCGACCAGATCCACGCCTTGGGCAGCAATGTCAGTCCGGTGGTGGTGCTCAGCTTAGTTTATTTGCTGGCAAGCCTGCTTACGGAGGTCATGTCGAACAATGCCACGGTCGTGCTGTTAGCGCCTATCGTCATTGCTGTGGCGGAGTCGATGGGCGTTTCAGCGCGCCCTTTCCTCATTGCCATTACCTTTGCCGCTTCTGCCAGCTTCATGACGCCCATTGGCTATCAGACCAACACCATGGTGTACGCTGCGGGAAATTACTCTTTTCGCGATTTCTTTCGTGTGGGCGCTCCGCTCAACCTGCTGTTCTGGATATTAGCTAGCCTGCTGATCCCGGTCTTTTTCCCCTTCTAAGCCCAAAGCTTTTATCTTCTCTCGCCCAAAAACTTTTGCCCTATGAAAAGAAAAATTCAGCGGCGCATAGTCATTTTTAGCGGAGCGGGCGTCTCTGCCGAGAGCGGGCTTAACACTTTTCGCGACCCACAGGGCATCTGGGCACAATACCGCATCGAGGAGGTAGCTACGCCGGAAGCTTGGGAACGCGATCCGGAGCGCGTCTTGGACTTTTACAATCAGCGCCGACGCCAATTGCTTCAAGTGGCGCCCAATGCCGCCCACCGCGCCTTGGCTGCCTTGGAGGAGTACTTTGAAGAAGTGCATATCATCACCCAAAATATCGACGACTTGCACGAGCAGGCCGGCAGCACGCGAGTGCTTCACTTGCACGGCGAATTGCGCAAGGTGCGCTCCGTGAAATGCCCAGGATGCATCTACCCCTGGGATGGCGACTTACACTTAGGCAACTGCTGCGAACACGGCTACCAACTGCGACCGCACGTAGTATGGTTCGGCGAAGATGTCCCGCTCTTCCCCCGCGCCGTAGACCTCGTCAAGCGAGCCGACGCCTTTGCCATCGTGGGCACCTCCCTCCAGGTATATCCGGCAGCCTCTTTGGCCTATTGGGTGCCCGAGGCGATACCGCATTACTACGTAGACCCTCGCCCTAATCTCCCGATAGACTTACATCGAACTGTTACCGTGGTAGAAAAAACCGCCACAGAGGGCGTCCCATGGATGGTCGATGCGCTAATACGTCATTTCCAATAGTAAGGACATGCGGAACGTTTCTTGCCTCATCGGCCCCATCTTGTTTCTCTTGTGCCATTGCTCTGCCCAGCCAGCGGAGCGAGTGCTCACCCTTGCTCCAGGACACACCATTCTCCTGCTCGACAGTGCGCAGGCAACTGCGGCGCTGCTCACCGACACTATAGACCACTTCTTCGACCGCGTCACCCCTGTCGAAATCTCTATACAGCTCAAAAAGCCGCTTCAGCCCGGCCAAAAGCGCGAAACGCTGCTGTCCGACTTGCGGCAGTTCTTATGCCGCGATGCTGCTTCCTTTACCGACAAGGAGGCAGCCTTTTTGTTGGAAGTAATGCGCCAAGTACACCGCACCTGCTCCTCCGTAGCGCCCGACCTGTTCCCCGATACGCTGCTGCTCGTCAAGATCAAAGGCGAGCCGTATGGCCCCTCGGTTTTCTATACGCGCCAAAACGCCATCGTTATCCCGCAAGACGCCTTTCAGTCGCAGCTTCGCCGGGACTTTTTAAATACCATGTACCACGAGCTCTTTCATATTTACTCGCGCACACACCCCGACAAACGCGCCCAGCTGTACTGGCGCATTGGGTTCGAGTCCATTGGCTTAGAGCGCCTACATCTGCCGGAACCCTTAGCACAGCGCCTTCTGCACAACCCCGACGGGGTAGATTTTGCCCAAAAGATTGCGCTCACCACTCCCAACCGCCGCACTATCTACGCTATACCTATTATTTATGCCAATGAAGCGGGATATACTCCGCATAAACGCTTATTCTTTAGCTATTTGGAGTTTAGCCTTTTTGAAATCGCCTTGCAACCCGATGGCTATTGGGAGGTGCGCACCGCTCCCGACGGGTGGCACAGTACGTTGGACATGAAACAGCTGCCCGACTTTTATCGGCAAATTGGCGACAACACGACATACATCATTCACCCCGATGAGGTTCTAGCCGATAATTTCTCCCTGCTCATGCTGTCTCAAAGTGACTCGACCGTCGTCCAGCGCCTTTCGCCCGCTGGGCAACAACTTCTCAAAGATTTGGAGAACATCCTCCGCCGCTAATCTACCCGATCAGGGAGGAAGCCCAATAACCCACCTCGACGATGAAATGCTCGAACAATTCGGGCTTTAAGAAGAGCGGAAACACGAATCCAAAGACGGCACCGAAGAAGTGGGCTAAATGGTCGACGCCGTCGCCGCCTCGTCGCGCAGCGTGAGAGGAATACCACAGGTAGAACACGGCAAACACCACGGCGGGAATGGGTATGGGGATAAACATGAGGTAAAGGCTCATGGTAGGGGTAAAGAGAATGGCGGCAAAGAGGACGGCAGAGGTGGCGCCCGAAGCGCCGATGCTGGCGAAATGTGGCGTATGGCGGTAGCGGAAATACGTCGCCAAAGACGCCGCAGCAATGGCCATCAGATAGAATACCGCGTATAAGAGTGGGCCAGCAGCGGAAAAGAGCTGGCTAAAGGCCGGCTCGACCACGCCTCCAAAGAAATAGAGCGTGATCATGTTGAACAACAAGTGCACGTAGTCGGCGTGCAGAAAGCCGCCCGTGATTAAGCGGTAATATTCGCCGCGCTGGGCTTCGGCGTAGGGCCAATGCTTACACTGGTGAAAGAAGGAGGGGTTGTTGAAGGCCCACCAAGAGGCAGCTGCAGTGACACCGATGAGGAAGTAGGTAACGATCATTCGTGGTGATACGGTTTGTTTTGCAGAATAGTCATGGCTCGATACAGCTGTTCCAACAAGAAAAGCCGCACCATCTGGTGGGAAAAGGTCAACCGGCTTAGGGCCAGTTGGGCATCGGCGCGCGCATACACGTGGGGCGAAAAGCCGTAAGGACCGCCTATTAAGAAAATGAGGCGTTTGGCCGGCATCTGTAGGCGCTGCTGTAGCCAATGCGCCAATTCAACGGAGCTGAGCTGTAGGCCGCGCTCGTCTAAGAGGATGAGGTAGTCCTCGGCAGTTAGCCTGTTCAACACTTGCTGCCCCTCTTCCTGGGTAATGCGGTGGGGATCGCTGTATTTCCCCTTAGGCACAGGCAGACATATCCACTTAAAAGGTAGGCAATAGCTCAGCCGCTTTTCATAGAGGGCGATGCCTGTATCCAGGTAGGGTTCCGTTGTTTTTCCCATTGCCCAAACCTCTACTTTCATGTGGCGGTAAGACTCGAAGGCGATAAGACGGGCCAATATGCCTTGGGGAGCATTCCGAGAAGCTGCTCTGAGAGATACTGTCGCTCTGGAAAGCGCTCTACTAGGGATTGCACAATGCGGGCGGCAAGGGCATAGTATTTTTTCTGCGCCAATGCTTCTATGTATTGACCGACGTACTCGGCGGCCGGTTTTCCAAAGTGGTCGTTTAAATATGTGCTTAGCGCTTCAATGTAGGCATGGCCTACGAATTCGGAACGCTCCGGCAGGAAAAGATGCTCGTACTGTTGCAATAGGTTGGGGTCGAGACAACGGCGCAGGAGGTCTTCTAAGGCGTCCAAGTTCTCTTCTCGAGCCAAGATCAGAGCGGCCTGTTGCCAATTGGAGCGAGCGCATAGGTCGGCTAACAGGTCTTCGCATTCAGTAGACCACTGTGGACCGCGGCTTTGCTTCAGGCACAGGAGCGTGTGTTCGTCGCCCTGACGGTAGAAGCGGCGTCGCAACAGGAGTGCCTGCATATCCGTATGACCTACCTTTTCTGCCGCATCGAGCAGCAATTCCTCCAACGCTATCTGACGGCGAAGCGGCAGGGAGTGAGCGTGTAGCAAGGCAATGCCCGTCTCTAAGATAGCCGACGAATAGCCCAAGCGGTCCAACAGTTCCAAGGTATGGACGACGCGCTCGGGCTCCTCGAAGTGTGCCTCTAACACGCGCTGCATCACCGAAGGGCAGTCGCGCTCAGCCAGAGCCAGGCAAAAGAGATGTAGGATGGGCGTGGGCAGGGGGTGCTGGGCTTCGTCAAACTTTTGGCGGATGTACCGATAGAAGTCATCGTCGCGAGCGGCGCGCGCCAGTAGGGCCAGCGTGTCTACCATCAACTCTTCCGGGTAAGGCGCCCCAGTTATCAAATCTAACAACAACAAGCGCGCTTGGGCGCGTTGCTCCGGCGTCAGCCTCTCGGAATGGGTTAGCCGATGAAACGCGTCCCGACAATACGCGATCAGCCACTGCCGATGTGGCGGCTCAGCCACAGCAGCGTGCTCCGACAAATGCCGAAGCACGGCCGCGTTCCCGCAAAACGAGGCGGAGGGCGGCGCCGTCTCTATTTGGTGCATCAGCGTGTCCAGCACCAATCGGGCGCGCCGCATCTCCGAAGGCTTTAGCGAACGCCCTGAGGCGACCTTGGGAAGTACTGCCTGGAGAAGCGAGGCGTATATCCCCTCCACCACCTCTGGCGCACTCATATGAGCGGCGAAATAAGCCTTTAGAGCTAAGGCGAAATCGACATCGCGCTCGGCGTAGAAGTGTACAAAAGCCTTCAGTTCCGAGTGCTCTACCCGCTCCAAAATGTTGCGCGTGCTCAGGCGGTGCGCTCTTACCTCCTCCTGCTCGCGCACCTTCGCTTGCCGCTCCTGCGCTTTTTGGTCGAGGTATTGGCGAATTTTAAACAGTGCAGCAGCAATATGCGGGCACATTAATCGACGCCCTTCCTCCCAACACTCGCACGCAAAAGCTTTGATCCTACTTGGCGTAATGATCACTTCGGCTTCAAGCGGACGATGGTCTACCACAAAAGTGGTCACCCAGAAATGCCGCTCCACTTCCTGCAGCTGCTTGATGGCTCGAGCGCGCAGCAACGCCTCTGCCGCCTGCCGAGTAGCTGCGGGAATATGGTATTCGAAGTCCTTAAGACAAAGCTTTTGCACAGTAGAAAACGACTGTTTTCGGAGAAGTCGTCAGTAAAAGACAAATATACAGAACGCGCTCCAGTTTTTCTCCTTGTCTTCTAACAAAAAACGGGCCATCCCACCGAAGGAAAGCCCGTTTCGGAGTGGACCTGGCGGGAGTCGAACCCGCGTCCGGACAAAGCGCCACACTGCTTTCTACATGCTTAGCTCTTGATTCCGATTTTCGAGCGCGGGGTAGGTTCAAGAGCCGACCGGTCCGCGCCTTAGCCGTTGCATTGTCTTCGAGCGGTAACGGCGTTCCGCCGAATAGTCCCAGGATGGTTCGATACGCGGCACGATGTGTATGGGACCTCAACCGTGCAGCATAAAGGCTTTCTAATCCGCAGGATTAGGCAGCCATGGCATAGCTGTAGTTGCCATTTATGGTTCGAGCGCTGTTTTTTACGGAGACAAACGCTCATGCTCCGGCATGCTTACAATGCAGCTTTCCTTTCCCGTCAATACCAAGTACAGGCCCTAATTTCAAGGAGCAAAGATATAAACACGCTTTTTGCACGGAAGGTTCGCTTGACAGATAATTTTTCTTCACCAGGGGGCGACGCCTCTCTATCTTTGCGCCGCTTTTGGCGCATGTAGACGCTCGAAAGCGTTGAAAGTCACTTTCGGAAAAACATGGCGATGAAAATAGGAATCATTCGGGAGGGAAAAGTTCCTCCGGATGCGCGGGTGCCCCTCACCCCGGCGCAGTGTCGGCTCGTACGAGAGCGTTGGGGCATTGCCGTGGCGGTACAGCCCTCCCCTGTGCGCTGTTTTGCCGACAGCGAATACGAGGCGGCGGGCATTCCATTACAGGAAGACCTCAGCGATTGCGATATCTTGTTAGGTGTGAAAGAGGTGCCTACTGATCAGCTCATGCCGGAAAAAACGTATCTATTCTTCTCCCATACGGTGAAAAAGCAGGCGCACAATCGCCGCCTTTTACAGGCCGTCTTGGGGCGCAGGATCCGGCTAGTCGACTACGAGAAACTCACCGGCGATCAAGGAGGCCGCCTGATCGCCTTTGGCTTTTATGCCGGATTGGTAGGGGCGCATAATGGCCTTTGGGCGTATGGTCAGCGTACCGGTTTGTTCTCCTTACCGCGCATGTACCGCTGCCACAACTACGCTGCAGTGAAAGAGCACTATCGCCTCTTGGAGCTGCCGCCTGTGCGCATCGTCCTCACCGGCAGCGGGCGCGTAGCCGCCGGAGCTATTCGCAATCTTCACGATATGGGCATCCACCAAGTGGCGCCGCGGGACTTTCTCCAAAAAGAGTGGAAAAAGCCCGTATTTACCCAACTCTTTGCCCAGGATTACGTCCGCCATCGAAGCGGTCCGTGCATCTTCGACAAAGCGCATTTTTATGCCCATGGAGAGGAGTACGTCAGCACATTCGTACCCTATGCGCACCGCGCCGACATTTTCATCAACGGCATCTATTATGACCCCAAGGCGCCTAAATTTTTTACCCTTGCCGACATGGCAGACGAGCGCTTTCGCATCCAAGTCATTGCCGACATCTCCTGCGACATTGCACCGGATGGCTCCCTGCCCACCACGCTGCGCCCCAGCACCATCGCCGAGCCGGTGTACGGCGTCCACCGCTACACCGGGCAAGAGTGTCCTCCCTTCTCTCCCGAAGGCATCGACGTTATGGCTATCGACAACCTACCCTCTGAGCTGCCGCGCGACGCTTCCGAGTTTTTTGGCCACCAACTGATCGAAAACGTATTGCCCGAATTGCTCCGAGGCCTCGACAGCCCTGTAATCCGACGTGCTACCATTGCCGAAGCTGGGCACTTGACGGAGCCCTACCTTTACCTGAGCGACTACGCCTACGAGAGCGCTTAGCGCTCGACGCAACTGTCAACTTTTTTAGGCGATCCTTGCTATATACTACGCAAATACCTACTTTGCGGCGGCGAAATTTTGTCCTTGTACGAAAACACAAAAAATTTACCGCTTATGAAACAACGACTACTCTGCTGGACGGCCGCGATGTGGTGTACCCTTTTGCCTATGTGGGGCCAACTGCCCAACGGAAGCACGGCTCCTAACTTTACGGTGGTAGATATCGATGGAAACTCCCACAACTTGTACAACTTGCTGAACCAAGGCAAGACAGTGTACTTAGACTTTTTTGCTACTTGGTGCGGGCCTTGCTGGAGTTACCACAACTCCAATGCCTTGAAAGATCTGTGGAACCAATACGGCCCTCCGGGAACCAACGAGGCATTTGTCATAATGATCGAAGGCGACTGCAATACGAACACAGCTTGTATCAACAATCCTCCGGCGTGCAATGCCTCCACGCAGGGCAACTGGGCCGCCGGCACGCCTTATCCTATCGCAGATGACTGCGGCGTGCGACAGCTGTACCAAGTCGCCTATTATCCTACCATCTACATGGTATGCCCTGCCGACAAAAAGATCTACGAGGTAGGGCAACAAAGCGCCTCTGGCCTTTGGGCGGCGCGCAGCACGTATTGCCCTCCGTTGGTGGTTGATGTGACGGTTAACTCCGTGCAAAATGTGCGCTGCTACGGTACCAGCACGGGTTCCATCGACATCTCGGCGAGCGGCGGAAACCCGCCCTACACCTATCAGTGGTCGAACGGTGCCACGACGCAAGACCTGATCAACATCCCAGCAGGCGAGTATTCCTGCACAGTGACCAACGCCCAAGGGTGGACAGGCACGATTGGCCCTATTGAAGTGCTCGACCCGCCCGCGCCACTGGAGCTAGAGGTTGTTGCCACATCTCCTGTAGGCTGTAATGGTGTTTTTGGCTCCATCGAGGTCGCCTCTTCGGGTGGCTGGGACAACCACGTGTACGCGTGGAGCAACGGCTATACAGGCACGCGGATAGAAGGGCTTACCGCCGGTACTTACACCTGCACCGTAACCGATGAGCGCGGGTGCACGAAGACAGTCACTCAAGTGATGCCGGCACCCACCAACCCCGTAGCCTCCATCGCACCGCCTGGCGTTATCACCTGCGCCACACCGACCATCCAGCTGAGCGGCTCGGCATCGGGGGGGTACAGCAACTCGTACTTGTACCAATGGTTTGCCTCGAACGGTGGGAACTTTGTCTCTGGAGCAAACACGCCCAACCCCATTGTGGACGCTGCAGGGACATACATCTTGCAAGTCACCGAAGAAGTGACTAACTGCCGCGGATTTGCCACCACCGTCGTGACGGCAGATGTGGCTCTGCCCGACGCCAATGCTGGAGCAGACACCAATGTCACCTGCTGGGTGCCGCAAGTGCAGCTGCAGGGAACAGCTTCTTCTGGCTCTAACTTCTTCTACGTGTGGACGGCCATCCAAGGTGGCCACATCGTGTCGGGCGACAGCACCTTGACGCCAATAGTCGACTCGGGCGGCTACTACATCCTGCGCGTCACCAACACAGCTAACGGTTGCATCCGCCGAGATACGGTTTATGTGGTGGGCAACAACGTGCCGCCTGCCGTCGATATCGAACACGGCCCACTCACCTGCACTGCTCCTTCGGTCGTGCTCACTACCACGACGAATGCCGGCCTGCCGTACTTCACGTGGACAGGGCCAGAAAACTTCGAGTCTACAGAGCCAAGTCCTGAGGTGTCCATACCCGGCGCCTATGCCTTGATGGTGTTCGACTCCGCCACCGGCTGCCTAAAGTTAGACACGACGGTCGTCGCAGTCGACACGATGCCGCCGGGAGCGGAAACTACCGGCGGTACGTTGTCTTGCGCCGTAGACTCCACCGCGATCCAGGTACAGGCGACTTCATCGCACGCGGTTTTCGCCTGGACTGGTCCAGAGGGCTTTGAGAGCACCCTTCCCAACCCTGTCGTCGCCATAGGCGGCACATATGCTGTAGTGGTTACCGACACGCTCAACGGGTGCACCGCCTCGGCTACGGCGCTCGTCCAGTACGACACACTGCCGCCAGCAGCCAGCGCTACCGCACCGGGCACGCTCAACTGCAACACCGCCCAACTGACGCTCGACGGCTCGGGCTCGGCTCAGGGCAATCAAATGAGCTACTTGTGGTCGACAGCAGACGGCCACATCGTCTCGGGCGACACGACGCTGTACCCTGTAGTGGACGCTCCGGGCACATACGTCCTTACGGTGAGCAACAGCGTCAACGGCTGCACCAATACGGCGAGTGCAACGGTGATACAACGCGGGCCAGTGAATGTCACCGCCGCAGAGAGCACGCCCATCAGCTGCTTCGGCAGCAGCAATGGCGCGGCTACCGCTACTGCTGGCGGAGGCAGCGGGCAGTTTGCCTTCTTGTGGAGCGACGGGCAAGAAACAGCGAGTGCTACGGGCCTTTCTGCGGGAACATACACCGTTACCGTCACAGACAGCGAAGGTTGCTCCGCTACTGCTACCCTCGTGCTGCAGCAACCTCCAGCCCTCGACCCGAACGCTTCAGCGACGCCCCAGACGGCAGCGAACACAAACGACGGCACTGCTACGGCCCAGCCAGAGGGCGGCACCGGCACCTACGAATACGCGTGGAGCAACGGCGAGACGACCCAGACGATTACAGGGCTGGCTCCAGGGGTCTACACCGTGACGGTCACCGACGCCAACGAGTGTACCGCCGCTCAGTCGGTCGTCGTCAATGCCTTCAACTGCACCCTTTCGGCGACAGTTTCCGTCACCCACATCACCTGCTTTGGCGCCAACGACGGTGCCGCCACAGTGACGGTCAGCGGCGCCAACGAGCCGGTGTCGTATCTGTGGAGTACAGGCCACACAGAGGCCGCTGTTGCCGGCTTGAGCCCGGGCACCTATACGGTTCGCATCGTCGACGATGCGCAATGCGCAGAAGAGGTAGAAATCGCCATTCAAGAGCCGGCCAAACTTCAAGCCAACGCCGTAGCGACGGGTGAAACGCGAGTGGGCGGCAACGACGGCACTGCTGCAGCCAACCCCACCGGCGGCACCGGCAGTTACACCTACACCTGGAGCACGGGTGATACAACGCCCACGTTAGCAGGCTTATCGCCGGGTACATATACCGTCACGGTAGCGGATGAGAACGGATGTACGGCGGTGCAGGCGGTAGAGGTAGCGGCCTTCGCTTGCGCCCTTAGCGCGCAGCCGACCGTCGCGCACGTGCGCTGCTTTGGTCAAAACAACGGCGCCCTGTCCGTAGTCCTCACAGGCGGCACAGCGCCCTACACCTATCTCTGGAGCACCGGGGAGACGACGCCGGCGCTGCAAAACCTCGCTCCGGGCAGCTATACCGCCTCCATCACAGATGCCGACGGATGTGCCGTCGTTGTAGAGAGCGTTGTGGAAGAGCCCGCTCCGCTGGAGCTGTCGGCTCAGCTGGAGCACCCCACCTGTGCCAACGAGCCCTCGGGCAGCATCCAGGTAACGGCTACTGGAGGGACCGGAGCATACACCTATGATTGGAGCAACGGCGACAGCGACAGCCGTTTAGAGCAAGTGCCGGCCGGCACATACACCCTTCGGCTGACCGACGCCAACGGCTGTAGCGCACAAGCCTCTTTTGAACTGACGCCTACCGACGCTGAGCCGCCCGCCATCGCCGTGCAAAACACGCTGCTGCTGCTCGGCTCCAACGGCATCGCCGAAGTGTCGACAACCACCCTGCAAGCGGTCATCAGCGACAACTGCGCCGTAGAAACGGTGCGCTTTGAACCCGAATTCTTCGACTGCTCCCAACAAGGGCTACAGACCGTGACCATCTACGCCATCGACAACGCGGGCAACCAAGCGCTGTTCAGCACGGTGGTAGAGGTCGCCGATAACACGCCGCCCGTCGTCATCTGCCCGGGCGACATCGCAGTGTGCTGGTACGAGAACACGGTGCCATACGCAGCGCCTACTGCCCAAGACAACTGCCCGCTCTTCAACGGCACTTGGACATTAGAGGAAGGGCTGCCCAGCGGCTCCGAATTTCCAGTGGGTACCACGGTGCAGACGTTCCGCTACACCGACGACGCCGGCAACGCAGGGCGCTGTTCGTTTGCCGTAACAGTAACTCCACCTATCGCCTTGCCCGCCCCCGCAGTTACTCACGATGTCAACAGCCAAAGCATGGGCGCCATCGACATTTCGCCCAGCGGCGGCACCCCGCCGTATGAATACGTCTGGACCAATGAATTGGGCAATGTGGTCGGCACAGAGGAGGACTTGAGAAACATCCCGGCTGGCCGCTATACTGTGACGATACGCGATGTTAACGGGTGCGTGCTGGTGGTGCGCGACATCGCTGTGGACAACATCGTGGGCACTCGGGAACCGGCCTGGATGCAAGGTGTGGTGCTGTGGCCCAACCCATCTGACGGCGTTGCCGAGCTGATGTGGCCTACTGCCGCGCCTGCTGAGGTAGAAATAGTACTGCTGGATGCCACTGGGCGCCTGCTTCAGCTGTCGATAGCTCGCCATCAAAACCGCTGGCGCATCGATGCGGCACATCTGCCGGCAGGAGTCTACTGGCTCCGCATCCGGTCGGAGAAAAGTGTCGGCATGCGCAAATGGGTTATTGCCCGGTAACGTTGGTAAGTCAGGCTCGCCCGGCCTTTTCGACCGGGCGAGCCTCTCTGTAGGGCCCTTTCTCCGCTGTGCCTCTGCTGTTTGCACGAGAAGGGTCGGCCTGTTTTGAGGGCAGCAGCACTGCTGACTGGGATGCCGTTCGAAGTATGTCGCTTCTTCGTGCGATGGGCCGATAGAAATTCGGATTTTTGCCTCGCTTTTTTGCGGACGTTCTCGCAGGCAAGAGCAGAGGGGGAAGATCTGTATGTCAGTACAAGTCCAACATTTGGTAAAGGTTTACGGCAGTCAGCGCGCTGTCGACGATGTGTCGTTTGAGGTACAGGCGGGCGAAGTGCTCGGCTTCTTAGGACCTAATGGAGCGGGCAAGACGACGACGATGAAGATCATCACCGGCTTTTTGCCGGCAACCTCGGGCACCGTGCGCGTATGCGGCTACGATGTGGCCAGCCAGCCCATGCAGGCGCGCGCGTGTGTGGGCTATTTGCCCGAACACAACCCGCTGTATCGCGACATGTACGTGCGCGAGTACTTGAAGTTTGTGGCCAGCGTCCACCGCCTAAGCGACGCTCGCACTCGCGTGGAGGCGATGATCGAGCGTACGGGCTTGACCTCGCATCGCCACAAGCGCATTGGGGAGCTCTCTAAAGGCTATCGGCAACGTGTTGGCCTGGCCCAGGCCATGCTCCACGACCCTCAGGTGCTCATCTTAGACGAACCCACGTCGGGCTTGGATCCCAACCAAATCGTCGAGATACGGCAGCTCATCAAGGAATTAGGTCGCGAAAAGACCGTTATCCTCTCTACGCACATCTTGGCCGAGGTAGAGGCCGTCTGCAGCCGCGCCATCATCATACACCAAGGACGCCTAGTGGCCGACGACGCCATAGAGGCGCTGAAGAGCCGCCTCCAGGGCCGCAGCGTCGTCACCGTCGAGTTCGGTCAGCCCGTGCGGGCCGAGCAACTCCGCGCCCTTCCGCATGTGCAGGAGGTGAAAGCCCTCAGCCAGCACCGCTGGCAGCTGATAGGTGTCGATACGCACGACCTGCGCCCTATCCTCTCCGCCTTTGCCGCCCAAAACCAGCTGACGCTGTTAGAATTGCACAAGGAAATCCTGTCGGTAGAAGAAGTGTTCCAGCAACTTACCCGATAACTCGATCTGAGGCAAAACCACTCATATGCGCGCCATCTATTTCAAGGAAATCAGCGCCTTCTTTTCCTCCATCATCGGATACATCGTCATCGGCATGTTTCTGGTGCTCTTGGGGCTTGTCTTGTGGGTGTTTCCGGAGTACAGCCTACTCGACGGTCGCTTTGCCGGCTTAGAGAGCATGTTCGCCATAGCGCCGCAGGTGTTTCTCTTCCTCATTCCGGCCGTCACCATGCGGTCTCTTTCTGAAGAGATGCAGACCGGCACCTTAGAATTGCTGGTGACGCGCCCGCTTTCCGACTGGCAAATCGTCGGCGGCAAGTTTTTGGCCTACCTCTCTTTAGTCGTCTTTGCGCTCTTGCCCACGCTGCTCTACTACTTTACCATCTACCAGCTGGGTTCGCCGCCGGGCAACTTAGACAGCGGCGGCATCATCGGCTCGTATATCGGCCTATTCTTTTTAGCCGCCGCCTTTGTAGCCATTGGACTGTTCGCCTCCTCCCTTACCCAGAGCCAGATCGTAGCGTTTCTATTAGGCGCCTTCTTGTGCTTCTTCTTTTTTCAAATGTTCGACCTCATTAGCCGATTGCCCATCTTTTTCGGCAAGACAGACGACATCGTACAGGCCATCGGGATCCAATACCACTACGACTCAATGAGCCGCGGCCTCATCGACACGCGCGACGTAGTGTATTTCCTATCGCTCATCGCCTTCTTTTTGGCAGCTACAGTGGTCTCGCTTGGCCGGCGCCATTGGTAACACTATTGTATGGCCCTATGGGCGCCGAGCGTAGCGCTAAAATGGGTAAAATTTGTCGGGAAGCCTTGGAGGGACGGATGCGTCGACATGTGGTGTCGTTGCGGAGGTGTGGTTCAATACGCCAGCGCCATCTGCATCCACACGGGGCAGTGGTCGGAGTGAACAACTTCGCTTAGGTGGCGCACATCGACAATGTTTTCAGCCAGTGAAGGGCTGACGGAGAAGTAGTCGATGCGCCAACCTTTGTTGTTAGCGCGGGCGTTGGCGCGAAACGTCCACCAGCTGTATTCGATGCGGTCGGGGTGCTTGAAGCGGAAAGCATCGACAAAGCCGTTGGCAAACCAGCGGCTCATCCAGGCGCGCTCTTCGGGCAGAAAGCCGCTGCTCTTCCGGTTGCCCTTTGGGTCGTGGATATCTCGCTCGGTGTGGGCAATGTTGAAGTCGCCAGCGACGATGAGGTTAGGCTGCTCCGCCTTTAGTCGATCTATCCAACTGAAAAAGTCGTCCAGGAACTTCATCTTGAAGGCTTGGCGCTCGTCGCCCGTGGTACCGGAGGGGAAGTAGCAGTTGAGCAGCGTCCAACCGTCGAAGTCGGTGCGTAGGATGCGCCCTTCCCGGTCGTATTCGGCTATGCCGCAGCCGGCAAGGACGCGGCGGGCCGGGCGCTTCGACCAGGTAGCCACACCGCTGTAACCTTTCTTCTCGGCCGCGTGCCAATAGCAGTGGTAGCCTAAGGCCGCGATTTCGGCCAGCGAAAGGTCTTCCGGCTGCGCCTTGATTTCCTGCAGACATAGGATGTCGGGTTGCTGTTGAGCCAACCAATCCAGAAAGTTTTTTCCAATAGCCGAGCGCAAGCCGTTGACGTTGTACGAAACGAGCGTTGTCATGTGGGAATGTGCCAATAAAGGGTTGTCCGAACTACCAATCTTTGCGCGGTCGCAGCTGGTGTTTTTCAGGCGATAGCTGGTGATATTTTCGGTAGTTATTTTGGTCTTGGGGCACCACTGCTGCTTCCAGTAGGCGATTGGCCTCCTCTGGTGTCATGCGTTTGGAGGGCGATGGAGCGGCCTGCGGCGGTGGCGTGGGATTGGCGGAGGGCGGCGGCTGCTGGTTGTTTGCCGCAGCGGCAGAAGCGGAAGGGGCAGATGCCTGCTTTTGTTGGCGCTTCTTCTGAGCCAACTGCAAGTTGACCTTAGCATCGGGATCTCCGGGCCGCAGGCGAAGGCTGTTTTCGTAGGCGCGAATAGCCGCTTCCCATCGGTTTTGTTGAGCGAAGGCATTGCCCAGGTTGTACCAAATATCGGCTTTCTGTTCGGGTGCTGAAGCAGTGCTCAATGCCCTTTCCCAGGCTTGCTGGGCCTCCGGATAGCGCCCTTGGCGGTAGAGCACATGGCCTAAGTTATAGGAGGGCCGTGGGTCGTCGAGCGCCTGCTGTTGTGCCTGTCGATAGGCGGCTTCGGCCTCGGCATAGCGGCCTTCGCCGTAGAGGGCATCGCCTTGGCGCAGGAGTTTTTGGGCCGACTGAGCCGATAAAACTGGAGCAAATGCGAGCCCTACAGCCCCCAAGAGAAACATGCGTCGGCGCCAGCCCAGTGCAGCATACAGGGCTATGAGCAGAAAGGCCGGTAGGGCAAACCAAGAGTAGTAGGACTCAAACTTGTCAGACGCGCGCCTCTGGACAGCGCGTCGGTCGAGCTGCGCTATTTCCAGGCGGATAGCCTCTATGAGGGCATCGCCTTGGCGGGCGTCGTAGCATTCGCCGCGAGTAGCAGAGGCCAGTCGGCACAGCGCCATCTTGTCGGCACGCGAGCGGATGAGCTGTCCGTCCTCGTCGCGCTTGTACTGCCCGTCGGCCATTATAAGTGGCGCACCTTCCTCGGAGCCCACGACGACACTGAAGACAACGATGCCCAGGTCCTGGAGCCGCTCCACCGCTTCCAACAACCGATTTTCATGGTCTTCGCCGTCCGACAGCAGAATAATCGCCCGCCCGGCATTGGGATCGGGATCGAAGCGCTCCGCAGCCAGCAAGAGCGCAGCGCCGATATCGGAGCCCTGCGTGCTGATGAGTTCGGGCGCTGCCGTTCGCAGCACCATGTCGGCAGCATCGCTATCGGTCGTTAGCGGCATAGCTACGTAAGCGCTGCCGGCAAAAAATACCAATCCTATGCGCTCGCCTGCTAAGGCGCGCACCAGCCGACGCGCTAAGACCTTAGCGAACTCTAATCGACTCGGAGCTACATCGCGCGCCCCCATGCTGTTGGAGATATCCAGCGCGATGAACACGTCCGCACTTTGTTGCACCGCCGTAGTCTTGACAACCCCGCGCCGCGGATTGGCTGCAGCCACTACCAGCAGCGCCAACGCAACCAGCAACAACGCGTTCTTCAGCCAGAACCGGCCCACCGACCAACCCGGCAACACTCGCTCCTGCGTCGAAGGAGAAGCTAAGCGCAAAAAAGCGCGCCGACGCCACCACAGATAGACGCTCCACACCCATACCACCACCGGTAACAACCACAGCAATCGCAAGTATTCCGGATACTCAAACGAAAACATGACGCTCTAAATGCCGTCTACGACTCTGCAAAACAACAGCTTCGCGTGAGAATACCGCGCACCGCCCAGCTATGCCGTGAAAAACTTTTTCCAAACGCAAGCCGAAACACTCAAAAAGACGTTGTAAGTCGAAAAATGGTGTTATTTTTGAAACAAATCTGGATGGGTATGGTGCGCCTGGTCTTTTTCGTCGCTGTCTTGGTGCTGATGAGCAATACAGCACAAGCCCAATATCCCGACCCGCTGACGGGCAATGTCGGCGTCGTGTACAATCGGGAGACGACGGTCAGCGCGCGGCTGACCACCGCCCGCGGCTTTGCTGTCGGCATGGAGTTTGGTCGCCTGCGCACTTATTACAAGACCACCTATTTTCACGTCAGTGTAGGCGAACTGCGCCATCCCAAGGAGCAGCGCCAAAGTGCCGACCCCCTGTTGAGCCGCTCCTTCCGCCCCTTCATCTTCGGCAAACAAAACAACGCCATACTCCTGCGCGGCGCATGGGGCGTGAAGCGCTACTTTTCCGAAAAAGCCAAACAGCGAGGCGTGGCCGTAGGTGTCAGCTACGCCCTTGGCCCATCGCTCGCGCTGATGAAGCCTTATTACTTGGCCATCTGCTACCCCAACCCTACCCGTCCGGGCGATTGCCGCATTATGCATGAAAAATACTCGGACGAAAACGCCAGCCTCTTCTTAGACGAAAACGGCCGCATCAAAGGCGCCTCTCCCTTTACCAAGGGTCTGAGCGAGATCAGCCCGCGCCCTGGTGTCAACGCCTCAGTGGCCCTCCATCTGGATTGGGGGGCGTTCGACGAGTTTGTCCGAGCCTTGGAGATAGGTCTAATGCTCGACGTGTTTCCCACCGAGCTGCCCATCCTCGTCTCTACGACCAATCAGCGCCTCTTCGCCAACTTTTTCGTCAACCTGCAGCTGGGCAAGCGCCGTTGAAAGAGCTATCCGCGGCTTAAAGACGCCCCACTCGACCGATGCGATCGGGATAGTCGGTGATAATGCCGTCGACACCGAGGCGGATGAGGCGGCGCATAGTGGGCACGTCGTTGACTGTCCAAGGGATGAGGGCCATTCCGCGCTGGCGGCAAAAGCGCACCAAAGAGCGGCTGACCAGCGCATGGTAAGGGCTGTAGACGGCGGGAGTAAACCCGAGGGCCTCTACATTTTTCTCGGGGCCCTGCAGGTTTTCGACCAAGAGCGCCAACCGAAGGTTAGGCGCCAAAGCGCGTACGGCCCGCAAAGCGCGCGGGTCGAACGACTGCACCGTGCAGTGTTCTTGCAAACCCAAATCGGCGATAGCCTCTACTACCAAGCGCGCAAAAGTATCGATCGGAGGCGTGAAGACGCCGTCCCATTCGGGGCGACTTTTGATCTCGATGTTCCAACGCACCGCTCGATAAGGATGCGCGGCTCGGACGGCTTCCACCACCTCGCGCAAAGTGGGCTTATAGGCGGGATGAGGCATCTGCTCCGGGAAGCGCGGATGGCGCAAGCGACCGCAGTCGTAGGCGCGAATCTCCTCCGCGGTGAGCTGGTAAAGGCGCTGTTGCTCCGCCTGCTGTTTGGGTATGCGGCTCCCGTCAGGCTGCAGGCAAATGTCGGGGTGGAACCAAGGCTCATGGCTGACGATGAGCTGGTGGTCTTTGGAAACCGCCAAATCGAGCTCCAGCGTAGTGACTTGAGGGAATTGCAAGGCGCGCAAAAAGCACGGAATGCTGTTCTCCGGAGCCAACCCGCGCGCACCGCGGTGCCCTTGCCAATCAAAGGCAGCAGGTACTTCTATTGGCCTGTCGTCCATAAACCTACATGCCGAAATTAGGGCAATACTGAGGACAAGTAATCCATTTTCAAACCACAAGATTTGTTTGTTCATGCGGAAAGCTGTTCTTTCTAAGCATTTTTAAAACTCATCGGAAAGGGTACCCATTCTTCAAGTAGAGAAGGGCTGAAAGTTATTTAAAAGACCGGAAAAAGAAAAGCCAAGGTGTACATGGCCCTTCGGCGGATAGCGATGGGTCTGTATTCTTCAACCGGTTCTTGCAGACGAAAGTGGTTAGCTTTGGGCCTGCGAGGGTTTCTTGGATAAAAGCGCCCATATCGCAACGGATATAAGGGCAAAGGCGACTCCAACGACGAGTTTTATCGCTTTAGGTGGGCCTTGTGGCAATAAAATCCGGCGAACCTGGAGAGGTGTGGAGGTACAACTCCAGCCGAACCGCCGAACACCATACCCATCTGGCCCAAAGCCGCCAGACCGATTTGCTATTAGGCGATATGGCTCTCTAACCTCTCGCTGCGTGCTTCTACAAATAGTCCGTTTAGGTTTAAGCAGCGATTTCGCCTAAAGCAAAGTAGCTTCGGATAAGCTGGATGATTTTTTATCGCTTTGGGATCACACCCGAACAGGCAAATCAATTTTTCCAGCATGAGTTCACTCAATACTCCGGCCTAAACTACCCGGAAGCTCTAACCCTTATGCCTCCAAACCGTACACTCCAAATACCCACTCCGGCCTCGGAGAGACCTAGCTTTTGTAGCCCCTGCGCAACCACCATCTACCCCATACCGGCTTCGGAGAAGCCTAACCTTTATTCCTATGACGGGCCGGAAAACGATATCCGACGCCTCTCTTCTGGACGAAATACAAATACAAATATTCGGCTTCTCCAAAGCCGGGGTTGAAGGGTGCGTCTATTCGAGCTACAAATGTTCGGCCTCTCCGAGGCAATAGTCCATTTAATCTTGAGCAGCGATTTTGCCTAAAGCATAGCCGGGTGATTTTTTACCACTTTCAGCTCACACCCGAACAAGCAAATCAATTTTGGTAAAAGTTTAGGTGTTTGAGTGGACTATCCAAACCTACAGCTTCTACCTTTTTTTGCCCTAAAATCTCAACGGACCATTGGTTACTGGAAACTTAAGAACAAAGGAATATCTTTGCCGACCACTCGGCGCATGGAAGAGAGAATCTAGACGCGAAAGGCAAAATTCCCCTTCCCTTTTCCTTTCTCCGAAAAAGATAGCCGCGGCCCTCTCCTAGGCGGGGTTAGACAAAAGTTAAGATCTCACACTAAGCATTGCCGTATGCTCGATATCAAACAGTTCTTTTTCGACTTACCCAGCCGAGCGCCCGCTGAAGGGCTTGAGGGCGACAATGCGACTTTCCACTTTGACATTGCCGACGGCGGCCAGTTTACCGTTCGCCTGCAAGGCGGACAGATAAGCGTCAGCGAAGGTCTGTTGGGGGAAGCGGCGTGCTCGGTAAAGACGTCGGCCCAAGTGTTCGCCCAAATTTTAGCCGGAGAGATGAACCCCATGATGGCCATGATGTCGGGAAAGCTCTCCATCCGAAACCCGGGTGTGATTTTGAAGTATGCCCGAGTCTTTGGTCTGATGTAGGGTAGAAAATACCCTTCCTCACTCGTCGTCGAAAAACCACGCCTCAGGCGCTTCTTTGAAGCGGTCGAGCTCTCGACGTTCTTTTTTGGTAGGGCGCCCACTTCCTTTTTCGCGCTTTTCCGCGCTTCCGTGGACCTGGATAAACCAAGCGTTGTATTTATTTTTCTCTTCGAGGGGCGTAATGTCCTCATAGCAAGTGATGGCTACAGGAGCGCCTACCCGTTTGTCGATGGCTTTGAGCACGCGGAATTGGAAGTGGAAGCCCTCTTTGCGCACGACGACGACGTCGTTCTCGGCGATGAGGTGCGCGGGTTTTACTGGCTCGCCCCCGATGCGCACGCGACCGGCTTTGCAGGCCTCTGCAGCCAGGGTTCGACTTCGAAAAATGCGCACACTCCACAGCCACTTATCCACACGGACCTTAACCATATTTTCCTAAAATACTCCGTGAAATGCCGCAAAAGTAGCGATAAAGCCGACCCACCCGGGCATTCATCTCTGCGCTTTTCCCCAAAACGAGGTGGATAACTTCCGCAAAGGCAATCGGCGTTTTTCACTTCCCATGGCCTATCTTTGCCTAAATTTTAGGGTAAAAAGGGCCTTTTTCATGAAAATCACCTACTTAGGGCATTCGTGTTTTTTGGTAGAGGCCGGTGGAAAGCGCCTGTTGTTTGACCCGTTCATCTCGGGCAATCCGCTAGCGACGCACATCCGCATAGCGGATATTCGCTGCAACTACATCTTCCTGACGCATGCCCACAGCGACCACGTGGGCGATGTGGAAGCGGTGGCGAAAAACAACCCCAACGCTGTAATTGTAGGCATTTGGGAAATCTACGCCCACTATAACGCAAAGGGTTTCCAAGCACATCCTATGAACAAAGGGGGATGGTGGTCGTTCGACTTTGGCCGGGTGAAAATGGTGCAGGCCGTGCACAGCAGCAGTTTTCCGGACGGCACTTATGGCGGAGAGCCCGTCGGATTTGTGATCAACACCGCCGATGGCGTTTTGTATGTGGCCGGTGACACCGCGCTAACTACGGATATGCAGCTGATACCCCGCACCTGCCCGCCGTTGAATGCCGCTATTTTGCCCATTGGATCCAACTTTACGATGGATTACCGCGACGCTGTACTGGCAAGCGACTTTATCGCGTGCAACTTCATTATTGGCTGTCACTTCGACACCTTTGGTTTTATTAAGATCGACCATGAGCAGGCCAAAGCGGCCTTTGCCGAGAAGGGCAAGGAGTTGCGGCTGCTGGCCATCGGCGAAAGTCTTGTAGTGCAACCCTAATTACTTCCATCGCTATGGGAAAAATTATTGCGATAGCCAATCAAAAGGGCGGCGTAGGCAAAACCACCACTGCCATCAACTTGGCCGCCTCTCTCGCTATCTTGGAAAAGCGCATTCTCCTCATCGATGCCGACCCTCAGGCGAATGCCTCTTCAGGTGTGGGGCTCATTACCGACGAAAACACCGTTGGGCTATACGATTGCATGGTGAACGGAGTAGACCCGCGCTCGGCCATCGTGGAAACCCAGACGCCCAACTTGTGGCTACTGCCTTCCAACATCAACTTGGTAGGCGCAGATGTGGAGCTGGTTCAGCACCCTAAACGAGAGTACATCTTGCGCGACATTGTGCGCCAAGTGAGCGGCGACTACGACTTCATCTTCATCGACTGCCTACCCTCCCTGGGCCTCATCACTGTAAACGCATTGGTTGCCGCCGACACCGTACTCATCCCGGTGCAGTGCGAGATGTTTTCCTTCGAAGGTTTGGCTAAGCTAAAGAATACCATTGCCCTCGTCAAGCAAGGGTACAATCCTCATTTGAAGGTGGAAGGGTTGCTCATTTCGATGTACGATAGCCGTCTGCGCCTGGCCAATGCTATCGTCGAAGAGGTGCGCAACAGCAGCAGCGATTATGTCTTTGAAACCATCATCCACCGAAACGCCCGCGTAGCCGAAGCGCCCATGCAACACGTGCCGGTAGCGATGTACGACGTGAACAGCAAGGGTGCCATGAACTTTTTCAACTTGGCCAACGAATTCTTGAGCCGCAACGCGGTGAACTAACCGTCTCTATGTCGAAGAAACTGAGCAAAGCCGACTTTGGCAAGGGCATTCGCGCCCTGTTAGCCAATCCGGCACAGTTGGAACAGGCTGTGCAGGAAGACCCGCAAGCGGTCGTGCGCGAGCTGACGCATACGGTGGCCATGCTACCCCTTGAACAAATAGAAGCCAACCCCTTTCAACCGCGCACCGATTTTGACCAGGTGGCGCTGCAAGAGCTGGCCGAAAGCATTCGCGTGCACGGCCTCATCCAGCCCATCACGGTGCGACGCCTCCACGACCGCGCCTACCAGCTGATTTCCGGCGAGCGGCGTTTCCGCGCGGCCCAGATAGCCGGACTAACCGAGATCCCCGCCTACATCCGCCTGGCCGACGACCAACAGATGTTGGAGATGGCGCTCATCGAAAACATCCAGCGCCAAGACCTCAACGCCATAGAAATTGCCATCTCCTACCAACGCCTCAAGGAAGAGTGCCACCTCACCGACGAGCAGCTGTCGGAGCGCGTAGGCAAGCAGCGGAGCACCATCACCAACTACCTGCGGCTGCTCAAACTGCCTGTCGACATCCAACAGGCCATCAAAAACGGCGCCATCAGCATGGGCCACGCCCGCGCCCTGGCGGGCATCAACGACGTCGCCCTCCAACTCTCGCTCCTGCGCCAAATCCTGCGCGAAGACCTTTCCGTCCGCGCCGTGGAGCACATCATTGCCCAACACCAAGCGCAGCGCGCGTCATCCAAACGCCCGAAAAAGCGCCTCCCCGACGCCCTGCGCGATGTACAAGACCGCTTTCGCGCGTTTTTTGGCGCAAAGGTCGACCTTCGGCGGAACGAACGCGGCCAAGGCCAAATCGTCATCCGCTTCGACAACGATGCCGAACTAAACCGCCTCTTAGACCTTTTGTCTGAGAAGGAATAAAAGACTGAGAGTTTTTCCAACGGAGAAGCGAAGCAGAGCCGTCTATAGAGGTGACTGCCACACATTCAATTTCGCTGCTATGGTTCGCTTTCACCTCTTTATCAGCTTTCTCCTATTAGCCACTGCTGCGACCTTTTGGAGCGGATGCTTGCGCGATCGATGCCGGCAGACGGTCGGCTACACTCGGTATGAGCCTATTTACCAGCAACCCGAGTCGTTTCGAGACGACGCCGCTATCCGAGCTGAGTCGCCGCGTCCGCTTCGGAACCCCGGCAAGCTATATATCATAGGCGACTACTTGCTCATCAACGAACCCAATGAAGGCATCCACGTTTTCGACAACCGCCTTCCGGAGCAACCCATCCCTGTAGCCTTTTGGAATATCCCAGGCAATGTAGACATGGCCGTGCGCGGCCGTTACCTTTACGCCGACCAATACGCCGACCTGCTGGCGATGTACGCCAACCCAAAGTCTTAGGCTGCCGCACCGATGTATTTTCGCTCCAGGGATACACGCCAGGCAAAGGGTATTTGGTGGGCTACAAGGAAACGGAAATCACCGAGACGCTCGACTGCGACGATCCAAACTTCGGGCGGCCGTGGTTCTTCTACGGGAACGGCACTTTTCTGTACAATAGCAAGGCCGGCGCTGCGGCGGCAAATAGCAACGGCACCTTGCCCATAGGTGTTGCTGGCTCATATGCGCGCTTTGGACAGTGGGGCGATTACCTCTATTGCATGGACAACACCAAACTGCACAGCTTTCTCCTGTCCAATCCAGCCCAACCCACTCGCCCCCAATCTCAGCACATCGGCCGGAACATCGAGACCATCTTCCCCTAGAAAAACCGGCTGTTCATCGGCTCCAACACTGCCGTACATATTTTTCGCTTAGACAATCCCGCGCTGCCGGTTCGGGAAAGCACCTTTCCGCACGTTACGGGGTGCGATCCGGTAGTATGCGACGAACAGAATGCCTACGTCACAGTACATGCCGGTACGCAGTGCAACGGCATGCTAAACCAACTGGACGTGCTCGACATCCGAAACCTCCCGCAGGTTCAGCGGGTGCGTTCCTATCCAATGACCCTACCCAGAGGTGTCGCCGTCAAGGGAAACAACCTCTTCGTTTGCGACGATGGACTAAAGATTTTTGACAAGACTCGACCGGAACAGCTGACCTTACTGTGCCATTTGCGCGACATAGAGACTTACGACGTGATTGCCCTGTCGGCCGAACACCTGTTGGTCATTGGTAAAAGCGGCCTCTTCCAGTACGACGTCAGCGACCCGCGCGCGCCGCGTTTGCTGAGCGAGATCCGCATAAACCATTAGCGATGAAACACTCTCTTTGGGCAGTATTGCTTCTGCTGTTGTGGGCCCTTCCTCAGGGTGCCCGTAGCCAGCTCCTATCGAAAAACTGTGACCGCCTTTTGCTGGTCGATGGGCGCCGGCTAAGCGGACAAATCCTCGGCACCAAGAACGACAGTACTGTTCTCCTCTACCGCACAAAGGCCGGCAAAGAACTCGACATCCCTTTAAAGCACATTCAGCGTATACGCCCATGTCCTCATACCTATCCCCGCGCATTTATTGCGCCTGGATGGCAACACCATTTGCGCATCCATTTTTCCCCCCGGTGAATACAAAAGGAGATACCTCGGCAGCTTGCAGGTACAGTTATCGAGCGTGTGGATGATGAATGACCAGGTGGGCATCGGGGCAGGCTCAGGGGTCGATATTTTTTCCGACGAGAAGGCGCAACTCGTTGTTCCTGTTTTTGCCGAAGGGCGGATAAACCTTACTGAGCACCGCAGCTCGCCATTTTTATCTGTTAGTGCCGGAGGGGCTTTCGTCCGCTTACTTGGGCCAAGGACAGCGGCAGAGGATTGGAGTTGGAGGGCATACAAAGGGGGGGGGGAGCCCTATGCTACAATTAATTGCGAGGTGCCGCATTGGAAACCATTTTTCCTTCTATGCGGGTGTGCGACATCAGAGAGTAATCATCCACAGGTGGTTTACTCGCCTCGAATACTGCCTCGATGTTACCCGTATGGTATTCGGCTTGGGTGTTTTTCTCTAGAGAGCGCTATGCGTTGTACGGTAAAAAGCGATACACGGAGGCGGAGCTGGTCGAAGGGTGTATCCACAACGATCGTCGAGCCCAAGAAGCGCTCTACCGGCATTTTTTTCCAGAGATGCTCCGCATGTGTCTGCGCTACACCGACGACGAGGAGACGGCTCTATCGGTAGCTAACCAAGGCTTCTTGCGCGTTTTTCAAAAAATCCACACCTATACCTTTCAGAGCGGCCTCGAAGGTTGGATACGGCGACTCATGTATCGCTGTTTGGCCGACCATTTCCGACAAAATGCGCGCTACCACTATTTTTTGGTGTTAGAAGAGCGCGATGCCTCGGAGACTCCCCGTGCCGAAGTGACACTGGAAGAGGCCAGTCTCCTGCAACTGATAGCTAACCTGGACAGATTAGCCGCGGAGACGTCGCGCCCGCTAAATGCTGCCGCTCTGAAACGCATGCCTCGATGGGAAGCTTACGCTGTCATAGGTACGGGGTATCGCCTTAGTCGCTGTTTTGAAGTTAATGCGCAGCTGTACTGGCCAGTAGGCAGGATGCCTTCAATCAGAGACGAACAAAACCCGCTGAGCCATTTCCTCTCGAGGGATAACTCTACCTCCTTCGAGAAAAATGCCTTTTGCAGCGCAAGTCTCCCTCATAGCGAAGATGGGGCGATAGAAAAATTCCACAGATGTCCTGTAGAGATGGAACGCAGTGCGTTTCTTTGCCCCGGCGCAGACCAACGTCTGCCGGAGACGGATGAAACTGCGGAACACATCCACTTCTGTTGCGCCTTTGTTCAGTCGTATCTTCGGCCCTCTTCGAAAGAGCATCCTATGGGGAGCAGTTGGCTTGAGTTTTTTCGGAGGATTACAGGGACAAGAGGCCGCACCAGACAGCGCTCAGGTGCTTTTGGACGACTGGCGAGCGCGTTTTTGGCTGCCCAACGGCGGCCATATGGACGTCAACCTGTACATACAGTGGTGGAACGTGCTGAGCTTGCGTTTCGCGGGCTCCGAGACGCCTCCGCGCTACGACATGTTCATTCGGCGCGGGCGCTTAGGAACTACCGGGCGCATCACGCCGCGAGTATTTTACAACGCGACCTTCGCCTATGACGGCGTGGGCAAAGACAGCCTTTCCGCGGCGGCCGGCGTGCCCAACGCCGAAGACAATACGACCTTCTTTCCGCGCGACGTATTCGTCACTTACAGCATTCACCCGCTGCTCAACATCACTACGGGCTACTTTCGCCCGCGCGCCGGCAAGGAGTCGTTCTACAGCTCTTCGTTCGTCATCTCGCAAGAGAAGTCGTGGGCCAGTTTCCAACCGCGCTTTCACTTGGTGGGTCGCGGCATTGGCCGCGAGACTGGAGTCAATATTGGAGGGCTAAGCAATGGGCAGCGCTTCGGCTTCCTCTACGACGTGGGCATTTTCGACTGCAACCACCCGCGCATCGTCGGCGACAACAGCATCTGGACACCCCTGCTTACTGCGCGCATCGCGGTCTTCTTGGGCGAGCCCGAAGTGAGCGAATACACCCTCACCTTTGTCCAATCGGGCTACGGTCAGCGCAAAGGGCTGAGCATCGGCACCAACGTCGGCTACCAGCGCCGCACTCAACTCTTCCAAGACAACACCCTGGCCGGCATCGATGCCCAACTCAGTTACGGGCCCCTCGACGTGCTTTTCGAATACAACTGGCTCTACCGACAAAACACCGCCACCGACAATACTTTGCTGCCAACCGCCGACCGAATGCTGACGCTCAAAGTAGCGTGGAATGTCCTCTTTCCCAATGCTACCATCCTCCAAGGCGTATTCATGTACAGCGACGAGAGAGCCAATGGGCGTTTTGCTGAGTGGCAAAACCCGTTCACCGGCGCCGAAACCCAATACGTGATCGATATTGGCGTAAATTATCTGCTCCGGCGCGACCGCCTGAAGGTAGGACTGCACTACTTTGACGGGCGAAAAAAACGCTGGGCCCCTATCGACGCTTATCGCTACTTCAATGCCAGCGTACAATTCATGATGTAGAAGGGTTCAACCATCGACATACCGTGTGCCGCCTTCAAAGCGCTCTTCGAAAATTCCTCTACCCAGCACTGTCCTCGTTCGCTAAGCGGTGGTTTGGCCACAGGATAGTAGGGAAAAAGATAGCGGGCACAAGCAAAGTGCTGTATTATGAGGCAGCTCAGCACCTTACCTTCCTAGGAAGAAGGCAGATACATTACGAGCCCGCTTTGCGGCAAGCCATCTCGCCTCATGTAAGGGAAGGGCAGTTGGTGTTCGACTTGGGCGCGAACATCGGGCAGTACACGCTGTGGTTGAGCGAGAAAGTAGGGAATTGCGGGCGCGTTGTCGCTGTGGAGCCCGGCAGCAAAAACTTCGCTTTTTTGCAGTTCAATGTCGCCATCAATCGGTGCGAAAACGCCATTTGTGAGCGATGTGCTGTAGGCGCGGTCGATGCGGAAATGGAACTCTACATCGACACAGAGACCGGTGGGCGCCGAAGCTCACTTTGGCCTGTGCACCTCGGCGAGGCATGGCGCGGACCTTCAGAAAAGGTAGCTGTGCGGACCTTAGACGGCCTAATAAAGCGGTATGGGGTGCCGGCGTTTGTCAAGATAGATGTGGAAGGCGCGGAGGCCGACATTTTTCGCCGCTGCAGCGCCCTGCCGCCGCATTGCACCTTCGCCGTAGAGGTGCGCTCGGAAACCAAAGAGGAGGTGTTCCGCTTTTTTGCGGAGCGCCAATACGCGTGCTATTGTGTAGAGAAAGGAAATAGTCTCGTGCTTCGCGCCGAAGATATTCCCCCTTTTGCCCATCTGCTCTTTAGCAAGCGCGAGGGAGCCGCACCTGCTATTTTTGGGCATGTTTGATGAGCCACAGGGCTACGCCGACAAAAAGGATGTTGGGTATCCACATGCCCACCAAAGCCGATACCGAGCCGCTGGCGGCAAAAGAGATGGCAAACTTAGACAGCAAAATATACATGGCGCCTAAGCCGATGCCGACGGCCAGATGCAGCCCCATACCGCCGCGAACCTTGCGCCCCGCCACCGCCACTCCGATAAGGGTGAGGATGAGCGTGGTGAAGGCGTCGGCTGTTCGCCGATGCAGTTCGATTTCGAACTGGCGCGACGTAATGAGGCCGCGCTTGCGGTCGCGCTCCATAGCCGCCAGCAACTCCGGGGTAGTGAGCTCCTCGTTGAGGTTGTGAAACCAGACAAAGTCCTGAGGCGTCAGGTTCAGCATGGTATCTAAAGGTACTTGCCCGCGGACGATGCTTTCGCGAAGGCCGCGAAACGTACGAATGGTATACGAGCTCAAGCGCCAGCGCCCCGTCTCCTCCTGCCAGACCGCCTGTTGGGCATCCAGCAGGCTGGTCAAGCGGTTGTTGTGAAACCAATCGACACGCAATCCAATGATTGTCTTCGTATTGGGATTGTAGTCGCGAACAAATACCCGCGTGTCGGGCGCTACCAACAGGTGTACGTTGCTGTTGCGCCCCTTCGGATCCGTCCACACATAGGTGCGCTCGAAACGCAGGCGCGACTTGTTGCCCAAAGGCACTATCCAGTGATTTAGCGCTAAGTGAACCAACATGATGCCGCCCGCCGTCCATAGGTAAGGGCGCAACAAGCGGCGAAAACTCACTCCGGCATTCAATATGGAGAGCACCTCGGCATTAAAAGCCATCCGCGAAGTGAAAAAGATGACGGCAATCAACACGTACAGCGGCAGCAGCAGACCGGCCATGTAAAAAATGAAGCCGGCATAGTAATCTATCAGAATCTCGCGGAGCGTGCAGGGCTTTTCGATAAACGACTTCACCTTCTCGCTGAAGTCGATCGCCATAGAAATCAGGGTGAAGATGAGCAGCGAGAAGAAAAAGGTAGACAAGTATTTTCGGATGATATAGCGGTCAAGCGTCTTAAACATGAGGTGCAGTCGGCCTTTTTCCGTGCAAATATCGCCTGCAAAAAAGGCTGCTGCCCTCTTTTGTACTTTTGTCGCCTGGTTTTATCGACTTTCTATGAAATACCTGCGCAGCTTTGCCCAGCTCTTTCGACTGCTGTTGTACATAGCGTTGTTCGGCGGTGCCTTTTTTGCCCTTTTTGGGCTTTTTGGCCGAAGGGACTATCTCCTCGAGCGCCAGATTGCCATAGCGGCACCGTTAGACCTCGTCTACGATCAGGTGCGCTACTTTCGAAACTTCCGCGTCTGGTCGCCGTGGGCCGGCATGGAGGCCGATATTGCCATCGAAGGCGAAGATGGCTCCACGGGTGCCGTGTACCGTTGGTCGGGCAGAGGTGAAATTGGCCAAGGGCAGCTGCAGTTAAAGGCGCTGGCGCCCGATCGCCTCGACTTCGAGGTGCGTACGGAAAAGCCCTACAGGAGCACCTCGCCCACCTGGTTCACCTTCGAAGCCGATGGAGCGCAAACGCAGGTAAAATGGTACTTTCACATGCACATCGCCTATCCCTGGAACGGGCTGGCTATGTTTACCGACATAAATGTTGGAGTAGGTAAGGACTTCAGCCAAGGGTTAGAAAACCTCAAGCGCCACTGCGAGGCCATGATGCCGCGCCTGTTTGAGGGCTACGAAGTGCGCAAAGAGGAGCAGGTGCGACGCGCGTACGCGGGCATTCGCGGGCAGATGGCCCTTGAGCAAGTGCCCGCCTTTTTGGAGCAGCAGTTCAAGCAAATAGATGCGCTGGTGCAGAGCGGCCAGCTGCGCGCTTTCGGACCTAAAGTTGCTCTCTTTTGGCGTTTAGACAGCCTCTCCCAGCAGGCCGACGTGAGCGCAGCAGTAGCGGTAGATAGCAGTACCCAACCCCTCCCTCCCTTAGAGGTATTCCTCTTAGAGCCGGGAACCTCATACTGGATAAAGTGCGCAGACACGCTCGATCTAAACGCAGCACAGAAGGCATTGGCCCGCTACGCCGAAGTAAAAGGCCAAATCCCCTTGCCTCCTCTCGTAGTCGAATACGAGCAAGGTGCCCAGCCGCAGAAGGACAAGCGTCTCGTGCCTATGCGCGTAAGCACGCGCGCAGCCGCACCTCCGCCCGATACGCTCGAGGAGAGAGAAAACGAACAGTAATTATCGCTGCCGCACAACCACTGTCGCGTGGGCGCTCTGTTGACTGCTGATGCGAACCAAGTAAGTTCCGGGCGGCAACGCAGAGAGATCGAACGAACGCCGACTCGACTGCTCTTCCCACAGTAGTCGCCCCGACAGGTCGAAAAGCCGCACGTGAACCTCTTCTGCGGCAGGCCCATCTATGCGCACGAGCCCTGGGGTGGGATTGGGAAACAGCGTCCAAAGAGGTGCCGCAGCATTCGCCTCGCCATAAGCGCTGGTTAAGCAGGGAAGAAAGTCCACTACCTGATCCCAAAAATTGCACTGCTCCGTGCGCAAGCCGCATTGGCTGCCGTCGGGAGATGCCTTGAGATCGATGTAGCAGTCTTGGGTTCCCTCGTATGCCGGCCAAAGAGGTGCGTCGAGACTGTTAGGGTCACCCGTTCGGGCAAAATTCGTCCAATACCGAAGCAAATGGCGCTGTACGCTGTCGTCGGCCGGCGAAAAAAATGGACCGCTACCCAGTATCGTGTTCTCCCACGTGTTGAAGACGTAGAACAACTCCATGCCGTGGTAAGCGCCGTAAGGTGCCAACGCAGGCACGGTGTGCCGGAAGGAGAAAAAGTAACGCCAGACGGGCTCCTCCTGGTTTTTGCTAACGCACTCCGCTACGCGGCGCACCGGCGCCGTAAACTGCAGGTCGGTGACCAGAGCGACGTACGACGCGCGTGCTTGCTCGTTGGTCGTTCCAGGAGGATAAAGGGCCAAAGCCTGCTGCTGGTAAGGTGCTGGAATAAACGCTTGTACGAAGGCGACGAGCATGGCCGGCGTAACACCTGCAAGGACACTCAGACTCATCTCATCGCTGTTCGAGCCAATCATCAGCGGGACGCGGTGATGTTGTCCACTTTGTACGGCATGCAAGGGCATCTGAGGGAACCAGTAGCCATCGTGTACCGGTTGCCATGGGCTCTGAACGATCCCACCGCTCGAGATAGGACGGACATCCGCCTGAACGAGGGAGTCGGGCGGCAGGGCGCGCAAATGAGCCACTTGCTGTTCTAGGGAACCACTGGCGCCGAGCTGCTGGGCGAAGGCTATGCCCTCGTTCCGAGCCGCCTCGTATGCTTTCAGCCGCGGAGAGGCGCTCTGGATAATCGCTCGATGAAACAACCCTGCCGCCGCGGGCATAATCATGAGGTTGCCTACATGCACCCCACCGGCGCTTTCACCAAAAAGGGTTACGCGCGCAGTGTCGCCGCCAAAACCGGCGATATTTTGCCGCACCCACCGCAATGCCAACATCAGGTCTTGTACGCCGTAGTTGCCCGATTTTCCGTAAGGGCTCTCAGCCTCCAGCCCCGGATGCACTAAGTTGCCCAACGCCCCTAAGCGGTATTGTACGGTCACCACTACGACATCTCCGCGCTGTGCTAAGTTTTTCCCATCGTACAGATAGGCGCCCAGTGCCTTCACATCGGTCGACCCCTGCTGATTGCCGCCGCCGTGGATAAACACCATTACCGGCCGACGTCCCTGTAAACTCGGCGTCCAGACGTTGAGGTAGAGGCAGTCCTCATCGCCTACCACCGTGCCGATGGTGTCGCCCTGCGAAAATTGCTTTTGCGGACAAGCCGGCGGATAAGCCAGTGCCCATAGGGTATCTGCCCATTCGGAAGGCGGCACGGGCGACGCCCATCGAAGAGCGCCCACCGGAGGACTGGCGTAGGGTATTCCTAAAAAAATGTCGACCCCATCTTCCGTGAAACCTCGAACGGCTCCCGAGGTCGTCTGTACCACCTGGGCTTCGGACAAAGGAGGTATTCCTACAAGTAGAAGAAACGCAGCAAATGCTCTCATGGTAGTAGAAGCCTTTGTGCACGTGAGACGGGCAACAGCTGTACAGGTTTATTGCTTTAAGCAAAAAAAGCCGCAGAGCACAAACCCTGCGGCCACTATATCAGATGCCTAATACCTTTGGGGTATGCGCACCCAACTACAGCTCGGTAATTTGTTCGCGATACTCCGACAGCGGCACTTTCCCTGTCGCCTTGATGGCCTTGAACCCGCCCTCTACGTTGACCAAGTTGTTAAAACCGCGGTTTCGGAGAATGCTGATGGCAATCACGGAGCGGTAGCCGCCTGCGCAGTGTGTCAGATATTGGACGTCTGAGCGCAGCTCCGCCATGTTGCGGTTAATAAAATCGAGCGGGAAGCTCTGGGCACCTATAACGTGCTCTGCGTCGTATTCGCTCTTGCGCCGCACATCCAACACCACCGTGCGCGGCGCCTTCATCCGATGCACGAAGGCTTCAGCGGCAATGCTCTCTATGCTGTCTACGTCCTTGCCGGCGGCCAACCAAGCGGCAAAACCGCCCTCCAAGTAGCCCAACGCGTTGTCGTAGCCCACCCGCGCCAAACGCGTGACTGCTTCCTCTTCGCGTCCCGGAGGACATACCAACAGAATGGGTTGCTGCAGATCGGGGATGAGCGTACCCACCCAGGAGGCAAACTGGCCATCTAATCCGATGAAGACGGCACCTGGTATAAAGCCCTTTGCAAACTCTTGTTCCGAGCGCGTATCCAAGATAAGCGCGCGCGTGGCCTCCGCCACTGCCTCAAACTCGCCTACTGAAAGCGGGCGCATCCCTCGCTCCAACACAGCATCCAGGCTTTCATAGCCCATTCGATTTAACACAGCGTTCTTCGGGAAGTACTGCGGCGGCTCTACCAAACCGGTCGTCACTTTGCGGATGAACTCTTCCCGTGTCATGTCTGCCCGAAGGGCATAGTTGAATTGCTTCTGCTGCCCAATGGTCGAAACGGTTTCTTTGGCCATCTTCTTGCCGCAGGCCGAGCCCGCTCCGTGCCCCGGATAAACGAGCACGCCGTCGGGCAATGTCATAATCTTGGTGCGCAGCGAGTTGTACAGGTATCCCGCTAAGTCCTCGCGCGTCAAGTCGCTCTTCACCGCCAAATCCGGCCGCCCTACGTCGCCAATGAAAAGCGTGTCGCCGGTAAACACGGCTACCTCCTTTCCATTCTCGTCGATGAGCAAAAAGCAGGACGACTCCATCGTATGCCCCGGCGTATGCAGCACGCGAATTTTCACCTTGCCCAAAGGAAGCTCTTCGCCATCTTGGGCAATGTAAGCGCTAAAATTAGGCTCAGCTGTCGGTCCATACACGATGGTTGCCCCCGCCTTCTTAGCCAAGTCCAAATGCCCCGACACAAAGTCGGCGTGGAAATGCGTCTCCAACACGTACTTGATCGTTGCGCCATCGCGCTCCGCGCGCTCGATGTAGGGCGTAGCCTCGCGCAGCGGGTCGATAACAGCGGCTTCCCCCTCACTTTCGATGTAGTACGCCGCTTCTGCCAAACAGCCGGTATACAATTGTTCTACCTTCATACCGATAAGTATTTTTTTGAGTGAACAAAGAGTATCGCAATCCCTTACAAAGAAGCCCTTATGCGAGCTCGTTCGGAAATGAGCAAAATCAGCAAATAAGAAACTTGTTGTCATTGCTTTTTTCCAGATAAAAGCTTATTGGTAGTAAAAAATACCACTTGAGAAATAAAAAGTACTAAAAGCAAACACCCACCGGAAGGACCTCCCGTGGGCGTTGCTGAAGGCGCTTAGACAAGATGCCCTACATCTTAATTACTCGATGGGTCTTGATGCCCTTGGCATGTTGCAGCTGTAGGAAGTATGCTCCAGCAGGGAGCGCAGAAACGTCTATGGTCTCGTCAATCTGTCCCGGCGCCGTGCAGGGCATGTAGGTTTCCCGGATCAGTTGACCCGAGGCGTCGTAGAGGCGGAGTGCGGCATCGGTCGTGGTCGGGTCCAAGTGGGCGCGCACGCGCAGGTGGTGGGTGAACGGGTTGGGAAACACCTCTAACGCCTCACCTGCCGCTGTGGAGCGGGACTGAGGTTGCCGTTCGGCTATAGGCTGCGGGGGGTTAAACAACACTCCCGAACACAGGTCATTGATGATCAGCAGTATGCCATCTGCACTGGTGGGTGCCATCCGCGTGCCTGGTTCCAACCGAATGAACTTGCCGGCGTTGCAGATGCCGCGGGCGCCAGCGTCCATCAACACATCGCCAGCTCCGCCGATGTTGCCGATGCGAATGCTGTTTTGCGCGCCTACGGCCACCTCGCCGGTGAGCGTTGCATTGCTGATGGCGCGATCCACAGGAGTTAACCGATCCTGCAACATGGCTGTGCTGTTTATGGTGTTGTACATGCGGTTCGCCTGGCCATCAGTGAACTCGCCGTAGCAAAACCACCAGTAGCTCATGATGTTGTTCAAGGGCGGCGTATAGCTGAACGTACCGCCGTTGCAGTTGACCGTCTGGTTCCCCGTGTAAGAGCATCCGCTATTGTTGTTTTCGGAGCCGCTGAAGTCGGCGGGTGTATCGCATACGAGGTCTCCAGCCGAGGCGCAGTTCGAACCATCGGGACACTCTGTGCCCGAAGCGGTTTCAAATGTGTGCGATAGTCCTAAACAGTGCCCCAACTCGTGTTCAAAGTTGAACGAAGAAGGTGCGGCAACCGAGCAAAAAGCCGAAGGGATACTGTACGAGTTGCCTCCAGAGCCTTGAAAGTTTTTTTGGTGTACGTAGATGTCGATGGCATCGTTGTGCGGGTTTATCGCATGCATGGCACCTATGTCGGCCGTAGTGTAATTGGTATTCCACTGGGTATTGTCGATAAAGTCGCGCCCGACAAAGGTGAAGCAAATATTGTGGGGGCGATAGAAAGATGCCATGCGCTCTAGGTTGTTAGCTAAGGCGACATCGCTCATCGCTGCATTAGTGCCGTCGTCGTTGCGCAGGATGTGCACGAATATGGAAAAGACATAGGGCGGTGGGGCACTTAACTTTTGGAAAGCGCTTTCGTCGAAGCGCATAGGAGTGAGCAGAGTAGGTGTGCCGCAAGGCGCCGACGTCAGCTGGGCCTGTACGACTACACCACTCCCCAGCGCCACCATCCCGATGAGTATCCAGGCTATTTTTTTCATAGCGCGCAGCTTTTAGGGGTTATCGTGGTTGCTGGTGGGCTTTTAGAGCAGCGTTTTCGGCCTCCAGCGCTTGGATGCGCTTTTCCAAGGCGATGAGGTGCAGGTACAGCTCCTCTATTTTTTCCATCTGCATCTTCTGCATTTGGCCCAAGTTGAGGCCGTTCGCCTCTATTTCGCGGGCGGGAGTAACGCCGGGCAGGTGCTTTTCGCTGCGGATGAACTGCTCTACTTCCGCCAGGGAGGGGAGTGCGTATTGCGGCTCAAACACGTAATCCGGCCAAGGCTGCAGGCGCACCAACACCTCTTCTGCAATGATGCCTCCTCCCACTGCCAGTTCATAGGTCGAGGCGGAGGGGAAAGAGGGGGCGCCTATCTTCACTGGCCCATCGAAGTTCGATAGACCGGCTACATCCAAGTTGAAGAGCGTCGGCGCCTTGCCGATGCCGACGTTGCCGTTTACCGTCGCATTGCTGAGCACCGAGAGGATAACTGTGGTAGTAACGCCATTTACGACAGCTGCAGCACCTACGTTTAGGGTTTCGGTGTTGGTATTTCCTCCAACCTGCGCGCTGCCGGAGATGTCGAGGTCGCCGTTCACTTGCGTGTTGCCGTTTACCGTGAGCGCGTCGGCAGCGTTAAACGGGGGTGTCGGCGCGGCTGGAGCGGGAGGAATGCCGCCAATAACTACGTTGGTGCCGTTGTCGAAGATTTGACCGTCGCCCAGCTTGCTGGAAGTGGGCCCAGGGGGTAAAAAGCGAGCCACCAGCTGAGGACGGCCGCCGATGTCGGCGCTGGTGAGGAGCTTTTCCCAGGCAGCCCAGCTGTTTGCTCCGCTTAAGTCTTGCGAGCGCGTCCAGAGGCCATCGCTACCGCCGGAGAACAGCTGCCGACGCAGGCTGTTGCCCCCAGGCGCTAGGCTCAAGATGCCGCCATCGGCATATATATCGGGTGCCAGACCCAAGGCTGCGCGGCTTTTGCGCTCGAAATACGCTTCGTCGGCATAGGTGTTGGGCAAGCCCGTGGGTTGTCCGACGTCGAAATGGATGCGGCCGTGGAAACGCCCTGTCGTGTGCGTGTTGCCCACGGTGTGGAGGTTGAACTGGGGCACATTGGTGCCAATGCCCACTAAGCCGGTTTCCGTGATGATCACGCGGTCGTGCAGACCCGCGGCGTCGCTTGTCTGAAAGCGCAGGTCGGCCTGAAGAATGCCCGGCAAAACCGGTTGCGCGATGACCGAGTATATGGTCGCGCCCGAGCGAACGTCGCCATAAGTGATCAACCCGCGCCAGCGGATCGTGCCCAACACGTCGTTCTGTACCACCGGTAAAGGCGACACCGTCTGGCTGCTGTTGTAGCGATACATAGCCAGCTCCGGTCGGGTACCGAAATTTTGGCCCAGCAGTAAGGCGGGTAGCCCAACCAAGGTCGTGAGTGCTCCTAAAAGACAGAAATGCAGAACCTTTTTCATCGTTCGTCCTTTGTTTTTGGGTGAAGAATTTTTTGGAACGCTCAAAGGTGGCAGCATTCCTCCCCAAGTCTCGAGAAATGCTGTGGAAATGATCTGGAAATGAGTTGGAAAGGCCGAAAAGGGATGGGAGGGCCAAAGGGCGTTCTTCCCTTTGCTTTAGGAGAGCTCCGGATCGCGGTAGTTAGAACGTGAAGCTCCGAAAAATGTCGATGGCTCGGCAAATCATCTCGTCGGTGACATCCAGATGGGTCACCATGCGCACGGTTCGAGGACCAAAGGGAGCCGCTTGTACGCCGTGTTGAGCCAGTTTTTCCAGGAGGGCGGCAGCTGTGAGAGGCGGTTTTACGTCGAAGAGAACGATATTGGTTTGAGGGGGCTGTAGGTGTTCGACCCAAGGCATTTCCGCCAGCGCTTGAGCCAATTGTTGGGCGTGGCGATGGTCCTCGTGCAGGCGCTCGATGTGATGATCGAGGGCGTAGATGCCGGCCGCAGCCAAATAGCCCGCCTGCCGCATGCCGCCGCCCATGAGCTTGCGCACGCGGCGCGCCTCCTCGATGAAGGCACGGCTGCCGATGAGTACCGACCCTACCGGAGCGCCCAGCCCTTTGGACAAACATACGCTCAGGCTATCTACCAATTGTCCCACCTCCTCTGGCGTCCCGCCGCGCGCTACTAACGCGTTAAAAATGCGCGCGCCGTCCAAGTGCAAGGCCAATCCGCAGCTCCGGCAGACGTCGCGAATCTCCCGAAGGGTCTCCATAGGGTATACCGTCCCTCCGCCGCGGTTGCACGTATTTTCCACGACGACCAAGGCGCTGCGCGGCAGCCAGTCGTACCGCGGCTGGACGGCAGCGGCTATCTGCTCGGCGCTCAGGATGCCGTCGGGGGTGCGCAAAAGCCGAATGGCCAGCCCGCTATTGGCGGCATAGCCTCCTACCTCGTACTGATAGATGTGGCTCATCTCGTCGCAAAGGACCTCATCGAGCGGCCGCGTGTGCACGCGCAAGGCAATCTGGTTGGTCATCGTTCCGCTCGGACAAAAGAGCGCCGCTTCGTGCCCGAACAGAGCTGCGCACTTTTCTTCCAATGCATTGACCGTAGGGTCTGCCCTAAAGACATCGTCGCCCACCTCGGCCGCCATCATCGCGCGAAGCATGCCCGGAGTAGGGCGCGTCACCGTGTCCGATATCAGCGGGATGAGCATGGCTACTACAACGCTTAAGGAAGCGCCAAAACACCACCTGGAATAACGCCTAACAGCAGTATCAATCCCAAGCCAAAGGCGATGGCCGTCCTAACCCCCCAAGGCAACTGCACGTCGTAGGTGCTCTCCTCTGCGGAGAAATACATGGCTGTAATTACTTTGAAGTAATAGTAGATAGACACGGCGGAGCCTATCACTGCTAAGACAACCAAGCCGGGATACTCCTGAAAAACCGAAGCGAAGAGGAAGTATTTGCCGAAAAAGCCCGCCGTTGGCGGAATCCCCGCCAGAGACAACATCGAAATCGCCATAGCCGCTGCCACCAGAGGCTGTTTCTTGCCCAAGCCATTGAAAGCAGCCAAACCCTCATCCTGATTTTGCTCCGAAACGATGAGAAAACAGGCAAAGGCACAGATCGTGGCCACAGAATAGCTCAGCAGGTAGAGGAGGAGGGCACCAGCCGTCTCTGCTTGATGGCTAACCAACAAGGCCAGCATCAAATAGCCTGCGTGGGCAATGGAGGAATAGGCCATCAAGCGCTTAAAGTTGGTCTGCCACAGCGCTGTCGCATTTGCCACCACCATCGTCAGGACGGCGACGACAACGACCGCCACTTCCCAGAACCCTCCCGCTCCAGCGAAAGCGGTGCTGAAGAGCCGATAAAACGCCGCAAAAGCCGCCGTCTTGACTACAGTAGCCATAAACGCCGTGATCACCGTAGGGCTTCCCGTATATACGTCGGGCGCCCAAAAGTGAAACGGCGCCGCCGAGACTTTAAAACTCAGCCCTATGAGTATGAGCAGTATGCCAATGCTCAGCAGCTGCGGCGAATGCCCATCCGCTGCGATCACCGAATGGATTTGCGCTAAGTCGAAACTGCGCACCGCGCCGTAGACCAGGGCGATACCAAACAACAACACGCCGGTGGCAAAGGCTCCCATGAGAAAATACTTGAGGGCCGCTTCGTTCGAACGCAAATCGCTGCGCCGACTGCCCGCCAACACGTACAGCGGTATGCTCAATATTTCAACCCCTAAAAACAGCATCACTAGGTTGGTGAAGGAAAACATGCATAGCGCTCCACACAAGCTGAACAACAGCAGCGCGTAGCGATCACCCACCGTGTCCGACCACTCGCGAAACCCCCAGCGGGTAAACCCAAAGAGTAGCAGCGTGCTGAGCAGCGCCACCCCACCGAACGCCAAGGCATAGTTGCCAAAGCGGAACATGCTCGCATAGCGATCGGGCCAAGGAGCGCCGGCATACAAGAACCATCCCGTTAGACCTAAGGCCAACAGGAGACCCATGAAACGCACCGCCCTAAGCACCCCGCGCGCCTGCGCTAACCCAGCAAAAAGGACGGCAATACCCGTTAAGAAAAGAACCAATAAAACAAGCATACCTCTGTATTTGCGCCGCGATATCGATAGGGCCAATCATCGCGATGAACACTCATCGGGCCCTTTCTTCTCACACAAAAAGCGCGCAAAGATAGTCCTTTTGCCGGCGAAAAGAAGCGGCTGAAATACCCGCTGCCGTTCCCCTGCGGGAAACCCTTCGCTGCAGTAAGTGCAGAACAGCTACTTGGGACATCCGGATGTGGCGCGCCAGGGCGATGTGGTGGGCTGGCTCCTGACGGTGGTCGGATGCGAAGTGTACGTCGAACGGGTCGACCCGTAAATAAGGACGTGCACCCGACAAAAGACGCAGCGAGAAGGGCATTTTGCGGGATCTCTATTCCCGAAAAGGTCTGTTATTTTCGCGCCAAAACCGCTTTTACGAACATGACACTACAGATTAAAACCTTAGAAGAATATCGATTAGCCTACGAGCGCTCTATCCGAGATCCGGAGGGCTTTTGGGCGGAACAAGCCGCTACGTTTCGCTGGCGCAGGCCTTGGCGGCGCGTTTTGAAGTGGAACTTTCGCGAGCCGAGGGTGGCTTGGTTTGTCGGCGGGCGCCTCAACATTACCGAGAACTGTTTAGATCGGCACCTGGAAACCCGTCCGGACCAAGTGGCCCTGCTATGGGAGCCCAACGATCCGGCCCGCCGTCCGCGCCGCATCACATACAAGCAACTGTACGGCTTGGTATGTCAGTTCGCCAACGCGCTCAAGGCACAAGGTGTGCGCAAGGGCGACCGTGTGTGTTTGTACATGCCCATGGTTCCAGAACTGGCTATCGCAGTGTTAGCCTGTGCTCGCATCGGCGCCGTGCATTCCGTTGTTTTTGCCGGTTTCAGCGCGGTAGCCTTAGCCGACCGCATCAAGGATGCGCGAGCCAAGGTGGTGATCACTGCCGACGGCAACGCGCGCGGGCCAAAGAATATCCCCGTAAAGGCTGTCGTAGACGAGGCGCTGGCCTTGGGTTGCGACAGCGTCGAGCGCGTTATTGTGCTCAGAAATACCGGCGATCCCGTTTCGCTGCAGCCCGGGCGCGACATCTGGTGGCACGAAGCGATCAAAGGCAAGCGCAAGAGCTGTAAAGCTACTATCGTCGATAGCGAGGATATGCTCTTCATCCTGTACACTTCCGGATCGACCGGTAAACCCAAAGGCGTCGTGCACACTCACGGCGGGTACATGGTGTATACGGAGTTTACCTTCCGCAATGTTTTTCAGTATCAGCCCGGCGATATCTACTGGTGCACAGCCGACGTTGGGTGGATAACGGGGCACTCGTATATCGTTTACGGCCCGCTATTGGCGGGCGCCACTACGCTCATGTTTGAGGGCATTCCCACCTACCCCACCCCTGGGCGCTTTTGGGACGTGGTGCAGCGGCATCGGGTAAACATCTTTTATACCGCGCCCACAGCCATTCGCGCCCTGATGGCTGCAGGAGACGAATGGGTAAAAGGTCGGCGCCTCAGCTCGCTGCGCGTATTAGGCACGGTGGGCGAGCCCATCAACGAAGAAGCCTGGCGCTGGTATCACGAGCAAGTGGGCAAGAAGCGCTGCCCCATCGTAGACACGTGGTGGCAAACCGAGACGGGAGGTATCCTGATTAGCCCATTGGCGGGCATCACCCCTCTCAAGCCCTGCTATGCCACCTACCCCCTTCCCGGCATTCAACCGTGCATAGTAGATGCCAACGGCAAGGAATTGGAGGGCAACGATGCGGAGGGCATGCTGTGCATCAAATTCCCTTGGCCGAGCATCCTGCGCACCACGTATGGAGACCACGAGCGCTGTCGTCAGACGTACTTCTCTGCTTTCAAAGATAAATACTTCACGGGCGACGGCGCCCGGCGCGATGCCGACGGCATGTACCGCATCATCGGCCGCATAGACGACGTCATCAACGTTTCCGGGCATCGCATTGGCACAGCAGAGGTGGAAGACGCCATTAACAAGGCGCCCCACGTGGTTGAGTCCGCCGTCGTGGGATACCCTCACCCCATCAAAGGACAAGGCATTTATGCCTACGTCATCGCTAATGGCCCTATTGGTGACATAGAGGCTTTCCGAAAAGCCGTTGTCGATACGGTAGCCCGAGAAATCGGACCCATCGCCAAGCCGGACAAGATCCAGGTGGTTTCCGGATTGCCCAAGACGCGGTCGGGTAAAATTATGCGCCGCATCTTGCGCAAGATAGCCGAAGGAGACACCTCAAACTTAGGCGACACCACTACTTTGCTCAATCCCGAAGTCGTAGACGAAATCAAGGCCGGCGCTCTATAAAATGGAGGAAGACGTCTACAGGAGGAGAGACCGAAGCCGTTAGCGAACGAGAAGCACTTCGCCTTGCCGCGTCTCAGAAGTTCCATCGGGCCATTCGACCTGAAGCACCCATATAAATGCGGATGGAGAAAGGGGTTGCCCTCTAAAATAGCCGTCCCAGCCTACGGCAGTGTCGTTGACGGCAAAGTCTGTCGCCGAAAACACGCGCTCGCCCCAGCGGTCGTATACTTCAAAGGCGACGACGCGTGCTCCAGCACTTCCGTGTACTATTAACAGGTCGTTGTTCCCATCGCCGTTGGGAGAGAAAGCCGTGGGCACATGCAGCTGCCACCGCTTCAGCACCTCCACGTGCACACGCCCTACCCCTACGCATCTGCGCGCATCCATCACCGTCAGCGCAAACCAACGCGAGAAAGAAGGTGCATGCACGATCGGAGTCGGACAATCCGTACAAGAGAGCCATTCGGCGTCCTCCCCACTCCACGCAAAGCGCAAAGGCGGTTCTGCATGTTCTACAACAGGTGTTAGCTGCGCCGTCTCGCCAAAATGTAAGGTTAGATCGGCAGGAAAACGTACCTCAATAGCCGGCGGCTGTTCGATAGATACCGCCGAAAACGTTGCCTTACATCCATTGCGATCCGACACCTTTGGCCAATAAGTCCCTGCAGAAAGGCCTATTTGCCGAGCAGACCCGTTCCATCGAAGGCCATCCGCTGAATATCGATAGGGTGGCGTACCCCCCGAAACAAACAAGGAGAGTTCGCCACCATGGGCGCCCCAGCAGGCAATGTCTTTTTTCGTTACCGAGTCGATCGAAAGCAATTTCGGCTCCACCAGCACCGTCTGCCCCACCCAGGTGCAACCACGGCTGTCGGTCACTGTGAGGGAATAGCTTCCGGCGCTCAGCTGTTCTATGCGGGGACCTTGCCGACCATTTGACCAAACGAACTGATAGGGAGGCTGCCCTCCGTTGGGAAAAGCGTGAAGGATGCCAGAGCTCTCTCCAAAACACCTTATCTCCTCTTGTTGCAGCTGCACCTCTAAGGCAGACGGAGAGGGCAGGGTTATCGCAATCGTGTCGGAGCAGCCCAGCTGATCCACTACCGTGAGACGGTACTGCCCCGCGGGTAAATCCTGCACCGCCGAGCTGTCGCTCGCTGCATCGTGGCTCCACTGGTAAACATACGGCGGCTGACCACCGGACACCCACACGGCACAGCGACCGTCGGAGCTGTCGTGGCAACGCGGCGGCACCACCTCCACAACGGACGCCTGCGGATAAGAGGGAGAGGGAATCGTTAGGCGCTCTACTGCCGTACATCCAAACTTGTCTGTGGCCGCAACGGTATACGTTCGCCCGGGTTCTAACTGAGTCGCCCGTTGCCCCAGCTGAGGAGGCGTGGTATTCCAGATGAGGCTCAGCTGAGCCAGCTGGGCCGGCTCGATCCCATATGCTGCCTCCGCTACGAGGGCCGTACCGCCGTCGAGGCAGTTCACTTCTTCTAAGGCCAACCGCACGTGCAGCGGTGCTTGGCGCACGATGCGCACGCTATCGAAGGCAAGGCATCCGTGGGCATCTACTACCGTAACGGCGTGCAATCCCGAGGGCAAGGCGCTGAGCGTCGGCACAGAAGGGCTGCCATTACTCCACCGATACTCGTAAGGAGCGGTTCCTCCGGAGACTACTGCTTCTGCTGGAGCCGTCAGCTCGTTGCTACAGAGCGTGTCTTTTGCCAACAATACTACGGATAGGGGTGCTGAGGGCTGTGCGATGGCCAATGTTTGCGTTATCGAGCACCCCCGCGCATCCGTGAGTACGGCCGAGTAAGTACCAGCGAGTAGCGCCTCTAAAGAAAACTGTGTTTCCCCACTCACCTCGGGGCCGTCCCAGAGGATATGGTAAGGCGGTGTGCCTCCAATCGGACTGACGCTGAGCGCACCAGAAGGCTCGCCGTAACAAGCCACATCGCGCCGATAGACGCTTAGAGAAAGCGCTTCCGGCGCTTCAATGCGCACCTGTCCTACTGCCGAGCAACCGTTAGCGTCGGTAACACTCAAGGTGTAGCTTCCAGCGGGTTTCCCCGCTATATTGGGCGTATCGTCACCGCTGCTCCAAGCGTAAACGTACGGCGGCGTGCCTCCCGTAAGAGCCACAGAGGCGGCACCCGTATGTTGGCCATAGCAAGAGACGTGATGAATAGCTTCCCAAACGAGATTTAAAGGCGGGGGTGAAACCAACACGACGGTGGCAGTCGTTGAGCAGCCGTGCTGGTCGCTTACCGTCACGGTGTAGGTGCCGGCCGAGAGGGAGGTGAGTGTAGGAGTCGTTTGTATGGGAGTGGTCGTCCAAGCATACGTATATATTCCCACGCCCCCACTTGCTGAAACAGATGCCGTGCCGTCGGCTCGATGGGCGCAGGTGGGAGGAGTGCCTACTGCGTTGACCATTAGAGGTTCAGGTTGGCCAATCTGCACTTCAGCAGTCTTTTCGCAGCCCATAGCGTCGACCACCGTTACCTGGTGTAAACCAGCGGGTAGCCCTGTGGCAACAGACCCTACTTGTCCGTTTGACCATCGAACCTGGTAAGGGCCTGTTCCGCCGCTCACACTTACACTGGCGACACCGGAGGCTTCGCCGTAGCATCGCGCCGCTATGGGCGTTACCCAAAGAGACAGCTCCGATGGCTCTGAAAGCACGGCGCTGGCAGTATTCGTGCAGCCGTTAGTATCGGTTATTGTTACGGTATACGTACCCGATGATAAGCCGACCGCATGAGCTTCCATCTGCGCGTTGCTCCAGCGGTACTGATAAGGCGGTACTCCTCCACCCCCCTCGGCGTGCAGAGCGCCATCGTTGCCTTGATAGCAGGAAATGGCATTGGCAGAAAGCTGCACCGATAAGGCAGGCGGACTTCCCACCATTATATCTAACCATTGGGGGCAACCGCTGCTGTCCTCAACGACAGCCGTATATGTGCCTGGAGCGAGCGAGTCAAACGCGCCCGTGTGGTTAAATTTTCCGCCCAAGGCGAAGTAGTACGGTGGATTTTGGCCATCGGGAACCAACTGCACTCGACCGTTCCACACGTCCGAACAGGAAGCAGCCTCTACCGATACTTCCACCACCGGCGCCGAGCAGTTGGCGCAGCGCGCTGTGCCGATTTGAGCAGGACATGGCACAGAGCCAACCGCTTGCACTTCTATGCTTACTAGCTGGGTGGAGGCTAAATCCACTACCGTATGGCTGAGCGAACCGTTAGCGAGTTCCCAGCCCTTGCCCTCTACATTCACCCAGTACTCTTTGGCCCCTGGTATCGAGTCCCACGTAAAAGTTAAAGACGATGCTGTATGCGCTCCGCATTTCACTTGAGGTGCCGGAAGGCCAGCAATAGGATACACCCGAATAGAGTCGTTTACGGAACAACCGTAGGAGTCAGACACAGCGACAAAATAGGTAGTGGCCTCTTGAGGCATGACCTGTGTCGTCGGGCAAGTGACACACGACACCGCGGCGGCAGGCGACCACCGATACTGGACGGCGTAGGGGGGCTCGAAAGTGATAGACCATCGCCGTAGCACTCCCACAAACCCATTTTGATCGTCCCGAACCATCAAACGCCAGGTGCCGTTCGTCGGGCTTCCCTCTAAATCTGACCACAGGCCTTCCGGCTGCCACTCTCCACTGAACGGCGCCTGGGTCGCTGTAGCGGTGCGGATGGAGCGCTGCGCCACAGGCGTGAAACACAGCTGAAATGCGTTCTTGCCGTTGCCGCCACAGTCTGTCATTAGCTCCAACATCTGCCCACCCGGCGCTACTAAGTACACGTCGAGGTCGTCGATCCAGTCGTGGTCAATATCTAAGCAGACCGACCGAATGACGCCAGGGTGCACCGTTGGCGGAAAGACCCCCGTTACGTTGAGCTCAGAGCGGACAAACATATTGACCGGATGAATCTGCAACAGCGGGTTGCTTTCAAAAGACAATAGCGGCGGAGAGATGACAGGCGAGGGGTCGCCAATCGATAAGGCTCCTTCCTCTCGGCAAAAGGACGTATCATTGGGCAGAGCTGGCGCGTGGAGCAGGTTATCGCGGAGATAGAGGAAAAAAGTATCGCGGCGGCAAGGGTTGCCCTCTACTTCTATAGCTAACCATTCGATGCCCTCCGGCATGCCATCCTCTAAGGCCCGTACCAACAGAAACGCTTCCTGCTGCCCTGCAGGAACGACTACAGGCACAGAAAGAGGGGCGAGATCCACGTCCAACGCAGCCGTTCCCCATACCCGGCAGTAGATAACGACATCAGAGGTTGTGGGTGTAGGCAAGCGAAAGGAAAGCACTGCTGGAGCACAGCCCTCCGCAATGAAACCATCGGAATTGGGGGTGCTTAGCTCGACGCGCACGGCAGGAGTGCTGAAACTCTTTGCCTCCAAGAACACTCCTGAGTCGTATACTGGGTCGCCTACATCGGCAATAACAATGTGTATCTCGTACGTATCGCAGGGAATAACGGCAGCCTCAGCCGTGAACACTTGAGTTAGCCCGTTATAAATTGGCTGTTTGGCGGAGTTGACATTGCTGATGTAATATTGAGCGTTCTGAGGCGGGCAAAACCGAAGCGGTGTCGTGTTGTCGGGATGTACCGTGTTGATAGATACGGGCAAAGAGGTACCCGGCACGAGAGCAATATTTGTGGGAATAGGATAATTGGGCCCTGAGATGAAGAAGCCAAAAATGTCGTTGTAGTCGGTGCAGGCAAATTCGGGGTATTCTTCAGAGGCAAAGCAGTACCGAAAGCGCAGCGTGTCGGCCATGGGGATGAAGCGAATGGAGTAGCTAGTGACATCGAACAGCGGTCCAGATGCTACCTCCGAGAGGTAAGGATCGTTAGTGGGTAGTAAACCGCCGACATTCGTACTGGCGAATACAGAGCCTACCTGGTCACAGCCAAATGGTCCCGAAGCAGAATGCACGGTTTCCACCAGGCCAGTGGTTATCACAATACCGCGCGACAAGCCCACCGCTTGCTCGCCATGGGCAAAATAGCCTACCGACACCGGTTTGCCTTTAAAAGTGATGTCTATCACCTCCACGCCCTCCCCTAAAAAGATATTGGAGACCAGATCGGTGGGCGTCAAAGAGGCCGTCGCCGCAGAAGTCGCCTGCATGAGCTGGGCCCAGCCCGACTGAAACAGGGCAATACCCACAGCCAGGGCGCAGAAGCGAAGAGTCGTCCCTATTGAAGCGTGTCTCATGACCAACGGCGTGCGCCTGATGCGCCTACACGCAATTTGACCATGAAAAAAAAGTATTTACCTCGCGCTTGGGCGTTTTTTATACAGATTGCCTCTTCAATGCTGCAAAAGTCTTCCTCTCGCCGCCTTTTAACAAAAAACCTCGCAAGGGCATCTTGCGAGGCAACGTGTTTATGGGTGAATAGTACTCTAAAGGAAAGAGTAAGAGGAGCGCATCAGAGCAATCGCCCCTAATGGCCGAGGGAATGCACAGGCGAGTCTCTATCCAGAAAAACTCATTTTTCTATGCCGAACACGCGGTGCAAGAAGGGTCGTCTAAGTTGCAGACCTTTCCCTGTACCTCTTCCAAAGACAGCGCTTTCATGGCAGGGGTCGGAGCATCTTCACTGCCAGATGCCTTAGCTAGCGGCAAAGCCTTTAAGGCGAACCGCTGCTGGTGCTTCTCACTGAGGGTGAACTTGATAGGATCGGTCGCTGCCTTAGAGCGCAGGTAATACATGCCTGTCTTTAAGCCCTTTTGCCAGGCATAAAAATGCATCGACGACAGTTTGGCAAACGTGGGCGACTCCATGAACACGTTAAGGCTTTGGCTTTGGCAGATAAAAGCTCCGCGATCGGCCGCCATATCTAGAATAACCTTCTGGCTGATTTCGTAAGCAGTCTTGTAGATGTCGCGAATCTCCTTAGGGATCGCCTCAATACCCTGGACAGACCCATTGGCTGCCATGATAGCCTCGCGCATCTCTTCATTCCAAAGCCCTAAACGCACTAAGTCGCGCATGAGGTGCTTGTTCACTACGATGTGCTCGCCGGCTAAGGTGCGGCGCGTATACAAGTTGCTGGTATAGGGCTCGAAGCACTCGTTGTTGCCCAAAATCTGACTAGTGGAAGCGGTGGGCATAGGCGCCACCAACAGGGAGTTGCGCACACCCAGCTCCATGACGCGCTTACGCAGGGACTCCCAGTCCCAACGGTCGGAAGGCCGGACACCCCACAGATCGAATTGGAATAGCCCTTGGCTCATCGGTGAACCCGCAAAGGTCTCATAGGGTCCGTATTTCTCCGCCAGCGCACAGCTTTCGGTGACGGCAGCAAAATAGATGGTTTCAAAAATGTCTCGATTTAGGCGGCGCGCCGCCTCACTGTCGAAGGGCATCCGCAACACGATGAATACATCGGCTAATCCCTGCACGCCTATGCCGATGGGGCGGTGGCGTCGGTTGGAGCGCTCCGCCTGCGGAATAGGATAGTAGTTGATGTCGATTATCTTGTTGAGGTTGCGCGTGACGACGCGCGTCACTTCGTACAGGCATTGAAAGTCGAACGCTCCATCGCGCACGAACTTGGGCAACGCAATAGAGGCTAAGTTGCACACCGCCACCTCGTCGGGCGAGGTATACTCGATGATCTCAGTGCACAGGTTAGAAGAGCGAATAGTGCCCAAGTTTTTCTGATTGCTCTTTTCGTTAGCCGCATCCTTGTAGAGGATGTATGGCGTCCCAGTTTCGATTTGGCTTTCCAAGATGGCGTTCCATAGGTCGCGGGCCCGAACGGTGCGGCGCTGCCGCCCTTCACGCTCGTACTGGTGGTAGAGGACTGAAAACTTCGCGCCGTACACATCGAATAAGCCCGGCGCTTCATTCGGGCAGAAGAGCGACCATTTTTCGTCGTTCTTGACGCGCTCCATAAACAGGTCGGGCACCCATAGGGCGTAGAATAGGTCGCGGGCGCGCAACTCCTCTTTGCCGTGGTTTTTCTTCAAGTCGAGAAATTCGAAGATGTCGGCATGCCACGGCTCTAAGTAGATGGCGAAGGCGCCTTTGCGCTTGCCTCCACCTTGATCGACGTAGCGGGCGGTGTCGTTGAACACGCGCAGCATGGGAATGATGCCGTTCGACGTTCCCCCTGTACCCTTGATGTAGGAGCCCGTAGCGCGGATGTTGTGAATGCTCAGCCCAATACCGCCGGCGCTTTGGGAGATGAGCGCGCAGCGCTTAAGGGTTTCGAAGATACCTTCGATGCTGTCCTCGGTCATCGTCAGCAAAAAGCACGAGGACAGCTGGGGCTTAGGCGTGCCGGCATTAAACAGCGTAGGGGTGGCGTGAATGAACCACCGTTCGCTCATGAGGTGATACGTCTCGAGCGCTGCCTCTAAGTCTTCACCGTGAATACCGATAGCGACGCGCATGAATAGGTGCTGAGGGCGCTCCACCACTTTGCCGTTCATGCGCATCAAATATGAGCGCTCCAAGGTTTTGAAACCGAAGTAGTCGAAGTCAAAATCGCGGTCGTGGATGATGGCCGAATCGAGCCGATCCTTGTTTTCCATGACGATGCGATAAGTCTCGTCGCTAATAAGGCCGGCGCGTTCCCCGGTCTTAGGGTCTATGTAGTGGTACAGGGCGTGCACTACTTTGTGGAACGACTTTTCGGTTTCCTTGTGCAGGTTACTTACGGCAATGCGCGCAGCCAGCAGCGCATAGTCGGGGTGTATGGTAGCCATGCTGGCCGCCGTCTCTGCTGCTAAGTTATCGAGTTCAACGGTGGTCACCCCATCGTAGAGCCCCGAGATGACCTTTTTGGCTACTTCAATAATGTTGACGTATCGAGTATCGAGACCGTAGCACAGCTTGCGCAAACGCGCCGTGATTTTATCGAAGGAGACATCCTCTCTCCTACCTGAGCGCTTAACGACTTGCATATGGAGCACTTTATTGCTTATTTTAGGAAAAAAGATAAGGAGCCCAACCGAAGCGGGTAGGACAGATTAGAAGAATACTGTCGGACGATGCCCCCTACCACTGAAGCAGCAGCCCGTCTATGGGTAGTAGAGGCAGAAGGCGTTATGCTTCAACCGTCTGGTCAACCACCTCGGCGTCAGGAGCATTTTTCTTGACCGACTCGATGCCGTTGTCGCGCGCATCCTCGGAGGCATACATCTGGCTTTGGCCGATCATCTGCCCATTGCTCGCTTTCAGCACGAAGTAAAATTTACCGTTAGAGGCCTCTTTGCGCTCGAAGCGGCTATCGTCTGTGGCGTTTTTGCGCACCGACTCGATGCCGTTGAGGCAAGACGCTTTGGCAGCATAGCCCTCGCTAGTGAGAATCACCTGTCCGTTGGTAGCCAGCAAGTTGAATTGAAACTCGCCGTTGCTTCGCTTGCTAATAACAAATTTACCCATAGAAAAATATTTTTTAAAAATCAGCTTCTGTAGTGAAGGATTGATCTTCTCGACTCGCTAATACCCCAGCCTTTTGGTAATCGCCCACCCGCTTCTCGAAAAAGTTGGTTTTCCCTTGGATCGATATCATGTCCATCCACGGGAAGGGGTTGGGAGTGTTGAAGACTTTGCTCACGCCCAGGGCGACCAGCAACCGGTCGGCGACAAACTCAATGTATTGGCTCATCAGCTCAGCATTCATGCCAATGAGGGATACCGGCAAAGCATCTACGATGAACTCTTTCTCAAACTCGACCGCTTCTGTGATGATTGCCTGCACCTCTTCTGGGGGCAACTTGCGCTGCAGCATCGAATACAGCAAGCAGGCAAAATCGCAGTGCATTCCCTCATCGCGACTGATGAGCTCGTTCGAAAACGTCAGCCCAGGCATTAAGCCGCGCTTTTTTAGCCAAAAGATAGCGCAGAAAGAGCCCGAAAAGAAGATGCCCTCTACCGCGGCAAACGCGATGAGCCGATGCGCAAACGAAGGCGCCTGCTCTATCCAACGCAATGCCCATTGGCCCTTTTTGGCCACACAGGGCAAGTTTTGTAGGGCGTTAAACAGAAAGTGCTTCTCCGCCGGATCCTTGATATAGGTATCGATCAGCAAGGAGTACACCTCCGAATGAATGTTTTCGATGGCGATTTGGAATCCGTAAAAACAGCGGGCCTCCGGAATCTGCACTTCGCGCATGAAGTTAAGCACCAAGTTCTCGTTCACAATCCCATCGGAAGCGGCAAAAAACGCCAACACGTGCTTGATGAAATGCCGTTCGTTGTCGTTGAGCTTCCGCTCCCAGTCGAAAAGGTCCTGTTGCAGGTCGATCTCCTCCGCCGTCCAAAAGGAGGCCTCCGCTTTCTTGTACCACTCCCATATCGCTGGATACTGAATCGGCAAAAGCACAAAGCGATTGGGGTTTTCTGCCAAAATGGGTTCTACTAAAATATCTTCGCTTATCATAACTTAAACTCTTTATGCAAAAAAGAAACCGCCTGCCCTCCGCTAACCGAACAACTGGGTAGTATTTCTGCTGAACAACCTCGTCTGTGAGACAAGGTTCGGATCCTTTCATTCTCTCAATCAAACGAAAGGACATCTTTAGCTCGAAGGCTACGGCATGGATTTAACTGGGAACGGAAACAAAAGTAGGGAATTTAGAGGCAGCCACAAGTCATTTTTTCCACAGGGTGTGGAAAAGTGTCTTAAAAAATTGATTATCAGCAGCCATAGAGCGAGATAAAAGATATCCACATTGTGGATAACTCCAAAGTAAAAATTTCGCAAACAAAGCACCTCGATGAAGCGCGGTGCTTGGAGTGCTCTGAAGCGAAATAGATGTTTAAAAGAGACGGGCCACTTACCTTTGGCAGACCGAGTGCCCTGTTGGAACGTGGGCGTCTGTATTGCTACCCTTTGAGATATGGATTTTTCCTTTCGCGGCAAGCGCGTGCTGGTCACTGGGCATACCGGCTTCAAGGGCGCTTGGTTGTGCCTATGGTTAGAGCATTTAGGCGCCCAGCTTTCGGGCATCGCTTTAGCGCCGCGCACCGAGCGCGATGTATTTGTCTTGAGCGGCATGGGGCAGCGCATGCGCGACCACCGCGCTGACATTCGCGATTTAGAGGCAGTGCTGCGCATATTTGCTGAAGAGCAGCCCGAAATAGTTTTTCACTTGGCCGCTCAGCCGCTCGTGCTGTCGAGCTATGACGATCCGGTGGGCACATTCGCCACCAACACTCAGGGCACGGTACACATCTTAGAGGCCATCCGCCGCACCTCCTCTGTGCGCGCAGCCGTGCTTATCACGACCGACAAATGCTATGAAAATCGGGAATGGGTGTACGGGTATCGCGAGACCGACCCTATGGGTGGACACGACCCTTATAGTGCCAGCAAGGGAGCTGCAGAGTTGGCCATCTCGGCTTATCGGCGCTCTTTTTTTCATTTAACCCACCGCCCTGCCGTCGCCTCAGCGCGTGCCGGCAACGTCATCGGCGGAGGGGACTGGGCCGATTATCGATTAGTGCCCGACATCGTGCGCGCTGCAGAGAGCGGCCAACCCTTAGAAATCCGAAACCCTCAAGCTGTGCGCCCCTGGCAACACGTCTTAGAGCCGCTGGGCGGCTACTTGCTTTTGGCGAACCGCCTCTTGCAAGCTCCTTCCCAATTCGCCGAAGCTTGGAACTTTGGCCCTTTGCCGCACAGCATTCAGCCTGTCCGAGCGCTATGCGACGCCTTTGTGCAGTATTTTCGCCAGCACAGCCCGAGTAATGCGCAAGGACTCCACTGGCGCGATGTATCTTCGACGGACCGCCCGCATGAAGCCGGCCTTCTTATGCTCGACATCAGCAAGGCCATACACCGTTTAGCGTGGCAACCTGTCCTTTCCTTTACGGAGATGGTGGCCCTTACGGCCGACTGGTATCTGCGCTACCCAAGCGAGTCGGTGCTGGATTTGTGCCGAGGGCAGATTCAAACCTACGAGCGCCTGTGGCAAGAGCGCTCGCGGCACTAAGCCGCAAATTTGAAGCTATCAGCGAGCCGCCTTACCGAGCGCTCCGTACCTTCACCCGCAAAATAGCCCTCGACATTTATGACTAAGACGGCCTCCTCGGCTACTGATCTCCGGAAGATCCGCTCTGCCCTCCTATCGGTCTACTCCAAGGAAGGTCTGGAGCCCTTGGCGCGGCGCCTACACGAATTCGGCGCGACGCTCTACAGCACAGGTGGCACGCAGGCGTATCTGCAAAAGATAGGTCTCCCGGTGACTCCGGTAGAAACCATCACCGGCTTTCCTAGTATCTTGGACGGGCGGGTAAAAACCCTACACCCAGCCATCTTTGGCGGCCTCTTGGCCCGGCGAGAGGCTAATCACCTGCAACAACTGGCTCAGCACCACATACCGGAGATCGACTGCGTCATAGTGGACCTGTATCCGTTCGAAGAAACGGTGGCGCAGACCCATGACGAGGCGGAAATCATCGAAAAAATCGATATCGGCGGTGTATCGCTCATTCGAGCTGCGGCCAAGAATTGGGCCGATGTGGCTGTAGTTGCTTCCCGCGAGGAATACCCGCTCTTCTTGAGCATGTTGGAGCGCCATCAGGGAGCCACTACGGCAGCCGACCGACGCGAATTAGCGCGCCGGGCTTTTAAGGTGACTTCCAACTACGACATCGCTATCTTCAACTGGTTCAATGAGGGAACGACCGACGTTGCCTTTAAATACTCTATCCACCGCTCTGACATCTTGCGCTACGGAGAAAATCCGCATCAGGCCGGTGTCTTCTTTGGCGATTTCGATCAGCTGTTCGAAAAGCTCAGCGGGAAGGCCATTTCCTACAACAACTTGCTCGACATCGACGCGGCGGTCCAGCTGATGCGCGAGTTTCACTTAGGCAAGCCCACCTTTGCCATTCTCAAGCATACGAACGCCTGCGGCGTAGCGCGCCGACACGAGCTGTTAGAGGCCTGGCGAGCGGCACTGGCTTGCGACCCCGTGTCGGCGTTTGGAGGCGTATTCATTACCAACACGCGCATCGACCTGCCCACAGCGGAAGAGATTCACCGTCTCTTTTACGAGGTGCTCATCGCTCCGGACTTTGCCCCGGAGGCCTTGGAGCTGCTGCGCAAGAAGGAACAACGCATCTTGTTGAGGATACGCGACTTCTACGTGCGGCCGCGCAGCTTTCGCAGCCTGCTCAACGGGGTGGTGGAGCAAGACACCGACCTAAAGACTGAGACGGAGGCCGACCTGCGCGTCGTGACGCGGCGCCCCCCTACGCCCAAAGAGGTGGGCGAGCTGCTCTTTGCCGCCCGCTGCGTAAAACACCTCAAGTCCAACGCTATCGCCCTAGTTAAGGAGCGCCAGCTCATCGGCATGGGTTGCGGCCAGCCCTCGCGCGTGGATGCGCTGCGGCAGGCTATTGCTAAGGCGCGCGCCTTTGGCTTCGACCTGCGCGGTGCCGTGATGGCTTCCGACGCGTTCTTTCCCTTCCCCGACTGCGTCGAGATCGCACACGAAGCGGGCATTACGGCCATCTTGCAACCGGGCGGCTCTATCAAAGACCAGGAGAGCATCCGCGCTTGCGACGAGCGCGACATGGCCATGGTGTTTACCGGCATTCGGCACTTCCGCCACTAATCCCTGCGCGCGCTTGCTCAGACGCTCATCGGGTCGACCTTGTCGGCATCAATGCCGTACTTCTTCATAAAGTCGAGTACAGCTTTTTTCGCTACTTCCCCTTGCCGATACAACAGCTGCACGGCGGCGAAGGCGATGTGATAGGCACTGACTTCGAAGTAGTTGCGCAGATTTTGGCGGCTGTCAGAAAGGCCAAAGCCGTCGGTGCCCAGCGCTGTAAACGGCTGAGGCATCCACGGCGCCAGGCAACCCGACGTCAGCTTCATCCAGTCGCTAGCAGCCACAAAGACGCCGCTCTCGCCCTGAAGCACTTGCTGCAGATAGGATATTCGACTGGGCTGGTCGGGATGCAGGCGGTTCCAGCGGTTACACGCTTCAGCGTCGCGATACAGCTCGCTCCAAGAAGTGACGCTCCACACGTCGGCGCTGACGCCCTCCGACTCGAGTATGTCGGCAGCTTTCAGGGCCTCTGTCATGATGATGCCCGAAGCAAGCAGATGGGCTTTTGCGCCGGCCTTGGCAGACCGCTTGGCGGAGCGGCGATAGCAGTACAAACCGCGGCGGATGCCATCCTCTACACCTTCGGGCATGGGCGGCATCAGCAAGTTCTCGTTATATAGGGTGATGTAGTAAATTTTGTGTTCGTTTTCTACGTACAGGCGGCGCAGACCGTCGTGTACGATCACTGCCAGCTCGTACGCAAAGGCGGGGTCGTAGCTGACCACGGCGGGCACCGTCTGAGCGATGAGGTGCGAATGCCCGTCCTGGTGTTGCAGTCCCTCACCGTTGAGGGTTGTGCGCCCTGCCGTCGCGCCTAACAAAAAGCCCTTACACATCATGTCGGCCGCTGCCCAGATCATGTCGCCCACGCGCTGAAAGCCGAACATGGAGTAGAAGATGTAGAAAGGTATGGTGGGAATGCCGTGCAAGCTGTAGGCCGTGCCGGCCGCCGTGAAGGAGGCCAGGGCGCCGTCCTCGTTGATACCCTCTTGAAGTACCTGCCCTGTCTTCGACTCCTTGTATTTGATAACAGAGATACCTATTTCGAGCGGCGTGTATTTTTGCCCCTCTTGATTCCAAATTTGAGCGGAATTAAAAAGGGACTCCATCCCAAAGGTTTGTGCCTCGTCAGGGACGATCGGCACGATATACTTGCCGATATCCGGTTGGCGGATGAGCTGGGTGAGGATATCTACCATGGCCGCCGTGGTGGAGAAGTCCTTGTTTCCGGCCGCTTGGCTGCCTTTGAGTTGCTTTTCAAACAGCTGTAGAGCGGGCACGGGTGGCGGTACGTAGTCCTCGGAGCGTTCGGGCAGATAGCCGCCCAGTGCTTTGCGCCGCGCGTGCAAGTATTGAGTGGCTGGGTCGTCGGGCCCTGGGAACCAGAATTGAGCAGCTTTTGCCGCCCCGTCGGAGATGGGAATGCCGTAACGGTTCTTAGTCTCTATGCGGGCATCGGGACTGATGTCCTTGGTCTGATGGGCCTTGTTTTTGCCCTCCGCTACCTTGCCCATGCCGTAGCCCTTGACTGTCTTCACGATAATCGCTACCGGCTTGTCGGCGCGCATAGCGCGCTCGTAGGCGGCATAGATTTTACGGGCGTCATGGCCGCCGCGGCGCAGTTGCTTTATCTGCTCGTCGGTGTAGTCGGCCAACAGCGCCTCGATGCGCGGGTCGTCGCCGATAAGCTTTTTTCGGATAGCAGCGCCATCGAGGTTCGACATTTCTTGGTAGTCGCCGTCCACTAGGTTCTCTAGTCGGCTCAGCAGAGCGCCTTCCGTGTCCTTTGCCAGCAGCTCGTCCCAGTCGCCGCTCCAGATCACCTTAATGACCTCCCAGGAGGCTCCGTAAAAATGGCGCTCAATTTCCTGGATAATCTTGCCGTTTCCGCGAACGGGGCCATCCAAGCGCTGCAGGTTGCAGTTGATGACGAAGATGAGGTTATCCAATCGCTCGCGGGCCGCTACGCCGATAGTGCCGTATACCTCTGGCTCGTCGATTTCGCCGTCGCCGACAAACTGCCATACTTTTCCGCCATTTTTAGGCTTCAAGCCCCGACTCTCCAAGTACTTAATAAAGCGCGCCTGATAGATGGCCGTCATCGGCCCCAATCCCATACTTACAGTAGGCGCTTGCCAGAAGCGGGGCATTCGGCGCGGATGCGGATAGCTCGGCACACCGCCCTCCAATTCCTGTCGAAAGTTAGCGATCTGCTCTAAGGTCAAGCGGCCCTCCCACACAGCGCGGGCATAGATGCCCGGCGAGGCGTGCCCTTGGAACATAAGCAGGTCTCCTCCGTAGTCAGCCGTCCTATGGCGCAAAAAGTGGTGGAACAGCACTTCCAGCATGGTGGCACACGCAGCATAGGTGGCGATATGCCCGCCCAAGGCCAAGTTTTTATCTTGCGCTTGGAGCACCATAGCTTGGGCATTCCATCGAATGATGTTTTCGATGCGCTGCTCTACCGCCAGATCGCCCGGATAGGGAGGTTCTTCCTCTACAGGTATCGTGTTGAGGTAAGGAGTGTTGAGCGCCGGGCCACCCACCGGTACGCCGTGGCGTGCCAGCCAATAGCGCAGGCGCTGCACCAATTCCCTGCTCTTTGCTTTTCCGTGGGCCTCTAAAACTTCCTCTAATGCCTCGAGCCACTCCTCCTGTTCCCAGTGCCAATCGTCGAGCGGTTGCTGTCCCATAAGTGTTAGATTTTTTTGCTTAGGCAAAAATAGAAACTCTCTTGCTCCCCAAAGCAGAAGTCGTAATTACGAAGCCGATAATGGACAAGCGCGACTCCCGCCGTATGCCGACAACAGCTAAAGCGCTTACCTTTGCGCTTCTTCCTGTACTCCGCGCAGACGCTATGCAATTTGTCTTTCCGGGATTTCTGGCCGCCGCTGCCCTCATCGCCATCCCCATCATCATCCACCTATTTTACTTCAGGCGCTTTAAGAAGGTGTACTTCTCGCACGTGCGCTTTCTACAGGAGGTGAAAGAGGTGACAAACAGCCGCCAGCGCTTGCGCAACCTGTTGGTGCTGATCATGCGCTGCTTAGCACTCCTCTTCTTGGTGTTGGCCTTCGCTCAGCCGTTCCTTCCGCGCTCCAAGACTGCGGTTCAAGGCCAGCGCGCCGTATCCATCTACATCGACAACTCTTTCAGTATGGCTGCGCTGAGCGAAGACGTGCCGCTGATAGAACTGGCCAAACAGCGGGCCCGCGAGATCGTGCAAGCGTACTCGGCAAGCGACCAATTCCAAATCTTGACGGCCGACTTCGAAGGGCGCGACCAGAGGCTCATCAGCCAGGAGGACGCCTTAGCTCGCATCGACGAGGTGCGCCTTAGCTCGGCAACCCGCCCGCTCTCAAAGGTGCTGTTACGCCAACAGCAAACCCTGCGCTCAGGCAAGACCGAAAACATCATTGCCTACCTCATTAGCGACTTCCAGGCCAATCAGGTAGATTTGGAGCACTTCCAAGACACGGCGCTCAGCGTCAGCTTGGTGCCGCTGCGCGCTGTGCAGGAAAACAACCTCTCGGTAGACTCAGCCTGGTTTGAAAGCCCTGTGCAGATGCTCAACCAGCCCGCCACCCTGCTGGTCAAATTGAGCAATCGCGGCACCGAGTCGGCCGAAGAGGTACGCTTGGCGCTCTACCACGAGGGCCAAACTAAGCCGGTCGCTACCGTATCGCTCCCTGCCCGAAGCAGCAGCACCGACACGGTCCGCTTCAACATCTTGCGCCCCGGGTGGCACAGAGCCAAGCTCAACCTCTCGGACTATCCCGTGCAATTCGACGACGACTACTATCTCGCCTTCTACGTGGCGGAAAACGTTCGGGTGCTGTGCATCAACGAACAGCAACCTAACCCGTACCTCAATAACGCCTTCGCCGGAGCGCCCTATTTCCAAGTAGACAACGCCGACGTGCGCACATTGGACTATGCCCGACTCGCCAACTACCAGCTCATCGTTCTCCACGAACCTACGCTCATCACCTCCGGCTTAGCTCAGGAGCTGAAAACCTTTGCCCAAAACGGCGGAAACGTGCTCTTTTTCCCCGCTCAAAACGGCGATCTGAGCTCCTACAACGCCTTTTTACAGCTGTTCCAAGCCGGCAACTTAGGCCCTTACCAAGTGGCAGAACGCCAGGTGTCGCAGATCAATACCCAAGAGTTTGTCTTTCGCGACGTCTTTTTAAACGCTGGAGCCAACTTGCGCTTGCCTAACACGCGCGGCAACTTTCGCATCGCTCCGGAGCGCGGCGAACACATCCTCACCTACCGCGACGGTTCGGCGATGTTGGCCAAGTATCCGCTCGGCGAGGGTGCCCTGTACTTATCGGCAGTACCTCTGGACAAACGCGTCAACGACTTGGTAGGTCACGGCGAAATCTTTGTACCATTGCTGTTTAAGACGGCTATCGCCGGAGCAAGGGGTCGACAAATCGCCTATACGTTGGGACGCGACGAAGTACTCGAAATTCCGCACGTCGCTTACAGCGCTGGCGTGGTCGTCTACAAGCTGCGACGAGCAGAAGACCCTCCCTCGACGCCGAGCAGCTCCCTACCCGAATTTATTCCCGAACAGCGCATCTTAGGTGCAAAAGCCTTGCTGACGCCGGGCTCTCAATTGAACGAGGCCGGCTGGTACGAAGCTACCTTGCACGACTCGACCTTAGCGGTGTTTGCCTACAATTATGACCGCACGGAGAGCGACCTGCGCTGCCTAAGCCCTGCGGAGTTGGAGGAGCGCCTGGCACCCAACATGCGCCTCTTGGCTCAAGATGCGCGCGCCAACTTTACGGCAGTGGTCGAAGAGGAAGACCGAGGCACGGCGCTGTGGCGCTGGTGCTTGGTGTTCGCCCTGCTCTTTTTGGCCCTCGAAACCCTGCTGTTGCGCCTGTGGAAGACCTGAAAAAATGCGCGCGCGATATTGCTCAAAAGTGCCTTGCTCCTTATCTTTGCGGCACTTTTCACGGAGGCTGTAGCTCAGTTGGTTAGAGCATCAGATTGTGGTTCTGAGGGTCGAGGGTTCGAGTCCCTTCTGCCTCCCTGTAAAAAGCGCTCACGGTGTGGGCGCTTTTTTCGTTTGTGTTGCGAGAAAATACGGGGCAAGCTCCGGCTGCGCAGACATTGTCGTAAACACACCTCGCCCTATCTTAGCAGCCTTTGACTAAAAGCCGACGGTAGGAGACAACAAAGCCACAGCGAAACTGTCTTACGTGGAAACGCTTTCCCTCCGTTGACACACTTGCGCGCTTGCCATCATCGCCCGCTACTTATGAGAAGAGCGCTCATTTTATTGCTGAAATTGGCCATCTTGATCGCCTTGACCTTAATCAACATAGGCGAGATCGACCTAAGCCCGCTCTACGGGCAACTTAAGGCCAAGTATCGACCGGCGGCAACCTACTACGTGAGCGTGTTGTCTGCTCTGGCCGTCTTCCTGCTTCTGCTCGACTTCGTCCAAGTAGCGGTCATCGGGCTTTATCGGCGCAGAACGCGGCGGCAAGGCGACGACAATTTCACCGTAGGCATTCGGCACGTCTATTCCATCATCTTAGTGGTGGGTTTAGTAGTGGGCTTGCTGTCGCTATTCCAGATCCATCTGCGCGACGTGCTGACGTCGATCTCCATCATTTTTGCGGGCTTGGCCATCCTAACTAAGGACTACATCTCCAACATGATCAATGGAATGATAATGACCTTTTCAGGCCAAGTAGCCCTGGGCGATGACGTTCGAATTGGACAACACCGCGGCAGGATCGTCGATATTACGCTCCAAAACCTCCACCTAATCAATGACGACGGAGACATCATCTACATTCCCAACAACACCGCGATAAATACGGATATCGTTAACTACACCCGTCGTCCGCTGAAACGTGTGAGTTTGGACTTTGAAATCGACCTCAAGCAGCTCACCTCGGTAGAGGAGCTCGAGCGGCATTTAGGAGAGGCGTTAAAACCTTTCGGCGAATACATACAACCCGACAGTGCGCTTTTGCGCGTGACCGAAGTGTATCGCGACCGGATAAAGTGTAAGTTTCAATACGTTCTGCGCACTTCGACCAAGGAGGTCGAGCGCAGCATCTATCAAGCGCTGATGCGGCACTTGGTGCAGCACCTCTGTGCGCCCAGCGAGCCGGCAGAGAAGGTCGTGGATCGCTCTGCTGAAGCAAAAAATAGCCCGCCTATACCGTGACGCCGTTCAACACGCGCTGGACGGTGAGGCCAATTTGTGCGGGAGAGGCCACCACATGGATGCCGTTTTCCGCCATAATGCGCATTTTAGCTGCAGCAGTATCTTCGGCGCTGCCCACGATAGCGCCAGCATGGCCCATTTTGCGGCCTTTGGGCGCGGTTCGGCCGGCGATGAACCCGATGACCGGCTTAGGGTTACCCATAGCGCGCAGCCAACGAGCCGCCTCGGCCTCTAAGGTACCACCGATCTCGCCAATGATGACGATGGCCTCGGTCTCAGGGTCGTTTATAAACAATTCGAGGGCCTCGCGGGTAGTGGTGCCGATAATAGGATCGCCGCCAATGCCTATAGCCGTGGTCAGTCCTAAGCCCGCTTTAGCTATCTGGTCTGCCGCTTCGTAGGTGAGGGTACCGGATTTCGATACGAGGCCAATGGGGCCGCGTTTGAAGACGAAGCCCGGCATGATGCCCACCTTTGCTTCGTCGGGAGTGATGACTCCCGGACAGTTTGGCCCGATGAGGCGGCTCTTCGTCCGATCTACATAGGCCTTTGCCCGAACCATGTCTTGAACCGGAATGCCTTCCGTAATGGCTACGATTACTTCTATGCCTGCCTGGGCGGCTTCAATGATAGCGTCAGCGGCAAAGGCGGGAGGGACGAAAATGATTGACGTGTTGGCTCCGGTAGCTTTAACAGCTTGTTCCACGGTGTTGAAGACGGGACGGTCCAAATGCACTTGTCCGCCCTTGCCCGGCGTGACCCCGCCAACCACTGTGGTGCCGTAGGCGATCATCTGTTCGGCGTGAAAGGTGCCTTCTTTTCCCGTAAACCCTTGGACGATGAGGCGCGAGTGCTTGTTGACTAGTACCGACATGAACAGAGAAAAGGTTATTTCGCTTCTTGAATGACAAATACATCCTCTCCCGGGCGCCGCATGTAGTATCGCTCGCGCGCGTAGCGCTCTTTAGAAAGCTCAAAGAGCTCGGCCTGCTTCTTCGCTTCCTCTATCTTTTGGCGGTAAAGCTCCCTGTCTTGCAAAAGCCGACTCTTGGCGCGCATCAGGCGCCAATGGGTCCAGGGACTGTTTTTGTCTAAAAAGATGAGGACGAAGAGAAAGACGATCAGGGTTAGCCAATAGCGGTTGCGCAACGGCGCCGGCAGTCGTTCCCAGAAAGCAGACCAGGGATTGGACGGGATAGCCATGAGGTGCGGAAGAAAAAAAGTTATCAGCCCACGGGCAAAGATAGAAGCTTTTGCCCTTTGCAGGTGGCATTTTAGGCCGATAACTCTGAGGTTTGTTTCACCTTGTCGTCAATAATAGCGCAAAGCCGAGCGAAGATCTCTTCAATAGAGCCGACGCCATTTACGCGATAGCTCTTGCCGCTGCGCGCGTAGTAGTCAAACACCGGCGTGGTCTCCGTTTTGTAGACCGCTATTCGATTTCGGATGATGTTTTCGTCGTTATCGTCGGCACGACCAGAGACTGCTGCGCGGCCTTTTATGCGTTGAACGATCTGCTCGTCGTCGACATCGAGGGCGATAAGCAAGTGGATAGCAGTATTTTCCGAAGCCATAAGTCGGTCGAGCGCCTCTGCCTGGGCCAGGGTGCGGGGAAAGCCGTCGAAGATAAAGCCTTGGGCTTCTGGGTGCGCTTCTACTTTTTGGCGCAACATAGCGATGGTCACCTCGTCGGGCACCAGCTCTCCACGGGAGATGTACGCCTGTGCTTCTTTACCCAGTGGCGTCCCGTCGCCTATTTCTTTTCGAAATAGGTCGCCCGTGCTGATGTGCACCAGTCCGTATTGCTTTTCCAGCAGAGAGGCCTGTGTCCCCTTACCCGAACCCGGCGGTCCAAAAAGTATCAGATTGATCATATGAGCTCGGCATCTGTAGCGAATAAAAGACAAAGATAGATGCTTGGTCTAAAAATCCGTAAAGCGATAGCGTTTCCCGAAGGTTTGGATCCAGCCTAGTAACCGCTGGGCGTCCTCTGGGTAAAAGAGTTCGGTGCCGGCATTCATAGTGGCGGCCGTTCCGCAAGCTACGCCCATCTGCGCCATTTCCAATAGCGACTTACTCTGACCCAGGGCCCACACCATGCCGGCCACCATGCTGTCGCCCGCGCCCACCGTCGTGCGCTTGTCCACCACGGGAGCCGCGATGTGGACAAAGCCGTCGCACGAGGCGAGCAAGGCACCGCGCGGGCCCAAAGAGACAACTACCACCTCACTTTTTCCGGAGTGGATGAGCGACATGGCGGCGTCGTCCACTTGATTCATCTCCAGCCGCTCGACGCCCACCAAGGCGCTGAGCTCTGCGAGGTTGGGCTTAAGCAGAAAAACGCCCGTTTCTAAGGCAGCACACAGCGCCTCTCCAGAGGTGTCTAATACCAATCGCGCGCCGATCCGGCGAACGGTGGCCGCTACGTGGGCATAGTAATCGGTCGGCAGACCCGGAGGCAAGCTGCCGCTGGCCACGACGATGTCGGGTTGAAGGCGGCATACGGCGTCCAAGCAGGCATCGGCAGCTGCAGGCAAGAGCGGCTCACCCGGCAGCGTGAATCGGTACTGTTGGCCAGTAGAGGTTTCAAAGACCGAAAAGTGTTCGCGCGTCTCGCCTTCTACCTCTACTGGCGCCGTCGCAATCCCCTCTGCCTCTAACAGCGCTAAGAGCCGCTTTCCCGTACCCCCACCGACAGGAAAAACGGCTGTGCTCTGCCCACCCAATCGCCGGATGCCTTTGGATACGTTGATACCTCCGCCGCCGGCATCGTAATGGGGAGCCGAACAGCGCAGCTTGCGCTCCGGCAGCATGCGATCAACATCAGCGCTCTTATCCAAGGCAGGGTGTAGCGTCAGGGTAGCAATACGCATGGATACTGTAGTTTTGCAGCAATGATACGCCAACTCGACGACTCCACCTTGCGCTTTGCCAGCGAATGGTTGGCGGAGCGCGACGATGCGCTGGCTCGAGTGCTGAAAGAGTATGGTTATCCCCCTTTGTGGGATCGGGCTCCAGGCTTTGCTACGCTGGTGCACATCATCTTGGAGCAGCAGGTTTCTTTAGCTTCGGCTAATGCCACCTTTCATCGGCTTCGACAGCGGGTCGACCCGCTGACACCGAAAGGCCTGTTAGCGCTTTCGGATGAGGTGTTGCGTTCGATAGGGTTTAGCCGGCAAAAAATACACTACGTGCGACACTTAGCGCGTGCCGTTACGGATGGTGCACTGGTTTTAGAGCACTTGACGCACCTGCCCGATGAGGAAGTGCGGCAAGCGCTCAAACGCATCAAAGGCATTGGCGATTGGACAGCCGACATTTACCTATCAGAGTGCCTGCTGAGACCCGATATCTTACCTTGCGGAGATATCGCCATGCAAGAGGCTTTTCGCGCGTTGAAAGGGCTTCCGCGGCGCCCTTCGGCTATAGAGTTTGAAACCTACACCGGCCACTGGCGCCCCTGGCGAAGCGTAGGCACGCGGATGCTGTGGCATTTCTACCTCTGCGAGCGCCGACGCCCTTTACCTTGAACTCTAATTTCGATATGATGAAGGATTACTTTTATCAAAAACGCGTTTGGGTGACCGGTGCCTCTTCCGGCATTGGTGAGGCGCTGGTGTATGCCTTAGCCGAGCGCGGAGCACATGTGATCTTATCGGCGCGCAACGAAGAGGCCCTCCAGCGCGTGGCGGCAGATGCCGCCCACCGCGGCGCCCAAGAGCTGTTGGTACAGCCTTTGGACTTAGGACAGCATGCGGCACTGGCCGGCATTGTCGAACGCGTCCTGACGCGCGTGGGCAAGATAGACATCGTCATCCACTGCGGCGGCATCTCGCAGCGCAGCTTGGCCGCTGAAACGAGCTTAGAAGTGGACAAGCGCCTCATGGACGTCAACTATTTTGGAACGGTAGCCCTTACCAAAGCCCTTCTACCCAGTATGCTCATGCACCAACTGGGCCACATCGTTGTAGTGAGTAGCCTGACGGGAAAGTTCGGCACTCCGCTGCGATCGGGCTATGCCGCCAGCAAACATGCCTTGCACGGCTTTTTCGACAGCTTGCGCGCAGAATTAGCCCATACACCCGTCCGAGTGACGATCGCTTGCCCAGGCTTTGTGCGCACTCAGGTGAGTGTCAACGCCCTCACCGGAGACGGCCGTCCGCAAGGCACCATGGATGACGCCACCGCAAAGGGCATCTCTGCCGAACGAGCGGCTCAGAAAATCCTATACGCCATAGAACGCGGCAAGGAAGAGGTGTGGTTTGGCGGAAAGGAAGTGCTCGGTGTGTATTTGAAGCGGTTCTTTCCTCGGTATTTTTCCAAACTGATTGCTCGAGCAAAAGTGACTTAGCGCCTCTTATCAGACGCGCGTAGTGGCGAGCAGGCGTTTGATGCTGTATCGGCCACTGCCTTTGCCTAGCAACATAAGCAGCCCACCCGTAATGGCCATGTTTTTCATGAAGGAAATGCTCTGGAGCCGCAACGCGTCGCCCGTGTAATTCCAAAAATCGTGAACAATAAACGTCACGGGCACCCAATACAGCAAGAGCAAGGTGGAAGCCAGCCCAGTGCGGTAGCCTATCAGCACCATTATCCCGCCCAGGAGTAGAAAAAGGATGGCGGCCACTAAAAGCATGTCTTGATTCCAATTCAGCCCATGCGCCTGCATGGTCGCCTTCGTTTTCGCAAAATTTAGGGTAGAGTCCGCCGCTTCAAACAGAAAGATGGCGGACAGGAAGACGCGTCCGATAAGGTCGATAATGTCGCGCATACACCGGAAAGGTAGGAATAGAGGGCGAAAATAGAGCGGAAGAGAAATTTTCTGTAGGAAAGTCAACCTAGGAAGATGCGGCCCTCAAATTTTCTCAAATAAAAAAGCCCCCCTCCATCTTTTGGAGAGAGGCCATCCCAAAAACCGATTTCAAAGTACAGTGCAGGTGCACAGCGTTTTTACCTGCTCCGACAAGTGAGGTTGCCGAGAACCGACAACCTCACCTCGCCGGAGCGCGCTAGGCGCCTGCTTACTTCGTCTGAATCATCTTGCGCGTCGCGCTGTCCTTCGACGTCTTCAACTCGTAGTACAGCACGCC
>JBBIKW010000014.1:0-110326 GCA_037445225.1 Lewinellaceae bacterium | reverse complement strand
GTCGATCGAATCCTGCAGCACCACCACCGCCGTATCTACCGCCTCGCACAAACCCGTCGTGTCCACCGCCCGTACCACGTACATCCCCGCCGAAACCGAACTCGGATCCAACACCACCACACCATCCACCGTCGTCCACGTCAACACCGCCGGCACATTCGCCGTCGCCACCAACGACGCCGACGGCTCGCAGCCCAGCACATCCGCAGCCTCTACCGAAAAGTCCTCCGCCCGCGGAGTCACCGCCACCGACACCGACAGCGCGCACGACACCGACGGAACAAACCGAACCTCGTACGTCCCAGCAGCCGAATACACATGCGTCCCACTGCTCGATCCGCTCGTGTTCCCATCGCCAAAGTCCCACTCACCCAGCACACCGCTCCCGTTCGAATACGCTATCGTCAGCGCCGAACACCCAGGCAACACGCTCACCTCCCCGCTCACGTCGATCGAATCCTGCAGCACCACCACCGCCGTATCTACCGCCTCGCACAAACCCGTCGTGTCCACCGCCCGTACCACGTACATCCCCGCCGAAACCGAACTCGGATCCAACACCACCACACCATCCACCGTCGTCCACGTCAACACCGCCGGCACATTCGCCGTCGCCACCAACGACGCCGACGGCTCGCAGCCCAGCACATCTGGCGCTTCTACTGCAAATATGTCGGACGTCACTTCCAACGATGCAGTAGCTGCACCAGCACAGCTGGCCGAAGGAGAAAATGTCCAGACAAAAACCCCCGGCCCGGCATACACGTGCACGGCAGTGTCTTGTCCGGAAGAATTAGCGGTATTCCCGTCTCCAAAGTCCCATGTACCCGGTAACCCACTAGTGTTGACAAAAATTACCCGATAGCTGTTACAGGCCTGTTGAACCTGGAGAAATGGCGCTACGCTAAACGAGTCCTGAACGTTTACCGAGAACGACAGTGTATCGGCGCAGCCGAAATTGTTGTTGACCTGGAGGGTGATGACATAACTACCTGCCGGACCGACGGCAGTGGTAGTGGGCGCTGTCGGGTCGGCTATTTGCAATGAGGTGGGCGTTGCCGTCCACAGATAGGTCACGCTATCCGTCGGATTGAGGTTTTGAGCCGAAAGGGAAAAGGGCTCATTTGGACAGGCGTTAGGGGGCACATTAGCTGTCACTTGTGGCGTGCGGTCGAGCACCTCCACCGTGTCGATACGCGCGCATTGAAAAGTATCGACGGCAATGACCCGGTAGACGCCCGGCAAAGCCGCTAAAGGATTTATCGTGTCCCCTGCAAGTGTCGTCCACACCACGACAGTGGGTTTGTTAGTGGTAGCGCTCAATACGCCCGGCCCTCCGCAGGTCTCGTCGCCCGAAGCCTCCAGCTGGAGGATGGGCTGTCGCCGGACGGTCACGCTATCGGTATCGGAACATTTGCCGTCTGTCACGTGAAGGCGATAGACGGCCGTCGTCGGTGGGTTGGCCAGCACCTTCTGTGGGCCAGGCTGGAAGGTGAGGAAGTCGGAGGGAGACCAAGTGTAAGAATAAGAGGTATCGCCCACTACCGCAATGGGTACAGGGCCGCCATCGCAATCATATCCAAGAGTAACGATGGCAAAGTCTAACAGGCTGTCTACTGCGAAAGGCTTTTTTAGCGTATCGACACATCCGTCTTCCGTTACTACGACTAATGTGGTTATTCCCTTATTTCGATTCGGAATAGGCACAGTGATGACTCCCTGAGTGCTAGTGAAGGTTCCGCTATTCCATTGTATGTGCCATTGCGTCTGTGCAATAGGACTGCTGCCTGTTGAGGTGTTTGAAAAGCGCACGAGGAAGAGGGTGTCTTCGCAAAACTTCTCTACGATGAAGTTAACCTTCAGATCGGAAAGAATGCCGATGTTCCATCCGCCTACAGCAGTACAGCCGCGGGCATCGGTGGCAGTGACGGCATAAAAGCCCGGACCTAACCCTGTAAGGGTTGGCCCAGTCACACCATTTACGCCGGGACCTGACCATACGTAAGTGTAAGGCGCCGATCCATTGGCAGCCAGGGCTGTCGCTGTTCCTGTCTTATCTTGAGGACACTGCACTGCAGGAGTTCCAGTCACTTTGAGTTTCACTTGGGTATGGGTGCCCACTAGTCCACTGGCAGTCCCACTACAGCCGGTCACCTGATCGGTCACGGTAACGGCCACAAAAGTACCGGGCGCTAGTCCCCCAATTTGCGGCGCATTGACGGCACTGACATTCCACTCGAAGCGATAGTTACCCCCCGAAGGTACGACTACTGCAGTCGCTACACCGTTGTTGATGCCTTCGCAGTCGGCCTTTTTGATAAGCAGCTGAACCTTCAAACTATCGATGATCGGCGGGCAAAAAGTAGTGTCGCGTTGACACCCTTTGGAGTCCGTAACGGTAACCGTGTACAGTTCCATAGGCAGCAGGCCAGAGGAAGTAGCGCCTTGGGTGCCGTTACTCCATTGGATCAGGTACGGAGGCGTGCCGCCAAAAGGCAGGACAGTCATCGTAGCCGGAAATCCGTTGCACGAAGGGATGTTGGTCACGACGTTGAAAAAGATTGGCGAAGGCTCGACAACTTGTACAGCACCTACGAGGGTAGAGCCGGCATTATCGGAAACGGTTACGGTATATGTTCCCGCTGCGATGCCTGCTATGGTCGGTGTCTGCCCTCCGTTGCTCCACTGGTACGTATAAGGGGGCGTTCCTCCGCTTACCGTGGCTGTGGCCTTGCCGTCAGCATCACCGGTACACGTGGGTGGATCAAAGCTGAGCGTCACCTGGAGAGGGCCCTGGGCCCACGAGGCATCTGTAAACAGGACAATACAGGCCAACCACCAAAAAACCGTTTTAAAAAAGAGTACATATATGCTCGTCATGGCGCTGCTTTTCTTAACGTCAAAGGTTCTTTTAGCGATGGCGGTCAGCGGCGATGAGGCAGCGGCACGCCATTGTTCTTCACGCGGACGCCAATAATTTCTACGCGGCGTTCGCGTGCGGCATCTACGCTGTACACCGATAGGCGACGATTTTTGGGATCGGCGCTCACTGATTTAGGTGCTTTGGCCGCTCCATTGGGTTCCCGCGTGAGCTTGAGTTGCCCCGACTCGATGTACGGCCTGTACAGTTGCCCCTCGTATTTGGCGAAGTGGTTAAACACACTGCTTACGCGGCGCGACGTGAGGTCTAAGTTGTAGGCGGCACTGGCTAAGGGAGAGGCGAAGCCGCTGATTTTGATCTCAATTTCGATGCCGCTCTCCAACATTTCGTAGAGCACTTCCGTAAACATACGCATGCGCTCCCATTCACCCTTGACGCGCCGCTCGAAGAAGGTGTCTATGGAGTATTCGGCAGCAGCCCGCTCCTCGCCGGTCAGGACGCTACAGAAGACATCGATATACTCCTGTTTTCGGTTGTAGTAAGGCAGATGCGTACTCCGATATTCCTCCTCGATGCGGGTGACGCCCAGCCGCGGAGGTCCGGGCTTGTCGTTGTCGAAATACAGCGTTATGGGCAGATAGGCCTCGGGGCGCAGTGGCCTCAGATAGAGTTTGCGCTCGATGCGTTGGAATGGCTCTTTGGGTAAATCTATAGTCCGAACATCGACGGAGTCGCGCGAGTACCCTTCTTTTGTAGCGACGATGCGATAGCGGGTATCATATTGTATCACTGTATGGTAGTCATTGCTGTCCGGCCCTGTCCGGTGACTCCACATTTCCGACGGTGTTTTCAGTTCGGTGATAGTGATGGTAACATCGTTGAGCGGGTCTTTTAAGACATCGTCAAAGACATAAATATCTAAATTCAACCCACGTCGCAAGCGCAATTCTCGGTAGATAGTAGTATCCGACGAAAGCAGCCAGCCAATTGTCGAGATAGTGGCGGAGTCGGGGGAGTAGCCGGGTTTCTGCGCCGTTACCCGGTACTCATGCTGAAACTTGAGTGGAAAGCGGTACACATGTTGATTGGGTTCGCTGTGGCGCTCTGAGGCAAGCCCTTGACCCTCTTCTCCGCGGTCTATTTGACCATCTGGGCGCAAGAAGGATAGGGTATTCAAGACCACATCTGCTCCTGGAAATGGTTTGAGGGAGTCCCCGTCTAAGACGGTTACGACCAGGTCTACTCGGATGGCCTTTAGGCAGCGGCGCTGTTCAAAAGTTTGGTCCCAAAACCGGTCGGGCATATCGAAGCGCAGCGTATCGGGCCGATAACCGGGCTTTTGGGTAATAATCCAATAGGACTTGCCTGGCTGCAGCGGAAACGTATGTTTCGAACCAGGCACGTCCACACGGCTGAGCTCTTGCGGCCCTTGTGGGGTTATCTCGTACAGCGTCATCGAAGTGTAAAAGAGCGCCTCGCCAGAGCCCTCATCGCAAGCTGAAATTGAAATTTCAGGGCGCCCTAAGACTATCCGAAAGATATCGTAGCAGCAGTCTTCTTCAGAGAAGTTCTTGGCGCCGTCGCGGTTCGACGAGAAGAATGCAAGATGTCCGTCTTCCGACAGCGAGTAGAAGACGTCGTTGGCGTTCGAGTTGACTGGAGGGGGTAGGTGCTCCACTTTGCTCCAGCTGCCGCCGGTGTATTCAGCCCGATAGATGTCGAAACCGCCCAGTCCTTGGCGCCCATTGCTGCTGAAGTAGAGCATGCCGGTAGGTGCGTGAAAGAACGGCGTCACATCATCGCCCTCGGTGTTGATAGCGCTGAGATTGATGGGATCGGAGAATTTCCCGTTTTCGATCCGGCAATACCAGATGTCCTTACCGCCTTTACCTCCTGGGCGGTCGCTGACGAAGAAGAGCGTTTCGATCGTATCGCCAGGCAAGATACACAGGTTTGGCTGCGTCGTCGTATAGCCTTTGCTGTGGAGGTGGCGCGGCAGTTTTTGGGCGGGGCCCCAGGCGGCATCTCCTGAGCGCATGCGGCGGTAGAGATTAAAATGCAACCGCCCCGAGCGGCGATACTTAGCTACTGCATAATAGACAGACGTCCGATCGCGGTTGAAGGTAGGATAAGCGGTATGCCGCCTGCGTTCGTTAAAACGGAGGCGCTGAATATCGGGAGCGCCCCCTGGGCGCAGTTCCGCGCTGAAGATCTGGAGCATGGGGCTTGCTGAGTCGCCCTTATAAGGATGGCCGTAGGCCGAATAGTAGAGGCAGCCATCCGACCAAAGATGGGCGTATTCCGCATAAGGCGTGTTGACGTAGTCGCGCAGGCTATCCAAGAATATTTCCGTCGCGTTTTGATAGGTCTGCAAAGCCCACTGACAGTTCTGCTCTCCTTTTTCTGCCTTCTCCTTAACAACCGGAGAGGTTGCTTTTTCGATGGCCTGGCGGTACAACTCGCGCGCATCGGCGTATTGCCCACTGAGGTATCGAATGTCGGCCAGCCGCAGTAGGAGCTGTGCTTCATCGGAAGACAAATTGTGTGTGCGCAAATACTCGTAAGCTACAGCGGCGGTGGCGTAATGCGTGTGCGCGGTGGCGGCGGCGGCCAATCCCTCCCAGGCCGAAGCATTCTTATCGTCCACTTTCAACAGGCGGCGATAATACTGCATGGCGCCGAAGTAGTCTCCTTCGTAATAGCTGCGCCGCGCGCGATTTTCTAGGGCTCTTAGCGAAGGGCCGCGTTCTAAGTCTCCGCCGATGCGCTCCGGAATGCCCTTTTGGGCACTGAGTAGGCTGAGGACGGTTAGCCAGAAAATTGGAATTATCCAATATTGCTTCATCATTAAATATAAGCCAAGACAGGTTTTAGTCGATGGGGCATGGATGCAGGACCGGTTTTATCTTGTAGATGCGGTATATAAGCGCCACTTCCGGCCCACCTCGATTGTTGGTGGCCACAACGAAATCCGAGAGGTTTAAATCGTACGAAAAGCCTAGGGTCCACGTCTTCCAGTGTACCTCCCCGGTCCAGATGAGGGCATCGGTATAGCGATGGCGGAAGCTTACGCCCAACTGGACAGCCAATTCTTCATAGGGTTTGTCGTTGAGCAAGAGGCGTCCTCCAATCCCGTAGACCAGCTCGCGGTAGCTGCCCTGCCGCTGATATAGCGCCTGCCCTAACACATCGAACACTAAGGATACCTGAACTAGTCCTATTCCATAAAGCGTCTGTCGCTCCGCCAATCGGACATCCGAAGCGGCATGCCAGAAGTTGTGTCTGGGGCGGTTGACGTGGTGAATGGCGCCTCCTATGTCGAGTCGCGTGCGCTTTTGGCGCGCTTGAAATCGGTAATTTAAACCTGCGCTTAGGTCAAAATACGTGAGGTTGTCGCTGAAGAGCGTGCCGTCTTCGCGGGTGCTAGCAGTAGGGTCGAAGAGGCAGTCCACAAATTGGGCATCAAAGGTCCACTGGGTAGTGTTGAAAGAGCGCTGGCCAAAGGCCGGCGTGACGCCAACGGATAGAAAGTTATTTTGGGCAAGGGGCAGCGTCAACCCTATGGGAATACCCGCTACCAGCGATGTCAGCTCCAATGCCCCTTGTCGGTCTCGGCTTAAGGATACGCCTGCCGTGAAGTAGCGGTCGTAGTGGTTGGGGCGGTAATAGAGCTTGTGCTCAGCGGTGACAGCAAACGTCGTGTACGGCACCGGCACAGCGCGCCATTGACTGCGATAGTTGCCTACAAACCGCACATCGCCGCCAAAGATGCCGTTAAGCGCGGGATTGGTGTTCAGCGGAGCGTTGTGGAATTGGGAAAAATGGATATCCTGAGCGCAAAGCACTGCACATCCCCCACTGAACAACCATACCCACAGGACACGATAGAGAAGTAATTGTATTTTCACAAGCGCAAATTTTTGCCTTGAAATAGTGTGCCTTCTATGCAACCGGCCCCGCTGGGATATCAACGAAGACGCACAAAAAACATACCATTTACCCATCGCTTTTAACATTGTCGGAAATAATATTCCCTACCCTCTGTTGGAGATGAAGGAGGATGAAGCCGCCAAAAAGCGGTTAAATCGACTTTACAACGAGGGGAAACGACAGTAAAGGTATAAGATAAACGATAGAATTCACCGATCTAATGCGTCATAAAAGCGCGGGGGTTTGTCTTTTGTACGACACCCCCCGCACGGCGGCCGGTGGAGCATGCGGGACTCGAACCCGCGACCTCTGCGATGCGAACGCAGCGCTCTAGCCAACTGAGCCAATGCCCCTTTTTCTTTTTGAGGGCAAAAATGCGATAGCGCGCGCTTCTTTCGCAAGAGGCGGGGCAAAAAAACGCGCTCTTATCGGAACGTTACAGTTCTTGGGTCGATTATCGTGCCCTATCTACCTTTGCAACATGATAGGGTTTCAGAAAGGACTGGCACTGGCCCTGCTGGCTTTGGGCAGTGTGGGTGCGCTGACAGCGCAGCAACGGTCATTTCCCGAGCATTCGGAAATGGAGCAGCGCAATGTGGGAAAGGCCATCTTGCTGAGCGTAAAAGGCGGTTTCCACGCGCCGGGTGGGCATTTGTCTGCGCGCTTTGGGCCTTTCGGCAGCCTCGGCGGCAGCGCTGAATGGATAGCGGAAAACAACCTTATCTTCGGTGCTGAGGGACACTACTATTTTGCCGCTCCCACAAAAGAGGATCCGTTGGCCATTTTGCGCACGCCGGAGGGCGATCTCATCGGTAAAGACCAATTTTTGGCCAGCGTGCAGCTGAGCGGGCGCGGTCATTACTTGGGCGCTGTGGTCGGCTATCTCTTTGCGCGCCCGAACACACGCTCTGGGCTGCGCCTCTCCTTGGGCGGTGGGATCGCGCGGCACAAGATCCACATCCAAGACGACGACAACACGCTGGTACAGGTGCAGGGCGAGTACGCTAAGGGATACGACCGCCTCACGGGAGGCTGGGCCCTTCAGCAGTTTATCGGATGGCAGCACTTAGGCCCGACGCGCCGCTCCAACTGGTTTATCGGGTTGGAGTTCACCCAAGCCTTTACGCAGTCGCTGCGCGAGTGGGATTACAGCAGCATGCAGAAGCTGACCGGCCGACGCACCGACCTGTGGTTTGGCCTTCGCCTGGGCTGGACACTGCCGCTGTATCAGACGCCCGCCGACAAGATTTATTACTGAAAACCCGATGATACGCCGTTTATACGATGGAGCCATTGCCTGCATGGTCTTTGGCATATGGATAGCGCAAGTAGTATCGCCTAAGGCGCGGCGCTGGATAGCCGGTCGGTGCCAGTGGCGCTCGCGGGTATTGGTGCCACCGCCTGAGCGACAGCCTGTCCTTTGGATGCACGTGGCTTCTTTGGGTGAGTTTGAACAGGGGCGCCCTCTCCTCGAAGCGCTCCGACGCCGCTACCCTTCCGCTTGGATTGTGCTGTCTTTCTTTTCACCTTCCGGGTACGAGGTGCGCAAGAATTATGTTATAGTCGACAACATCTGTTATTTGCCCGCCGACACTCGGCGACAGGCACACGACTTTATCCACCGCATTCAACCCGATTTGGCGGTCTTTGTCAAGTACGACTTTTGGGCCAACCACCTCTTTGCCTTGCGCCAACGAGGTACGCCCATCCTTTTAGTGTCGGCGCTGTTTCGAGCCGGCCAACCTTTTTTTCAGCCATGGGGAGGCCTGTGGCGCCAGATGCTGCGGTGTTTTTCGCATATTTTCACGCAAGATGCCGCCTCCGTTGAGCGGCTGCGCCGTATAGGGCTGAGTGACAAGGCCAGCGCAGTGGGCGATACGCGCGTCGACCGCGTAGCGCAATTAGCCAACGAGCATTCCGCTTTAGAGCGCCCGCTGCTTTCTGTGGATGTCGTCGCTGGCAGTACCTGGCCCGCCGACGAGGAGTTGCTCCTATCCGCCCTACACCATCCAGCTTCGAGCCACTTGTGCTGGGTCATAGCGCCTCACGAACCCTCTGAGCGTTGTGTTCGCCGCCTGACAGCGCGCATACGGCGCTCTTGGGCGCGCTATTCGGAGTGGGATGGGCAAACGCCCGTGGCCGTGATGGTGATCGACAGTGTAGGGCTGTTAGCGCGCCTTTATCGATACGGACGCATTGCCTACATCGGAGGGGGGTTTGGGCGCGGCATCCACAACACATTAGAGCCAGCCGCTTACGGTCTGCCCCTCCTTTTTGGTCCAAAGTACGAGCGCTTTGAAGAAGCCCGCCAGTTTGTCCGCCGCGGAGGCGCCTTTCCCGTTCGCACCTCGGAGGAACTGCTCGAACGCATCCGCCAGTTGCAGCAACCCGACGCTTACGCGCGCGCATCCGCAGCAGTGCGCCAATTTATTGCAGAAAATCAGGGAGCAACGGAACGGATCTTGCAGTGGATCGAGGCGACTCTTGCTGAGCGCATTCCCCTATAACTGCTGCATTTTTGCGGTTCTAACCCTTATTCGTTTTGAGCACAGAGACGACCTTCATCCGGCGCTGGCAGCGCTGGCGGCTCCTTCTGCTTCAAGCTATTCGAGGAGAGTCGTTAGACTTCACTCGAGGGAGTATCGACCGCGCCATTGTCTTACTGGCCATTCCCATGATCTTGGAAATGGGCATGGAGTCCCTCTTTGTCGTGGTGGATGCTTATTTTGTAGCGCAGATAGGCCATCAGGCCGTCACTGCGTTAGGGCTGACCGAGTCGGTACTCACCATAGTCTATTCGGTAGCTATTGGGTTAAGCGCTGCGGCTACAGCTATGGTATCGCGGCGCGTAGGGGAGGGGCGCCGCCGCGCTGCAGGCGTGGTCGGAGCACAAGCACTGCTCGTAGCTATAGCGTTGTCGGTTCTCTTGGCCCTTCCGAGCTTCTTCCTCGTTCCCGATATCTTGCGCGTCATGTCGGGCGACCCAGCAGTGATGAACACGGGCGTACCCTATGCGCGCCTCATGCTGACCGTCAACTTGCCTATCTTATTACTTTGGATGCTCAACGGCATCTTTCGCGGTGCAGGCGACGCCGTTACAGCCATGCGCGCCTTGTGGATAGCCAACAGCATCAACCTCATACTTGACCCTGTGCTTATCTTTGGCTGGGGGCCTTTCCCCGAGCTGGGGCTAATAGGCGCCGGCGTAGCCACCACCATAGGGCGATCGGTAGGCGTGCTGTATCAGCTGTACCACCTTTTCGGCATCGGACGGGCCATCCACCTGCGGGTTCAGTTTATGCTTCGCCCTCACTGGCGCATCGTCCAACGCCTGCTCATTATCGCTGCCGGCAGTACGGGCCAGTACCTCATTGCCTCTGCCAGTTGGATCTTTCTTATGGGTATCTTAGGGCTCATCGGCACGGAGGTAGCAGCGGGCTATACCATCGCCATCCGCGTCATCGTATTCACCATCCTGCCCTCGTGGGGCATGGCCAATGCAGCAGCCACCTTGGTAGGTCAAAATTTGGGCGCGAGGTTGCCCGAACGCGCAGAGCATTCGGTATGGCGGGCGGGATTTTTCAACATGCTGTTTATGGCCACTGTGGGTGTTCTTTATCTATTTGGCGCACCTCTTCTTATCGGTCTCTTTACTCAAGACGCCCAAACGCTGCAGTCCGGCGTGGAAGCTTTGCGCATCTTATCCGCCGGCTACGTTTTTTACGGCTACGGCATGATCTTGTCGCAAGCTATCAACGGTGCCGGCGACACGCGCACCCCTACCCTACTCAATTTCATCTTCTTCTGGCTGGTGGAGACACCCCTGGCGTGGTGGTTGGCTCTCCCGATGGGTTGGGGCGAGACTGGCGTATATTACAGTATCGTCTTTGCCGAGTCATTGCTCGCTTTAGCTCTCATTGCCGTATTTCGCCGCGGCAAATGGAAAAAGACCGCAATTTAGAGCCGTCTCTTTACCTGCCCAGACGAGTAAGCATGGACACGGCGCAGCAAAAGCGCCCCCAAAGCGAGGATGAGGACGCCGACGGCTAAACCAATACGCGTAGCGCGTTCTTTGCGCTGGGCAGCCATCTGCGCATAGAAAAAGGGATTAGGCGCGCCCGGCGAACCCGGCCCTATGTGTACGCCCCAGTTCTCCGCTTGACTGTTGTCGAGCGAAGGCAGAAGCAGGTCCAAAGTAAAGTCGCCTTCCGGAGCCTCGATAGCATAGGCAATGCTGTCCACCAAGCGACCATCAGCTGCATATAAGAGCAAACATTCGGCCTCTTTATTGAGGCCAAAGCGGAAATCGCCCACCGCGCTCCCCTGTCTAAAATGCTTGCGAAAGGCCGCCGTATCCTGACAAACTACCAAATATCCTTTCGGCGGTAAAGTAACGTTGGGAAACACCCATCGCCGGCGGGCATTGCTCAATATCCAGCCCTTTAGAGCGACCGGCTGCTTGCCGGCGTTGTAGAGCTCTATCCAATCGCCGGCTCTCTTACTTGCGGGCGCTACCTCGTTGAAGAAGACGGTGTTTTCCAAAGAATGCCTGTCGGGCACAAACCGAGCGCGCAGCCGCATTGCCGCATGGGCGGGAAGGCAGGTCTCGATGGTAGCCGCCTGCTGATCAATACCCTCCCAGCCATCAAAGCGATATCCCGCAGCGGGGATGGCTTGTAGCCGAATAGGAATACGTTCAAAATACCTGCCCTTAAACACTCCTGGCACTGCAGTGATGGTGCTATTGATCAGGACGGAGCCTCCGCTTCCCACCTCCAGCTCGAGGTAGGCGGGCGCTCCCAAGGAGAAGTGGCGTGCCAAGTGCTCAAATAATACCGCCGGGCGTTTTTCCGCAAACTGTCGGATGATAGCTACATGGCGCCGCCAATGCGCCTCAGAGCGCTGCCAACGCTGTAGGTGGCGCGGCATCTCAGGTCCAAGCAAGGCCTCGAACCAGTCAATCTCGCACAAGGCGTTTTCAGCGCTCAGGGATGTGTTCAATCGGTCGCAGAAGCGTCGAACGAACTGCTGGCGAAAGTCGTGGTTGCGCAACAGTTGGCGAAAAAGGAATGTACTCCACGGCGGGTTGGGCCAACGCGGTCCATTAGGTTCGGAAAAAAAAGCGATGGCGTCCTGTTGCCAAGCATTCGGGTCGTGTAGGCCAAACCCCCAATCCGTATCAAACAGGATCCAACGCCACCGACCGCCCGGGTACTGAGGCCGCCAGTAGCGGATGTTGCCGCCCGCATCTACGTTAAAGCAATAGATTTGGGCAATTTGGTAGTCGATATAGTTTTCCACATCCATTTGGGTGCATACCCACCGATAGTGCTCCGCTTCCGCTAAGTCGTGCGTGCGCATGTATTCGAGCATGCGGAAGTAATGCGCTCCTGTGCCGCAGCGCACTTGGCGTTGGTGCTCTATCAAATCAACAGAGTCGCGGTCTACGTCGGCATGGTCCTCTAAAAAACGCCCATTAACTTTCTCTCGGATGTGGTAAATTCCCCAGTATTGTCCGTTCAGGTAGAGCAGTGCTGTTCGAAAGGCTTGTTTTTCGAGGCCCCAATCGTCGGTGAGGCGGCTCATCAGCTCGTCGCGGAAGTGAGCCCCAGCAAAGTCGCTGCCCCCGTTTCGAAGCACTAAGTATCGAAACTTTTTGGGCTGCTGCGGGCCGAAGATGCGGTGGCGAAAAAACTTTTTGCCATAGCGGCTACGGGCGACTAAGACGAGGCTTTTTTGTGGAAAGATGCGGCTAAAGCCACCGAATAGGCGCAATCCCGCCCCACTGTTGTGTACACAGGTGCCATCGCTCTCAAAAATTTCTACGTGGCAAGGAAACTCGCAGCGCGTCCAGAAATTGGCGCCCGGGCGATGTTCCATGCTCGTATCGGCGGATGGGCCTTCTCGAAAAATACCCCGTTCCGGATCAAACAGAATGCCCGGATTGATGGCTACCGACACCACGGGAAGGCGAGTGGGTGGCTCAGCGATGAAGTACGTCTGGCCCGAGGCGCGCCCAACCACCGAGCCGCGCCGAACCAACGCGCGCACCACCGTCGTGCGCGACAAGAGCAACGGCCGATAGTAGCGCGGCGAACGCACCGTCGGATAGGAACCATCGGTAGTGTAGTGAATCGCCGTACCTGCCGGCGCCGACAGATGCACTTCTACAGGAGCATCGTAGAAACCTCCCGGACGGGAAAATTGCACCAACAATGGCATTTCCTGCGCCAATGCGTTCTGTTGGGCCAATGCGGCCAAAATTCCCGAAAAGAAGATCCTTGTAGCACAAAGTAGGCGCAATGCCTGCAATAACCGCATGACGGTATGTAGGTCTTGGGCAAATGTAAAGCGATTAAACATAACGGCTGGTTTTCACAAAGGCAAACGGGCCTTTGAACAATACTGGCCCTCTAAGTCAAGAATAATACCAAAATTTGCGGATGATGACCATAGCGCAAGCCCAACAACTCGTAGATGAGTGGATCCGCACCGTTGGCGTGCGGTACTTTTCCGAACTGACGAACACCGCCCTCTTAATGGAAGAAATGGGCGAGGTAGCACGTCTGATGGCGCGTTTGTACGGGGAACAATCTTTCAAGACACCCGAACAAGCGAGCGAGGCTCGCCAGGCGTTGGCAGACGAGATGGCCGATGTGTTGTTTGTCCTAATTTGTCTCGCCAATCAAACGGGTGTAGACTTGTCGGATGCCTTGCAAAAAAACCTCGACAAGAAGACACAGCGCGATGCCCTGCGCCACGCGGAAAACCCAAAGCTGCGATCCTAACTATGCTCGCTTTTCTGGAACCTTTTTCTGAATACCTGCAGCGGAAAATGCTGTTTCGCCCTACTCCCTTACCTCTTTGCCATCGGTTCTCTTTCGATGGAGCGCCTTTCGAGGAGCACTTCTTGCCTTTACCTGGGCAAGGGCGCCTGCACCTGTTGCGCTTCCCTACGCCTTGCCGTCTGCGCCGCGGCGTGGTGCTCTATTTTCACGGCAACCGCGATAACCTACAGCGCTGGGGAAAGTTCCACCGGGACTTTACGGCGCGAGGATACGACTTTGTTGCTCCGGACTATCGAGGGTATGGCAAGAGCAGTGGTCAACCGGACGAGCAGGCCCTATACGAAGACAGCTACCTAGTGTACCAGTGGGCACAAAGCCAATATGCAGGTACTCCGATGATACTTTACGGCCGTTCGTTAGGCTCAGCGCCCGCCTGCTTTTTGGCAGCCCGCGTACAGGCGCACGCCCTGGTGCTCGAAACGCCCTTCGACAACCTTCCCAATCTGCTGGCCACGCACTTGGGCGTAGAGCGCTTACCGGTGCGCCCAGCCTTCGCCTTGCCCAACGACGCCCATCTGCGCCAAAGTGCGCTGCCCACCTTGATCTTTCACGGCACAGCCGATCGCGTCGTGCCGCTGCGCTGTGCTCAGCGCCTGCAAACCTGCCTAAAGGCTTCCGACGAATTTGTCGTCATCCCTGGCGGCACCCATCACAACTTGCACACCTTTGAAATTTACCAGAAGAAACTCAACCAGTGGCTAGGACCAGTGTCGTCAGCGGCTGATCACCGCGCATCCGCCACCACATCCTACCCGTAGCGTTCGCTCGACCGACATCCGTATGGCTAAAACTAAGACTGCTTTTTTCTGTAGTATGTGCGGCGCCGAATCGCCCAAATGGATGGGCAAGTGCCCACACTGTGGTGCCTGGAACAGCTATCGGGAGGAAGTACTCGTGCGCGGAGAAGAACTTGCTGAAAAGCGCCGCCCTTGGAGCAGTGCCACCGCGTCGGCGCAGGCCGTTCCTTTGACAGCTATTCAAGCCGGCCGACAGGTTCGCATGCAAACGCCCGACGAAGAGCTCAACCGCGTCTTAGGCGGCGGCATCGTCCCCGGATCCTTGGTGCTCATCGGCGGCCAGCCCGGCATCGGGAAAAGCACCCTTTTGCTACAGGTAGCCGTTCAGATGCCTGCAAAAGTGCTTTACGTCAGTGGAGAGGAGAGCGAAGAACAGATCAAGCTGCGCGCCGACCGCCTGCCCAAAGGACGCGCCGAATGCTACATTTTAACGGAAACCAATACGGCCAAGATCTTGCAACAAGCCCAACAGCTGCAGCCGCAGTTGATGATAGTCGACTCCATCCAGACGATGAGCAGCCCTTATCTCGATAGCGCTCCTGGCGGCGTCGCCCAAGTGCGCGAATGCGCTGGGGAGCTGTTGCGCTTCGCCAAAGAGACCGGGATAGCAGTCTTTCTTATCGGCCACATCAATAAAGAAGGCGATATTGCTGGGCCCAAGCTACTGGAACACATTGTCGACTGTGTACTCCAGTTTGAGGGCGACCGCCACTACACTTACCGCTTGTTGCGCACGCTCAAGAATCGCTTCGGCAGCACCGACGAGCTGGGCATATACGAGATGCGCGCCGACGGATTGCGGCAAGTAGCCAACCCTTCGGAGCTGCTCATCCGCCAACGCGACGAAGAGCTGAGCGGATGTGCCATCGCCGCTACCGTAGAGGGGCTGCGCCCTATGCTGATCGAGACACAGGCCTTGGTCAGCAAGGCTGTCTACGGCACGCCGCAGCGATCCGCCACGGGCTTCGATATGCGCCGCCTGCAGATGCTGTTGGCTGTCTTGGAAAAGCGCTGCGACTATCTTTTCAGCACTAACGACGTCTTTCTCAACCTGGCCGGTGGCATCCGCATCGACGACCCTGCGCTCGACTTAGCTGTGGTAGCCGCCCTCATCTCCTCGCTCATCGATGTCAGCATCCCCTCCGACATCTGCTTTGCCGGAGAGGTAGGGCTCAGCGGTGAAATCCGCGCCGTCAGCCGCATCGAACAGCGCATCGGAGAGGCGGCGCGACTGGGCTTTCGAGAAATATATGTCTCGCGCTACAACGCCAAGGCTGCGGATTGGAGCAAGTTTCCCGTGCGCGTCCACCCTATCGGCAAGGTAGACGAGTTGCGGGGCGTGCTGTTTTTATGAGCACCGGCTAAAGGGTCGTTCGCAAGTACTCGAGCACTGCTGCGCGCGCCGCTTGAGCGGAAGGTTCGTGGTAGCGCTGTCCGGATGGGTTGGCAAAGGCGTGGTCGGCGTCGTACTCGCGCACCTGAAGTCCCTTGCCCGCCAGGCGCATGCTCTCGGAAAAAGTCGCCACTACCTCGTCCGTTATCCAGCGGTCGCGTTTGGCATGCACAAAGAAAACATCTGACTGGAGCGTTTTTAGCCGCTCAACATCGCGTTCCGGCATGCCGTAGAACACGACGCACCCTTTGACGCGTTCACCTAACAGCAAGGCCGCCTGCAATGACCAGCCACCGCCAAAGCACCAGCCCAGCGTGCGAAAGTCGGCCGATGCTCCAGCAAAGGCAGCAGCTCCGCGGATGATGCGTTCGGCCCGTTCGGCTGAGCAACCCTGCATCAACTGCCGCGCCTCGTCTGAAGTAGCGGCCACCTTCCCGTCGTAAAGATCCACGGCAAGCACGTGGATGTCGAGGTCATGCGCCCAACGAATCGCCTCGTTGCGAACGTAATCGTTAAGCCCCCACCACTCGTGAAAAAGCAGCAGGTATTGGTTCGTCTGGCGATGCGCAGAGACCAAAAAGCCGCGCCCCATCGTGCTGTCCTCGAGCGGGAAGGTGACCGGCCTCCCTCCGTGGAGCAAAGCTGTGGGTTGGGGCTCAGGATGCGCGCGCCGAAACGCCGGATCGTCGGCAAAAGCAGCAAAGTCGGCATGGCACATGGAAAGGCGCGGCGACGAAGTCGGCTGCCAACACCCCCACAGCATAGCCGATAGCCCTAATAAGAAGAGAATGTGTTTCATAAGCGTCCGAGGAAAGCCATTAAAGTTAGCAATAAAGGATCTTCGGCAGCATCCAATGCACCGTTTTCTCTGTTCGGTCAAAAATAGCGGATCATTCCCACTCGCCATACCATCTCCTTTGAAGATGAGTGTTAACGGTGGCATATTTTTTCCCTAAAGCTGCGAATAGCCTGACCTATTTCGGGAGAGATGCCCGAGCCCAAGATGAGGCTGCCAAAGGCCGCTGCAAACCCTCCGACTTGGACGGCGATGTTTTCGAGCGGATGCGTGCTGTGGGGCAAGAGATGAGTTGCCCCCCAGGCAGCACCGAAGAAGAGTACCAGCCACAGCGTCTTGTGCGAAAAGGGCTGCAGGCCGAACTTCCAATACGCTACCGCCGCGCTCACGCCTTGGTAAACCAACGTAGTCAACAGCACAGCCCAGGCCGCTCCAGATATGCCCAACACCGGCACCACCCATAGGCTAAAGCCTGCGTTGGCTAAGGCTAAGACACCCAGCGATATCAGAGCATAGCGGTAATGCTGCGAGTAATACACTAGGTAGCTGTTCAGACTCATGGCCATCTCCACCACCTTGGCGGTACATAGCAACAGAAGCACGGCTTTGCCCTCCGACACCTCGCCGCTGTTGGGCATAATCCGATAGAGGTCGCCCGCAGCAACGGCAAGGCAGCCAAAAAGAAAAAGGCCGGCCATGAATAGGTGCGTGGAAACAGACGCGTATAAGGCGTGCAGCGCCAGGCGGTTATCTTGGGCTAAGTGTTGAGTCATGATGGGAATGCTGACCGTGAGCAATCCTTTAAGTGGGATATCCATAGCCACAGCAATGTTCAGCGCGATGGCATATACGCCTGTGCGCCGCATATCGGTAAGCGTGCCCACCCAAAAAGTGTCGGCCTTAGTGGCCAACAGCAGCGCAGCCCCTGAGAGGACGCCAAAAGCGCTGTAGCGCAACACCTCTCGGCGCAAAGAAGCCGGCAAGATCGAGCAGCGCAATCGACCCATCTGCTCACCCATGTTTCTGAGATAGAAAAATAGCGCAGCAAATACTAAGGCAAAATGCCCCAAGAGCAGCTTCAAGACAAGCGCCTGCGTAAGCCATCCCAGCCACAGCGCTATCATGAGCAGAGGCAACACTATTTTGAGCGAGAGGTCGAACAACAGCGACGGAACTACAATGCGTTGGCGATTAGAGGAGTAATAGGTCATGATCAAACCTAAGGCGTAAAACAGCGCCAGCGGAAAGAGCTCCCACGGCAAAGCGCGCAGGGGAGGCCACCACCAGCGACCTAACAAGAGCACGAGCATCCACAAAAGCCAACCCACCACCGGTAAGAACAAGGTCAGAAAAAAGAGCTGCTCTCGCCCCTTAGGCAGTTGCTGGAAGTGCGGAAAAAAGCGCACGCTGACGTTGTGCGCCGACAAAGAGAGGAAGGGAAAGCTCAGCATGCATATACTTAGCAGGTACTGCACTAGTCCATACGCACCCACAACCTCCTGGCGCGAATACACAAACAGGGTGCTCGCCGTGCCGATAACCAAGCCAACGAAATTGAGCACGGTGTACTTGAGCCCTTGCCGTTGGATGACGCCCATCGCAGTGCTTCAATCGGCGACGACACAGCGGCGAATGATGGCGCCTAACTCGTTGCGCAAAATGAGCGTATAAACCCCGCTTTCGAGCTGCGCTACGGGCAGATCGACTGTATTTTCTCCGGGATAAAAGCGCGCCATCGTTTGCCAACACAGGCGACCAGTAGCGTCGTAAAGCAGTATGAAAACATCTGCGGCATTATCTACCTGGGCCAAGATTTGCGCGGGTTGTCCAGCAGAGGCCGGGTTTGGTTTAAGCATGATAGCTATTCGCCGCTCCAACTCGTTGGTAATCGACAGATTTTGGGTGCGAAAAGAGCCTACTTGAGCATTGGCATAGGGCTGGCACAGATCCCAGTCGCTGTAAGCGCGCACGCGCCAGAAAAGCGTCCAATTGTTGGGCATCTTCTTAGTAATGACGATATGGTCGGCATCTATCAACGTCTCGGAGAAGAAGCGCTGGGAAAACGTCGGCGTGCGACTCACCTCCACAACATAGTAACGCGCGCCAGGCACCTTTTTCCAGCGGAGTTCAATCTGATTGTACTGTACGGCAGTGGTAGAATCTAATGGGCTAACCAGCTCCACTTGGGAATCGTCGGGCAATTCGGACAAGGGCTGGCTCATCTGGAGGTAAGATTCATGTTGGAAGCGCAGGCTGAGGCGCATAGCCATAATCTGTTCAGGACTAAAACGCCCCGAGCACCGGTCGAAAGAATAACTCATGATCAGCGATCCATCTGAGCGAAAGGATACGCCGTCGGGGTCGAGCTGCGCACTAAGACTGCGTCCTGTCGAGTCGCATTGCCAACGGTAATTGAGATAGTCGGGCGGCGTGTCGCAAAAGCCATCGCCTGCCCACAAACAATTGGTGCGGTCGACCTTTTCTACCCAATAGCCGTCAATTTGCTCCGGAGCCGCCACTCCGTAGTTCCACTCGAAGCCCTCCCATCCGGAAAACGTGTGCGGTAGGGAAAAGTGGTGCCCAACTTCATGTGCCCAGGTGATGTTGTCTGGTCCCGAGCAGGTGGTGCGCATGACCACCGCATCCAACCAAGCATAGCCGCAATTGCCCGCGGGGTTCGCCACCACAAATATGTTTAGGCGGTTGCGCAGGGGAGGCACTACCGTAGAGAGCATATCGAAGCCGTCACTGAAATCGTGGTCGTTCCAAGAGCTGTTGTTGTAATAGCGCACGGGATCCGTTGGCATCAGGTAAAAGCGGATGCGAGTAGGTTCAAATTGCGCATTGAGCAAACACATGGCTTGAATGGCTTGCTCTAAGGGAAAATGCCCTGAACCAGCATCATCGCCCACCAAGTGCAGCGTCACCGGTACATACAGCCAACTCGTATCGCTTTCTATCTGCCCGGTAAGAAGACTTCTGTTGGCCTGATACCACAACAGCCAAGGCGACTTTCCCGAATAACCACATCCTCTTTCAGCATCCGACTGAGCCATCAGGCGGAGAGCAAGCAGCAAGGCCAACAGGGTAAGTCTCGAATACATATGGCGGAAATTTTTTTTAGCGATAGGCTGCAAGACAACGGTATACAAGAACAGAGCATCCTTACCTTAGCCATCTTTAATACATTTACGAAAAAAACGTTACTTTTGGTCGCTATGACTCGTTCACTTGCTCAGCGGCAGCCCTCCGACGCTGCGCGGCGCGCTCCCAAGCGCTCAGTCCTAAGCCGAACAGCATGAGCAGAGCGCCCAACCAGACGAGATTGATACCTGGAAAGACGATGGCTTCCAGCACGATATAGTCGGAGCGCGGAGCATTTTCGGCGATCTCTAAAGGGATGCGACGGGTGCGCTCATCTGCTTGAGCCACTCGAATAGTCATGGTCGCTGTGCTGGGGTCGATGTTCTCAAAGCGGAAGTGGAGCCCCCACTTGGGCACCTCGTCTTTGAGGTTGAGCGAGCGGCTACCGCGAATGAGGAAAACGGGTTTGGCTTGTGCCGTATCGCCGTTTGAAGCGATGATCCGCAAGTGAGCCGCTACCGCGACGTCCTCGGGTTCTAGTGTGTAATGCGGATGCTCAATGGTTCTACTCAGCCGCACTAACTGAACGCAGTAGCCCTCATATGCGGCGGTCTCTCCTTCCTTGAGGCGCAGCGTCCGATATTGCAGGGCGGCGTCGGCTTCGAGCAGTCGACCTAAGGAGGCTTCCGTGAGGCGCACGCGCATTTGAAGCGGCCCTATCTGTGCCGGCAAGGTAAAGGCGCCTTGTTCGGGACGCACGTAAAGCATGGGGGCAGCCGTATAACCCACCGTGTCGTCCAGGGAGTAAGCGCGCAGCTTTAAGCCAAATGCCAAATCGCCCTGTTGCGGTCGGTAGTCGGGGTGCTTTGGCGATTTCGTATACTCGTCCAGGATCAAATAATGCTTTTGAGTAAAGATCGTGTCGCCTACCGCTGCCTCATAGGCTTTGAAGCGGATGCTATCTTCTTGCTGGCGTGCAAATTCGGCATCCAGCTCGCCCCTTGGCAGAGAAGAAATATGGGTAAAGATATCGTGCGTCAGGTAGCGCTTGGTGGAAGGGTTGGAGGCAACCACCTGCGTAAATTGCCGATCGTACATGACATTGGGATAGAGCACAAACTCCTCCCCAGTGGGTCTTCCCTCTTTGTCCTTTTTTCGAAAGCGGACGGCAAAGGTGCGCGTTTGGCGCACCACCGTATCGCCTAAGTAGGTAGCCTCATACTCGCGGATGGGCATAGGCGCATCTTTGAGCAAGAGGACATTCTTTTGGAGTTCCTCTGCACTCATGCCTTCGATAAGCCCATCCATAGCAAAAGTATTGGAAGAGATCCAGCGCTTATTTAAGCCGGTGCCTAAGATGCCCAACAACAACAACCCGAAGCCGATGTGCGCAAATGCTGAGCCGGCTTTCCGCAGGTGTCGGCGCATAAAGGTTACGAGATAGTCTGCATTGGCCACCACCGCAAACATGGCAGCGAATAGGAGGGCAAAGTGCTGCCACGCGAATAAGTTGAGCCACAGCGCATTGAGCGCTGTCAAGGCGGCAGCGCCCACGCCTGCAATGAGCATATGGCGCGCAAACGTCCGCAGCCAAACGTGCGCATTCTGCTCCCGATAGCGCAGCCATTGGGCTACGCCCGTCAGGCCTCCTACAAAAACGCCAATCCACAACTGATAGCGGTTGTGATAGGCCACCGGGTCTTTAAGCGCAGCACCTACGTAGTCGGGATTGAACAGCTGCACCAGTTTGTTCCAAACCGGCAGCGACGTAGCACCCGTAATGAGCGCTGCGGAAAATAACAGCACCAAAGCGCCTATGAACATCCAAAATTCGCGCGAAGCCAACGCCTCTTCCCTCTCTGGAGCAGGCACCGCCTTGGAGCGCCACGCAAACAGCGCTATGGACAGGAGGGCAAAAAAGGCGATAAAGAGAATAAGTTGCCCTCCTAAGCCCATCTCCGTAAACGCATGAGCTGAAGAGTCGCCTAAAATACCGCTGCGCGTCAGGTAAGTCGAGTACAAGACCAGCACGAAGCTCATCAAGTAGAAGGCGTACGTGCTTTTGATGGAGTACCCCGTATTGCGAGCGATGAGATGGGTGTGGATACCGGCCACCAGGGTAATCCAAGGCACTAAGGAGGTGTTTTCCACCGGATCCCAGGCCCAATAACCGCCAAAAGAGAGGGCCTCATACGCCCAGGCGCCCCCCATGAGGATACCTAAGCCCAAGATAGCCGCTGAAAACAGCGCCCAAGGAAGGGCAGGTTTTAGCCAGTCGCGGTGCTTGCCCGTCCACAGCCCCGCTACCGCGAAGGCAAAGGGCACTACCGTCGAGGCGAAACCTAAGAACAGTGTAGGCGGATGGATGGTCATCCAGTAGTTTTGCAGAAGAGGGTTCAAGCCGTTGCCCGTAATCTGGCTTAGGTAGTCGGCCCGCTCAAAAATGGGCGCATCCATCGTTTGGCGCAGCAGGTCAAAAGCGCTGACCCCTAAGCGATACTCCCCAAAGTACAGGCCTAAGATCATCGAGCCGATAAACGCCTCTATCATAGCAAACACCGCTAATACGGGTGCTTCCCATGCGCCGGCCCGAACCATCAGCACCACTCCTAGCACAATGTGCCAAAAGCTCCACAGCAAAAAGCTACCCTGCTGCTCCTTCCAAAAAGCCGAAAACGTGTACGCAAACGGCAGGTCGTCCGAGACATTAGCCCACGCATAATAGTACTCATAGTACTTGTTGACCAGTATCCAAAACAGCGCAGCAATGATGCCCAATGTAGCGGCCCCATGCAGGAGGAAGGCTCCGCGCCCTACGCGCAACCAACCCGGGCCGTCGGGCTGTCGGTGCCGCCCAACCGCCAAAAAGTAAGATACGGCAGCCAACAGCGCGGCCACAAACGAAAGTACCGCGCACAGATGCCCTATCCGGCCCGGCAACAAGTGTTCTCCGATGTACTGCATGGCCACCTATCGCTTTTCCGAGCGCACGTATACCTCTTCGTCTTTGTACTTCGAGGGACACTTGAGCAACATGTCGGACGCCTCGAAGACCTCGCCGCGCATCTGCCCGGTGAGGACAATCTGCTCAGAACGCTCAAAGTCCTGTGGCTTTCCGGCGCGCAATACCACCCGACGCACTTCACCGGCGCCATCGCGCAGATAAAAAGCCAAGTAGTTGGGGTCTTTCACCGGGTCATACTCAATGGGGCGGTCTTTGACCAATTCTCCTACGAGTTTAACCCGCTCGCCCTTTTCAGCAGCCTGAGCAAAGTTGGCGTATGTCGTCATGTCTTGGCTGGCCGAGATGAGGATGCCAATAGCAACAGCGATGACAGCCACGGCAATGATGTGCGAGCGCTTCATATGTCTATATCTTTTTTCTGCAAAGGTACGCGAATGCTTATAGGCAAACGATGACCTCCCTTACTGACGGCACTTACTGCAGCAGGCGTTGGCACCCCATCGAACAGTTTATTTCGCCAAACGTTCACAAACGCCCTATTCGCAACTCGGACAACGAACCGCTTCCACAGCGTAGAAGCGGTCTTGAGGAAAAATCACGGTAATCTTCGACACACGGTTTTCCTCCGACACCTCTAAGGCAAATTGCAGGTATTGCCGGTTGTCATACGTTATGCGGCGAAGGTTTGCTGCAGATAGTTGGACGTACTCGGGCCGCGAAAGGCAGCGCGGAAAGTGCGCACCGGTAAATACTTCTGCGCCGCCCGCTGCGTGTGGGCGCAAAAAGAGATTGGCCCGCCCTAAATCGTCACCTATGGCCAACCACGTAACCCCTGGGCGCAGGTAAAAAAAGCGGCTGTGTGCAGCCGAAGTGTCGCTCCCAAACGGCTCGACCTCCGAAAACGCCGCCAAACACCAATTCCGCTTTGAATTGGTCTCATCTACTGGCCGAGCCACGCTCATGCGAAATATTGGGCCCAACGCCTCAACTCGCTGTGCCTCGGCTGCGGGCGGTCTTGGCCCCCCCGCACCATCGCATGCCCACAAAGCGAGGACGCCTCCAAGTACTCCTGCACGGATATTTCTTGTGCTCATTCTTCTTTCGAAAAAGATACCACCTCACATTTTCCAGTCCAACCGAACGGTATAGTTGCGCGGCCCTTCGAGCAGGGCTGGCCGATAAGAGTACACCTGATTGAGGGCATTATTGCACAACAGGCTAACTTTTAGATGCCGGCCGATTTTTCGCGAAAAACGCAAGTCCAATAGGGTGAAGCCCTTGTTGTGACGGTTGCGAAACGAGGCTACTCCCGGGATGCCCAACTCAAACACCAAATCGACGGCCTCCATATGGCTGTTGTATTGTACCGATACGCCGCCAGCATAGGCGCCCCAGGCGTATTCGACGTCGGCCTTCACCATGTCGCGAAAGCGATACTTGAGCACGTTTCTGTTAACCGACGTCTTATACTTCGACTGGTCGAATTCCTCTCCAGGGGCTAAGCGGTAGATCGGGTTGATGTGCGTCCAGCCCGCCAACAGGTATAGCGTGCCGGGCCCCATCTGTCCTTGGCCCATGGCCGAAACCTCGTAGCCCGTAATGCGCGTGTCGCCTACGTTTTTCGATTTGAAGACAATGGTGGGAAATAGGCGATCTAAGTCAAACTCCATCATGTCATCGTACTCGGAGATGAAGCCCGTCAGATCGAGGAAGCCTAAAAATCGCCCTAAGGCGAAGCCCTGTTTAAGGCCCACCTCTGCCGTCCAGCCGGTCTCGGAGACCAGCTGGGGGTTGGGTGCCACATTACCTACTCCAAAAGCCGTGTTGATGAATTTCTCGGCGACGGTCGGATACCGATACCCTTGGCCCCAGGAGGCGCGCAGATATGTCGCTTTCGCCGCTTGATAATTTGCGCCGAAGCGGAATACGGGTCGGCCTTCGCGCGTAATGCCGTTGGGGATGGTATCGAACTCCGAAGGGCCCACTTCGATCACTTCTGGGCTTTTGAGGATGTTCTCTTCGTAGCGCACCCCGCCTGAGAGGTTGAGGCGGTCGATCGCCTTCCAGTCCATTTGGAAATAGCCCGCATAGTTTTGGGAAGTGTAATTTCCTCGGTAGAGGATAGCTTCCACTGCCGTGTGGATGGCCACCACACCCGCCGTCATCACCAGCCCGATATTGCTTAGGGTGCGCTGGAATTGGTACTCACCATAGAGCATGTCGCTCTTATTGCTTTGGTCGTCGGTGTTGTCGTTGAACACGTGATAGTATCGCCCTAACACCCGGTGGCGATTGCCGTAGATATCGAAATACTGGACAGAGGGGTCTATCATGTAGCGCAGGCGGCCTCGGTTAGCCGTAGTGGAGTTGCTGCCGGGCAAGTAAGCGCCTGTCGTGTCGTTAGCCCAAGTGAAGAAGGAGCCGCTTCGGCCAATGTTGAAGTTTGTGTTGAGCCCAATAGAGAGGCGGTCGGTGACGCGGAAGCGCGCGTTGGGCGTCAGGCGCATATAGCGGAAGTAAGTGTCTTTGTTGTAGCTGTCGCGATAAACGCCAAAAGAGCCTAAGACCAAGTCCCAGCGCCCCGCCTTGCGCCGATGAGAGAAGCTGTAGCCTGCCTCGACGGGCAACCATATGCCGGAGGTGTCCGTCCCCCACCACTTCATCCGGGCGTCGCGCGGGTTTCCCCATACCTGGCTAAAGATAGCCGCGTCTGTTTCTGGCGCATCGGAAGCGTATCGCGTGCGGATGTTGATGATGCCGTTCATGGCAGAGCTGCCGTACAGGGCGGAGGCCGCCCCTTTGAGCACTTCCACTTGGCTGATATTCTCTACCGGAAAATCGGCCCAGTTAGGGTAGCCGGCATCGGCCTGAAGGGCCGGGATGTCGTCGACCAAGATGAGGACGCGAGTGCCGGCGCCATAGGCAAAGCCCGCGCCTCCGCGAATACTGGCCTGCCCATCCACAATGGCTACTCCGGGTATCTTGACCAAGGACTCATCGATTTGGGTAGAGTTGACGTTTTCAATCAGGCGCGGCCGCAGGACATCCAGCGAGACGGTCACTTCGCCCAATGGCTTTTCGAACTTGCCCGCCGTCACGGTAGCCTGCTGTAGGAGGTTGTCGGCATACGTCATTTGAACAGATACCTCGGTAACGCGCCCTTCGCCTACGCGCACTACTTGGCGCAACGGCTCATATCCAGTATACTCAAAAGACACTTCATAGCTCCCTGCCGGCACGGCCAGCTGAAACTTACCTTCGGCATCTGTAGCGGTGGCCTTGGAGCCGACGCGTACGGTTACGCCCGGCAGCGGCTCGCCACTATTTCGATCCGTCACGCGTCCGCGCAAGTTAATCTCCTGCGCAAAAAGTAAGGTGCCTACAAAACAAAAGAAAACAGTAAATGCTTGGCGCATAAGCGGTTGGAATTGTTTTATCTAAGAGGCTTCCGAAGGCAAATCGCATTAAAGCGAGCGTAAAAGTACGCTTTTTCACTTTCCACCAAAAGGCGCGGGGTAGCACTACCGGAAACGAGGCTCCTTTGGAGTACGCGCAGAAAAAAGATTGGATATACTTGCCGCTGCAGGGAGGGCTGTACGTACGCGCTGCATTGGCATAAACTTTGACCCGACCCAAGTGTTTTTGCACATATATGCCTTTAGGTATTGCCTTAGGGCAAAAAATCCGTACCTTCGCGCAGATTATTAAACGACCTGTCGGAAAGTAGAGCAGCATATGGAGCGCCTTCTCGGCTTAAACAATCCGTGGCGAGTTGCAGCAGCATCTATTTACGAAAAACCCAACGACTCTCGCATTTTAGGCACGGTAGAGTTAGATGTGACGGAATTGGAAGCGTTTGTCCTGAGAAAGCGACGCGAAGGGCTTCGCATCACCGTCATGCATCCCATCCTCTTGCTTCTTGCACAGGGCATCCGCGACGAGGTGCCGGAAATGAATTGCTACGTGTGTCGAGGACGTATTGTCCACCGAGACGGTATCCACGCTACTGTGAGCGTTTTGGTGGAAGGGGGGAGCCAAATCAGTTCGGTACTGTTGCACCATGTCGATCGAATGACCCTGCCCGTCTTAGCCGAGACCTTGTCGGAGCGTATCCGCCAGTCGCGCCAAGGCAAGGAAGAAAAGACCTCTGGAAGCAAAGGGCTGCTCACGCGTATTCCTTGGCCCTTACGCCGATGGTTGGTCGTAGGAGCCAAGTGGCTTTCCGTAGATTGGGGCATATCCATACCGGCTTTAGGGCTTACGCCGAATGCCTTTGGGTCTTTTATACTCTCTAATATCGGCAGCGTAGGCTTAGACATAGGATATGCAGCGCTGTTGCCTTTGTCTAACGTGTCGGGAGTCATCACCATGGGCAGCGTGCAGAGCAAACCTGTCGTAATGGAAGAGCAGATTGCGGTTCGGCGCATGCTCACCATGAATGCGGTCTTCGATCACCGCGTAGTAGACGCTGTGCACGTAGGTAAAATGTTTCGCTATATAAAAGCGGCAGTAAAAGGACCAGATTTCGACTGGATGTGTACCTCCTCTGTTAGGAACGAAGCTTTACAATAACTTTTGTCTCCTCTCGATAGCTGTTTTCAGCGTGGTTGTAGCGCACCTGTAGGAGGATGCGCGTTTCGGGTATCCCTTCATGTAGGAAAAACGCCTTCCAAGCCGCCATCTTAAGAGCGGCTAAGGTTTCTAAGTTCAATGCAGCACCGCTGGCCAGCGACTGTGTCTGCGTCAGCACTGCTGCCGTCTCGTTGTCTACGAGCTGGTAGGTCAGCGGCTGGTTGCCGAAAGTGCCGTCGTATACCGCTCCGGGTTCGTAGGTCAGCGTGCTTCGATCTTCTTGGAGCTCCGTTACGAGGGTGATGTTGTCCAAAAACAACCCTTGCTCGCTCATACGCCGTACTTGGCGGGCGACATGTTGGGCCAGCGCCAATTCCGAGCCCTCAAGGGCATACGAGTCGTCATCATCCGGAAAGTGGTACGTGATGGCAACTGCGCCGGGAAAAGTAAACGTGCGCACAGAGAAGAGTCCTTCAGATAGCCCCGGTGTTTGGCGCAGCGCCTGTTGAAAGAGCGCTTGAATGCACTCGCCGTCGCCGATGCGGACGCATGCGGCTTCGTCGCGCTGGGTGCGCAGTGCTCGGCAGCGCTCACTGAGTTGTCGGTAGGTGGCAGTCAGCGCCCCCAATTGTTCTCGGGCCGCCAGCGCTAGCACCTCAATGGTGCGCATCGCTTCGCGCGTCTCGGCAGAAAGCACGGCGCCGTCGTTGAGAGCCAACTGTATGTTGGTCTGGGCTTGGCGCTCCTTGAGGGTAAGGGCTTGCAAAGCCTGGCGCATTTGCTGGAGTTCCGACTCTCCTTGCGCCAACAAGAGGGCACACGAGTCGGCTGCTATGGTCTGGTTCTTCGGAGAAGGGTCGACGTCTACCCTTTGGAGCAAGGCAGCGATCTCCTCGTATCGCTGCTGCAAGAGGGTTGCGGAGAACTCAAAGCTCTGCGCCAGCACGGCGGCAGCCTCCTGCTCTGCATGCACTAAATTGACAGGCGCAGGAGGAGCGAATACCTCTGGTGGGGCACCGGCAAAACGCCTTAACGCTATGCTGAGCCCTAGCTCGTAACTCGCACCCAAGGCGCGGTGCAACTCGGCGCAGGCCACTAGGCGAAGGACAGAAAAGGGTGCAAACCCTACTACGCCGCGCAGCCCGCCGCCATTAGAGCGCAGCCCTGCGCCAACCATCAGGCGATCTTCCTCCAAAAAATAGGCATTTACTTGAACGTCGAAAGCGCCGCGCATAGCATTAGGCGCCGCTCGAATCATCAACAGCGGCTCTAAGGCAAAAGCAGCACCCTGATAGCGATATCGAGCGTTGACTTTCAGATGCGAAATAGTTCGATAAAGCAATCTACTTCCGCTTTCCTCAGCGAGGTTTATCTGACCCGTGAAGAGCTGGTTGGCCGCTGCGTCCAAGGCGAAAACATGATTTCCTGTGCGATATTCCAGCGCAAGCCCGGGCCCTCCGTCGAAGCGCATGCGGTTGACGGCGCCCTGCAGCAAGCTCAAGTCGGCAGCATCGTTGAGCCGACTGGCGTTCAGGTCGAAGCGATAGGAGCACACCGATGCGCTAAGACCTAACGCCAAGCGCCAACGATCGCTTTCCACTAAACGATAGGAAAAGAAGCCGCTCCCTTGCGTCTGCCGCAGCAGGTGCACTCGATCGGTACCCAACTGTAAGCCGAAACCTACGCGTTCGGGCATCCAGCTCGATAAGTCGACATGAAGCAAATACGTATGTGGGCGCACATCGGCCTCGAGCTGGAGAAACTGCTGCTGATACGCCGCCGTAATCTGACCCTGACCATCAAAGCCCTGCGCTGCCGGGTTAAACAGCCGCGACATCCACTGATATTGGTTGAAATACGGCATCTGCTGGGCCGGGAGCCCTGACAAAACTCCTACCGCCTGGAGCCCTACAAACAAAAGTCGCACTGCACGCATATCGCTACAAAGTTACGCTTTTTGAGCCTGCGCCTACGCTCCAGCAAAAAGCGTGCACTTTGAGAAAAAAGCGGCATCGAACGCCGCCATGCGTCTATGATGCGACACTCGGGCACTGACCTCTCTGCTCAGAAACGCTCTAAGGCCACCTCTACGAGCGTGGTTTCGCCGCGGTAGAGCGCTACATCGGAGAGCACCTTGCTTTGGTAGCCTACCTTTCCAAAGATGATTTCGTACTTGCCGGGCGCTCCGGCTCCGGTTTTAAAGGTGCCGTCCGGCCGCGAGATATCGGTATTAGCTGTGCCGCGCACCATCACTTTGACACCGCCCAGCGGTCTGCCAGTAGCCGCATCGGTGACGCGCCCTTCCACATAGGCCGCCCGTGTATAGTTGGGCTTGAGGACGAAAAGCCCTTCATTGCGCACAGAAGCGATGATGTTGCCCGAAGGCAAGTAAGGAGAGGCGTCCCAAACTAAGGAATTGCCCAAAAGGATGTGGGCTACCTCAATGAGGTTGTCGGGCCGATGGGCATCGACGATGGTCAGCTGCCCTCCGTAAGAAGGGTTAACGAGGTAACCGCTCCTCACGCGAACGTTATGCACTTCAGCGGTAGGGCGCACGCTGGGAAAGTACTTATCCAATAGGCGGACATTCTCCAGGTTTGTTACGTCGAAGCTCGCCAGGGGAGCATTCCAGCGCTCGTCGGTAGTAAAGAGGTAGCGGCTGTCATCAGAGAGTTCGGTGTTGTGGTTGAAAGCCGCCGGTGTAGGGTGAGAAGCTAACCGACAGGGATTTTTCTTGTCGGATATGTCGTACACGCCGAATTCGCCTGCATAGATCTCGCTGGTCCAGAGCGTATCGTTGCGAATATAGCCGTCGTGGACGTAGGGGCTGGGAATGATGCTCTCTACTTGGGGCTCCCACGGATCGCTCAGATCGCAGATAACCACCCCTTGTTGCGTGCCTCCAAAAATGTACAGATAGCCGTCGGCACATGCTATCGTATGGCTGCGCAGAACAATCTTGTCTGAACCTGGCCCAAACCAGACGCGCCATTGCACCGTGTCGGGGAGACGACGCAGATCTACGATAGTAATGCCGCTGTTGTTGGCCTCTGAGCCGACATAGGCAAAGCCGTTCCACGTCTTTACCTCGCGCCAATTGTTAGGAGGGCCAGGTACAGCAAAGCGCTCTGTAGGCGTTTTTGGGTCACTTACGTCTACGATGCTCAATCCTTGACTGGTGCCCACCAGGGCATACTCGTTGCCGAAGCTATCGACGTAATGCCAGCAGCCGGCCAGCGTTAGTGGAGCATAGGGTAAATGCCCCATCACTTCTAACTGCCCCTGGGCAGCGGTGGAAAACAGACATGTTACCAGCAGTAGGGGCGTTCGAAACAGAGCGCTATCCATTTTGGTAGGAAGAGTTTAAAAATGTTCTTACAAAGATGAAGCAAAACCACCGATTGCGAAAAAATTCACTCGCTATGTTGGTACCCTATACCGCGAGTACTTGTCTGCATAGCAAACGAGTATTTTTTGTGTAGGAGAGCGCCTTAGAACAAAATACTTGTTTCCACGGAGCGCGAAACTGTACTTTTACACCCAATTTTATATAGGGTTATGACTCTTCACGCTAACAGCCGAATTCCCTCTTCTCTCTGGTTGGTGTCCTTGCTGGCGCTGCTTTACGCGCAGTGTACTTCTGACGCCGAGCGCCGCTGCGGTAAAATCACCTTCAAAAGCGAAAACACCGTCACTGTGCGGATGGAGGCGGCCGCTACCTCGCTCAATCCCATCCTGCCCGGCCCGGGCTACAACCGATATGTGGCGGCGAACCTCTATCAGTCGCTGGCCATCATAGACCCTAAGACCCTCGAGCTGGCACCGCTGCTCATAGAGAAAATTCCTGCGATATACACCGTTTCCAAGGGTCCGCGCGCCGGCATGTTGGCGTGCGACTTCCAGATCTACCCCGAGGCTACTTGGGATAACGGCACGCCTATCACGGGTCACGACGTGCTCTTTTCCCTCAAAATCATTCACCATCCGCTGTTGCCTTTGGGCGAGTGGGTGGGCTACTTCGAACATCTCAAAGCGTTGGAAGTAGATTCGCTCCACCCGAAAAAATTTACGGCCTATTTCGACCAGTTCTACATTTTGGGCTTGGAGAGCCTTTGCCAGTTCCCTATTTACCCCGCTTATCAGTACGACCCAAACGGCGCGCTCTCTGCCGTGTCGCTGGCCGACCTACAGGACAGTGTTCGTGCAAAGGAGCGAGTGATGCGCGACACGGCGCTGGCCCAATGGGCTGAGCTGTTCAAATCGCCGCGCTTTGCCAACGATAAGACTGCCATTTCGGGAAGTGGCCCTTACCGATTAGAGCATTTCGACGTCGACCAGGGAGTCGTATTGGTAAGGAAGAGCAACTGGTGGGGCGACCGAGTAGTGAGTCGCAACCGCTATTTGGCGGCTTATCCGGAGAAAATCATTTATCGCTTTATCAAAGAGGAGGCAGCAGCGGAGAACTTGCTTCGCAATGGCGAGCTGGATATCGTACCCGCCCTATCACCTACCAAGTTTTCGGAGCTGCAGCGGAACTCGTGCTTGCCGTTGCGCTACGATATGGCATTGGTAGGCGGTAATGCCTATTCGCGCGTGCTGTGCAATACGCGTCGGTCAGCGTTGGCGGACAAACGCGTGCGTCAGGCGTTGGCTCACGCTATCGACTACGACTACATGCTCAACACGATATGGGAGGGTATGGCCGAACGCTGTGTTAGTCCGGTCCATCCCGTCAAACCGTTCTACGCCCGCGCGCTCAAGCCCTATGCCTACGACATCGAAAAGGCGCGCCGGTTGTTGGCCGATGCGGGCTGGAAAGACACCGACGGCGACGGCATCGCCGATAAAGTCATTCAAGGGCAGCGCGTGCCGCTCTCGCTTTCCTTGCTGACGGCTGGCGCCTCGCCTACCTCTGCAGCGACGGCCAAAAGCATCCAAAACACAGCCCGCGCTGCCGGTTTCGACCTAACCATTGCCGAAGAGGATATTCGCGTCATCGCCCAAAAGACGCGCCAAGGCGACTACGACCTGGCCCTGACCAGTGTCGTCCTCTTCCCAGGGCTCTGGGATCCGTACCAAAACTTTCACTCCAAAAGCATTGGCTCCGGAAACCGCACCGGCTTCGCCTCCCCAGAGCTGGATCGCCTCATCGAAGCGGTGCGCACCGAGCCCGACGAAAAAAAGCGAAACCAGTACTACTTAGATATTCAAAAACTGCTCCACGAAGAGCTGCCGGAAATCTTCCTGTACGCCCCTCAACAGCGCATTGCCGTTAGCCGGCGCTTCGACTACGTCTTATCGGCTAACCGCCCCGGCTACTACGAAACCTTCTTTCGCCTGAAAAAGTAAATTGTCGTATTTTTGGCCATCGCAACCTGGCCCAGCGTGCGCTGGGCGATCAACTTCTCCTTCGTCATGGCCTTTGAAGTCGTTGGAAAACTGCACCGCATCTTTCCCGCAGAGCAAAAAACAGCCACCTTCCAAGCGCGCGAATTCGTGCTGGAAATCGCCTCGGGCGCTTATTCCGAATACGTCAAGTTTCAAACCGTGCAGGAGCGCTGCCAGCTACTCGATGCCTTTCGGGAAGGCGATGTCGTCAAGGTGTCGTTCGACTTGCGCGGGCGCGAATGGAACGGCAAGTTTTTTACCAACCTTAGCGCCTGGCGCATCGAACGGGCGGAAGCCACCTCGGGCGAAGCTCCTCCGCCATCGCCACCATCTGCCGACGCTTTTCCCGAGCACACTGCGGCGCCTCCGGCCTCCTTGACCGATGACTTGCCTTTCTAGGAGAGGAGAAGAGCGGCTGCGCCGTTGTAAAGCTGAAGAGGCCGTGAATACCATCGATATTATCGGCGCCATCATCGCAATATTGGGTTTTTGGTACGGCAAAGACAAAGGCATCCTGGGCATTGTCTTTGGAATAATGTTTTGGACTTTTGGCATTGTGCTGGCCTACAAGATGGCTCCCGTGGCAGCCCGCATCTTGCAGGGCGTGATGGACTCTCAGTCGCCGCTCTTGCTGCCGTCTGCCTTCATTGTCAACTTGATCTTTGTCTGGCTGTTGTTGCGCTCGGCTGCTCGGGGCAGTGGGGGCATACTTAACACCTTCCGCATTGGCTTTGTCAACCAGGCCTTAGGTGGACTGCTGATGGCTTATATTTTTCTTTTCCTATACGGCTCTTTTCTGTGGTTTCTCAGTGAAACGAAGGTGCTCAGCAAAGCAGCAGAAGAGGAGTCTTTTGCTTTCCCTTATTTAGTGGAAATGCCCACCCATGCTTCGAAGTTATTTAAGCGCCTAAAACCCATCGCCCAAGAGACCTGGGAAGAGGGGGCTAAGTGGATAGAAAAGGCCCGACAATACGGCGAGGAAAAAACGAAATCGACCGAACCCTCTACCCCAACCACCGAAGAGCAGACGCGCATTTACAAGATAGAGGACGACGTCATTCGGAAGACGCCAGAGGAGACGAAAAACAAAGAGATCTACGAAGATACTGGTATAGAGTACTGAGCAATGCCGCTGTAGGTGGTGTTGCAACTCGAGATTCGGATTGTTTAGCTGGCGCGCAGCCGAGCGGCATTGACCATGATGAGCTCGGAGATATTCTCTGAGTCGATAAGCCCTATCAGTTGGTCGCCCTCTCGTACCAACACCACGGAATAGGGCTGGTGTTGGAAATGCGAGAGGATATCTTCTAGTGGGGTATCCAGTTCAAAATAGTGCAGTTGGGTGTCGGCCGCTACGTGTACCGGGGCGGACTCACCAGAGGACTGGATACCGCGGAGGATATGGTCTCGGCTCAGCACGCCATACGGCGCGCCCTCATCGGTCACCAAGAACGTTTTGGCCTGCCCATCCAACAGTAAGCGCACGGCATCGGCGAGAGGTTGGTGCTTCTCCAACGTGAGATACCGCCGCATCAGCGCATCGCGGGCCGTATACCCTTCCAAGAAGGACTGAGAACGCACGGCTTCGGTCTCAGCACGCGCGCCTAAGATGACGAAGAGACCGATGAAGATGAGAAAGGGATTGGAGTAAAAGCCGGCAAAGACGAACAAAATGGCGATAGCCTGCCCTACAAAGGCGGCAATTTCCGTGGCGCGAACGCGATGGATGCGCATCGATAAGAGTGCCCGCAGCACGCGGCCGCCGTCCATGGGAAAGGCGGGAATGAGATTGAACAGCGCCAGCCATACATTGACCACCCCTACCATAGCCAAAAAGTTGCTCTCGTCAATCAAGAACACCTCCGCACCATCTTCTATGGGCACCTCCATGGTTGAGATAAACGGCAACAGCGCCAACATGATAAGGATGTTGACGGCTGGCCCTGCCAGGGCTACTACCAGCTCGTGAACGGGCTTCTCGGGCATGCGCTCCAACCGAGCTACTCCGCCGATGGGATACAGCGTAATGTCGCGCGTCGGAATGCCGTAGTAGCGTGCTGCTAGCGCATGCCCGAGCTCGTGTAAGGTCACGCAGACAAACAGGGCCAAGACGAAGAGCACCATCCAGCTAATATGAATCCAATCTAAGCCGGCCCATAAGTTGGTTAGCACAATCCAGCCAATCAGAATGGCAAACGTCCAATGGATGTAAATAGCAATACCCGCTACTCGGGGCAGGGTAAGAGCATTCTTCATAACGACTTCCATTTTTTATTGCCAAAGCACATTGCGACAACGCACTAAGGTAAGCACTTATCTGTTGAAACGTACCTGCTGCGCACCTTTACTATTATTCCGTTCAACGAAAGTGAAGCACTCGGATGGGCGACACCCGCTCGACGGCGTAAGAAGGCAACAACAAGAAGAGCAGGATGAGAAAAAGCGCTCCGGCATTGATAGCCAACCACATAGGCCATTGAACCTCAACCGGTGCGTAAGAGAGGTAGTAGTCCGCTTCGTTCAGGCGGATGAAACGATATCGGTCTTGTAAATAACAAAATCCCAACCCGATGAGATTTCCCCAAAAGAGGCCTGTCGCAATGATGAAGACCGCCTGGTAGAGAAAGATACGGCGGATAGGGTCAGAGGAAGCGCCTAATGCCTTTAAGACTCCAATCATATGGGAGCGCTCCAAGACCAACACCAACAGTGCCGTAGCCATGTTGACAATGGCCACTGCTAACATGAGCACAAAAATGACCACTTCGTTGTAGTCTTGGAGCTGCAACCACTCGAAGATGGCCGGAAACTTTTCGCGCACCGTCAAGACCAACAAGTCAGAGGGTACCACCTCGTTGTATAGGTAATCTGCGGCCAGCTCCATGTCGCGCACATCGTCCAACCAAATCTCCCAACCCGCGATTTCTTCTTCCGACCAGTCGAGCAGCGCCTGCGCCTGTCGGATGTCGCACAGAGCAAACTTGCGGTCGTACTCCTCCAATCCAGTCTTGTAGATGCCGCACACCTGGAAAAGCCGTTGCGTCTGGGTATTGTTCTTAGCAAAGTAGACGATAAATTTATCGCCCACATCTACCTTGAGTCGATCAGCCGTTTGGCGACTCAGGATAATGTCGCGCGAAGGCTCGGAGTCTTCGGCTCGAATAGGGCGACCTGCCTGTAGGTAGGGGCGAAGATTGGCCCAGTCGAAGTCCGGCCCGATCCCTTTAAGCAGGATACCCTCCATGGCATCCTTGGTTCGAATAATGCCCGGCTTTATGGCAAACGCCTGGACATGTCGAATACCTCCGCGAGAGCGTTTCGGCGGGTGGGCCTCCTCGCCTGCTGGCGCATACACGATGCGCTGAAGCGTGTCCAAGGTCGCTACGTACTCAGCATCGCGCCGGATGGGGTGCGGCTCATAGGTGAGCAGATAACTGCGGTCGGTCAGGTGAATATGGCCCCAAAACTCGAAAATCTTGCGGCTGATCTCGTTCTTAAAACCCGCCACCAAGGCCGTCGTGGTCACCATCACCGCCGTGCTCAGTGCTACTGCCGACGCGGCAATGCGAACAATAACCCGCGAGTAGGTCGCACTCTCTGCGCGCATCAGGCGCCGGGCAATCAAAAAGGGCCAATTCACTCGGCAAAAGTAGGCCGTACCGAGCACTACTCCAACGCCTAACTTCAGTAGGCATAGCCCCATTGGGCGGCTATCTCCTCGCCAAACAACACCTCGGATACGCCATTGCACCGGCAAAAACTTTTTACTCCCCAACCGCGGCACTTGGAGACGCCAAAGGCTGTCTCTTGGAAGCAAGTCAGCGCTTACCGAGGAAAGAGTAAAAATTTTTCTCGAAATACTTGGTTTATTTTTTAAACTACTTTATATTTGCGTCATCTTTACAGAGAGAACAAATCTATTTTTATTTAAAAAGCTCAAAAACAAGCGTTTATGAAAGAAGAAAGGTCGGAAGAAAAGGTCTTAACTCCTCAAGAAGGCTTTGAGGTCATTCGGCAGATGATCGAACTCGCCAAGCGAGACGTTCGAGACGATGGCTTTCACTTTTTGCTTTGGGGAGCGATTGTTGCGGTGAGTGCGCTGACCGAGTGGTATTTGCAGAATATGACGGAGACGGAAAATGTGTGGCTTCCGTGGTTCATCTTACCGGCGGTAGGTGGGCTTACATCGCTACTGCGCGAGTGGAAGCGCGAGCGCACTAAGCGGTCGGAGAGCGTCATTCGCAAGTGGTATGGGCAGATTTGGCTTGCCTTTGTGGTGTGTTTAGCGTTTGCCCTGTTCTACAGCATATGGCATCAGCGACCGCCCATTCCCTTAGTGCTGATGCTGTCGGCGTTTGCCACCTACCTGTCGGGAGTGCTGTTGCAGTTTGCGCCGCTGCGCTGGGGAAGTTTAGCGCTTTTTGCTGGCGGAGTGCTTTGCTTTTTGCTCATGCCCTCCCAACACTCGCTCGTCATGGTAGCCGCTATTGTCTTAGGATATCTGCTGCCAGGCTTTTTGCTTAACCATCAATACCGAAATCGATATGTATGACAAGTTGGATCCGCTGCTGCTTTCGCAGATACGACTAGCCATCATGGCGTATTTAGTAGTGGTTCAAGAGGCAGAATTCAACGAGTTGAAAGAGAAAACCGAAGCCACTGCAGGCAATCTCAGTGCGCAAATCAGCAAGTTACAGGAGGCGGGGTACATTGAGGTGCATAAATCGTTTCGAAACAACTACCCGCTGACAACGTGTCGCATTACGCCCGCTGGAGTGCGCGCTTTTGAGCAGTTTTCCGAAGCATTAAAGGGTTACTTTCAGAAACATTCGTAAGCTCATTCAGTTGTCCCGGCTGGGCTCTCTCGGGTTATAGGCCGCTGCACGGGAAATTGAGTTCAGCCTACTTACGCCCCCTTGTAGTTTAGTTAATGGTCGTTGCAAGAGGCACACTGTGGGTGACCTGAATAGCTACAAAGAACAAAAAACACGTCATGAACTTCGATAATTTTATAACGAGCATTACCGGACTAACGCACTGTATCGCGTCACTGCTGGCTCTTCTGCTGGAGACATTTGTTCTTGTTTTTGCAAAAGGGACCGCAACACATAGATTCATAGGTCGTCTTTACACCCTGGCGATGTTGGTGGCATTATTGGTAACGGCGTTTATGATTTACAGACTATTCGGAAAGTGAGGGATTTTTCACTGGTCGGCGCCCATCAGCAGCGCGACACTGTTCTGTGGACTGATACCAGTTTTCATCAAAAGCCCACCCAATTACGTATCGCTCCATTTTAGCTTCATGTATTGGAGCATTATGGGGGTTTATGGAGCATTTGTTTCGGAAACATTGGTTAGAATGCCAAAGGTTGTCATAGAAAACGGCATTCCCAATGGCGTTTTCTATCAAATGGCAGGTATTGGTACGGCAATGGTGATGGGCGTCGGGGTGTATTTCTTTCTAAAATTTAAGCCACAATGGGATAGAAAATTTGCACAAAATAAATCAGTTGATACCGTAGAAGAGAGAACAAGGAGCTGCTAACACTGGTTTTGCTTCAGGCGGGGCGACGTATGCGCTTGGAACCCTATGGGGCTATCTAAAACCACCCGAACGCAAATAGCGAGATCGACGTCGTCGGTTAGGCTGGCCTTAACCGATGAGGGAAAGATACCTTATGCGTTTTCCATTGTTAACCAGATCTATACTCATTAGCCATGGTCCAAAAATTTGTCTTTTCAGTTTGGTTGGTATTATTTGCCCTTTTAGCAAAGGGTCAGGGCAACAAGAACAGCTATGCGGTGGCGATGCGCGAGCACATTAGCGCTATGGACACCCTCTCCCAAGCCTCTAGTTGGATAGCGCGTGCTAGGGCGTTCGAGCAGCTGTCCAAGAGTGCTCCGGGCGAATGGTTGCCGGTATATTACGCTGCGCTGTGTTACATTCAGGCCTTCAACTTCGAGACAGACGAGAAGCGCCAGAAGTACTACTGCGAGCAAGCGGAGCGCCTTGTTGAGCAGGCGGACAAGCTGCAACCTCACGACTCTGAAGTGGTCTTGCTGAAGAGCATGGCGGCCTCCTTGCGTATTCGGCTCAACCCGCTGTTGAATGGCCCTCGGTACGGCGCCTTGGCAGACCGATTGTTAAATGAGGCCGAGCGCCTCAACCCCAACAACCCGCGCGTCTATTTGGAGCGCGCTACCAGCCTCTACTATACGCCTGCCCTCTTTGGCGGCGACAAGAAGAAGGCGCGGGAAATGTTAAACATGGCGGAAGAGAAGTTTCGCTCTTTCCGCCCGGCCTCTGCGCTGCACCCCACCTGGGGCATCCACATACTTGAATACATGCGCTCGGAGATGGCCAAGGAGTGAGCGGATGGCCCTTATTTTTGCCGCCGAATGGCTATAGCTGTTACTGAGTTTCCTCTTTATGAGCGAGGGGCGGATTTTCCCGAGCCTTTTCCAGAAGGAGCCATCCTGCTGGTCGACAAGCCAGCAGGATGGTCTTCGTTTGACGTGGTCAATAAGGTGCGCTATTTACTGACGAGGCGGCTCCGGCTTCGGCGCCTGAAGATTGGCCACACCGGCACGTTAGACCCGCTGGCCACAGGATTGCTGGTGCTGTGCGTAGGAAAAGCCACTGCTCTTATCGAGCAATTGCAAGCCGATGAGAAGGAGTACACCGGCACAATCACTTTTGGCGCCACCACGCCTTCCTTAGATCGGGAGCAGCCCTTCGACGCTACCTACCCTATCGAGCACCTGTCGGATGCGCTGGTGCAAGCCGCAGCCCGAGGTTTCGTAGGGCTTATTGAACAGGTCCCGCCGGCCTTCTCAGCCATCAAGGTAGACGGCCGGCGCCTATACAAGAAGGCGCGTTCGGGTGGCGAGCTGCCGATCCAGCCGCGCCGCGTGCGCATCGACTTCTTTGAAGTCGGGCCGCTGCAACCCGTGCCTTCAGAGGATAGCTCTGCTCCGGCGCTGCTCAGCCAGAAGGGAGTGCCCATCTACCAGTATCCGGACTATCCCAATGGGTTGCAGTGCCGCTTCCGCGTCGTGTGCGGCAAAGGCACCTATATTCGCTCTTTAGCGGCCGACTTAGGTAGAGCGGTGGGCAGCGGCGCCTACCTAAGCAGCCTGCGCCGAATACGCAACGGTGCCTTCACTGTAGAGCGCGCCTGGACGGTGGCAGCATTAGAAGAGCGGTGGCGCTCCTCGCCTACTTCTTGATGCCCAAGGGCAGCCTATTTACGCGGTGTGCGTATCTTCGCATCTAAGTCAAATACCCAAAACATCGTGCACGCGCGGTCTTTATCCCTGTTAGAAAACATTTCTTTCAATGAGAACTACATTGAAGAGTACCTGCCCATGCAGGAGCTCGACCCGATGGTTTTCGACCTCTTCTGCGAAGACGGCTGGTGCTACTGGTCGGATCTGCTGTTCCGACGCAACTATTGGGAATGGCGCGGACAGGTCTGCCGAGTAGTGGTACTGCGCATTCAATTAGACGGCTTTCACCTGAGCAAGAGCCAGCGCAAATGCCTGCGCCGTAACAGCGACCTTAAAGTCCTGCGCCGTCCGCTGCAGATCCTCAAGCAACACGAAGTGCTCTTCGAGTTGCACGCCACCCGTTTCCAGCACAACCGCCCCGCCTCCATCTACGGCTTCTTCAGCGCCTGGAGCCATATAATGCCCGCTCGAGGCGTGCAGTTCGACGTGTTTCGCCACAATCAGCTGGTAGCCAGCAGCTTTTTTCACTTAGGACACCGCAGCATGGCCGGCAACTACTGCATCTACCACCCCGAAGAGGCCGGGCGCAGCTTGGGCACCTACACCATGCTGCTGGAAATCGAATACGCCCGCTTTTTGGGCAAGAAATACTATTACCCTGGCTTTATTTACGACCTACCCAGCGAATTCAACTACAAGCTCAACTTTTACAATTTGGAGTACTTCGACTGGTGGGGTAACTGGTATCCCATCAATCGGATGCCGGTGCGGGGATGGCGCGAGCAATGGGCAGCGCTTTCCACTGGGCAAAACCCTTAAGCGAGCACCTCCCACGTGTGGTCGCCTAAGAGGCGCACCGTGGCCAAGTGTTCGTACGGAGAGCGACTCCCCCACTCCTCCGGCGACACCAACGACAGCAGGCGCTTGCCGTCGCTCTTGCGCTCGTAAAGGTAGTAGACGTGGTGGATGACCGGCTGGAAAGGGATATCGGCTTGGTAGATGGCTTCTGAGATGTTGACGCGTTTTTGCAAGGCTTTGGCCTGATCCACTAGCGTCTCCATCTGCCGGCGCAGCTGCTCCATTTGGCGCTCCGTTTGGTCGTACATGGCCAACATGGCGTTGCCGCGAAGGCGCCCTTTATCCTCTGGGCGTATGATCGCACTCCCTACCGTATGGGCATAGGGCAACAATCCCGGCTCTTCAGCCACTTTGTCTTTGTCTATGGGATTGACAAGCGCTTCCTCTGCTTTTTTCTTTTCATTCATACGCGTATCGGAGCCATACAAAGATATGCGCTTTTAAACAGCTAACACGCCGCCAGGGTTGCTTCGGTAAGCGAAAACGGGCTTGCAGCGCCCCTCCTAAGCCGACTGCAAACCCGTTTGCTTCCGAAACAAGGGCTTATTTTTTTCGGATGAGCGTTCGAAAGACGTCTTCCTCTACCTTTACCGGGTATTGCCGGCGCAACTCCTCCACCCACTGCTTTTCTAAAAAGTCTTGATAGTCGGCTACCGCATAGCCGCGGGCGTCGCTCAGCTCTTTAGGAGAAGGCGGCAAGATGCGCTCCACTTTCAGGAAAGAGGCGGTCTGCGTGCCCGCATCGATCTTAGGCTCCGACAGCGCACCGGACCTCCAGAGCCCTTCCAAATCTTTGTTGCGGCCCTTTTCATACGTCTTTTCCAACCGGACGAGCATTTCGCTCTTTTTGTTAAACTTTTTGAGCGCCGCTTCAGGCGGGTTTTTCGCGACAAACTCGCGCACCTTTTTGAGCAGGGTGCTGTCGGCCGACTTGAGAGTATAAAAGCTGACTACAGCGCGTTCGTCCCAGAGGTACTTGCCTTTTAGGTGCTCATCGAAGTAGCGCCGCAGGCCGACGGAGTCGGTGTTGGCTTTGTCCCACACCTCAATCTTAGCGGCATCGAATAGCAGCATGCCTTCTTCGTACTCGCGCATGAGGTGCTTGAAGTCGGGGTATTTTTTGTCCAGCTGGCTTTCTTCATAGGCCATGGCCTCGTCTTCTACCCACTTTTGATAGAGGGTTGCGATGGTTTGTTCGATGGGGTGCCCCAAGCCGCGCATGCGTTCGCGAGCCGAGCGGTTTAGAAAATTCTCAAAGTCGGCTACTGTGTAGACGCGGTCGCCATACTGCATCAGCGGCGTTTGCGGCGCACTAGAGTCGGGTTTCCAGCGGAAGGTGTGAAAGATAGAGTCCACTTGCAAGGCGGCCCATGCTTTGAGATTTTCCGGGTATTCGCGGAAGTTAGCTTCGCGTTGGATGCGCCGAATGAAGCTTTGGCGAGCCACCTCGCTGCGGCTGTCGCGCTTGACGCGCTCGGAGAGGGTGCGGCGCATCTCTTCAAAAGGGGGAAGCGGGCGCCGGCTAAGGCGTTTGATGATGTGCCAGCCTACGGTAGTCTCCACCGGCTGGGAAATGTCGCCGTCCTTTTCTAAGGCGAAGGCGGCCTCCTCAAAGGAGCGCTGGTAGCGATTGATGCCAAAAGCGCCGACATAGCCTCCCCTGGAAGCGCTGCCCTGATCCTCAGAATAGCGCAAGCAGGCCTCTTCCCAAGGCATGCGCTGGGCCGCTATGTAGGCGCTGTCTGCCTTTTGGCGCTTGAGCACGTTGGCCTCTTCGCTGTCGCCCTTGCGAATTAAAATGTGCGCCACCTCTACTTCTCCGCGCGCCGGGCGGAAGCGGTGCACTTTGATGAGGTGATACCCTTGGTGGGAGCGCACCACATAGGGCACCACACCCGGCTGAGCGCTGTAGACCGCTTTTTCAAACCAGTAGTACCCATCGGGAAGCATAGCCGTGATAAAGCCGATGTAACCGCCGTTTTCCTTCGAGGAATTGTCCTGCGAACTATCGCGAGCCATCTGGGCGAAGTCGGCCCCTGCGAGAATGGCATGCAGCAGAGCGTTGGCGCGTTGAAAAGCCGCTAATGTGTCGGCAGGCGAAGCGTTGCGGCTGCAAGCAATGAGAATATGGCTCACCTCCACGTCTTGCTTCATGTGCTCGTAGACCTCGCGGATGAGCTTGTCCGTCACCTCGCGGTCTACCAGATACGAGGCAGCTAGTTGGCGTCGATAGCTCTCTAATTCGTTGCGAAACGCCGTCACCGTATCTAAGCGCATGTCGCGAGCCTTTTGCACCTTGAGCTTGAACTTGATGTGCAAGTCCAAGTATTCGCGCAAGGAGGCCTCAGAAAAGTCGGCTTTTTGCTGGTTGTTCTTGGTGTACAGCTGTATGAATTCGGACACGCGGACGGGCGTTTGGGCCACGGTAAACAGCACGGGGTCGTCGGCATAGGCTTCTCCGGGTTGGGCATTTACTTGAGCAAGCCCCAACAGGAAAAAGGCTATGATCAAATGTAATTTGGACATAACCGCTCTATGTGTTTTTATTTATGGGTAAAGAAGAGCACTCACGGCCGGCAAAGGTAGGGCATCGCTGCCGAATGCGACAAGGCATCGCAATCTTTGAAAGAGTTTCCCGCTTCAAGAAAAGATTTTATTTTGCGTTCAAATCTACTCCCGCGTAAAAGCCCAAGTCGATGTCGCGCAAGAACTTCACCCAAAAGGCCAGTTGCCCTGTGTGGTATGAAAAGTGCTCGACCACGTGAAGAATGATACCCACTCCAGAAAGATGAAATCCCTGCACACGGCGCATTCGCAAGAGTTCGTCGGTGTCGGTTTGCTCGATGATGGCGCAGGCTTCGGATACGGCCTGTTCAAGCATGGTCCAAAGTTCGGCTTTGGTATATCCGGAACGGGCAGCAAACTCAGCATCGCGTTGGCGAAGGTCGGGCTGGCCGCCCAAACCGGCACAGATGTATTGCCGCATGTTTCCGCACACGTGCAACAGCAGGTTTGCGGCACTGTTTGAAGCCGCGTTAGGGCGCTGCCAAAGGGCTTCTTGGGGCAGCTCTTCCCAGGCGCGGCGCCACATGCGCAGGCTCTCGCGCAGGCGAAAGAGGGCCTGATTGCGAAACTCAGCAGCTAAAGCGCTTTCCATACACTCAACCGCCGTATTGCGAGCCGATAAGTAAGCCCTTTTGTCCCAAGGTGACCACAACGATCAGCACCGCCACGGCCGTGTAAATGGCTGCTTTTCGGTGCTTAGCCACATCGTCGGATGCCCTTTTCGACAGAGTGCGCCCCAACTGGATAAGCCCGATGGCGAGAAGCATGGCGACCAAGTGCTCTACAGCCCAGTAGCGCTGATTAGGGTCTTTCATTGCCAAGCCAAAGTTGGCAAAAGCCGTTTGCGTCCAAGGACTGGTGAAGCCCCACATCACCAAGCCAATGAGCAGTTGTAGGTGCGACAAACTGAGCAATACCAACGAGGCTATGTTGTCCGTCTTTTCGTAGGGGCGTCGGCCAAGCCACCCCAAGAAGGCGCGCACCAACACCACTGCCAAGGCTATTAGGATGAGGTAGCGATTGTACGAGTGCAATGTGCTGAGCAACGAGTGCATGAGCGGAAAATTTGAATGAGTGAATAGCGTGTGGTCAACAAAAATACGCGGTCCGAGTTTACTCGCGGGCGCGCGAGTCTATGAAAAGTGTGACCGGTCCGTCGTTGAGCAAGGCGACCTTCATGTCGGCGCCGAAGACGCCGGTTTGAACGGGATGGCCCACCTCGCGCTCCAATACGCGTACAAAAGTTTCGTACAGCGGTATGGCGTGCTCGGGGCGCGCGGCGCGCACGAAAGAGGGTCGATTGCCCTTTTTGGTGCTGGCATGCAGAGTAAATTGGCTCACCACCAACAGTTCGCCGTCTGCCTCCTGAAGGGATCGGTTCATCAGCCCCCGCTCATCGGAAAAGATGCGCAATGCTGCAATCTTCTTGCTCAACCACTCAGCATCTGCCGGAGTGTCTTCATGCTCGATGCCGACAAAGACGAGCAGGCCACGCCCAATACGGGCCTTTTCTTGTCCATCCACCGCCACCGACGCGTGGGCTACGCGCTGAATCACTACTCGCATACGCGGCGGCAAAGGTGCAACGGCACATCCCAATTTGTTACCTTTGGGCGGTGAAATGGCAGATTTCTTCTATATCCGACTGGGACGTAGTGATACCTCGCCTCACAGAAATGCTACCGGACCGGCGGAAGTGGGCATTATACGGCGAGCTGGGCGCAGGCAAAACCACCTTCGTCCAAGCTTTCTGCCGATGGTTAGGCACGGCCGAGCGCCCCGACAGCCCTACGTTTTCTTTGGTAAATGAATACACCTACCGCAATATCCACGGCCAGCCGGCCTATGTGCACCACATCGACCTGTATCGCATCGAGCGGTTGGAAGAAGCGATCGACTTGGGTATTGAAGAAATGCTCTACGACCCATGGCACTGCTTTATTGAATGGCCGCAGATCGTTGAACCTATTCTTCCTGCCGATACGGTGCGGCTACAGCTGCAGGCGGGTGCTTCTCCCATGGAACGCTATCTCTTCATCTCATAAGCCAACTTGCATCGGGTGATATGAAGACCATAGCCAGCACATTTGCACACCTGAGTACTCAAGCAGAGAAGTTAGAAGTTGGGCATCGCCGTCAACAGCTCTTTATAGGCATTCCGCGCGAAACCACCTTGCAGGAAAACCGCGTGGCCCTCGTTCCGCACTCCGTCGCCACGCTGACCGCTCACGGGCATCGCGTCCTCCTCGAGAGCGGGGCCGGCGAGCGAGCCCGCTTTTCCGACATGACTTATATCGACGCCGGGGCTGAAATTGCGCACTCGCGCGAGGAAGTGTACAAGGCTGAAATCGTCTTAAAGGTGGCTCCCCCCACCCTGGAAGAGATCCAATGGATGCGCCCCAACCAAGTGGTCATATCGCCCATTCACTTGCCGCTGCTCACCCCGGAATACCTCCTGCAGCTGCAGAAGCACCGCGTCATTGCTCTAGCCATGGAGTACATTCGCGATGCGGAGATGGGCGTATTTCCCATCGTGCGCGCCATGAGCGAAATTGCAGGCACGAGCGCCATCCTCATTGCCGCCGACTTGCTATCTACGGCGCGCGGCGGATTGGGCGTGCTCTTGGGCGGCATTGCCGGTGTACCGCCGGCAAAAGTCATCATCATTGGAGCGGGGGTGGTGGCCGAATACGCTACGCGAACCGCCATCGGGTTGGGCGCCGAAGTCCGCATCTTCGACAACAACACCTACAAACTGATGCGCCTGCAGCGACACATCGGCCGCCAGCTCCACACCTCTATTGTTAACCCCATCCATCTGGCTGAGCAGCTGATCACTGCCGACGTGGCCATTGGCGCCATGCATTCCAGCCACGGGCGCTCACCGCTGCTGGTGCCCGAGTCCATCGTGGAGCGCATGAAACCCGGCTCCGTCATCGTCGACGTCAGCATCGACCAGGGCGGCGTCTTCGAGACCTCGCGCGCTACTACGCACGAAAAGCCTACCTTCGTGAAACACGGCGTCATTCACTACTGCGTACCCAACATCCCCTCGCGCGTAGCGCGAACGGCCTCCGACGCCATCAGCAACATCCTCACCTCGCTCCTCATGAAAGCCGAAGCCGGCGGTATCCACGCGCTCATCACTCAAGACGAAGGCTTGCGCAATGGCGTGTACACCTACAAGGGCTGCCTGACCAACCAATACTTGGGCGAACGGTTCCAAATGAAAAGCACCGACATCGACCTTCTCATCACCTCGGAGTACTAAGTGACCTTACCCACGTCGAAGACGGCAAATGGCTTTATTCGCCTATTGCCTTCGCCTATCCCCATCACCCAATTGCGTATTAGCTGCTCTCCGCCTTCTGTAAGAGCAGACTCGGGGTGAAATTGTACGCCGAGGATGGGCAAGGAGCGATGAGCCATAGCCATTAAAACGCCGTCATCGGCCCAAGCCAACGGTCGTAAGGGCGTCTGTTCCCATCCTACTACGGCTAAGGAATGGTATCGCATGGCGCGAAAAGGTTGAGGCAGCCCTGCAAAAAGCGGATGCTCAACATGCCAAACCTCCGAGGTCTTGCCGTGCAAGGGGCGCGGCGCCCGCTCTACCCGCGCTCCATACACCAGCCCAATGGCTTGATGCCCCAAACAAACGCCCAATATTGGCAAATAGAGCTGCCAAGCGCACAACAGCTCTAACATGAAGCCAGCCTCTTCCGGACGCCCAGGCCCTGGAGAAAGCAGCACAGCGTCGAAGTCGTCGGGAGAAAATGTCAGCAAATCCGGAGCATCGTTGCGCACGACGACGCACTGCGCCCCCGCGCGGAGCACGTAGTCGTACAGGTTGTACGTGAAGGAGTCGTAGTTGTCCAGCAGCAGTACCGTCAAAAGCAGTCACTTTTTGAGCAAAGGTCGGAAGCTTCGACTAATTGGCCGCGCGTTTTGCTTATTTTCGCATCGCAATTAAATTTGCTAAAACACTGAAAATGTCCGTTTTAGCCAAACTTTTGCCCTTTATTAATGTTGGTTAAAAGAGGCGCGATACATCCGACCTTTTCAGCAGAGCAAGGAAGGCGATGTATCCGACAACGCCGCAGATGCTCTTTCCAATTTTCGAAATTATTTAGGGCTTTGGTGTTGGTCATCCGAACAAAATGCATTTGATTTGCCGCCACCTGTAAAGGAGAAAGAGACATGGGCAGAACGATCAACATTCGCCGCGGCTACGACATTCGGTTGGTAGGAGAAGCAGAAAAGCGCTTGTGGACTGCGCCCTTTTCCGATTTGTTTGCAGTGAAGCCGACCGACTTTCCCAGTATTACCCCCAAATTGTTGGTTAGTCCTGGGGAAGAAGTCTTAGCGGGCCAGGCCCTTTTTTACGACAAGGACCGCCCTAACTTGCGCTTTCCCTCGCCGGTGAGCGGCGAAGTGACGGAAATCGTTCGCGGCGAGAAGCGCCGCATCTTGGAAATTCGCCTTCTGCCCGACAAGGAAGTGCGCTATGTATCCTACCCTACTGGAGATCCCTTGCGTTTAGGTCGAGCGGGCGTCATAGAGCAGCTGGTCGAAAGCGGTTGTTGGCAATACCTCCGCCAGCGCCCCTTCTCCCTCATTGCCGACCCAGTTGACATGCCCAAGGCGGTTTTTGTCTCGGGCTTTGACTCGGCGCCTTTAGCTCCAGACTGGGGTTTTGCCTTAAGCGGCGAGCGCGAGAATTTGCAGACCGGGCTGCGCGCTTTGCGCGTGTTGGCCAACGACAAGTTGCACGTCGGCCTATCGGCCAGCGGTGTGGGCTTGAGCGAAGCCGACTTGGACGATGCCGTGCCCGCCGAAAACATTCATCGCTTCCGCGGCCCGCATCCCGCCGGTAACGTCGGCATCCAAATCCATCATATCGACCCCATACAGCCCGGCGAAAAGGTCTGGACGGTCAACGCCCAAGATGTCGTCCTCATAGGCCGCCTCTTCCGCGAAGGACGCTTCCGCGCCGACCGAGTGCTGGCCTTCACTGGCGGCTGCGTCGCGGAGCCTAGCTATGTGCGGGTTTGGACCGGGCAGCGCATGAGCGACATCGTAAGTGGTCGGCTCAACTCCGACCACTGCCGCATCATCCAAGGCAATGTGCTGACCGGGAAGACCTCTTCTGCCGACGACTTCGTCTCCTTCTACACCAATCAAATCACAGTCATTCCCGAGGGCGACAAGCCCGAGTTTTTGGGCTGGCTGCTGCCCGGCTTCCACAAGTTGAGCCTTTCTAGAACCTACTTCTCTTGGTTGTGGCCCAAACGGCGCTACAACTTAGATACCAACACCCACGGCGAAGAGCGCGCCTTCGTCATGAGCGGCGAATACGAAAAGGTATTGCCCATGAACATCCTGCCCACCTATCTGCTAAAGGCTATCTTAGCTCGAGATGTGGAGCGCATGGAGCAATTGGGCATCTACGAAGTGGCTGAAGAAGACTTCGCGCTGTGCGAGTTTGTGTGTACGTCCAAGATCCCTGTGCAGCGCATCATAGCCGAAGGGTTGGAATACATGCGCAAAGAAGGCTAAAGCAATGTCTTTTCGTTAGTCGCGACAAAGCAAAAAGGAGTTCGGCATACATGAAGTTCTTACAGGATTTTTTCGATAGAACCCGCCCGCATTTCCAAAAAGGCGGAAAGTTTGAGCGGTGGTATCCCGCCTTTGAGGCGTTCGAGACCTTCGTCTTTACGCCTCCGCACACCACTCACGATGGCGTACATATCCGCGACGCTGTCGACCTCAAGCGCACGATGTTTACGGTCATCGTGGCCATGATACCGACGCTGCTGTTCGGCATGTGGAACACCGGATATCAGCACTATCAGGCTTACGGCATCGATGCTAGCCACTGGCAATGCTTTGTGTTTGGCTTTTGGAAGGTGCTGCCCATTATTGTGGTTTCCTACGCAGCGGGACTGGGTGTGGAATTCATCTTCAGCGTATTGCGCGGCCACTCGGTCAGCGAAGGCTACCTGGTGAGCGGCCTGCTCATTCCGCTAACGATGCCGGTGACGGTGCCGCTGTGGATGGTAGCGCTGGGCGCAATATTTTGCACGCTCATTGGGAAGGAAATTTTCGGCGGCACAGGCATGAACTTCATGAACCCGGCGCTGTTGGCTCGTGCTTTTCTCTTCTTCGCCTTTCCAGCCTACATGTCGGGAGAGATATGGACAGACCTGTCGCCAGAGCCCGGGCATTCGATCGTGGACGGATACTCAGGAGCAACTAATCTGGTAACATTTGATGAAAATTTCCGCCAATTGCCTTCTCCCGCCGACATGTTTTGGGGCTTTGAGCAGGGTTCGATTGGCGAGACCAGCGTAGCGGCCTGCCTTATCGGCGCCTTTATCCTGGTCTTTACCGGCGTAGGCAGTTGGCGCATCATGCTGTCGTGCGTGTTAGGCGCCTTGTTCATGGGCTATTTGTTCAACTTGCTCGCTCCGAGCCACCTGCCCAACCACGCCATGCACACGCCCGGCTACTATCACCTGCTGATGGGCAGCTTTGCTTTCGGCACGGTCTACATGGCAACTGACCCCGTGAGCGCCGCCCATACCGAAAAGGGCAAATGGATCTACGGCTTCCTCATCGGAGCCCTTACCGTTATCCTGCGAGTATTCAATCCGGCTTACCCAGAGGCAGTCATGCTGAGCATTCTGCTCATGAACGTCTTTGCGCCGGTTATCGATCACTTAGTGGTAGAACAACATATCAAAAGCGGACTTAAAAAAAGCAAACTGAGCCGTGCATAGCAATCGATATACCTTGATGTACGCCGCCGCCATATCCGTGTTAACAGCCATCATATTGGCCGTGCTGTCGGAAGTGCTCAAACCCGCGCAGCAGGTCAATGTTGCCTTAGACAAACAGGTCAACATCCTGCGCGCCGTGCGCATTGCCAACGTGGATCGCAAGCAAGTGCAGCAGATTTTTCAGCAACGCGTTCGCTCTATCGTAGTGAACAGCCAAGGAGAAGAACTTCCTGGCGAAAATCCCGATGCCATCGTGCTGAAAGACGAGGTCAATAAGCCCGCTGCCGAGCGCAAGCTACCCCTATACATTTATAGTGCCGACAACGGACGCGCGTACTACATCATCCCTACCTATGGCGTCGGCCTTTGGGGTCCCATCTGGGGCTATGTGGCCATAGAAGATGATTTCAACACCGTGTACGGGGCCACCTTCGACCACAAGGGCGAAACGCCGGGGTTGGGTGCCGAAATTGCAGAAGCCGAATTTCAAGAGCAGTTTCGAGGCAAAAAAATCCTGTCGGACGACAACACTTTCGTGTCGGTGCGCGTAGTAAAACCCACGGAGAAAGTGGACTTCGGCGACGAACACCGGGTAGACGGCATCTCGGGCGGCACCATCACCTCGCGCGGCACCGATGCCATGCTGAAGAACTGCATAGAGCCCTACTTAGCCTATTTTGAAAAACAAAAATCATCGCGCAAATCCGTCGAAGAATAAATAAATGCTTCGGTTACAAATAAGTGTGAAGACTATGGCAGTAGAAACCGCTCCCGCTCCTGTAATAGAGAAGCAGAAAAAGGAACCGCTCTTCTCGAAGAAAAATATTCGCACGCTGCGCGACCCGCTAGACGACAACAACCCCATCACTGTTCAGGTGTTGGGTATATGTTCGGCGTTGGCGGTTACGGTGCAGGTCAAGCCGGCCCTAATCATGGCCCTTGGGGTAACTTTTGTGGCGGCCTTTTCTAACCTCATCATTTCGCTGTTGCGCCACTCCATCCCTACCCGCGTGCGCATCATCGTGCAGCTCATTGTCATCGCTACACTGGTGACCATTGTCGACCAAGTTCTGCGCGCCTACATGTTTGATGTGAGCAAGAAGCTTTCCGTCTTTGTTGGGCTTATCATCACCAACTGCATTATCATGGGGCGCTTGGAGGCCTTTGCTCTGGCCAACAAACCTTGGCCCTCGTTTCTCGACGGCATAGGCAATGGGGTAGGCTATGGGCTAATCCTAGTGGTGGTAGCCGTCTTCCGCGAAGTATTGGGTTCGGGCACGCTGTTGGGCTACCAGGTTATTCCCCAGTGGCTCTACGACATGGGCTACGAAAACAACGGCCTCATGGTGCTCCCGCCGGCGGCCCTATTCATCATCGGCCTGTATATCTGGGCGCAGCGCAGCTGGAACAAAAAATTAGTAAACGTCTCTTAACCTCAACCGCTCGGCACTATGGAACATCTGCTCAATTTGCTGATAAAGGCCATCTTCGTGGAAAATGTGATCTTCGCATTTTTCCTCGGCATGTGCTCCTTTTTGGCAGTATCGAAGAAAATCAAGACCGCTTTTGGCTTAGGGTTGGCCGTCATTTTCGTGATGGTGCTCACCACACCGCTCAACTATCTGGTACTCACCTACCTGCTCAAGGAAGGCGCCCTGAGTTGGATACATCCGGCGTTGGCGAAGGTCGATTTGACCTTTCTGGCCTTCATCCTGTTCATTTCGGTCATCGCCGGGGCGGTGCAGATCGTCGAGATGGTCGTAGAGAAGTTTACTCCCGCCCTGTACAACTCCTTAGGGATCTTTTTGCCGCTCATCACGGTTAACTGCTCTATCTTAGGCACTTCGCTCTTTATGCAGGAGCGCGAGTACAACTTTGTAGAGACGGCAGTCTTTTCCTTAGGCTCGGGCATTGGTTTTTTCTTAGCCATCGTGCTGTTAGCTGCCATCCGCGAACGCCTGCGCTACGCCAACGTTCCGGAGCCGCTGCAAGGGCTGGGATTGGCTATGATTATCACCGGGCTGATGGGTATGGCCTTTCTGAGCTTCTCGGGTATTCAACTTTGAAAAACAACACGGTATGCTTCCGATCATTGCCTCCAGCTTGGCGGTCTTTATTTTGGTCATCTTGGCGCTGACGTACCTCATCCTGACGGCCAAAGACCGCCTCTTGCCTCAAGGCGAGGTGAGCATCGTCATCAACGGCGACCGCGAGCATCCGCTGCTCGTCAAGCCAGGGAGCAGCTTGCTCGCCACGCTGGCCTCTAACAACATCTTCTTAGCATCCGCCTGCGGCGGCGGCGGCACCTGCGCCATGTGCACCTGCCGCGTCTACTCCGGCGGGGGCGAGGTGTTCCCCACCGAAACCAACCACCTCAACCGCGCACAAGTGCGCGACCACATGCGCCTGGCCTGTCAAGTGAAGGTCAAGGAAGACATGGAAATCGGCGTACCCGAAGAAGTCTTCGGGGTGAAAAAATGGGAGTGCGAAGTCGTCTCGAACGAAAACGTCTCGACGTATATCAAGGAGTTCGTCGTAAAACTTCCCGAAGGCGAAACCCTCAAGTTCCGCCCGGGCGACTACATCCAGATCTACGTACCAGAAACGACCATCGACTTTAGAACAGACCTGTACAATATACCGGAAAAGTTTCGCGACGACTACGACAAATACCAGATTTGGGATCTCAAAGCGGTCATCGACGAGCCCATCTTCCGCGCCTATTCGATGGCGAACCACCCAGCCGAGGGCAACGTCATCATGCTCAACGTGCGCATCGCCACGCCCCCTTGGGACCGAGCGAAGGGCGCTTTTGCCGACGTGCCGCCCGGACTGTGTTCGTCGTACATCTTCTCGCGCAAGCCGGGCGACAAGGTCACTATTAGCGGGCCGTACGGCGAGTTCCACATCAAAAACACCGACCGCGAAATGATCTATATCGGCGGCGGCGCGGGTATGGCGCCGCTGCGCTCGCACCTTTTCCATCTCTTCCACACCTTAAAGACCCATCGCAAAGTCTCGTACTGGTACGGCGCGCGCAGCTTGCGGGAAATCTTTTACGAAGAGGACTTCCGCGCCATTGAGCGGGAGTTTCCCAACTTCCGCTTCGAGATCGCCCTCTCCGAACCGCTGCCTGAGGATAACTGGACGGGCTTCACGGGCTTTATCCACCAAGTGGTTTACGAACAGTACCTGAAGCACCACCCCGAGCCCGAAGAGATCGAATACTACCTGTGCGGTCCGCCTCTCATGCTGGCCGCCGTGCAAAAGATGCTCGACGACTTAGGCGTGCCTAAGGAAATGATCGCCTTTGACGACTTCGGCAGCTGAGGTTAGCTGGGACAGCTTTCTCCGAGCGGTGCAGTGGAAATACACCTCTTCCGCTGCGCCGTTTTTTTGCCTTTGCACCTTTAAACCTTCGAAATACCTCCGCCGTTGAAAAAGTAAATTGCGGCCTTTTATGAGCCTTCGCGCATTCCAGCTCCTCGTGTTCCTTCTTCTCGCTGGCATAGGGCTCTTCGGCGAAGCCTGCCGACCAAACGCAAAACCTTATACGCAGCTGCAAGGAGAAGCCCAAGGCACCACCTTCCACATCACCTACTTCGACCCGCAAGGGCGCGACTTTTCCGCCGCCATCGACAGCCTTTTTCGACAGATCGACCGCAGCATGTCGCTGTGGGACAGCACCTCGGTGATCCGCCGCCTCAACCGGAACGAACCCAACGTCGCCTTAGACGAGCACTTCATTGCCGTATTCGAACGCGCCCAAAAAATTGCCCAAAAAACGGAAGGCGCCTTCGACATTACCGTAGGGCCTATCGTTCGCGCTTGGGGATTTAGCTACAAAAAAGGGCTCCCTTTCCCCGACTCGGCTGTTATCGACAGCCTGCGCCGGTTTGTGGGCTTTCAAAAGGTGCGCATCGCCGACGGTCGGCTCCAAAAAGACGACCCCCGCCTCGAGATCGACATGAATGCCATCGCTCAGGGCTATACGGTAGACCTCATCGCTCAGTATTTGGAACAACAGGGCATCCAGCACTACATGGTCGAGGTGGGCGGTGAGGTGCGCACCGCTGGCCAAAACGAACGCGGTCAACCTTGGCGCATCGGCATCGACAAACCGCTCTTCGGCGCCGACACCAGCCGCCGACGCCCACTGCAGACCGTCGTGCTGCTCAGCGGAAAAGCGCTCGCTACCTCGGGCAGCTATCGAAAATACATCGAGCGCAACGGCAAAAAGTTCAGCCACGCCATCGACCCTATAAGCGGCTATCCGGTTACGCACCAACTTCTAAGCGTATCCGTTGTAGCCGACGACTGCGCTACTGCCGACGCCTATGCCACGGCCTTTCTCGTCCTCGGCTTAGAAAAGGCGCGGGCCATTGCCCAGCGCGAAGGGCTCCAGCTGTACGCCATCTACGCCGACGCAACCGGAAACCTCAACACCTACAACACCCTGCAAACAGAGCGACCGCTCTAACGGCCGATAGGCTACACCCTTAAAAGGGCTCGAAAGCCGCGCGCGCTGTAGTACGAGCCCGCGCCGTTGTGGTAAATAAACGCGCGGCCGTATCGGTAATCGCCAAAGAGCGCTCCGCCCAAACGGCGCACGTCCTCCGGTGTCTTTAACCAGCTGGACGTCTTGGTATCGAAAGGGCCTAAGCGCTGCAGGGCCAGGTACTGCTCTTCGGTAAGCAGCTCCACGCCCATAGCCTCGGCCATATCTACAGCGTTGGCAACAGGTGCGTGCTCTTTGCGCGACAGCTGCGCCGTCCGATCGTAGCAAAGGCTTCGACGACCCAGCGGGCTCTCCGCAGCGCAATCGCAAAAGAGCCATTCCCCAGTGTCTGCGTCTCGACCGATGACATCGGGCTCGCCGCCGGTTCGCTCCATCTCGGCTAACGACCACAGCTTTTGAGGCTGCTCCTCTAACCGACGCTGTACCTCTCCCCAGCTCAAATGCCGATGACGGTGCGGATATTGTTCGAAGCGCGCCCTTAGCACCGCAAGGAGCTGCTCGTATGTGTCGACCGAAGGTTTTCTCGCCATAGCAGTGCTATCTTTTGCGTTACGCGAAGAGGTGCAAATATAACGTTCGGCTTCTCCGAAGCCGCGTTTTTGTGGGGATCCCGCCCAGCTACAAACGTCGGGCTTCTCCGAAGCCCGTCTGATAAAGGCCATTGAGCTCAAAAACGCCGGAAGGCGCTCCAAAATCTTAACTGGTGAGGGCGATCCACAACATTACCGCCTCGTGCTGAAGCTGCCCAGAAGATCTAACCTTCACACGCCTAAACCACACGCACAACACAACGGCCTCGGAGAGGCCAAACATTTGTAGCTCCAACGCGACCACCATCTACCCGGCTTCGGAGAAGCCCAGCATTTGCAGCTCCTGACGTATGACCCCTATTAGGTTTTAGACAAGCTTTGCTCCACGGCGCGGCACACCAGCGCTTCGTCGGCTGGGTGCGGCAGGGTGACGCGCAGATGGGCACAATGATCCATGGCGCGCTGGATGGTCTCTAAGGCGTGGGGATTGCGCGCCCAGGCGCGTCGAGCGATGCCGTTGTGGACGTCCCAAAAGAGCATGGCCTGTAGTCGGCGTTCGGCTTGCGGAGAGCCGTCGAGCACCAAGCCGAAGCCTCCGTTGATGGCTTCCCCCCACCCTACGCCGCCGCCGTTGTGGAGGCTGACCCAGGTGGCCCCTCGAAAAGCATCGCCGATGACGTTGTGGACAGCCATGTCGGCCGTGTAGCGCGAGCCGTCGTAGATGTTAGCCGTTTCGCGATAGGGCGAGTCGGTACCGCTCACGTCGTGGTGGTCGCGACCTAAGACGATGGGGCCTTTTATTTCGCCGCGGGCGATGGCCTGGTTGAAGGCTTGTGAGATGCGCAGGCGTCCAGCCGCATCGGCATACAAGATGCGCGACAACGACCCTACTACAGGCAAGTTCCGATGCGCGTTTTTCACCCACAACAAGTTGTCGCTAATTTGCTGGCGGATGCTCTCAGGCGCTTCGGCCAGCATTTGCTCCAGTACTGCTGCCGCAAGAGCATCGGTACGCGCCAAATCTTCGGGCTGCCCCGAGCAACACACCCAGCGGAAGGGCCCAAAGCCATAGTCGAAGCACAGCGGGCCCATGATGTCTTCGACATAGGAGGGATAGCGGAAGGGGCTCTCTTCGGCGCGCTGGGCCGGCGATCGGCGCAACACGTCGGCGCCAGCGGCGGCAGCTTCCTTCAAAAAGGCATTGCCGTAATCCCAAAAGTACATGCCGCGCGCACTCATGGCGTTGACGGCCGCCGCATGGCGGCGCAGCGAGGCGCGCACGGCCTCCAAAAAGCGTTCGCGGTCGGTAGCAAGCAATTGTTGCGCCTCCGCAAAGGTGTAGCCCACCGGGCAATAGCCCAAGTCGTGGAGGTTGTGGCAAGAGGTTTGGTCTGAGCCCAGCTCCACGGGCACCTCTTTGTGCACCAAGAACTCCCATAAGTCCACCACATTGCCGTGGTAGATGAGCGCTACCGCCTCGCGTTGGCGCCGACAGGTGTCCATGCGGCTCAGCAGCGCCTCTAAATCGGTGTACACATTTTCACGTTGGATATAGCCGTCGGCGATGCGCTGTTGAATAGCGGCAGGGTCTACCTCGGCGATGACGCCCACACAGCCGGCAATGACGGCCGCCTTCGCTTGGGCTCCCGACATGCCGCCCAGTCCGCTCGTTACGAAGGTACACCCGCGCAAGTCTGCCGTGCCCAAACCCAGGCGGCGCCCCGCTCCGAGCAGGGTGATCGTTGTCCCATGCACAATGCCCTGTGGGCCGATGTACATGAACGAGCCTGCCGTCATTTGGCCATACTGCGTCACGCCCAGAGCATTGTAGCGGTTCCAGTCTTCCTTCTTAGAGAAACTGGGCACCATCAATCCGTTGGTGACGACTACGCGCGGCGCCTCCGGATGGCTGGGGAAGAGGCCGAGGGGATGGCCCGAATACAGCACCAAGGTTTGCTCTTCCGTCATTTCCGACAGATAGCGCATCGTCAGCAGATACTGCGCCCAGTTCTGAAAAACCGCACCGTTGCCTCCGTAGGTGATGAGCTCGTGGGGGTATTTGGCCACCTTAGGGTCGAGGTTGTTTTGAATCATGAGCATGATGGCCGCGGCTTGCAGGCAACGCGCCGGGTATTCCGAAATTGGCCGAGCGTACATGGGGTATTCTGGCCGAAAGCGATACATGTAGATGCGGCCATAGCGCTCCAGCTCTTCGGCAAACTCGGGCGCTAGCTCTGCGTGCCATTCTTCGGGGAAATATCTCAAGGCATTCTTCACCGCCAAGACGCGCTCCGGCACACTGAAAACGCCCTCTATGACGCGGCGCGGCGCATGGGGAACATTGGGATCGCGCGGCTTAGCGGGGGGCAACGCGTCGGGAATGCCGGTGCAGATGGCCTGCTGAAAAGTTCGAACGAGTGCTGCTAACATGAAAAAGATGCTGTTTTTATGAGCAAAGTTAGCGGTTTGACGGGTGTGGATAAAATTTTTACAGCGTCCAACAAATAAAGTCTTGCCGTTGATAGCCAAACCTTTACCTTTGCATCCGCAAAATTTCTACACATCTGAATGCCAGAGTTGACCGAAGTAATCGAGCATACACTCCTAAAGCCAGACAGCACGCCCAGCGAGATCCAAAAATTATGTGAAGAAGCCGCACAGTATGGTTTTGTGGGTGTGTGTGTGCCGCCTTATTACGTGCGCGATGCGAGGCGCTTTTTGGGCGAGGCTTCGCCGGTGCGAGTGAGCACGGTGATCGGCTTCCCGATGGGCTATTCGGCCATCATGGCGAAGAGCGAAGAGATTAAGCGCGCTTTTGACGACGGTACCGACGAGATCGACGCTGTTCTGAACATCGCCGCGGTGAAAAGCGGGCATTGGAGCCATGTAGAGCGCGACATCGACGCCGTAGCTACGGCGGCGCGCTTGCGCGATGGGGTGTCGAAGCTCATTTTGGAGTGCGCCTTGCTCACCGAGGAGGAGATTTGCCGCGTGGTGGAGATCGCCCAAAAGGCAGGGATCCACTTCCTGAAGACGGGCACCGGCTTTTTAGGGCATCCGGCTACGGAAGCGATGGTGCAGCAATTGTGCGCGTTGGCCAACGGCGCTCTCAAGATCAAAGCCGCAGGCGGCATCCGCACGCGCGCTCAGGCCGAAGCGTTGCTGCGCGCCGGCGCCGATCGCTTAGGCACCTCGGCCAGTGTCGATATCGTTGGCGCTACTCTGTAATCCATGTGGATAGGCTTACCAACTCGGTGGTTGTGCGTGGGTTTGCTGCTGGCGGCTGTCGCCAGCTCGGTGGCCGCTCAACAGGTGGACATCTATGCCGACCCCGCTGTCGATCAGTTGTTTCAGGCTTGGACGACCCAAAACCGCGCCCGCCCGCGTATAGAAGGCTGGCGCGTGCAAATCGCCTCGTCGGTCGACCGCGAACGCATCGAGTCGATACGTACCCAATTCTTAGCACTGTATCCCGGCGTAGTTGCTGACTGGGTGCACGAACGCCCTTACTACAAGCTGCGCGTAGGAGCCTTTCGAAGCCGTCAAGAGGCGATGGCGTTTCTGCTCCAGGTGCGGCCGCGCTACCCGGACGCTTATCCGACGCGCGACCCGAATATCCATCCGCGGGACTTTATCCGCTGAGCTGCCGGCGCAGCTGTTCAAAGTACGGCGGTGCCTCCAACAATCGGCTGCCGTACCAAGAGAACAGCTCTCCATCGACACACAGCACGCTCGCCTGAGGGCACACCTCCTGGAATTCGGCAAAGTGCTTGTCTCCAAAGGGATAGGGTTCGGAAGAGAGCAGGATTACCTCAGGAGAAAAAGCAGGCAGCTCTGCCAGAGGCACCTCGGGATAGCGGCTTTGGTGTGCAAACACATTTGCAAATCCGGCGGCGGTAAGCATGGCGTGGATGAACGTATCGCCTCCGACGATCATCCACGGCTTGCGCCAGATGAAATAGGCCGCGCGGATGGGTTGCCATCCCGGTTCGGGCCGGAACGCATCAAAGCGCGCTTCGATGCGCTGAACCAGGGCGCGGGCTTCGGCCTCTTTTCCCGTCAACACGCCCACCTGCTCTATCATGAAAAGGGCGCTGGGCAGGTCGCGCACATCGCTCACCCATACGGGATAGCGCTCGGCCAACGCCTCTACCTGTTCGCGCACATTTTCCTCGCGGTTGGCGAGAATGAGATCGGGCATTAGGGCTGCTACTCGCTCCAGATGGACCGTCTTAGTGCCGCCCACTCGCGTCTTTTGGCGGAACCACTCGGTTGGCCGTACACAGAACTTCGTAATGCCTACCACGCGGTCTTCCAGACCTAAGGAGCAAAGCAGCTCGGTTTGCGAGGGCACCAAAGAGACGATCCGCTTCGGCAGCTGTTTCGGCGCCGGCACGGGTGTGGGTAATAGCGGCATAGGGCTGGTTCACAGCTCTAGGAGAAAGCCAATTGTAAAGTTGGCGTCCCAGTCGAAGACGAACTGGCGGCATTGGGTGGCGTCAGCAATGGCTTTGTAGATGTTGAGGCCGCCGGCTTGCTTGTCGCCTTGAGGCGTGTATTCGCCCGGAGCCTTCAGCACCGTATAGCGCTCTTTTTCGACGCGTGTTTGTTTGGCCAGCTCATAGGGCACGCCGCCGATGATGAAACAGGTCGCGCGCAAGTGAGCAGGCACTTGGCTGGCTTTTGCCCGGACTTCTCGATACACGGCGTCGTCGCTTTGCCCTGTTTGGCGATACTTAGCCCCGGGCAATTCAACGCCCACGATACGCGAACCCTCTATCCACGAGAGCTTGGTATTGCCCGAGCCAATGTCGACTACGAAGGCGCGATTTTCATAGGCAGCGGGCAGGCAAGAGCGCAGCGCTAACCGCGCCTCTCGCTCCGGCGTCACTTCGTTGACGACGTAGCCTAACGTTTTCAATTCGCGCGAGATCTTTTCTGTGACGGGTACCTTTCTAGCGCCCGAGCTGATGACAAAGTGGATATTTTTGGGCCCAACGCCATAGGCCAACATATCGGCGATGTAGCTCTTTAGCCCCTTTCGGATGTCCTCGTCGGTGGCCAAATTCTCGTACACTAAGCTGGCGCCATACTCCGCCTTTTCCAATTTCCATCGCTTGTTGTTGTCCACGCGAATGATGAAGGAGTTAAACCCTGTGGCTCCCAGTTCCACCACACCTTTCAGTACGCCATTGATGGGCGCCGGAGGTGTGTAATGGAACGACGTCGGAGTGCTGCTCTTGCCCCAAGGCTCCGACTTGGGCGGTGCGGCAGCCGTCCCTTGAGTGGAGGGCTGTTCAGTGGGCGCTACAGTGCTTCCCCCTACGCTCTCTTTTATTTGAGGTAGAAAGGTTTTTACACCTAGATAGACACCTCCGACAATGAGCAGGGTGATGAGTACACGAGAAAAGGTGGTCAATCGAGCCATAGTATAGGGATGGTTTTTCACAAAAAGGCCAGCGTGGCCCAAGTCCTTGAGACAAAGGTAATCGCTTCGCTGTGATTCGATGCATATCCACTGCGAGATTTAATACGGTGCGTCAGGGCAACGGCGGTGAGCTTATCTTTGCTGCTTAAAAGCGATTGCGTATGGCTACTTTGGAGGAAAGGGTCAATAAAGACTTGGTTACGGCCATGAAAGCCAAAGACGAGGCTGCGCTGCGCGGCATCCGCGCCATCAAGAGCGCCATCCTTTTGGCTAAAACCGACGGCTCGGGCAAGCCTATCGATGAGGCGCGCGAAATACAGATCTTGCAAAAACTCATCAAGAGTCGCCAAGACTCCTATGAGATCTATACCCAGAACCATCGCCCCGACTTGGCTCAGAAAGAAATGGAAGAGATCGAAGTGATTCGGCGCTATCTGCCCGCTATGCTTGAAGGAGAAGCCTTAGAAGCGGCGGTGCGGGAAATCGTCGCCGAAGTGGGCGCCACCTCGCTAAAGGATATGGGTAGAGTGATGGGGGTGGCCACCCAAAAGTTGGCTGGTAAGGCGGAGGCGCGCCACATTTCAGAAGTGGTCAAACGATTGCTGGGCGCATGATCTTACGGGCGGAGCACCTGTTTAAAACCTACGGCCGGCGCACGGTGGTGCGCGACGTCTCTTTCGATGTCCGACAGGGCGAAATCGTGGGGCTGTTGGGTCCAAACGGCGCCGGCAAGACTACTTCTTTCTACATGGTAGTGGGCTTCATTCGGCCCACGCAAGGCCACGTATTTTTAGCCGAGGAGGAAATCACGCACCTGCCCATGTATCGCCGGGCCCAAAAAGGCATCGGCTACTTGCCTCAAGAGCCCAGCGTCTTTCGAAAGCTCAGCGTGGAAGACAACATTCGCGCGGTGTTAGAGATGACCTCGCTGAGCCGCGTCGAGCTGGAGGAAAAGCTGGAGGCGCTTATCGAGGAGTTTAATCTGCACAAAGTTCGGCGCAGCAACGGAGACACCCTTTCCGGGGGCGAGCGGCGCCGCACCGAGATCGCGCGCGCCTTGGCCAGCAACCCCAAGTTCATCCTCTTGGACGAACCCTTCGCCGGCATCGACCCTATCGCGGTGGAAGACATCCAGTACATCGTGGCCCGGCTCAAGACCAAAAACATTGGCATCCTCATTACCGACCACAACGTGCAGGAAACGCTCAGCATTACCGACCGCGCTTACCTCATGTTCGAGGGTAGCATCCTGCGCGCCGGCACCGCCGAAGAGCTCGCCGCCGACGAGATGGTCCGCAAGGTATATTTAGGGCGCAACTTCGAGCTGCGCCGAAAAGTCATCGACGTCACTCTGCCCAGTCCTACGAACGGCGACTCAAGCGCTCTATCTCCTTCATGAGCGCTTCCGCCTCGGCGCTTTTCTGGGCAAAGGCCTGGATGTCGCCTTTGCGCTGCAAGTCGCGAGCCTCCACCATCTTTTGCTCGTATTGCTTGCGCAGCTTCTTTACCGGATCTGTCTTAAACCAGCTCCACATGTCGAACGAAGATAAAGGTGTGTACTTCAGCACTGTCGTAAACAATCGGTTGCCAGGGCCGTTCACGGTCGCGCCACATTTTACTCTTGTTAGAAGAAGCTATGGCAGAGCAAAACTTCGTCGACTATATCAAGATTTTATTTCGCTCGGGAAAAGGCGGGGCCGGTAGCGTGCACTTCTATCGCGGGCCGGGCATTCCCAAAGGCGGCCCAGACGGGGGCGACGGCGGACGCGGAGGATCCATCATCCTCAAAGCCGACCCGCACGAATGGACATTGCTCTCGCTCCGATACACCAAGCACGTCTTTGCTGAAGACGGCAAACCCGGCAGCGGCGGACTTAAAACCGGAGCCGACGGAGCCGATGTCGTCATCAAGGTGCCCTTAGGCACTGTCGCCAAAGACGCCGAGACCGGCGAGGTATTGCTCGAGATCACTGAGCCCAACGACGAAAAAGTGCTCCTTCCCGGCGGTAGAGGTGGCAAGGGCAATAACTTTTTCAAGACCGCCACGCGCCAAACACCGCGATTTGCCCAACCCGGCGAGCCGGGCATAGAAAAATGGATTATCCTGGAGCTCAAAGTGCTGGCCGACGTGGGCTTAGTCGGTTTTCCCAATGCCGGAAAGAGCACCCTGCTGAGCGTGGTCAGCGCAGCCAAACCCAAAATCGCCGATTACCCGTTCACCACCCTCACTCCGCAACTCGGCCTCGTCGAGGTGCGCCCAGGCCGTTCCTTCGTCATGGCCGACATCCCGGGCATCATCGAAGGCGCCCACGAAGGCCGCGGTCTCGGCCACCGCTTCTTGCGCCACATCGAGCGCAACAGCGTCCTGCTCTTCCTCATCCCCTGCGATACTCCCCGCCCTATCCGGCGCGAATACGAAATCCTGATCCACGAACTGCAGCAATTCAACCCCGAGCTCCTAGATAAACCCCGCGTGCTGGCCGTCACCAAAGCCGACCTGATAGACGAGGAGCTCGAACAAATGTTGCGGGAAACCCTGCCCGAAAACATACCTGCGCTGTTTATTTCCGCCGTCACAGGAAAGAATATCCAAGCGCTGAAAGACCTGCTCTGGAAAACGCTGACGGCGTAAAGGCATCGACCGCTGGTCGCTTTTTTCCGGCATTTCGTCGGCTAAAACGCGCTTTTTGCCCAGGGGGTGGGACTAAGCTATTGCAAAATAAGACAGCATTACGATACTTTTGTGATATCAAAAAAGTATCAAAAACATTAGGTTATGGAAAAGACGCTTAAACCAACGTCGGGTTGGGTCATGCTTTTGCTGATTATAGGGCTCATAATCGTAGGCATTGCCCTCGTAGTGCTGAAGGCCATATGGTGGGGTATTGCTGTACTAATGACGACGACGCTTTTTGTGTTGCCGGGTTTTATTGCTGTAGAGCCCAACACCAGCCGTGTGCTGACTTTGTTTGGCAGCTATGTAGGATCGGTCAAAGAGAGCGGGTTTTTCTTTGTAAACCCATTTTACACGCGCAAGAAGGTCTCGCTGCGCGCGGTTACGATCGACGTACCCGTTATCAAGGTAAACGACAAACAGGGCAATCCCATCATGATTGGAGCGGTAGTGGTGTATCGCGTTTCCGACACGTATAAGGCGGCCTTTGGTGTGGAGGACTACCACGAGTTTGCCAAGACGCAGAGCGAGTCGGCGGTGCGCAAGCTGGCCGGCATGTACAGCTACGACAATTGGGAGAATGAGGATGCCGTCGTTACACTGCGCACCAATTCCGACGAGGTAAATCACCAGTTGGCTCTCGAGATTGCAGACCGCCTGCACATCGCCGGCATAGAAGTAATTGAGGCGCGCATCAATCACTTAGCTTATGCGACGGAGATTGCCGGCGCTATGCTTCAGCGTCAACAGGCATCGGCCATCATCGCTGCGCGCGCCAAAATCGTCGAGGGGGCTGTTGGAATGGTTGAGATGGCGCTCGAGCAGCTGTCGAAGAAGGGCGTGATCGATTTGGACGAAGAGCGCAAGGCCGCCATGGTGAGCAATCTGATGGTGGTGCTGTGCAGCGAAAAGTCGGCCACGCCGGTACTCAACGCCGGCACCCTACACCCGTGACCTTCTCCTTTTCTTTCTGCGCCACAGCCCTCCGGTTCCACGCGAGGGCTGTGGTCAAATGGTATAGCCGATTCACCAAGACATGGCAAATAAAAAGAGCTTTGTGCTGCGCATCGACGAAGAAACTTATGCGGCTTTGGAGAAATGGGCCGCCGATGAGTTTCGGAGCGTCAACGGCCAGATTGAATGGATCATCGCTCGCGCGCTCCGCGAAGCCGAACGCGCACCGCGACAGCGACAAAAGCCCAGTGTTTCTCCACCGGATGACCGCAACACTCCATCTTCTTAAAAGAACATGCTTATTACCCGAGGAAGAGAACTGCCCAGATTAGTGCTCGCGCTGAGCACCTTTGACCGCGTCATCGAGGCGTTGTCCGCATTGATAGGGCTCCTGCTGCTCGTCATTCCCCTGACCTATTACGATGAATTGCCGGATCGCATTCCACAGCAATACAACGCGGCCGGCGAAGTAGACATTTATGGGCCTAAGTACATGCTGTGGGTACTGGCTGGGACAGGCATAGCCCTGTATGGGTTCCTCACCTTTTTGTGTGGGCGGCCTCATTGGTTCAATTATCCCGTGAAGATTACTCCAGAGAATGCCAAACGGCAGTATCGCTTGGCCACACGGTGGCTCCGCTCGATGAAACTCGGCGTTATGCTTCTGGTTTTCTACATCGTGTGGGCGACTATCCGAAATGCTCGAGGAGAAGCCTCTGGCCTTTCTTCGGCCCTGATATTCATCGTGATAGGTGTCAACGCTGCGCTTACGGCCGTGTATCTGGCGCGCGCCACTCGCCAATAGGGTTCAGGGCTCGTCGCTGCGCAGACGCGCCAGTAGCCAGGCATCCAAGAGGCGTCCGTCTTTGAGAAAGACCGAGCGGCAAAACCCTTCTTTTCGGTAGCCCGCCTTTTCCAGCACGCGAACGGAGACGAGGTTGTGCGCGTATACCCAAGCCTCTAAACGCACCAACTTGGGCCGCGTCTCAAACTGCACAGCGGTCAGTGCCCGAAGAGCTCCCGTCGCATACCCCCGCCCTCTCCAAGAGGCGCCGATCGCGTAGCCCATCTCGTCGCAGTGCCCATCGATGCCGCACTTGAAAAAGACACTGATGGAACCGATGAGCCCGTGTTCTCGATGGTCGATGATCCAATGGTTAGGCACTCCGCCGTGCTCCTCCTTCTTGCGGCACATCTCTTCCCAAAAATCCCGGGCATCTTTTTGAGTATGCGGGTGAGGTATCGTCCGGGTGTTTTGCGCAATTTCTAAGTCGTTTAGGCATGCAGCCAATGCGGGTAAATCGTCGCAGCCGAAGGGCGGCGTCGATAGTCCATTCAGGAAGCACAATGAGACATTCGTTGAGCGGACAATACTACTGGATATTCGCCTCAAGTAAGCGAGGTTGCTCCTCTATCGAAGCAGCGTAACCTCACCGGTAAAGGTTTGCTCTTCGCCATTGGCGAAACGGACTACCGCTGCGTAAACGTATACTTCGCTGGGAGCGGGGCGGCCATTTGCGTTTCCGTCCCAGGTCTTTTGCGCGGGTGAGGTGGCGAAGATGAGCTCGCCCCATCGATTGAAGATGCGCAAGTCGCGCACCTCTATAGCGCCTTCGCCAAAGGCTATGGGTTCGCCGAAGACGTCGTTGTAGCCATCGCCATCCGGAGTAAAAGCATTAGGGAAAGCCAGGCATCGGCGTACCAAGACTTCGAAGGGGGCCGAGGTGTCGCGGCACCCCTCGGCGTTTTCAGCGACAACGAGGTAAGAGACTGGGTCGGCACCGGCCACTTGCCGGCGCACCAGCGAGTCGGCTACGGCATTGGCAAGGGGCTGTCCGTTTTCGAGCCACGTCAGCGCGACCTCGGGAGGCTGCACGTCTACGCGCAGCGTCAGCAACCGGCCTTCGCAGACATAGGGGTCTACGGGCACATCGGAGCGAATCTCGCCCAACGCAACGCCGGGAAGCACTTCCACCGTCAAGCTGTCGGACGCCCGGCAATCTGGAGGAAAGACAAATGCGGCCGTGTACGTTGTGGTGGCAGTAGGAGAGACGCTCACCGAGGCCCCAGGGATAGTTCCCGGCTCCCAAACGACGGCGCCCGACACACCCGGCGATGTCGTCACCTCAGCATGGAGCACTACCGCTGTGCCTGCGCAGATCACCTGGTCGGGGCCTACATCCAACACAGCGCTGTTGACCGTCACGGTGACCTCACCGGTGCGCGGACATCGCCCTTCCACCGAAACACGATAGGTCGTCGTAGCAGCAGGGTACACTGCCGGACTGGGGGTGTTGGGACTGCTCAAGCTATTGGGGTCGCCCGGCGGCACCACTGCCCAAACATAAGTGTCCGCAGGGTCAGCAGCCACCCGATTGAGCTGCAAACTATCGCCCAAGCAGATGGTGCGAGGGGTGAGGTCTAACGCAGGTAGCGGCCACACGGCGACGCTCACGGCGAGCGTTCTGGGACAAACAGCTCCCGGTGTGCTGACCCTATAGGTAGTGGTCTCTGCGGGCGAAGCGACCGGGTTCAAGCACTCCGCGCACGAGAGAGTGCCGGTGGGATCTTCCCAGAGGACGGCTTGACCAGGTGGCTCCACCTCCAGTTGAATGGTTGCCGTCTGTCCCGGACAAATAGCGGGTGGAGCGACTGTCGCGCTTAGCTGCGGCGACTCGCCTACGCGGACCACCACCGAGGCTTCTCCTTGACAGGCTCCCGTCTGGCTGCGCGTCAGGCGGCGAAATACGTGTGTCTCTGTAGCTACGACAGCCATATTCCAACTATTCAACGGCGACAGCATTCCCGCAAAAGGCTCCCATTGGTGCGTTATGCCGGGAAAGGCGGCAGGCGAATAAGCCGCCGACAGCAGCTGAAGCGTGTCGCCCGGGCAATACAGCTCTTTTAGCGGCGCTACCTCGAGGGCTAAGGGAGGAAGCGAGTCCACCTGCACCCATACAGAGTCCCTCGCCACACATCCATTTATCGAATACGCAGCATAGATGACCGTAGAGACCTCGGGATAGAAAGTGACCGTATTGCCGGCAACAGGCGGCAATACACCGGATAGATCTTCCCACTGGATGACAGCCCCTGGAGGCGACGCCGACGCTTGCAGCCGAACCGAGTCGCCCAAACACAATTGCGCCGAGCGAGGCCCTTCTATGCGCACCTCGGCGGGGATGACCGCAATGGTCACTGAGTCTTGGCGCGTACATATGCCAGCAAGTCCTGTGGCTGTCACAACGTAAGTGGTGGTCTGCTGCGGAGTAGCTGTGGGGTTGGGGATGTTCGCGTTGTTTAGCCCCTGCGCGGGCTCCCACCGGTAGTTCCCTATAGGGCTACCGATGGGCCAGTTGGATGAGGCTAAAACAATGGGTACACCTTGGCAAAGGGTTGTGTCGGCCCGCAGCAGGGGAAAGGCGACATCCTCGACGGCCAATACAATAGATGCAGAAGCAGGGGAGCAACCGACAGCCTGAACAGCAGCTGTATATGTAGTCGTATTGAGCGGATAAGCAAAGGTGACGGCGCTGCTGGGGTGACTGAGGCGGGCCTGAGGTGTCCAAGTTACAGGGATCTCCGGAGGAAAAACCTGAGCACTCAGCAAGACAGTATCGCCTACGCACAGTTGGGTGTCTAACGCAGCGATGCTTATCTGAGGCTGTAGAATCTGGCGCAGAAATACCTCGGCCGTATCGATGCAAGGGCCTAATGTGCCGACTACCCACAACACCGTATCTCCCACAGGCGCAGCGATGGGATCGGCGGCATTCGGATCACTGACCAGCGACGGAGGACTCCACGCATAGCTCTCCGCTCCACTAACTTGCAACGGCACGGCAGCACCCACACAAAAGAACAAGGTATCGACTCCGTCGTTGATGTTCAAGCGAATGCCGTCCACCAAAGCCACCTCTAAGGTTTGGAAGATTGTGCTTCCACAACCAAAGTCGCTCGAGATCGATACAGTAATAGTCTCTTTGCCCTCCCATAAGGTGTCGGCAATGGGGTCAATGAAAAAAACGAAGAGCGAGTCTCCGGGAGAAAAGACTACCGTAGGCGGTATATTCGTCTCATAGTCGACGCCTGGAGTAGCTGAGCCGCCCAAGGTAAGGGTGTAAGCAGTCGCTTTGCTCTTGGGCTTTCTCAGGCGCACCAAGAGGCGGCTTCGGCCGCTCGAGCAATTCTCCGTCAGGTAGTCTAAGCTGTCGGCTATTTGCAGTTCGATCTCCGGCGCGCCGGCGCGCACTTCTGAAATGAAAACGCCGGAGTCGAAGAGCGGATCCTCTCGATCGGCAATAGCCAGCTTGAGCCGATAGGTATTGCAGGGAACGACATCCACACGCGCGGTTAGGCTCTTCTTAGTGCCTAAAAAGTCGCTGGTAAGTCCATCGTACTGCAGGGTTTGGGAGGTTTCGGTGTTTCGGAAATACTCCCAATTGACCAAGTTATTGACGCTGTTGATCTGCACCGGCGTATTGGTGCCAGGCAGGACGGCAATATTGACCGCTCCGCTCAGGTTAGGGTCACCCGCAATCCCCGGGCCCGAAACGAAGAAGGCAAAGATGTCGTTGTAGGGAGAGTTGGCAAATTCGGGGTGTTCCTCCGACCCGAAGACGTATTCAAAAGCCAGCTCGTCTGCAGCGACAAATACATCGAGTTCAATGGCGCAGGCATCTTCCGAGAGTAGCCCGTTTCCTTCGATGGCGGAGAGATAATCTAAATCCGCATCGCCAGGCGCGCTGTGGGGGAAGGAGACACCGCCGTCGTTATTGGGTCCTACCGCTAGCTCGGCGAGCCCGGTAGTGAGCAGGAGCCCCTGGCGAAGCCCCAGCTCGTTGTTGTCGGAGGCAAAGGTGAACACGCCGTATGCTCCGGGGGGGCAATGAGAAATATCCTGTACTGTGATGACCGTTCCTGGGGCAGCAATCACGTCGGCAATATCGGAAGATGGGACGAAGGCTTCCACAGAGATATCGTCGGGCGGCACGCAAGGCTTGGCGCTACACTGCCAATGCCCTTTGAAGCCCCGGTACTGATCGGCCGCATCCGACTGGAACTGTACGGTCAAGCATCCGCTCTTTGCCTGCACCTTAAAGCAAACGCCACCGCCGCCATCCATACCTACGCCTAACAGGAGGCCGTTGATTTGCGCCACCAACGGCGCATCTGTATTGGGCCCATCGTAGAACGATAGGACATCAAGCCCCGGCGAAAAGGGATCGCCGGCATCCAACTGATAGTATTCCAAAACAAACTCAATACACGCCGCAGGTGCATCGGGGCAAATAACAAAAGTGTGGTCCTCGTTTGGCTGGTAGTCGCCGTCTGGGCCGCCCGTATCGTACAGGGTTCCCGAACAGAGCGCAGAGCCACCCTGGTCGATGGTAAGCACGGGCGGCATCTCGCGGACACACAGCTGAAAAGTCCCTGCATTGGCCGCCGTGCCAGCCGACGCCACTCGGAGGAAATAAACCGCTCCGGGAGTAAGCCCTTCGACGTCGAGCCACAGCGACCCCACTCCCGCAGCACAGTCCAGCTCCGCCAAGCCATCGGACTGACATTCGCCGCGATAAACCGCTAAGCGAGGATTGACCATGGGGCTTGCTCCTGCAGGTACCAGCTCAATGCGGAAGTTTAGCAGAGCACTCGGACACACGAAAGTAAACCACACATCGCCACCATCGGCCCCTCCAAAACACGAAGGCGGATCGGCATTGCCTACGTGCGAAGCCGTTGCTCCTATGTTAGAATACACTGTCGGTGTGCAAACGGGCGCAATGCCTAAGGCTATGGGCGACGAACACTCATCGTTCAAAGGCGTTTGGGCAGATAGACCTTTTAAGCAACAGCACAGCGTTAAAGGGATTATTATATTTTTCATAAAAATAAGACAAACGTACGCTTTCTTGCTTCAAAAGTACAAAAATCGCATCTAAACGAATGTCTTTTTAAAGACTTTACTGTGAAAAGAGCCGCTGAGGTACCGAAGAAACTCGATGTTTATGCCTTAGTACGTGTGTGTACAGGGCGAGCACTAATAAGACATGTTTGTCAGCGCTTTCGCTTCCTCGGTTTATTTGCGGCAGATAAAACCGGGTTTTTGCCGTAACATTGCACAAGGAAAGAGGCCAAGCGCCTCTTCTTCTTTCAGGCACTAACCAAGTACGTTTACCACAAACACCACCTATTGCGTATGGCACGTTTTCGTCCGGGCGTCTTACACGGCGCGGAAGTCACCGAGTTGTTCAACGATGCGTTAGAGAAGGAGTATGCCCTGCCGGCGGTCAATGTGGTGGGCACTAACTCCGTCAATGCGGCTTTGGAGACAGCGGCGGCTGTCAACAGCCCGATCATCATCCAGTTTTCGAACGGGGGTGCAGCCTTTTTTGCGGGCAAAGGCCTGAGCAACGAAGGCCAGCGGGCAGCCATTTTGGGCGCCATCTCCGGTGCGCAACACATCCACACGTTGGCGGAAGCCTACGGTGTTCCCGTCGTCTTGCACACCGACCACTGCGCGCTCAACATCATCGATTGGGTAAAGGGACTGGTGGATTTTGGCGAAAAGTTTTACGAAAAACACGGCTATCCGCTCTACAGCAGCCATATGCTCGACCTTTCGGAAGAGCCCCTGCACGAGAATATCGAAATCTGCAGCCAGTATTTGGCCCGCATGGCTCCGTTAGGCATGACGTTGGAGATCGAGCTCGGCGTTACGGGCGGCGAAGAAGATGGAGTCGACAACACAGGCATAGACTCGGCACGGCTGTATACCCAACCGGCAGAGGTGGCCTACGCCTACGAAACGCTGCGTAAAGTGAGCCCGCGCTTCACTGTAGCGGCAGCCTTTGGCAACGTACACGGCGTATACAAACCCGGTAACGTCAAGTTGCAGCCGATTATCCTGAAAAACTCCCAGGAGTACATTCGCCAAAAGTTTGGCTTGGCTGAAGCCAAACCCGTGCACTTCGTCTTCCACGGCGGATCCGGCTCCAGCCAAGAGGAGATCCGCGAAGCCATCTCGTACGGAGCTATTAAGATGAATATCGATACTGACCTGCAGTGGGCTTTCTGGGACGGCGTCCGCCGCTACTACCACAACAAGAAAGACTACCTGCAAGGGCAAATAGGCAATCCAGAAGGGGAGGATAAGCCCAACAAGAAGCACTACGACCCGCGGGTGTGGCTGCGCGAGGGCGAAAAGTCCTTCGTAGCGCGCTTGCGCCAGGCTTTTGAGGATCTCAACTGCATTGGGCGAAATGCCTAACTAAGAGGTAGCGGTTGGCACTGTCTTTTGCGGCAGCGATGCGAGCAGCTCGCGGCATTTGTCGCGCAACCACTCGCTATCTACCACGGGATGCACCTCTATGTCGTTCCACACGCGCTCGACTTCTTGGCGCACCTTTTCTATGGGAGCGAGGCGAAGGGAGAGTTTTTCCTTTTGCCGAAAGAGGCACGTTGCCGCCTGATAAAACTTCAGGATACTCTGCTGCCGCTCTGGGCGTAAGGTTTTGTTCTCTTTGATGCGCTTTTGGGTGGCGCGGCGCATGTTGTTGCCCTCTTCGTCGAAGAGCGTATTCAGCTCGTAGCGGATGCGCACATCGAGGGTGGCCGCCAGGGAGTATAGGTTGGGGTCGTCGGTAGTGCCGTAGGTAAAATAATGTGGGAGTCGCTGGGCAGCGCGCTCAAACTCCTTGCGGGCAAAGGCCAGCATTGCAAAACCGATATCGGCCACTAAGTGCGGGTCTGGAGTAGCAATGATGCGCGGTGCAAACTCGTTCAGGAAGGCCTCGGCCCAATCTAACTCGCCTAACTTAATTGCGTTAAAGAGGATACCTTGGAAATGCGAGCTTTGTATCCCTTCTCCCGTGCGGCGCAGTTGTTCCAAATCTTCCTGATGCGACAAAAAGATCTGCTCCAAAAACCGGTGCTGACGGGTTTGGCGATAGCGGCGCGCCCAATACGAGCGAACGATGACGCTGAAATCGCGGAATCGGCGCGAGGGAACCGTTGCCGCTTGCTGGCGCAACAACTGGAAGAACTGCTCCGCCAAAACATCGGTTTTCTCCACCTTCTTCTTGGTGAGCAACTGCAGCAGCGTGAAGTACAGTGCAATGCCGGGATCGCCTTCGTGGTAGGCATGCTTCATAAGCAACTTGACCATCTTGGTCGTCACCCGCTGGTTCGTCATCAGGCGCCGGTACTCGTCCGAGTCCTCCGCAAAGGGCATTGCCATGTGCTGCAAATGCAACAGGCGACAAATTTGGTCGAGCTTGCTCAGCAAATAAAAGCGGTCTAAGCTCTCCGTCGCCATCAAAAGGTTGACAAAACCGCCTTGCGCCGACCACTCGTGCAGGCTTTCGTAGATCGCTTTTTCCTGCTCGGCCAAGTATCGGTAGTAGTGAAAATCGCTGAACTCAAACTCCTCGAAAAGGTCGAAATGCTGTTGGCCATCGAGCACCTCTTTCAGCTCGTCGTACAAGTGGCGGAAGAAGTTTTCCGCCCGTCGGACGCGCCGCTTCTTGTGCGGAGGCGGATCCGGAGCAGAAGCGGACTGAGGGTGGCTGACGGCCTTTTGCAGTAAGCGTTCGCTGTAGAAGCGCATCAACGACAGCTGCTGGCGCGCGAAGTTGAGGAGCGACACGGGGTCTTGGAGGATGTTCTGCTTGCGCCCGCTGCGCACGATGCGTCCGGCGCGTACCGCCGAATAGCGAAAGTTGATAAACTGCTTGACGATGTGCATCAGCTGGGCCATGGTGCGCTCCAGCTCGTTTTCCGGATGGTTGCGCTTGGGGAAAAGCGCTCGCCCGGCGACGGACTTTTCGAGCTCGGGTGCGCTGAAATGCGGATAATGCGCCCGCAAGTATTTGAACAGCCGCACCGTATCGTTGAAACGATGCGCCTCATTAAAAATCGGGGAAGAGACAAACCTCTCCAGATCCTCGATCTCCGCTGGCGTAAACAATTGCAGCGTTCGAATCAGCGGACTTTCATGCATACCGACAACCGAGACGAGACCATTAGCCCTAAACTACTGTGGAAGTCAAGCGATTTTTCGTGTTTGCGCCGGCGCCTTCAAGAGGGACACTTTTGTACCATCAAAGCGCTGCGAGCCTGACCTGCGGCGAAGTTAGTGTAGCCCTGCAGATAATTGAAGAAGACCGCTGCATTTCTTACCCTTTGTTGCTCTTTAAAAGACGGCGTGGCAAAAAATACCTTTTAGACCTCTCCTTAAGATAGAAAGGGAACGAAAAAGCCAACACTACCCTCCAGCCTCCTTAGCCCTACGAAGCCCGTCAGCAAGGGCGGTACGCAATGGCTCCCTCCCCAAGATCCACATGAAGCACCGTACCAGCTCCTTGCTGACTTCTTTGGGCCCTCCCTCACCGACGACATCCTATTTTGCGGCTAATGTCCCACAGCTTTTCAAATGAAAACACCCCTTGTAAATCGACTGAAAACTCAGATAAACCTTGGCGGGGGATTCAAACTCCACACAAAAGGAGTACCCGCCTCCTAGAAGAAGGAGGCGGGTTTTTTCTTTTTGGGACGAGCACACACCTGCCCAGGGCTACGGAGAAGAGGCATTCGTCTGCCAAGCTTGAATGATCTGACGCCGCTCCCGATACATGCGCCAAAAAGTGGGCAGGATGGTACTGGCCACCGGGGTTGGCGCGTTGAGCAGCAAGCAGACCCCTATGCGATGGCGGCGATCGAAGGCAATTTCGCTGCGAAAGTTGTTGACAAATCCGCCGTGATAGACCAAGGTATCGGTTGGGCCGGCCAATAAGCGCCATCCCATGCCATAGTAGGGCGTGATGGGTTGTCCCCACAGCTGCGAATACCGCTGGTCGCCATCGGTACGCACGTAGGGGCGAAACACGTCGTCGAGTACTTCCGGCGGCACGATATCGGGCCGATGGCCCAGCAAAACGAGTAACCACTTGCCCATGTCGGCCGCGCTGGCATTGACACCGCCCGCTGGTGCAGCGTTGTAGTAGCGCGACGAGATGGGAACGGCGCGCAAGCCGGTGCGCGTGGGCTCGTGCGGCCAGGCAATATCGTCGCACGTAAGCATGCTCAGCTGGTCGGCAGATGCCCGATACATGCCGGCGGGAGAAAAGATGCGTTCATGGAGCAGCTCGCCAAACGTCTTGCCCGTAACCGCTTCCATGGCTTCTCCAATCAGCCCAAAGGCGGCATTTTGATAGGCAAATACTTGGCCAGGGGGATATTTGACCCGGCACTGCGCAAATCGCCGCGCTATAGAGCGCAGTTGGTACCCTGCCTCGATTAGGTTCGTATATGCATGATAAGGTAGCCCCGTAGTATGGGCTAACAGATGTGATAGCTGTACTTGCGAAGTATAGTTGGGGTTTGACAGGGAAAACTCCGGTACGTAGTGGCATATGCGGTCGTCCCAACAAAGGCGCCCTTCGTGGACTAAGAGGCCGGTGAGTACGCCGGCAAAGCCTTTGGAAAGGGATCCTAAGCGGAACACCGTGTAGGCATTGACTGAGTCCTGCGTGCCTATACGCCGAAGACCGTATCCGCGCTGGAAAACCACTGCCGTGTCGTATACGATGGCGACGGCAGCTCCCGGGACGCCGGCCTGGGCTAAGGTGTCGGCCAGAAAGCGGTCAAAATCGATCAGCAGGTCGCGTAAGTGCGGGTTATCCCAGTAGGGGAGCCCAAAAAAAGCATTGGCCTGCGAGCGAACATTCGTGCAATTTTGCGCAAGCGACAGGAACAGCATCAGCCAGAGCAGCCGACAAACGATAGGATTACGCATAATGAGACAAAGGTATTCGCGCTCAACAAGAAAGCGTTGCTATACTGGTGCGCAAAGATTGCGCCTAAAAATATTGCCTATGCCCTTACTGTTGAACGTATGGCCTAAGCGCTGGATACCGCTGCAGCAGGTTGGCCGCCTCGGCACGGGAGATGCGGCAGCCGTTCAGGTAGGCCCAAACGGAGGCATCGGAAAAGCCCGAAGCTCGCAGGTCGCGCTGTAGCGCTGCGGCTTCTGCATAGGTGCGAAACAAACCCGAACAATAGCGGTAGGCACCGCTCTCCGCTTCGCTTTCGATCATCAGGTCGCCGAACATACTTATCGCATCGTCGGTGATGATTTGGCGCGCGACGGCCATCTCGACGCGGAAGGCTATGCCGGCCGTGCGTTCGCTCAGGGAAAGCGCGCCGTAGGCGGAAAAGTCCGGCGGCACAGGGCGCGCCCGTAGCGTCACGCGTACAGGGAGCGGGTCGGGAATGCCGAGCAGGTGTATTTCTATGCGCTGATTGAGCTGCTGTCCTTCGGGATAGGGCCGACCGTCGGGCATCGCATTTTGCGCTACCGGATAGGTAGAGCCAAAGCTCTGGAGTGCGATCCGGCGCGCCGGCACTCCCATCTCTATTAGGGCCTTTGCTGTGCTCTCCGCGCGCTTGATTCCCTGATACAGCTCGAACTTCAGAGCACCCGATGGCGCCGTATGCACCTGTATCAGCACCTTGGCCTCTGGGTATTCTCCGGCCAACAGGGCTACCCTTCGCAGGAGTTGTCGATGACTCTCCGACAAAATATCGGCATCGCTTTGATAATAGAGTACGGGCAACGCCACTTCGCGCACAACAGAAGTGTCGGACATCGTCGGGGTTGGACGTCCGCTCTGAGTGAACAGTTGCGGCAAGGCGAGCTGCTCTGCGCGCGGTTCTTTGAAATAGGCGGCATATAAGTCGCGGCTTCCGTAGCTATCCAGTCGATCGGAAGAGAAATAGGCCACCTGGCCGTCGGCCGACAGACGAAAGAAGGCATCGTCTTCGGGCGAGTTGATCGGCGGGCCTATGTTGCGGGGTTCGCTCCAGGTCTGTTTGGCGGGATCAAAGGTTGAGACGAAGACATCCAACCCACCGATGCTGTTCGTATGGTTACTGCTAAAGTAAAGGGTTCGGCCATCTCGAGCCAAGAAGGGGGTAGTCTCATCGTAGGGAGTGTTTACAGGTGCTCCAAAGTTGCGCGGCGCTGTCCAACCGGTGTCGGTGCGGAGCGCGTAGTAGAGGTCAAGCCCTCCCAGACCGCCTGGCCGCCGGCTGGCAAACAGCAGCAGCGAGTCGGAAGCAAAGAACAGGCCTGTATCTCCGTCTTCTGGGCGCATAGGGCCCTCGAAAAGCCGATCCTCTACCGACTTTCGGCCGGCAGTATCGGTGTATATCTCGCCGCTAAAGAGGGTGAAGCCGCGAAAAAAGTAAAGCACTTGACCGTTATTGGTAAAGTCGAGAGCCACCTCATGGCGCGGTGTGTTGAGCAGCTCGCTCAGCAGAGAGGCGTAGCTCCACCCGCTTACCGTGCGCTGAGTGAAGAACATGTCGGCGCACCAGTGTCCTTTTTCCGGGTCTTCGTAGCCCTCTTCGTTGCGCCTCCCCCCCGTGGTGTTTTCGCGCGCCGCCGAAAAGTAGAGCCGGTCGGGATAGTTTACAGAGGGTAATGGAGCAAACTCGTCCCCGACGGAATTAACGCGGTCGCCCAAGTTTTCTACTACAGCGACTTCTAAGTTGGGCTGTATTCGCAAGCCGCTGACGCAGCGGCGCAGCTGATCTAACACCTGTGCGCGAAGTGGATGTTTTTCCGAGGCCACCCGCAAAAAGCCCTTGTAAACCGCTATGGCGCGCTCGTACTCGCCTATGCCGTGCAGGGTACGGGCGCAGTAGTAATGCGCTTCCACTGGAGCCGCTTTCCCGCGCTGCCCTATCACAAATTCCAAGTACCTTAGCGCCGCCTGAGGTCGGTGCAGGTGATAATGGCAAATACCCAGCCGGGTAAGTACCTCTACATCCCCTGGCCGTTCGTCTTGGTAGCGCTGAAGTGCCTCGGCAGCGTCGGCCCAACGCTCCTGCGCAAAGTACTTATCACCTAAGCGCTTATATTCGTCCGCTTTTTGGCCATATAGCCAGGCTAGAGGTAAACTTAGGGACAAGCCCAACGTTAAAACAAAAGTGCTTCTCCGTGCCATAGAACAGCAGCAAAGGTAGGGCGCATACGCGCTTGCCGCGTTAGAGCAGCGCGCAGTGCGGCAGATCCTCTCGATTCCTCTCGCCATGCGAATTACTTCCATCTTAACGGGCTACTTTAAACTCGACGGCGGTGCCATGTTCGGCGTCGTGCCGCGCCGCCTCTGGCAACAGCTCAACCCGCCGGACGCCGACAACATGTGCCTTTGGGCTATGCGGGCCCTCTTAGTGGAAACAGAGCAGCACGTGGTGCTCATCGACACCGGCATCGGCAACAAACAGGGCGAAAAGTTTCGCGCCCACTTCTCTCCGGAAAAAACCGATCTCCTTTTCACCTCGCTTGAGCAGGCAGGGCGCTCACCGGAGGAAATCACCGACGTCTTTTTGACGCACCTGCACTTCGACCACTGCGGCGGTGCCCTTTGGAAAAACGAAACTACGGGCGAAATAGTGCCCACCTTTCCCAAGGCCACCTATTGGACCAATGAGGCCCACTATCGATGGGCTTCAGCGCCTAACGCTCGCGAGAAGGCGTCTTTTTTACCGGAGAACTTCCAGCCGCTGTACGAAAGCGGGCGACTGCGGTTTGTCGAGATGCGCCCAGAAGTCGAGCTGTTTCCCAACTTTCGGGTGCTCTTCGCGCACGGCCATACAGAGGCGATGATGCTGCCGATACTCTATACAGGGAAGCGCACTGTCATCTATTGCGCCGACCTGATCCCATCGCGTTGGCACGTCGGGCTCCCGTACGTGATGGCCTACGACATTCGCCCGTTACAAACGCTCGAGGAAAAGGCGCGGCTACTTGACGAGGCGGCTCGACAGCAGTTTGTGCTGTTCTTCGAGCACGACCCCACCGTCGAAGCAGCCACAGTAGCGGTTCAGAGCGATGGGCGCATCGGCATTGCCCAGATGGGCCGCTTAGAGGAGCTGCTTTAAAGCCCTTGTACCAACAACTGCTCGACATCGCGCCATCGAATGCGCTGGAGCCGTACGCTCCAAGAGATGCGCTGCCAATAGTTGTCGGTAGCGCTCCGGTAAAGCTGATTCAAGTAGCTGCTGTTTAGGAGAGGAAAATAAAACTCTAAGCGGCCTTTCAGCACTTCGAACACCACACCTCCACTCCATACCAATTGCTCTTCGAGCGAGCGCCCCGAACCCAGAGGAGTAGCATCGCGAAAATAGCCCACGTCGAAATAAGGCTTCAGGCTAAGGATCGACGGCAGGCGAAACGGTAAGTCGGCCCGGAGGTTGAGCGCCACGATAAAGTCGTTGGAATTGCCGAACACTTGGGCAAAGGGCCGCCCCAACGCATTTTTAAAGCCGCCCTCTGCCTGGATCACTTGCCGAGACCAAAAGCCGCGCACTTCGCTGCGCCCTACGAAGAACTGGTCGAAGCGGTAGTCGTTGAAACCCTGGGGGTTGAGGGCAAAGGAAGCCCGCGCCACGTCGTTGTTTAAGCTGTTGGTCGCCACTGCACCACGGTGACGCTGGGTGTTGTGAAAAAAGTAGCCGCCAAACAGGCGAAGAGACAAGCCCTTTTTGGGCCGATAGTAGAACGTTTGTGCCCACTCCAACGACGCGCGCAAATAGCTGGCTGGTGTTCCTTGGACGGAATACCGCTGGCCTTCCAAGGTAACGGCCATTTCGTACGGATTAGGCAGAGCTCTATTGCGCGCTTCGTAGCGCATTTCGTATATCTGAGCCGAGGGGCGGCTCTTACCTGTGAAGCTGCCGGCGTTCGAGAAGAGCGGCTCCTCTTTTTGCAGAAGGATCGCGCGCAGGTGCAAGGAATGGTCGAAGGCAGTGGATGGGCTGCGCAGGTCGAGCCGCAAGAAGGGCATCCATCGAAAATATTGCAGCCGATACATTGCAGCGCCCTCTTCGAGGCGATGGTCGTAGGTCGCCGTGCGCAGCTGAATGCCCGCTACCGTATTGGGCGCCCATCGGCCCAGCGACCAGCGGTATTGTACCTCGGCCATTCCGACCACATTCTTTGAGCCAAACCCGAAGCCCGGAAGCAATAGGTAGCGCCACCGCTGCGGCGGCAACAGCGAACTGTGCAGCGCCAACCCTACCGTAGTCTTGTCGTATACGTTCCATCCTACCCAAGGCGCGGCCCCTACGACCGTCCTGTCGGAGCGCTCTGCTAAAGCTATGAACTGCCACTTGGGCAGCAAAAGCCCCGGCAACAACCCCTTCATACGGCGCGTGTTGTTGCTTCGATAGATATCTAAGGTTACCCGCTCCTGGTCGAGCACAAAGGCATCGGCGCTAAGTGCCGGAAAGCGGGCTGTAATCGTGCGCTCCTTTGAAGGCAAATACGCCTCAGTATGAACGACCTTGCCCTGCTGGACGGCCGAGATGCTGAAGGGCGCCGATAGCCCTCCCCGATTGCGCACCTTTAGAGCAATTGTCCCGTCGGGCAGCTTTCGCACCTTGCGGATGCTGCCGTCGAAGAACCGACGCGCCTGCATCGCCTCAAAGAACCAGTCGGCCTGTACACCCGCCTCCTTCCATGCCGCGCGCAAATCTTCGGGATACGGGTGCTTGAACTGCCAGCGCTGGTAATACTGCTGCATGGCCCTGTCGAAGAGCGGGCGCCCAACTGAGTGCTCCAACCAGCGCAAGCAGAGAGCGGGCTTCATATATACTTGAGCGAAATAGCCCAGCGATGAGAAGGCGTCGGAGTTCGTTTCAGAAGGTAAATCCGCTCCTAAGCGCGCCAGCGTCACGACGAGCAGCTCGCTCAAAGAACCCACTCTATTACTGGACAAGATCTGGCTTAGCTCCCCTTCAGAGGGATCGCTGCTGCCGTAGTATTGCTGCATGTAGCGCCGCTCGTAGTAAGAGTTGAGACCTTCGTCCATCCACGGATAATCGCGCTCATGGGTCGCCAAAATGCCGTAGAACCAGTTGTGTCCTACTTCATGGGTAATGACCTGGTCTAAATACGACTCCGTGCCTGCGCCGCCAATAACCGTAACCATAGGGTACTCCATGCCGCCGCCTGCGGACAGCGCCCCGGAGACCGCCGTTGCCTGCGGCCAGGGATATTCTCCGACGTGTTCCGAATAGAACTGAACCGCGCGGCGCACAAAGAAGGCAGCGCGGCGCCACAACCGCATTTGATCTTTAGGAAACATCGCCCAGCATTCAACCGTTTGACCCGAAGGCGCGGTCCATAGCTCGCGCTGCACCCGAAAGCGTTTGTCGGCAAACCAAGCGAAGTCGTGCACGCGTTCTGCCCGATACCGAATGGTCTTCATCACCGGCGATGAGGGCGGAAAAGGCTCTTCCTTTACGCGTTCTTCGAGGGAGGCCAAGTTGGCGAGTTCTTCCGTTGTCTCCGCTATCTTTTGTTCTAAGAACGCGCGCTCTTCTGGCGTCTGCAACACGCCGGTAGCACCCACTACGTAGTTGGCAGGCAGCGTCAGCGCCACTTCATACGTGCCAAACTCCGAGTAAAACTCTCCCTGGTCCAAATAGGGCATGGGATGCCAGCCCTTCCTATCGTAGACGGCCGGTTTGGGATACCACTGCGAGATCTGGTAAGACTGCCCCACATGCCCCAGTCGCGAAAACGAACCGGGGATCTTCACCAGAAAGGGCGTCTCGATATCGACGCGCCCCCCTGGCGGAAGCGGCGTTGGCAAAGTCAACAGCGCAATGTCGATGTGCTCAGGATGGTACTTCCACGTTACTGGCTGCTGATTTACCCGGAAGTCCAACCCGTCGATATATCCGAGCAGGCTGTCGGGAGCAAAGTAAAAGGCCATATTTCCAAGCCGCAACTTTTGCCTGCAGAAGGCCGTCTTTCGGCTCCGGTATGCGTTGGGCCATAGATGCATCCAGATTTCCCGCAGCGTATCGGGCGAGTGGTTGACGTACTCCATTCGCACGCGCCCTTTGAGGGTGTGCGCCACATCGTCGAGTGTCACCTCGATGCTGTAATTGACTTCTTGCTGAAAGTAAGTCGACTGCGCGCTCAGCGCGGTGCTCAACAGCACCATGGGCAATAGTCGAGGCAAATTCCAGATGAGTAATCGCATTTCCATATTGTTATAGAGGGTAACATGACTGCGTGGAAAAGGGAATGCCTGCAGCAAGACGCTATCTTTTGCGGAGCAAACTTAGCCGTATTTACCGCGGGCCAGAAGCGTCAGACCGCTCACATATGCTGTGCCCGCCAAACTTTCACCTCGCTCAATAAGGCAGAAAAAAAACGCCCTACGTCGGCTTCAAAGGGGAGCTGCCTGCTTTCCAAGAGCGCGACAATCCCTTTCCAGTCTAAGGGTAAAGACAAGCGATGTGCGAAGCGCTCCAATGTCCACGATATGCCGTCTGTGCTCTGGTACAAGTGCAGGAAGCGACCGCGCAGCATATTGGGCCAACGGCGCTGCAGCTGCTCGGGCATATATAGGCGCTGGCAGTCTAAGCTGGAGTAGGCCCACTCCGCAAAGCCGTTAAACTCCGGAGCAATGCCCCAAGCTGTCCACTGCCGACACAACAAGTGGTCGCACAGGATATCCAACACAGGGGCGGCAAAGCGCCCAGCAAACGGGCGAAGATAGCGGACCGCCTCTCGTAAGGCAACATGATCGGCGGAATAGGCATCGATAAATCGATGTAGTTGGATACCTCTCTGCACCGCTGTCGGATAGCACTTCCATTGGCTTCCCTTGACGTAATCGCCGATGAAATTGCCGATGAGCAGCGCCTCGTCTGGATAAGAGAGCAAACAATGGGCTACGTGGTTCACGGAGATATTACTGCACGGCGTCTAAGTTGGAAGGCTCAAGATAGGGAAAAAAACAAGTCCGCGCCGGAATTTTGCAGCGGCTTGTCAGCAGAAAACAGACAGCCGCGCAAATGCGTTGACAGGACTTGCTATGAATACTACTTTAGGCTTAAAGCTGCCCACCGACCCGCGCTGGGTGAACTTGGCGGAGATGGACTTGGGCGAGATTTTGACCGATCATGCCTATTGCGAACAGAAGGCTGCCACCTCGTGTATCTCGCTCATTCAGGCCTTTCCCGAGCGCACCGAACTGGTAGAGGCCTTAGCACCTGTTGTTACGGAGGAGTGGGGGCATTTCCGCATGGTGTTGAGCGAGCTCAAGAAGCGCGGGCTGCCCTTAGGGCGCCAGCGAAAAGACGAATACGTGAACGCTTTGCTGAAGTTTCAGAAGAAGGGCGTTAGCCGCGATGAGGCGCTTTTGGAACGCCTATTGACCTGTGCGCTCATCGAGGCGCGCAGCTGCGAGCGCTTTCGCCTCTTGTCGCTGCACTGCGCCGATGCCGCCCTGCGCCGCTGGTATCACCAGTTTATGATAGCCGAAGCCGGCCATTACCGCCTGTTTCTCGACTTGGCCGAGCGCTATTTTGGCTGGGACAAGACTTGGCAGCGCTGGCAGGAATACCTCCGCTACGAGGCTGAGGTGATCGCCGCCTTGCCTGCGCGCGGCGACCGAATGCACTGAGTGTGTACGGCCTCAGAAGCGGAGCGCTTCTCCTTATGAGAGGGCTGCATAGAGGGCGTCGAGCAGAAATTTAGCGCCCCAGTTGGGGTAGCGCCAGCGCATATAGGGCCCCCAAAAAGGGGCGGAGCCGGGCAAAGCGCCTCGCACATTAGGGTTGGCCTTCCAGCATTGGTGTTTGAGCGCTTCTGCTAAGGCGAGGTCGGCGCAACGCACCAGCGCGGCATCGCCGATTTGGGCTCCCACGGTGCGCAACAGCACGCTCAGCTGGGCATTCCCTACCGGGCTCGTAAAGGTGTAATCGCCTCGCCATGCGTCGCGATAACGGCCGGCAATAAAGCCTCGCTGCAAAATCACTTCGGACAGGGCTCTACATGCAGCTGCCACTCGGCGAGCAATATCTGCTTCTTCGGCATAGCTGGCGGCCTCCCACAGGCCCTGTAGCGCGTAGGCGATGGTGTGTGTAAAGGCCCATGCTCCCGGTTTTAGTCCAGCACATGCCAAGGTACCGTCGCTGCGGAGATAGGTCGCGTAGAAGCGCAGGGCTTGCCTCAACACCTCGAAGGTGTGCCCTGTATTTAATCGATCAGCCGTGCGCCAGGCGGCCGCTACGGCATAGGCGTAGTAAGAAGGAGTATACCCCGGCACGTAGCTTCCCCGACGCCAGGCGCCGTCCGGCTCTGTGATGGCCATTAGCCAGTGCCATCCGCGTCGGGCGCTTTCTAAAGCGTCTGCGTTTCCGCCCTGCATCGCCGAGTACGCCGACAGACCATCGACGATCATGGCGGTGTTGAAAACGCTAGGGCGGTTGCCTCCTACCACACCGCCGGCCCACCACCCTTCTGCGTGCTGTAGCGCCATCAACCACTGTGCAAACGCCTCTGCTCGCTGCAGCAGCGCCTCTGCGCCGCTCCGCTGTGCCCAGGCCAAAAGCGTAGGGATCAAGTAACCGGTAGTTTCCGGATAAGGCTTAGCCCATCCCCACAGCGGCGAATAGCTGTGCGACGAGCCCCCTCCCTCGCACACCGCGCTGCTCCGAGCGATCCACTCCCATGCTGCTTCTGCACTGCGCCAATAGGCAGCATCCCTATTAGAGAACTTCAACGGAAGATGAAGTACATCAGTATCATTAAGGCGAGGGTCGCTCCCACGACGATCAGGAGGAACTTGCGCATTTCGTCTTGCTCCTTGGCGTTCGACCGTTGCTTAGAAAGACGTTGTTTTGTTGCCATAGCGGTGTATTTTTAGAAGGATATTTCCATACGCTCCGTTTTGGCGCCTGAAAAAGCAAACGATTTGCATCAGGAAAGCCCTTGCTCTCGAAACAACCGATTGAGCCAGCGCAGCATGGCAAATAAGGCCAGCGCTGCCACCGACAGCAAGGCAAAGTTAACCCAAAAAAAGTCAGCTTTGTTGTCGTATCGATCCCACCAGGTGGCCAATACGCCGCTCAGCTTGTTGCCCAAGGAGGTAGCCAACTGCCAACCGCCCATCATCAGGCCCGCTATACGCGGGGGCGCCATCTTGGACACCATCGAAAGCCCCATAGGGCTGAGGCACAGCTCGCCCACCGTGATGACGGCATAGGTGCCGATGAGCCAGCCCGCCGAGGCCTTCTGCGCGCCGTTGTGGCAGGCATACACCGCCGCCACCGTGACCAAGGTGGAAAGGGCAGAAATGATCAATCCCCACCCGATCTTGGCCGGCGTAGTGGGCTCAAGGCGCCTCCGGCGCAACTGACCGAAAAACCCAACCACTACCGGCGTCAGCACAATGACAAAGAAGGGGTTGACCGACTGAAATATCTCGGTAGATACCAGCGAGACCGATGTCCCCATGGGCGGTCGCTCCTCCGGAGGGACATTCAAAAAATAGGGGTGTATCCCTTCTCCCTCAGCGATCTTGCCCGTAGCGGTATCCCGCGTAGTGCGAAATTGCGCGTCGTATAAGGGAAACAAACCGACCTCGTGCTTCACCTCCTGCACCATTCCCAGTCGCTTAGCGGCCGGTTCGGCCCACTGCGGCAGCGAGCGATCGGTGTAAAACTCTGCCCATGTCGTCAGTGCCGTTCCGTTCTGCTTAAAGACGGCCCAAAAGACGATGACCACCGCGTAGATCGACAGCAGCGCCTGTATGCGCGGCTTTTCGGCGGGCGATGCCTTCCACAGGATCCACAAGAAAAAAGCCACTACCGGCAGGGAGCCGAAGATGAAGGCGTCCGTAGCGTCAGAGCCGAGCACGTTGCCGGGAATGAACCATGCCAAGGTTCCCGTCAACAAGGCCGGCAACAGTACCGACGATAAGAGGGTGAGGACACCCGTCTCCGCTGGGTTAACCTCGCGGCGAACGTCGGCATGGCGCATGGCGTGCATCCCACTTAGAAAGGTAATTACTCCGATGAACATGCCCACGCCAGCCGCTGCAAAGGCATAACTCCACCCGTACGCGTGGCGCAAGTAAGCTGCCACGAAATTGCATACCAGGGCACCTATATTGATGCCCATGTAAAAGATGTTGTACCCCTCATCTCGGAGCGGGCGATACTGCGGCTCGTTGTACAGATTTCCCAACAGTGTGGAAATGTTGGGCTTGAAAAAACCGTTGCCCAAAATCATCACCAACAGCGAGGCGTAGAAGGCGGTTGGGCTGTTGGGAATAGCCAACAACAGGTAGCCGATGCCCATGAGCACCCCGCCCAAGACGATGCTGCGCCGATAGCCCAGTAGGCGGTCGGCCAACAGGCCGCCGATGAACGGCGTGACGTACACTAAAGCGATGAAAGTGCCGTAAATGTCGGATGCCCTATCGCGCTCAAAACCCAACCCTCCCGTCTGGGTATCGGTCATGTAGAGGAAGAAGATCCCGATCATCAGGTAGTAGCCAAAGCGCTCCCACATTTCTGTGAAGAACAAATAGGGCAGAGCAGCAGGGTGTCGGCGCATACAGGGTGCTTTTTAGCTGAGTAATGGCGGAGTTGCCCGAGCAAAGGTAGTTGTCGGTGCAAACAAACGGCAATACTCCCCTATTCAGTCCGTTTTCCGAAAGGCTGCCACAACGCGTATCGCCTCTACTGCCGCCCATACGTCGTGGGTGCGCAGGATGCGCGCGCCTTGGAGCAGTGCCAACACGTGCAAGGCTGTAGTGCCGTTCAAGGCATCTTCCGGTGCGACGCCTAATAGGCGGCACACCATTGACTTCCGAGACACACCTACCAGGAGCGGCAATTGCAACACGGCCTCGAACTCCGATAGGTGACGCAGCAAGGTGTAGTTGTGATCCAGCGTCTTTCCAAAGCCAAAACCCGGGTCGATGGCGATATCGGAAATCCCCAATGCCCGCAATTGACCGACCTTTTCGATGAAGAAGTCCAAGAGGTCTTGTACCACATCGGCATAGACGGGCGACAGCTGCATAGTCTTTGGAGTTCCCTGCAGGTGCATTAGGATGTAAGGGCAGCCGTACTGCGCTACGGTAGGCCACAAGTTTTCGTCCCAGCGCCCGGCGGAGATGTCGTTCACTATCGCTGCACCGGCATCTAAGGCTTCCTTGGCTACGGCAGCGCGCCAGGTGTCTATGGAAAGAAATGCTTCCGGAAAATGTCGGTGTAAGGCCTCCACTATGGGCATTACGCGGCTGAGTTCCTCGTCAGCAGGGACTTCCTCTGCTCCAGGGCGCGAGGAGGCGCCGCCGATGTCCAAGATGGCAGCGCCCTCTTTGAGCATTTGCTCGGCGCGTTGGAGGGCGGCATCGACCGAACGCGCTCGGCTGCCGGCGTAGAACGAGTCCGGCGTGGCATTGACAATGCCCATCACTACCGGCTCCGATAGGTCGAGCAACCGACCGCCGATGCGGAAAGAGTAATATCCCTGCGCAGGCATGAAAGGATGCTCTGTTGGGCCTAATGGTTTAGCGGAGGAGGAGGGATTCGAACCCCCGGTACCCTTGCGAGTACGTCGGTTTTCAAGACCGATGCATTCAACCACTCTGCCACTCCTCCGAACCAAGCATACAAAGGTAAGTGCTTGAACAAAAAGCCCGAGCTATCCAGTGGTCGAAATAGCTCGGGCAGCGAAAAAGTTAACGCCTTATTCAGCGGCTTCTTCGGTAGCGGTTGCTGCTGTTTCGGCAGGCTCAGTCGCCGCCGCCTCGCCCGAGCGCTTCTTGCGGCCGCCCCGACGCGTTTTCTTCGCTTTCTTCACCTTGTCGCGGTTGGGCTGATAGTCTTTGTTAAAATCCACAAACTCTATCATCGCCGTCTCTGCACCGTCGCCGCGGCGGAAGCCTAAGCGGATGACGCGGACATAGCCGCCGGGGCGATCTCCTACTTCAGCGGCGATCGGCCCGAAGAGCTCCTTTATGGCGTGCTTGTTTTGCAAGTAGCTAAACACTACTCGCCGATTGTGGGTGGTGTTGGTCTTGGCCCGCGTAACCAACGGCTCGATGTAGCGGCGCAGCGCTTTGGCCTTCGCTACCGTAGTGACGATGCGCTTGTGCTTGATAAGGGCATTGGCCAAATTGGCCAGTAGGGCGCGGCGATGTTCGGCCGTTCGCCCGAGGTTGTTTACTTTGTCTCCGTGACGCATGGTGGTATGTTATCCAGGTTTGCGCGGTAGCACCGGGGCTGGAGCGCGCTCCGCTCGACGGTTACTACACTTGATACAACAATGGCGATTTCTCAGTCTATGGCTTCCTCCAAGCGATACTTGGAGATGTCCATGCCGAAGGTTAGCCCTTTTTCGTGGAGGAGCTCTTCAATTTCCACAAGCGACTTCTTTCCGAAGTTGCGGAACTTGAGTAGCTCGTTGGTATCGTAGCGAACCAAGTCGGCCAACGTGTTGATTTTAGCCGCCTTCAAGCAGTTGTAGGCGCGCACGCTGAGATCCAAGTCTTCGAGCGACGTCTTGAGCAGGCGGCGCATTTGCAGCACATGCTCATCCACATCAGGAGCCTTGTCGGGGGCTGGGGTGTCGAAGGTGATGTTGTCGTCTGTGATGATCATCAGGTGCTGGATCAGGATGCGGCTCGCTTCGCGCAGGGCCACCTCCGGATGGATCGTGCCGTCGGTCTTGATATCGATCGTCAGCTTTTCGTAGTCGGTGCGCTGGCCTACGCGCGTGTTTTCGACGCGATAAGCGACGTTCTTGATGGGCGTGTAGATGGCGTCGATGGGGATGACGCCGATGATCGCCTCCTTGGGCGACATTTCCTCGGCCAACTGATAACCGCGCCCTTTGGTGATCGTCAGCTCCATCTCTAAGGTCACCGAAGGCTCCATGCGGCAAATGAGCAAGTCGGGGTTCATGATGCGGAACACGTTGTTAAACTCCTCGATGTGCCCCGCGCGGAACTCCTCGCGCCCACTGATAGACATATAGATCTTTTCCGACTGAAACGTGTCGTCGGCCACGATCGGCTTGAGCCGCACCTGTTTTAAATTCAACACGATATCGACGACATCTTCCACCACTCCCTTGATAGTCGAAAACTCGTGGTCTACGCCGCCGATGCGGACGGCGCTGATGGCGTATCCCTCCAGCGAGGAAAGCAGCACGCGCCGCAGGGAGTTGCCGATCGTTTGGCCAAAGCCGGGCTCCAACGGCTTAAATTCGAAGGAGCCTTCGAAGTCGTTCGCTTTCTGAAGAAGAATTTTGTCGGGCTTTTGAAATGTGAGGATACTCATATACAGTCAGCAGAAGTGAGATGGTAAGAGGTGTAAGGAAGCGTGGAGACCGACCCAAAAACGAGGCGGTGCTCCGAACCCCAGCAGCGAAAGTTATTTCGAGTAGAGCTCGACGATGAGCTGCTCGTTGATTTTTTCCGGTATTTGATCGCGCTGCGGGAAGGTTAGGAAGATCCCTTCCATCTTGTCTGGATTCCACTCCAGCCACGGAAAGCGGCGCGCGTCGCTCGTCTTGGCTCCCACATGAGTGGTGATAGTCTCTAAATTCTTAGAGCGCGAACGCACTGCCACCACATCGCCTGGTTTGAGGGTGTAAGAGGGGATATTTACCACGCGGCCGTTGACGGTGATGTGGCGGTGGCTCACCAACTGGCGCGCGCTTCGGCGAGTAGGGGCGATGCCGAGGCGAAAAACAGTGTTGTCCAGCCGAGCTTCCAACAATTGGAGGAGCACTTCCCCCGTGACGCCGTGGCGCCGAGTAGCATTGTGGAAGATTCGGCGGAACTGGCGCTCTAAGACACCATACGTGTACTTTGCTTTTTGTTTTTCGGCCAGCTGCAGAGCGTAGTCCGAGCGCGCTTTGCGGCGCTTGTTCGGCCCGTGTTGACCAGGCGGATTCTTGCGGCGTTCGAAGTACTTGTCGTACCCAAAGATTGGTTCGCCAAAAGCGCGGGCTTTCTTAGTAATAGGTCCAGTATAACGAGCCATGGATAAAATCTCTTAACAGCAGTAAAACAGAAAAAATAAGTAGGAGCTTTTAAACGCGTCGGCGCTTAGGTGGTCGGCATCCATTGTGGGGCAGGGGCGTCACATCTTTAATGACCGTCACTTTCAGACCGGCCTGGTCGATGGCGCGGATGGCCGCTTCGCGGCCAGAGCCCGGCCCTTTTACGTACACTTCCACAGTGCGCACGCCGGCGTCAAAGGCCGCTTTGGCAGCATCTGTTGCCGACACTTGCGCGGCATAGGGCGTGTTTTTCTTCGATCCTCGAAAGCCTGACTTGCCGGCCGAAGACCAGGCGATGACGTCGCCCTGCTTATTGGTAATGGTAACGATGATGTTGTTGAAGCTCGATTGAATATAGGCCATGCCTTCCGGCGTAACCTTTACTTTGCGCTTAACGACTTTCTTAGTAGCTGCTTTTGCCATTGCTATAGAGAATAGAGATAGTCTGCGAGTAAAAAATGAGTAGCGCAGCTGAGCCCTTGCCTGTAGGCAAGGGAGGCTCTGACTACTTCGTGGCCTTCTTCTTGTTGGCTACCGTTTTGCGTTTGCCTTTGCGCGTGCGAGCGTTGGTCCGCGTGCGCTGGCCGCGGACAGGCAGTCCCTTGCGGTGGCGCAGCCCGCGGTAACAGCCAATATCCATCAAGCGCTTGATAGCCATCTGCACCTCCGCGCGCAGCTGCCCCTCTGTCTTGTACTCCTCTGCAATAATGCGCGAGATGGTTTTAATATTCTCGTCCGTCCATTGATCCACCTTCGTGTTTATATCAATACCGGCTTTTTCTAAGACAGCTTGGGCTGTCGAGCGACCGATCCCATAGATATATGTGAGCCCAATGACGCCCCTTTTATTTCGAGGTAGGTCTACACCAGCAATACGTGCCATACGTCGAGCAATATTTTATAAAGTGTAGGGAGAGGCACCCAGGCTTAGCCTTGGCGCTGTTTGAACTTTGGATTTTTCTTGTTGATGACGTATATGCGCCCTTTGCGACGCACGATCTTACAGTCGGCGGAGCGCTTCTTCACAGATGCCTTAACTTTCATAGCGGCGGTATGTTCCGTTTTTATTTATAGCGATAGACGATTCTTCCGCGCGTCAGGTCGTAAGGAGACATTTCGACAGAGACCTTATCGCCTGGTAGTATGCGGATGTAGTGCATGCGCATTTTGCCTGAGATAGTTGCCAAAATGACGTGGTCGTTTTCCAGTCGGACGCGGAAGGAGGCATTCGCCAGCGCTTCTGTTACCACTCCATCTTGACGTATGAGCTCTTCTTTTGGCATAAAGCAGCGCTAATTTTTTCGGGCTGCAAAGTTCGCACTTTTAGGTGAAATTTCTCTCAAGTAGGGATTATTTTTTATAGCGTCGTGGATAAATCTGTGGTCGGAAAGCACTTCGGCCCGGTCTTTTCGCACGACGACAGAGTGTTCGAAATGGGCGCTGGGTTTGCCGTCGCGCGTGTAGATGGTCCACCCGTCTTCGTGTTGGTAGACTTCGCGCCGCCCTAAGTTCACCATAGGTTCGATGGCGAGGGCTAAACCGCTCTGTAAGAGCAGCCCTTGGCCTCGTTTGCCGTAGTTGGGCACATCGGGCTCTTCGTGTAGGGCGCGTCCGATGCCGTGGCCGACCAATTCGCGCACAACAGCATAGGGGTGTTCGCGCTCGCAGTAGTGCTGGATGGCGAAAGCGATGTCGCCGATGCGCTTGCCGGCTACCGCCTGCTCGATACCTTTGTACAGGGCCGCATAGGTCACTTCCAACAGCGCTACGACGGGTTCGGCGGTTGCCACAAAGGCAAAGGTGAAGGCAGCATCGCCGTAGTAGCTCTGCCATTCTACGCCGCAGTCGATAGAGACGATATCGCCTTCGCGAAACTCTCGCTCGCTGGGAATGCCGTGCACCACGATGTCGTTGTACGAGATGCACAGCGAGGCCGGGAAACCGTTATAGCCCTTGAAGGCGGGGCGCCCCCCCATATCGCGGATAAAAGTTTCGGCCGCTGCATCCAATGCCTTTCCACTGATGCCTGGGCGCAAGAGCGTCGCTACGTGTGCCAACGTCTTCGATACGATGAGGTTGGCGGTGCGCATGAGTTCTACCTCCTCATCCGTCTTGTAAAACAGTTTTCTGCCCGAAGCGACACTGCTGAAAAAGCCCATACAGAAAAAGTTAGCGCGGCTGCCCGATTTGAAGCCCTTGGGTAGCGCGTCCTTGAATGCGCCCCGATTTGATCAGGCCATCGTATTTTTTCGTCAGCAGGTAGCTCTCGATCACCTGCAGCGTATCTAAGGCGACGCCAATCATGATCAGCAGAGTAGTGCCGCCGAAGAAGAGGGCAAACTGTTGGTTGACACCTAAGGAGGCCGCTATGGAGGGAAGGACACCAATGGCGCCCAAGAAGATAGCGCCCGGCAGCGTGATGCGCGTCATGATGGTGTCGATGTAGTTGGCCGTAGCCTCGCCTGGCTTCACGCCGGGGATAAATCCATTGTTGCGCTTGAGGTATTCGGCGTAGTTCGTCGGGTTGATCATCAGGGCTGTATACACGTACGTGAATACGACGATCAGGATAAAGAAGACCGCGTTGTAGCCGAAGGAGTAAATATCGTTAAACGTGCGCAGGCCAATGCTTTGAGTGTCGGCGCCGGCCAAATACTGCAGGGCGGTAGCCGGTAAGAACATTAGCGCCTGGGCAAAGATGATGGGCATCACGCCCGCCGAATTCACCTTCAGGGGCAGATAGTCGCGTGCGGTTGCCTGTGGCATGCCCCCTCCCGTGCGCCCGACCATGCGCTTAGCAAATTGGATGGGGATGCGGCGAACGCCTTGGATAACCAGCACCGTGACCATGACGATGACGAAGAAGAAGGCCAGCTCGATGAAGAACAGCAGCAGCTGGCTATCGCCGAACAGCTTTTGGAACTCGAAAATGAAGGCTTGGGGCAGCCGAGCAATGATACCCACCATGATGATGAGGGAGACACCATTGCCTACACCTTTATCGGTGATGCGCTCGCCCAGCCACATGCAGAAGATGGTGCCCGCAGTCAGGATGATGATGTTGGAGAACCAGAAGATGCCTTGTGGAATATCGGGCGATACGGCTCCGGGAATGCTCGATACCAATTGGAGGTAGCCCCCGCCTTGCACCAGGGTGATGGCCACTGTGAGCAGTCGCGTGATCTGGTTGAGGCGCTTGCGTCCGCTTTCCCCCTCGCGGGTCTGCAGGCGCTGGAAGTAAGGCACTGCAAAGCCCAGCAGCTGGACGATAATAGACGCCGTGATATAGGGCATGACGCCTAAGGCAAAGATAGCCGCATTATCGAAAGCCCCCCCTGTGAACACGTTAATCAGGCCTAACAGGTCGTTGGCTCCTCGGTTGGCTGCTGCGCGCTCCAACGCGGCGGGAACCACTCCCGGCAAGACGATAAACGTGCCTGCACGGTAAACCAGCACCAACAGCAGCGTGAACAATAGGCGCTCGCGCAGCTCCGGAATACTCCAAATATTTTTGATGACGGTAATGAGTTTCATGGCGTCAGGCCTCCGATTTTAGATTATACGAGTTGAACGGTACCGCCGAGGGCTTCGATGGCATTTTTCGCAGTAGCCGAGATAGCGTGAACGGACAGATCGACTTTGGCGGACAGGGTGCCGCGGCCCAACACCTTGATCTTATCTTGACTGCGCGCCACACCTAACGCGACTAAGGTAGGCACATCTATGGTGGTTTGTCCGGTCTGCTCGACGAGTTGTTGGAGGCGGTCTAAGTTGAGGGCCACGTATTCGACGCGATGAATATTTTTAAAGCCGCGTTTGGGCAGGCGCCGCTGCATGGGCGTTTGTCCGCCTTCGAAATTGCGCTTCAGCCGCGCACCGCTGCGCGACTTATCGCCCTTGTGACCGCGCGTGGAAGTGCCCCCTAGTCCTGACCCAGGGCCCCGACCTATGCGCTTGCGCGCTTTCACCGACCCGGGAGCCGGGCGTAAGTTTCCGAGTTCCATTGCTCTTTCCTCAAGTAAAATTTACCAGTTAATGCGGATGAACTTGTACCAAGTGTTGCACTTTGCGGATCATGCCGCGCACTTGCGGAGTGTCTTCATGCTCCACCGTTTGATGCATCTTTCGAAAGCCCAGCGCCTCTAAGGTCGCTTTCTGGCGCTTAGAGCGATCGATGGGGCTCTTCACGAGGGTGATCTTTATCTTGCTCATGGTTTAGCCGTTAAACAGTTTTTCCATGGAGATGCCGCGCTGGCGCGCTACTTCGGCTGGGCTGCGCAGGCTCTTCAGGGCGGCAATGGTCGCTTTGACGACGTTGTGCGGATTAGACGAGCCGATGGCTTTGGCCAGCACGTCTTGTACGCCGGCCATCTCCAGTACGGCGCGCATGGCTCCGCCAGCAATCACGCCGGTACCGTGGGCTGCCGGCTTGATGAACACGCGGCCAGCGCCATATTTGCCGTAAGCCTCATGTGGAATAGTGCCGTGGTGGATGGGCACGCGGATGAGGTTTTTCTCGGCATCTTTTATGGCTTTGCCGATGGCTTCCGACACTTCGCGCGCTTTACCCAAGCCATGGCCCACCGTGCCTTGGCCGTCGCCGACGACGACCACAGCCGAAAAGCTGAAAGTGCGTCCGCCCTTCGTCACCTTGGCCACGCGGTTGAGCGCCACCAATTTTTCTTTCAGGTCAGAAACTTCGGAAACCCTGACTTTTTCTACTTCTTGCTTGGCCATGTTTTATGTGTCGCATTGAGATAATTAAAAGATGAGGCCGCCTTCGCGGGCGCCTTCTGCCAGCGCTTTGACGCGACCGTGATACAAGTAGCCGCCGCGGTCGAAAACGATGGCCGCTATGCCGCAGGCTTTGGCTCTTTCTGCGATCAGCTTGCCCACTTGGCGCGCCTTCTCCGTTTTCGTTCCTTGAAAGCCGTTGAGGTCGCGCGAAGAGGCGGCGGCCAGGGTGTGACCTCGCTGGTCGTCGATGAGCTGGCAGTAAATCTCCTTATTGGAGCGAAACACGCTAAGGCGTGGACGCTCCGCCGTGCCCGATATTTTTTTGCGAATGCGCAGGTGGATGCGCTTTCGATTTTCTTCTCGTGTGCGTTTCATTGCTCTATTTGTCAAATAAGGTGTCCCCCGATTGCCGACCGGGGATGGGTTACAGAGAAAAGTTTATTTCTTGCCTCCTGCCGTCTTGCCGGCCTTGCGGCGGATGACTTCTCCTTTGAACATGATGCCCTTGCCTTTGTAGGGTTCCGGCTTGCGGAACGAGCGTATCTTGGCGCATACCTGCCCGAGCAGCTCGTTGTCGTGGCATTCTAAGCGAATGAACGGCGGTGCGCCCTTTTCCATCCCCGTGGTCACCTTGACTTCGGGAGGTACCGCAAAGACTATCGGGTGCGAATAGCCCAACGAAAAGGTGACCAAGTTGCCTTGGTTCTCTACGCGAAAACCCACCCCGACAATTTGCATCTCCTTTTGGAAACCTTCGCTAACGCCCTTGACCATGTTGTTGATCAGGGCGCGATACAAGCCGTGTAGCGCGCGATGGCGCTTCTGATCGGTAGGGCGTTTTACAAGCACCTGCCCACCGGCTACCTCAACCTGTATGTCGGGGTCCACCTTGCGCGTCAAGGTACCCTTGGGCCCTTTGACCGTTACGGTATTGTCGGAGGATACAGTTAGCTCGACTTTAGGCGGCAAGGGTATGGGTAATTTACCAATCCGAGACATAGTATTGTTGATTTAGCATATGTAACAAAGCAGCTCGCCGCCGACGTTATGCGCGCGGGCTTGCTTGTCGGTCATGACACCTTTAGAAGTAGAGACGATGAGCACGCCCAAACCATTGAGGATACGCGGAAGCTCGGCTGCTCCTGCAAACTTGCGCAGGCCGGGACGGCTCACCCGCACCAACTCCCGAATGACGGGCTTTTTGGTAAGCGGGTCGTATTTGAGGGCGATCTTGATCACTCCTTGCTTGTATTCCGGATGCTCATCTTCAAACGCGTATTTGAGGATGTATCCTTGGTCGTACAGGATCTCCGTAATGCGCTTTTTTAATTTCGATGCCGGTATTTCCACGATGCGATGCCCCGCCATTTGCGCATTGCGAATGCGGGTAAGGTAGTCTGCTATCGGATCGGTAACGTGCATATAGTTGCTTGATTTAGAGAATATTGCACAATTTAATGGTAAACATATTCGCAGTGTGCGAGCGCGTTTACCACGAGGCCTTGGTTATGCCGGGGATTTTGCCCTGTAGGGCCATTTCGCGAAACTTGACCCGGCAGAGGCCGAATCGGCGCATGTAGCCTTTAGGGCGTCCGGTGAGCATACAGCGATTGTGCAGGCGCACAGGGCTGGCGTTTCGCGGCAATTTGTCCAGCGCTTCATAATCGCCCGCCTCTTTAAGGCGTTTGCGCAGCTCTGCGTATTTAGCCACCAAACGAGCGCGCTTGTGTTCGCGAGCAATGACCGATTTCTTCGCCATGTTGTTTCTTTCTTGCTAATAACTGCTTTAAGATGGAGAGGAGTCTATTTCTTGAACGGTAGTCCTAAACCCTTGAGCAGGGCATATGCTTCCTTATCTGTCTTTGCCGTAGTGACGAAAGTGATGTCCATCCCGGAGATACGCGAGACCTTGTCCAAGTCGATTTCGGGAAACACGATCTGTTCCGAAAGCCCCATGTTGTAATTGCCGCGCCCGTCGAACGCCTTGTCGTTGATGCCGCGGAAGTCGCGCACTCGGGGCAGGGCTACGTGGATGAGGCGGTCGAGGAATTCGTACATGCGGTCGCCGCGCAAGGTGACGCGCACGCCGATGGGCATGCCTTCGCGCAGCTTGAAGTTGGACACGGAGCGGCGGGCCCGCGTGGGAACGGCCTTCTGGCCCGCGATCAGGGTCATCTCCGCCACGGCATTGTCAATCAGCTTCTTATCGCCAGTAGCCTCGCCCACTCCCTGGTTGAGGCATATTTTAACCAGCCGAGGCACCTGCATGGGATTTTTATAGTCAAACTGCTCCATCAGAGCAGGGACCACCTCTTTGCGATATTTCTCCTTTAAGCGAACTACGTAAGCCATTTTCACTGTATAAGGTTGCCTGTTTTCTTAGAATAGCGCACCCACTTGCCGTTTTCTTGACGGCGGCCGATGCGCGTTGGCTCGCCGGTCTTAGGGTCCACCACCATGAGGTTGGACACGTGTATGGGTGCACTCATCTCTTGGATGCCGCCCTCCTGCTCGTTAGTAGCCTTGACGTGTTTGTAGACGATATTGACGTCCTGCACAATAGCGCGCATCTTGTCGGGAAACACTCGGAGGACGACGCCTTTTTTGCCTTTGTCGTCTCCAGCTATGACCATTACGGTATCGCCCGTACGGATATGCAACTTCGGCTTGTGGCGCTTGACTTTGGATTTCGTAGCCATTGTTCGAATGCATTGAAGAGTTCAGAGCACCTCCGGTGCCAGTGATATGATGCGGCCGTAGTCTTTATCGCGCAGTTCGCGCGCTACCGGCCCAAATATGCGGGTGCCGCGCGGCTCGTCGGCCGCGTTGAGGAGGACTACGGCGTTGTCATCGAAGCGGATGTAGGAGCCGTCTTTGCGGCGTACTTCCTTGCGCGTGCGCACGATGACCGCTTTCGACACCGTGCCCTTTTTGATGCCGCCCGGCGTAGCTTCTTTTACAGTGACGACAATTTTATCGCCCACGCTGGCGTAGCGTTGGCCTGTGCTGCCCAACACGCGAATGCAGAGCACTTCTTTAGCGCCGGAATTGTCGGCCACGTTTAGTCGAGATTCTTGCTGAATCATGGTGAATATCTTTTTTCGAGATAGCCCTGAGGCACGACTTTTATACTACCTACATCACTTGACGCGCTCGATGACTTCGACCAGACGCCAGCGCTTGCGCTTGCTCAAGGGGCGGGTTTCCATGATGCGCACCTTGTCGCCCACTTGACAGGTGTTTTCCTCATCGTGCGCCAGAAACTTTTTGGAGCGCTTCACGAATTTGCCGTAGAGCGGGTGCATCAAGCGGCGTTCGACCAGAACGGCAATGGTCTTATCCATCTTGGTAGAGACCACGATGCCTATCTTTTGTTTGCGAAGCTTTCTAACGGGTGTGCCTTCCATATGCTGATGTGAAATGCGGTGCAAAAAAAGTTAACGCTGACGGCGACGGCGCGCTACCAGCTTGGTGCGCTGGGCCAATTCATCGGGGGACATCGCAGCCAGCTCGCGGCGGCGCACTTCGGTGTGAAAGCGCGCAATCTTGCGGCGCAGCTGGCGCAGTTCGAGGGGATTGGCTAAGCCGCGCGCTGCATGCTCAAACTTTAAGCGCATGTACTCGTCCTGCAGCGCCTGTATTTGGACATGCAAGTCAGCCATATCGAATTTTTCTAATTCTAATTTTTCTTTCGCCATAATGCGTATCGAATAAATATGACGGTTGGCATTATCCTTCGTAGTCGAAACGCGTCACCATCTTGCACACGATGGGCAGCTTTTGAGCGGCCTTTCGCAGCGACTCGTAGGCGAGTTCTTTGCTCACGCCTTCCACCTCAAACAGGACGCGGCCCGGTTGCACTTCGCACACGTAGTGGTCGAGCGCGCCTTTACCTTTACCCATGCGCACTTCGGCGGGCTTGGCCGTGATGGGCTTGTCGGGGAAGATGCGTATCCACACTTTGCCTTCGCGCTTCATGTTGCGCGTCAGCGCTACCCGCGCCGCTTCGATTTGGCGGCTGGTGATGCGGGAATGCTCCATAGCCTTGAGGCCAAAGGTGCCAAAGGCGACGGTGCTCCCCTTATAGGCGATGCCGCGGTTGCGACCTTTTTGCTGCTTCCGATATTTCTGACGTTTGGGCTGAAGCATCGTATGTAGGTTTAAATGTGTATGCTGTCGAAAAAGGGCTGCAAAGATAAGCAAGGATCGGCATATCTTTAGCGTCGGCGTCGGCGTTCGCCGCCGCCATTACCGTCGTTATTGCGTTCGCGCCGCTCACCGCGACCGCCACCTCTGCGCTCGCGGCGCTCCCCTCCGCGAGCAGCTCCACTGCCCGAGCGACGCCCTTCGGTATCGGTAGCTTCGGGGAACGGCGTCAGGTCGCGTTTTTGGAGCACCTCGCCGCGGAAGATCCACACTTTGATGCCGATCTTTCCGTACACCGTCAGGGCTTCGGCCAGGGCGTAGTCAATGTCGGCGCGGAACGTGTGCAACGGGGTGCGCCCCTCCTTGTATTCTTCGCTGCGGGCGATTTCGGCGCCACCCAAGCGGCCGCTGATGCGCACCTTGATGCCTTCGGCTCCGGCGCGCATGGTGCTTTGGATAGATGTCTTGACAGCGCGGCGGAAGTTGACGCGCGCCTCGATCTGCTTGGCAATTTGCTCGGCCACGACGTTGGCATCCAATTCCGGTTTGCGGATTTCGGCGATATTGATTTGAATATCTTTGCCGGTAAGCACCTTGAGTTCCTCTTTGAGGAGGTCGACTTCCTTTCCGCCCTTGCCGATGATGATACCCGGTCGACTGGTATGTACGGTCACCGTGATGCGGCGCAAAGAGCGCTCGATGACGATGCGGCTAATGCCGTGTTGGAGCGGCTTATTGCGTTCGCGCGCGTCAGCCGTGTACGTCTTGGGGCGGCGCGCGCGCAGGTAGGCGCGGATCTTTTCATCCTCCACGACTTTGAGCGCGTAGTCTTTGTCAGCAAACCAGTTGGAGTCCCAACCGCGGATGATGCCTAAGCGATTGCCTATTGGATTTGTCTTTTGACCCATTTATCAGCTACTGTAAGCAGTGGTAGTATATTTTTTAATTATTCTTCCGATGCGGGCGGCGCCGCCTCTTCTTCCTCGAGCTCGAAGGAGAGTTTGGTTCGGTTTTCGATGACAAGCGTGACGTGGTTGCGGCGCTTGCGCACGCGATAGGCCCGCCCTTGAGGCGCCGGCAAAAACCGATAGATGATGCCACCCGAGTCGACGTAGGCCGTTTTGATATACAGGTCATACGCATCGGAGTCGTCCACCTCGGCTTTGTATTGCCAGTTGCTCACCGCCGAGAGGAGGAGTTTTTCCAGCCACACGGCTGCCTCCTTATTCGTATAGCGCAAGATGTTGAGCGCCTCTGTGACGCGCTTTCCGCGGATGTTGTCGACCACCAGCCGCATTTTGCGCGGCGACATGGGGCAATTGCGCAGTTTGGCTACAGCTTCCATATACTCGATGCGTTACTTTTTATTGCCGGCGTGGCCGCGGAAGATGCGCGTAGGAGCGAACTCTCCGAGCTTATGGCCGACCATGTTTTCGGTAATGAGAATAGGGACGAACGTCTTGCCGTTGTGCACGGCGATCGTCTCGCCGACCATATCGGGAACGATCATGGAGGCGCGGCTCCAGGTCCTGATGACTTGGCGCTTATTGCTCTGTTTTGCCTTAAGGATTTTTTCCATCAAGGCGTGATGGACATATGGACCTTTTTTCAGCGAGCGAGGCATAGGCAATGCGTATTTTCAGCGTGTTTACTGGTTAGTGGTTTTTCGGCGGCTGATGATGAGGGCGTTAGACTGCTTTTTGCGGTTGCGCGTCTTAGCGCCTTTCGCCTTAAGGCCTTTTCGGCTGCGCGGATGTCCGCCAGAAGCGCGGCCTTCACCACCGCCCATGGGGTGGTCGATGGGGTTCATGGCCACAGCGCGCGTGCGCGGGCGGCGACCGCGCCAACGGCTACGGCCGGCTTTGCCCAACACTTCAAGGTTGTGATCCGGGTTGCTCACTGTGCCTATCGTGGCTTTGCACGTCAGCAGGATGCGGCGCACTTCGCCCGACGGCATCTTGAGCACGGCATAGCGATCTTCGCGACCCAACATGATGGCGCCAGTACCTGCGCTGCGCACCAACGTTCCTCCAGCGCCCGGGTGCAGCTCGATATTGTGGACCACAGCACCCAGCGGCACCTCAGATAAGTAGAGGCAGTTGCCGTTCTCGGGAGGCACCCCGCGGCCCGAGAGGAGCTGTTGCCCTACTTGGATGCCCTGGGGAGCCAGGATATACCGCTTTTCGCCGTCGGGATAGCGCACCAGCGCGATGAAGGCCGAGCGATACGGGTCGTACTGAATGGACTCGACAGTAGCGGGTTCGTTTTCGCGGTTGCGCTTAAAGTCGATGATGCGGTAACGGCGCTTGTGACCGCCGCCGCGATAGCGCATGGTGCGCCGACCGTCGTTGTTGCGCCCACCCGTGCTGCCCAAGGTGATGAGCAGGGACTTCTCCGGACGCGCTCCCTTGGTCAGCTCCGTCTTGGCCACATCCACTCGAAAGCGCAGGCCCGGCGTCAGCGGATTGTATTTCTTTAGTGCCATGATTCCAATCTCAATTTGTGTTCAGCAAAACGCACCTGCAGTTATTCTTTTTCACCATAGATGTCTATACTCTCACCCGGCGCTAAGGTGACATACGCCTTTTTGTAGGGCGCCTTTCGGCCGCGAATGATGGTCGTGCGCGTGCTGCGCGTCTTGGGCTTACCCGGTATGATGGCCGTATTGACGGCCTCTACGGCGACGTTGAACATGCTTTCGACCGCCTTCTTGATCTCGAGCTTATTGGCATCGCGTCCCACAACAAACACGTAAGTATTGCGCTTGTCGGCTTCCCGCGTCGACTTCTCAGAGAGGATGGGTTTAATCAAGATTTGCTTGGCCATGGCTACTCACAGATGTGTTTAAGTTTGTCGATAGCGCTTTCAGTAAGCACCAAAGCTCCGGCGCGCAGGATGCGATAGGTGTTGAGGTCTTGTGCGGGAGCGATGTCGGCCTTAGGTAGGTTTCGACACGAGAGGTAGAGCGTCTTGTTGTACTCGGGCAGCACTGTCAACGGCTTCTTGTCGGCCACCTGTAGAGCATTTAAGATGGCGAGAAAATCCTTCGTCTTGGGCTGCTCCAAGGTGAAGTCTTCTACGACCACGATGCTACCGCTCTTTGCCTTAGCCGAAAGGGCGCTGCGGCGCGCCAGGCGCTTCACCTTGGCGTTAACGTGGATATCGTAGTCGCGCGGGCGCGGTCCGAAGACGCGGCCGCCGCCGCGGAAGAGCGGGTTGTTGATGTCGCCCTTGCGCGAGCCGCCCGTTCCTTTCTGGCGGTGCAGTTTGCGCGTAGAGCCGCTGACCTCGCTGCGCTCCTTTGCCTTGTGTGTACCCTGGCGCTGGGCGTTAAGATAGCGCTTTACGTCGAGCCACACACTGTGCTCGTGCGGCTCAATGCCGAAAATAGGATCGGGCAATTCTACCGTCCTGCCAGTGGGCTCCCCTTTGATGTTATATACTTCGAGCGTCATGGTTCGATGCCGTTTTTACTTTTCAATGATGACGAAAGAACCCTTGTGGCCGGGGACTGCGCCCTTGACGAGCAGCAAGTTGTGCTCGGGTAAAACCTTGAGCACCTCTAAGCGCCGTACCTTGACGCGCTTGTTGCCCATATGACCAGCCATGCGCATGCCCTTGACGACTTTGGAGGCAAACGAGGAGTTACCTAAGGAGCCAGGAGCGCGCAGCCGGTTGTGCTGACCGTGCGTCTGCTGCATTACCCCGCCAAAACCGTGGCGCTTGACCACCCCTTGGAAACCCTTCCCCTTAGAAGTGCCCACTACATTTACCTTGTCACCCTCTTGAAAAACTTCCTGCACCGTCACTTCTTCTCCCAGCGCCTTGCTCAGCGTCATATTGCGAAACTCTCGGAGAATGCGCTTAGGAGTGGTTCCGGCCTTTTCAAAGTGGCCGAGCATAGCCTTAGGCGTATTGGCCTCCTTGCGTTCGCCAAAAGCCAACTGCAAGGCAGCGTAGCCATTTTCCTGTTCATCCAACACCTGTGTCACCACACAGGGACCAGCCTCGATAATCGTACAGGCCACATTCCTGCCGTTCTTATCGTAGATGCTGGTCATCCCTATCTTTTTGCCAATCAGACCGTTCACTGTCGTGTATTTTTATGATTGAACGATTGGGTTGTGCCGATTTTTAAACCGCGTACTTTGGAAGAGTTGAAAATAAAAAAAGCGTTTTCCTCGCGCCGGAACCGCTTTCGGCTACATCAGTTGCCCTTAATTTTCTCGAAAAGGGTACTTTGACTTTGCCGGAAAGACCCGTCTTATGGATGGAAGCGACGCGGGCGTCGGCTTAGATCAGCCGAACCTGGATATCGACGCCGCTGGGCAGTTCCAACTTGGATAAAGCATCCACTGTCTTTGGCGTAGGCGAATAGATCTCGATAAGGCGCTTGTGGGTGCGCAACTGGAACTGCTCTCGAGATTTCTTATTTACGTGTGGCGAGCGCAACACGGTAAATACCTCTTTCTCTGTAGGCAGCGGAATCGGCCCAGCAACGATGGCCCCACTCGCACGGACGGTCTTGACTATCTTTTCTGTGGACTTGTCCACTAAATTGTAGTCGTACGACCGCAACTTGATGCGAATTTTTTGATTCATGACCTATGCATGTGTTTTTTCTCGGCAAAAACCTGCCTCTGCTGAAAAGCGGCTGCAAAGGTATGCATGCTGCTGTTTTTTTTCAAAAAGATAGCGCGATGTTTTTTAAAAAAAAATCAGTCGCCCCATCCGGGCTCATCGTCCGCTGGGAAGGAGGGCTGCCGAACGACACCTTGCTCGATGGCTTTTTGGCAGCGCTTACATATCCCATACAGGTTGAGCGAATGATGAGTAATTTGGAAATCCAGCAGCTCGCCCACCATATCTTTGATTTGCTGGATGCGCGGGTCACAGAACTCGACGACTTCGCCGCAGTGGACACAGATGGTGTGGTCGTGCTGCTTGTATCCGTACGACTTCTCGTACTGCGCTAAGTTTTTGCCAAACTGGTGCTTTTTCACTAAGTCGCACGCTGTGAGCAGCTCCAACGTGTTATACACGGTAGCCCGGCTGACGCGGTAGTTGCTGTTCTTCATGTGGATATAGAGCGCTTCCGCGTCGAAGTGGTCGGAGCGCTTGTATATCTCCTTCAGAATGGCGAAACGCTCGGGCGTGCGGCGCAGGCCGTGTCGAGCCAAATACGTCGAGAAAATGTTGATGACCTCCTGCAGTATGTCCCCTTCGTCTCGCGATGCCGGCATAAAGTGGTGTAATTTACGGCAAAGATAGGCCGTATCTCCCAAAATGCGCGTTGGAGCGGCATTTGACAGGAGACGCGGGCTGGCAATGAGTGGGGCAACTACGGCCCTATGCGCAGCCCTACCTGTACCATCCACTGGTGGAGATATTCTCGCTGAGGCCCTATGCCGGGCGAGAGCCCTCGGCGATACAGCGACTGAATAAATCCGCCGAGGCGACCATTGGGCGCGTTGTACTCCCAGCGGAGCCCTACGTCGGCGGATAGGTAGGCATTGGCAGAGAAGTTGCCGCCTTCCAACAGTCCCTTTCCAGCGCCGACGCGGTCGGGTTGGTTGCTCGGGTCGAGCTGGGTCGGCGGCAGATGTCCGGGCGGATAGTAGACGTAGTCGCTGTCAAACGCTTTGGTGAGTGCCAAGTGAGGAGCGATGCCGATCACCCAGCGGCCCTCCCAAGGACCCGATTGCCAAAGGCGATGCGATGCGAAGAGCGGCAGCGCAAGCATGTCCGCCTGTACTCCCACTATTCTTGCCCCGTAGTACCCCGTCTGCGGCGAGCCTTTGTAGATGCGCTCACGAACCGATGGCGCGTAAGCGAGTTCGGCGTACTCTACTTCTGTCCCAAAGGTCCAGCGGCGGCAATGGCGCTCGAGGCGCATCGAAACGCCGTAGCCGTAATCGCGGCGAATGCCTGAGCCCACTGCAACCCGATACTGCTGTCCCGTCAACGCCCACAGCAGGGCGTACGGCCGCTCTTGAGCGGCGGAATGCGGCAGGGGCGGCAAGGAGAAGCCGACCAACGAGGGAAGAGCGGCCTGAGGCAAGGAGAGCGGAGGTATCACCGCCACAGGTAAAAGATCCAGCGGCGACGTCTGAGCGGCAGTTACCCCTGCCTCAGCAAGACGCGCCTTTTGTTCGCCCTCCGAGTCCGAAGCCTCTTTGCCCAGGAAGGGAACAATGTCCCTCGCTTCGCCCAGAGGAGTGGCGAGAAGATTCACATCTGCTGAGGGAGCTGTCGGTGCGGATGCCGCCTTGGTAGCCGAAACAGCGGCAGCTGGCGACAGCGATGGCCGAGACGCAGGCAATTCGACATCGGCTACTGCGCCGGCCTCCGGGAGAGCCTGAAGCGAAGGCCGAAACTCACGGCGGAGGTAACTGCTGCTGTCAGGGCCCACATGCCACAGCAGGAGCAACAGCAAGGCGGCTTCCCCTGCCTTGGCCAGGCCCACCCAATACTGGCGCTGCGCCCGTCTGCGCATCTTAGCCAGCAGGAGGCGCCAGCTGCTCGCATCGTAAGGCGGCGACAAGCGCTCTAACACTTCCCGAACACCCGCCTCCTGCGCCTCCAAACGACGCTCGAGCATTTCCCAACTCGAAGCGTCGTAGGGCGGGTTCAGGTTTTCCAACTTTTCCCTGATGAACCGATCAAAAGACTGCTCGTTCATGACTTCCGCGACGTTGAGCCTAAAGGGTCAGAGACCTCTGTAGCAGCATCATCATACCCCCTGAGGTACTCCTGTAGCCGAGTGCGCGCTTTCATCAGATTGCTTCGAGAAGTGCTCTCCGTTATTTGGAGGGCATCGGCAATCTCTCGGTGCGAATAGCCCTCGACCACGTACAAGTTAAACACCGCCCTATACACGGGCGACAGGCGCTGGATCGCCTCTAAAATTTCCGCTTCGGTCAGGCGGCTCAGCGCATCGGGTTCGTCCGCAGAAAAAGCGTGCGCTTCGCAGAGGTCCTCTGTCCGGCGGCGAACGCATCGGCGATGGTGATCGATACACGTATTGATTACGACGGTGCGCATCCACGCTTCTAAGGATGTGTTGGGCTGATAGCGGTGAATGTTTTGAAAAATCTTGAGGAAGGCCTCGTGCAACAGGTCTAAGGCCTCCTCGCGCGAGCCGGCGTAGCGAAGGCAGATGCCCATCAGCTTGCTGTAGTGCTGCTCGTAGAGCTGTTGCTGCGCCCATCGCTCTTGGGCGACCAGCGCCGACAAAAAATCCTCTTCAGTATGGCCTAAAACCCAGGCTACATCCATCTCGGCCGAGTATGCTTGTGCAAACGTCGCTAAAAGAACGATATACCGGCACTATGCGCTGCTTACGCCCGATAAAAAACGCCTCAGAAGGCCTCCAAATACGGCATAATCCGCGCCAACCAGCTGGAGTCATCAAACGCTGCGATGCGGCGAATGTCTTGAGCAGACCCATAAGGGCCGTGCTGTTCCCGATAGGCCACTATGAGGCGAGCCTGCCGATAGCTGATGTAAGGGTGTTTGGCCAGCTCGGCTTCCGATGCGGTGTTGAGGTTGATCTTCCGATAGATCGGCGCCTCGAGGCGGAGCCAAGAGCGAATTTGTTGAAAAACGCTATCCGGCAGGCCGAAGGTTTCGCCGACTTGCTCGACGGTGCAGAAGCCACCCAGTAGGTCGCGATAGCGCAAGATGTTTTTCGCGCGGGCTGCTCCAATGCCTGGTAGGCGCATCCAGGTGTCGGCATCGGCAGCGTTGATGTCGATGGGCGTTAGTGCGGTTCGCGCCTGTGCTGAAGTTGCTCCGCCGCTGTAGGCCGCAGGTAAGGTAGCGGCAATTTCGGGCGGAGCAATGGCGATGTAGGGCTCTAAGCGCTCGTATTCCGCCCGGCTGAGTCCGTACAGCTTCTGGAGATCGCTCTTTTGGCGAAAGACGCCGCCCTTTTCGCGGTAGCGCAGCAGGCGATCGGCCAATGCTGGCGACAGGCCGAGGCGGAGTATTTCTGCGCGCGATACCGTGTTGGGATCGAAAGGGAAGAGCTCTGCAGGCAGCTGTACTGTTCGGGCAGCGGAGTGCTGTGGGATGCGCACGTAAGGGCGCAGCCGCTCAAAGACTTCTGGAGGTAGCGTGTAGATCTTACCCAAGTCATCTGCGCTTCGAAAGCGGCCGCCGCGCGCGCGATAGCGCTCAATGGTCTGCGCCACCCGCAGCGGTACGCCCAACTGAACCAACGTATCGACCGAAGCTGTATTGGGGTCGAAACAGAACAGGGCTGCGGCGGCGCTTTCTTGCGGCTCGCTTTGCACTCCCGGCACCGAGCGCGGCTGCCACAGGGCAATGTGGCGCTCTATTTCAGAAAAATCGACAGGCGGGAGCTGATACCACCTCTGCAGGAATGCCGGTGCGGCCATCACCCCGAGGATGAGCACGAGCAATATGGCGACGGCTCGGCGCTCTGCGGGCAAAAAGTAGAAGTAGGCGAGTAATTTTTTCATGGCCAAGGCGGTTTGAACAAACAAATACTAAGTGGAACGCTCATCAGCGGGCATCGAGACGCCAGGCACCCTGGATGCGGACATAGTGGACAGGCAGCCCCCTTTGCTTGCTCTCGACCTCCCAGCGCCGCGCGCGAGAAACGCTATTGGCAGCGCTAATAACAATGAGCCGAGGCTGGAAGTGCCGAAGGCACTCCTCCACCGTCACGCGCGGATTGTCGTGCAACACGAGCGCATCTACGGAAAGGGGCATGGATGCCGAATTTCCCAATTGATGAGCGTGTTCTACAACGGCTAAGCGCTTATCGAAAAACTGGACAAACGGAGGCTGCACGAGGAGGTGAGCACTCCTAAAGGGCTGGTCAAAACAGGGATGTATCCGATGAGGAGGACCCACTACTCCAGCTGCAGAACGGTTGACCTCCGCTGCAAAGCGCTCGTATCGCTCCGGCAAGCTATCCGCCCAGGTGTACAACTGCGTTCCTGCAAAAAAGTCGATCAGTAGGTGGCGCCCGACGGCATACAGCACCACCTGGCGCTGCTGGATCTGCGTAGTCCGGCGAACGAGTCGCTCCATGAACACCAAGAGCAATGCCGACAGTGCCAACAGCAACCAGCGAGGGCGCCGGTAATACAGCCCAGCGGCTCCGAAAACGATGCATACGCATATGCACAGCGCCGCCCCAGTGCTGATCCAGATATTCTCCACCACACTGCCTGGCAAGTGTTGAATAGCCCGCATTGCCCCGTTCATGCCCCATAGGCCGTAATAGAGGCCCTGCCCTATGACCTCTGCTGCAGCCGGCGATACAGCGTGCAACACGAGCAGTAGGCCGACGCCCCACAAGTACAAGGCGCCACCCAACACCACCACCCAGCCGGCCAGCCAAAAGTACACGGGAAACTGGTGGAAGTAGTAGAGCGCCAGGGGAAGGGTGCCCAGCTGTGCCGACACGCCTACCAAAAACACCTCCCAAGGAGCGCGCAGCCATTTCGGCAGTGCAGGTGAGTAACGCAGCAATAGGGGACGCAGCCCTACGATGCCCACTACCGCAGCAAAAGACAGCTGAAAGCCCACGTCGAACAAGTGATGCGGATTGGCCAGCAGCAATATAAAGCCGGTAGCCCCTAATGCGTTCCAGGTAGAGGCGTGGCGCATCAGCGCCTTGCCCACCAGAAAGAGCGAAAACATCAGAGAAGCGCGCAACACCGACGGCGACGCTCCCGTGATGAGGGCAAACGTCCATATCCCCCCTATCAACAGTATCATCTCGCCCCAACGCTGCCATCCTCCGCGCCAGGGGATGCGCCGCACTAAAAAATACAGTGCCGCGTAAAGCAATCCTACATGCGTGCCCGACACCGCCAAGGCGTGCATAGAGCCCGTCTGCACGTAGGTGGTGCGGAGCTCCTCGGAGAGCTCTTCCTTGTATCCTAACAGCAAGGCTGCCGCTATCGCGTATTCGTCCTGAGTAGGAAAGTAGTCGCGCAGGACGACCAATAGGCGCTCGCGCCAAGCGTAAGCTAGGCGCCAAATCGGTTGTCCATGCCCTCCGTCGATATGCCCGAAAGCGCCGTCGTTTACAAAAACCCGATAGTGCACGTTTTGATGGTGCAGATAGCGCCGGTAGTCGAAAGCATGCGGGTTTTGCGGCGGCTCCACCGGCGCTGCGCGGGCCGACACCCAAATTCGGTCGCCGTAGCGCAGCGACGCCGCTTTATCGGTGGGCTCAGCCAGTAGCAACAAATAGCCGCTGGCTGAGCGCCAGTCTCCCGGCTGCTCTGCAGCCGCCTCTACGCGTATGGGAACCTTCACCCTTCTGCCGCCGTCGGGCACATCGCACACCACGCCCACAAAAGCAGTGGCCTCCGGACAGCATCGGGCAAAGTGGTTGGGCCAGCGCCGCTCATCGCGCAGCACCATATGCCCACACCCGGCTGCCAGCAGCCAAAGGCTCAACGCCGCCCCATATGCCCACCGATAGGAAAAGGCGTGTTTCCGCAGCGCCCACCCTATCAACCCTATAGTACCCGCAATCAGGATAGGCCATCCCCATTCCCTCCACGCTTCTACCGATGCTCCTAAGGCAATGCCCGAAGCAAACGGCACCAACAACCGGACAAACGGCACTTCGTGGGGGGACATAGCACCGGCTTTTGCGCGTTCAAAAATAGCGGTAAGCCGGCAAAGAAGCAAGCTAGCGGCACATCGTTCTCTGAAAAACAGAGCCGCCTCACCCTGTTGGATGAGGCAGCCCTATGCTGAAGCGTGTCTTATTCAACCACTCACTCTACTAGTACCAATCGTTTAGCCACTACGCGTCCGTTGCAGCGTACGCTCACCGTGAACAGCCCTGGCTTCGCGCCCGCTTCGCGCAGCTGCACCGGCAACATCAGGTCGGGCACTACCTCCACGGTACGCTCCCAGAGCAGCTGGCCCAACTCGTTGTGGATGGATACCACTACGCGTTCGCCAGCAAAGCTGCCCAATCCGATGAGCACGCGGTCTGTCGTCGGGTTAGGCTGTAAAGTCAACAGCCCGTTGTCGTCCCACGACACCGATGGACGGACGGCGTCGCGTTCCTCTACCTCCGGAGCAAACGGCACCGCCTGCACGGTAATCACCTGGGTGGCCGTAGCCGAGTTACCGCATAGGTCGTCGGCCCGCCACGTGCGGATGATCGTATAGCTGGTTTCACAGCCGCTGCCGGAGGGCGTATTGCCCAGGAAGGTGATGTGCACATATCCGCCACATGCGTCCGAAGCCGTTGGGGTACCCACCGGCGGCAAGGGCTCGGTGCAGAGAATGGTCACGTTGGCCGGCACAGAGGTAAACACCGGTGGCGTGTTGTCTACCACTTGGATAATTTGCGTGCTCACCGTGCTGTTGCCGCACTGGTCGGTCGCCCGCCAGGTGCGCTTGATCTGGTAGTTGTTTGCGCAACTGCCGCTGACCGTCGTCTGCCCGAGGTAGAGCACCGTGGCCGTTCCGCACGCATCCGAAGCGGTTGGCGTGCCCACCGGCGGAACAGGGTCAGAGCAATTGATCGTCGTATTCGCGGGGAACGAAGTGAAGAAGGGCTTGCCGGTGTCGATCACGGTGATCACCTGCGAGGTCGACCGCGTATTGCCGCAGTTATCGGCAACCACCCAGCGGCGCGTCAGCGTGTAGTTGTTGGGACAAGAGCCGTTCGTCTTGGTCTGTCCGATGTACGTGATGGCTACGCTGGCGTCGCAGTTGTCGGTTGCCGTAGGCGTACCTACTGGCGGGATGGCATCGCATTGCACCGTGACGTTCGACGGCACGCTGGTGAAGTTGGGCTTCTGCGTATCGATGACCGTTACCGTGCGCGTCGCCGTATTCGTGTTGCCGCTCAAGTCTGTGGCTGTCCACTGGTGCGTGATGGTATAGGCATCCGGACAAGCGCCTGGCGTAATGGTCTGCCCGTTGTAGACCACACTGAGGATGCCGCAGTTATCCGAAGCGGTAGGCGTACCGGGTCCTGGTATGCTGTTGCACTGTACCGTCACATTTGCCGGGGGCGTGATCGTCGGCAACTGCGTGTCTTGCACCACGACCGAGAAGGTACACGTCGCCGTATTCCCACTCACATCCGTCACCGTCACCAACACCGTCGTCACACCCACCGGAAAGTCGTACGGATATGTAATCGGGTTACTACCTACCTCGTATTCCACCGACGCAACTCCGCAGTTGTCCTCAGCATCCGTCACCTCAAAGTCCAACGCCGCCGTGCATGCACCTGCGTCCGCACTGTACGGATTCGACGGAGTAGGACACGTAAACGTCGGATCCTCGTTGTCCTCCACCTCCACATCAAACGAACACGTCGCCGTATTCCCACTC
>JBBIKW010000013.1:0-124740 GCA_037445225.1 Lewinellaceae bacterium | reverse complement strand
CTGTACGGCCACAGCATCGGTGACGGTGAGCGCCGACCTGACGCCGCCCACCGCCGTAGCTGCTCCACCGCCCACCCTCACCTGCGCACAGCCGGAAATCACCCTCAACGGAAACGGCTCTTCTACCGGCCCGCAGTTCACTTACGAGTGGACGGCCAACCCGGGCAACATCGTCAGCGGCGAAAACACCCTCAACCCGGTCGTCGACGAGGCCGGCTCATACACCTTGGTCGTCACCAACAACGACAACGGCTGCACCGCCTCCGTCACCGTCAACGTCAACAGCAACCAAAACTATCCCAATGCCGACGCCGGACCCGATCGGACCCTCAACTGCACCCAGCCTACCTTGCAGATCCAAGGGTCGGGCAGCACCGGTAGCGGCATCGTCATCCAGTGGACAGCTAACCCAGGCAACATCGTCAGCGGCGAAAACACCTACACACCTACCGTCAATCAGGCCGGCACTTACATTCTGACCGTCACCAACACCAACAACGGTTGTTCCTCCACCGCAGAGGTGACCATCTCCGAGAATTTCGACACCCCTACGGCTGTGATTGCGCCGCCGGGCACGGTCAACTGCTACACACCCGAAGTCGAGTTGGACGCCGGTGGATCGTCGCAAGGGCCCGAATACACGTTCAACTGGACGGCCAACCCAGGCAACTTCACCGGCGGCACTAATACGCCCAACCCCACCGTCAACCAGGCCGGCACCTACACGCTGACGATAACCAACACGGAGAGCGGCTGTACGGCCACAGCATCGGTGACGGTGAGCGCCGACCTGACGCCGCCCACCGCCGTAGCTGCTCCACCGCCCACCCTCACCTGCGCACAGCCGGAAATCACCCTCAACGGAAACGGCTCTTCTACCGGCCCGCAGTTCACTTACGAGTGGACGGCCAACCCGGGCAACATCGTCAGCGGCGAAAACACCCTCAACCCGGTCGTCGACGAGGCCGGCTCATACACCTTGGTCGTCACCAACAACGACAACGGCTGCACCGCCTCCGTCACCGTCAACGTCAACAGCAACCAAAACTATCCCAATGCCGACGCCGGACCCGATCGGACCCTCAACTGCACCCAGCCTACCTTGCAGATCCAAGGGTCGGGCAGCACCGGTAGCGGCATCGTCATCCAGTGGACGGCCAACCCAGGCAACATCGTCAGCGGCGCCAACACCTACACACCTACCGTCAATCAGGCCGGCACCTACATCTTGACTGTCACCAACACCAACAACGGTTGTTCCTCCACCGCAGAGGTGACTATTTCCGAAGATTTTACGCCGCCCACCGCCGTCATCGCTCCTCCTGGCGTAATTAACTGCTACAATCCGACGATCGAGCTCGACGGCAGCGGCTCGTCCCAAGGCGGTGAATTTACTTACAGCTGGTCGGCCAACCCCGGCGGCTTTTCTGGCGGCACGAATTCGCCTACCCCCACGGTCAATCAAGCCGGCACGTATACGCTGACGGTCACCAACACCGAGAACGGCTGTACGGCGACGGCCAGTGTAAGTGTGACCTCCGACCTGGCGCTGCCTACCGCAACGGTGGCGCCACCGCCTATCCTGACGTGCCAGTCGCCGCAGATTACCCTCGACGGCACCGGCTCGTCGCAAGGGCCGGAGTTCATCTACGAATGGACGACGACCAACGGCAACATCGTCAGCGGCGAAAACACGCTCACTCCCGTGGTAGATGCACCGGGCCAATACACGCTGGTGGTGACAAATCAAAACAACGGCTGTACGCGCAGTGTCACCGTCAACGTCAACAGCAACCAGAATTTCCCCAACGCTAATGCCGGACCCGAGCGTACGCTCAACTGCATTAACCCTACTCTGTCACTACAGGGGTCGGGCAGTACCGGTCCCAACTTTAGCGTCCAGTGGACGCCCAACCCGGGCAACATCGTCAGCGGTGCCAACACCTACACGCCGACCGTCAATCAGGCCGGCACTTACATTCTGACCGTCACGAATACGACCAACGGCTGTTCGAGCACCTCCGAAGTGACCGTAAACGCTAACTTCGACACGCCAGTAGCCGTCATTCAGCCCCCAGGAGTCATCAACTGTTATACTCCCGTCGTCGAGATCGATGCCGGCGGATCGTCGCAAGGGCCCGAATACACGTTCAACTGGACGGCCAATCCGGGCAATATCGTAGGCGGCGCTAATTCTCCCTATCCAAATGTCAATCAGCCGGGGACGTATTTCCTGACCATAACCAACACGGAAAGCGGCTGTACAGCTACCGCATCGGTGACGGTAACTGCCAACACGGCACAGCCGACTGTAGCGGTAGCTCCGCCTCCCTTGTTGACATGCCAAAACCCACAGATCACGCTCAACGGCACCGGCTCATCGCAAGGACCGGAGTTCATCTACGAATGGACGACGACCAACGGCAACATCGTCAGCGGCGAAAACACGCTCACCCCGGTAGTGGATGCGCCCGGCCAGTACACGTTGTTGGTGACCAACGTAGACAACGGCTGCACGCGCACCATCACGGTCAATGTCAACAGCAATCAAAACTTTCCCAACGCCAGCGCAGGCCCTGAGTTCCTGCTCAACTGCGTCAACCCATCGCTCCAGTTACAGGGCTCGGGGAGCACCGGCCCCAACATCGTCATCCAATGGACGGCCAACCCGGGCAACATCGTCAGCGGGGCCAATACCTACACGCCGACCATCAACCAGCCCGGCATCTACTATTTGGTAGTGACCAACACGGCCAACGGATGCAGCGCGTCTGACTTTGTGCAAATCGAAGCCAACTTTGACCAGCCAGTGGCCGACATTGCACCGCCAGGTACGATCAACTGTTATACGCCGGAGATCGAGCTAGATGCCACTGCCTCCTCCAATGGGCCAGGTATCACCTACACGTGGACAACTGTGGGCGGAAACTTTGTAGGCGGCCAAAACAGCGACATGCCTACCGTCAATCAAGGCGGTACCTACACTCTGCTGGTGACCAATACAATAAGCGGTTGTACGGCAACAGCCAGCGTCGTGGTACCGCAAAACCTCACTCTGCCCAATGCCAACGCCGGCCCAACGGCCACCCTCAGCTGCACGCTGTCGCAGCTGGTGCTCCAAGGGAGCGGCTCTGCCGGGCCTAACTTTACTTATGAATGGTGGACCCCCAACGGCAACATCGTTAGCGGAGAAACGACGCTCAGTCCCGTGATCGATGCGCCAGGGCAGTACTTCCTTGTGGTCACCAACGTGGTGAACGGATGCACTCGCCAAAGTAGCGTCAACATCTTGGCTGATCAGAACGCTCCGGTGGCCTTTGGCGGCGGCGACCGCGAGCTCACATGCACCCAGCCGAGCATCCAACTCAACGGCTTCGGCTCCTCTACAGGACCAAATATCACCTACGAGTGGATAGCCAACCCCGGCAACATCGTCAGCGGAGCTAACACGCTGACGCCTACTGTCAATGCTTTCGGTTACTATACCCTCATCGTTACCAACACGCAGAACGGCTGTACGGCAACCGATGAGGTGTATGTCGAAGACAACATCGTCTACCCTACGGCCAACATCTTTCCGCCGCAAACGCTCAACTGCGTATTCAACACTGTAGAGTTGGACGGGAGTGGCTCATCGGGCGACAACCTGGCATACAACTGGCTGCCTGCCAACCGCATTCTGAGCGGTCAAGGTACGCCTTCCGCCGAGGTCGACCAACCCGGCGTATACACGTTGATCGTCACCAACACGGCCAACGGCTGCTCGGCCAGCACCACAGCTACCGTGGTGCGCGACGTCGAACCGCCGGTAGCCGCAGCTGTGCCCCAAGCCAGCATTACCTGCCAAAACCCGCAGATCACTCTGGACGGCACCGGTTCGTCGTCGGGCTATCCCTTCTTCTATGAATGGACAACGACCAACGGCAACATCGTCAGCGGTCACCTCACCCTGACGCCCGTAGTCAACCAGGTAGGCACCTACGTGCTCACCGTGTACAACATCGAAAACGGCTGCACGGCAACCGCCACCGCCCAAGTGGTCAGTCAACAAACCTTCCCTACAGCCGATGCCGGACCAGCGCAAACCCTCACTTGCGCTGTACAGCAGCTGAGCTTAGACGGCACAGCCTCTTCGCAGGGACAAGCGTACAGCTACATCTGGTCGACACAAAATGGGAATATTGTCAGCGGAGCCAACACCTTAACGCCGGTGGTGAATGCTCCAGGCACCTATGTGTTGAGTGTCGTCAATACTCAGACCGGTTGCACGGCCACGGCTACCGTTACAGTGGAGCAAAACACAGCGCTGCCCGCTGCTGCGGTAGCACCTCCAGAAGTACTTACTTGCGCTACCACTTCCATTTCTTTAGATGGGACGGCCTCCAGTGTGGGCAGTAACTTCTCCTACCAGTGGACCACCGTTGGCGGCAATATCGTCAGCGGGGCCAACACCTTAACCCCCGTGGTGAATGCCGCGGGCACCTACACCTTAGTTGTCACCAACACCGACAATGGATGCACTGCTTCTGCCAGCGCTGTGGTCAATAGCGACAGCAGCGTGCCTGTGGCCAACGCTGGACCGGCGCAAACGCTCACCTGCAGCGCGCCCCAGCTAGCGCTAAACGGCACCGGGTCGAGCCAAGGCAGTTCGTACGCGTATGCGTGGACGGGACCAGGTATTGTCAGCGGCGCCAACACCCTGACGCCCATAGTGGATGCACCGGGAACCTATGTCCTCTCGGTGGTGAACACAGAAAACGGGTGTTCGGCGGTGTCAAACGTCGTCGTAGTAGCCGACATCGCACCGCCCATAGCCGCAGCCGGGCCCGATAGGGTGCTCAACTGCATACAGACTGCCCTTACCCTCGACGGCACGGCATCCAATAGCGGTGCCAACTTGACCTATCTGTGGACGCCAATAGCCGGCGGCAACATTGTCAGCGGCGAAAACACGCTTACTCCTGTAATCGACCAGCCGGGCACGTACGCGCTGTATATCGCCAATACGTCCAATGGCTGTACCGCCGCCGATACTGTTGTCGTGGCTCAAGACACGGCTATCCCCTTTGCCGACGCCGGCAGCTCGCAGCGGCTAACGTGTACTACTACAGCCGTCGCGTTGGAAGGCCAAGGAAGTAGCGGGCCGACATTTGCATACCAATGGACAACGCCTAACGGCAGCATCGCCAGCGGCGCCCATACCTTGCAACCCATCGTGGATGCTCCTGGACTCTACATTCTCCTGATAACCAATACCTCCAACGGATGTACGGCAACCGATAGCGTGCTGATCGATAAAGACGACAACGTGCCCGTAGCCGTAGCCGCTGCTCCCGGAGCGCTGACCTGTGCCGTGAAGGAAATCCAGCTAAATGCCCTAAATTCTACGAGCGGGCCCAATATCCAATATCAATGGACGACGGCTAACGGCAACATCGTCAGCGGAGCCAACACCCTCACTCCCGTGGTCAATCAACCCGGCCAGTACACCCTGCGCGTACTCAATACCGAAAACAATTGCGAGGCGCAATTTACCCTCACCGTCCTTCAAGATGTGACGCCTCCAGTGGCCCACGCCGGCGCACCGGCCATCCTTTCCTGTGCGCAGCCTACCCGGGTGCTCAACGGCAGTGCCTCCAGCCAAGGTCCTGCATTCGCTTACTCGTGGTCTACTCCAAACGGCAACATCCTCAGCGGAGCCAACACGCCAAACCCTGTGGTAGACCGGGCAGGGACCTACATCCTTACGGTGACGAACACCCAGAACGGCTGCACGTCTTCGGCCTCTGTCCAAATCCTCTTAGACCAAAACGCACCTCAGGCAGAAGCGGGGCCACAGCAGCAGCTCACCTGTGTAGCCAATACCGCAGTGCTGAACGGAGCCGGCAGCAGCGTAGGGCCCAACTTCATCTACGAATGGACGGCTCAGGGCGGCGGCAACATCGTCAGCGGGGCCAATACGCTAAGCCCCGTCGTCGACGCGCCGGGAACCTATGTGTTGGTAGTGACCAATCCTGACAACGGCTGCTCCTCTGTCGACTCAGTGTCGGTAGTTGTCAACCGCGCATCTCCAGTGGCCCTCATCGCTCCGCCTCCGGTTCTCAACTGCCAGCTGACGCAGGTAACCCTGTCGACGGTGGGCAGCAGCAGTGGACCTCAGTTCTCTTACGCTTGGAGCACCGTCGGAGGTAGTGTCGTCTCCGGTGCCAATACCCCCACGCCAACGGTGAACCGCCCAGGCATATACCAAGTGGTGATTACCAACCTCTCCAATGGATGTACAGCTACGGCATCCACGGCGGTTTCCCAGGATGTGCTCACCCCGGTGGTCGATGCCGGCCCCAACGCTCAGCTCAACTGCGCCGTCACCTCGCTGGCGCTCAACGGCAGCGCAGCCAACTTGGGCGGAGCGCCGGCGCAGATCAGCTGGATAACTTCCAACGGCAACATCGTGAGCGGAGCTAACACGCTCACCCCTACAGTAGATGCTCCTGGAACTTATACCTTGGTCGTGGTGAATGCCAACAACTTCTGCTCCGCCACTGACCAAGTAGTCGTTAGTCAGAACATCACTCCGCCCATTGCTGCAGCAGCACCTCCGCCAGCACTTACCTGCGCCGTTCCGACAGTACAGCTGAACGGCAATGGCTCGAGCAGCGGGGCGCAATTCAGTTACCAGTGGACGGCGCTGAACGGAGGGAATATCCTTTCTGGCTCCAATACCCTTTTACCTACGGTAAATGCCCCGGGCACTTACCGCTTAGTGGTTACCAACACCAACAACAAATGCGCCGACACGGTGGAGGTGACCGTTGTGCGCGATACCGATGCACCCACGGCGGTGGCGGGTAACACCGTAACCCTAACCTGCACCGCGCCCACCGCCCAACTCGACGGCAGCGGAAGCAGCACCGGAGCAGTGTACCAATATGAATGGACGACGCAGGGCGGTCAGATACTCAGTGGAGCCAACACGCTGCAACCCATTGTGGGCGCTCCCGGCATTTATACCCTCGTCGTCACCAATATGCAGAACGGCTGCTCCAGCGAAGCCTCCGTATCTGTAGTGCAAGACGCCGCTCCACCCGTCGCCGCAGTGGCTGCACCTGCCGAGCTGACGTGCTTAGTTCGAGAGGTGGTCCTCAACGCGGCGAACAGCAGCACCGGACCCACCTTCGCCTATCAGTGGAGCACTTCCAACGGCAACATCGTCAGCGGGTCTAACACCTTGCAGCCTACCGTCAATGCGCCGGGCAGCTACACGCTTGTAGTGACGAATACCCAAAACGGCTGTAAGGCGGAGCGCACCGTCACCGTCACCCAAAACATTGAGCCGCCCCAGGTGATCGTCAACGCCGCAGACACCATCACCTGTGCGCGCACTTCAATCGCCCTAAATGCCTTCGGTAGCGGCAGCGGGCAAGGCGTGCGTTATCAATGGAGTACCCTTAACGGCAACATCGTCAGTGGCGCCAATACGGCTACTCCCACCGTCGACGCCGGAGGATTGTATCAACTCCTCGTCACAGACAACTACAACGGCTGCACGCGCTCGGCGGAAGTGCAGGTACCTACCGACCTGCAAAAGCCCGTTGCAGCGGTGGTGCAACCGGCCCTGCTCACCTGCGTAGTCAAGCAGACCGTGCTGGACGCTTCTGCCAGCTCGCAAGGAACCCAATACACGTACACCTGGAGCGGCCCGGGCATTGTGTCGGGTGGGCAAACCCTTGCGCCTACCGTCAATCAGCCGGGCAACTACGCACTGCTCGTGCTCAACGCGCAAAACGGCTGCACCGCTACGGCTTCCGCTCAAGTCCGGCAAGACATACAACCGCCTACTGCTGTAGCGGGAGGCGACTTCACGCTGACGTGCTCCGTCGAACAGGGCGCGCTCACAGCCAACGGCTCGGACAGCGGGCCAAACTTCACCTACGCATGGACGACGTCAGACGGCAACATCGTATCGGGAGCCAACTCGGCTGCACCGCTGGTCGACGCACCGGGCACGTACGTGCTGGTGGTGACGAACACGCTAACAGGATGCACGGCCAGCGATGTGGCGCTGGTGAGGGAGAACACCAACTATCCTGCGGGTCTGCGTTTGTTCACTCAGCCGCCCAGCTGCGACGGGCGCAAGGGCATCATCCGCTTTGAAGCAGTAGAGGGTGGCGAGGGCCCCTACCTGTATTCCATCGACGGAGGGAACACGTTCATGGGCGTTAACCAATTTGCCGACCTCGCTCCCGGAACGTACGTGTTGGTCGTTCAGGATGCTAACGGCTGTGAGTACGAAGAGGTGCTCACCTTCAAGACGCCTGTAGAACCCGTGGTATCGCTCGGCCCAGAGGTGCGCCTGAGCTTTGGCGAGACGCACACGCTGCGCGCTTCCATCAATATTCCGTACTACGAAGTAGACACTATTATCTGGTCGCCTACCGAAAGCATCACCTTTACCAACCGACCCGATGTAGTGCTCGTTCGCCCCTTCGTAACCACAGAGTATACCGTTCGCGTCATCAATAAAGAGGGTTGTGAGGCCCAGGCGCGCGTCCGCGTGCGGGTCGATGATCCTCACTTGTGGGCGCCCAATGCCATTAGCCCTACGAAAGGCGCCGGGCGAAACGACGTCTTTCTCATCTTCGCCGCGCCCAACACGGTCAACAAGATCAATTCGCTGCAGATCTACGACCGCTGGGGCAACCTCGTCTTCCGCCAACAAGACATCGAGCCCAACAATCCGCGCTATGGGTGGGATGGGCGCTTCCGAGGCCAGCCGATGAACCCCGCCGTGTTCGTCTGGTGGGCGGAAATCGAGCTGACCAGCGGACAAGTCATCTTGATGAAGGGAGATTTAACGATCGTAGAGTGAGCGCATGGAAGAGGCCTCTGTCTGGGCGCATCTTGGACAGAGGCCTCAAAAGAAAGCGTCTTCAGCATGGCGAATTATCCGCACAGTGCCCGCCGACAGCAAGACAGCTATGATGTCGAAGCGAATTTCCCCGCCGTAGCCTATGGCCTCCATGTAGGCACCGGCCGTGCGGGCAATTTGATCTTGCTTCCTTCGGTTGACCGCCTCTTCCGGCCCGCCAAAGCCGTCTAACGAACGCGTCTTTACCTCGACAAACACTAAGCAGCCGTTCGGGGCCCAGGCAATGATGTCGATCTCTCCCTTGCCTGCGCGAAAGTTGCGCCGAGCAATGCGATACCCCCGCTCTTCTAAGTAGCGAGCAGCGGCATCTTCGCCCATCCGCCCTAAATCGGTCTTTTCCATGCTAATACTCGTACCACCGCCGCTTGCCCTCCAACTGGTCGACATACGGAACAGCACCCAAGCGGAACTTCACCGCTAGGGGCATGCGCCGACTTAAATCGCGCTCTATCCGACAGAAAAAGGGCATCGCCTCTGCAAAAGTATGCGGCAAATCGCCTTGCCTATGCCACGACAGGGCAGTGTCTTTGCCCATCGGCCATCGAAACAGCAAATCTCCATCCTTTTCCGCCCGAACTAAGGCTTGTGCCTTCGAGCAGGCGGGCAAAGCTGCCAGATGAAGGTAAAATACGACCGCAAGCAAGCGCTTTTCGCGACCCATCTCAGCGAATGATGACCAGCTTTTCAAAGTTACTTTCCGCCGTTACAGCACGCCCATTGATGTCGGTGCCTCGAACGCGAATGCGATAGAGGTATACGCCGCGCGCCAACACATCGCCGTAGTCGTCGCGCCCATTCCAGGCGATATCGGTGACGCGAAAGTCATCGGCCAAAGTGGTATGGTGCAACGTCTTGACCAACTTCCCCGACACGGTAAAGATTTGAATTTGCACGTCGAGCATCTGGCCCGCCAAGTTGTGCTCAAATTGGAAGTAGGTCTGCGTGCTGAAGGGATTGGGATAGTTGAGCACGTGGGCTAAAGCTGCCTTTCCGTCTTCCGCCACGACAAACTCCGTATAGCCTTCACCTACATTGTTGGCGACATCCCAGCCCTTGGCGCGCACCGTATGGCGCCCAACACTTAGGGCGCGCAGCGGATAGAGCGCTTGGCCGCGGCGGGCATCGTCTTGCGCGCTCTCATAGAAGTCGTTGAGAACTAACGTTTCCAGCACGTTGTCGTCTATCACTACCGTCAGATCGTGTCCTAAGCCCGCGCCGGTGACGTTCATGCCGTTGTCGTCTGAGCACTTCACTAATAAGGTAGGATTGGGATGTGTGATGCCGCCAAAGATAAAGTCTTCGCTGTTCAAGTACACCTGCACAGTAGGGGGTGCCTCGTCTTTGAGGCCCTCAAAAGTGCCGCCGACGACGACAGCCGTATCGGCGCCTGCGGCGTCGAGGGAACTGCCGTTTTCAGCATAGTAGTTGACTTTTCCGTAGCCAAAAGTGTAGTCGATATCTTTAGGAACGACGAACTGCAGGGCAAAGCGCCCGTTCTTTACAGAAGCACTGCCGCGGAAGAGGATGCTGTTTTGCAAATTGAAGGAGAAGACCGGGCTGGTGGGGTCCTGTCCGAGGGTTTGCAGGTTGCGCTTTTTGTCGAACAGCGACACGAAGACGCGGCCGTTGAAGTTGGAAAGGACATTGCCCTCGAGGTCGACCACCTCGCCTTCGAGCGCGACCGGCATCAGGGCGCGCAGCGTGTCTGGTGCCGAAGGGTTGAAGGGCTTGCCGTTGAGGTGCGTCGTGCGCACGCGGTATTCGGGCAGGGCCAAATGCAGCGCTGGGTCGCCCAGCAGGGTGAAGCGGCGCGCGTTCTCTTCTAAACCCAAGCTGCCGGGCAGTTTATTTTTGGCCCGCTTCAGGATGTCGCCGATAGCATAGTAGCGCCCTTCGGCGTCGCGCTCGAAAAGCACACTTTGCACCACATCGGTGAGGGCGTTATTCGCCGAAATGTATACGGCGCGCACCGTAGTGAAGAGACCTATAGCGCCGGCGTTCGCCTTTATCAGTGCCTGTTCTCCGCCAGTGAGCGTCGTATAGTCGTCGAAGCCGCCAAAGGAGCACGTCGCTGTGACGATGAGCGGATAGCGGTCGGCATTGTTCCAACTGGCGATGTCGTTGTTGTCGATGACGCGCTCTTGGGCCCAACCCCGCGGGCCGCCGTGGCCGATGTATTGGGCGACGAGGCAGCCCTTGAAAATACTGTTGTTAATTGCGGCTTTAGCTGCTGGGATGCGCTTCTCCGCGCTGGTGGCCACCTGCTGATAGGCGTCGAAGTAGATTTTATCTACGTTAAACCAGGGCTCCGTTTGGGCGGCTTGCACGGCTAAGCGGTCGGCCTGTCGGATGTGAGCGTTCCAATCTTCGTCATCTGCGATATACACGAGGCGCAAACGCCAATCGCCCAACGTCTTGGAGGAACTGTCGTAGTCTATGATCTTTGAAACGACTGCTTGCGCTTCGGCGAGGTTGCGCGCCGTAAGTCGTCCTACCGCTATCTCTAACGACCCGCGCAGATTGCCGCCCTCGTTGTCGCTCAGCAAGCCAAAGTAGTCGTCTGAGGGGAATGCCGAAATCGGGTTGAAGGATTCGTACGTCTCGAAGACCGGTATTAAATCTAAATTTTCTGGGCTGTTGGTGATGTTGCGCGGGTCGAAAGAGCCGTCGCCAAACAGCAACAGGTAGCGGAAGCGGTTGGGTGAGCGCGAATACAGCATGCGCGCTAAGTCTCGAATGGCCGTGGGGTCTTTGGCCCCGGAGGAAAACTCATTGTACACCTGGTCGATGCGCACCGTCGCCACACTGAGCCCGCTGAACGAGCGTCGGTGTTGGGCGAGCTGCTGCGCGGCACTCTCCAACTCGGAAGGGTATACAATGAGCATATCCACCTCCGTCAAGCCGTGGATGTTTTGGTTCTCGATCCGACCGATAACTTTTTCAGGGCGCGGCAAAGAGGCGTTGTCGTAAAAAGCGATGAAATTGCGCAAAACACCCTGCGTTTGAACGCCAAATTCGGCCGTGCCGTCCGAAAGGACGTACTGCTGCCGGCGCGGCACTTGGGGGTCGGTGATATCCCACAGCTGAATGCCTGGGCCGACACTGCTTATCTGAAAGCGAGCCGCGGATTGGTTGAGGGTGAGCAAGTCGCGAAACTCCATCATGGCGCCAGTCATGACGAGGCGCCGACGCGCGTTTACCTCGATGAAGTCCAACCAGCCTTCGCTGGTCGTAGAGGCAGGCAAATAGTGGACGCGCACCTCAACGTTGTCGGCAGGTATCGCAAAGGTTCCACTTAATGAGCGCTCCGCCGCATAAGAGGCTTCCGGATCGCTGACAATAACACTAGGAATGGTGCCCGAAAACACAGTGCCGCCGCCGACAGTCAGCTGCACCGAGATAGGGCTTGCGCTGCGCCCCACCAACACCGCCACTACGGAGGCCGAAGCGCCGACCACAGCGTTGGGGAAATTGAAGGTATACGCACGTTCGCGCGTCTGAAAAAAGTAGTCGCCAAACCAGCGCTTTCCCGAACCTTGGGCTGTAGGCGACAGGTGCAGCAGGTTTACTCGGTCGTCTTCGATCCGCTGTACGTCGTCAAACTCCGCCGTAACGTACGAGGCCGGCACACTGGCCTGTTCCGACAAGCGTAAGCCAGGCGTATCGCCGATCTGCAGGAAGTAATAGGCGTAGTTGTCGTACACGTGTGGCGTAATGGTCAAAGGCGATATGCTGGCGCCAGGCCGATGCGACCAAGGGCGAGGTCCCCGCGCGTAGAACAAGACATAGTCGCTGTTATCAAACCTACCGTCGCTTTCCCCAGCAACAAAAATGGCGTTTTCTACAAGGTCATCGGCACGCGGATCGCTCACCTTTTCAGGCAGCATAGCGCCGCCATTGCCAAAGAGGCGAATGCGGCGCGGATCGATACTTTCTAAGTTAGATACTCCCAGCGTATTGCGCAAAAAGTTGAAATCCAAGCGATAAATACCGCTCTGGCTCACGCCAAATTTGTACACGGCGCCGGTGCTCAATACCGAATTGAAAGTATTAGGGCCGCCGCGCTCTTGTGCCGGTTGGGCTGGGAGCGCCGCGGTGCGCACCGTCAGAGTAAACGCCACTGCGCGCTCGTAGCGATTCCCCACCTTGCGCAGGGGGATGAACTGTATCCATCCGTAGTGCTGAAGGCCCTCCTGAACCGCATACGTTTCGACATTGATCTCTTCGCTCAATAGCGCCAAGTCGGGATGCTCCTTCAGCACAATGGGCTCGTAGCGCACCGAGGAGAGCTCCGCCGTCAGCGAGACCTTCCCAGGCAGCGCCACCCGCTCGGCAAATATCGGCAGGGATGGGGCAGCGCTCGAGTAGTGGGCTCCCTCAAAATACCATTGCTCTCGCGGGCGGCCATCTGCCTCACTCAAAAGGCGGGGCTCCAGTTCCCACGACAGGGCGCGCTCTATGCGCACCACACTTTGAGCCGACACCATCGAGACACTTCCTAACAGCAGGAGGAATAGAGGAAATCGCATAGCAAATAGTAGTGTAAGAAAGATGCACAGTGCGTTTGCAGGTCGGCTCTGTTGACGTATCCGCGCCTCGAAAGCGTTGCCTCATCGGGGGAATTTCCCCCTCCACCGACAGAACGAACAAACCCACTCCTCTGTCTACTACAAAAAAACGGCATACTCACTACAAAAGGCGAGAGCGCAAGGGAGAGCACCCATGCCTCTAAGGAAAAAAGCAGGCGCTGAGGCCAGACGGTTCAATTGATGGCTCTCACGTCGGCAATTTCGGGTATTCGGACTTTGATGGCCTGGGCGATGCCGGCGCGCAAAGTCATGGAGGACATCGCACAACTTTCGCACATGCCCGTCCAGCGCACGTGCACGCACATGTCGTCGGTAATATCGACAACCTCGACGTCGCCTCCATCGGCATTCAGGTGCGGACGCACCGCGCTAAGGGCCTCTTCGATGCGCTGGAGCAATTCCGCTTTTGCTTCGTTACCCATATCGTTTTCCCTTGTTTATGAGAGTGCCGGCATATCTTCGGCAAAAATAAGTTTACTTCTTGAGACGGTCGCGAAACTTCTGGCGAAACTTCTCGACCTTCGGACCAACCACATAGATGCAGTACGGTTGAGCGGGATTGTTTCGGTAGTAGTTCTGGTGGTAGTCTTCGGCTTTGTAGAAGCGGTCTAATGGGGCGATTTCGGTCACAATGGGTTTGGGCCACAGCTGAGCCGCTGCGGCTTTTGCAGCCTGAGCGATTTTCTCCTGCTCGGGATTGCTGTAAAAGATCACCGATCGGTATTGCGGGCCGACGTCGTTGCCCTGTCGGTTGAGGGTCGTGGGGTCGTGAATAGTAAAAAATACCTCCAAGAGGTCGGCATACGATACCTCCTTGGGGTCGTAGGTAATTCGCACCACTTCGGCATGCCCTGTAGTGCCGGTGCACACCTCTTTATAGGTGGGGTTGGGCACATGACCGCCGGCATACCCGCTTTCGACTTGGAGCACGCCGCGCATTTCTTGGTAAACGGCTTCTAAGCACCAAAAACACCCGCCCCCTAAGACCGCCACAGCGGCAGCCTCCGAGGAAGTATCGGGCGAAGTCGCCTGCGTATGCAGAGAAGACTGTTCCATAAAGCGCTCGTTTTTCTGTTGTTTCGGAGTAGGCGAGAGCGAGCACCACAATAGGGTATTGAAGAGAAATCCGAGAACTAAAGGCATTTTCATCATTGTCGGTTGAGTGCTGTTCACCTAAATCATCAGCAAAGACAGAAGCCGGCTAGTATCGACCAGAGCCACAGCTTTTTCTCTTAAAAAACACCCCACCGGCTTATTAGTTTGCACGGCCCCTATGATTGGGCCACAGAGCGCGCGAAATAGGTGGGTGGAAGTAGGTCAAACGCGTTTTTGGCGTTCGGCAGGGTGCTCAAAAAGCGCTGCAGCCCTAACCATTTTTTTTCGTCCAGCGCATAGCTGATGTTCTGCTGAAAGTACGCCTCCAAGTCAAAGTGAGGGATGGTGGGCAGGATCTTGATGAGTTTCGGTATCTGCGCGATGCCGGCTGCTAAAGCTTCGTTAAAACGCTGGACAAATTCCGTTGGCAAAGGCCGGGTGCTGAGCCAGGCGGCAAAGACGAAGGGCAGCCCTGTCCACGCTGTCCAGGCCGCGCCCAAGTCGTAGGTGAAAGCAAAGCGTTTCTCCATACCAATGGCACGGTCGCCGATAACTAGTCCAGCGGTATCCCCGCCAATGTGTTGTTCATAGCCATCTTGAGCCGGCACCAGTTCGGGTTCGACACCCCAGTATTCGCGACAGAGGAGTGGGGCTAACGCTACCGACGTGCGCGAATGAAAATCCAGCAGCAGACGGCGCACCTGCTGGAGGGGCTTATCGGAAAAGATGCACACTGTCCGAACCGCTCCCGTGGCTCCAATGCAAAAATCGGAGACCAAATACACTTCGGGCAGATCTGGGATGACGGCTACAGGAGTGAGCGCCAGGTCCGCTTCCTCGTTGAGCAACTTCTGGGCACATACGGAGGGAATGTCTAAGCTCAACTCGATCTGGTCGGATAGTGGACTTTGGAGCAGTCCGTAGATGAACGGCTTGGTGTTCAGATAGCTGACCACAGAAAGGCGCATATGGAAAGAGACGTCGATATAGACGATGAGGAAATCAAGCGTTCACCACGGGCAGCTCGATATAGCCGCGCCAAGTCCTGTCCCCCTCGAAGACGGTGTCGGTGTAGTCGTGCAAGACGTTGTAGAGTGTATCGCGCTCGATAGGGCGTCGCCCTACGCGGCGGATCAGCTCCACCAGTTGCTGGGTGGTGAGTGCCGGATGCTGCTCTTCCGCGCCTGCCATGGAGTAGATTTTAGTCGTATCGTCGATGGTACCGTCGATGTCGTCTACGCCAAAAGCGAGCGACATTTGAGCTATGGTGCGTCCAATCATGGGCCAATAGGCTTTGATATGGTCAAAGTTGTCCAAGTAGATGCGGCAGATGGCGTAGTTTCGGAGGTCTTCGACGGCAGTACTTTCCGCCACGTGGCTCATTTGGTTGTGTTGGTTTCGAAACTTCAGGGGGATAAAGGTTTGGAAGCCGCCGGTTCGATCTTGGAGCTGTCGCAGCCGTTCCAGGTGGTCGATGCGGTGCCAGTACTGCTCGATGTGGCCGTACAGCATGGTGGCGTTAGATCGCTCGCCCATCTGGTGCCAGATTTCGTGGATGCGCAGCCATTGTTCAGCTGTGCATTTGTCGGCAGCAATTTGCTGGCGGATCTCGGGGTGAAAGATTTCGGCGCCGCCGCCGGGCAAGCTGTCTAAGCCGGCCTCTTTCATCAGGCGCAGCCCTTCCTCGTACGAAAGGCGGGCTTTTTTGAAGATGTAGTGGTATTCGACGGGTGTCAGCGCCTTAATGTGCAGCTCAGGCCGGTGTGCTTTGATGCGCCGAAACAGCTCCTGGTAAAACGGCACGTCGTATTGCGGCAAGACACCGCCTACGATGTGGACCTCTGTGACGGGTTGGCCGTCGTATCGGCGCACGATGTCGAGCATTTCCTCCAAGGTATAAGCCCAGGCGTCGGGGTCGCTGCGCTGTTTGATGAGCCGCGAATAGGAGCAAAACTTGCAGTCGTAGACGCACAGGTTGGTCGGCTCGATGTGGAAGTTGCGGTTGAAATAGGTGTTGTCGCCGTGTTTGCGCTCTCGGATGTAGTTGGCCAGCGTTCCCACGAAGGGCAGCTCGCCGTACTCATACAGGTACAGCCCTTCTTGCGGCGTGAGGCGTTGCCCTTCGCATACTTTTTCAGCAATACGCCGGTGTTCGGGGCTCAGATGGCCGTACCGAAGGATATTTTCTATGGACGACATATGCGGGCAAAGATGAGACAGCCCTTAAACTTTTGGAACGCCATAAGGTTCATCGGCACCGAGGGCGATGGCGAGCAAGCGCCGCGCATTGGCGGTGTTGCTGTAGTGCGTTTCCAACACGCGAGCACGCAGGGCGCGGTCGGCCTCGGTCCATGGCGTAGCCATCAACGCCACGACCGCCTGTCGCACGTCGGCAGCGGTATGGGTTAGGGCGCATAGGGAATGCAGCGAAGTACCCGCCAAGGCGTGCTCGTTGGCAATGCAGTGACGCCCGTTAAACAATACAGCGAACAGCTTCAGCTTCACGCCTGTGGGCTGAAAAGAGTGGAGCACATGCACGTGCGCTTCTCGCACCAAGGCATCCATCTGGGCGGCATCGGGGTCGGCTACCAGGGTCACGTGCGGCCGACGCGCCACCGCTCGCTGCAAGCGCTTGGAAGGAGCCATGCCGGCCACCACTAAGGGTACGTTCACCCGGTCGAAGACCTCCTCGATCAGCCACAGGGCGGCGCGCTCGTTGTCGGGGACACTTAGCTTGCCGTGAAAGAGCGCGTATTGCCCCCTGCCCGGCACACCGCTAACCCGCTCGTATGGATGGAGTACCGGCACGTAGTACGTTGCCGCAGCATAGCGCTCAAAGTAGGCGCGTTCTGCCGGAGAGAGAGCGACAATGGCGTCGGCTGCGGACAGCAAATGCGCCTCCGCACGCCGAAGCCGCCAGCGCTCTACGGTAAAAAAGCCACGCGGCAGCAGCGAGGCACTCGACCGCGCCAAATGGGCGTAATAGTGCCACTCGATATTGTGCATGCGCACGACTTTGCGGCGCTGCGAAAGCGCTGGGTGGCTTATCCAACCCGCCGTATGTAGCCCCTCAAAAAGGATGGGATAGTCGTCCTGTAGCAGCCGCTGAAGCAGCAGTGGGCTTTTGCGCGTGCGCACAATAAACGGCTCTCGGCTCAACTGATGCCAAAAGGCGCGCGACCGCGGATAGTAGTACACCGCTTCGCAGTACCGCAATAGCTCGGGCTGAGGCGTGCGCCCACCGTACTGAAAACAGTGCAAGTGGATGCGCGCACCCACCTGATGTAATGCCTTCAACAGCGAAAACACCGCAATGACCCCACCATAATTGGCCGGCCAGGGAATGTCGAAGGAAACAATATGCAAGGGTTTGCTCACCGAGGCTGCAAAGGTAGCGCAGCTACAATGCCACTTTTGTCTTTATTTTTTTCAAAAAATCTTGCTTACATAGATGAAAATGCCCTACCTTCCAGCGTGGTATCGCAAAGCCGATAGCAAAAACTGTCTAAAGACAAAATATTTGCCATCTGTTAACCAAAAATAGGACAGGTATGAATATTACATTTGAAGAGCTTCGCCGCATCAAGCACGCGCTGCCGCCGGGCAGCATTGCACGCATCGCCAAAGAGTTGAACATCGAGGAACAGACAGTGCGCAACTATTTCGGAGCGCACAACTACAAGGATGGCGACATCGTTGAATGGCACTTGGAACCCGGCCCTAACGGCGGCATCGTTCACTTGGAAGACACCACAATCTTGGAGCGGGCGCGGCAGATCTTAGCCGAAAACGGCATCTCCATTCCCAACTGAGCGAAGGTGCTTGATGCGCCGTTCGAAGCAAAAAAGAGCGAGGCGATATCTCTTCTGCTGGAGGTATCGCCTCTGGTTGTTTTGTGATGCTTTCGCCGAATTTTAGGGCTTTTTCCAGACGTTGTTTTTGGTCTCTATATCGGCCAATCGCCGCGTGGGGTCGATCTCGATGCTTTTAATGCGCCTTATGGGATGCGGGACGACAAAGCTATACGCCGGATCTACCCAGCGGTGGCGCGGCAATACGGTGCGCTTGATCGCAGCATCGGGTGGCTTTGCACCGCGCATGCTCTCTAAGGGAGCATAAAACAACTCCTTATCGCCATCGACGTAGGTGACAACTATGTCCAAGGGCATAGCCATGGCACCCTTGCGCGCGATGAGAACGCGAGTGCTCTTCTGGCCCGCTTCAAACACCGAGTCTATGGCATAGTCGACGTAGTGGCTCGTATGAACGAAATACTCTTTATACCAGTCAAGCTCTAAGCCGCTCTCTTTTTCTGCAATGCGAATGAAATCGTTGGGGCGGGGGTGCCTAAATTTCCAGGTGTCGAAGTACCGCAGCAAGGTTCGGGCTAAGTTGTCTTTGCCTATCACATACTCCAGCTGGTGCAAAAAGACGCATCCCTTAGAGTAAGCGCCGAGGTTGTAGGCAAAGTTGGTCTGGAAGTGGTCGGCGTGGGTGGTGAGCGGTTCTTCGTTGCCCGAGCGCACCAACATGCGGTAAGAGTCGTACACATCCTCGAAGGGGAAGGGCGAAGGTTTGCGCTCTCCCAAGAGGTTTTCAGCGGCCAATTGCTCTTCCACGAGGGTAGAGGCATACACCGTAAAGCCTTCGTCCATCCAGGCGTGCAGGCTTTCGTTGGTAGCTAAGATCATTTGGTACCAAGAGTGCAGCTGCTCGTGGATGCTGACGCCCACTAAGCTGGAGAGCGGGCGGTTTCCGGTGATAAGGGTAGCCATAGGGTACTCCATACCCCCATCGCCGCCCTGGATGAAGCTGTACTCCTCGTAAGGGTAGCGCCCGAAGCGCTCGTTCATGATGGTGCGCGCGCGGTTCATAATAGCGGGTAAGGCCTCCCAGGCTTGGTCGTAGCCCTGACCCTTTTGCCAAAAGAAGCGCATCAGAGTTCCGTCATCTGCCCGTATCTTCACATGCGTATAATCGCGATCGGCTGCCCAGGCAAAATCGTGCACGTTGGGCGCTTTGAAATGCCAAAGCAGCTTGTCTCCGTCCGGACGCTTCACTTCAGCGCCGTCGGGCTCATAGCCGTATCCGACCTCTAAAGGATTTTGCAAATAGCCGCCCGCCGCCACGATATAGCGCTTGTCGATGCGAATTTTGACGTCGTAGTCGCCCCACACGCCGTAAAACTCTCGCCCGATATAGGGATTGGCGTGCCATCCCTGCTCATCGTACTCGCATAGTTTTGGGTACCACTGCGTCATCGAATAATCGATGCCCTCCCTGTTCGAGCGCCCAGAGCGCCGGATCTGAATGGGCACTTGCGCGTCCCACTCCATCTCTAGGACGGCAGTACTCTTGGGCAAGATAGGCTCAGGCAGGTTGACCTCCAAGATCGTCTCGACAGTTTCAAAGGCCGCCGGCTTGCCGTTCATCGATAGCTTCCGCACGTTTATCCAACCGTACTCTTCGGCCGACAACTTCGCAATCTTCTCCAGCCGTCGGTCGGGGTCGACGACCGACCGATTGCGGATGTCCATCATGCTGCCGGGCTGGAAGGCATTGAAATACAGGTGGTAAAAAACCCGATAAAGAGTATCAGGACTGTTGTTCGTATACACCAGTCGTTGTGTGCCGCGATAGCGGTGCTTTTTCACGTCCATATCGATATCCATCTCATACGAGACACGCTGCTGCCAGCGGTCGGACTGAGCCCAGAGCAGCCTGGGAAAAAGACAAAGCACTACAAGCCACTCAAAAAAGAAAAGTCGAATGCGCATAGCGTTTTAATTTGTATAAGGGTATATAGAGAAGGCAAGATTAAACCAAACGGCGCATTCCATCGAAAAAAAATCCAACTCGCCGCCTAAAAGGAGCCGCAGCCTACAGCGCTGCCGTCCGACCATAGGAGAAACGGCATCTCGTTTTTTGCCGACATGCCGCCTCGAAAGCCTATCTTTGCCGCTGAGAAACTCACCGATAATGTTATGAAATATCGCATTGCGCTGGTGCTCATAGGTTTAGCCGTCTTGACGCGCCTCTTACCTCATCCGCACAACTTTACGCCCATAGGCGCAGTTGGCCTGTTTAGTGCCGCAATCTTTGGGCGGCGATGGTTGACGCTGGCCGTTCCCTTAGTCGCTCTTTTCTCGACCGACCTATATATAAATAATGTAGTATACAGTGCTTTCTACGACAATTTTGTTTGGTGGGGCTCCACTTGGGTATACGCTGCTTTTGCGGCAGTGACGGCGATCGGCTACTTGTTGCTCCACCGCCGCGTGGGTGCGGGTCGAGTGGTGCTGTCCAGCCTAACAGCGTCGGCGGTGTTTTACGCGATTACTAACTTCGGCGTGTGGGTAGGTTCCGGCATGTATCCGCACACGGCAGATGGACTAATAGCCTGTTATGTAGCGGCCTTGCCGTTTTTCGGCAACACGGTGTTGGGCGATTTGCTCTATTCGGCGGCGCTTTTTGGCGGCTACGCGTGGGCTGTGCGCCGATGGGTGCCATTGCCTTCCGAAGATAAGGTCTTTTCCCAAACCTCTCGATAGATGGCAGAGCGCTCATTGCAACCTAAGAAGGTGTCGGAAAGCCGCACGGTCATGACGGAGATGGTCATGCCCAACGATGCCAATCCTATGGGCAACCTCATGGGCGGCTATTTAATGCGCTGGATGGATATCGTAGCGGCCATCTGCGCTGGGCGGCACTGTGAGGCACACGTCGTGACTGCTGCTGTTGACCACATATCGTTTCAAAAACCCATTCGGGTAGGTGAAGTCGTCACGCTGGAGGCCGCTGTGACGCGCGCTTTCAACACCTCCGTAGAAGTATACGTAGAGGTGTTCACCAGCGATATCAAGGGACAAAACCCGCGCCGCTGCAACCACGCCTATTTTACTTTTGTGGCCCTCGACGACGAGCGCCAAAAACCCATCGAGGTACCTCCGGTGCTGCCGCTGTCGAGCGAAGAGCAGGCGCTGTACGAAAGCGCTGCCCGCCGCCGCGAGATTCGCCTCATCTTGTCGGGCCGCATCAAACCCAAGGATGCCACCGAGGTGCGCCGCTTCTTTGCCGATTTAGGTTGATATCTATGCTCCACTATATCCGCCTTTTGTGGTTGCTTGGCCTGTTGTGGGGGTGTTCCTGCGGCGAGCAGCAGCCCGCCGCGACGGCTCCGCCGACATCCTCTGCATCGGCTCAGGTGCCGGCCGACTTTTGGCCCTTTTACCGCCAGTTTCACGCCGACAGCCTCTTTCAGATCCAACACATCAGCTGGCCTTTGGCCGGCCACACCACAAAGGCCGATGCCGAGGGCAACCTCATCCCCGTTGCCACCTACTGGGAAAAGGAGCGTTGGCGGTTTCAGAGACCCGTCGACTTCGGTCAAGGCGAGTTCCGCCAGCGGCTGCTCGCCGTCGAAGACCGCTACGTGGTAGAGTTCATCTCCTATGCAGCGGCCAACCAGTACGCGCTCGAACGCCGCTTTATGCGGCGCAGCGACGGCTCTTGGGAGCTGGTCTACTACGCCGACATGCAGGAGCGTTAGAGGACGTTGGCCAGCTGCTCCCGGATCTTTTCCAGCTCGTCTTTCATCTGCACAACGAGGCGTTGAATATTGGCGTCGTAGGCCTTCGCGCCCAAGGTGTTGATCTCGCGCCCGATTTCCTGGCTGATGAAGTTGAGCGAGCGCCCAGACGATTGTTTCGAGTCGCTCATCTGCTCCAGGAAATAGCTGCAGTGCTGTTCGAGCCGCACCTTTTCCTCGGTGAGGTCCATCTTCTCCAAATAGTACAGGATCTCTTGTTCAAAGCGGTTTTCGTCGAGATTTTCCTTTCCGAACACCTCTTCCATGTTGGTGCGCAAGCGCTCGCGCATGCGCACAAAGCGCGCCTGTTCGTAGGGTTCCAACTGCTGGAGAAGCGCGCGAATATTGCTGATGCGCATACTTAGGTCGGCCTCAAGTGCCTTGCCTTCTTGCAGTCGGTAGTAGCGCAATTGGTCGAGCGCTTCCTGTGCAACGCGGCATACCGCCTCGAACTCCTCTTCGTCTACCTCCGCCGAGGACGAGTTCACTATATTAGGTATACGCAGCAAAGCCGGCAAGATATCGTCGGCAGACAGGCCCAACTCCTCTGCTAAGCGCTTGACCTCTCGATAATAACCGCGAAAAAGGGTCTCGTTCAGCTGAACAGCAGCAGCGCCATCGGCGCTTTGCACCTCAATGAGCAAGTCGATTTTGCCCCGCTCGGCATGCTCCAAGACGAGACGCCGCAAATCCAGTTCCTTCTCCTTGTAATCGCCCAAGAAGCGCAGCTTCACATCGGTCACCTTGGCGTTGTAGGCGCGTACTTCTACCGCGATCACTTTGTCTTTGTAGGTGCCTACGGCTCTGCCGTAGCCCGTCATGGATAAGAGCATAAGGATAAAAAAAGAGGTATACAACGTCAGACGGCACTGTGCTTCTCGGTTTTTGGCTGGGCCAAAGGTAGAAAAAAATCCTCCCGACAAAATTCTCTCAAAAGTATTTCCAACAATTGCCTTGCTATGTTCGGTTAGTGATTAAGTTTGCCGCTGAAAAAGCCTAATCTATTTGTTTACCCCATAGCCTCATATTTTATTCCTTTTAAGGTGTGGGAAAAACACCGGTGTTTTTTTGGGGAGTGCAGAAAATTGTTAGAACTTTGCCCGCCCTTTTCTAAAAAACACACGTACTTATGCAACACGTTTAAAATCAACAAAATAAGACATGAGAAAGGCCGACCTTGTCAACGCTATTTCGCAGAAGACCGGAGTCTCTAAGGTGGACGTGGTCGTGACGTTAGAAGCGCTTTTTGCTGAAATTAAGAATAGCTTGGAGTCGGGGGAAAACGTCTACGTGCGCGGCTTTGGCAGCTTCATCATTAAGCGGCGCGCTAAGAAAGTAGGCCGTCACATCAAAAAGGGACAGGCGATAGAAATTCCCGAGCACTACATTCCGGCGTTTAAACCTGCCAAAGAGTTTGTTGAAAAGGTAAAGAGCAAAGTGACATCGCTGCCTAAAGACAGCGAACAAGACGACGAATGAGTAAGGAGGCATGGCGGAAACGGCGGAGATACGAGGTGTACATTATGCAGCGATAGGAGTGGCTGTCGCGCTGTTTGCTGGGCTGTATTTTGGTTTAAAGACGACGCCGCCAGAGTGGGCGGCTACGGAGCAGTCGCGTGCCCTGCGCGGCGAACAAGCCAGCCCTAACCAGCTGACCGCTGCGGCCAAGGAGCGGCTGACGCCGGAAGAACGCGCGGAGCTGTTGGTGCTCGAGCAAGCGGTGAATGCCGCTGCCGACGAAGCGGAGCGCGCCCAGCGGCTTAAGGAGCTGTCGCGTTGGTGGTACGCTCAGGGCCATCGCGGCATCGCTGCCTTAGTGGCGGAGCAGGTGGCCGAAGCGTCGCCGAGCGACTCTGCCTGGGCGGTGGCCGGCGCCACATACTACCAGGCTCTTCAAGAAGAGAGCAACACCCGCCTGCGCTCCTTTTACACCCAGCGCGCCGTCCGTGCCTTCGAAAACGCTACCTCTTTAGCGCCCGACTGCGTAGAGCACCGCGTCAATGCGGCTCTCGTCTACGCAGAAAACCCGCCCACAGATAATCCGATGAAAGCCGTACAAATGCTTCGCACCTTAGAACAGCAATACCCGCAAAGCGCTGCTGTATATAACGCCTTAGGGCGGTTAGCGCTAAAAACGGCGCAGTGGGAGCGCGCCATAGAACGCTTAGAAAAGGCTTTGGCTTTAGAGCCGCAAAACCCAAACACTCCCTGCTTACTCATGAAGGCTTACGAGGGCGCCGGTATGTCGGAGAAAGCGGCCGCTCTGGCGCCTCGATGTCGATAGCTATTGTGTAAATTGTTTAACGTTTCATTACCCTTAACTCATCACTATGCCTTGCGGAAGAAAACGCAAACGTCACAAAATCGCTACTCACAAACGCAAAAAACGCTTGCGCAAAAACCGGCACAAGAAGAAGAACCGCTAATGCCCTTCAAGTCGGAGTCCAGCTTCTCCTTCTAAGGAGGCCTAAGTATTCTTCTAAGCGCGCTGTGCCTACAGAGGTATGAGAAGCTGTACTGTTCTTAGTACAGCTTCTCGCCTTTCTCCAAAAGCATCCGGGTTTGGCCATCGCCCCAACACGCATTTCTTTGCTTACCCACATGGCTGACCCTAATTGTAAAGTGCTCGCGTTTGCCAAGTACAGCCGCCCTACCTCTCCCTCAGCCGATGAAGACATTTACCCTCGCGCTGTACGAAACATCTGTGCGCACTTCTACTGTATCCAAACGCGTATCCTCCCTCCTAAGCGCTTGCGTTGACGCCAACCGCTTACGGCCTCTTCCGACAGCGTCCTTCTGCAAGGCCTTTTGAAAACCAGTTTAATATTGTGGAAAAAGAACTCGTTATCAACGCCGCACCCACGGGAGTCGAAATGGCGTTGCTGGAAAACGGCAAGCTCGTCGAACTGCACCATCAAAAGACAAACACCACCTTCTCCTTAGGCGACATCTTCGTCGGCAAAGTGCGCAAACAAATGCCCGGGCTCAATGCCGCCTTTATAGATATCGGCCATCGGAGAGATGCCTTTTTGCACTATACCGACTTAGGTCCCAAACTCCGATCCCTCCAGAAATGGACGCACGGCGTCATCAGCGGCAGCCTAAACACGCACCGATTGGATAACTTTAAGTTTGAAGAAGACATCGTGAAGACGGGAAAGATCGACCAGGTACTCAACAAACGCCAGCCACTTCTGGTGCAAATACTCAAGGAGCCCATTTCTACCAAAGGGCCTCGCCTTTCCTGTGAGATCAACTTGCCTGGGCGCTACATGGTCATCACGCCCTTCTCCAACTCAGTCAGCGTCTCCAAAAAGATTGCCGACCCCGAGGAGCGCAAGCGGCTTTTTACTTTGGCTGAAAGCATCCGCCCCAAAAATTTCGGCATTATCATCCGCACCGCTGCCGAGGGAAAGCGCGTCCAAGAGCTGCACGAGGAGCTCAACCTGCTGATGGGGCGCTGGGAACAGATCTTTCAACAGCTGAAAACGGTGACACCGCCTGCCAAGCTGCTCAGCGAAATGGACAAGCCCGCCAGCATTTTGCGCGACATGCTCTCCGACTCGTTCAGCCGCGTGGTGGTCAACGACAGCGAGCTGTACAACGAGATCAAGCGCTATCTGCAGAGCATCAGCCCTGAACAGGTCGACATCCTTCAGCTCTATACCGGCAAGCGCCCCATCTTCGATGCCTTCTCGGTGACGCGCCAGATAAAAGCCTCTTTTGGCAAGACGTATACCTTGCCCAGCGGCGCCTACATCGTCATCGAGCGCACCGAAGCCATGCACGTCATCGACGTCAACAGCGGGCATAAGATGACTACCCGAGACGTCGAGCAAACCATCTTCAAGACAAACTTAGAAGCGGCCGAGGAAATCGCCCGCCAAATCCGGCTCCGCGACATTGGAGGGCTTATCGTGATCGACTTCATCGATATGAAGAATACGGAGCACCGCCGACAGCTGGCCAAAGCCATGGAAGACTTCATGCGCGCCGACCGCGCCCAACATACCATCCTGCCCCTATCCAAGTTCGGTCTCATGCAGATCACGCGCGAACGCGCGCGGCCAGAAGTGGCGATGGATACCGCCGAGACGTGTCCCGCCTGCGGAGGAACGGGTAAAGTCAATGCCACTATCCTCATCACCGACGATATCGAGCGCAACTTGGAGTTCATCATGCAGTCGCGCGCGGCAGACGATCTCTACCTTCGCGTGCACCCCTTTGTCGAAGCCTTCCTCAAGCGAGGCTGGTGGAACTATCAATGGCGCTGGTTTTTCAAGTACCACAAATGGGTACACATCATCCCCTACTCCGACTACGCGCTCACCGAGTACCGTTTTTTCCTCCGCAACGAGGACGAAATACGGCTCAGCTGATGGCTAAACGACCTGCGCCGTTTGAATGCGCGCGCGCAGGTGTGACCAAAACTTATCCTCTTTAAACAGGTGCGGAGACAAGCGTCCCATGTGTGGAGCTGAACAGGCGTCCTTAGCTAAGTATATCTTCCCCCCTCGCTGCCAGACCAGCTCATCCAGCTGACGCACGAGCCGCAGGGCCCCAGGAGTACAGGCAAAATCCATTGCCAGCGAATAGCCGCGTTCCGGAAAGCTGTTGACCGCCTCCGCCGGGCGCGCTCCATGCCGCTTGACGACGCACAGAAAAGGGGGCTCCCCACTTCGCTGCACGCACTCTAACACCCGGCGGAAACCGTCGAGGCATTGCGCCGGAGGTAGACAAAATTGGTACTGCACCAGCCCTCGGCGCCCGTAGAGGCGATTCCAATAGCGGAGGCGATCTAAGGGATAAAAACACTGCTCCAAATCGACGCGCCGCTCACCCACCACAGCGCACCGGTAGTAGTACTGGTTGTACGCTTGCGCCAGCAGCGGGTTGAGCAGAAAAGGCGGCGCATACAGCGGTATGTTGAGCACAGGCCGCCGAGGAAAAGCCAATGGGCGATCCGAGAGCTCCTGCAGATGCTCTGCCAACAAGAGCACCCCGCGCCCTAAGTGACGACCCTGCGCCAGCCCATCCAACCACGCCACGGCATACGACCACGTGCAGTGGCTTTCGAAGGCGTCCAACAGGTGCTCCAAATCCGGGACCTTGAGGGTGCGCTGCTGTAAAAAGACCGACGCTATCGGCATCAGCTGAAGGCGCGCCGACAAGATGATACCCGTCCAGCCCATCCCGCCGCACGTCTGCCAAAACAGGTCGGCGTGCTCCTCGCGCGAACAGCGCACGACCGACCCGTCGGCGCGCAGCAGATCAAAATCGAGCACCCAGCGCGAAAAACAGCCCTTGTGCGGATGGTTTTTTCCATGCACATCGCAGGCAATAGCCCCACCTACCGTCACATAGCGCGTGCCTGGAGTGACGTGAAAAAACCAGCCCTGCGGCACAAGCTGTTCCATCAGGTCGGCTAACAGAGCACCTGCCTCCACCCAAAGCACGCCGCGCTGCGCGTCCCAATCGAGTACCCGACGAAAGGCAAGAGTGCTGACCACCTTGGGCCCTAAAGCCGCATCGCCGTAACAGCGCCCATTCCCTCGCGCGATCAGGCGGTCGCTGCGCACTACCTCTTGGCGAAGTGCCTCTACAGAGGTGGGACGACACACCTCGACCCATGCCCGCGGGTAGTTGCCCCAATTGCTCAGACGCATGCGCCGACACTCGGTCCCTCCGCGCCCCATCCACTCAAAGTCGATTCTTTTCGATCAACTCGAACAACTCGTCGCGGTAATTCTTGCCAATGGACAGCAACTTGGGCTTGCCGCGCTCCATCACCTCTACCATGTTGCCGTCTACCGCCGTGATCTTATCTAAGGAAACGATATAGGAGCGGTGAATGCGCCGAAAACGCCCGGGAGGGAGTTTCTCCTCCAGGCTCTTCATCGTTTGCAGCGTGATGATTCGCCCCTGCTCTAAACTGATGATGACGTAGTCCTTAAGCCCTTCGATATAGATGACGTCGTCAAAGTTGATTTTAACGAGCTTTTTGTCAGCCTTGACGAAGAAAAACTCGCCTGAGTCGAAGCCGCTCATCAGCTCGCTTTCGCGCTCTTGGAGCTCTGCCTGCTCGATGGCCTTGTTGACCGCCTTTAAAAAGCGCTCGAAGGAGATGGGTTTGAGCAAGTAATCCAAGGCATTGAGCTCGAAGCCCTGCAGCGCATAGTTGGCATAGGCCGTCGTGAACACGATCATAGGCGGCCGGCTGAGCGTTTTGATGAAGTCGATGCCCGTCAACTGCGGCATTTGTATATCGAGGAAAACCAAATCGATATCGTGCTTTTTGAGGGCCTCGTTGGCTTCCAAAGCATTCGAACACCGCTGGACGAGTTTGAGCTCGGGCAGTTGGCTGATGTAGGTTTCCAATACATCTAACGCCAAGGGTTCGTCGTCGACAATCAGTACGTTTAGCATAACGAAAAGTGGTATGGGGTAGAAAGGTGGCGCTTCGCGCGCGTCGGCTTTATTTTGGCAAAAGTGCGCATAAAACGGCGAGATGCCAAACAAAAATAAATTTTTAACGCGTTCGACCTATTCTAAGGTCAAATACAACCGAACGGTGTAGCGCAGCGGCGTGTCCTCGATGTCCAAGGTGTATTTTCCCGGATAGAGTAGGTCGAGGCGCTGCCGCACGTTGACCAGTCCTATGCCACCGCCAATGCTTTGCGAGGCAGGGGGCGGAGTGTCGGGCTTGCTGTTTTCAATGACAAAGGTCAACCGCTTGCCTTCCACGCGCAGGTGGAGGCGCACGTATCCCCCGCGCACGTGGTGATTGAGCCCGTGCTTAAAGCTGTTCTCCAAAAAGGGCACGAAGATGAGCGGAGCAATCTGCTGTTCGCTGATGTTGCCCTCTACCATAAATTGAATTTCCGCGCCCTTTCCTTCGCGCAGACGCTCCAAGGAAAGGTAGTTTTGGATGTACTGTACTTCGCGCTCTAAGGGCACTTGCCGCTCGTTGCACTCGTAGAGCATATAGTGCATGATTTCGGACAGCTTGAGCACGATTTCGGGAGCCTTATCGCTCTTTTTGAGGGTCAGCGCGTACAGGTTATTCAAGGTGTTGAATAGGAAATGCGGGTTTATCTGGCTTTTCAAAAAGCGCAGCTCGGATTGGATGGTCTGGGTTTGCAGGATTTGTTTCTCCTGCTGATATCGCCACCAATCGGTAATCACACGCAGCACCGTCGATAGGAGCGTCACCACCACACTGCCCGCATACAGGTTGAGCTGAGCCGACACCAGCGTGCGCTGCCAATCCGGATAGGCGGAAAATTTCAAGTACAGCACCAACACGCGGATGGGCGTCACTATCGCGCAGGCGACCAACACTAAGCCTAAATACCAAAAGGCATGCCGCGCTAAGTAGCGAGGGATGAGGTAATACAGGTTGAAATAAACCAATACGGCGAAAAAGACGAGGTTGATCAGCTCATTGCTGAGGATAAACCACCAGTCGGCCCCAGGCGTATAGCTGCTCCAAAAAAGCACTGCCAAAAGCACACACCAAAATAGGCCGTGGTATACGGGCCGGTGAGTAAGCCAGCAGTACAGCTGCTCGAGAAGGCGCTGTGCTTTCATGATAGCAGAGAGTGGTCGATGGCAAAGGAACAAAAATCCGAGTCATCTGCCTTTATATGCGCAGATGAAGGCGGCCTTCTTACCGACAAAATGCCCTCTTTCGCGGAAGAGAGAATTAAGAGTGCCGTGTACGAGAGGTCGTCGGCCCTCCGCACGAGGCCGACGACTTCCCGCACTCCTCAGAGAGGCTACGGCTTCTCGCGGCGCGGCAGCCAATAAAGGACGACGCGGCTGTTGGGACTGAAGTATTGGCGCGCCACGCGCTGGATATCCTCGCGCGTCACCTTTCGGTAACGCTCGATCTCGGTATTGATAAGATTGGCGTCGCCGAAATACATCTTGTAGTTAGCCAAGCTTTCCGCGATGCCGGCAACGGTATTGTTTGAGGTGACAAAGTCGTTTTCGATTTGGTTGAGCACGCGCTGATATTCGCGCTCAGAGATGAGGTTTTCCTGCACATCGGCAATGATGGCGTTCATCGACGCCTCCAAGTCGGCAGGGTCGATGCCGATGTTGGCGATGGCGTACATGATGTTAGGGCCGGGGTCTTCTAAAGCGAGGGGGAAAGAGCCGGCGGCCAGGGCCTTTTGCTCTTCGTTCACCATGCGCTTTTGCATGCGGCTGCTCTCTCCTTGGCTGAGCAAGGTGGAGAGCATCTGCACCGCGTAATAGTCGGGGGTTCCTTGCGCAGGGATGCGGTAGGCCAGCACGACGGCGGGCAACTGCACGTTGTCATACACGGTGTCGCGCACTTCGCGCGCTAAGGGCGGCTCTTCTATGTTGGGGCGGTAGATGATTCCTTTGCCGCGCGGAATGTCAGCGAAATAGATTTCGACTAAGCGCTTCGTCTGTTCAATGTCGATGTCGCCGGCAATAGAGAGGATGGCGTTGTCGGGGCGATAGAAATCTTTGTAAAACTGCACGTAGTCCTCCTCCTGCGCGGCGTCTAAGTGCTCCATGGAGCCGATAATCGAGTGTTGGTAAGGATGTACGGAATAGAGGCGCTTCATGGTCTCTTCCAATAGCCGCCCATAGGGTTGATTGTCGATGCGCTGGCGGCGCTCCTCCTTGACGACCTGCCGCTGGGTTTCAATGCCCACCTGCTCCACCTTGGCGTGCAACATGCGCTCGCTTTCTAACCACAGCCCTAAGGCCAGCTGGTTGCTGGGTAACACTTCGTAATAGTAGGTGCGGTCGTACGAAGTGTTGGCGTTGTTATATCCACCGGCTCGGCTGATGTAATCGTCAAATTCACCTCGAGCGATGTTTTCCGAACCCTCAAAGAGCAAGTGTTCAAAAAAATGCGCGAAGCCCGTTCGATCGGGTCTCTCGTTTTTAGAGCCCACGTGATACATCACCGAAACCGCTACGATGGGCGTAGAGTGGTCTTCGTGCAAGATGACGTGTAGCCCATTGGGCAACGTGTATTCGACAAACTGGATGTTTTGCCCCCACCCTAGCAAGGCGGTGCTCAGGGCAGTCAGCGTGCTCAACAACTGTTTTTTCATCATATTCGGTCGCATTGTGAATGGCTAAATTATGCCGGTAAATCCGGTGTAAAGATGCAGACTTTTTAGGGCACGAGCAGGCGTCAGCAGGCACTTTATTAGTCGGCAGGCGAGGCAGCCGACTCCTCCGAGGCCTCTTGCGGCCGCTGCGAGATGGCCCAGAGCCCTCCAAAGGTGAGGATGCCGTTGAGCAGGATGGTCAAAAAGCCGATGTCGAACCACGACTTACACCCCACCTCGACGCCCCAAGTGAGGAGCGGGGCGAGCACGCAGATGAGCACCACTGCGGGAATTTCCAGAGGAGGCCTTTTTGGAAACGGCAAACGTAACACCAACGGCCGCAGTCGCCGCCGCGTGAACAGCCCAAAGCTATACAAACCCAGAAGCGGGCCATATGTGTAGCCGGCAATCTTGAAAATCAGCGTGATGACCGCCCCACTGCTGAACGCCCGCAACAGCAAGATGATGACGACGAAGGCCAGCGAAAAGCCCAAGTGCACCAACGTGCGCGCGCGGCGCTGCTGAGCAGCCGTCCGGTCTGCATACGCGCGCCGCTCCTCTTCCGAAGCATATGGGTCGGGATGGTGGTGCTTCTTTTCAAAGTGGAGAAAGTCTACACAAAAAGAGGTCGTCAAGGCGGTCAAAGCGCTGTCCGAGCTGGCGTATGTGCTGGCAATCAAGCCCAGAACGAAGAAGACGCCCGCCGCTGTCTCCAAGTGGTAGAAGGCGATTTTGGGATACAGCTCGTCGGTGCGCTCCGGCAACTCAATGCCTACGGTCGTGGCGTACATGTACAGCAGCGCCCCCAAGGTTAAAAAGGCTAAGTTGATGATGACTAAGTAGATGCAAAAAACAAACATGTTCTTTTGCGCCGCGCGGATGTCTTTGCAGGCCAAGTTTTTCTGCATCAGGTCCTGATCCATGCCCGTCATCACGATGGCAATCAGCGCACCGCTGATGAACTGCTTGACAAAATGGTTAGGGTCGCCCGCAAAGTTGTCGAAGAAAAACATTTGTCCATAGCGGCTGTCGCGCACCGCCGGCCAAATGTCGAACAGGCGCAGCGATAGGGTCTCTCCTACTGTCACCACCGTCCATCCTACTGCCACCAAAAAGAAGGTGGTCATGATGGTATCCGTCCAAATGATGGTCTTCAGCCCTCCTTTGAACGTATAGCCGTAGATGAGGGCCAACATGAAGACGACCGTGAGCACAAAAGGCACACCTAAGGGTTCGAACACAAACCGCTGCAGCACCACTGCCGCTAAAAACATGCGCGTAGCCGACCCCAAGGTGCGCGACAAGATGAAAAAGGCGGCACCGGTCTTATACGACCAATATCCTAGGCGGTGCTCTAAATACGTGTAGATGGAGGTCAGCTGAAGCCGATAATACAGCGGCATAAGGACGGTGGCAATGAACAAATAGCCCAACAAGTAGCCCAACACTACCTGCATGTACCCAAATCCGCGGTTTACTCCGCTTTCTAAGCCCACCGCTCCCGGCACCGAGATAAACGTCACGCCGCTAATGCTCGTGCCGATCATCGCATAAGCGACGACATACCACGGCACCCGGCGATTGGCTAAGAAAAAACCCTCATTGCCGACATTGCGACCCGTGAGAAAGGCAACCCCAGCCAACAGGGCAAAATAGAGTAGCAGAATGCCCAGTACCATCGCTGGGGTGAGATGTCCGCCCATATTGCTTGTGCTCTGCCGGGTTCTTTGTTCCCAACGGCGGCAAAGATAGCGGTCATTTTCAGCCTGTCAACCCTACCCTGGACAGCAGCCCTCATCCTCGAGAAATAACCGGAAGCAAACGCACCGCCATCAGGGCCTTTTGCATGTGAAAAAAATAAAATTTTAAAACACCTATTTTTCGCTGAAAAACACGCTATACCTTCGCCCTTGAAAACGCTTTTTACTTAAAAAGGCCGTTTATAAATGCCTGAAGAGCGTTTTTTCGCTAAAAAAATGAAAATTGGATCATATTTCGCTAAAAACCTCGTAACGCATCTTTTCACTCACCCAATTCGCTTCCCATTATGTCTCACACTCGTTTTAGCGCCCTACAGGCGATTGAAAACCGCGTAGATCTGCTGCCCGATGACCTTTCGGAGGCTGAAAGCGCCAGTATTGCCTCGTATTTTGGGCAAAATGTCTTCAACGACGAAGCCATGCGCCGTTTCCTGCCGGAGAACGCCTACCTGAGCGTTAAGGCAGCCATCCAAAGCGGCCAAAAGTTGAGTCGAGAGATAGCCGACGTAGTAGCCGCCGGCATGAAAGAATGGGCCCAGTCGAAGGGCTGCACCCACTTCGCCCACTGGTTCCAACCATTGACCGGCAAGACGGCTGAGAAACACGACTCTTTCTTCACCATGACCCATGATGGCCGCGTCATCGAAGAGTTTACTGGCGCTGCCTTGGTACAGCAAGAGCCCGACGGATCCTCTTTCCCTTCGGGCGGCATGCGCAGCACCTTCGAAGCGCGCGGCTACACGGTGTGGGACCCCTCTAGCCCCGCCTTCATCATGGAAGTGGGCGGCGGCAAGACGCTCTGCATCCCGACCATTTTCGTCACCTACGACGGCTTGGCCCAGGACTATAAGCTTCCCCTGCTGCGCTCTCAGGCCTTCTTAGACAAAGCCGCCGTGCCTGTGTGCCAGCTGTTCAACCCCCAGATTACCAAGGTGACCGCCACCCTGGGCTGGGAACAGGAGTACTTCCTCATCGACGAAGCCCTCTTTAATGCGCGTCCCGACTTGGTCATGACCGGGCGCACGCTGTTGGGGCGCCCTGCCACTAAACACCAACAATTGGAAGACCACTATTTCGGCTCTATTCCCGAACGCGTCTACCTGTTCATGCGCGACTTGGAAACCGAATGCCATCGCTTGGGCATCCCGGTGCGCACCCGCCACAACGAGGTGGCGCCCAGTCAGTATGAGGTGGCGCCGGTCTTCGAAGAGATCAACGTCGCCGTTGACCACAACCAGCTGCTCATGGACGTCATGGAGCGCGTCGCCCAACGCCACAAACTGCGCGTGTTGCTCCACGAAAAGCCCTTTGCCGGCATCAACGGCTCGGGTAAGCACAACAACTGGAGCCTAACGACTAATACCGGCGTCAACTTGCTGTCGCCCGGCGACTCACCCAGCCGAAATCTGCGCTTTTTGACTTTCTTCGTCAACACCATCATGGCGGTGTACCGCTACGCCGACCTGCTGCGAGCCTCCATTGCTCATGCCGGCAACGACCACCGCTTGGGCGCCAACGAAGCGCCGCCCGCCATCATCTCTGTCTTCATCGGCGAAGCCATGACGCGCCTGCTCAACCGGATCGCTGACGGCAAAAAGACCGACGATGCCGCTGTAAAGCGCGCCATTGACCTCATCAGCAAGCTGCCTAACCTCGAACTGGACAATACCGACCGCAACCGCACCTCTCCCTTCGCTTTTACGGGCAACAAGTTCGAAATCCGCGCCGTAGGCTCCTCCCAAAACTGCGCCGGCCCTATGACGGTCATGAACACCATGGTCGGGCTGCAATTGCTCGACTTCAAGCACGATGTCGACCGACTTATGGCGAAAGGTACCGAAAAGGATGAAGCCATCCTGATGGTCCTCAAAAAGTACATCCGCAAGATGAAGCCCATTCTCTTCGAGGGCAACAACTACTCGGAGGAGTGGAAGCAAGAGGCGGCGCGCCGCGGCCTGTCGAACCACGCCAATACGCCAGAAGCGCTGGCGGTGCTGGCATCGCCCGAGGCAGAGGCCTTCTACACGCGCTCCAACGTGCTGTCTAAGAAAGAACTCGAAGCGCTACTCAAGGTGCAGCTCCACGCCTACTGCACCAAACTCGACATCGAAGCCAAAACGCTGACCGAAATAGTGCAGACCTTGGTGGTGCCGGCCGTCGTGCGCTACCAGACCGAGCTGGCCCAAAACTTCACTGCCGTCAAACAGGCCGGTTTGGAAGACTCGGCGCTGCTCCAGCGCGAGACGCTCCAGCAGATTGCCCACCACCTCCATACCATCCGCGACGCGCTCAAGGCGCTGCAAGCGGCCCAAAGTCGGGCACACGAGGCGGAGGACTTGTTCGCCGAAGCCCGCATTTTCTGCTACGAAGTGAAGCCCGAGATGGAGCGCATCCGCGAAGCCGCCGATGCCCTAGAGGGCATTGTAGATGACCAGTATTGGCCATTAGTGAAGTACCGCGAATTGCTGTTCCTGCGCTAAGGGTGTACCGTTGGCAAAGCCTCGCCCATCCCGATGGCTGTCGGCGAGGCTTTGCCGGGTGCCTTACCTTTGCCGTATGCCTACTAATGAAGCTGCCCTCCGCCGGCGCTTGCCGGCAGAATGGGAACCGCAAAGCGCCGTCCAGCTCACCTTTCCCCACGCCCGCTCCGACTGGGCCGAGCTGCTCCCTGAGGTATTGCCCTGCTTTGCCGCCATTGCGGCTGCTGTGGCGCGCTACCAAAACCTACTCGTCGTGTGCGACAACGCCGAGGCCGTGCACCCTTGGCTGGAGGGCATCCCCTCGGAGCGACTCTTCCTGGCCGAAATCCCTTCCAACGACACCTGGGCGCGCGACCACGGCGGCATCACCATCTTGGAAAACGACCGCCCTGTAGTGCTCGACTTCTTCTTCTCGGGCTGGGGGCTCAAGTTTCCCGCCCATCTGGACAACCGCATCACGCGGCGGCTGTGGGAAGGCGGCCTTCTCCGGGCCGAACACCGCTACGCTGGGCTGTTGCTCGAAGGCGGCGCCATCGACAGCGATGGAAGGGGCACCCTGCTTACCACCTCGGCATGCCTCCTGTCACCCAACCGCCATCCGCACCTGAGCCGCGCCCAACTCGAAGCGCAGCTGTGCGACCTCTTTGGCCTACAGCGCGTCCTCTGGCTCGACAGCGGCTATCTGGCCGGCGACGATACCGACGCCCACGTCGACACTTTGGCCCGCTTCTGCTCGCCCAACACCATCGCTTACGTGTACTGCCCCGACCCCTTAGACGAACACTTCACGCCGCTCGCCGACATGGAGCGACAACTGCAGCAATGGACTACCCTCGAAGGCCAGCCCTACCGCCTCGTCCGCCTGCCCTGGCCCGATGCCTGCTATGCCGCCGACGGGCATCGCCTACCCGCCACCTACGCCAACTTTTTGATAATCAACGGCGCCGTACTCGTGCCCACCTATCGGGTGCCCCAAGACGCGCTGGCGATAGCCCTCTTCCAGACCCTTTTTCCCGACCGCGACATCGTGCCCATCGACTGCCGTCCCCTTATCGAACAGCACGGCTCGCTCCACTGCGTCACCATGCAATACCCTATCGGGGTAGTAGGCCCGTAAAGTTGCCGCGTTTTGCTCGCTGCTCGACCCGAAGAGGTTACCTTTTTCACAAGGCCTGCATTAAGCGGCAAAACATCTGCTGTTATGAAGCATCTCTGTGTTCTTTCCCTTATCGCCTTAACTATAGCCCTTGGAAAATTTCCCGCGCACGGGCAATCGTATAAAACGGCTGGCGGCATCCGCATAGATAACGGCCTGAACCTGACGTTGAAGCAGTACATCTCCGGCGGTTGGGCAGCCGAGGGACTGTTGCACACCTCTATCGGCTCGCGCGACTTGGGCGTAACGCTGTTAGCCGAAAAACACCACCGCATCCTGTTTCGAGGGATCAACCTATACTACGGCTTGGGCGCACACTACTACTGGCAAAACGAACCGCTGCGCTCGGAAGCCCTCTATGCCGAAAACCTCTATGGCCCCTCTTTCATTGCCGGAGCAGAGCTCTCTTTAGGGCGCATCAACGTGTCGATCGACTGGAAACCCGAGTTCCACCTTAACGGTGGCGGCTTCGACTGGAACGGCTCGGCCATCTCTGTGCGTTATATCTTCGCCAAGCGCGAACGCGAACGCAAGGGCGTGCGCGACTGGAAGGTGTGGGAAGACTTAGGCGTGAAGAAAGCGGAAGATAAATCCCGCCGCCGTCGCTAAGACCGCTCCTCCAAGTGGTTTTAATCGCCTCCGGCGAAAACACCCCCCGCCCTGAGCCATCCCGCATTTTCGGGATGGCTCGTGTTATTTTACGAGGATGAGCGGAAAAACGTTCCAACAAAGAGATGTTAGCGAGGAAAATGTTAGGCTTCTCCAAAGCCAGCACCAGGAGGAAATGCTGGCGAGCTACAAATCTTAGGCTTCTTCGAAGCCATACCTGGTAATTATCCCGGCCAAACACCCAAAAACGCCGCATATCCTCCTACCCTATTCCGGCCTCGAAGAGGCCCGACATCGGTAACGCCGCGCCTCCCATCCAGCCTCAGAGCGACTAAACATCAACACCTCGGGGTGCTCTAGCCGCTTCTTACCGCCGCATGACCGCCATGCGCCGCGTGTGCACTTGTCCCTGCGCGTCCCTGCATTCCAGCAAATACACCCCGCTGGGCAGGTGATGGGTACGGATCCGAAGCTGGTCGCTGCCTTCGGGCCACTCCTGTTCGAGGAGTAATTGGCCGGAAGGGCTCCACAGGAGGACGCGCTTTAACGAGGTGCCGCCCAAACAATGCACCACTGCGTATTCAGAAGCGGGATGGGGACTTATCCGCAGGGCGACTAGGGAGCTTTTGGCCCGAGTGGTCAGACTCGTATCCAGGCGCAACAGCTGCAGGCCGTTTTGCATGTCGCCGGCGATGATGGTGCCCGAGGGCAACCACGGGTAGTTGCCCCAGCAGCCGTAGTACGTGTTGTACGTCGTGTTTTGCGGGTGGGTGTCGTAGTACGCGATGAGCCGGGGCTCGGTGAGCCGGCTAATGTCGTACACCAACAGCCCGTCCTCGTATTGCGAGTTAAACAGCAGGTGGTCTTTAATGTAAACATTGTGCGGAATGGCATTAAAATTGCCCGGCAGCAGCGGATCGAGGAAGGAAGCGCGCACTATCAGGTCGTTGTCGGCCATGCCTGCCAAATCGACCACCAACACAGGGCGCCCAGAAGGTATCTCTTCGGTCAGGTAGGCGTAGCGGCCATCCACAGAAAGCCAGCTGTTGTGGTGATAGCCGCCCGTAGGCGGCAAGCTAGCGATTACCTTAGGCGGCTCCGTGCCCGCTCGGCAGTCGTAGATGAAGTAGCCGTTGAAGCCGCAGGAAGCGTACACCGTGTCGTTGCGTACGTAGGAGTCGTGGATGTATCCCCCGGGCAAGGCATAGGCCCCCAACAACACCGGCGTATCGGGATTTTGGCGGACGTCGAGGATGGCCAACCCCTGTAAGGCAATGTCGGAGCCGTTGAGGTAGATGCGCCCGGAGACCGTGTCCAAGGTGATGGTATGCGCGCGGCGGAAGAGCTCGTTGCTGAAATACGTACGCGCGATCGTATCCGGCGCTCGGGAAAAGTCTAAAATCATGAGCCCCTCCGAGGTGGCGTCGGAAACGGCGTAGACGCGATTTCGGTACGATTTGAACTCGCGCCATACCGTGTTGGTCTCCCCTTCAAACTTGCCCACCAGCTGGGGTTCAGTGGGGAAGGTCACGTCGAACACCAGCACGTGGCGCGCTCCGCCCAAGATGGCGTATTCGCGGCCGTTGACAGCCAACCCCCAGCAAGCGCTGTAGCGCACGTTGAGGTTGCCCGGAGAGGCAATCGGCAGCGTCTCGTCGTGCCATTGCGCTAAGCGCGTCATGTGGAGCGAGTCTTGCGAATAGACAGCGGCAGCAACTAAGGCAAAACTAACGAAAAAGAAGAAGGCGGACAGGCGCAACATACGAGAGCGGTGCTATTTGTGTAAAACGCCGGTATTTTTGCCCAAAGCAAGCAACCCGAGACCTTCTCGAGCGCATCACCATAGGCCCACTCGAAACGCCGGCGAAAGTAAGCGATACCATGCGATCTCCCTTTAGGTTTTTTGGACTACTGCTCGTCACAGGCAAGACGATCTTGGCGCTTTCGGCGCAAAAATACAGTAACGAGTTTTTGGCCATTGGCGTTGGCGCGCGGGCGCACGGCATGGCGGCAGCGCAGACCGCCCTCGTCGGCGACGCAACAGCAGCTTATTGGAACCCGGCCGGCTTAGCACATATCGAAGCGCCGCTGCAAGCCGCCGCCATGCATGCCGAGTGGTTTGCCGGCGTTGCTCAATACGACTACATCGGCTTTGCTAAGTCGCTCGAGCGCGAGCGCCGCGCCTTCTTGGCCCTCTCCCTCATCCGGCTGGGCATCGACAACATCCCCTACACCATCAACTTGGTCAATCCCGACGGTTCAGTCAACTACGACAACGTCTCCGCCTTTTCGGCGGCTGACTACGCCCTGATGGGCAGCTATGCGCGCCAGCTGGGCAACCCCGCCCTTGCGGTCGGCGGCACCGTCAAGGTCATCCGCCGCATCATCGGCGCCTTTGGCGGCTCCTGGGGCTTCGGCGCCGACGTCGGCATCCAATACCGAAAGGGCAATTGGATGCTCGGCCTCATGGGGCGCGATTTGACGACCACCTTCAACGCCTGGTCGTTCAACCTGTCGGAGCGCGAAAAACAGGTCTTCCTCCAAACCGGAAACGAACTGCCCAGCGGCGGCACCGAAATCACGCGGCCCAGCTTCATCCTCGGCGCCGCCCACCGCTTCCGCTTCGGGCCCCAGGTCACCTGTCTGCCCGCCCTCGACCTCGGCGTCACCACCGACGGTCGCCGAAACACCCTCCTGCGCTCCAACCTCGTTAGCGCTGACCCGCGCATCGGCGTCGAAGTCGAATACGACCGGGTGCTCCAACTCCGCCTCGGCGCCGGCAACTTCCAATATGTCAAAGACGACTTCAACCCTAACCGCGAGCGCCTCTCCCTACAGCCCAACTTCGGCATCGGCCTCCGCTTAGGACGCCTCCAACTCGACTACGCCCTCACCGACATCGGAAACCTCTCGCAGGTGCTCTACTCCCACATCTTCTCCGTCAAGATCGACTTCAAAGAGCGCCGCTCCGCGGAGAGCAGAGGAGACACCTCGGCGCCGTAAGCCGCACAAAACTCCCGACGGCCACTCGGAATAGCGGCACGCATCCGGGGCCGCACCTCAGCAAAATAAGGAGCCGTACGCAAGCCACCTGCTAAGAAAAACCACCGATGTTCGCCACTGTCAAATGGGAAAAGGGAAGTTCCGAGCGGAAGGAAACTCGGACAACAAAACCGATTTCAGAACAACTCTAATTTACCCAAACCGATAAACCCAGTTTTCAAACAGCTCTTGTTGTCCGCTGTGCAGGGGCGGTTCGCCGTTGCGGTGGGCGATGGCGTAGAGGTCGGTCAGACCGAGTTCGCCTTGAGCGAAGCGCAGGCCGTCGCCGCTGTCGAAGGAGGCGTAGCGTTGGCGGCGCAGGTGCAGGAAGGGAGTGCGCTCTAAGACGGCTTGGGCGGCCAGCAGGGCGCGGGCGAAGGCGTCCATGGCGCCGATGTGGGCGTAGAAGAGGTCTGCTGGGTCGGTGGAGTTGCGCCGCGTCTTGGCGTCGAAGTTGATGCCGCCGCGTTGGAGGCCGCCGGCTTGTAGGAGGACGAGCATGGCGTCGATGAGTTCGGGTCCAAATAGGGGGAATTGGTCGGTATCCCAGCCGTTTTGGTAGTCGCCGCGGTTGGCGTCGATGCTGCCGAGCATGCCGGCGTCGGCGGCCACTTGTAGTTCGTGGGCGAAGGTGTGTTGGGCTAAGGTGGCGTGGTTGGCCTCGATGTTGAGCCGGAAGTCGCGCTCCAAGCCAAACTCGCGCAGGAACCCGATGGTGGTGGCGGCGTCGAAGTCGTACTGGTGCTTGGAGGGTTCGGCGGGTTTGGGCTCGATGAGGAGCACGCCCGAGAAGCCTTGGGCGCGGGCGTAGTCGCGGGCAGCGCTGAGGAAGCGAGCCAGGTGTTCGCGCTCGCGCTTCATGTCGGTGTTGAGCAGCGACAGATAGCCCTCGCGGCCGCCCCAGAACACGTAGCCCGCTCCGCCTAAGGCGATGGTCAGGTCGATGGCGATCTTCACTTGGGCGCCGGCGCGCGCCACCACGGCGAAGTCCGGATTTGTAGCAGCACCGTTCATGTAGTGCGGATGGCTGAACAGGTTAGCGGTGCCCCACAGTACGCGCACGCCGGAGGCCGCTATTTTGGCTTTGGCGTATTCGGCAATCTTTTCCAGGCGCCGCTCGCTCTCGGCTAAGGTGGGCGCCTCCTCCACCAAGTCGAAGTCGTGAAAGCAGAAGAAGGGCAGGCCCAGCTTACTAGCAAACTCGAAGGCGGCGTCCATCTTGTCGCGGGCGCGCTGCAGCGGGTCGGCGGCTTGCAGCCAAGGCCACTGTTTCGTCGGCGCGCCAAACGGGTCGGCCCCAGTGCCGCCCATCGTGTGCCAATAGGCCATGGCGAAGCGGAAGTGCTCGCGCAGGGGCTTGCCCGCGACCACGCGGTTTTCGTCGTAGTAGCGAAACGCCAGCGGGTTGTCTGTCTCCGGCCCCTCGTAGCGGATGGGGCCGATGCCGGGAAAGTAGGTGCGGTCGCCTAAAATTGCCTTCATTGCTTGCGGATTAGGGTTTCACAACGAGCCATTGCAAGGCGTGAGAGGTGCCGTCTTCCAGGATAACGACCACTGAGTAGAGCCCTGGAGGCAGGGCCGCTGCGTCCAAGCGCCACTGGTGGGTGTCGGTGCGGAGGGTTTCGTGGTATTCGGCGATGCGTTGGCCGGTAGGCGAAAGCACCCACACCACTGCGGTGGCCGGTTTGGACAAGGTCAGGTACAGGCGGCTTTGGTGAGCCGACGGGTTGGGCACTAAAGACAAGTGCTCCACTGTAGAGGTCGGCTGCTGAGTGTGCACGGTGCCCACCGAGATAGCGGCAATGCGCACGCAGTTGTTGGCGTCCGATACGGTGACGCGATAGGTGCCGGCAGGCAAGGGCGGCGTGGAAGGCCCCGTGTGGCCGCCAGCAGCGCTGTCCCAGCGGATGTCGTAGGGCGGAACGCCGCCCAAGGGCGTGACCTCGATGCGCCACCCGGCAGCGGAAGAGTCGGTCGTCCACGTCAGGACAAGTACCGAGGCCGGCTGCACTACCGGAAACATCCAAGAGCGGAAGCAGCCCGCCGCATCGACCACCGTCAGCGTATACGTGCCGGCGGGAAGGCCGGTTAGATTCGCTGCCGTAGCGCCATTGCTCCAAGCGTACTGGTAAGGCGGCATACCGCCCACTACCAATGGCGCTATAGCGCCCGTGCTGTCGCCTCGACAGGCGACATCGACTATGTCGGCAGAAGGTATCTCTAAAGGAGGTGCTGAGCGAACCACCTCGTACAGCGGCGACACCCACGTGCAGCCGAGATGGTCGGTAATGGTCACTTGATAGCTGCCCGGGGCGAGATTTTGGAGGGAGGGCTTGTTGTGGCCGCTGCTCCACAGATAGGTATATGGCCCTTGTCCGCCTACGGCGCGGATGGCGATGCCGCCCTGATTTAGGCCGCACCGGTCGGGCAAGATGGTATCTACCACGGCACTAAGCGGCTGCGCGGGCTCGACCACTACGGCTGGGATCGACACTTGGGTACAACCGCGCAGGTCGGTCATCGTCACCCGATAAGTGCCGGCGGGTAAATCCCGCGCCGGATTGTCGGTGCTGCCGTTGCTCCAGAGGAACCGATAGGGGGGCACACCTCCGCCGCTTTGTACCGCGATCAACCCCGTGGCATCGCCCTTGCAGGCGACGTGTTCAATCTGCTGGATGCTGATGCGCAGCGGCGGTGCCTCTTCGATGAGAAAGGCTTCGGAGGCGGCAAAGCAACCCTCGGCATCGGTGACGGTGACGCGATAAGTGCCGCCGGAAAGGCCGTAGGCGGTGTCTCTCGTCACCGAGACGTTCGCATGCACGCCTACGGGTGCAGACCAGGCAAACTGGTAAGGGGGCGTGCCGTTGTTGACTTCGGCCACCGCCCAGCCATCGCCCGCCCTATTGCACGAGACCGGCTGTGCGGCGAGGAGGGCTACGGAAAACTCATCGGCCCGCCGCACCACCGCCAAACTCCGAAGCACCTGGGCACACCCGTTCTGGTCAAGCACTGTGGCAGAGTAACTGCCGGCCGGCAAGTAGAGGCGTTGCGACGCGGTGTCTCCGTTTTCCCACAGGTAGCGATACGGCGGCGTGCCGCCCCCGACACTCAGCGCGATGCTTCCCGTTTGAGGGCCAAAACACGGGACGGGAGTGATGTTTGCTGTGGCTATTAGGGCAGGGGGTTCGCTTACTACAATGCTGTCGCGCTTTTGCGTGCATCCCTGGGCGTCGGTCACTGTGACCGAATAGGTGCCCGCTAGCAAGGCAGACTGGACGGCACCGGTGGCGCCGTGGCTCCATGCGTATTGGTAGGGCGGCGTGCCTCCGCTGGCGCGCACCGAGATGCGCCCTGTCGGCTCGCCCGCACACAGCACCGGCTGGACACTGTTTACTCCCAACGCCAAGGCCAGCTCCGGCTCGTTGATGAAATAGGTCGACGTTATCCGACAGGAGCGGCTGTCGACAGCCAACAGCTGGTATTGACCGGCGGGGACATTTTCCAATACGGCCGTACCCGGTTGGTTGTTCCAATGGATCGCCACCGGCGCTACGGCCCCTTTTATCTCCACTGACAGATAGCCGGTCTGACCGCCCTTGCAACCCACGTGACGCAGGCTATCCACCTCGACCGAGAGCAATTGGGGAGCCTGCAGGACGTAAGGGGGGCTGACGAGTTGGCAGCCGCGCGCATCTGCAATGGTCGCCATGTATTGGCCCACTTCCAGGCCCTGGATAGACGATGTGGTGCCGCCGTTACTCCATACAAAGCTGAAGGGCGCCTGTCCACCGGCCAAGCTTAGCGCAATGCTGCCGTTTTGCGCTCCGACGCAGGTAGGAGGCACCAGCTGCACCGCCTCCACTTGCAGGGCGCTGGGCTGCGAGATAACCCCTATCCAGCTGGTCGAGCAGCCGTTGGCATCCGATACGGTAAGCGCATATACGCCTGCCGCCAAATTGTCGAGCGTAGGCGCAGTGGCGCCGTGCTCCCATTGGAATCGGTATGGCGGCGTGCCGCCCAATGCGCGCACGGATAAGTAGCCGTTTTTTTCACCAAAACAGCGCACGTTGCGCAGGGAGTCCAATAGCAAGGCTAAGGGGGGCGGTTCGTTGACGACATATGTGTCCGATGTAAAGGAGCACCCGTTGGCATCCGTTATCGAGCAGGTGTAGGCGCCAGGTGGCAGCCCTTGTAATGCTGCCGTTGTGTCGCCGTTCGACCATGCGTAGCGATACGGCGGGGTGGCGCCGATCACAAACAGCGCGACTTCGCCATCGCTTTGGCCGGCGCAGCTGACGTGCTCGAGCCGATTGAGCTCGATCTGGATAGGTGGAGGAGCCGTGATCTCTATATTGCTCAATACTTGGGTGCAGTTGCCGTCCGTGACGGTGGCGCTGTACGCCCCTGGTGCCAAGCCCGAGATGTGTAGACCTGTCTGCTGGTTGCTCCACACCACATTGGGGTTTACGCCATTCACCTGCAGGCGGATGGCGCCCGTATTGATCCCTGGGCATTGGGGGTGCTCCACGGCCTCTAACGCTACCTCCAGTCCCGGCGCGTTGATAACTATCTGCGGCATCACCATCGAACAGCCACCGCCAGAGGCGTCGGTGATGGTAACGCGATAGCTGCCCTGCGTCAGCCCTGTAAGGGCGCCTGTACCTGTGACGCCGCTCAGCATGCCTCCCGCCCACTTGAAGGTATAGGGCGGCGTGCCGTTAAGCGGCGTGAGCTCGATGTGGCCGTCGCTGCCGCCGCACGTGCTGACGTTCTGCACCAAGGTGATGGCCGTCTGGGTGACGTTGTTCAGCGTATGCACGCGCACAGAGTCGGTCGCTGTGCAGCCGTTAGCGTCGGTGGCAGTCACCGTATAAGTCTGGACGGCGCCGGGGGTGTTGCCTACAGAGACGGGTATAGAGGGAAGCGTGAGCCCATTGCTCCAGGAGTAGGCAATAGGCGGCTTTCCTACCCCTGCTTCCACAGCCTGTAGTTGTACCGTTCTTGTCCGGCACACCGCCACGGAGTCGCCCGGAAGGATAGATACCTCTGGGCTGGGAATAACCGTCACCGTTATTGGCTCGAAATCGCTGCAGCCGAAGGCAGTGGTGCTCTTGACGTAATAGAGCGCCGTGAAGCTGGGCTTTACGACGGTGGTCGACAGCTGGTTGGCCGCCGTAGGCGGTGCCGCTGCGTGGTAGGTCAGCACACCGCCGGTGTTGGCGGTATCGGTAGGGATGATCTGACTCAGGTCAAAGGAGGTGCCCAGACAAAGCGTCGGCCCTTGGAGCGGCTGGAGCGCCGGGTTGGGATGCACCGTTACTGTTGCCGGAACACGAGGGCTGGAGCAGCCGGCTTGGGGCCCCGTCATAGAATCGGCCAAAAAGACGGTGCGCGTGTTCTCCAGCAGCGGTAAAGAGAGCGAGGGCCCTGCGGCGATGGGAGTGCCGCCTGTGGATTGGTTGTACCAATAGAAGGTACCCAGCGGCGTCCCGGGGGCAGTAAGCACTACTGCTTGGCCGGCACAGATAGACGGAGAGGGCGGTGCTGTGGGCGGCGTGATGGCGCCGTCGTCGGCCATCCCGTTGCAGTTTTCGTCCATCTGGTTGCACAGGATTTCCGGCGCGCCTGGATAGATGTAAGCAGCGGTGTCGTCGCAGTCTCCACCCTGAGATACAAAGCCTGGCGGGGAAAACGGGTAGCACGACACTACGCGCACGGCATCGTCGCCGAAGCCGTCGCCATCGGCATCCCGATAAAAGACGTATTCGGGCACGTTGGCGACTTTGGTCCCATAGAAAGCAATATTGTCTACCGCGATGTCGCCAAAGGCGCCTAATGCGCTGGAGGCGACGAGCTGAAAAGCCACTACTTGTCCGTCGCACTCGCTCAGGTCGACGTATTCGCGGCGCCAGCGCTTGCCACGGTTGCCGCTCCATTCGGCGAGGGTTTTCCACGTCTGCCCGCCGTCGGTAGAGGCTTGGAGTGCCAAGGCGCCCATCTGCCCGGAGGTCGTATTCATGTATAGGTCGAGGGAAAAGTGGCAGGGCTGTGTTGACGGCGCGTCTACTTGCAAACAACGCGAGCGAAGGAGGGCGGTCTTTCCAGCGGTACCTGAGGGAGCGCAGGCGTTTCGGAAGTACAGGTAGTGTTCCCCTTCAGCCGCTGCTGCCGGGCCTGCCGTGGGGAAGGTGAGCCCTGGGCCGGAAAAGACCCGCCACTCGAGGTCGTCTTGAGAGATGTTTCGCCACTCGCCGCTCAGCGGACACGGCTCAGCGCAATCTGCTGGGCAGACGGGCATGGGTTCAAATGTGGCCAACAAGGCGGGTGGGCAGTTGGTAAAGAAGGCCGCGCGCACCGAGTTGGCACTCCACAGCCCGGTGCTGCAGCGGCGCCGCAGGTATGCCTCGTAGTGGCGCAGCGGCTGTAGGGCGCTCAGTGTCCAGGAGGAGGCTCCCGGTGGCAGCAGCACCACCGTGCCACCAAGTCCTGCTGTGGCTTGGTCGCCCGGAACAAAGCCCGCCAAGCCGTACTCCAATATCAGAGAGTCGCCCGAGGCATCCGGAACCCAGGCGATTTCGGCGCCGGTCTCATTTGCCGCCACCGCGCTCGGCACAGGTGCCGACAGACAACCTACTGGAGAAAAAACCAGCTGAAACAGCCGAAGCCGACCCGTACTGCCGACTCCTTCGTCGCATATTTCGACCTGCCAAAGACCTACGGGATTTTGTCCGTTGTGCACTGAGGACAAGGAGTCGAGCGGCAGGAAGTATCCGGTAACGTCGTCCTTTTCCGCGGCCGCACTCCAAGGGCGGGCAAGGTCGGCATTGTCGGTGAGTTCTACGAAGGGCCAACAGACCGTGGGGTCGGTCAATGGTTGGCCGAGATTTCGGTCACCCGGGTTTAGCCCGTCCACCAGTCGAACGCGCGTTCCATCGGGCGCTACCAAGCTAATGCGAAGGTCGGCGCGGTGCGGATGCTCTACTGCAATCCGAACGGCATGCAGTAATACATCTGTGCCCAATTGGGTTCCCGGAGCGGCATCTACATAGAGTGGAAATACCTGAGGGTTGCTGCAAGAGGTGTCGCGCAGCGCCAAGTTGAGCGGACAAGGGCGGGCGTTGTTGAGCGCCGTAGTAAAGCTGCGCGGCACCGACCACTCGCTAAAGGTAGAGTCGTTGCACACTGTGCGCACGCGAAAGCGGTAGTTGCGCCCTGGAGTCAGCTGAGTAACGGCATATGGTGGGTCTACGTCTATCGCCAGGGTGGGGTTCCCTGAAAAGCTCTGTCCTCCCGGCACCAGCTCTATTTCGTAGCGGTCGCCGACATCCGTCCACGTCAGCCGAGCGGTAGAGTCGGTGATTTGGTCGGCAAACAAGAGCTCAGGGCGCAGGCAGGAGTCGGACTGCAGGTGCGCTGACCGCCCCAACGCCAACGCTCGGCCGCTCGAGAAACTCAAGAAAAAACACGCGATAGGCATCCACCCCCATCGCATCAGCCCTGGGAATGCGTTCCAGTTCATGCGTCGATTATACTTTTTCGCTGCAATGTAAATCGGTTAACGGCGCAGAGACAAAGGTACGAGAAATTGCCATCCGGCCTTTTCTCCGTAGAAGAGCGAAAGCAGCAGCCTCTCGCTGCCCGTTGCCCAATAGGATCGCTAAGAATGCGCATTTCCGCCTTCAATACTACCTAAGCTGTTTTTCCTTTGCACTCGATTGCCGAAAATAAGCCATGGCTTTCCTACTCGGAAAACAGAGCGACGGCCGCTCAAACAGCGACATCTACGCGATGAGCCGGCAGGCACTGGAGCGGCTTCCCTTGCCTTGGGAAGAGGTCACCGCGCTCGATATCGGCGCAGGCGCTGGCCTTTTTACGCGCTATTTGAGTCGCCGATGCCGAAAGGTATACGCCTTGGACAGTTCACTCCCCCGGGCATGTGAGGAAAATACGGCGATCTGCACGACCGACCTCAACGAGCGATGGCCGCTCGAAGAGGCCTGCGTTGATATTGCAGTAGCCATCGAGGTAATCGAGCACTTGGAGAACCCACGCCATTTTTTTCGAGAGGCTCGGCGAGTCCTGAAAGACGGCGGATACCTGTGGCTTACCACCCCCAACAACCTATCGCTATTTAGTCGGCTCCTTTTTCTGTTCAAAGGGCAACACCGCGCCTTCCAGGACTTCTCCTATCCGGCGCACATCACCCCTGTCCTGCAGACAGATCTTCGCCGCATAGCTAAGGAAAACGACTTGATGCTGCTGGGGTTTCGCTACTCCAACGCCGATGCGTTGCCGCTGCTGCATACCCGCGTGCGCATAGGGGGAGCGCTCTTCTCGGCGAATTTCGGCGCCCTTTTTCGCAAACAATAGCGAGCTCGATGCATCTTTGTGCGAGCCGACTTGACGCGATGCGCTTGGCCACCACCCGCATGAAGATCGTCCTGTATTCGCCCAATTTTTTCCCCCTCGTCGGTGGGTTAGAGCACGTAGTCTTGTACGTAGCCCACGCCCTTGTTCAGCTCGGATGTGAGGTTACCATAGTGTGCCAGACGCCTGCGGATGCGCCCGACGCCTTTCCCTTTTGCGTGCTGCGGAAAGCGAGCTGGGTAAAGGCGTGGGCGGCCATGCACTGTGCCGACGCCGTATTGATGTTCAATGTGAGTATCAAGGGGTTGCCGTTGGTGCTGATGTCGGGGCGCCCCTGGGCGGTATCGCATCAAACGCCTTACGGTGCCGACTGGCGCGGACGAGTCAAGGTGTGGGTAGCGCGACACTTGGCGCGGCGCAACATCTGCTGCAGTGCCCATTTGGCTGCGCATTTGGGCGGTACTGCTGTCGTGATACCCAACCCGTATGACGAAGGCACGTTTTATAACGGGCAGCCGTGGGTTTTTCGCACGGGCGACCTCATCTTCGTAGGGCGCTTGGTGTCGGATAAGGGGGCAGATGTGTTGCTGCAGGCGCTGGTGCAGCTGCATGCGCGCGGTAAGATGCTGCAGTTGACGGTGGTGGGCGAAGGGCCAGAGGAGACGGCCCTGCACTCGTTGGCTGCCCAGCACGGCCTGAGCAAATGGGTCGTGTTTATGGGAGCCAAACGCGGCAAGGAGCTCAGCGCCCTGTTGCAGCGGCACCGCGTGTTGGTGGTGCCGTCGGTCTGGCCAGAGCCCTTCGGCATCGTAGCGTTGGAAGGGTTGGCCTGCGGTTGTGTGGTTGTCGCCTCCCATACCGGTGGGCTGCCGGAGGCCTTAGGCGGCTTGGGCTTGCTCTTCCCTCCTGGCGATGCCGCCGCATTGGCCGATGCGATCGAGGGCATTTGGGAGCGCCCCTTTGAGGTACTGCCCGACGCTGACCGAGTAGCGGCGCATCTCAGCTGTCATCGGCGCGAAGCCATTGCCCAACGCTACTTAGCCGTGCTGTCTGAAATCATCCGCTGATCCATGGTTCCGGCGCATGTGAATTCGACCACTCGACCTTTGGCTTCCGAGGCACTTCTGGCTCGCCAGCGCCGTCACCTGACGCGGTGGCTGCTCTTCTTGTTGCTCTACACTACCTTCACCGGAGCGGTGCGCAAGTGGGTGCTCATGGGTGGCCCCGTCAGCGATGCGCTGCTCTTAGGACAAATACTGCTGCCGTGGGCTTTCTATCTCTTCGCTCCCGGCAAACGCCGCCAGTACATGCCCATAGTGCTGATAACCGGGGTCTTGTTGGCGCTGATGGCCTTCAACCCGCTCAACCAGACTATATACCACGGCCTGTTCGGCATCTTGTTGCACTTAGGATGGTGGCTCGTTGGATTTCACTATTTAGAAAATCGCTCGCTCTACTGTTGGGATCGGCTACACGGATGGATATGGCTCACCTTGGTCGTGGAGGTAGGGCTTTCGGTGGCGCAGTATAGCCTTCCGCGCATGCACTTCATCAACCGCTACGCTACAGAGGTGACCACAAGCGTTGCCTTTGTCGGAGAGGCGGCGCGCGTCACTGGTACGTTCAGCTTTGTTTCGGGGTATGCGGCTTGGTTGCTCTTTATGAACTTATGGACCTGGAGCATAGCCGTCTGGAAGCGTCGCGTGGGTCTGGTGAGTGTGCTGGTGGGCGTCGGCATCGTATGCAGCCTGCTTTCTGGCGGGCGTCTCAGCTTAGTGTTTACCCTTCTGTTTGCCCTATTCACTTATGCACACCTACTGCGCCGCATTGCTTTCCACCGACTGCTCTTTGTTTTTTTCTTTGGAAGTATTGGAGCCATTGGGTTGTTTGAGACGACGCCCTTCCTCCAGCAGTCTTGGGCCAACTTTGCCTCCCGGATTGAGGACGGCTTTCGCGATGCCGAATACGGGCGCCGAACCATAGGTGTCATTCAAGAGGTGATCGACTTCAAGGGAGACTATGCGCTCTTAGGAGCTGGCTTAGGCGGTACATACCAAGGCGCTCGAGCCCTGTGGGGCGAGTCGTACTTTATGCTGCAATATGGCGGCTATGAGGAAGAGCCCGAACGCATCGTATTGGAAGGAGGGTACCTGCTGTTTTTCCTCCGCATCGGCTTGTTATGGTTGCTGTTGAGCCACCTGCAGATACCCCTGGCGGCTAAAATTCTCCTGCTGGTGCTCATCACCCTTTTCGTACCCACGGTCTTCAACGTCTACAACGCGATTTTTTCTATCTTAGGAATCACCGCCTTGGACTGGAGCTACCGACGCGCCCTATCTGCGAACGACGCGCTATGAAGCCGCTAATCTTCGTCTATTCCCACCCTATCCAATACTTCGCTCCGATGGTTCGCCGGCTCGCCCAGCGCGGCACCTTCGACGTCCAAGTGCTGTACTGCAGCCGACAAGGCATTGATGAAAGCGCAAAAGACCCAGGGTTTGATCAAGTCGTTCGGTGGGATATCCCCTTGTTGGAGGACTATTCGAGCACTTTTCTGCCCAATTGGCGCGGCAAACGCCGTTCGATAAGTGGGTTTTGGAGCTTAGTCAATCCCAGCATCCTGCGACCGCTGTGGCAATCGCCGCGCGGCGTGGTCGTCGTGCACGGGTGGGGGTATTTCACGCACGTGCTGGCCATCGTTTGGAGCAAAGCGATAGGGCACTGCGTCTGTCTTCGCGGCGAAAGCCACTATGTTCAGGAGCAGCAGTTGCCTCGGTGGAAGCGCTGGATGAAGCGACTGCTCTTAGGGAAAGGGCTCTTTCGCTTTGTGGATTACTTCCTGTACATTGGAGAGGGCAACCGCCGCTTTTATCGGGCCTACGGCGTGCCCGAAGAACAACTCCTCTTCACGCCTTACAGCGTAGATAACGCGCGCTTTTCCGAAGCGTGGAGTGTGCTAAGGGATAAAAAGGCTGCCTTGCGGCGCCAATTGGGACTACCTGAAAAGGGGCGCATTGTGCTGTTTTCGGGAAAGCTCATCCCTAAGAAGCGCCCCATCGACTTGCTGGAGGCCTTTCACCGCGCTCGCGTGCCCGACGCTTTTCTGCTTTACGTGGGCGACGGCATCCTTCGCGCCCACATTCAGGAGCGCGCACAGCAGCTGGATATCGCTCAGGCAATGCGAATAGCGGGTTTCGTCAACCAGAGCACCATAGCGCAGTACTACGCCGCTGCCGACATTTACGTCATGTGCTCCGGCATAGGCGAGACGTGGGGGCTCTCTACCAACGAAGCGATGAACTTTGCCCTGCCGGTGCTCCTCTCCGACCTCACGGGTTGTGCGGCCGACTTATGTGTGCCGGGCCGCAACGGGTTTATCTTCCCCTGCGGCGACGTAAACACCTTGAGCCGATACCTGCACCATTTGCTCACCTTGCCGCCCGACCAGCTACAGGCCATGGGAAGAGCCTCTCGGGAGATAGTAGCGCACTACGACTACTCCGTAACCCTTCGAAATTTAGAAGAGGCTCTACTTCGGAGCTGACATGAATTTGAACATGCGCGTCATCGTTGCCCATCCCAACCGTCAGTACTGCCATCAGCTGCTCTTAGCGTTGAAGGAAGCGGAGGCGTTAGAGCGCTTTTTCACCCTGTTTTCGCCCAACAAGATCGCTCGATGGAAGCCCTTGCTCCCGCCCCGACTCCGGCAACACCTCGACAAACGCGCCGTTGACACCTCGATAACGCCTTACATACACCACTTCCCAGGGCGCTTTCTTCTCCATCGCCTATTCGACCGCTCCTTAACGGACGCAGTGAAGCGCGGTTACGAGTGGTTCGACGGTGCCGTAGCCCAACGCTTGCACAGGTATACCTTCGACCTCATCATCACCTACGAAAATTCCAATCGGCGCACCTTGCGCGCTGCTCGAACCCTGGGCAAGCCGACAGTGCTCGACTTAGCGCAGATACACCACAACGACATCGCCGAATACGGGCGCGCCTTCATGACGCCTTCGGAGTGGCGCCGTGAAGTGGAAGAAGTCAATCCACGCAAGGAGGAGGCGCTGGGATATACGGACTACGTGTTTACCCTATCGCGCTTTGCGGCCGAATCGATGCTTCGCCACGGCTGGCCTCCCGAGCGGCTGTTCACCATCCCTCTGGGAGTGGATTCGGTGCGCTTTCGACCCAAGGAGGCATATTGCCGCCAAGGGCCGCTGCGCCTGTTGTTCGTGGGCACCCTTACGCGGCGGAAGGGCGTGGCGCTGCTGCTCGAAGCCGTGCGGCGGCTGCCGCCGCAAGCGACAGAGCTCACCCTTATTGGCCCTATGTCCGATGCCGAAGATTTGCTGCGTCGGCATTCCGGCCACTTTCGCTACCTGCCCTTCTTGCACCACGACGCCCTGGCAGAGCAATATCGCCAAGCCGACCTTTTCGTCTTTCCCTCTCTGCTCGACTCGTGGGCCCAGACGGTGTTAGAGGCCATGGCGTGCGGCACGCCAGTGGTAGTGAGCCAGCGCACCGGCGCCCGCGAAGCCGTAGAGCAGGGAGGCGGGTGGGTCGTCCCCGCAGACGATGCTCGAGCCTTAGCCGAAGCGCTCTCGCACTGCCTCGACAACCGCAGCGAACTACAAGCCATGGGCCAGCGCGCCGCCCGCATCGCACAGCAGTACTCCTGGGAGCACTACCGAAGACAAGTGATCGCAGTGATTCAGCAGATCGCAGCACGCACCTAACTCAGCGCACCAGCGTCACGTCACCGCTAAAGATCTCTACTGCTCCATCGATGAACTCCACCTCTGCCCAATACGCAAACACCGCCGGCGGGAGCCGCTCCCCATCCAGCTCGCCGTTCCATATGGGCGCGTCGTCGCTGGGAAAGAAGTTATAGCGTTCGGCTATCAGTCTGCCCCAGCGGTCGTAGAGGCGGAAAGAGCGCACCTGCGCCACATCGGGGCCGCAGTACAGGCGCAGCCCGGTGTTTTCGTATGTGCCGCCGGCAGGAGCAAATGCGTTCGGGATATATACGCGGCGCCCGCGCTCGACCACTATCGTGCGGGTATCGTAAGCGCGGCAACCGTTGGAGTCCAGCACCGTCACCTCGTAGCGGAAAGACACGAACGGCAAGTACCGACACGTATCGCACAGCAGCTGCTCCGGCGTAAGAGGCGGGCTAACTATTATCTGCTTTCGACGCGTAGGGTCGCTCAACATGTCGTCGCGCCACAGCTGAATGCGGTCGCCTAAATGGATGGTGGTATCGGGCGGCAGGTCGAGCACCAAGTCGGCGGGCTCCAATACGGTGAAGACCGTATCTTTCTCGCAGCCATCGGCCGTCTGTATCGTGAGCCGATGCGCTCCCGGCGTCAGGCGCCTGAACTCGGTGGCGTTTTGCAGCGGCCCACCATCTAAGGCGTACAGGTAGGGCGTCATTCCGCCGCTCACTTGGGTGACTTCGACGAAGCCGTCGTCTTTTCCAAAGCAGGAAATATGCCGAATGTCGAGCGCGATCTGCTCGGGGTACTCTGGCTCGCCCACGCGGATGCTCACGGTGGAGGAGCAGCCGGTCTCTACAGCAGTGGCGGTGAAGGTGTAGGTGCCTGAGCGGTCGGTGTAGGCGGTGCGACCTTTTTCTCCGCTCAGAAGCCGCCCGGTGCTGTCGCTCGTCCAAGCGTAGAGATAGTTTACCGGGGGCAACACGTCCACATGCAGTCGTGCCGTGCCGTCGACACAGCCGATGCCCACCACCGTGTCGGTCTGCAGTTGGGGGCGATGGCTGTCGTCGAGCACGCGGATGTACAAGCTGCCGGAACAGGGCGGATTTCGGCGGCACGAGTTGGCGGCCTGCACGCATAGGTTGCCGCTTTGGTTGCCCAGCGTCACCTGCACCTCGTTGCCCTGCTGCGAAGCCGGCACTGTGGCGGGCACGGGCTGGCCATTAATTAGCGTGCCTGGAGGGCCATCCCAGATGTATGCTGAAGCGCCGTACACTGGCGGGACGCGGTACGTGAAGACAGCTCCTGGGCACCCTTCTGTCTTGCCCACGATGTTGGGCTGCACCATGCCTAAAGGCGGCTCATACACCGCCTCTTTGGGTGTCACACTGACGGAAAAATCGCACTGGTCGCCCGCATAGCCGTCGATGAGCAAGAAATAGTTGTGCCCGGGCGTGAGCGCCACTTTGATGGAAACCGGCTTGTTGCCGCCTTTTTCCTGGCCTTTCTCGCAGGCCAGCGGGGGGGTGGTGCAGTCTTCGTACAACGCCACCTGCACGCCGTTGCCGTCGGTGCAGTTGCTGGGCGTGATGGTAAAGGTGGCCTCAATAGCTCCAGCGATAAAGCCCATCCACTGGGCATTTTCGATGGTGCCGCAAAAATCTGTCGCTTTCCCCGACGGATAGCCCTCCGTAGAGCCAAAATAGCCGTCGAAGTTACAGGAGATACACACTTCCTCGCACGCCACCACGGTGGCGGTTCCATTGCAGGCAGAGGGAAGCTGGGCAAACGCCCACAGAGGAGATAACGCGAAACAGAGAAGGAAAGAGCGGGACATGGGATGATGCGATGAGATGAACGATAGTTGGGAGAAAAAAGGGGCGCAACTCCCCCTCTGAGAAGCAGCTTGCGCCCCGTAAAAGCAGCTATCGACTGATTTGCAGCTTCACCACTTCGGCTTGACCGGTACGCAGGTTTTCGACGCGCACAAAGTAAGAGCCTACGGGTGCTTCGGCGACGTCTATATGGTGGAAATTCAGCCCGCTTTCGACGCGGATGCGCTGGGCGCGCAGCAGCGAGCCGCCCAAGCTGTGCAGCGAGATAAGCGCCTCTCCCGAAGATTGGCTGGCAAACGATACCTGGACGCGGTACTGCGCCGGGTTGGGGAACAGCTGTACCGGCCGCGCGTGGGGCCGCTCGTCGAAGACCCCTACTGCTATGTAGCAGTCGGGCGAAACCACGTAAGTGCTGCTAACGAGGGGCAGCTTGGCATACCCTTGAAACATCGTCTGCTCCAACACGTAGTCGCTGGCGCCGAGCCAGTCTTGGAGCAGGGTGGTAAACACCTGTCGATAATCGAACTGCTGCCCTTGCAGTTGGTTGTCGTGCGTTAGGTTGCTGAGGTCGACGTTGGTGCCCTGAATACCGCCTGAAAGCGCCTTTCCGATGATGAACATGGGCGCCAAAGTGCCGTGATCTGTTCCGGCCGAGCCGTTCTCTTTAGCCGTCCGACCGAACTCGGAAAACGTGCAGGAGACCACCTTGTCGGCCAAGCCTAGCCCCTCCAAGTCGTCGTAGAACGTTTTGACCGACTCCGAAAGGATGCGCAAGAGGTTGGCATGGCGTCCCCAAGCCACCGTCCCCTCCGGCGGTATTTGCGTGCCGTGAGTGTCGAAGCCGCCCATCGAGCACAGATACATCTTGGTTTTGCAACCGCCCTTGATGAGACGCGCCACCGTCTTGAGTTGGTTGGCCAAGCCGTAGTCGGGATAAGTGCTGATGCTGTTGCTTCCCTTCTTAAACGCGTCTGTGATGTACTGCGAATACTGGTCCAAGCTTTTTTCGACGCCCATGATGTAGCGCAGCTCGTCGCCGTATTCCGAGTTGGGGATGTCGACCAACGGCGCTCCCCCGATGGTTTGCACCAAGGAGTAGAAGCCCTGCGGGTCTTGGCCGTAGAGGTTGATGTAGTTTTGGTGCTCAGTTTCCGTGTGGAAACCCAATGAAGGATAGGGGTCGCCGATTTGAATGCCCAACGGATAGAGCATCTCGGGGATGGGCGTCCCTTTCACGTCGGGGTACATGGCGTTGAGGGCGCGCCCCATCCAGCCGGAGCGGATGGTCGAGCCTTGCAGGGTGCCATCGCCGCCCGACAGCCACAGGTCGGTGCCTTTGAAGTGCGACTGGTTGATGTTTTCATATCCCACTCCTTGCACGATGCTCAGCCAGCCGCGGTCGTACAGCTCTTTGAAGCCCGTCATCACCGGGTGCAGGCCCACCTGGTCGGCGGAAGGCAAGGTCGTATCAAGCGGGATGAAGCGCTCCGGCCCCTTATCTGGAATCTTGATGACCGGTCGCAAGTTGGCGTAGGCATCGTATTGGGCAATGGGAATGATGGTATTTAGACCGTCATTGCCGCCCTTGAGCTGGATGAGCACCAAGACGCGGTCTTCCACGTCTTCACAGGCGGCCATAATCCGCGCGATCTTGCTGTTAGCAAAAGCGCGCATAGGGTGACCGTTTACCACAAAGGGAGTTATGCCGGCTATCTTGAGAAACTGACGTCTTTTCATAGGAGATGAGTTTTTAAAAAGTGAGGGCGAAAGCGGAACAGCAAAGCCGCGCTATTAGTACACCTGGTATTCCGGTGCGTACAGGATCGCGTTGAACAAGCGCCGCAGAGGGATATTCACCTCCGTATCGTCGCCCGTAGACAGATAGTTGAGCCACTCGTACGTCCAGTCAGCAGCCGGCAAGCCGTCCAAGAAAATGACGTCATGGAAATAGTCGAAGCGATCCAAGTCGGGTTCTTCCGGAAAGAGGTATTGCAACAGCTCTTGTACTAAGATGGTAGAGTTAGAGGGCTCGCTGACCACACCGCTGTCGCGCAGCCAGGCGGCAAAGTCGAAGCGCGTGCCCAAGGGTTGCTGGGCGCCTGGCCCCCAGGCATGGGTACCCGTGATGAGCATTTCTGGCCACTTGTAGCGGGCAATGACCGTAGCCGAGTTGAAGAATTGGCGGTGGTAATCCGGCCCCTGATAATAGGCGGGATAACCGGCCACGTCGGGCGGATAAAAGAGAAACATGCCGGCCCAATCGATCATGCGCCACAGGATGCCGTCGCGCCAGAAGACCTCGTAGTGTTCCTGGGTTTTCGTCAGCGGGTCGGGTATGGACACTTGGAAGAACGACAGTGTCTGCAGCACCAAGTCCAAGGGCGATCGGATGAGGGCGCCTACGTTCTCGTTGGTGGGCTCAGCGTCGTCGGCATCGTAGAAATGCTCGCTGGCCAACAACTGGCGTACCACGGGGCGGATCTCGAAGTTTTCCGCTCGGAAGGTTGCCGCTAACGGCTCAATGATGTCGCTTTCGATCTCTGCATCCACGTCGCGGCCGATGAAGAAGCGGTAGAGGCGGCGACAGAAGTGGCGCGCCGTCTCCTCTTGAGCGAAGACCATGTCGACCAGGGCATTCAGCTCGGCATACATGCCGTCGGCGTCTTTGCTGGGCGGCTGGATAGTGGCGTTGTTGAAGCGCGTGCTAAAGGTCTTCACCTCAAAGTCGTGGCTTTGCGGGTAGGCGCGTCCAGCGGGAATGCCCGTCTCCGGATCCTGGTACTGGTGCCGTCGGGCATTGCTGAAGCCGGTCAACACGCGGGCGGCCTGTTGGATGTCGTGCTCGGTGTAGTTGGTGTAGTCGTTCGGGCCGGCTACTGGGCCAGCTCCGATGGTGTGCAGTTCGAAAAATTCGCGGGCGTAGTTGAGGTTAGGGTTACTAGCGTAGTTCTGGTTGTTGTTGATGTACTCGAGCATGCCGTTGTCGAGGACCATCTTGGTGACCAGCTTCTTGAAGTTGCCCAAGCAGCCCCAGCGCAGCAGCATCAGATAATCAAAAAAGGTCATGCTGGTACCTGCGTCGGGCGTTACGGCCAAGTACTGGTGGAAGAAGAAGGCCATGCGGTGGCCCGCGCCAGGGTCGTGGAGCGCTTCGTTGAGCCACCAGCCGATGACGTACCATTTCAAGTCGTTATCGTCGGCGGGCAAGGGCGTAGACGGCGGTTGCGGCGGGTTGATCCAAGTGACGGGCGAAGCGCCGGCAGCGGCGTAAACCGGTTGTTCGAGCTGGAGCGGAGCGAGTTGCAGCAGCTGATCGACAGCCTCTTCGGCGCTCATGCTGGCCAGCTCGTCCACCCGAGCGCGGGTATAGCGGAAGCTGGCTCGGCGCAAGAGGTGTGCTGCACGCCCACGCCCCAGGGCGCCTTGAAGGGGATTCAAAGATGCCATGGTGTAAACAAGTTGTTGGTGATGAGATGAAAATACGCAGTTTCCAAAAAGGCAGGCTCATCGGGCGGGATGGATGTCTGACGGGCGTCAGCGAGAACTGCGTACAGGAGATTAAAACGCCAATTGGCTTTGCAAAGAAACAGCGCTTAAACGCGCGAATTGCCAAAAACGCGCACAGAAATATGTTAAATTTTGTGCCGTTCGCTTCTTTTTTTAAAAGAGCGGAAAGGTGCGCCCAAAATGGTGAACTTTGCGGGCCGAGAAATGCAGGCCTATGTCCAAAAAGAAGACGCGAACCGGTGTTGTACAGCGCTCTGCCGCGCCCGCCGCCGCATGCTCGGATCCGCCCGCTCGAGCGGCCTCCTCTGCGCTGTGGGAGCAGCGGTCGCTGCTTTGGGGCGCCCTGTTGGCAGTGCTTACCGTCGCGGTGTATGCCGCCGCGCTGTCCAACGGCTTTATGGTATTCGACGACGACAAAGCCATCCGCTACAACGAGGTTATCAAAAATCCGACGTTTCGCAACCTCTTCTTGAGCAACAACTTGGGCATGTACGCTCCCGTCACGTGGATGGGCTATGCGTTGGTGTATGCGTTGGCCGGCGAACAAGCTTCGGCCTTTCACGCCTTTAGCCTGCTCCTACACGTGGGGTGCGTGCTGAGCGTGTTCGCCTTAATGCGGCGGCTGCAGCCCAGCGGCGAGGTAGCTTTTTTCACTGCGCTCCTCTTCGCCGTCCACCCCATGCAGGTAGAGGCTACTAGCTGGATTGCCGCCCAGAGCACGCTGACCTTCTCGCTTTTCTACCTGCTCAGCCTGCTGGCCTACGTGCGTTTTCAAGCGCAAGGGCGTCCCTTGTTTTATGCGCTTTCCTTCGTCGCCTTCATCTTGTCGGCCTTAGCCAAATCGGCCGCCGTCACCCTTCCCCTGCTGCTCATCGCCCTCGACGGATATCGAGGCGGAGCGCTTCAATGGCGCCATGCCCTGAACAAGCTGCCCTTCTTCGCCGTCAGCTTGGCTTTGGGGCTGTACACTTTCTTTACGCGCGAAGCCGAAGGACACCAGCTGTTCGTCACGTCAAAGACGTACCACCTATTCGACCGCTTTTTGATGGTCTGCCATTCGCTGCTGTTCTATCCTGTAAAATTGCTGGCGCCCCTTTCGCTGAGCATCCACTACCCGATGGAAAAGGTGGGCGGCCAATGGTCGTGGGACTACTACGCAGCACCGCTGGCGTTAGTGGCGTCAGCCGTGCTGGTGTGGCGATGGGCGAAGAAGCACCCCATCGTCTATTTAGGAGTGCTGTGGTACGTGTTGCCCTTATCCGTCATGTTGCCTTACGTGTCGGTAGGTACGTTCGAGATGCGCTCCGACCGCTACGTATACATCTCCTCGGTGGGCGTATTCCTGATAGCCGTCTGGCTGTTGCAGCGCTTGCGCCCTGCGGTGCGCCGAGCGCTCTTAGTGACACTGGCGCTTGTCTATGGCTTTTTAGCGCATCAGCGCAGCTTGGTGTGGAAAAACGAAGTGACCGTTTTTCGAGACTGTGTGGAAAAGATGCCCAAGTCGCCCCTATGCCACTGCAACTTAGCCTATGGCGAGCTGCTCCATCACCAGTACGATAGCGCTATTCGGCATTATACGGAGACTCTTCGCCTCGACCCTACCTACGTCGAGTCGTACAATGGGCGCGGACAGGCTTATCTCATGCAGGAGCGCTACGAGGAGGCTCTTGCCGACTTCGACAAGGCCATTGCCGCCGGCATCGTAACCCCGCGGCTGTTCCTCAACCGCGGCAAATGCCGCGTCATCCTGCAAAAACCGGCTCAGGCCATACCCGACTTGGTGCGCAGCATAGAGCTGGAGCCGCGCAACCCAGAGACCTATTTTTACAAAGCCTTAGCCGAAAGCCAGACGGGAAATCCCGAACAAGCACTTCGCGACTTTGCCAAGGCATTGGAACTCCGCCCCGACTACATCGATGTGCGCGTCAACCGGGCCCTCGTATTGGCCAACCTCAAGCGCTACGAGGAAGCTATTGCCGATTACACTGCCGCCCTGTCGGCTAATCCGGCTATTCCTATGGCGTGGAACAATCGGGCTGCCGCGCATATGATGTTGGGGAAATACCGAGAGGCTCTGGCAGACGTCGAGAAAGCCCTCGAGCTCAATCCCAACTACGCCATTGCTTACCGCACTCGGGCCAACATCTACCAAAGTTTGGGGCAGCAGCAGCAAGCCGAAGCGGACTTGGCTCGCTGGATGCAGCTGCAGCAAGCAAATAATCGATAGGAAGGCTGGCCCAAGCCTCGGGCGCAACCGACACCGCATCAGCGCCGACAAGCAAAATTCAATACGATGTTCACTGCTTGCGGAGCCGTCAGGCCGTGGCCCAGCCCTTCGGTGGCCACCAGGTGCGCGCCCTGCCATGCCGCACACAGCTTTTCACTTTCGCTAAAATGGGTAACTGGGTCGTAGCGGTCGTGCAGCAACAGCGCCTCCACATCGGACAACTGCCGAACCACCTCCGTCAAGTCGTACTGAGCGATGCGGCGCCCTGAGAGGCGCTCGATGAAATCGTCCATCGCCAACAACAGCGAGTCGTCGGCGCCAATCATGCGGCGGCCGTTCTCCATGACGTGGGCCAGCGAGGCAAACGAGGCCATAATCACTGCGCGCTTAGGGCGAAAAGCCGGCGGCACTGCAGCCATCGCCCAAATCGAAGAGGCGCCACCTACCGAATGCCCAATCATAAGCGATATTGGCCCTTCGCGCTCCAACAGCACCTGCAATACTTCGGCATAGCGGATCATGTTGAAGTGCCATCCCGATGAGCGCCCATGGGCCGGAGCATCTAAAGCCACGACGCGATAGCCCGCCTCTACCAGCCCTGGGGCTATCTTCCGCCAGCGGCCGGCATGGCTCTCCCAGCCGTGCGCGAGCAGCGCCACCGGCCCATCGCCCTCCCCCCAGCGATAGGTGGCAATACGGTACGCACCTACAGGAAGGTAGGCCAACCGCGCCTCATCCAAAAAGAGCTGCTCTTTGGGCTTCATGCGGCGAGGGCGCGGCAAGCCAAACAGATAGAAGGCGGCTTGCGCAGTCGTCTGCGGCGCTAGGCGCACTCCCGTATTCAAGACGGCGCCCAATAATTGCAACATCGGCTTGGGTTTCACAATGCCCCTCCTTCCTTACCTTTTTAATTCCTTATAAAACGAGCCTCCCAAGCGGTTTGTTTTGTCCACACCCGGAGCAAATATACGCCTGAAGACAGGCCTTTCAACGGCACCTCTCCCCACGGGCGTTCGGAAAAGATCCGCCACACCAATCGGCCGCTACTGTTCACCACAGCGATGTGAAATCCCTCTTGTTCTCGGTCGGCAGCACCCGGCAGGCGGAAAAACAGCCACTCTGAGGCCGGATTGGGCCAAACTGACAAAGCCACTGCCGCATCCGTAGGGTTGAGCACTAACCGCACCGACGAGAGATGCTCTTGCCCGCTGTAATCGACTTGTCGGAGCCGATAGTATAGGCGCGGCAGAGACGGCAAGGCAGCATCCCGAAAAGTGTAGGTGTGAGGTTCCGACGCATTGCCGCGCCCAGGCACCCACCCAATCGGTTCAAAGTGCGCCAACTCGTCGGCGCTGCGCTCCACGTAAAATCCGCGGTTGTCGCGCTCTAAGGCAGTTGTCCAGCGAAGCACCACACTACCCGCCTCTCGCCGGGCAGAGAACTCTACCCATGTAACGGGAAGGGGCGAGCTGATGGTAAAATTATCGTTTGAAATGTCGTAGAAGATGTTGCTCAAAGCGCGCACCATGATGCGCGCTTGCGAGGTAGGCGGAGCGCTGATGAGGACAGTCTCCGAGCCGTCGTTAGGCGTGCTGGCCGCCAACACAGAGAAGGTATTTCCGCCATCGGTAGAGATTAGGATCTGGACGTTGGCGCAATTCACTGGCGAGGCTGTAGTGCCGGCTGTGTTCCACGTGATGGTTTGGGTAGAGCCGGCAGGGAAATTCTCCCCGCCGTTGGGCGCGATCACCTGGAACGGCCCGGCCGACGCGACAGTGGTCACCGTCATATTCGCCTCGGAAGTACAGCCTGCCAAGGGGTTGTTGTCGCGCACGGTCAGGCGAAAGCTCATCGAACGCCCTACGGAGGGCAACACCTCCCACGTCGGAGTGGTGTTGGCCAACACTGCTGGGAAGTTGGGCAAGTAGCGGACGTTGTCGGAGGTCGGCTGTAGCGAGCGAAACACTGGACCTGAGGCGTTCGTCGGCTGCGGCGGCATGGGCTGCGCCGGCGACGTGAAAGCGTTTATCTGTTCCCAACAGAACGTCAGCGGATCGCTGTTGGGGTCAGTGGCCGAGCCCGCTAAGACCAGAGGAGTGGATTTGGGCACCGAATAGTTGGATAGGGCTGCTACGACGGGTGCGCTGTTGCCCGTGGGCACCACCGTAGCGCAGGTGTTGCCCGTCGTCGTGATGAAGGCGCCGATCTGCTGCAGGCTGCGCGCGTGGAAATAGTCGTCGCTGTTGCTCTGCACGTTGGGCGAGCAAATGCCGGCATATCCCATGATGGTCGAAGCGCTGCCCGGCTCCATGGCAGAGGCATTCGAGCGGTTGCAGTTGTTGTACTGCGTGTGCTGAGCGCCGTACTGATGGCCCATTTCATGGGCCACGTAGTCGATGTCGAACGGGTCGCCTACCGGGTCGGGTTGCCCCGTAACACCTTTGGCCTTGTTGGCCGCACTGCAGGGACTGTTGAGCACCGCCACCCCGCCGCCACCTGTGCTGAACACATGCCCAATGTCGTAGTTCGCCGTGCCGATGATGCTGTCGCAGGTGGCCTGATTTTGGTTGAGCATAGTGCTTCCGTTGTTGTTGGTATAAGGATCGGTGGCCGGGTTGGTAAAAATGATTGCCGTATCGTTAGGGATGATGACCATTCGGATGCCGCAGTCGCGCTCGAACACGCCGTTCACCCGGGTCATGGTCGTCACCATGGCAGCCAGTGCCGGAGCCTTGTTGGTGCCGTAGGCGCCGTGATAGTTGGCGTACTCTCCCGTGCAAGCCAGCGCCAGCCGATACTCGCGCCGGTTGCCGCAGTCGCCCGCCCGGTCAATAACCCCTATGGGCAGTGCAATGGCTACAGCGTCGTCGGAGACTTGGCATTCCCACCGGGCCCCGCTGCGCTTGACGAAATCCTTTCGAAAATAGACCAAGTAGTCGCGCACATTGCCGCGCGCATACGGGTCAATGAAGGTCGTGCTGCTCCCCGGCTGAAAGATCATTGCGTGAAAACCCTTAGGTGTAATGTCAAAACGAGCGGTCAGCCCTTGCGGCAAAAATGACTTGCCTGCAAACGAGCGGATATCCGGAAAGGCCGCGCCTAAGTCTGGATGGAGCACCGGCGCTTCCCATACCTCAAAGCGCGCTATCTGCCCATCCGCTAAGGGCATATCCAAGATGAGACCGGAACCGCTGTCAATATACTCGGCCTCCGAGGGAGCCTTCTGCAGATGTGCGCGCAGGTGTTCAAAATCGATGCGATACAGCCGATACGTATGGGGTACGATGAGCCTGTTGGCAGGGTCAACCCGAATTTGCTCCTCTTCGAGGGGCAACCACGCAGGCTGTGTTGCCATAGGAACGCTTTTACCCATCAAAAAAGCGACCACACCGGCTGTGAGTAGTGTTTTGCACCTCATAAACCGAACATTTTTCACCGAGAACATCTTACAAAAGTAATCATCTTTACATGTTGTACCACCTTTCTTGAACGCGTTATGTGTGGCCGCTACTCCTTTGTGCCCACTGCTCGCCAGCTAGCAGCGCAGCTGAGCGGCATTGCTTTGCCCGCGCAGCTCTCCTTTTCCTACCACATTGCTCCGACGCAGCTGGGGTGGCTTATCGTGTCGACACCCGACTGGTCGCTTCGAGCGATGCAGTGGGGGTTGGTGCCCGCCTGGAGCCCATCTTTTCGCCCTTCGGGCCGTACCATCAATGCCCGGGCAGAGACCTTATTTGAAAAGCCCTCTTTTCGAGAGGCGGCTCGTTACCGGCGCTGTGTCGTCTTGGCCGACAGCTTCTACGAGTGGCAGCGCCAACCCGATGGGCGGCGCACACCCTTCCGGATCCTGCCCTCCGACGGCGCCCTGCTGTTCATGGCTGGCATCTGGGAAGAGTGGCGCGGCTCCGGCGAAGTGCATCAGACCTTTGCCATCGTTACTGTACCCGCCAACGCCGACCTTCATCCGCTGCACGACCGCATGCCCGCGCTGCTCCTCGGCGAAGACCAATGGCGCTGTTGGCTATCGCTTACGACATCCGAACACGACCTGCGGCACTTGCTGCGGCCCGCACCCCGGCACTACTTGGCATATTACCGCGTCTCCGAACGCCTCAATAAGCCGGGCTTCGACGACCCAAGCCTTCATGAGCCCGTATCCTCCGCCATCTGAAGATGTGTTCTCAGGTAAGACCACCACGCTGTAAGCGGTCTCGATGAGGCGTTGTCGCTCGCATAGTTCACCAAGATGTTCAGAGTAGTCACCGTCGGATTGATCCGCTCCTGCCGGCAAGCGACAGCGGCATCCGCATAGTTGACCAGCGTTTTGTAGCTCAGTCGGCATCCGGTATCCTCCTCGATGTACCAACTGAGCGCCTGTGCCCTACTGTGGGACAATGGCGACAAAGGTTCTCCAAACGCCTTTTGAAAGACAGTATCCAACAACTGTTGAAAGACGACAAACGCTCTCCCTTCCATCGGTATTGAGGTTAATGACGCAAGCGCTTGCGCGGCAAGGCGCCGTTTAAACTGTCGCTGCTCGTTTTGAAATCCCAATCTTTTTTGCAAAAGAACTATTTCCCCACTCGCCTACTGTGCCATAGCTCCGGCGAGGCTGGACCGAAAGATGCGCAAAAGCACAAAGCGACTTCGACACCATTATGACCGTTTGCGAAACGCCGCCGAAGCGTACAGCAGCACCAACAACATCCCCGTACCAGCAAATACAAGTGGCAGATAGCGCAGCAGGCCCTTCCGCTGCACACGCGCCTCATAGGGGGCTCCTTCGGAATAGTAAAGCACCACTCGCTCTCCCAATCGGTACTCGGGCCTACTCGAAGACACGTCCGATTGCACTCGGTAGACTTTTCCGTCGGTAGCGGTAAACTGAAAAACAGGTGCGTAACGGAAACCTTTTTTACTGCGGAGTTGCAGCAACTCTACCACCTCGCCCTCGGCAGTTTGCAAGTTGGGCTGCTCGAAAAATTGCCTGTCGTAATACCAAATCCCTAAGCCAATGGCGGCAAACAGCAACCCGAGCACCAATAGCGCGATGTTTCGGCACATGTCGAAGAATTTTGGACGGACAAAAATACGCGCCAGGCCGTCGCCCTTCGCTGAGAACGCACACCCGCTTAGGGTTGGCATCTCTCCTTCTTGCCCGACATCCCTACTTTCCGCAGCGCATTGTGCACCCGCTTGAGCCCGAACACCCTGCTTGCCTTAACCCAACGCGCGAGCCCCGAGTACGCCGTATCTTTGCTGTGCCGAATAGTTCATGCCGTGTGGCTCTGGCAGCGTACTCCTGTGCGGCCACTGTTTTTTCTATCGGTTTGCCTTCTGCTATGCCCTCTCCCACCCTCTTCATCTTCAGCGCGCTGGTGCACTCCGGCAAGACCTCAGCCCTCATGGCGTGGGCAGAGGGCCGCACCGACTTGGGCGGCTTTTTGGCCCCCGACATCGACGGTGTTCGCCACTTGCTTACGCTTCGCCATCGGAGGATTTATCCCTTTCAGGTGAGAGAGGATACTCCGACCACAGAGGCGGTAGTGCCCATCTGCCGCTATCGGTTCTTGGCATCTACTTTCGCCATAGCGCAGCAGACCCTCCTGGAGGATGCCCGGTGCGCCACGCCCTGGCTGGTGGTGGATGAGGTAGGTAAGTTGGAACTTCAAGGCAAAGGGCATGAGCCGGCCTTAAGCGAAATCGTCCATATGTACCACACGGGAGCGTACTCGGGGAAGTTACTCTTAGTGGTGCGGACGGAACTGTTGAGCGACGTGCTGGAAAAATATCACCTCCATGGAGCTGAGATATTCTCTGACCTTCGGGCCTTGGTGGCCGCCGAATAGATGTGTCCTCGGCCCCTGCGGTTTGCCAGCGCCGAAGACGCGTCCAATAAGTACGGCTCAGTAATGGCCGCCCACCAGGCGCTGATTCCAACGGGCGTATTCGCCCGACAGCGCCGGCAATCGCTCCGGACGCTGCGTCAGGCCCGCGGTGTCCGTCATAGCCTCCATGAAGCGCACCAAGTCGCTTATCTCCTGCTCATTAAGGTGAAGCGAGTCGGGCGGGAGCGTCTGGTTCTCCAATAGGATGCCCATCCCGACGCCTCCGCCGTGGTTGTAAAAGCGCCCGAGTTCCTCCAAACTGTCGAACACACCGTTGTGCATGTAAGGAGCCGACAAAGCGACATTCCGAACGGTGGGTGTCTTGAACGCGTGCTTGTGCTGCTCCAAATAAGCAATCGCATAGCGGCCCGGGTCAGGGTCAATGACGGGAGTGTTTTTCTCCGCCGGGACGCCCAACACCTCCACTTCCGTCTCTTGAAAAGTAGGCGGAACGGTGCCGTTGGTCAACGGGATGAAGTGACAGGTAGCGCATTTCGCTTTACCCAAAAACAGATTGAACCCTCGATAAACCGCCGGGCCTATTCGCTCCGACTCCCTACGCATGTACCGATCTACGGGTGAGCTGAGCGCTGCTAGCGATTCGACGTAGGCTCCCAGCGCAGCTCGAATATGGGCAAAGTCAGGCCCTTGGTGTGGCGGTAGGCCAAAGGCTTCTTGAAAAAGGTGGCGGTACTCCTCGGAGGAGGCAATACGACGGATGGCCTCGTCCTCTCGGATATTCATCTCGTGCTCGTTGACTAGTACCTGATGAAACTGCTCCTCTATGCTGGAAGCACGGCCGTCGGTTTGAAAGATATGGGCGTAGACAGCATTGATCAGCGATGGAGCGTTGCGCTCGATGTGTTCTTCTGGATTGAAAGAGCGGCTGTAGCGCACCGGCTCGGCAAAGCCGTATTCGGGTCGATGACAAGAGGCACAGGCCCGCTGGCCATTGCCTGAAAGGACAGGGTCGAAAAACAACAACCGTCCCAACGCTACGACTTTGGGCGGCAAAGCGTTTGTTTTTATTTCACTAAAAAAGCCGCGCTTCAAAAAGTCCGCAGCAAACAGGCTAGAGGCCTCTAAGCGGTAAGCCGTATGAAACGGATAGCGCTGGTCTACAGGTTCGATATCCAAAAGCTGCTGAAGTTGATACAATAACGGCCAGCAAGGGTCTAAATGGTTCCGAATGAGCGCTACGCGATCCAGTGCCTCAAACGAAGGAGTATTCTCTATCACGGATATAGCCCGGTACAGGTACCCCCGCAGCAGGGCTAACGGCTCCTTGTCTTCTATCAGATGCGGTTCGTACAATTGAAGTGCGTAAACCATTTCCTCTAAAGCCGCCTTTGTCTCCGGCACAGCGTGCAGCAATACAGGGGAGTCAAAGCCCACTAAGCCTAAGGCGCATACTCGGATCAACTGCTGGCGCAGCGCATCAAATATCATCCAGTCTTCGAAGGAATATTTCTCTACCACCTCTGTCATCTCCTCCTGATAGGCCAAAGCTTTGTCAATTAGCGATAACAGTGTCGCCCGGTGCTCGACGGGCTGCTCATCGCAGAGCAATTCCTCCATCACCTGCATGCTGTAAGAGGGGCGAACCAAAGCCAGCGCGCCCTCATACTCTACTTTGGGAATAGCTGGACCATTTAAAAGCGCCGCATTGTAGGGGTCAAAGTAAGCCGCCAACAGCTCTACCCGCTTGTAGGCGATGCGCACGTGCCTAAAAGCGTCTAACCATTTTTTAGGAGAGCTCTTTCGACCCGACGGCGCTTGCTCTAATTGACGTTTAAAAGACAACAACGCCTCGCGGAAGAGCCGGTTCTGCTCCCGAAAGCGCTCCTTAAGCGGACGCTCTATAAGCCGGGAATTCGAAGAGGACGCCTTTTCTATAGAAGTATAGCTGAGCAGACTAACTAAGGCGACCAATATGAAAAAGATGCCAAGCGTTTTCTTCATAGAAAAAACATTTTGTAAGAGGTGCGGAAAGCGCAACTCCTGTGAGGAAATTCAGAAGGGGCCTGAGGTGTCCGACCAGCAGAATAAAGAGCAGCATGAAACCTTGAAAAGGGCTTCATGCTGCTGGAGAGCTCCCTACATCGCAGGAGCTGTCGGAAGAGAACATCAATTCGCTACGACAATCCGATAGGTCTTCTGGTCGTGTAGGGTGCGCAGGAAATACGTGCCGGCCTGTAAGTCATCTACATTGATGTGTGCCACTTGACGACGCGTGCGCACCAACTGACCTTGAGCGTCGTACAGTTCAATATCGACAATTTTGTTGAAGTGTACGGCTCGGAAAGTCGGATTGGGATAGAGCACGAATTCGTCGGCATTGTTGTCGATAGTAGGAAGGTTAGAGATCAGTTTGGAATCGAAGCCCGTGATCGCAATGGTAGCGGCGCGCTGGAAGGGGTATACGTTGCCCTTCGAAGAAACGTTCCCTACAGTATCGGAGGCGAAACTATCACCAGTACCATTGGGGTGCTGATTATTGATAAAACATGTACTTCCATCTGGGGTCATCACCGCTCCCGTTGCCTCGGAATCTCGCGAGCCCGTATAGAAGAGGTGCAGGTTCGCCGGTGTGGGATTGGGAATATCGAGGTCTAGCATGAATGCTTTAGGGACGTCGTACGGAAATGAACCTACAAACGTAGGTACAATGCGCCCTAACGAAGTGCCGATGTTGTCCTCCTGCAGCACCAAGAAGCGCTTGTTGCCATAGGTAGCCAATGCAATGCCGTCTATGCTGTTAAACACGAACTTTGAGGCAGCAGGATCGTTGGGCACTTCTGGACCGCCCCACAGGTGCACGCGAACCGAGGGCCTATCGGTGAGGGCCCCTTCCAACACGAGGACAGCGCCGTAAGGATGCCGGCAAACAGAGTCCGCCGGGTCGAACAGATGGTTGTCCAGCCAGTGCTTAGGTACCGTTGCACCATTGCGCATGGAAAGAGCCATCGACTGATTATCACGCCCTGTTTCGGCAATAAACACCCTGTCACTTACTGGGTCATAACAGGTCCACTCCAAGCGCTGGAAAAAGGTAGCCCCCATGTGCGCTGCAACCGCAGGAGCCTCTAACAAGGAGTCTAAATCACGAGGGATCTGCAGCCATCGCCCTTCGTAAGAACCCGGATCTTGCTTAAAGACATAGAGATTACCTGTAGAGAAATCACCCGGCTTATCGGCCACGTACTTGAAAAGAAAAGCACCGTACGGTAAAGCCGAGTTAGGCACAAAATCGTTGCCGTGCACCAGCGTGCGGCGGTCGCTCAGTTCGATGGTGCCTTCGAAAGACATGCGTCCAGCGTGATACAACTTGCGTACGGCGCGGCGTTGCTCCGGATCCACCTCGGTCAGCCAACCAAAATTTTGGTACATCTTGATCTTGCGGCCGCCAAATTCCGGCACAGAGGATGGTAGGACGTAGTTGCCTTGACCGTCGTATCCGAACTGGTTGAGCAGGGTATCGAAGTTGGCAGCTATCTGTTGGTTCGAGCGGAAGTTGGCAAAGATTTCCTCTCCCGTCAGCACATTACCCGTTGACAGCAGTGCTCCACCGCAGTTGGTGGTCGTGTAACCCACCGTCGAGAAGTCTACCGCAAAGCACGTATCTCCAACAGCAATCGCATCGTCTATCTTCCAACCATCTGCCGTGCGAACGACCGGAACAATCGACATAGCGCCGCCCATACCCAGCGCTGGGCGCTCGCTGAGGATGGTCGACCGTTCATGGTTAATGACCAACACACCCTTTCCATTAGGATTGACCGGATCCGGCAGATACGTCATAAAGTCGTGCTCCCTTGGAGCCGGCACAACTACCGAGTAGCCGTCCTGGCGATTGAGCCGCACCCAATTGCTTCCCTCGCGGAAGAGTACTTGAGCCTTCAGAGAAGGCGACACGCGGACAGTAGTAGAACCCGCCACGTAGGCCGTGTCAAAGGGAGTAAAGGGCGCCTGAGCGCTCAGCCCCATTGCCACCAGCAACACCGAACTGCTTAATAAGTACTTAATTTTCATAGCGAATAGCGATTTTGGGGCAAAGGAACTAGCGCCCTGTTACCCTCATATTGCGCTTCGTTTAAGTTTGAGAAAACAAGCAGCAGGTATGCCTACGGATGTCGTTCTCGGCTATTCGACCGAACCGCGCGCTCTATTTCTCTTAAGAAAAATGCTGGGTACCGTTGCACGGCGGAACTGTCTATCCGAAAGAACGCCACCCGCCCGTCCGGCGCTAAAGAGGAGGCCACCCGGGCAGCCTGCCGCAGCAGCGCCGTGTCGATCACCTCGGTGCGCACGCGCTGCTCGCCGTCGTACGGAGGCGGCCGATATCCCTCGGGAGCTATCTTCCACAGGTGCCCATCCCTGTACACCAACGTCCAAGAAAATGCCGGCAGGGCTACATCCATGGGCAAGGGATAGCGCTTTGGTGCTCCGTGTACGTAGCGCAAAGCATCCGCTGCCTGAAAAATAGAGTTTGTCTCGTCGGGGTTCTGAATGTTGCCCGTGTTGTAAAGCATGAGCAAAACGCGGTCTACCGGCGGCACGCCAGTAGTGCTGGGAAATTTGTACTGATGCAGGCGGAGCGTAGCACTCACCTCAGTACCTGCTGACAGGTAGCGCCGGAGCCTTCTTAGGAAGAGAAAATAAGCATCCCGCGTGGAAGCCGTCCAATCGCAGTCCAGCTGCACCTCTGAAAATTCCTGCTTCGGGAAGAGTTGTCCCGCGTCGCGCAACGCCCTTGCAATGCGACGCGCCAGCGTATCTACCGCTCCCTCAGAGAGACCACTGAAGACCGCATTGGTCAAAAATACGCACGGCACCACCGTGCGCCCCGACAGCCCTACCGTGTCGGCTACCTCCAGCAAGGCATAGGGGCGAATGGTGCCGTCCGCCTCCCGCCCTACATCGAGAAACTTCACGTACAGCGTGCGGCAATGTACACTGTCCAACAGAGCGACTTCTGCAGGAGAAAGAGCAAAGCGATTTCGCCAATAAAAGAAAGCCAGCTCTTCTGTCTGTTCTGGCACAGCGCAACAGCTCAGCGCCAGCAAGCCGCCTAATCCAATCGCTTCTCGCAGCATAGGCTTTGCATAGCAGGTGATCCGGCGGCTCTAAGTTCGGCATCTCCGAGAAAAGCAACGGCGCACACCACTCTCGTGCCTTCGTGCCTCTGCCATTTTGTCTGGCTTTTTGGCTTTGGAACGAAATGTGCACGAAAAGACTATCTACCCGCGAGCAGAGCCGTACCTTTGCGCAGGCGCAGTGCCCTCCGCCGTGCCGCAAAGAAGAAGCGCCCCAAAACCCGCAGATGCTACTCAATCCAGACAGATATGTTAGACCTGATAAAAAAGCTACTCGGTACCAAACAAGAGCGCGACATGCGCCGCTATGAAGGTACCGTAGAGGCCATTAACCGCTATTTTGAAGAATATCGGTCGCTCAGCAACGATGCCCTTCGGCAAAAGACGTTGGAGTTCCGCCAGCGCATCGCCGAGTACCTCAGCGAGATCGATGCGGAGATCGCTCAGCTGCATCAGCAGGCTGTAGAGGAGGAGGATTTCAACCAAAAAGAACTCCTCTTCAAGCGCGAGGACGAGCGGCGCAAGGAGCGAGATAAAGCGCTGGAGGAAATCCTTACCGACCTTTTGCCCGAAGCCTTTGCCGTAGTTAAAGAGACGAGCCGCCGCTTTGCGGAAAACGAAGAAATTGCCGTTGCGGCTACCGATCACGACCGCGAGTTGGCTGCCCATCCCGCTAAAACATACGTGCGTATCGAAGGCGATAAAGCCATCTGGAAAAACCGATGGGTGGCTGCCGGCGGCGACATCGTCTGGAACATGGTGCACTACGACGTGCAGCTCATCGGCGGTATCGTCTTGCACGAGGGGAAAATTGCCGAGATGGCCACCGGTGAAGGAAAGACCTTGGTAGCCACCCTACCCGCCTATCTCAACGGCCTATCGGGTCAAGGCGTGCACGTAGTTACGGTGAACGACTACCTGGCTCGCCGCGACCAGGAGTGGGTGGGCCCTATTTACGAATTCCTCCTGCTCACCGTCGACTGCATCGATAAGTACCGCCCGCATTCTCCTGAACGCGTCCGAGCCTATCGGTGCGATATCACGTTCGGCACCAACGCTGAATTCGGCTTCGACTACCTGCGCGACAACATGGTCATTAGCGTCGATGAGCTCGTGCAGCGCAAACACCACTACGCTATCGTAGACGAAGTGGACTCCGTGCTCATCGACGAGGCGCGCACCCCGTTGATCATCTCCGGCCCCGTCACGCGAGGTGCCGAAGACCAGGAGTATGTCGAACTCAATCCGACGGTGAAGCACCTCTACGAGGAACAGGTGCGCTTAGCCAACCAATTCTTAGCCGAGGCGCGCAAGCGCTTTGCCGAAGGCAAACTCGGCTATGAGGAGGGCGAGGCTGGGCTCCCCCTCTTGCGCGCCCACCGCGCCCTGCCTAAGTATCGACCGCTCATCAAATTTCTTAGCGAAGAGGGCGTCAAAGTCTTGCTGCAGAAGACAGAAGACTTCTACATGCAAGAGAACAACAAGCGCATGCCTGAGGTCGACCGAGAATTGCTGTTCCACATCGATGAAAAAAATCGGAGCGTCGAGCTAACCGACAAGGGTGTGGAGTACCTCAGCCAGTTCAATAACGACCCCAACTTCTTCGTGCTGCCCGACATCGGCTCGGAGCTGGTCAATATCGATAACAACCCCAACCTATCGCTGGCCGAGAAGGCGGAGGCTAAAGAGCGGCTCTCACAAGACTACGGCGTCAAGAGCCGCCGCATCCACGCCGTGCAGCAACTGCTCAAGGCCTATGCGCTGTTTGAAAAAGACAACGAGTACATCGTCACCCCTGAAGGCGAAGTCAAGATCGTAGACGAGCAGACCGGCCGCATCATGGAAGGCCGTCGCTACTCCGACGGTCTACACCAAGCCATCGAGGCAAAGGAAAACGTCAAGGTAGGCGAGATCACGCAAACATATGCCACCATCACGCTACAGAACTACTTCCGCATGTACCACAAGCTGGCGGGCATGACGGGTACGGCCGAAACGGAGGCCAAAGAGTTCTGGGATATCTATAAACTCGATGTGGTCGTCATCCCTACCCACCGCAAGGTCATCCGCGAAGACAAGGACGACTTGGTCTACAAGACAGCGCGCGAAAAGTACAACGCCGTCATCGAGGAGATCGTCCGGCTGCGCAACGCAGGGCGCCCCGTGTTGGTGGGCACCACCTCTGTAGAAATCTCCGAGCTGCTCTCGCGGATGCTGCGCCTGCGCGGTATCGAGCACAACGTCCTCAACGCCAAGCAGCACCAGCGCGAAGCGGAAATCGTCGCTCAAGCCGGCTTGGCCGGCAAGGTCACCATTGCCACCAACATGGCCGGCCGCGGTACCGACATCAAGTTGGGCCCCGGTGTAAGAGAGGCGGGCGGCTTAGCCATCATCGGCACCGAACGGCACGAGAGCCGCCGCGTAGACCGCCAACTGCGCGGCCGCGCCGGCCGCCAAGGCGACCCCGGCTCGTCGCAGTTCTTCGTCTCTTTGGAAGACACGCTGATGCGCCTATTCCAAAGCGAGCGCATTGCCAGCCTCATGGACAGAATGGGGCACAAGGAGGGCGATGTCATCCAACACCCCATGGTCACCAAGTCCATCGAGCGCGCCCAAAAGCGGGTTGAAGAAAATAACTTCGGCATCCGCAAGCGCCTGCTCGAGTACGACGACGTCATGAACATCCAGCGCGAGGCCATCTACAAAAAGCGCCGCAACGCGCTCTTTGGCGACCGCCTCTCGGTCGACATCAACAATGCCTTCGTCGCCATCGCCCACGAGCTGGTGCACGTGCACCGCGAGGCCGGCGACTTCGAGACGTTCCGCTTAGACGCTATCCGCCTCATTGGCATCGACCCGCAGATGGACCCCTTATGGTTCAAGAGCGCTCCGATAGATGCGGTTACGCACGCCTTTCAGCAGCAAATTTTCGACCTGTACGCCCTTAAGTGCAAGCAAATATCCAACCGCCTGCTGCCGCTCATCCAAGACGTCTACGCCCGCGAAGGCGACCGTTACAAGCGCGTGTTGGTGCCCTTCACCGACGGAATGCTGGGCATCAACATCAGCGTAGATATCGAAGAGGCCATCCGCACCCAGGGCAAAAGCATCATGTACGACATCGAAAAGGTGGCCACCTTGGCCATCATCGACGAGGCGTGGAAGGAGCACTTGCGCAACATCGACGACCTGAAGGAATCGGTTCAAGGCGCCTCCTTTGAGCAGAAGGATCCCTTGGTCATTTATAAAATGGAAGCGTACAAGCTCTTCGAGACGCTCATCGGCCACATCAACTCCCAGGTGACGTCTTTCTTGCTCCGAGGGCAGCTGGCCATGCCCGATGAGCGCCAGATGGAGCAAGTGCGGCGCGAAGAAGCGCGGCGCGCCCAGCTGGCAGCCGCTCAACGGATGCGCCTATCGACTAACCGCCGCCCGACCGAAGAGGTGATGACGGAAACCCAACGCGCTGCCCAACGCGCCGCCGAAAACGCCGGGCACCACCCGGTGCGCCCACAACCGGTCGTGCGCACACCCTCCGTCGGCCGAAACGACCCTTGTCCCTGTGGTAGCGGTAAGAAATACAAACACTGTCACGGCAGATAGCCCTCGCCATCACCTTCACATCGTCCACCTTTTTATGGGGTTCTTCGATAAATTTTTTAGCCGAGAGAAAAAGGCCGACTTAGACAAAGGCTTGGAAAAAACCAAAGAGAGCTTCTTTGGCAAGCTCTCTCGCGCCGTGGCCGGGAAAAGCAGCGTGGACGCCGAAGTGTTGGACGAGATCGAGGCGGCCTTAATTTCGGCCGACGTAGGGCTAGAGACCACGGTAAAGATTATCGAGCGCTTGGAGGCACGCGTGGCGCGCGACAGGTATATGAACGTCGGTGAGCTGAATACCCTGCTGCGCGACGAAATCGTGCGCATGCTCGCTGAAAGCGATGCCGAAGAGGTCGAAGACTTCGGCCTGCCGACCACACAGCGCCCCTACGTGTTGCTCGTCATCGGCGTCAACGGCGTAGGCAAAACGACAACTATTGGCAAACTGGCGGCTCAATATACCCGCCGAGGCTACCGCGTCGTGCTCGGTGCCGCCGACACTTTTCGCGCCGCTGCTGTCGACCAACTCAAAATTTGGGCTGAGCGAGCCCAATGCGATTTTTACAGCAAGGTCATGAACGCCGACCCAGGTGCCGTCGCTTACGAAACCGTCAAATACGCGCTCGACCACCAACTCGACGCAGCCATCATCGACACCGCCGGACGCCTGCACAACAAAGCCAATCTCATGGCCGAACTGGGCAAGATCCGTCGCTCCATCGAAAAGAAGCTCCCAGGTGCCCCACACGACATCTTGCTCGTGTTGGACGCCTCTACAGGCCAAAATGCCTTCGAACAGGCGCGCCACTTTACCGAGGTGGCGCCCATCACAGCCTTAGCGCTGACCAAGCTGGACGGCACGGCCAAAGGCGGAGTGGTCATCGGCATCAGCGACCAGCTTAAGGTGCCCATCCGATACATCGGTGTGGGCGAGCGCGTCGACCAACTCCAGATCTTTAACAAAAAGGCTTTCGTCGACGCGCTGTTTGAAAAGGCACCCTAAAGGGCCTTTCAGCCGTAGGTGCTGCCGCGATAGGCTCCTGACAGCGCTATTTTTGCCCGCAAGATGTGTCGTATGCGCTGGGTTGCTTGGCTCCTTGTGTTTACCCCGTTAGCCGGATGTGAGGGCGACACCTCACGCGTAGTGGAAGAAAAGGTGCGCGAGCAAGTTGGCGACTTTCGCAGGCGAGAGGAGGAAAAATGCCGTAAAGCCTTGCTGGAGGAGGCGGAGCGCATCGTCGACTCCGTGCTGTTGATGGAAGCGATGGCAGAGGTAGCCGACTCCCTGCGCAACCTGCAGCCGGCGCGCCCAGTAAAGCCACCTGCGCTGGTGCCGCTCGACTCGGCAGAGGTCAAACCTATCTTTGACCTGCCGCCCCGCCGGAGCACCGCAGACACCGCTCAATAGGCAACGCCGCGCGCCAGGAGCGCGTCTCCGTATATCGCACCGAATGTTTTGCGCCTTTCTCACAGCGATGCGGTTACCGCCTTTTTGTCGGCTCCTATTGTACATAGGAGGCGTATGCGGGCTGACCGCCTCGCCCTGTGGTGCTCAAGTGCCGTTGCGCGAGTCGCTTTCCAACCTTCGCCATTGCGCGCTCGACCCTCGCCAACCGATCCACCAACTCGACTCGCTCAGCATCGGGCCGGAAATCGTTGCAGTGCGCGACTCGGCCTCCGGCGCACTACTGCCCACTGCGCTTTTTCGCATAGAAGACCGGTGGCTTTACATCGACACAGCCGGCCTACGGGCAGCTGCGCCCCAGGTGGAGCGCGTGTGGTTGACCTACCGCGTCCTATCGGTAGACCTGCGACGCCCCATCTTCCGCCTCGATACGGCCCTAATAAGCCGAAACGGCCGCCGCCCAGCAGACGACTTCGCTTACCACTATCGCCCCTTTCAACCTAACACCCTGCCTTGGGAGACGGGAACCCTGCGCACTAATGGCACCTACGTGCGCGGCATAGGCTTGGGAAACAACCAAAACCTGACGTTCAACTCCAACCTCAACCTTCAAGTAGAGGGAAGACTGGGCAACGACATCGAAGTGGCTGCTGCCTTGTCGGACAACAGCATCCCCCTGCAGCCCGACGGCACCACGCGCCAGCTGCAAGAGTTCGACCGGATCTTCATCCAACTGCGCCGAAAAAACACCGCCCTCATCGCCGGCGATTTCGACCTGACCAGGCCCAGCGGATACTTTGCCAACTACTTCAAGCGCGTACAGGGCGCCTCCGTGCGCTGGCAGTCCGAAGGTCCTCGCCCCCTGGCGGTGCGCGCCGCTGCCTCTGTGTCGCGCGGCAAGTTTCGGCGGCAACTCATCGCCGGCCAAGAGGGCAACCAAGGGCCCTACCGCCTGCAAGGTGCCGACGGCGAGCGCTTCATCATCGTACTGGCAGGCACGGAAAAGGTCTTCCTCGACGGACAGCTGCTGCAGCGCGGCCTCGAAGACGATTACGTCGTTGATTACAACTTAGGCGAGATCACTTTTACCCACCGCCGACTCATCTCGAAAGACAGCCGCATTATCGTGGAGTTCGAATACTCCGTACAGACCTATTTGCGCTCTACGGCGGCCGCGGAAGTGGAACAGCGCTTTAATCAAGGGCGCCTGTATTTCCATGCCTATTCCGAGCAGGATAGCCGTACGGCTGGAGGTGCGCGCGAGCTGACGCCGGAGCAGCGCCAACGCTTAGCTGAAGTGGGCAACCGCGTGGAGAACGCCTATGCATCGGGCATCGACACCTTGCCCGCAGAGGCTGCACTCGACCCTACGCGCGTATGGTACACCGAGGTAGATACCGTCGTGTGTGGCCAGGCCGTGCGCTTCTTGCGCTACACCACCGATCCGACCCAAGCGCGCTTTACAGCGCGATTTAGCGAGGTGCCGCCCGGACAAGGCCACTACATACAGGAAACCATCGGTGCCAACGGCCGCGTGTTCCGATGGGTGGGGCTCGACCCCGCCACTTGCCGACCCCAAGGCAACTTTGAACCCATCGTCCGGCTGGTAGCGCCCGAAAGCCGGCAGCTCTACGCCGTAGGCGGAGAATGGCAGCCCTCTGAACGCACCACCCTTCAAGCAGAATGGGCGCTCAGCCAACACGATCGCAACCGCTTTTCCAATATAGGCGACGAAGAGAACATCGGCTGGGCTGCTCAAGCCGGCCTGCGCCACCAGCTGCTGCCCACCGCCGCGCAACAGGCCGGCTGGAGCCTTCAAACCACCGCCCACTACGAATACACCGCTGCGCACTTCGCCCCGCTCAACCCCTATCGCCCTCCCGAATTTTCGCGCGACTGGAACCTGCCGCCGACCGACAGCGCCGCCGCTGAACACTGGACGCGCGCTGGCATAGCGCTGCAGCGCCGCGATTGGGGACAAGCGCGCTATGAGGTGAACACCTTCGCCCGCGCCGGGCGCTATCGCGGACAGCGCCACCTCTCGCAAATGCGCTGGCAACGCGGCGGATTCGACATCATGGCCGAAGCCAATGTGCTGCTGTCGCACACCGTCCAAGAGCACATGCGCTTCTCACGGCCTAAATTCGACGTTCAAAAGACCTTCTTCTCTGCCCAAAAAAGGCCCATATTGAAAGTAGGGCTGTATGGCGAACGCGAGCACAACGAACGCCGACTGGTCTCGTCCGACTCCCTGCACCCCAACAGCTTTTGGTATGACTTAGGGCGCGCTTACCTACAAGTAGGCAGCGAAGAGGGCGCCTGGCGTTGGAGCGCCAGCTGGATGCACCGAAACGATTACGTGCCCGTTGGCCGAGGCTTCGCCCAAAACACCGCTGTAGACGAAGCCAACGTCGGCGGCAACTGGAACCGCCCCGCACCGACGCCCAATGCCCCCACTCACCTCCTCTCTTGGAACCTATCCTGGCGCCAGCTGCACGTCAAAAGTCCCGAGCTCACCTCCCTTAGCCCCCAGCAAACCTACTTGGGGCGCTTGGACTATTCCGCTAACTTTTGGAAAAACGCACTCGCGCTCACCTGCGGCTACGAAGTCGGCTCCGGCCAAACACCGCGCATCGAGTACACCTATCTGCGCGTCAACCCCGGCGAAGGCCAATACACCTGGATTGACCGCAACCAAGACAGCGTGCTGACTGTAGATGAAATGGAAGTGGCGATCTTCCCCGACCAGGCCAACTACGTCCGCATAGGCACCACTACGCCCGACTACATCCCCACCCTAAACACCCAATACAACCAAAACGTGCGCTTTGAGCCGCGCCTATTGGGCCTACCAACCAAACGGCGTATTGCCAAATATTTAGCCAAGCTATCGCTCTACAGCAACCTCCAACTCAGCCGACGGATATTGGCTGCAGCAGGCGGGAAACAGCCCTGGAACCCCTTCGCCTTCGACACGGCCGACAGTGCCTTGGTGGCCTTGGCCGCCCTATCGCGGCAGGTGTTGTATGTCAATCGCGCCGACCCAAAATGGGACGCTTCCGTGGCCTATACCGACAACCGGCAGCGCTCGGCCTTGGTTACGGGAATGGAAAGCCGACAAACCGCCGACATCGTCTTTCACGGCCGGCTCAACATATCCGCACCTTGGACGGTAGAAGTCGATTTGACGCGTGGCCGCCGCCGCAACGACAGCGAGCGTTTTGCCACCCGCAACTTCGACATCCAGTACCTCCGCCTCTATCCGAAGCTGAGCTGGCTGCCGACGCGGATCTTTCGCGTGTCGATGCAATACGCATTCTTCACAGGAGCAAACACGCTTTCTGATGGAGAAGATGCTCAACAGCATACGTGGAGCACCGAAATCACGTGGGCGCCCGCAGGTAGAGTGAACAACGGCTTCCGCGCTGCCACCCACCTGCGCGCTCAGGCCAGTTTAGCGGCCGTCACCTACAATGGACAGGCCAACTCGCCCGCCGCTTTCGCTCTCTTAGAAGGGCTCCAAAACGGCCGCAACTACCTGTGGAGCCTCCAGCTCGAACGCCAACTCTCCAAATCTATGCAAGTCAGCCTCCTCTACGATGGGCGCAAGACTGGCGAAAATCGCACCATCCACACCGCCCGCGCTCAAGTGCGCGCGCTATTTTAATTTTTTAAAAAAGTGCTTCTCTCTCGCAACTTTTAGCACCGTAGCGTTGTCTATTATAATACACAAGGTAAAAACACCCTCCTATTTCTGCGCTTACCGCACATCCTTAACCATGAAAAAAAAACAGATAGAGCGCTTGAGCCTTTCCTTGCTAATTGCCTTAAGCCTTTTTTCGGCGCTGTATGTCAATGTGAATGCGCATTCCTCTTATGCAGCCAGCCCTCAAAGCGCTGCGATGGTGAAGGAAGCTACTGCTCGGGAAAAAGAAAGCGGCAGAGAATTCAGTCCGCCTGTTCGGCACTTGGCGCTCATTCGCCTTTTGGAGGTGGTGCTCCACTGGTTGAACAATGCTCCGAAGCAGTATTGAAGAATAGTTTTTTTGCAAACCCTACAGCGGCCAAATGGGCAATAGCCGTGCCCAATAGCGCTCCAAAAAGCACATCGAGCGGATAATGAACGCCGACATACACTTGGGCCAACGCTACGGCAGCAGCCCAGAGGAGGAGCCCCTTTTTGAGGCGGGGCCGGCGTCTGGCCAACAAAGTACCGACAAAGACGGCAAAGGCGAAGTGGTTGGCCGCATGCGAGGAGGTAAAGCTGTATCCGCTGCCACACGGGACGCGCAAGACGACGGTTTCACGCCTGACAGGGTCGTTGCACGGGCGCAGGCGCTTCACCGTCTTCTTGATGAGCGCGCTGCTGGTCATGTCGGCAGCACCTACTGTCAGCGCGACGCCTATGGCGAAGGTTAGGGTGCGCCGAGCTCCCCACTGCTGCCAAACGTAGGCGAGTACGTACAGGTACAGCGGCGCCCAAAACCATTTCTCTCGAAACAGTGGCAATAAAATGTCGAAGATAGGGTTGGCGAGGTGGCGGTTTACCCCCTGAAAAAGCGCCCAGTCGATCGCTTGTAGCCAATCCATAGCTCACCTTTTTCGCGCTATTAGGATGAGGCGCTCCGAGTGGGTCGGATGGTAGGGCTCAAGGGCATAGCTGCCGTAAGTATGCTGCAGCGACAGCCCTATGCGGCAAAACATGGCCGAGAAATCCTCTAAGGTGAAGAGGCGGACGCGCTCCCGATAGCGATACGTGCGCCCATCGGCTTCAAACTCGATGCGTTTGTACACACGGCCTTGGCGAATCGACCTTCGAAGGCGGAAGGCAATGCCGTCGAGAACGAGTTCCTCTTGGCGCCTCAAGTGCGCCCGTACCCAGTGTGCGTTGAAGAAGTCCAACACCAGCAGTCCACCGGGTTTCAAACCGATATATGCACTGCGCAGAGCGCGCTCGTGCTCTTGGTCGGTGTCGAAATAGCCGAAGCTGGTGAACAAGTTGAGCACAGCATGGAAATAGTTGACGCGAAAGGGCTGACGCATGTCGTGTTGATAGAACGCTAGGCGGTCGTTTTCAAAGGTGCGCGCATAGACGATATTGCTTTCCGAAATGTCTATACCCGTAACATCGAAGCCTTTTTCCGCTAAATAGCGGGCATGTCGGCCGCGGCCACACGCTAAGTCGAGGACGCGGGCCGAAGAAGGGAGATCGAGCACTTGCAACAGTCTGTCCAAGAAACGCTGCGCCTCCTGCTCGTCGCGGCGCTGGTATAGGATGTGATAATAGGGAACGTCGAACCAGGCGGCAAACCACTCGCGGGCCATGGAAGCTATTCCTTTTAGGGGCGAAAGGTACGCCAACGCCCCAATGAGAGGGTGTATCTTCACCCCAAAAACGGCCATGGATGTTTTGCTGGCGTCGGCCACCTTCTTAGAGATAGCACCCACCTTGACGTATTTAGAAAGTCGCTTTGAAAAAAGCCCAGAGGGCGTTTTTTCTCATAAACACCTTCGGATAAAGCCGCTGATAACCGGCATAGGGCCTGTTCTTACTGCGTGGCATTTAGGGCGTTTTTTGGCCCAATGCCGACCTGATTGGGCCATTCACGCTGGAGTAGCCGGCGCCTTCGATCGCAACAGGGCATTAGGCGACGTGGTGCAAATCGTCGTCGACCGTTTTGGCGATGTAGGCGTGGAGGAGGCCGATGGCCGATTTACCGACGTGTTCGAATTAGGGTTGGCAAATCCCGACGAGCCGCCTTTTAAGGAGGGCTGGCTGCACAACGCCGCAGCTGCCGAAGCGCGCTTTCTGCCCTCAGTTACTGGTTTAACCGTTAGCAAAGTACACGGCTCCAACGCCAGCATCGAGGCTATACGGGAAAAGTACCCTCAGGCGGAGGTAGAGACGATGGAAAGCGCCGCCTTTTTTTACGCCTGCCTGCAAGCAGAAGTGCCGTTTACCGAAATCCGCAGCCTCTCCAACTACGTTGAACCGCGCCAGCGAGACCGTTGGGAGCTTCATCGGGCCATCGACCAACTGAACCGCGTAGTGAGCGAGATGCTGCAGCTGCTGAGCGAGTCGGCCCGCTAATCCTCAGTAGTGCGGCCGCTGCTTTTGCAGGAACGCCTCCTGCTCCGCAGCATACAGCACACCGGGGCAGCCCTCAAAATCTATGGCACCACAAAAGCGCATGCCGACCTTCTCCAGCACCCGTATCGAAGCGGTGTTGGCCGCCATTGCCCGACCGACGACGCGCAGAAGCCCACGTTGTGCAAAACCCCATTGCAGTGAGGCATAGGCCGTCTCCGTAGCCAACCCTTGCCCCCAATGGCGCCTAAAAAAGCGAAAACCCAAGTCGTATGTGTCGTCTTCTGGACCATACCTAAGCCCACACCAGCCCAAGAAACTACCCGACCGCTTGTCTATGACCGCCAAGCGCCCTACACCGTATCGGCTGTATTGATCGTATGTCCGCAAAAATACCGCCGCCGTCGCCACCGACGCAAAAGGCAAGTCACCGCTATATCGGATAACCTCCGGATCTCGGTTGAGCCAAAACAACCCCTCCGCATCGGCTAAGACCAGCGGACGCATAAATGTTCGCGGCGTCTCTATCCAAAGCTCCGCCATCCTTACTTCAGAAGGTTTTTGTAGATCTGCCCATCCTTGACGATGACGAGAAACTTCTCCTGCGGCTTCGCGATAATCGACAGGTCTTGCAGCGGATTCCCATCGACGAGCAGCAAGTCGGCCAAGGCGCCAACCTCTATGACGCCGATCTTTCCCTCGTAGGGGCTCCGCGGCCCCGACAGATGGAGCAGCTGACCGTTGTTATAGGTGACGATTCGGAGTATTTCCGCGAGGGTATACCCCTCAACCATCTTCAAAATGGTAGCATTCTGATGGGCGTTTCGCGAGGGATCGAACAGAAAGTCGGTGCCCCAGGCGAGCTTTTTAATCTTGTATTTCTTCGTCCAACGCCACACCTTAGGCTGATTTTCGATGACGGGTTGCCGTTTTTTGAGGCGGAGAGGCGCCATGTTTTCATGCGTGTCGAGCACCTAAAGACTGAGCCAGACGCCCTTTTTTGCCAAGTAGCGGAGGGGCTTCTCATCCAAGAGTTGGCCGTGCTCAATGCATTTTACGCCCGCATCGACTGCTTTGCGTATGGCGCGCGGCGTATAGGCATGTACCATGACGTAGGTGCCCCAATCTTCAGCGGCCTCTACGGCGGCGCGCATTTCGTCGAAGGTGTATTGCGTGACGTCGACCGGATCGTAGTCGGAAGAAGTGCCTCCACCGGCCACCAACTTAATTTGGCTGGCGTCAAAACGCAGGTTTTCGCGCACGGCGGCGAGCACCTCTGCGGTGCCCTCGGCGATGAAGGTCGCTCCATACAGCTCTGCTCGTGCCGGCTGGCCAAAGAAGCGCCGCGAACGCTCGTTAGGCGTACGATAGTCGCCGTGCCCTGCTGTCTGACTGATGACTGCGCCCGAGGGCCATACCCTCGGCCCTTTGATTTTACCCTGGTCGATGGCCATTTTCGCCGGGAAAATGGGGCCGCCCACATCCCGCGCGGCTGTAAAGCCACACATCAGCATGGCCTCTGCCTCTGCAGCCGCCTTTTGGAAAATCACCTTCTCCTTCAGGTCGGGAGCCATCATCTCTTCCATAGTCATCGACCCAGAGACCAAACGCAGGTGTGCGTTGGTAAGGCCCAGCATGAGCGTACACCCGCCCCCTCGAAGTACGGTAGCGCCCGCAGGCGGAGCAATAGGAGCAGAGCGGATTGCCTTGATGGTATTGCCCTCTACACAAACGTTGGTAGAAGTGCTCAAAACAGCAGCTTTGCTGTCAAAGACGCGGACGTCTTCGAACAAGATAGCCGTGGTTTGGGCGTTTGCCGAAGCAATGCTAGAAAATAACAGCGCTGCCGCCATTCTGAAGAGAAATGGCTGGTTTTTCATATTTTGAATGTCTAAAGTGCGTAAAGGTGCATAATAATGTATGCACGCGGCGTTTTCCTATCCAAAGCAACCGGCATAATATCTTTTGGGTCAAGGCCGTTTTAAAAAAGACGGCGAAAAAGCTGCATCTTTGCTCGATAAAATATCTTCATGAGCGCGTTTCGCTATTGGGTGCTGTGGCTGTGGTTGTGCTCCTTGCTGATGTCGACTATTGGCATTAGCGTGGTGAAGATCTACTGCTACTGCAAAGGCGAGAGCGCCATCTCTCTTTCTATACCGTGGGTGCCCACAGGAGAAGAGGAGGAAAGATGTGCAGATGTTGTTGGCGCTGCCGCCGTGTGCTGTGCTGCGCCGAAGCCGTTAGCGCTTGGCGATCGACCATCAGCCTGCTGTGAGGAGGTGGTTGATGCACCCTCTTGTTGCTCCCAGCCGGAAGGGCTCCATAGCCCCTCACATCGGTGTACCGACAAGACGGTAAAAGTTGTCCAGCTACACCTCGATTTACAGCTGCCGCTCTCGTGGGAGCAAGTGCCCGACCTGTCGCTTTGGGCAGGGGAAGCACCCTTACTTTGGGAGTGCTTCAACCCGATATTCGACTGCTGGCAGGTACCGCTAAACAAAGCGCCTCCGCGCGCTCTGCTCGTTCCCTCAGGCCGCGATATCTGCATTCGCCATCAACTATTTCGCTGTTAGGCAGCCGTTGTTCTGCGTCTTTGATGTGCAGCAGTGTACTGCTGCGCAGGTTTTATTTTTTAACAAAAAATATTCGGACAATGAAACAACGGCTTTTCATCATAGCGCTTTTCTTGCTTGGTTTTTGTGTAGGAAAGCGCGCCCTTGCTCAAAATACCATCTACGGCATCGTCACCAACGACCAGGCCGAATTGCTCATCGGCACTGCAGTGCGTTGGGCCGACACTTCGGCAGGCACACTAACCGACACCTTGGGGCGCTTCTGGCTGCCGCGGCGCTGCCATGAGGCGATCCTTATCGTCCAGTATCCGGGTTACACGCCGGCAGAAGTGCGCGTGTTCCCAGAAGAAGATAGCCTCTGGATTGAGGTGAGCGGCATACGGCACCTACAAGAAGTCACCATCCACGAACATCAGTTCGACACGCGCATCTCCGCCTTAGAGCCGCGCAACATCGAGCGCATTGAAAGGGGCGAGCTGCGCAAGGCGCCGTGCTGCAACCTATCGGAAAGCTTTGAGACAAACGGCACTGCCGATGTCACCTACTCGAACGCACTAACCGGCGTTAAGGAAATCCAGATGCTCGGGCTGCGCGGCATTTACAGCCAGCTCCTCATCGAAAACCGTCCGACCCTGAACGGCATCGCCACGCCCTACGCCTTGGAGTACTTGCCGGGCACTTGGCTCAGCAGCATCCAGCTGGCAAAGGGTGCCAGCACCGTCAAGAATGGCTTTGCCGGCATCAGCGGACAGATCAATGCAGAGCTGGTCAAACCGACCTCAGATAAGCCCGTTTTTGTCAACGCCTTCACCTCTACCGAAGGGCGCGGAGAGCTGAACGTCCACCTCCACCAGCCGGGCCGAGGGAAATGGTCGCACAGCGCGCTGATGCACGCCGACATCGTGCGGAACCGGTGGGACATGAACCGCGACAACTTCTACGACTCGCCTCGTCGGAACCAGATCAACGGCCTGTACCGCGCGTTTTATTCGGACGAGACCGTAGATGCCCAAATCAACGTGCAGGCGCTTGCCGACCGCCGCAGGGGCGGGCAAATGCGCCCTATCGAAGGGATACCTGGTCTTTTCAGGGTAGAGATGCAAAATGACCGCTTGGAGGCGTGGGGCAAGTTGGGCATAACGGGCTTAGGCGGCCGTCCCTATCGCCAGGTGGGCAACATGTTTTCGGCGGCCTGGCATCGGGCCGATGGCATATTTGGCCCCAACCGATACTCGGCGCAGCAGCGATCGGCCTACTGGCAAACGCTTTACCAGACCATCCTCGGCACCACCGACCACCAGCTGGTCGTAGCTCCCTCTGTGCAATACGACGACATCGAGGAACGCATCGGCGAGCAAGACCTCAGCCGAACAGAGTGGGCTCCGGGTGCCATGGTCGAGTACACGTACAGCCGATCCAACTTGCACTTAGGCATTCCTGACCTGGTCGTCGTGATAGGCGGACGGGTAGACTGGAACAGTCGCTTCGGTTGGTTTCTCACGCCGCGCCTAAGCGCTAAATACAGCGTAAACGCCGGTACTGCTCTGCGCGTTTCTGCAGGTCGAGGCTACCGCTCGCCCCATCTATTGGCCGAAAACATCAGCCTCTTGGCCAGCAACCGCCCCCTGCGCTTTGCCGCCGACCTGCGCCACGAGGAGGCTTGGAACTACGGCATTAATGCTACCCACGAGTTCACGCTGTGGGGGCGCAAAGCAAGTGCCAGCATCGATCTTTATCGCACCGACTTTGTGCGGCAGATCGTCGTCGACGTAGACCAATCGCCCACCGAGGTCTCGTTCTACTATGCCCCAGGCAGAGCCTTTTCCAACAGCCTACTGGCCATGCTGCAGTACACGCCGCTGCCCGGCTTGGAGATGCGGCTCGCTTATAAGTGGACCGACAGCCGCACCACCTTCAGCGACGGCGCGCTGCGCCTCCTGCCGCTGCTGGCCCAACACCGAGGGCTCTTCACAGCAGACTACACGACAGCCGACAAGAAGTGGATGTTCAATGTTCGCGCACAGATCGTCGGACCACAGCGCCTGCCCGACAACAGCCAAATACCGCACGAACTGGTGCACGACTTCCCCGCAAAAACCCCTACCTACACCCTATGGAGCGCGCAAATCACGCGCTCGTGGCACAAGATAGAGGTCTATGTCGGCGGCGAAAACCTCACCGGCTTCCAGCAGCACGCGGCCATCATCGTGGCCAACGACCCGAACAGCCCCTTCTTTAACGGCTCCCAAATCTGGGCGCCCATCATGGGGCAAATCGCCTATCTCGGGGTTCGCTTTGCCCCAAGCGGGCTTTAATGCCGCCCGTAGAAGTGACGCGCTGCGGCACGCTCCCTGTTGTCGGGGCGCGTGTCGCAGCCTTTTTTGAAGCAAATGCGCGGCTGCACCCTTCGCCTTGGCCGCGCTGAGAGCATCCTTTTGCCAAAGAGGTAGCGCCACATCTCTAAGCGCGCTGCTGGCCAGCAGCCCTCAGCTTCTCCACCGTTTGCCGCACTGCCTCGCCATTGCGGGTCGGCGTATAGTTGAAGGCTTGGTTGAACTTGGAACTGTCAAAATAGTAATCCCGGTCGTACTGATAGCGCATCTCGTACATTTCTCTTAGAATGGGGATAAACAGCCCTAATAGCCGCATCCCCCAAGCGGAAAGCACCTGATAGTCGTTGGGCGCGTTCATCTCCTTGGCAAACAGATCTATCCACTGCTCTCCCGTGATCCTTTCAGGGTCAGTGGGCAAGTTCCATATTTGGTTGTAAGCCGCCTCCGTATTGCCCAGTATGGCCGTCCCTTTGGCCAAATCCGGCGCATAGCCCGTGGTGTGCACGACTTTTGCATTGCAAAACCACTGCGCTTTTTTCCCCTTCGCTAAATTGTCGTACACCAAATTCATCAGCAAACTCCGGTCTTTGACGTCGCTGAAAAAATCAGGCGCCCGCGCTATGATGGCCCGGAAGCGGTTCTTTTCCACGGCATCGATAATGAGCCTATCCACCTCGGCCCGCACCGCTCCCTTCTTGCTGGTGGGGCTAAGGGGGGATCTCTCGGTGATGTGTCTTACATGGTCTCCGCCAATAGCGTACACGTTGTCGAAGAATACTAGCTTGCAGTTGAACTTTAGGCAAGCGGCAATCGCGTTCTTCGCAAACGGTACCCACACCTTTTGCCAAAGCGCCGTGCTGTAGGGAAAGCCCACGGTCACATATACTACATCGCTTCCCTCCACCGCTTTTTCCACCTGGCTTGGGTCCGAGAGGTCAGCAGGGAAAAGCTCATCGGTCGGGTTCACCTTTTTAGGATGTCTACTCACCAGCCGAATGTCGGAGGTATAGCTCGACAGGGCTTTGGCTAATTCTGTTCCGATGGCTCCACCGGCGCCTAAAATGGTCTGTTTCATGTTGCGATTTGTTTACGATGGTGCGTAATGGTTTTCGATGACGCGTTTTTCATGCGATGACTACGGCAGCTCTATTTTACTCTTCTCGTAAAGATAAAATTAGTCGGTCAAAAGATGACACCATCTACTTTTCCCTCAAAGATAAAATTGATCAGCCAAGAGATGACACTGCCCAAAATTTGACGTAAAGATAATAGCAAATCACTCACTTGATTAAACTACCTTCAAGATATTCCTTCAGGCGTTCAATAGTTTTATTCAGGCTGTAATTGTTAGCTGATGCGTTGTCAGGATTCCAATTATCCCTAACAAAGCCTGAAAGTATGGAGTTGTATCCAGGGCCCTGGCTTCCAATTCCAATGGGTATTATATCTTTTATAGATCGCTTTCTTGTTTGTCGGGCAAGGTTGATGACGTGTAATTTAGGATCTTTTATTTCTTCTGTGTTTTTGTGGATACGATTTATAGCAACACCCATAAATCTCGCAAATGCTTCCCGGTCTGCCATGATCCATGCTTCTACTTCTCTCACAGCAATTCGAAAGAGTAGATTAGAATGTATATCAAAATTAACCCATAGTTTCAGTAGATTGGAGGCACAGGGATTATTGTCCAGATCAGTAACAGCTATATGAGGAAGGCCCTGAGACGCTGCATAATTAAACCCTACCAATTTTTCTCTTATATAAGTATTTCCCCTATATCCTAAAACATCAGACAACTCAATATCTCTTCTATAAGTGGCAAGGAGTTTTCTCAACACCACTTCCTGCAACATATCTTCAACGACAGCGAAAACGTAGTGCATCGGCTAATCAAATAAACTTAATTGATGAATATTTTTTGGCGCTGTGCGACTAACGATTAGATCTCCTATTGAATTTCCTGTCAGAAGGTAGGCTTTTACTTCCGGAAGTTTAGCGGACTCAATTATGTGGCTTCCTTCTTCTCCTTTTGTCTCAATCAACAATACTTCCTCAGCACTGATGCCTTTGTTATTTAATATTTCATAACTGTGAGTGGTCAAAATTACCTGACACTTTCCCGTCTTTTTCCTTTGCAACTGATAAATTATATCGGGTAGTTTCATAATGATTGCCGAATGTAAGGATAGTTCAGGTTCTTCAAGTAGAATCGGTTTGTTGCCGTCTTGCAATGCCCAAAGTAGATCAATCAGTCGTAAAGTACCATCCGAAAAATGTTTTTCCTGATGCTTCACTCCTTTGCCTCGCCATTGGCTGAAGGTTGCTTCAAAATGAGGTACATCCATTTCATCTGACTTAAGTTCTAATTCCTCCAGATTAGGTAAGGCATACGTTAGCACTTTTTTGATTCGATTCAGGTATGCTTTACTCGTTTTTTTATTCATCATCTGAACCCGCTCCAGGAAATCCCTGCCGTAATAATCCTCTCCTTTGGTTGTTTTTATAAAAGATTTTGGATCTCTAACTAATTGTGGAATAAGATGCAAGTAGGATATATTGCTTAAAAACTCAACAATGGTTCTGAATTTTTCATTTATAGTGGCTTGCTCTATTGCGGTAAATCCTAATTGATATTCGCTCTCATTGTTATCCTTCGGACGATCAATCAGGGTTTCATTAGAGATTAAATTCTTTAGATATTCCCTTTTAACAATTGCTCGTAGTTCTGCTATGCCGCCACCCGTTTGATTAAAACTTAACTCATATTCCCATTCCGGTTGATCTTGCTCATTATTAACGATAATACCTATCGTAATATCGGAATTTTTTCGTGCGGCCACGCACCTTATTTTTGAGACACTATCGCGTAAAGAAACAGCCTCCTGTAACCCACCTCCTTGCCGAATTAAGTCTCTCAAGAACCGAATGGCGTCAAGTAGATTGCTTTTGCCAGAAGCATTTGGCCCAGCTATAAAGACTCTATTGTAGTTCAACATCTACCTTTTTAAAGTTTTTCCAGTTGATGAGCCTGATTTTGGATATTCTCATAACGTGATGATTTTTAGACTTTCGGTTCCTCTGACCTATACAATAGAGTTGTTCTGAAATAAGAAATTTTCAGAATATAAATATGTTTTTGGCTTAATTTAATTCAAAATACGCCTGTTTTCTCGTTCTTTAATAGAAATTGGTCAATCTGCAACAGGTAAGCATACAAGCATCTTCAAAGTTTTCCCCACGGTTTCGGTAGGTATTGCTTACGTAGCAATAACGCTGGCAAAGTCCGATGATATGTTCACCTCGTATCCTTGACGAGGCAATCTTTCCGTGCTGCTTTTTCGGCTTTTCTGTCAGCTGGCCATTCTTGGTTTTTAGGTACGGTAGGATGATACTGGCGTGTTCATTCTGTACACCGTCGTAGCCTTGGTCCATCTCAATAGGTAGATGGTCCGGTATATTAGGAGCAATGATGTGGTCATCGAAGTCCTTGTTGTCATGCGCAGACCCGTGTGTGGTAGGCGTGAGCACAAGCGCCCTTTTCCGCTTGGAGTCCATCACCCATGTGTTCTTAAATGTGCGCGCTTCTTTTCGCTGGAATAGCGCTTACGTTGTTTGTCACTGTTTTTGAGGCGGATACGGGGGCATTCGCTTCCATTCACCACTACTTTTTTCACCCGAGGGAATCGTTTTAAGAATGTTTCCATGGAGGAAATGCTCCGCCAAGACAGGTCTTGACTTTTGCCCAGCACGGCTTCAGGAACAGGCCGTAAGGTCTTGACCCAGGTGCAGGTTTGGCTTTTGGCAACACCTATCGGCAACTCGTTAAAGCCATTCTGAATTACAACAACATAGGCATGCGAGTACCAAAGTGAAACGGAACGTAGTCACCTAATAATGATCTTCCATTATTCAACATCTCTACCTCCCTTGTTGCAATCAAACTCGGGTCTCCAATGGGTGTAAAACGGGAATTCGCATAAGGTGAATTTCTATGGATAATACCGTGTAGAAGAATATGTAGCACATTGCTTATATGAGTCATTCCGTAAAGGTATATTTCATTCAAATTTATCATTTTTACTATCATCTAGGTAGTAGGCGCCCATGCGAGGGAGAGTTCCCATCATATGAGTCTGCAAGGCTCGCCAAAGGGAGCAAGAACTTTGCTTTTTAACCGCAGCGAGAAAGTGGCGAATTTCGGCATACACTGGTGTCAGGATGCAAAGCGCTTTCCGCCCTCTAGCCTTAGCAGCCTGTGCGTCAGACATCTTCAGAGTATCGCCTCCACGACTGAGCTGCTCGCTTTTTTCGTGCGCTTTCTGAAGATGGGCGAGCTCCCTATTTCCCCCTTCCGAAGACAGTAGGCAACAGCGGTTGCGGGCGCTTGGGCAGCGCAGATGCGCCGACCTTTCCCCTCGCCTCCCCGCAAAGCGAGGGCCGGCAGCGGCAGATGTACTAACATGCGGCACTTTTTTGCAATAGCAGGCAATATCATCGCAACCTTTTGGCGAAGATATTCCGCTTGATGAAATCCATCAGCGCTTTTGCACCGATGGATGGCCATTCTTCCCCACAAAGCCTCGAAGGGCGAGCGGTTTTTTCGACGATGCCGACGCTATCGCGCACGGGACCGGAGGGCCACCCACCGAACACCCCGGCAGGCAAAAGCAGCCTCATGGCGACCGGCCGCCCTAACTGGGAGGTGCGTGCGTCGGCCGATCGGCTAAGCTCTGTTGTCGAGGCGGAGCGGGCTACTTGATGACTCCCACCGGAAAATCATTGCCGAACCCAAAGCTGGCCGGGTATTGCGGCAAGCCCTTGTACTTAGCGGCCAGTTCGGGCACAGCGACCTGCAGGTAGGCATCTACTTCCCGCACGGTAACCCGCCTATCGCCGTTGTCGGCCTTGCCGCTGAGGGCCTCTAACAAGCAATACGTAAAGACGCCGTGTCCCAGCTGCGCAAACTCGCTGGCGAACTGCTCGCTGCCGGAGGCGGCAATCCAGTGCGTGCCCGTAGCGCGAGCCAACTGGGAAATGGCCTTTTCTTCAGCCGCTCCGCGCACAGCGCTCGGACCCAGGACGGCAGCAGATTGACAGGCGTCTATCAGGTACAGCTGTTTTTGCGCGGGTATGTCCCTGGCGTAGTGGTGGAGCGTTGTCGCGCTAATCCCCCGCTGGGCGAGCACCGCATCGGCGCCGTACAGCTGGGTGACATCGTGTGGGACGAGGAAGAATTCCTTCCGCTCGTCGACGACGCCATGACCGGCGTAGTAAAACACAAACACATCCGACGGCCGGCTGGCGCTACGCACCCTATCCAGAGCGCTCAAGATCGCCTCCCGATCAGCCTGTTCGTCGTTTAGATAGTGCACATGGACCTTGCTAAAGAGACCGGCAGCCGATTTTTCAAGGGCGCTCTTGAAGGCGCTGGCGTCAGCAGTGGCGTAGTTGAGGTTGTACTTGGGATTTTTATAGCGGTCGATCCCAATAATCAGCAGGTGCAGCTGGATGTCCGGCACTGTGGAGGGCTGTCCGTTGGCCGGTTTATAGTGGACGACGATCTCATCGGGCGCACTTTCGAGCGATTGGCTGTTGAGCGCGATAGCCTTGAAGTGGTTCTCTCCTTCTTGCAAGCTCAGCTCGTAGCGCCGGGTCTTCTGGGTGGCGGGAGGCGCGTCGTCTTCGACCACTAAGTTGCGGCTATCTGCACCCACTTGTTTGCCGTTGTGAAACAGCCGAATTTCCGACACTCTGTCGTCTGCAGCAGTGGCCTCTACGACGAGGACGATTTTTTGCTCGACCACTTCGTACCGGCGCACGAGGGCATCGTTGTCTATCACCAGATTGCGCTGTACCGCCGGGGGGAGGATCCGGACCACTGGCGGCTTTTTGACCTTGTCGATCTCGTCGGGCGGCGGCACGTGCCCTTGAAGCAGCTGCGACAGCAAGCGCGGCACATAGAACTGAGCCGAGAGCGCTTCCAAAGGGATAGTCGTCGTGCCCTGCACGTAATACATCCGCTGCATGGCCCCAGGCGAGGCATCGTATTGCCCGCCGGGTGTGACGACGGCCCAATCGTCGGAGTTGTCGAACAGGAAGATGCGCGCCAAAAGGCGTTGTCTGTCAAAATCGTACAGCTCCAGCGCATTCTGGTAGGCATCGACAGGAGCAAACGACGCGTATGCCACTAATCCGCAATGGCTGCCGGGCAACAGGGCGGCGCTGTAGAGCGTCCCGTTGGGCGCATATCTGCCTTGCACCTTTCCCATCTTCAGGTCGTACAGCGCGACTTCTTGGTTGTGGGTAACCAACAAGGCACTCAAGTCGTTGGCTACGCTGCCGCTTTCCATCTGATAGTTATCCCAATTGCCCAACGGGTATTCGAGGCGCACGGATCGGAGGACGGCACCGCTTTTGGAGTCGATCCAAACAGCCTTCACCTCCGAGCCGGCGGCGTGTACGGCAAAGAGCTCCCGACCATCGGGACTGAATTTGAGCCCGGAGTAGTTAGCGTTGCCTATTCGCCAGAGTTCTTCTTCCGTATGGACGTTCAGGAGCCGCAGCGAGCGATTTTGCCCGAGCAAGGCAGCCCCCGATACCGCCATAAACTGGCCATCTGGACTGAAGGCAGCATCGAGCACTTCCCGGCCGTCGGCGCCAAAGGCTTGCCCTTTCATCCCTAACTTCTTGAGCATCTTTCGGCTGCTTGTCTCGTAAATCCAGGCGAAGTCGTTGGTCAGGGCAGCGGCCCAGCGGCCATCGGGCGACACGACGACCTTGGGCCAAAAATTTTTAACGTCGTGCGGCACCACAGCGTACTGTAGCGAGGGAGCGCTGTTGAAAGCAAACGCCTGCTCGCGGCCCGACAGCATTACCTGCTGGCCGTTGTTGGAGACGGCGGCATGGTAGGTCGCCTGGAAGTAAGGAAGGCTGCGCACCGACAAGCTGCCCTGATCCACCCGCAAGACCTTGACCTGCCCAGGAGCCGCATAGCGCGTAATGGCAAACCACGAGGCATTGGGAGTGGGATAGATCGAGCCGCTCTGGAAAACAGAGACGCCCACTGGCAACACCTCGCGCTCCGCCTTCCAGTCGTACAGCAGCAGGATACTGGCTCCATCGCTAAATCCGCCGATAGCGATCACCCTTTCGTCCGGCGATACGACCGCCGCTTTGACCCCGCCCACCGGCCATCGGCCCTGTTTTTCTATTTGGCCCTTGTCTGCATCCAAGATGCCCCATTGTTGCTCGCCCACCAACAATACTCTGTTGGTCTTGGGAAAGGCAGCGAGCTGCGCAACTTTGAAAGGCACGCGCACCGATGCGAGCGGTCGGAACGTCTCGTTTTCATAGATCGAAACGGTGCTGACAGCATCGGACGCACTGTACAAACTTCCCACCAACCGCCCCTGCTTCGAGTACACGTGGCAGTTGCCATCCGCCTGAGCGAGCCTAAAAATTTTCCCATCTGTTGTGTTGACCCGAAAAGCCTCATAGACGCCCGCAGAAAGGATGAGCGTGCGCCCATCCGGGCTAATGGTTATGCTCTTGGCACCGCGGTTCTCCCGAAAGGGGACGCCAGATGCGTCCACTTCCTGTTTCTCAATGGCCACCGCGCCCATCTTAGTCAGAAGGGTACCGTTAGCCGGCACTTTCCAGAGGGACAGTTCGGCATAGGTGCCGCCGCCTATGTAAAGGGTTTTGCCGTCGGGGCTGAACGCAGCAGCTGTGTATTCGTACTCTTTGGCCCGCTCGGCTGTAGGCATGCGCTCGGAGTACTTGACCGAAAAAGTCGCCGGATTGACCCATCCCACCCGCTGGTCGTCTAACACGGCCAGTAGGTTTCCCAAGGGCGTCCATACCGGCGAACGCGGCGTAAAGTAGTCGGCAAAAGCCAGTTTCTTCACCAAGCGCCCGGTGCCGGGCTGCCAAAATTTGACATCGTCGTCCGAGCCGTTAGAGACCAGGTACTTCGGGTTGCCGCTAATGAAGCATACTTCCTGGATGCCGTTCTTGTCGAGATGAGGCACAGTGAGTACCGGAGAGGGTGTCGGTTTCTGAGCAAAACTAGTGCCCAAAGGAAGGAATGCGGATGCTGCAGCGAGATAAATTGGCTTCATTTTTTGCGACGTTTTTGAGCGATAAACTTAAGCGTATGGAACACATCGAACAGAAGAAAATTACCGAACGACCGCCATCGGAAAGGCATTCCAAAAGCTATTGTGCGGGCTGTTCCGGTACTTGGCCGTCAGAACCGCCCCCTGCAGGTACGCGTCTATCGCACCTCGCGCGCCTACGACCCTCTGAACGGCACCGGCCAACTGGCAAGCATCCTGCAAGAAGAGCGGAAAAGCCAAAAATGCAAACAGCCACAACAACAGAGGTCGCCGACACATACGCGCGCAGATTAGCCCTCTGAGAATGCGGCATACTTCGCCCTTCGAGCCATCGCTATTCCCTTCACCTTCTGCGCAGAGAAACATAGTACCATATGAAGGAAACTAATACTGCGCCCAGAGCTATCTCGCGCAAGCCTATGGCTTCTTTTGCTGCCAAACCCATGTAGAGCAGTGCCAACAGCAGCAGCAAGAAAAGAACAAACAACAAATGCATATAAAGAGGCACTCTCTTGAGAGAGCCCGAGTCGAAGACAGCGTACTCTTTGAGCACCGCCTCTATCTGCGGTAACCTTTCCTCCTCGATTAAAACGGTAAGGGCAGAACCCTGCTTCAGGCGAATGTCCAGCTGTACGTGGGCGCGGTCAAATGAGAAGAAGGGCTTGGGTCTTGCGTTCAGAATGTCCCGAAAGAGAATGGAAAATTGGAATTTTTCCCTGCTGTCAAAAAACTTCAGCTCGCCGCCGTCTATTTCCAAATAGACGGCAAGATTTCTGGCCCATTGGCCTACCAAGAATAGCAGCAAAACCAGCGAAGCAGATCCCACCGAAATAAGCCACACCCGATCTACCAAACCCATTGCCGCAAAGATTACTAAGACTACTAACAGCAACACTGTCCCAAAAATGGGCCCTACCCATTGCAGGTAGCTGCCTCTAAATGCGGTGCACTTTAGTTTATTCGACATGGTCATCAATGTTAAAGTGAAAGGTTTATCGCCTCTCTGAGATGTCCGGTGTATGTTCAATTTACAATGTTTACACTTTGTTAGAACGAAACATCACCCATTTTTTTTTCAAACAAAGGGGGGAAAGAAAAAAATCTTTCCCTTACCTTTCCCTGAAAAACTATCATAACTATGAGCCACAAATATGCACATTTATCTTTTGAGCAAAGGGTGAAAATACAACTCCTTAAAGACAAAGGCACTCCGGTAGTTCAAATCGCCAAAGAAGTAGGGTGCTCACGACAAACTATCTATATCTATAATGAACTTAAACGAAATGCCTCGCCTACTTATGCCAAATATACTGCTACCCAAGCCCAAAAACGAGCAGAAGAAAGAAAAAAGGTGCTTCGTAAAAAACTTAAAATAGAAAACCACCCTGAAATGGAAAAAACCATTATTCAACTGCTTACCCGCTATCGTTGGTCGCCTGAAATCATTGCAAAAGAATTAGAAAAGAAAAATAAAAAGCAAGTGGTCTTTGCGGAATGCATTTATCAATACATCTATAGGAAAAAGAAAACGGGAGTAGATTATACAGATTATTTATTATTTACGGGTAGGTCGTAAGAAGCGGCAAAAACGGGCTTGTATACGAAAACGACGAGGGTGTATTAAAGACCGGGTCTTTATTGACCAACGAGTTAATGAAGCACAAACGAAAGTAAGGATAGGGGATTGGGAAGTAGACCTCATAGAAGGCAAAAACAAACAATCTTATCTTTTAGTGATGGTAGAACGGGCATCTCGGTATGTGCTCCTTCAACGACTTCGTTCTAAAAATGCTTCTCATTGTACCCACACACTTATTACAACACTGCAACCTTTTGCCAACATCGGATGGTTAAAAACAATGACGTTTGATAACGGAAAAGAGTTCGCCGCTCATCACATCATCGCTCAACAACTCCGTGTCAACACTTATTTTACACACCCTTATTCTGCTTGGGAGAAAGGAACTTGTGAAAATACAAACGGAAGAATTCGGATGTTCCTACCTAAAAAAACAGGTGCAGATTCAACTTTTAGGTTTGACAGTTTAGGTAAAATTTCTTCCTCCAATTTCTTCAATAAAAATAGATTGGGCGGGTTGTATTTTTATTCTTTTTTATTTTCTCTTTGTCAATTTGGCTGTTCTTGGCGGAAATGTTTTTTTCAGAATTAACACCAAACCACAAGTGTCCTTTGCGGAAAAATTTCAACCAGTTTGAAAGTGTTTCGGCACATTCGTCTTTGTCTGATATTGATTTTACTTTTTCTGTGTAGCTGTATGAATGCTTGTTATTTTCTGTTCGGCCTTTCTGCTCAATAACATATTGGAAACCAGCGCCATTTTTTTCAATAGTTTCTTTTAGCCAAAAAAACATGTCGGAACAACTACAATTTTGACTGTAAACAAAATCTGTAGTCAAAATTGTCAATATGAGTAAAAGTCCTTTTTTCATTTTCTTTCGTAATTGTCGCTATGCTTGTGTGTCGTCATACAATGCCCGCTAACGTTTTGCGGCTTGGCGTAGTGGCGGATTTTTAGCACAAAAGTTGATACGAAGCACGTCACCCGCCATTACGCCAAGCCGCTGTTAGCGGTAGGTTTTCTATCGTTTATTTGGTTCAATGTTTTTGTAATTGTCTAGTGTCTGTTTGAATTTATCTTTGTCAACTGGGCTTAAATATTCATTTTTACTAACAGGATATTTTTCTAAATATCTCATAGGTCTTGTTGGTCGCTTTTCAAATCCGCCACCACAGTTAGGGCAAACATTGAATAAAATATCATTCACACAGTCCTTACAAAATGTGCATTCAAATGAACAAATCATTGCCTCGTTACTGTCATTGGGTAGCAACTTTCCACAGTTTTCACAGATTGGTTTTATTTCAAGCATTTTCAGTCTTACAAATTGGTTTATGATTAATTGAAAAATTACAAGAGTTGGCTATAAAACATAATTTATTTGCTTTGTGATGTAATTCGTTTGCTTGCTCAACCATAGATTTGTCATTAATAATAACAGTCGGGTTTAAAGTTACTTCGGTAAAATGTCCGCCACCACCTTCGGTTTCTTGCATTACACCCTCTGCATTGTCTGTGTAGTCAATAACAACAATTCCAGCTTCTGAACATAGATGCAAATACCAAAGCATATGGCAAGTTGAAATTGATGCAACAAATAATTCTTCGGGATTATGTTTTGTCTTGTCCCCGCGAAAAGCTGGGTCAGACGAACAAAAAATATCAGCTTTGTTGTCAATTGAAATCGTATGGCTTCGGTCATAAGAACGATAGTCAATCGTTCCTTGCCCTTTATTTCCTGTCCACTTAACAGTTAAATTATATCTGTGTTGTCCTTTCATATTTTGTTGCTGTTTTGGTGTTGTCCAAACTTACTGCTAACGTTTTGCGGCTTGGCGAAGTGGCGGATTTTTAGCACAAAAGTTGATACGAGGCACATACTTCAAATATAGCACAAAAGTTGACACGAAGCACGTCACCCGCCATTACGCCAAACCGCTGTTAGCGGTAGTTATTTATTTTTTTCAAGTATCCATAGGTCATTGTCGTATCTAAATTCAGGATGATTTGGTGTGCCACCATATTTTCCCCCGGTTATATAGATTTTTCCATTGTGCACGGCTGCTGCAACCCCACCACGTGGTGACCAAGGTGCATCATGTCCGTTCCAAGTCTTACCATCTGTACTTACAAGAACTTGATTAGTGAACTGTCCATTTCTATTACAGCCTATTAACCAGATTTTGTTATCAAATACCACAGGGGCATATCCAAATATTTCTACTCCCGGAACGATTGCAGAAGTCACCTGCTCCCAGTTAAGTCCATCGGAAGATGACCAAACGTCACTACGAAACATAAATACTTTGTCTTTGAAAATCACAAATTGTCCACCGTCATTATATCCAAATGGTAAATTTTCCTTCTGTTTAATCCAATCAATTCCATTAATGGAAGTCCATATGTCGGAGTACTTTCTGTTTTTATCCTCACCGCCAATTATCCACAGCTTATCTTGGAACACGAACGGATGATAAAAGAATCTTTTCGGCAAATTGTTCTGAGAAACGATTTTCCAGTTTTTAAAGTCTGTTGTAATATGTAAATCAGTCTTTAAGGTATATCTCTCTATGTTTCCGGTAAAATGACCCAGTCCGAACATTGCTCCTTTGAAATAAACATAGTCAAGAAATGCGAGATTATTAATTGAGTTGTTAAGCAGTGACTTCTCCCATTCTAAGCCGTTTGTCGAAAACCAGTTGCCGTCTGAATGAAAAACCCATAACGTATCCCCAATGCTAAACATTTGAAAGTTATAGCTTTTACTCCAGTCGGCACTTTCAAGAACACGAGTCCATTTATATGAACTATCTTTCCTGTCAAAAACAATATCATCTTGTTGTGAATGCGTCTGATTGGTTGAATTTGTACATGTCATCAGAATGCTGGCTAATGTACATAAGAATACGGTATTCATATTGTTTCTATTTTTCATTGTCGGTTATGTCGTGTCTATAATTACCGCTAACGTTTTGGCGCTTGGCGCAGTGGCGGATTTCGGAGCACAATACTGTTAACCAGTACTTTACCGATTTTCTTAAATTGTTACAAATATACAAAAATTTTCAATATTGTAACGCAAGTTGCTAATTGAAAAAATGAATTTTGTATTAGGGAGGGGGATAGGAGTAATATTTTCGTCCAAACAAAAAATAAAAACCAGATGCTTCTGCGTGATAAGTTATAGCAATTTATTGTCTGATAGACGGCCTGTTGAAAAGTATCAAACATCTTGAAGACAAAGGTAGTAGTGCGAAACAGTACTGCAAAAAACAAAATGCGTTGGCAAGTGGAAGAGATCATTCGAATATAAAAAAATTTTTTTCCAGAAAAATATTCATGCCGTAGTTCTGAATGGTTTTCTTATCAAGTGGGTACTATTATTTTTGCAGCTTGGCGTAGTGGCGGATTCTAGCACAAAAGTTCAATCGAAGAACTGCACTTGAACCTTGCACAAATGTCCAATCGAAGCTGTTCTGCCTCGCTTTTGGCAACACCTTGTTAGCGGTTCGGCATTCGATATCAAGTTAGCTCGCTGCATTTGCTTAGTCTAGCGTTGCTATTTAATTTATATAAGTTAACGAAACAAGAAAAGTCTTTATTGAATTTATTGTTGTCCCTCCCGCACCTTTAAATCTGTATATGTCGCAAAAAGCAAATGTTGAATTGTCAGCCGCTATAATTTGTCCGCTTACCGAAGCATCAGGTCCGTGAGTAATTATTGTATCAATGGTAAGTTCTTTAACTTTCCATAGTTTGTGTTCTTTTATTGCCTTAAAATAATTTTCTTTTCCAGTCAGCAGAAGTTGTCCAACAATTTCCCACTTTATGTCGTCCTGAAAATTTTTTCTAATAAATTCAATGTCGCCATTTGCTAATGAAATATACAGGTCTTTTAAAAAGACTTTTCTAGGTGAGTTTCCACAGTCTGGTTGTATGTTAATTTTTGCCATTTGTCAAACTAAATTTAATTGTCACTTTTTATAACAGGGCAGTTTTTTATGCTGACCGCTAACGTTTTGCGGCTTGGCGAAGTGGCGGATTTTTAGCACAAAAGTTGATACGAGGCACATACTTCAAATATAGCACAAAAGTTGATACGAAGCACGTCACCCGCCATTACGCCAAACCGCTGTTAGCGGGTCGTTGTTCTTCTTCGTCAATATTACACTTTCCACTTTTCAGTCGTTTAGTGAGTTAATTCCTTGTTCTTTTAGTTTTTCAAGGTGGTCTTTCATAGAATTAACTTGTTCGGCTGGATGTCCTTGCCAAACTGTAACTTCTCCAACAACTTTAAAAGGGTCTGTCGAACGAAAAGACTTTGTCGGGTTGCCTGGAAATTTCTTGTTAGTTAAATCTGGGTCGTCTTCTATTTCTCCTGTTGGTTCTACCAAATAAATTCTTTCTCGTCCGTCACCAAATGAAAGTTCTGCTCCCCAAATAGCAGCGTCCAACGTGGCTGTCAAGAAAATATATGTTGCATTTTTCTTTTGTCCATAATTTGAGTTGAAACCAACTTCAATTAAGTCACCCACTTTCAAGTCTGCCTTTGTTCCGTGAAAGTAGGTTTGGGCGAAAGGTGTTGCACCTTGTCCGTTTGCTTTTAGCTCGTTAATATTTTGTTCCACTCCCAATCTTGTTTTATTTATTTTTAAAGGTCAAATTATTTTCAGACAACAGTTTTTTCAGTTTCTGTATAGTGGTTTTTCCCATTCCGTGAAGGTCAAGAATTTCCTTTTCAGTGTATTCGGAAAGGTGTTCCAATGTTGTTATTCCGTGATTTTCCAATGCTCGTCTTGCAGGAGCTACAAGTAATGAAAGAAAGTTGTCTTTTGGCTTTCGTTCTTCTTCACAAATTGGGCAAGTAGGACAGTCCGAACTTTTATAAAATTTATGTCCATTTTTACAGGTTTTCAAAATCTTTTTACTTTCCATATCGTGTCATCTTTTTCTTGAATGGTCGTATTTTTACAATGTGTAGGTTCAATTTACAAGTTATACATTTTGTTAGAACGAAACATCACCCATTTTTTTTCAAACAAAGGGGGGAAAGAAAAAAATCTTTCCCTTACCTTTGCCTGAAAAACTATCATAACTATGAGCCACAAATATACACATTTATCTTTTGAGCAAAGGGTGAAAATACAACTCCCTAAAGACAAAGGCACTCCGGTAGTTCAAATCGCCAAAGAAGTAGGGTGCTCACGACAAACTATCTATATCTATAATGAACTTAAACGAAATGCCTCGCCTACTTATGCCAAATACACTGCTACCCAAGCCCAAAAACGAGCAGAAGAAAGAAAAAAGGTGCCTCGTAAAAAACTTAAAATAGAAAACCACCCTGAAATGGAAAAAACCATTATTCAACTGCTTACCCGCTATCGTTGGTCGCCTGAAATCATTGCAAAAGAATTAGAAAAGAAAAATAAAAAGCAAGTGGTCTTTGCGGAATGCATTTATCAATACATCTATAGGAAAAAGAAAACGGGAGTAGATTATACAGATTATTTATTATTTACGGGTAGGTCGTAAGAAGCGGCAAAAACGGGCTTGTATACGAAAACGACGAGGGTGTATTAAAGACCGGGTCTTTATTGACCAACGAGTTAATGAAGCACAAACGAAAGTAAGGATAGGGGATTGGGAAGTAGACCTCATAGAAGGCAAAAACAAACAATCTTATCTTTTAGTGATGGTAGAACGGGCATCTCGGTATGTGCTCCTTCAACGACTTCGTTCTAAAAATGCTTCTCATTGTACCCACACACTTATTACAACACTGCAACCTTTTGCCAACATCGGATGGTTAAAAACAATGACGTTTGATAACGGAAAAGAGTTCGCCGCTCATCACATCATCGCTCAACAACTCCGTGTCAACACTTATTTTACACACCCTTATTCTGCTTGGGAGAAAGGAACTTGTGAAAATACAAACGGAAGAATTCGGATGTTCCTACCTAAAAAAAACAGATTTCACTCAATTATCCTCCCAGCAGATCTACCATATACAAGAATGTATAAATAATCGTCCTATGAAGGTATTAAATTATTTATCACCCAATCAATTTTTATTGAAAAAAATGGAACAAGAAATTTTACCTAAACTGTCTAACTTAAAAGTTGAATCTGCACGGCACTAAGCTTTTCCTTGCCGGCAAATTCAGGCAACTGTTTCGGGCGCGTTCCAAAATTTCCGTCTTTACTTAACCACTCCTACTGGAAAATCATTTCCAAACCCATAGCTGGCCGGGTATTGCGGGCTGCCTTTGTATTTAGCCGTTAGTTCCGGCACGATTTCCTGCAGGTAGGCGTCGATCTCTTTGACCGTTATTTTTTTGTCGCCCGTATCGGCTTTTCCTTTCAGCCCTTCCAACAGGACATAGGTGAAGGCACCGTGGCCCAATTGGGCAAATTCGCTGGCAAATTGTTCGCTGCCGGAGGCCGTCAGCCAATGGGTGCCGGTTGCCCTAGCGAGCTGGGCGATGGCTTTCTCTTCGGCGACACCGCGCACGGCAAACTGTTCGAGGGCGCCGGCCGACTGGCAAGCGTCCAATACGTACAGTTGTTTTTGGGCCTTGATCTCTTTGGAGAAGCGCAGCAGTTGCGCTGCACTGAGCCCTCTGGCCGCCAGCGCCTCGTCGTTGCCGTACAGCTGAGTGACGTCGTGTGGCACTAAGTAGAATTCCCGGTGTTGGTTGAGCACTCCGTGTCCCGCGTAGTAGAAGATGAACACATCCTTAGGTTGAGCAACGGCTTTAATTTTTTCAAAGGTTTCGACAATGGCCGCCTGAGTGGCATGCTCGTCGGCGATAAAGCTCAGCTGTATGTTTTTGAAGATACCGCTGCCCATTTGCTGGATTTGGTCTCGGAAAGCGCTGGCATCGGCCACAGCGTAGTTGAGGTTGTATTTCGGATTTTTGTACTTGTTGATGCCGATGACCACCCCGTATAGATGGATATCGGAGGCGGTTGACGGCGTAGGCGTGGGCGGCGTGTGGTGCACGATCATCTCGGCAGGGCGGGACTCGGTGCGCTGCGAGTTGAGCGCAACGGCTTTAAGGCGGTTTTCGCCGGGTATCAAATGAACGGTAAACGTTTGCGACTCCCGCTGCTTTTTGTCGTCTTCCACCACTAAGTTGCGGTTGGCTCCACCGAAAAGCTTGCCGTTGTGGTACAGGCGTATTTCGTCCACGACATCGTCTGGAGCAAAGGCTTCGACAACGACAGTTACGGGAGTAGAGGTCGTGCGATGGGTGGGCACCTCATCCTCCACCACTAAGTTGCGCTGTTGATCTTGGTACTTGAGCTGGACTACAGGCGGCTTCTTCAGGAACTTGATGTCGTCTTCCTTGTTGTCGGGTGTGGGCTCCTGGCCATTTAGGATTTGCGCGACCAATCCGGGGGTGAAATACTTTTCGTAGAGCTGCTCCAACGGAATGACCTCCTTGCCTTTAACGTAGTAGAGCCGCTGCATTCCTCTGGGCGATGCGTCGAACAGTCCGCCCGGCGCGATGCACACCCAGTCGTCGGAGTCGTTGAAGATGTAGAAGGCGGCTAATCGCCTCGCCTCACGAGTATGCCAGAGGATGATTCGGCCGTCTTCGCCCACGGAAAGGCCGTAGTCGGGGTTGCCGGAAAAGTAGTGAACGCTCCAAAACAGCGACTGGCTGTCGTTGAACTCGCCGGAGACGCGCTTTCGGCTGGCGATGTCGTAGAAATACACCCGATGGCTCTCGGTGTAGAACACCTGTTTGTTGTCGGGCGAGAAAGCCAGCTGGATAGATGCGTTTGGGTTTACCGTTCCGCCCAAGTCCTGCGTGCGCAGGGTAGCGCCGTTTTTGGGACTGAGCCACTTAATTTGCAGCTCGTCGCGGTTGAAGCAAAGGATGCCCTCCGGAGTTTCTTGGAAATGGGTATTTTTTCCCGGAACCGACCAGATTACCGCCCCAGTTTTGACGTCGAAACAGTACGTTTTAAAGGTGGTATTGTCAAATTTTCCGACGGCAATAAACTTAGTATCGCTGTCGAAGAAGCATCCTAAGTTCGTTTCGGGCATCACTTGGTCTTCTTGGCTGATTTGGACGTTGTGGAGGATGCGCATTTGTTCCAGGTCCACCACGTACGTGCCGTTGGTAGAGACCAAGCCCGCCAAGTTGCCCTTTTTGTTGAACGCCATGCCGAAGATGGTGCGCGTCAATCCGCCCGACCGATAGAGGGCTGCTATGCTGCGCCCGGTTTTGTCGGGCGAAGCGAATTTTTCCAAAACTTCGACATTGCCGAAATGGAACCGATAGCGCCCATCCGGCGAGTAGGCGCTCTCGGCGTTGCGCGCCTCTACTTTTTGAAAAGTCAGCGTGCGGCCCAAGGTGACCTCTCGCCTGTCGCCTAGTTGGAATCGGAATCCGTTGGGAGCTAGACTTACCTGCATGGGCGTTACAGCGGAAGCACCTATTTGCCGAATCTTGCGGTACTCCACTATATCCCACTCTTCTAAGCGGGTGGTCGGAGAAGAAATCAGCCGATAAAGGGTGCGCACGACGCCATCTTGGACTTGCCCCACTGCAAAGGTGCTGGCCGGAACGTAGTCCTCGTAATACTTGTGCGTTTGAACGATGCTCTTCGCCTTCACATCCAGCACCGCGCTGATTTCCGTCTGGCACAACAGCAGGCGGCTTTTGTCCAACCAGTAGTAGTGCCTGTTGTTGTAAGGTATCGCTTGGGTAGTGGCGGAGAACTCGCTCTCTACGGCAAAGGTCTTAGCGTTGAGCAGGCGAAAGTTCCAGTTGTTGTTCGGCCGAGAGGCGATCTCTAAGATTTTGTCTTCCGGGGTGAACAGGTATTGGTTATCCCTGGAAGCCTCAAAGGTGGTGACCACCTCCCGTGTTGAGAGATTTATTGCGTAGACCGGATTATTTTCCCGATAGAGGATAGCCATGGTGCCGCTGTTGTTCAGCCGCAGCGCAAACCGGCTTCCTCGATTGGAATAGGGTGCGGAAAAAAACTCGGTCACTTGGAGCGTGTTAGGGTGAATGGCTACTAGCTTGTCTTCGTTCCGCAATGCAGTAGCGGCGTACAGGGTGCCGTCGGGGGCGTAGGCGATGCTTTCGACATAGAGCAAATTCAGCGAGTCCCTCATTTGGAAGGCTTCCAAGTCGAAAAAGTGGATCCAGTTTCGCCGCCTAAGCGCCACGGTGCGCCGATCGGGCGACTCGGCCACCTGTAGGAAGCCGGGTTTGAGGGTCCTGAGCAGCTGGCCGCTTTGCGCCAGCCAAATGCTTCCGAAATCGACATCGCCCAAGAACAGGTATTGGTTGTTCTGAACGCTGTGGACGACGTAAGGTCTCCCAACAATGGCAGAGAGGGTCAACTCAGGCGCTTGAGCAAAAACCGATGCGGCCCACTGAGAAAAGACGGCCAGTACAAAGCTGAGGCGAAATTTCATGGTGAAGGTGTTTTAAAAAGAGATGGCTGAGGGAGGTTGCCGCGAATGGGCGTGCCAGCCCTCAGTTGTGCGAAATTTCTACCATGAGGGGTACGACCGTTCCTCGCACCTTATCTTGAAGGTCGAAACCCACTTCGTTGAGGCGATAATTGACTTGCGAGGGCGGAATAAGTTTGTCGCCCAAGGCTGTGCGGATTTTGGCGGAGAGACCTCCCTTCATGTTGTTCATCTTTTGCAGGATGGCCTTGTGGTCGAGTTTTTCCGTGGAAAACAGGATGAGCATGTAGTCCGTGCCCTTGTTGTCGTCGAGCTTGACCACTTTCGTCTCCGAAGGGAAAGCGATCTGACTGTTGGGTCCGACGTGCGGCGACATGCCGTCGTCGAAGGGGAGCAGCTGGTTGACTTTGCCACTGAGGTCTGTGGCAAACGCGTAGATATAGGCCTCGCTGTTGGTGGTTAAGTAAAAGCGGAAGCGGGTGCCGCTGCTGTATTCGCGATCCATGCGGTAGGCGACGAGGTCTTCCTTGTAGTCCTGCACAGGGGCATCGTCCTCGATAACGAGGTTGCGCGTCAGTACCCTGCTCACCGGCATAGACTCGCCTGTATTCAACCTGAACTCTACGACACCAGACAGCTTGGCAACTACCGGTGGCTTGGGCTCTGGCTTAGGCGGTTGCGGCAAAGGCATGGGATAGGCTTGCAAGGCACCCAGGGCATATGCAGCGTAATCCGCATAGCGGATCCAGACATACCCTTTGTCGGCCCAATTCGTCCCCCAAGAATTCAGGACGCGAAAGGCACCGCCGTGCTTACTGTCGTCGTAGCCCACTACGCACATAGCGTGTCTGCCGTGTTGTCCGGAAGGCCCAGTATCAGCAGGGTTGGGAATCCACACCGGGCCGGAGGTGTAGAAGCTCTCTGGAACGATGAAACACAGCACTACGGGATACCCTTCGGCAATCGCTTTCTTGGTGGTTTGAACTTTCACGTTGGGATCTGTTTCATCGGGCAAGAAGAGAATTTGATAGTCTTCAATTTTGAAGTCTACAGCATTCTTACGGACCAAGTCGCTAATGGTTCCGCCACAGGAATAGGGCAAGACGGAGAGCATGGGGCAACCATCGCTTTTCATCAGCTCTAAGGCTAATATGGGGTTGGAGCCGTTCTGGCAGTTGTGGTCGTCCTCGTCTTTGATCTGCTCGTATATCCAGGTGGGTGAATGAACCAGTTTGTCGATCTCCGCTCGGTTGGTTAGGCCCTTCTGCTTTGCTGTCAGGATGGTTCGAGCGTGATAGGCTACGGCAAAGGCCACACAGGTGCCGTAGGGTCCCTGGTCGCCGGGAGTGGGGCAAAAGGGCTCGAGCGAATAAGCCGGCGGCACTGAAGCATAGCTGGAGGCCGTTAGCTTCATCTTGTACGGCGTGCCGCGATAGCTGGGCACGTCGAAGACCAAACCTGTGGCCCTCCGTTGGGCTTGAACAAAGGGCAGTAGCGCGCCAAAGAGAAAAAATACGGCGGCGAAGTGGGCCAGTCTTGTCATTTTCACAGTTGTTTTGTATTCTTTAAAAAAGTCAAATAACAATAGGAATAAGAAGCCCATTCCTCCCTATTGGTGCAAAAAAGCAAATATCCGGGCATAGGTGCAAAATTATAAAATAGCCGAATTGGCTAACCGAGACTCCAGCAGCGGTACAGCTGTTTTCCCTGAAGCGCGGGCAAAAGATAGGCCATTTTTCGAATGTCCCACTTTCGCACGCAGGGCCGTCCGCCTCCACCTCTTCGATGCTGCGCTAAGCCATTCCCCTCTCTAAAAAGCGGGGGAGGTACTCTCTTTCTCAGAAGCCGATCTTCTTCTTCGGTGCAGAGAGGTTGCGCCACAGCGCTGCCATGCGGATAGCGGCCACGGCGGCCTCTACACCTTTGTTGCCGTGCTTGCCGCCGGCCCGTTCCAGCGCCTGCTGTTCATCGTTGGGTGTCAGTACGCCAAAGATAAAGGCCTTGCCGGTGGCCAGGCTGAGATGCGTCAAACCTTGGGCCACCGCCTGACTAATGTACTCGTTGTGGTTGGTCTCGCCTTTGATGACGCAGCCCAAGCAGATAACGACATCGGGATTTTTCTGCGCGTGCAGCATCCGAGCGCCAGCCGGCAATTCAAACGAGCCGGGTACCTGGATGGTGTAGATGTTTTCTGGGCAGGCACCGTGCCGGATGAGGGTATCGTAACAGCCCTCGTACAGGGCATGCGTGATGTGCGCATTCCACTCAGCCACCACGATACCAAAGGTCATCTCGCCAGCATCGGGCAGCGTCGCGGCATCGTATTGCGATAAGTTTTTAGATGCAGAGGCCATGCGAAAAAGTCACTGCGTTATCACACGGCGAAAGCGGTAGGCTGCGCCGCCAATCTCTTGAGGAGCATCTCCAACGAGATGATAAAACGTCAAAGTATCGTTTGTAGCGTTGTAGCGAAAAGCAAAGCGCTTTTCGGAGTTGGGTTTATCCGACTTGGCCAAGATGATAATATCGACCGGCTCCTTGGTAGTAAAACAATCGGCCGTCACACAGACGCGGTACCTGTCGTACTCCGACCATTTTAGGATGCTGCCTCCCGGCGTGAACAGGAGCGAGTCGCGACCGCTGCCCTTACCTATGGGCAGCATCAGGCCGTTGAAGAGCTGGTGCTGCAAGGCCACCATAAACGCGCCAAAAGCATCGGCTGTATTGGCTCCCGATTTTATAAAGCGATCCATGCGGGTACGGCCGCGCGTGCCGTCGAAAAGCGTCATGTCTTTGTCGCCTTTCGAATGATAGACCAAATAGACCGACTTTCCCTCGAAGGCGTTTTTGAGCTCCAAGGTATCCTGCTTGTAGACTACGGGCAAGGACCAAGAGCGGGTGCCGTCGTAACACAGCACACTATCGGGCTTGTCGGGCAAAAATTCAAACGCAAACGCATAGGGAATGTGCGCGTTGTTGGTGGCGCCCAGCACCGACCCGTACTGGTTGGCGCGGGCACAAAAGTCCATAGCTATCCACTGGCCGGCCAAAATCAATGGGCTGGCCTGCGTCGAAGAAGACGTAGAACTACCCGCCGAGCGGCTTCCATCTTGTTTGCAGGAAAACCCGGCGCACGACAATGCGAGAAGGAAAACGACAAGAAAGCGATGCATACTATCCCGTGTGTTTGTTTGGCCGGCGCAAAGGTAGTGTATTCGCGCGGGCATGTGCGTCGTTCTACAGCAGATGGCGCGCCTGCAGTCGCTGCCGCGCGTTACCTTTGTAACCCTTCCCCTCGTGTTTGCTATGCGTCGTTGGCTTTATCTCAGCATCTTTGGCGGACTGATGGGCGTACTTTCTTGCCGTTCGGCGATGGAAGAGCCCATATCTGAGCCGCCGACCTTTTCCATATGGGTACACAACCACACCGCAGCGGTGGAGGTGGTGCACGCAGCTTTCCTGGCGGACGAAGAAGGGCGCGTGTGGGACTTCCGATGGCTGCCCGCCCGCGACACCGTGCGCCTGTCGGCGCCGAAACCTTCGAGCAGACAGCGTTTCGACTGCACTGTGTTTCGAATGACCGCAGTAGTGGCCCCCGGTTCCGGCGTGCGCGATACGGCCGTCCATCTGCTCACTTACACCGGCATAGACGATGGAACGACCGTGCATGTGCGCGAGTCGTTGCCGACAGCGCAGTATGTCGACGTGCACCTCTCGCTGCGCGATGTGCAAAGCCTCGACTCCATCGCGGTACCCGACGGCTTGCCGTTTGCCGTCCCACAGCCCGATAACGGATTCCGCGGACAGTACCGCGTTTTTCACACCGGCGCTTTTTGGATATACCTCAAGGCCAACGGCGAAATGCAGTGGCGCTATGGACTTTTCGAGGCGGCGGCTGCCTCAGAAATGACGATAGAGCGCTCGGTGCTGGATCTGCCTTTTTTGAGCGATACAGCGCGTTTTGTGCGGCTGCCGTTTTTAGCACCGTGGAAGTATCGAGTAGATCGAGGACTCGATATGCAGGAGGGCTCGTTTTTGCCCTTAGGGCCGCAAATACCCGTCCCCGGCGGCGTCGTGCCGATATTTGACGCGATAGCGGTGCGAGAACCGCTTATTTCGTCAGGAGAAGGGTACCGCCTGCAGCTCGATGGGTTCGACGTAGAGCCGGGCGGATACGGTTACCGCTGCGACCGCTGGTTTGCAACGCTGCCAGCCAGCGCTCCGCCGCTCTCTGTCGATGTGTTACCTACCCTGCTGTCCGATAACCGCCTGGTAGCGGCTATTCCCGTCGGAGAGGCATCCCTGTTGCGCTTCACTCGACGCGGCCCACCCAATGTCTCCTGGGAGGTGCTCGCAGAGCCTGCCACCGGCAAGATTATCGCCTATCGGCTGCCCGATGTCCCGGCGGCACTAGGGAACCTCTCGCCTACCTTAAAAAACTACTCTTTCGGAGGTACGGTAGAGGTGGAAGTAGAGCAATACGAGGCGCTCCGCACCTATTCAGAAGTGTTGCGCCGCTATTTACAGGCTGACGATCCGCTTTGGCAGATGCGGGCAGGGTTGACCGCGCGCCGCCGCATCTTTTGAGCGCTATTGCTCTTGGGGCCACCGCTCCATAGCGACGCTGCCCAAGCGCTCGCCGCTCACGAGGCCAGCTTCCACCACGTCGCGCAGCTGATAGCCCGCATAGAAGCGCGCCATAGCGGCCTGTCGCGCGGCCTCTCGGAAAGAGGCGTAGGCATTTCCGCCCCATTGGAAGGGCATTCGCTCGCCCAAAAAGCGCGACAGCACTGCCGCCGCCGAGGCCGACACCAGCCCGTACTCGCGCTCGCACGCTATCGAAACGTTGGCGATACTGCACGGTTGCCAGTTGGGATCGTGCAGCTGGCGCACGGCCTGCTCGGGACTGCTGCGCAAGTACTGACCGCTCTCCTGGGCGCATACGGCATAGGCATCGGCCATAGCCAGACTCGTTGCCGTCAGCGCGCGCAAGGCGAGCGCAAAGGGCATTCGCTGCTGAAGGCAGGCAGTGCTGCCTAAGAGCAGCCACTGGGCAGGAAGCGAACGGCTCTGGCCACACCACAGCTCCACCACTGCATAGTGCTCAGCAGTGGCATTGGAGCCGCCGCGCTCGAAGATTTCCCGAACAAAGAGGCGATAACGGCTCCCTTCGCGCATGTCTTCCGGCGTGGGATTGGCCCAGCCTAAGGGCTCCGAAGGCGGCAGAAGAAAGGTGCGCTGTGGCGAGCTGTTTCGCGCAAAGGCACCCACAATACTCGCTATCTCCTTAGCGGCGCGCTGCGAGTAAGCCGCATGTACCGCGGGCAGCCCTTGCTCCACAAAGCGCTGTTCCAGCTCGCTTAGCCTTTGCTGCAGTATCGGAGAGGCGGGCAATAACAGCCGCCCTACCTCCAAAGCCGCTGCGAGCGCCGCGTAGGGGTAAAAGACCGAGTCGGTCGGCGCAAACGCCAATATGGGCGGCATCCCCTCTACAAGGCCGCGCAGCGAGGGAGTGCGGGAGGAATAGCGGGCCATCACCTCATAAGCGGCCAACCACGCATAGGCATGCATCCGGCCTTCTTCCATCGGCAACAGACCGCCGACCCGCGCAGCCTCCGACAGGTGCTCTACAACTGCAGGCAACTGCTCTTCTGACAACCGCCGCAACGGCACCCACTGCTCTATCTGTTGCTCGACAGCGGTGCGCGGCGGAGACTCCTTCTCGCGATAGCGGTCTTTTGATTTGCTTTTGCTAGACTGTTGGGCCGTCGCCAAAACAGCACTTACCAGAAATAGGACAAACAAGAAGGCTTTTCTCATCAACAAGTCTTTTTTGAGTCGAAACACAGGCGGTACGCTTGCAGGAAAACACATCAGCATCGACGCTTATGCGAACGAGCAAGAGGCATTCTCTATTGCTCAACAAGGACACCGAGTGGTAAACTCATGAGAAGATCCAATGTTTAAGCGCAGGCAATAGCTACTTTTGCCCGGTCGTTCGTTTTCTAAACCCATATGCGTATACAGCCCATGTCCAGAGTGCTTATCATCGGGGCCGGCGGCGTTGGACGCGTCGTAGCGCACAAATGCGCGCAGCACCGCGACGTGTTTGGCGACATCCTGCTGGCCAGCCGAACTAAGAAAAAATGCGATGCTATTGCCGACGCTGTCTACCGAAAATACGGCGGCCCTAAGATCAAAACAGCGCGGCTCGATGCTGACCACACCGAGCAAATCATCGCCCTTATCCAAAAATTTCGCCCCGACTTAGTTATCAATGTCGCCCTACCCTATCAGGACTTGTCCATAATGGACGCCTGCTTAGAAACCGGCGTGCATTATTTGGATACCGCTAACTATGAGCCCAAAGACGTGGCTAAGTTTGAATATTCGTGGCAGTGGGCCTATCGAGAGCGGTACGAAAAGAAGGGAATTATGGCGCTGTTGGGTTGCGGCTTCGACCCAGGTGTCACAGGAGTCTTTACGGCCTACGCCGCCAAACACTACTTCGATGAGATCCATTACTTGGACATTGTAGACGCCAATGCTGGCAGCCATGGAAAGGCATTTGCTACCAATTTCAACCCGGAAATCAACATTCGCGAGGTCACCCAACGCGGCAAGTACTGGGAAAACGGCCGCTGGATAGAGACCGAGCCGCACGCCATATGGAAAGACATCAACTATCCCGACATCGGTCCGCGCCGCTCGTACCTCATCTATCACGAAGAGCTCGAAAGTCTGGTCAAGAACTTTCCCACGCTTAAGCGCGCCCGCTTTTGGATGACGTTCAGCGATGAATACCTGACGCATCTGCGCGTCATCCAAAACATCGGCATGGCCAGCATCACGCCGATCCGCTATAAAGGGGTAGACATTGTGCCGCTACAATTCTTGAAGGCGGTGCTTCCCGCCCCGGAGAGCTTGGGCGAAAACTACACGGGCTACACCAGCATCGGCTGCCGCATTCGCGGCATCAAAGATGGGCGCGAGCGCACCTACTACGTGTGGAACAATTGTTCCCACCAGGCTGCCTACCAAGAGACGGGCACGCAAGCCGTTAGCTATACCACTGGGGTGCCGGCCATGATCGGCGCTCGCTTGATACTCCAAGGTATCTGGAGCGGCCGCGGGGTGTTCAACGTGGAGGAATTTGACCCCGACCCCTTTATGGAGCGCCTGCAGCAGGACGGGCTCCCTTGGCATGAGCGCTTCGACATCGATTTGGAAATGGACTGAGGTAGCATATGCGAATCCTGCTCGTAGAGGATGAGGTATCGCTGCGCGAGGGGCTTCAACTCAATTTGGAGTTGGAGGGCTATGAGGTGGTCTGTGCAGCTAATGGCCGACGCGCCTTAGAGCTCTTTTCCGAACAACACTTTGACCTCTTGCTCCTCGACGTAATGCTACCCGAGTTGGACGGTTTTAGCGTAGCCGAGCAGGTGCGCTTAGTTAATGCCGACGTGCCCATCCTCATGCTGACGGCCAAGGACTTGCCGCAAGACCGCGTCACGGGCTTGAAGCGCGGCGCTGACGACTACCTGACAAAGCCTTTTCATTTGGAAGAGCTGCTGCTGCGCATCGGCAACCTGTTGCGCCGAAGCCAGCGCATTCGCGGCACGTGGAGCGAAACCTACACCTTTGGCGGGAACACCGTCAACTTCGACACGTACGAAGCCAAGACGTGGCGCGGAGAGGCGATTGTGCTGACCAAAAAAGAGGCGATGCTCTTGCGGCTGTTTGTCGAGCGCAAGGGCGAAGTCGTCAGTCGCCAGCAAATCTTGCAGAGCGTCTGGGGATACGACGTGTTTCCCAGTACCCGCACCATAGACAACTTTGTGGCCTCCTTCAGAAAGTACTTCGAACGCGACCCCAAACAGCCGCAGTTTTTTCACTCGGTGCGCGGCGTGGGCTATCGCTTTACGGATCCGTCTTAGGGCTGCGCACCTCGTCTAAGCGCTCTTCCACGTGGCGCAAGCGCTCGCGGCAAAATTGGATGAGTGCCTGAGCGCGCTCCACATAAGCGGCCAGCTCATCGATGCTCACCTGCTCCTGCTGCAACATCGAGACGATCTGCTGCAACTCGGTATAAGCCTCTTCGTACGTGCGCGGTGTGTTATCGCGTTTTTTCATGTTCAAACCAAAGGGGTTCCATATTGCCGGGAGCACCGTTGTAATTGATGAAGATCTCCTCTCCGGCTTCGATGTCGCACAGGGCGTAGATCTCAATGGCTTTGCGCTCAAAGTCCATCCCGTAGTCGGCGTTGGGATAGGGCGCATGGTTGTACAGGGAACCATAGCCTAAGGCGATGGCGTACCACTGGCCGTCCTCACCCCAATCGAAGTAGTAGTCGTTCAAAACGGTTTGGCGTATGGCAGCCAGCTGTTCCTTTGGGAAAAGCAATACTGGACAGATTTCAATGATCGAGTCTTTTGCTAAAGGCGCTGCAGCAAACACGCCAAGCCCGTGGACGGGAGAGGCCGCGACAAATATAGGTGCTTGTAACAGCGACATAGGCGTTGCATATCGGTTTTATGCGGAGACCACAGCTGCTCAGTTGGGCATATGGCGCAACTTGTCTGGCTTGAGCACCACGATGACGCCCTCGCGGATGTCGATGAGCCCTTCGCTCTTGAAATCGGTCAGTGTGCGGATAAGCGTCTCCTTGGCCGTGCCCGCCATGGCGGCCAAGTCTTCGCGCAACATGTTGATCTCGCGAAAGTTGTGGTCATACAAATGAATGATCGTAGTAGCCACGCGCTTGCGCACGGAATTGTAGGCCAGGTCGATCAGCTGCTGCTCTTGGTCGGTGAGATGGCCGGCTAACAGCTTGATAAACCGCGCATTAACATCGCGATGACCATAAACCAGGGCAAAAAAGTCCTCCTTAGGGATCATGCGCACCGAGGTATCTTCCAACGCAGCGGCTCCCTCTTGGTATTTGTCTTCGCGCAAAAGCGCCAGATAGCCCAAGAACTCACCGGCTCCGGCGATGCGCAGGATAAATTCTCGACCTTCTTCGTTGGTCTTAAACAGCTTGACGCGGCCTTTCTCGATGTAAAAGAGCCAACGCGGGAATTCGCCTTCTTGAAAGAGCAGATCTTTTTTGCGGTAGTGGCGCACTTCGCGGTTCTCCGAAAGGCGCTGGATGGCCTCCATAGCGCGGGCTTCGTTGATGAAGTGCTCTAAGCTGCCGCCGCTTTGCCGATTGGCCGCTTGGCGCAGGCGCTCATGTTTCTTCAGGCGCGCCTCAATCGTCTGCAGCAGCACCGTATCGTCAAAGGGTTTGACGATGTAATCATCGGCACCCATAGACATGCCCTTGCGAAAATCGCTCTTCTCCGCTAAGGCCGTCAAAAAGATGAAAGGGATGTCGGCCGTGGCCGCATTGCGGCTCAAGATGTGGAGCACGCCAAATCCGTCCAGCTCCGGCATCATCACGTCGCACAGGATGAGGTCGGGATGCTCTGAAATCGCCTTTTCCACCCCCTCCTTCCCGTCCTTGGCACTTATCGCCTCATACCCACTCAGGGTTAGAATTTCACACAAGTTTTCGCGAACGTCGGCATGATCCTCGATGACCAAGATCTTCTTCTTCATCCTTCGTCGTGTTTTCGGCGATAAAAGTACACTACCTGCATCAACTGCATTCCTCAGGTCGAGTTAGAAATTGACGCAAATCACCTCTGGCTTTGCGATGCATCACCCATTGCCTGTAAAAGGTACAGTCATCTTTGTCGACAGAGGCATAACAAAATTAGAACATCGCACCCAATGAATGTCTTTGCACCTGTTTCTTCCATCATGGTTACCGATTTGGTAACCGTTCATCCGGAGACTACCCTGCGCGAAGTGAAGGCGCTTTTCGACAAACATAGTTTTCACCATCTGCCGGTAGTTCACTTTCGCAAGATCGTCGGCATCATCTCCCGCTCAGATGTCGACCGCTTTGTAGGCGGCTGGAACAGAGCGGGTGGCGAAGAGGCGGCTTTAGAAAATACGCGGGCAGAGGAGATTATGACGAAAGGGCTGGGTAAGTTAGAACCTGAAGATCGCATCAACGTGGCGTTGGAAATCTTTAGCAAAAACTGGTTCCACGCCCTGCCGGTAGTGAAAAACGGCGATGAGCTCGTCGGCATAGTAACTACTCAGGACATCATCTGCGCCTTACTCAACGAAAAGCCCAAGGAGCCCCACATGGTCTACGAAGATCTGTGAGAAAATACGCTCAATCCAGGAGGTTATGGCTACAGTACAGGTCATTGGAATGGGAGACAAGCAGATGGCTGCCTTGCGCGAGCACGTGATACAAGCGCTCGCCGAATGTAAGCGTTCGGAACAGGTAGAAGAGGTGTCGGATTACTATCGAGTGCTGTCGAGCGGAATCTTTCAAATGCCTGCCCTAGTAGTAGATGGCCAAGTTTTGGCGGAGGGGACTATCCCCTCGGTAGAAGAGATTAAGCGCTTGCTCAATCAGCTGCCTCGGTTAGTCGGCAAGCTGTACCGAATGCGGCGCATCGCTGTGGGTGTCGACCTAAGCCCGGCCTCTGAAAACGCGCTGCTTTTTGCCTGTAAGCTGGCGCATCTCTTGCAGGTCCACATCGAAGTCGTATACGTCATGGACAGCATCTTCGACAGCAGTAAGGCAGCTCCTAGCAGCTTCTTGGCTAGCTATCGCCAGACGATGCGTGAAGAGTTAGAGGCATTTATTCGCCGCGCTGCTCAGCAAAGCGGAGTAGAGTGCTTGAGCGAAGGGCAATGGAGCATGAAAGAAGGCGCTCCAAGCAGTACTTCGCCGCGCATGCGCGCGCAAATCGCCTTTGGCTTTCCGGAAGAGGTGCTCGCGGCGATCTCCGAGCGCGTCGACCTCCTTGTCTTGGGCACAACCGGACGCGGCGGCTTGGTGCGCAAACTGTTTGGTTCCGTAAGCATCGAGGTGTCCCGAAAGGCTAAGTCGCCTGTGTTATTGATACCGCCTCAAGCGGTCTATATGGGCTTTAGACAAATACTCTATGCCAGCCATTTCGAATCGGCTCATCGAGATGTCGTCGCGCAGGTGCTCGCCTTTGCCCGGCGCTTGGGGGGACAAGTGCATTTCGTGCACGTCAGTCCTCCAGGAAAATCGGAAGCCGAGCAACTCGAAGTGCGGTTGCGAGAAATACACGCTGCCGAAGCCTCTCCCGACCATCCCTTCCGCTTCAGTCGAGTCGTAGGCGACGACATTGTGGAAGCCCTGAACGAATACGCCTTCGACCATCGAATTGACCTCTTTGTCTTTGCCACGCATCAGCGCTCGTTCTGGTCGGAACTGCTGCATCACAGCATCACCCGCGAAATGCTTCTGCACACCAGCATGCCCGTCTTAGTGCTCCACACTGGAGATGAGTGAGGAAGGAGTCCGCTCGGCGAACTTTTAGTGCCGCCGAGTGTTGGAAGGGAGCGATGAGCAAGCCGAACGACGAAAAGAAAGCCTCGTCGCCGACGCCACGGGTAGAGGGACACGACTTCTACTGGGAAAATGGCCTGATGGTACTGACGGAAGCCTACTTGTTGCGTCGCGGCAAATGTTGCGGAAGCGGTTGCCGCCATTGTCCGTATCGCAAAGGCAAAGGCACTCCGTCCGAGCCTTCCGTTTAGCCTACACTAGCCCTATCGCCGAACAAAGCCCCATTGTACTCCAAAGGTCATGCGCGCTGTGGTGACGCGCCCAGGGCCAGTAGTGTAAATCTCTGGGTCTTCGCTCACTACGACACTCGGCCGTGCGGTCAGCCGGAAGAAGTCGCGGGACAGCAAGTTAAACCCTATGCCGAACTCGTAGCTGCGGGTCCGCGCGTAAAAGAGCTGGTCGCGGCGCACTTGCTGAAACGGCGCCTGCCGCAACTCCGCGCCTTCAAACACGATGCGCTCTGCCGTCGCGCTGCTGAAGACATCAAATGCCATACCGGCGTGGAGAAAGACGCACTCGCAGCGGTGTAGTCGATATTGCATCCGAAGCGGAAACGTCCAATAGGCGGGGCGAAAAGCGCGAAGGGTAGAGACGTAATAGGGGACGGGACGCCCTTCCTCTATGCGCTCTACAATAGCGCCTGTCCAGGTGTAATACTCGTATGGGCGGTAGAACTCCCGCCCTACTCCACCGCCTACACCCCACCGCCCTACGGATACATCTACCAAAAGCGCAGGTATTAAACTGGGAATGGCGCCCGCCTGGTACTGAGCGAAGTCAAAACTCGTTTCTATGCCTAAGGCATACCTGCCAAAAGTCTTTTGTCCCATCGATAAATGGGCGTTGAAGCATATGGAGAATATCCACACAAAAACGGAACCGTAACGCATGACGATGTTGTTGTAAAACGCATAGTGAACGGGCAAACAACTGTATTCAGGCAGATTACGGTAACGAAAGTAACGCATCAGCGCCGTAAGAAGGCATTATTTTTGTCAATCCCTAACCTAACTCACCTATGTCCGGTAAGAAAAAACTGCCCCAAATAGGCGACTTAGCGCCAGCCTTCGTCGCCGACACCCAAAAGGGCACCTTGCATTTTCCCGCCGATCTTAAGGGCAAGTGGTGTGTCTTTTTCTGCCATCCGGCCAATTTTAGTACGGGATGGCGGATGTATTCCGACTACCTTCTCCAAAAGGAGCGCTGGTTAGAAGAGCGCAATACGCAGCTCCTCATGTTGTGTAACCCGGCCGTGTGCGGAGACCTACAGGGCGACATCGTAAGCCGCTATCTCAGCCTTTGTCTAGGCGCTCCCATCATTATAGATGCCGACAACCGGATCGCCGACCTATACGGCATGTCGCCTACACGCTACATCGCCCCACCGGCACATCGCTTGCTGTACATCATAGACCCAAAGAGCATCATTCAGCATATTATCCATCGGCCGCTGGTGTCGATACAGCAATCGCTCGCCGATATTGCGAACACCCTCGAAGCCCTTCAAGGTAAGGCAGTCATCTCCACCACCTCGGAAGCGCCTAAGCACCTCTCCGAAACCCAAGAGGGAATAGACGAAGGACTGCGCCGACAAAAGATACGCCCAGCCTATTGGAACAAAAGCAAACATTCCCCCAACTAAAAACGAAACCCCGCTCTCGTTTAGGAGAACAGGGCTCTTTACGCGTTGGCCCACAAGGATTCGAACCCTGACAAACAGAACCAAAATCTGCTGTGCTACCGTTACACCATGGGCCAGTGCTTCAGGCTTATGCTGAAAAGCGCGTGCGAAGGTAAAGCGCTCTTTGAAAATTTGTACAAGAGGGGGCCTATTTTTTTTCACCTACTACCCTATACCAGTATTGCGTTCGATAGAACGGGCCTAAGTAGCCGCGCACGACCAACGTGTTGGGATCGCCCTCTTTTAACCAGAACTTACAGGTATACCACTTCCCTTTGTTCGGATCCAAAATGCGCCCCGACTGCCAATAACCCTCTTTTCGCTCCATGTCCTCCAGAATAACCATACCCATCAACGGCTTATCCTTGCGTTCGCCGGGGCACTTTTCGCACTTTTTATCGGGTGCCGACTGCAATAGACGCGCAATCTTGCCGAATAGCTTGCTCTTGTCTTCATAGATTTCCACATAGCTCTTAGCCTGTCCCGTTTCATCGTCGATGGTCTTCCATAGACCCAAAGGAGACTGGGCCAGAGCCATGTGCGCGTATGCGAGGAAAGACCAAAGAAAGACTTGTCTATTCATTACTTTTACTTTTAGGGATGAACGCGACATCGACACTGCTTTAGTGCGGGAATCCTCCTGCGCTTAACCTGCGAGAGGGCTCCCGCCATTCAGGCTGTGTCCCATTTAGGAGTGAGCGGCCTTTCTCCGGGCAGCGCGCAGCTTCGCCGGCTTGGGGCGATGCTTTCCGTATGAGCCTCGCCAAAGCTTGCCGCGCTTAGTCTTGACATCTCCTTTACCCATAAGTCCAGTGCGTAGTTGCTCTCACCAAACAGAGTGGCAAAGTTAGGGAGCGTTTTTAATTTTTCCCAAAGGCAAACCGGCCGCCTACGCCGAATTGGAAGAGACCAATGCTGGCGTCTACATTGCCTAACCGATAGTATCCAACATCTAAGCCGAACTTATTGCGCTTGCCAAAGAGCAAACCGGTGTTGCCCCCAAAGTACGAAAGGCCGGTTTCCAAACCCGCATAAGTAGTGAATTGGCGGATATAGCGCGGCGTCAGATACCAAGTGAAGTTCTCGGAGGGATGCACGGACAAATACACCGGTATTTGCAGGTTGAGCAGCCCAAGCACTATGCCAAAGCTGCCCACCTCTGCTCCCAAGGCCATGGCAAAGGGCGACTGACGGTCGCCTACTAACTGGAACTTAGCGCCTACGCCGACGTTCAGGTTGGTGTTCAGGCGAAGGGTGAGGTCTATTTTTTCAGCCACCCCATAGCGACCGCCAAACTCCAAATTAGGGAACGTCAGCGTGGGAATGTCTACAGATACAGAGTCGTTATCCTCTATTTCATTAAAATCAGGGCTGCTGGAGAAATTGAGCGAAGCGTAAAAATCTCCGTTGTCTTTACCCACCGTGCGCCCATCCTGAAAACCAGTTAGCGAAGCGCAGCGAGAGAGAAACAGAGCGGCGACTATAGCGCCTAAGAACAAGAACAAGGTTTGTTTGAGCATAATGGTTTGTTTTAGATTTTAAGTAGGACAAAAATTTAGATACACAAGTGTAGAGCAAAGGTACAAGCGTAGCATCCTAAAACCATCTTAAATTTTCCAAATAAAATTTTAAATTTCTATCTCTTTTAAGGCTTCTAAGATAGCTTGGCAGCCAAGATAGATATCGGCCCTTTCGATGGTCAATGGGGGAGCAATGCGCAGCGCCCGGTCGTTGAAGAGAAACCAATCGGTGACGACTCCTCGGCGCAAGCAGCCGGCGATGACGCGCTGTACTAAGGAAGCGTCATCTAAATCTACGGCTAACCACAGGCCCGCGCTGCGCACTTCGCGGATGAGCGGATGCACCAGCAGGCTGCGAAAGAGCGCTTCCTTTCGAGGCACTTGAGCGATGAGGTCACCTTCGAGCAGTTCCTCGACCACCGCCAGGGCAGCCGCTGCGCTGACCGGATGCCCTCCAAACGTCGTAATATGCCCCAACGGCGGATCGTGCGCCAAAGCTTGCATAATGTGCCGCGGCGCGATAAATGCCCCGATAGGCATGCCGCCACCAAGACCCTTTGCCAACAGCAGGATGTCCGGGCGGATGTCGTACTGCTCGAAGGCAAAGAGCGAACCCGTACGGCCACAGCCCGCCTGAATCTCGTCGAGTACCAACAGAGCGCCCACCGCATCGCAGCGCCGACGCAGCGCCTTTAGCCATTCCGGATCGGGCAAGGTCAGCCCCGACTCTGCTTGAACCGTCTCAACGATTACGGCAGCCGTGCGCGTCGTGATAGCGCCTAGGCAGGTAGAACAATTGTAGGAGATGTGGCGAATGCCCGGCAATAAAGGGTGGTACGGCAGCGTAAAGTCGGTCGGCCACATCAGACTGGCCGCGCCTTGCGTGCTGCCGTGATACGCCCACCGACACGCCACAATCTCCGGACGCCCTGTGTAGCGTTTGGCCAACTTCATGGCGCCTTCCGTCGCTTCCGCACCCGAATTGACCAAGTAGACCGAGTCTAAGCCCGGAAGCTGCTCAGCCAATAGCACAGCCAACTTCACCTGAGGAGCTAAGACGTATTCGCCGTATACCATGGTATGCCAGTAGCGCGCCAACTGGTCTTGCACAGCCGCCACCACGCGCGGATGGCGATGCCCTAAACAGCTGACGCCAATACCGGCAATTAAATCCAAATATCGGCGCCCTTCCGTGTCGTATAAATACACCCCTTCTGCACGGGCGATTTCTAACGCCAACGGCGCAGAGGAAGTCTGCGCCAAATGGCGCAGAAAAAGCTGGCGTTGAGAAAGCATAGCCCTCCAGAACTAAACAAGACAAAGAAAAAGCCCTCCTCCAGCATTTTGCGGATAGAGGGCCATCCCAAAAACCGATTACATCCTTTTTATGCTGAGAGCATTATTGCGAGAATGCGATGCAAAAATATGTAGCTACACGAATATGGTAAAGGTTTGCAGAGGATTTTTTTTGTACAAAGGTGCACTTTTGTCCGTTGCCTGTCGGTGCTCAGAAGCCGATGGAGAAAATGGGTTGCGCTGCTCACCGCATCACAGTAACATCGCCTTTTCGGAATACGGGGCGCAAACGGCCGCAGTAGTCCACCTCAGCCGAAAGGTACCATACAAACACTGCCGGCTGTATCTCGACCGATCGGAACGGCCCACGCCACCCCTCCTGAGGGTCACTCGTTCGGAATACGAGGTTACCCCAACGGTCAAATATCTCTAAATGGTAGCGAGTTATGGCGAGGCCGCTGACAGGATAGGGGCGAAACTGAGCGTTATCGGGATCAGTTGCATCTGGCGCAAATACGTTGGGCACGTAGAAAAATTCCGCATCGGCCCGCTCGTCCTCCCATTGCACGCGCACTTGCCGCTCTACCCGCTCGCATACATTGCTTACTTCGAGCGTATATACGCCCGGCACCAAAACTTCGATCTGCGCCTCTCGAGACCCCGTGCTCCACTGGTAAGTCAACCCTGCAAGGGTGCCGCCTACGGTAGGTCTCAACACCACTCCTTCCGCACTGCAAGGCAAGCGCGCCTCCTCAGTCAACACCACTGACAGCGGGCTCAGTGTCGGCACCTCAGCCGCTCGCTCAAAAACGCAGCCGTTGCCGTCTTTTAACCGGAGAAAATACGGCCCGGGCGAAAGCCCTGAAAAGCGGGGCTCACTCTGGTAAACCGCACCGTCTAATGAGTACATATATGGCGGTCGACCTCCAGAGGGTTGAACGACCGTAAGGCTACCCGTGCCGCTACCCGCACAAGAAGCCTGCGCCTGTATATCGAACACAGCAGAGGGAAACGCTGAAACCTCCACTACAACGATGGAGTCGCAGCCCGCCGAATTGACAAAGACAAAGGTGCGCACCTCGCCCGGTGAGAGGGATACGCCATTGTAGAGGAAAACTTCGCCAGGGCAAACTTGCACCGACAGAGTTTCCTGAGACGCGGTCAGGGCGCTCACTATCACTGTGACGATGGAGTCGCACCCTTGACTATTGGTGAAGATAAAGTCTTGCGTCGTTCCTATGGGGAGTGCGACTCCTTGATAGACAAAGGATTGACCTGGACATGCCCCTGCGCGCAAAACGCTGCGCGTTGTGGGAAGCTCCGACACCACTACCGTCAAAAAAGAGTCGCAGCCCGCGGCATTTGTCAGCGTAAATACCTCACTGCTGCCCGCTGCTATCGGAACGCCGTTGTATTCGTACGCCTCGCCCGAACACGCGCTCACGTTCAGCACTCCGCTCGTCACCGGAAGCTCCGACACCACCACCGTCAAAAAAGAGTCGCAGCCCGCGGCATTTGTCAGCGTAAATACCTCACTGCTGCCCGCTGCTATCGGAACGCCGTTGTACTCGTACACCTCGCCCGAACACGCGCTCACGTTCAGCACTCCGCTCGTCACCGGAAGCTCCGACACCACCACCGTCAAAAAAGAGTCGCAGCCCGCAGCGTTCGTCA
>JBBIKW010000012.1:0-135892 GCA_037445225.1 Lewinellaceae bacterium | reverse complement strand
GCTATCGGAACGCCGTTGTACTCGTACACCTCGCCCGAACACGCGCTCACGTTCAGCACTCCGCTCGTCACCGGAAGCTCCGACACCACCACCGTCAAAAAAGAGTCGCAGCCCGCAGCGTTCGTCAGCACAAACACCTCACTGCTCCCTGCCGCTATCGGAACGCCGTTGTACTCGTACACCTCGCCCGAACACGCGCTCACGTTCAGCACCCTACTCGTTGCCGCAAGCTCCGTCACAGTGACCGCAACCAGCGAGTCGCAGCCATCGGCCGTAGTGAGGAGAAAGGTTTGAGTGCTTCCTGCCGGAATAGCCGTACCGTTGTAAATAGCGGAGGTTCCTGCACAAGCGCTCAGCTGCACGCTACCTGTGCGCACCTCGGAGCAGACTGGGCGAACAAGAAGGAATACCTCTCTGCTGACGTCACATCCGACTAGATCTACGGCAGCCTGAGCCACCACCGCTTTCCATCCGGGCGGCAAGGCATTGGTATCGATGACCGCCACATAGGTCCCAGTAGGGATATGCGCAAAGGCGAAAGTGCCGTCGGCTCCCGAAATGCCACTCCCCACTGCGTTGCCTGCTTGCCACAACCGAACAGGTATGCCGTTAGCCACGGTATCTCCGACATCGACCATGCCGTTGCCGTTCACGTCGGCCCACACTCTTCCTAATACGTGGCCAAAGCCATCGAACAGTTGGAGCGTGAGAGGGCGGCTCGTGTTCGTGCAGCCGTGGACATCGGTGAGCACTGCCTGATAGGTGCCGCTTTGGTTGGGCACCAAAGTAGGCGACGTGGCACCGGCAATGGGACTCCCATTGAACAGCCACTGCCAAGCGGTTATGTCGGGAAGGTTAGGCAAACACAGCGTATCGGGTCGGCAGCGGGCATGGCAGCCGGCTGGAACAGCCGAAACGCGCGGACCGGGAAGCACCGTTATCGGTACGCTGCGCGCCTCACAGCCAAACTCGTTGATCACGCGCAAAACGTAGTGGCCTGCTTGTTCTGTCACCAAAGGCACACCTGTCTGGCCAGTATTCCAGACAAATTGCCAATTTCCCAGGTTAGGGCCGTTATACTGAAGGGTATTTATCGTGCCCGCACAAGGCGGCGCAGTGGTGTTGGCTACGGAGAAGCCTGAAGGTACTGGCCGAACGTTTACCGTGAACGGCGGAGAGACGGCTGTACACCCAGTCGCTTGGTCAGTGATAGTAATGGTGTATAGATGCGTTCCTATTGGCAGCAACGTATCGCGCAGGCGAGAAAACTCTACGCGCGTTCCGGTGGCGCCGGTAGACCACGAAAATGTCAGGTTGCCCTGCCCTTGAGCGATGAGAAACACCTCGTCGCCTGCGCAGACGCTGTGCGAGGGATAAGCCAAGTCAATAGTTTGGCCTAGCTCGTTGAGAATAGCCGCTTTAATGAGCGCTTCAGGGCTCGGAATAAAGCGCACAGGTACGGGCGGTGGAGCGTACGTGCACCCGTTGGCGTCGGTCATCGTAACGCGATAGACGCCTTCTTGCGTCACGTTTAGCGCGCTGCCGTTAGCGCCATTACTCCATTCGTACAGTGTGCCACCGGGTGGAGCGGTCAGTATTAGGGTACTACCCTCGCACAGCGGAGCGGGATTGCTCGGATTTACAGTACCCATTAGGGTGTTTGCTGTGATGTTTACGCTGTGCGTTGTTGTCGCCGTACAGCCGTAAACATCGGTAGATGAAGCCGTGACGGTATATGTTCCCGGAGTGAAGACATGATAGGCTGGTGAGCCCGTCGCCGTGTTGAGTGCCCCAGAGGAGGGATCCCCGAAATCCCATCTTAAATTCTCACCGCTGCCTGTAAATGCTAGGGCGTTGCCCTCACAGCCGCTCGCCGGAGCAGCGATCAGAGGCGGCGCAGGCTGATGTACGGCGACTTCGCGTAAGGCAGTAGCAGTGCAGCCGCTTTGTGCAGTGATTGTCAACCGAACCAAATACGTGCCGCCGTTAGCGAACACGTGGGTAGGCTCGCGCAGCGCTGAGGTATTTGCTGCGCCGGAAGAGGGGTTGCCAAAGTTCCACATCCAAGCACTGATGCTGCTCAAAGGCAGGTGGCTGCTCTCGTCTTCAAAAGCCACCGCTTCCCCCGCACAAGCCGAAGGGGCCCAAAACCGCGCCACCGCCTCTACACTGAACGAGGCAGTAAGATAACACACCTGGCCGCTACTACTTGTCCTGGCCAGCACAAGGACATTGTGAAAGCCCACTTCGGAAAAGACGCGGCGCACCACATCGCCGGAGTCCGTAGCAGAAACCCCTTTTCCCCATTGAAAAAAGAACCATTCTGCCGAGCCACTCAAATAGTCGGTTCCGCCCGCCTGGAAAAGGAGAGAGTCGCAGCGCCCAGAGGGCACGACTTGGAGAGTCACCTGTCCAGGACTACACGGCGGAGCGCCGCCGGGTATGGGCGCCCCACCGCCACCTCCGCCGCAGTCCTGAACGATGGCTACAGGGCCGGCTGTAGCGGAACAGCCCAATGCATTTGTTGCGCGCACCGTGTACTGTCCAAACTGGTTGGCGATATAAGTGGGCGCGTTTGTACCTACTGGGATGCCGTCGCGGAACCACTCATAGGTCAGCCCAGCACCGCTGCTGACAACTGCCTGAAGCTGTACAGGTTGCGGCGTGCAAAATGCCGTAGGGTCGTTTGTCGAGAGCACGACATAGGGCGTCGCGCGCTGGGCTATGGTGAATGCCGACCGGACAGGACACCCGCGGGCATCTGTTGCCTCCAAGACATAGCTACCGGGGCCCAACAGCGCCGTGTCGGCCACGCTCAGCAGATGGTTGTCGGCACTGCGCCAAGTGTAGTGGGCATAGGTTTGCGCTGTCCGCACCACAGCGCTTTCTCCCGCGCACAGGGCAGCGGGGTGCAGCACGGTGGCCGGCGTAGTGGGCGACACTACCACAGTGCGCTCTGCCGACTGGCCGCAAACCGACGCGCGCACGAGGTAAGTGCCGCCGTTGGGCCAAAAAATAGTTGCCTGCGCCGTTCCCTGCCCCGCCGTGATAGTGCCCGCATCGGAAGGAGAAACGCTCCACTGCACTGCCAAACCCGATGGGCCGCTGAGCGCATAGGCCGCCGTTTCGGCCACACACAGCGTGTCGGGGCCGACAATCGATGCTCCGCTGAGCGCCTGGACCAAAAGCCCAGCGCTGTCGGAGGTGCAGCCCAGCCCGTCGCCCGACAGCTGCCGAGTCGACAGCCGGTAGGGGCCCGTAGCTCCCCATGTGACGTTTATGGGATTTCCCAGCAGCGTCGTCGGCGCTCCCGGGCCATTTTGCACCGTCCACCGCACGTTGGCACCCACAGGGAGCCCTTCCGCCGAATAGGTAAAGGTTTGACCCGGGCAAATGGCGGAAGGGCCATCGATACCTGCGGGAGCCGCTGGGGGCGCAGGCACGCGCACGCCCCATTCGCGCACCTCCGTACACGTCTGCAGAGGGTTGGCCGGTACGGCGCGCATGCGATAGTAGCCGGCTTGGGATGGCAGCGGCGCCAACACCGAAGCCGACGGCGAAGGAGAGGTCCACACTACAGCACCGTCGGGGCCAAGCAGCGACCAATGGCTCGACAAGTTTTGGTTGTTGGCGGTCAACCGAGATAGGAAGCTCGCAGCGCTACCCGCACACGCCTCTGCAGGGCCATTCAGATAAAAGGGCGACAATATGCGCACTTCTAAAGTGTCGCTGCCGCCACAGCCCAAATAGCAGTTGTCGTATTGTACCGACAGGCGATGTACAGCGTTCGGGTTGGCAGTCGCCCCCCAGCGCACCACTACGCGAGGCGTCCCCTGTCCTTCTACAATCGTACCGCCGCTGCTGAGGTTCCAGGTGAAGGCTGTTCCGCCGTACGGCTCGATTGTGTATACCTCTTCGGCGTCGGGGCAGACCCGTTCGCGCCCTTGGATGGCCGCATGATTATCGATGAGCGGAATGCGCACCACGGTCGGAAAGGGACAGGCCGTGCCTGCACACGCCTGGGGCAACAACTGGATACTACCTACTGGCCCTATCCCCCATTGCACGGTGACACTGTCGGCTCCAGGGAAGCCTCCTCCCACAACGGTTCCGTTTGCGCTAACGCTCCACTGTAGCCCGCTGCAGTTGGCCGACGCCCGATAGGTCGCCGTAGCACCAGCGCACAGGTCACCTACACACTCTAATGTGGGCGACTCGGCGTCGAGCACCTCCACCCACATCGCCACAGTGTCGGTACACAGACAACCGCTGATGGCCACCAATTGCACACCGAATACCCCGGGCTGGAGAAAGGTGTGCTGTGCGTGTACGGATGTCTCCACCGATAGGTCGTCGCTAAAGCGCCATTCGTAGCGCTCCGCGTGCTGACTACGGTTGTCGAACCACACGGTTTGTCCTTTGCAGATGCGTACGGTATCGCTGCCGGCAACAGGTACCGGTTCCGCCTCGAAGGCTGCCTGCGGAGCCTCTACCACGGTCACGCACAGACTGGCTTCTCCCGCACAGTATGTCTGGGTACCACTGGAAAAGACAACGACAGAGACCGCTCCTGAGCCGGATGCTCCCCAATACACCACAACCGATGTGCGCTGTGGCTCCTGCACTCGGAAGCTGTCGGCGCCTACAACAGACCAGCTGATGTTGGGGGGCGGACTGCCGAGAGTCGGCGGCTCTTCTATCGAATACACTACCGTGCTGTTTGGGCATACGCGGTCGCATAGATTGACGTCGGTAGCATCGATGCTATCGGTCGAAGCGCCGCATAGAGAAACGTTAGATGAAATGATCTTAACCGGTACATACGGCAACACTCGTACCTCTATGCTGGTGACTCCCAACAAGGAGCCGTTCAAAGAGCTCATCTCGACCGATACTTTATAGATGCCGGATTGGTAAAAACAAAACATCGGCACTGTATCTGCACTGGTTGCAACGATAGTGCCATCGGCGCGTGCTTGTGTCCACTTATAATTACCCACCGGTAGATTGGTGCCACCCGGAGCCGTTAGCACCGCTCGATACGAATAGCACCCCGGGCAAACCGCTGTAGGCCCTTGAATGGTGATGTTGTAGTTCTGAGCCCAAAGCAGCCCAGGAAGAAGAAAAAAGAAGGCAATAGAAGGAGGTAAAAATCGGCTAATAGGCATGACAACTGAGAGTTAAGGGTAACGGGCACAAAAGGAGGATGCGCTTGCCCTAAGTTCGGCCACGCGTATTCCTAAGATGCGCTACAATGCGCGACCGCTGCTGATCCTGCTCTAGGACAGGGTGTTCCTATACCGCCCGCTGGCAGCCTCACTTCAGCCTCCAATTTAGAGGTCAAGATGTCCGCATGCGAAGGATACGGGCAGGGTTTCCTACCACGACGGTATGCGGCGGCACATCGCGGCGCACCACAGCTCCGGCGCCCACCACCGCTCCCGCACCTATGCGGATGCGCGGAAGCACCACCGCTCCGGTGTAGATGTCAGCATTCTCCTCTACATGGACCAATCCGGCTAAGACAGCACCCGGTCCTACGGAGGCGCCATCCTCCAACACGCATTCGTGGTCAATGGAGGCGCGCGTATTGATCAGGCAACACCGACCGATACGCGCCTCTACGCACACCGCAGCCTGGGCATAGATTTGCGTGCCTTCTCCTATGGCGGCGTTATCCGCCACAAAGGCCGTGCGGTGCACCGCTGTAATGGGCAGCAAGCCGTGTGCCCGCAGCTGCTCGTGGATCTGGCGGCGGACGGCGCCGTGTCCGGGGCCAATGCTGACGATAAAGTGCGGCGGATGGGCGGCAATTTCTGGGCGCTGCACCCACTGCAAGAAGGCGTTCCAATCGCCTAAGTGAGGGATACCTCGGTAGTCGGCAGCTATGTTGGGATTGTTGTCGAAATAGCCGAGGATGCGGTACTGCTTGCGCAGCAGCTCACACAGCACTTTGAAGTTGCCGGTGCCTCCCCAGACAATCAGCTCAGGCAACATGCGCTTCGCAAAAGGACAAGATGCCCTCCAGCACGTAGTCGACCTCTTCATCGGTGAGGTCGGCGTGTAAGGGCAGCGTGATGAATCGCCAGTGCTCTGCCTCTACGTAGGGACACGTGTGGCCCCAGGGTCGGAAGAGCGGCTGCAGGCTCAGCGGGGTGTAGTGGCAGCCCGTAGCGATGCCGCGGCTCTTGAGATGAATCATCAGCTCGTCGCGCTGATCGGCTCGAATGCCAAACATCTGGTAAGGATAGCGCTCCGGCTCGAAGGGCAAGAGCGGCTCTACTCCCGGCACCCCCTGCAGCCCATCCAAATAGCGGCGTATGATCTGAGAGCGGCGCCGATTCATGGCGGGCAGTTTCTGCAGTTGCGCTAAGCCGATGGCTGCTGCCAAATCGTTCATGTTGTATTTGTAGCCCAGCACGGCGATCTCGTAGAACCAATGCATGGCGTCGCGGTTGGCCGTCACATACGCCTGCGCCGTCTTCCAGTTATCTTTGTCGATGCCCACCCAGCGCATGGCCTTGACGTCGCGAAACAGCTCCGGGTCGTTGGTGACCATCATCCCGCCATCTCCCGTGGTCATGAGTTTTTTTTCTTCGAAAGAGTAGCAGCCGATGTCGCCCCACAGACCGAGCATTTTGCCGCGATAGATGGCCCCGGCCGTATGGGCGCAATCCTCAATGATTTTTACCCCCCGTGCGCGCGCCCAAGGGACGAGCTGCTCCATCGGCACGGGATGGCCGGTATAATGCACTGGGATGACAGCAACGCAGTCGGCATCGTATTTGCGATCGAGGTCTTCCAAATCCATGCCCAGTGTCACGGGGTCGCTGTCGACAAAGACAGGAATAAGTCGGTTGTACAGCACAGCAGTGGCCGTAGCCGCAAAGGTGAGGGAGGGCACTAACACCTTTTTCCCTTCAGGGAAGCGGAAGACGGCCAAGGCCAAATGCAGGGCCGCCGTGGCGGAATTGACGCCTACTGCCATAGCACAGCCCGTAAACTTTTCCCATTCGGCTTCAAATTGGCTGACGTTGGGGCCCAACCCAATCCAAGCGCGTTCAAACGCTTGGCGGATCATTTGGAGTTCTTCCTCTCCCAAGGAGGGTTTAAATAGACGGACGTTCATATTGTGCGGATGTAGTTTAGACGAGATACAGACCTCTCATGCGATGGCTGTGCTGCTCCACAAAGGTGCGCCAGCTCCAGTTCTGGCTGTCTTTTTCCGATAGAAAGGGCTCCTGTACCGGCCACGAAATGCCCACATCGGCATCCGACCACAGGAGGCCGCCCTCATACTCGCGTTGATAAGGGCTATCCACCTTGTAGAGCACTTCGCTTTCGTCGGTCAACGTGCAAAAACCGTGCGCAAAACCGCGCGGAATAAGTACCATGCGGTAATTGTCCTCTGCAAGCTCAATAGCCTCCCACTGCCCAAAAGTAGGAGACTCGGGGCGTAAGTCGACAAAAACGTCGAAGACGGCTCCGCGCACACAGCGCACCAGCTTGGTCTCTGCAAATGGCGGAAACTGAAAGTGCAACCCGCGCAAGATGCCGCGGCGCTCGCTGTGCGAGTGGTTTTCCTGCACCCAAGGGCGGTGCAGCCCAGCCTTTTCGAACAGCGCTACATCGTAGGCGCGCATGAAGAAGCCTCGCGCATCGCGCAAAGGAGAAAGGCGAATTTCCCAAACGCCCGGTAGCCGATAGGGGATGAATTCCACGAGGTAGGCTTTCTGCGTAGAACAAAGGTAAGCGCCAAAGTGCAGCGCTGCGCGGGAAAAAATACCGTTTCGACGTCTGTGCGGCGTTGCGCGGCATTGGTCGATATCGTTTGCCGACGCTCCTTCATCTTTGCCGCTCAAAAATGGCTTCCTCTTTTCTCCAAAGCGCCGTAATAGGCGGAACTCTCTTGCTCTACGTCGGCGCGGGAGAGGCACAGTCGAGGCTTCCTCATAGGCAGGTGCTTCCCTCCGAATTGCGCGAGGTGTCGGGCATGGTACGGACACCACAGGGACGCCTATGGATGCTCAACGACAGCCACAATCCGCCCCAACTCTTCTTATTCGACCCTTGTGCGCGCCGAATAGAGCAAGTGCGCACGCTGCCGATACCCAATCGCGACTGGGAAGACCTCGCTTTCGCCCCCGACGGCACCCTCTACATCGGCGATGTCGGCAATAACTACCAGCGCCGTCGCGACCTGTGCATCTTTCGATACCATCCCGACACGGAGAGGATCGACTCCATTCGGTTTGCCTATCCCGACCAGGTGGAATTTCCACCGCCAAAGAGGGCGGCTCAGCATTTCAACTGCGAAGCCATGGTGTTTTGGCGCGATAGCCTGCACCTGTTCTCGAAGGCACCTTTTGGCCGCCACTGTTGGGTCAAGCACTACGTCGTCCCCGCAAAGCCAGGGCAATACGTGGCGGAGCTGCGCGACAGCCTTCTCCTGAGGCGGCGCGTAGTCACGGGCGCTGCGCTCTCGCCCGATGGCCAGACACTCGCCCTTACCAGCTATATCATCGGCAGGCATCTGGGTGTGCTGCCCTACGCCCGCGCCACCGTCTTTTTCTTCCGCGACTATCCTGAAGGTCGTTTCTTGCGCGGCCACCGCATCGCCATGCACTTACCGCAGTTTCCTCTGGCTCGACAATATGAGGCCATCACCTCTTGGGACAACCAGTGCTGGTTGGTGGCCAATGAAAGACGGCTGTGGCAGCGACAACAGCTCTGGGTCATCCGCGGCCCACAAGAAGGGCGGCGGGAAAAACCGCGCAAAAAAGAGTTCGTCAAAGCCGGCAAATGACGGCGTCTGCGTAGCTTTGCCGCGCAGCGTTCACTATTTTATTGATTGCATCACGTAAAAAACGCCTCAGCATGAGAAAGACACTATTCCTTTTGGCAGCTTCCTTCGTCGCAGGCTCTCCCGCATTCGCCCAGAAAAAGGGCGTCTATATCTCGGAAAGCGTGCTTCCCGTGGCTCAAGCAGTACAGATGGACTACAAGGGTGCCGTCAAGAAGGCGTCGGCAAAAGACGCTCAGGCGCTTCGCGACTTGTTGGAATTTTCTCGTCTGGTAGACGGTGCAGCCCTGGCCGATCACATGCAGACATGTTTAGAGCTGATTCCAGCGGCTACCGACGCAGTATATGCCAAAACGGTGGAGGGCTGTAGCCCAGGCTTGAAGACCTTCCTGCTCAAGCAGTTGCCCACAGCCCAGCAGCGCACGCAAAAAGAAGCCCTTCGCAAGCCCATCCAAGAGTGGGCCCCCTACACTTGGGAGGCGCTCAACGGCCGAGAGGTGGTCATCAACCAACCAAGTACTACCCAAAAAACGCCCGCTCCAGCCCATATCGATGCCGCCCAGCTGAAAAAGGACGGCCCTTCGGAGCAAAAGCCTGCCGGAGCATTGGCGCCTGCTCCAGACGCGACCCAAGGCAATCAGCTTGCTCCCGCCGGCGGCAGACGCGGCAACGAGTAATCGCGCCCATGAAGATTTATACCAAGACCGGCGATGCAGGGCAGACCAGTCTGTGGGGCGGGCGGCGCGTATCGAAAAGCTACCTGCGAGTAGAAGCTTACGGCACTGTCGATGAGCTCAACGCCTTCATTGGGCTCTTAAGCGACTCGCTGAGCGATACCGCTGTACAAGCGCTGCTGCGCCAAGTGCAACACCGCCTTTTCTCTATCGGAGCGACACTGGCCGCCGATCCCGAGAAGGCGGTTTCGAGTGTCGACCTGGGACCCGAGGACATTGCCCTCTTGGAAGAAGCCATCGACGCGATGAACGCGCAGCTGCCCGAATTACGCCATTTCATCTTGCCGGGCGGCTTCCCTACTGCCTCGCTGGCCCACGTCTGTCGAACCGTATGCCGCCGCGCCGAGCGAGTCGTTGTAGCCGTGCATGAGGCGGAGGGGGTTCCTGCTGAGGTGCTTCAATATCTCAATCGCCTTTCGGATTACTTCTTCATCTTAGCGCGCTATCTAGCACACCAGGCCGGTGCTGAGGAAATCAAATGGGTGGCGCGCACGTAGAGAGCAGCTATGGGAAGAAGGCGTCTAAAGAGACTGCGAAAACGAGGGCTGCCTCCGGGTACTTTAGTATACACCGGGGTGCATACCTCCGTCCGCGTCGCCGTGCACTCGACACGCTACAATGAGACGGACTGCGTCGAACAGTCACACTATCCGCCGGAGTGGCGCCCCTCAAGCGAATACGTCTCCTGGATAGATGTGCGCGGCTTAACAGATACCGCGCTAATAGAGCGCATTGGAGCGGATCACGCCCTACACCCCTTAGCGTTGGAGGACGTGCTCAATACCCGCCAGCGCTCCAAGATGGAAGAATACGACGAAACCGCGCTGTTTATCCTGCATAACCTGCGCTATGATGCGGAAAACAGCGACCTGGTGAGCGAACAGATCTCCATCTTCCTCAAAAAGGACTCCGTCATTTCGTTTCAAGAGCACTCCGACGATACTTTTAAGGGTATTCGAGAGCGCCTCCAAAAAGGGTTGGGGCGTTTGCGCAAAAAGAAGGCCGACTATTTGGCCTACACTTTATTGGATACGGTAGTGGACAACTACTACATCGTCTTGGACGACTTAGAGAGTGCCCTTTCGGAATTAGAAGATCAAATCTACCAGCCGAATGCAAACAACAACATCAAGGCCCGCATCTTCAACATCAAGCGCGCCATGGGAGACTTTCGGTGCTTCATTGTGCCGCTGCGCGATGCGGCGCTGCGCCTATACCGCATCGAAGCTTCATGGGTCGATGAGAGCAATCGGCTGTATTTGCGCGACCTGGTCGACCATGTAGTGCAAATTTTAGATGCGCTGGACAACCTGCGCGAAATCTTAGCAGGCATAGAGGCGCTCTACCAGGCCGAGATCAGCAATCGGCTCAACAACGTGATGCGACTGCTGACCATCATCAGCACCATCTTTATTCCCCTGTCTTTTATCGCCGGCATCTACGGCATGAATTTCGAACACATGCCCGAACTGCGCTGGCCATACGGTTATTACGCCATATTACTGTTCATGGGCGCGGCTGCCACGGGTATGCTGCTCTACTTTCGCCGACAACGCTGGTTGTAGCGCCGTTACGTGTTCTTTGCGGTAAGAGAAACAGGCATCGGACAGCGCCTCACCCGATCGGAGGTGCCGCCTTTTCTTCTTCGGGTATTGCGCAGGTAAACCACTCTTCCACTGAGGCGCGAATATGGCCGGGCGGTTCGTCGCGATGGCGGAACTGCCCGTGTACTAAGTCCGCCTCATAGTCTTGAGCGTAGCGAGGGTGGTTCTGAACGATGTCTTTAAGGGCTTGAACGATGTAGTGGAGTTCCGCATCGGTCATGGTGGGATGCAGAGAGAGGCGCACCCAGCCGGGTTTTTCGCTCAAGTCGCCCGCATCGATCTTGGTGACGATCTCGCAAGAGCGCTCCTGAGAGATGCCGAACAAGAAATGGCCGTACGTGCCCGCACAGGCACATCCTCCGCGTACCTGGATGCCGTATAGGTCGTTGAGCAGCTTCACCGCCAAGTTGTAGTGGAGCCCGTCGATGGTAAAGGACACTACGCCAAGGCGATGTTCGTTGTGTCGCTCCAAAATATTTAGTCCGCGCAGACCATCGACCTCTTGCCAAAACCGCTGGAGCAGCTCATGTTCGCGCTCCAAGATGTTGGCTACTCCCATTTGCTCCTTTAGCCGGATGGCCATGGCCGCTTTTATCGTCTGCAGGATAGGAGGTGTTCCGCCGTCTTCGCGGACCTCAATGTCTTCGATGTAGTGATGGCCGCCCCAGGGATTGGTCCATAGGACGGTGCCGCCACCGGGGTTATCGGGCACGCGGTTTTTGTAGAGCGCTTTGTTAAACACCAGCACGCCGGGAGTACCCGGGCCGCCGAGGAATTTATGGGGTGAAAAATATATGGCGTCGAGTTGTTTCATAGGGTCAGCCGGATGCATGTCGATGTCGATGTAAGGCGCCGTGCAGGCAAAGTCTACAAAGCAGTAGCCTCCGTGGCGGTGCATCAAGGCAGCAGCCTCGTGATAGGGCGTGAGGATACCCGTTACATTGCTCCCCGACGTGATAGCGGCGATTTTAAGCGGGCGGTTGCTGTACTGGTGCAACAGCTGCTCTAAGTGCCTTAAGTCGACGTGTCCTCTTTCGTTGGGTGGGATGATGACGACGTCGCAGATCGTCTCTAACCAGGAGGTCTGGTTGCTGTGGTGTTCCATGTGGGTGCAGAAGACGATAGGGCGCTCCTCTGGGCGCAGGTGAATGCTCTCTTGGAATCGCTCGTGTATCCGCAACCCTAACATGCGCTGCAACTTATTGACGACGCCCGTCATGCCCGAATATGCAGCGATGAGCGCATCGCCCTCCCCGGCATGCACATGGCGCTTGATGATTTGCTGCGCCGTGTGATAGGCCGCAGTCATCAAGCTTCCCGTCAGATTTGTCTCCGTATGGGTGTTGGCCATGAATGCGCCGATGCGCCGGCTAATACATTCCTCTATGGGGCCGTACAAGCGCCCGCTAGCGATCCAATCGGCATAAACTAGCGGCTTCTCTCCATAAGGCGTTTCGATGCGCTGCCGAATGCCGACAATGCGCTCGCGAAAAGGCCGAAAATACGTTTCTAATTGACTAGGCATACCCTCGCTCGGATTTTGATGAATTGGAAACGGTCTGAAATCAGACATTGACTTTCGTACAAGGGCTAAAGTGGTGCTCCATCGACGCTGTGTATAATCGACCAGTTCACAGCCCTCTTGCGTTGTAAATTTATGCCAATAAGCGCAAAAGTACCCTCAGGGATGGCCTTGATGCTCCCGTCGTCAGCCTAAGCAAAATACTGCTGCGCGCCTAAGCGGCCTTTGCAGGAGGTTTTTCGGCACGACCGATAAAATCCTCTTCACGTTGGCGTAACTTTGCCCAAAAATTACAACTCCTTGCCACTCAGCCAGAGCGAGCTCCCTAACCCACCCTACGCCGGCAATACGATGCCCGAAGTCAAGCTTTTTGCCTGTTCTGCCTCCGAAAGTTTAGCCCAGGAAATCGCTTTTTACTACGATGAGCCCTTAGGGCGCAAGCTCCTGCACCGCTTCAGCGATGGCGAGATGCAGCCTGTCATCCAGGAAAGTGTGCGAGGCGCCTTTGTCTTTTTTATCCAAAGCACCTACCAACCCCATGACAATTTAGTAGAGCTGCTCCTGTGTATCGATGCGGCGCGGCGCGCCTCTGCTGGATACATCACAGCGGTCATTCCCTATTTCGGCTATGCCCGGCAAGACCGAAAAGACATGCCGCGCGTACCCATCAGCGCTAAGCTGATGGCCAACCTTCTCACCACGGCAGGCGCTAATCGCATCATGACGATGGACCTACACGCCGACCAGGTGCAAGGCTTTTTCGATATTCCTGTAGACCATTTGCGCTCCGAGGCGATTTACATTCCCTACCTGGAAAAACACCACGACCTGTCCAACACCGTTTTTGCTAGTCCGGACGTAGGGGGGGTCAAGCGCGCCCGTGAATTCGCCAAACACTTCAAACGCGACTTAGTTATCTGCGACAAGTACCGTTCTAAAGCTAACCAAGTGGAGTCGATAACCGTCATTGGCGACGTCAACGGCGCCGACGTCGTTTTGGTGGACGACTTAGTGGATACGGCAGGCACCCTGAGCAAGGCGGCCGATGCGCTCATCGAAAAGGGGGCCCGATCGGTGCGCGCCATCTGCACCCACCCTGTGCTTTCGGGCAACGCCTACGAGAACATTGAAAAATCGCAGCTGTCCGAACTCATCGTATGCGACACCATCCCGTTGCGCCGCCCTTCGCCCAAGATAAAGGTGCTTTCTACGGCCAAGCTGTTCTCGCGCGCCATTCGAAATACTGTCGAACATAAATCCATCGCCGCCCTGTTCCACTGGAAACAACCCTAATAGAGCCGTTCCCTTAAAAATACTGCCGTTCCGTAAATGGTGCTTTTTCCCAAAAAGTAAGCGCCCTTATCTTCGTTCTAGTTTTCTCATAGTATGTTTTGATTCTCCTACTGCTCGTAATTGGCAGTAGGATTTTTTACATAGACAGGGCCCCCGCTTTGGTTTATAATCCCTATAGGTTTCCCTCTTTATAAACTTCTTTCAAGTGTGCCCTCGGCCTCTTTGCTTGCCGAGATCGTTTGAATCCTCCGCCGCTGTAGTATTTTTATTCTCTAGGTTGATCTTCGCGGATGGCATTTTACCGCGCATTAGGGGGTATGTTTTGGGTTGGCCTGCTGTTTACGACAGGGAGCTATGGCTATTCTCAGCGCGGCTCTTACCGACTTTTGTTGCAAGCTATTCTTCGCCACAGCGTGCCAGAAATGTCGGTACAGGAGGCTGCTCAGCACGTCAAAGGGTATTTGTTTTTGGACGCTCGGGAACGACGCGAATATGATGTCAGTCATATTGCCGGAGCGCGGTGGGTGGGCTATGAGACTTTCCAGGTGGATAAAGTAGGCGACATAGACAAGAAAACGCCTATCGTAGTCTACTGCTCTGTGGGATATCGAAGCGAAAAAATAGCCGAGCAGCTCTTATCTGTAGGGTTCGAACGCGTATGGAACCTGTATGGAGGGATCTTCGAGTGGGTCAACCAGGGCTTCCCAGTATACGATGCCCTTGGCCCTACGGAGAACGTACATGCATACGACCGAAAATGGGGCGTGTGGCTCAAGCGCGGCAAAAAAGTGTATTAGAAGCTCCTCCATGTGAAAAAGCCCGGCTAACTTTCGTCGGCCGGGCAAGTCAATTCCTAACCTTTTAAACTACTGAACTCTTATTCTTCGAGACAGGGAGACACAAAAGCAAAAGTATCCTACCCTCTCTGAAGAGGACTCGAAGCGAGATTTAATTTACTGTTAAATTTTTCTCAGAAGAGCAAAGTCGAACCTTTTCCCACACGTATCGACCGATTTGGCGACCGTTGAGGCGACCTTTTTCGTTTCCATAGCGATAGTGTATCCCTCCGTACAGGCGGCTCATGGCGGCTTGGTCTGAGGCTTCGTAGATGGAAGAAAAAGTGCGCGGCGGCAAACCAAACTCTATCTCTGTGCTGTCGATAAAGGAGAAGTTTTCTCCAAATAGGCGAGTCAACACCTCTCCTGCCGCGCCCGACATGGTTGCGTGACCACTGGTGTGCTCTGGGAAGGGCGGCGACTCGATGAAAGGCCGCCAATCGGGATCGATGTGGCGATTGATGTAGGTCTCTGGTCGCAGCAAAGCACTGGTATATTTCTCAGCCCAGCAGCTGATAAAGGCGTCGGCTATAGCTAACGAGAGCAGGGCGTAGACCTCCGCCGACTGAATGAGCGAAGTGCGGGCCTTGCGACAGAGATGGGTAGCGATATTTATCCAATGGCCGGTAGGACTGATCTTTTTCAAAGCCACCATCAAGTGCCCTACCGTCGTCACTTCAAAAGGGTTGCAGTCCCAATAGAGGGCCGTTTCGCGCTCGTAATCGGTCAGCTTCTTGCTGACTTCGTATACTTCCAGGGCGGCGCGATAGAAGTCGCTGTTTTTCGCTTCGCTATATGGGATGGGCGGATCGGGTTTGAACTGGCGGGCAGAGTCGAGCACCCAAGGGCGTATTTCTTTCCAGTGCGGCTCCAAGGCGTCGGCATGCTGTGGCGGAGTGGGCACCCACCGAGCGGGGTCTTTAGCGTTGATGGTAAACTTAGGAAGGCTGCGCGTCTCGGCGTAGTTATCTGTCTTCGACCAGTTGATGATGTGATCGGCTACCGCTTCTCCGTAAGCCACCGAGCGCCAATAGACATCGCGCGGGATGGCCATGCGCTCAAAATCAGCAAATATCGAGCTTCTCAGGCTGTCCATATTCCACTCTGAGAAGACTAAGTGTTGCCCCACCTTCATCAGCGCTGTGATGGAGGCTAGCGGAAAGCAGTATTCCTGGCCTTTCTCTGGCTCAGGGCACGGCGTTAGTCCATTCACCTGACCTGCCAAGGATCGATATTCCGGGTACCCTGGACGCAAGGCCTCGTAAGCCGCTACAGCAGAGTAGACATAGACGCGCGACGCTACTGGAGGCGAGAAAATGTCGTGCCGCATAATGTCGGTAATGCGGCGCATCCCTCGGTGCAACAGCTCCGGATCTTCCGCCTTCATTTTGTAGGCATCGGAGCGACAACCTGTACCAAAGACAAAGGAAATGCCCAGCAGGGAAAGAACGTACAGCCATCTGCTCTGTATTCTGCTCATGGGTGTTGTTTTTACGTGGAGGCAAAGATAAGGACACGGATAGGCACATCCAACCTTCCCTAAAAGCCTTGGCTACCAGATTATGCGGAGACCTTAAAGACCTATTTCTGGCGCAAGACCGCATAGAAAGAGCAAGGGTATGCAGAAGGGCTTAGGTGGCTGCCGCCGCGGCAACCATTTTGAACAGGCTTATTCAAATCGCGGCCATAAAGACCGTTAAAATCGCATGAGTGTCGAATGAGATGGGGGCAGCGCATGAGGAAAGGGATTTGCGTAACAAAGCCTAAATACAGACCCATCCCTATTGCAACCTGCTCAAGGCGACACGAGATTGTGCTATTTATTCTACGGATGGCTCGAGCAGCGAGAAAATCTGGCTCATGGAAGGCTACATAGAAGGCGACGGAACTGACCAAGATCAGCGCCGGAAGCGGCTGCTGTAGTTTTTTCGCGCGCTACCTTTGTCGCGGCTATGAAGCGCAGGGCATTCATTTTTTTCTTTGTAGGAGTTGCCATCTGGGGGTTGGTAGCTTTTCAGTCCAATGAGGTGGAGCCGCTTACTCGGGAAGAGTTGGGCCGCATGCTTTTTGAGGAGCCGTTGCTGTCGGCCGACGGCACCATTCGCTGTGCCTCGTGCCACCTGCCGGAGTTTGCCTTTGGCGATACAGCAGCAGTAAGTGTGGGCGTGGGTGGGCAGAAGGGCACGCGCAACACGCCGCCCATCACCAACATGGGGTTTCGCTCGGCTTTCTTTTGGGATGGGCGCGCTGCGACGTTAGAGGAGCAAGTGCTGCGCCCTATAGAAAACCCCATAGAAATGGCGCTCCCCTTGACAGAAGCCATAGCGCGTTTGCGCGCCGACGCGCGCTATGCTCGGTACTTTCAACAGGTCTATGGGCGCTTGCCCGATACGGCGGCTTTAGCGGACGCGCTGGCTGCCTTCATTCGGACATTAGAGACCGCCGATACGCCCTTCGACCGCTGGATGCAGGGCGATGAGAATGCCATGAGCGCTGCTGCCGTCCGCGGGCGCGCGATCTTTATAGGAAAGGGCAAGTGTTTCGACTGCCACTTTGGGCCCGATTTCACGGGTGACGAATTTCGAAACATCGGCTTGTACAACGGTCAAGATCTCAACGATCCAGGTCGTTTTGCTGTAACAAAAGACTCGGCCGACTTAGGTCGCTTCAAAGTACCCGGCCTGCGCAATGTCGCTGTGTCGGCTCCTTACATGCACCACGGCGCTTTTCGCACTTTGCGCGAAGTTATCGACTACTACGACAATCCCGACCGCTTCGTGCCCAACAGCATTGGCCGCGATACGCTGTTAGCCCGGCCTTTAGGCCTTACCGAAGCGGAAAAAGACGACTTAGAGGCATTTCTCCACGCGCTTACCGACGACCGCTTTAAGCGCAAACCATAGGGCCATCATAGCCCTGGCCCGCGACAGGAGATACAGCGGTCGGCCCGGCCTACGCTGTAGGAAAGCGCCACTTCCAATCCGCCGCTAAAGCGCTGGTGCAGCTGTTGCAGCGGCACATCGTACGAGAGGGCGGCGCTGAAGTAGTCGTTGCCCAGCTGTATGGTAGGCACTATGGTGTTGAGGGCGATGGCTGAGCGCGTGCGTCCGCCCCAGCGCAGATAAGCACCGCTGGTAGCCTGCAGGCGCGTGCCGCCTTTAGGCGAAAAGCGCAGCCGGCCGAATGCGCCCGTCGGCGCTTGCCACTGGGCGCTGTTTTGGTTGCTTATGGACTGCTTGCGCCACAGCATGCGCACCAAATAGGCACGCTGGGGCCCTACCGCTATACTGCCGTGCACTATCCAACTTATTCCCACCCGATTGGCGTCGTCGCCGAAGAACGAATACGAGGGTTGGTTGAGATGGTGGAAAGCAAAACCACCAGAAAAGCCGCTTTCGTTGTTGTACACTTCTAAACCGGGGCCCATATCGGGTTGAAGAGCGTTTAAGCGCTCAAAGTTCTCCCCGTTGGGCGCCTGTGGATTATAGGCTCCGCTCTGATACTGGGCGTCGAACTTCAGCTGATGCGGCGATATGCGATAGGCCAATCCGCCAATGTATGCGCCAGCACTGGCGAAGGTCTTACGCCCTAAATGCAAGTGGAATGCCCCCGCTAAGCGAGCAGCGGTGTTGCTCAGCTCGCCCAATGGGCTGCCATCGCGTTGCACACTCATGCCCAAAGCAAAGAAGTCTTGGCCCGGCAAGCAAAAACGCATGTCTGCAGCGATGAGAGCGCCGGAATAGGCGTTGCGATGTGCGGCGTTTTCCCATTGGCCGCGGTACAGTGCCGCTACCTGCGCGCGATAGAACGACTGATGTCCTACAGCCGCTGGGTTGATGGTTTGGGGGGCGAAGAGCGCTTGCGCGAAGTGAAAATCTTGGCTCAGCGCCTGGGAGCACCCTATGACAAAAACAGCCGCAAGAGTTCCTATCTTTTTCATAGCAGATGGATGGTTTTTAAACTTAGCGTATGAGCTGAACTGTACCCTGTATGGCTCGCACCATGCCGTCCACATAGCGCAGCTCGACCACATAGCGGTAGGAACCCATCTCGGCTTTGCTGCCGCGGAAGGTGCCGTCCCACCCCCACGAAGGGTTCTCTGGAGCCGCCTCGTGCCCGCCGGGCAGATCGCGGACATCGAACACCTTCTCGTCGTATTTATCGAAGATTTGGAACCGGTCGATGCCAACGATGGCCGGATTGCTGTTGCGGACGTAGAAGATGTCGTTGACCCCGTCGCCATTGGGCGTAAAGGCATCGGGAATGAAGAGCCCAACGTTTCGGACGATGAGCACCCCTATCCACACCGTTTCGCGCTTAACACATCCCTCGGCATTTTCAGCCAACACAGTGTATGTCGTGGAGACCCAAGGGGCTGCGATAGGGTTGGAGATGTCGGGGCGGCTGAGGTGGGTGGGGGGAATCCACGTAAAGGTTACATTGGTCTGGTTGACATAGGCTTGCAGCGGAACGCGTTCGCCCAGTTGAATGGTGAACGAGTCCTCTTCCAACCACAGGTGTAGCTCGTTGGGCGGCAGTATGAAAAGGGCCGTGTCGCGGGTGCAGCCTTCGGGCGAGGTGACGCGGATGGAGTAGTTGCCCGAGGACAGGCTGGGATGGAAGTCTCCGATCCTTTGATATCCAGTGCCCGTCACTTGAATGTGGTGGCTCGCCTGGGTCAGTACAGTGAGGTCGGTTCCCTCAGCTACTGTGCAATGCGGGTCGATTTGTACGTGGATGTCGGGCGTTTGAAAGACAACCACGCGCTGTTCGACCGTATCAAAACAGATACCCTCGTTGGAGGCAATCAGTCGCACCAGATAAGTACCTCCCTTTTGGTAGGTGTGTCGAAAGGCGCTAAGCGCGCTAGTCGTACCGTCGTCCAGCTGCCACAAGAGGTCGGTGGTATTGGCGGTTTGGCTTTGGAAGAACACTACAGCAGGAGAACAGGGCTTTTTCACTGCGTGCGAAAGCTGTACTTCTGGGCGCTCTCGGACGTACACGAGCATCCTGTCCGTGTCGCGGCAGCCCTCGGGTGAGACGACTGTCAAAGCAGCAGTAAACACGCCAGCGGCACCATACGTGTGCAGGTGTTGGCAGGCGTCGGCTCGGTTACCGTCGCCAAAGTCCCATAGGCAGCTCGAATTCGGCACCGTGCTCGTGCCGCGGAACAGCACTGGTGCCCCTGCACAAAGAGAGTCTTCTACTATAGCCGTGGCTACTGGTGGCGTAAGCACTTGTACCGTGCCGCTCCATACGGCGCGACAGCCGCGCTCTGAAACGGCCCAAGCCTGGAGGGGGTACTGACCTGAAGCCGTATATACCTTCTTCGCATTTTTCAGCACAGTGGTGTCGCCGTCGCCGAAAGTCAGCCAAAAGCCTGGCGCATTGGTGGCAGCCGAGAACGATACGGTGTCGCCGGGGCAGCGCGCTGGGTCGTGGCTTACGGTCAAGGTGGGCAGTGGATGCGCGCGCAGCGACTGTTTCACGCTGTCGTAGCCACAGCCGTAGGCGTATAGCGTGACGTCGTAGAGGCCCGCCTGGGGGAAAACTATCCACGCCGTATCGCCTACGAACGTGTTGCCGTTGGAGACGCTCCAGCACACAGGGGCACCGAGGGTCGAGAGGTTTAACAAGGGCACCGAGTCGCCCACGCACAGGCGAGTCGTGTCGGGCAGCCCCATCAGGGCATAGACGTCGGTAGGATGCACCACCACATCCCGATAGGTGGTGTCGGAGCCACAGGCATTTGCGCTTACCAACCAGATGCGCACAGTGTCGGGCAAAGTGTCGGCGAAGAACTGAAACTGCGTCGGCTTGTCGCGCGAAGCCGGCCCTGTCCACCCTGTAGAAGTGAACAGGGTGTTGTTTTCCGGGTTCCCCGTACTCAGCACGCTGGCCTCCAATACGCCGCCCGAGCAGAGCTGCTCGTAGGTGATGCCCAGTGCTGCGCGCGGCTGTGGCTCCACGAATATAGGTACGACGTACTCCATCGTATCGCAGGGGTTGTACACCCAAAGCCGAGCGTAATAGGTGCTGTCCTCGACACCTTGGAAGTAAGTCACCACGGGAGGCTGATAGCCTGAATGGACTTGGCCATTGCCAAAGTCCCAATCGTATCGGGCGTTTTCTGCGGCGCTGAGGTTGTCAAAAGCGATGGAGAGCGGTGCACAACCGGAGTCGGGAGTAGCCCGGAAGCGGATATTGTCGGCCGACATGGGGCGCAACACGTAGACAGAAGTGGTGCTTTCGACCGAGCAGAGCCGATTGCCGGTGAGCGGGTCGAGCGTGTACGCGTGGAGCATAACAGTATACGCTCCGGGCACTTGGTAAGCGTGCGTCAGCGCCGCTCCCGAGGTGCCGTCCCCCCAGTTCACCTCAAACTGGGCGCTGCCGCCCGCCATCGGAGCGAGCACTACCGTATGCCCGACACACGTGGTATCCTCGCTGCTAGTAAAGCCGCCTACGGGTGGGGCTGTCACCACCAAGGTCATCTCATCCGCGTTGCAGCCCTCCGGAAGGTTCGGCACGGTGTATGTGTAGATGTGCGGGATATCGAGCGCGAGCTGGGTCAGGTCGACGGTCAGCCCGCTGAGCGCAGGCCCGGAGAGGGTGCCGCCGACAGGCTTGGGCTCTGATAAAAGCAGCGTATCTTGGGTGATGCACGCGTAGCGGCCGGGCCCCAGCGATACGCTGTCGCCGGGTACTACGACAAGAGTAATACTATCCGCTCGCCGGCACGGGTCAAAACCGCGCTCAAAGACGATAGAGAAAGTCCCTCCACTTTCCGGCACAAAAACTGTCCCTTGAGGTGTCTGCTGCAAATGTGGCCCAACCCATTGCCCTATTGAGTCGCTTCCTATCAAGGTTATTGGCGTTGAGCCCGAACAAACGGTGCTGTCGCCGGGCGCTTCAATGGAGACGTTTACGGGTGCTAAGATGTGCAGCACTGCGGTATCGCTCACCTGACCGCAGGTGTTTTGTGCTACAGCCGTGATGGTGTAGGGTGCGCCGTTGACGCTGAGCGCTATAGGAAAACTCGACTGCAAGTTTCCATTGATGTAATACTGGACATTAGAGTCAAAAGGCTCCGGCACGTACGACACGCTCAGACATCCCACAGGCGGCGGGTTGAGCTGTAGTGGATAGGTATCTTCTACGCGAATGTGTACGGTGTCGGAGCGGCGGCAGGCACCAATACCGCGCGCGATGATTAAAGGATAGAGCCCTGGCACCAATGGGCGAAAGAGCGTGTCTGCACCCTCCACCTGAATTTGACCGCCATCGTTGGACCATACACCCGGTAGGGAAGCGCGCAGCGGAATGGAGTCGCTGCCCACACATACCGCAGTGAAATCGGCGAGAGCATAGATAGCGATATCGGGCGGAGGCTTGACTTTGAAAGTATCGTAGACAATCTGGCTACCGCATTCGTTTTCCAACACCGCCTCCACGATGTAGGGCACATCGGAAATGGGCAAATGAACCGGGAAATCTGAGTATTTCACCCCGTTGATACGGTAGGTAGCGGATGGATTATAGGGCTCCGGCCGATACGAAAAGTCTACACAGGTGTCGGGCGTAGGCAATAGGGCAAGCGCCTGGGCCCGGATGACTAGGATTTGGATGCTGTCTTGGTTTTCTTCTGTACAGGAGTTATCTACCGAAAGGCTTACGGTGTAGGTGCCCTCCTGAGTAAAGCGAATGCGCCGGCGTCCGGGGTTTAGGCTGTCCGGCTCTAACCACTCCTAGCCCGCGTTCGGTTTTACGCTCCACTGATATGGCCTGCTGACGTGAAGAGAGTTCTCCCCGTTCAGCAAGACGACGGCGCCGGAATCGCCCAAACAGACCCTATAGGGATTGGCATAAAGGGCAACGACTCCCGAGTCAGCACCCAATACCGCCTGAGGAGGTGGCTGTATGTATATCCATTGTGTATCGCAGGCTGTGCCGCACTCATTCTCCACACAGTAGATCACCTGTCTCGCTCCCGGAGTGGTATACGTATGGATTACAGTGTCCTTTTGCGTGGTCGTAGAATCGCCGTCGCCGAAATGCCAGTTCTGTTTGGCGCCCTGTCGCGGACAAGGATTCCCCTTACACACGACGGGCCTATTGACGCAGTACAGACTTCCCGACAGAACAATCTCTGGAGATGGTGGATTGCGAATATAAAAATGCGCTGTTAGTGGGCGAGATAGTGGGATCCTCGTGGAATGTTTCCAGTTTAACAATATACTCTATCTCGTAGTGGCAGCTTTTGTAAAAGTACCTACTTCGTAATCGTGCGTCTGAGAGGGTGGATTTAGGCTGCCCGGTACAGTGATCTTTTGACCATCGCCCCATCGAATCTCGAAGTGCGATATTGGATGGGGATAACTGGGGTCAACGACAATATTTACACAGAGAGTTACGACAGAGTCTAAGGCACACAGATACTGTTTGCCGTCGCAAACGGCCAAAGTGGGGTTGTTTACCTGAGACCAAAGGGCGAGGGTTGGAGAGAGCAACAGAAAGAGCGATAAAAATCCCTTCATGTGTGATGAGGCTGGCTTAGTGATACGAGAAGGATTAAAAAGACGCTACTTCTCTTAACAGCGAGAACGGCTTTTGCGTTAAGAGTAGGCCGTTTTTTTCGACGAAATATAGTCGAAAAAATGAAGCTATATCGCCCATTCGCTCATTAGAAGGCAGCCCTCTTATTTGGAAGGGCTCGGTTGTAACACCTCTTCTTGCGAGGCAGCGCTCTTTACCCGCGCAAACCGCGTCTTGAGGCGTAGGAAAGGTTTTTCCAAGTATTGATAAGAGAGGTGCGCCGCCAGCAGTGTTCCTCCGATGCACAACGCGTACACTACGGCATAGTGCCAGGGATTTTGAGCCGACAGTCGTCCGTGGAGCAACCAGCCTAAGGAGAAGATGACCAGCGGATGGATGACGTAGATGCCGTATGAGATCTTGCCCAAGTAGTCGAGGGTTGAGGTGTTGAGGTTAAACAGCCCTTTTCCGTAAATCTGTCCCAAGATGAGGGCGGTGGCGAAGCACGCCATCACTTCGTGATTGATGATGTTGGCAATGTGAAAGCGATTGATTGCCGCCAAGGCGACGAGAAGCCACCCTATCGCCTGGATAGCCCCATGCGTTGCCCAACGCAGGAAATACGCGTGCCGGTGAAAATACAGATAGGCTCCCATAGCGCCTATCATCATACAGCTAAAGCGGTTGACATCCACCGCAGTGTGAAACACTGTGCCGGTGTAGACATAGAACCCTACGACTTTTAGCGCCATGAAACCCGCCAAGAACACTGCAGTTGCCGTGAAGAGCCGCCGATGGAAAAAACGCACGAATACGGGCCAAAAGAGGTAGAATTGCTCCTCCACTCCCAACGACCAGTAATGCCCCAATAAGTCGCTGCGCAGCTGAAAGGACTTGGGTACGTTGGGGCAAAAGAAAAAGTAAAACAGGTCGCTAATAGACTCGTGGGGGACGTTGCCGAGTCGGCTCACTACTAAAGCCACGACGAGATAGGTGTAATAGAGCGGCCATATTCGAAGGATGCGTCGGATGTAGAAATTTCGAATGCTGATGGGCTGGACTGCCTGCTCTGCCAACAGGAGGTAGGTGATCAAAAAGCCGCTCAGCGCAAAAAAAATAGTCACGCCAAACACCGAAAGGTGGATGTATTGGGGGGCGCCGTTGGGCATTCGGCCCAACAAATACGGGCTAAGCCCAAAGCGATACATGTAGACCGTGATGTGCGACACCACCACCGCCCAAGCAGCTATGGCTCGAATGCCGTTGAGGCCGGGAAAAAAGATGGGCTTTTCTGTCTTCATCGCGTTGGAAAAGATGCAGCGCAAAACCGTGCCATAAAACTGCTTTTGAAGAAGTTTTTGGTAGCAAAAAGCCTATCTATCGAGAAACGCAACCTTTCCCACTTTTATTAGATAGTCCTTTCGCCTTGGATAGAGCAAAACAGCCGTACTATTGCGGTAGGATAGCGGGCGGGGCCGTTCCTTTTTTCAGAGCGCTCGACGACAGCCGGCTTTTCCTTGAGACTATCGTTTGCTACTGTGGAATGAAAACTATTCTCTCACCTACAAAAGCATTCTTACCATGTTGAAAAACGCCAAAGCGTGCGTGCTCGCAAGCGCTGCGCTTTTTTTCGCAGGGCTATCTTCCGCCTACAGCCAGCCGCAGCGAAAACCGCCCTCGCAAGACCGCCCCATCACCTACTTCAGTTCGGGAGGGGATGGGGGCATCTTCTCCTTGGGCATTGTGGAAATGAACGGTCGCGAGATACGCCCCACCCTGCGCTGGTCGCCCGTATTCAACTTCGGGAGCAACTTTAACTGGGACTTCGTCAACAATGCCGGCGTTTTCTTGGGCTGGAATGTGCGCAATATTGGACTTATCACTAAGGACAACCCGGATAGCCGCGACTGTTACAAGCGCCGCATCTACATGCTCGGCCTGCCGTTGGGCTTTAAGTTGGGCAACATGAAGAACGGGCAATTCTTCTATTTCGGCGGTGAAGCCGGACTGCCGTTTAATTACAAAGAAAAGTTTTTCCCCGATGGTGACCGAAAGCGCAAAACGAAGTTCAACGAGTGGTTCAGCGAGCGCACCCCGCAATTCACTACTGCCGTCTTTGCCGGCTTCCACTTCCGCCGTTCGCTCAACGTCAAGGTGCAGTATTTCCTCAACAACTTCTTTAACCCGGACTTCACCACCACCGATACACAGGGTAACGTCGTAAGGCCCTACGAGAACTACCGAGCCAACATCTTTTTCATCACCTTCGGTTTCGACTTTTCGCCGCGGATGCAGGGCGACCAGCAGTCCCGACCGAGAAATCGCCCCAACTCACAGCCCAAAAGCACGCGTTACTGATACCGTATTGCTTGCTCTGAAAGGGCGCGTTCTGGCACGATTTTTCGTGTAAACAGACGGCAAAGAGCTTAGCATTTGATTGGTTAATTGTTTTCATGGTTATGTTGCGCCATTTCGTCGAAAGACGGGATGGCTTTTTTCTTTTTGAGCAACGGTGATTTTCTTTGCCCTTTCAACCGCCTTCCTCGCTGTATATGAAGATACTCATCCTCGGCGCCGGCAATATGGGCATGACCTATGCGGAGAGTTTTCTGCGCACCCATATCGTATTGCCGGAGCAGTTGATGCTGCTGTGCCGCACACCCGAGCAAGCCGAAACCCTGAGCACCCGGTGCGCAGCCCGCTTTTTTGCCGACCCGAGGCACTGTGTTCCTGCCGCCGACCTGGCTATTTTAGCCGTGAAGCCGCAAGATGCGCCGGTGCTGTTTGAGCAAATTGGCCCGTTAACGACGCCTGGACAGCTGTGGCTAAGCATTATGGCGGGTATCCGCATGAGCACTGTGATGGAAGCCTTAGGTGTACGCAAGGTAGTGCGCGCTATGCCCAACTTGCCGGCGCAAATAGGGGCCGGCATGACGGCGTTCACTGCTACCGAAGATGTGACGCGCATCGAGCTGGTGATGGTTCAAAACCTGCTGAGTACGACAGGAAAAACGCTCTACACGGCACGCGAAGCCCTGTTGGACGCCGCTACGGCCATCTCCGGTTCGGGCCCAGCATACGTGTATTTTTTCATGAGCGTCCTCATCGAGGTAGCGCAGCAGATGGGCTTCTCGCCCGCTGAAGCGGAGCTGCTTGTCGGCCAGACCTTCACTGGGGCGGTTGACCTGTACAATAAGGCGAACCTGAGCTGCGAGCAATGGATCGAAAAAGTAGCCTCCAAAGGTGGCACCACAGAGGCAGCCCTGCGCGTCTTCGAAGAAGCGCACTTGCGCGAACGGCTCGAAGCAGGAGTGGTAGCGGCATGGAGGCGGGCAGAGGCACTGGGCGACACCCCTTTGCTGCAATAGAGCGCCGTAAAAAACACAAATACGCCTATGAAAAGGGGAATATTCGCCCTATGGATGGTTTGTTGCACCAACTTCTATGCATCGGCCCAGGACTGCCGACTGTTGGCTTCTGAAGATTTCAACTATCCAGCCGATCAGCCGCTACACAGCCAGCAGGGCGGCTCCGGATGGGCAGAAGCCTGGTACGTACAAGTGTTTAACAACCAAGTGCCCGGCTATCAGACGCACAGCGGTTCCCTGTCGTACGGCAACCTGCGCACCCACGGAGGCCATGCCAGTGGCGGACGCGAGTATTTAACAGCTGGGCGCCGTCTGGATACCCGCCCAAATGGCCCCTTTGCCGAATACGTAGCCGATGACGGCATCGGTTCTCAAAAGGGCGGCACCCTGTGGATGAGCGCTCTTTTGCGCAAAAACCAGAACAACGACCAGCCCGTCTTTGCCGGGCTGCACAGCGAGCCATTGGCTTGGTGCAACGATTGCACCCAACAGCGCATCGAATTCGGATACTTCGGCACCCACAGCAACGTCGGCGGGCAGCGCCGCTGGACGCTCCGCATCGGCAACAGCTACTATCCAACAGGAATACCCGTAAGCATTGGTACAACCGCTTTCTTCGTGCTTGGGCTGACGTTCCTCGAAGCGCACACGGCAATAGCACTGTATGTCAACCCCACTGCACTGGGTACGTCTGGCCCTCCAGCACCCACCCTCGTCGAAAACACGCCCACACCGTTTACCTTTCGCAGTGCCCATACATACCTGGGCAATGCGCCGGGCAACGGCGCTGCCGACGAGATCCGCCTCGCCCGCTCATATGCCTGTGTGGCTCCCGACCCCACCGTTGCGGTAGACTTGCCGCCTGTGGCGGTAATTACGGCATCAGTCAGCGACGGCATCGCACCGCTTTCCGTGCAGCTCTCCGGAACGGCGAGCGTGGACCCAGAAGGGTTGCCTATAGCAGAGTACCAGTGGGAATTGGGCGACGGCACTCCGGTGAGGTACGGAGCGGAACTGTCCCACGTCTATACTGTAATGGGGCGAATACCGGTTCGACTTACGGTGCGCGATGCTGGCGGGCAACAGCATACGACTACTCACACGATTACCGTGCGACGGGCCGACAGCACCTTTTCCTGTCTGAGCAGCTTTATGCTCCAACGCCTGGCCGACTGCTCTGGGCTTGGCGGCATCATCCGCATTCAACAGCATCCCGCCCACTTTTCGCTCAAGAACGCTGCAGGACAGGTGCTTACGCCTACTTCATCCGACGAATACCACAACTTGCCAGCAGGTACTTACTTCTACGAAGCCTCTGACCCAGCGGGCTGCGCCGACCGTTATACCTTGCGCGTTCCCATAGACAGCACTACCTGCCCGGGCTGGATACCCAACCCCTGCCGAATGGTCATAGGCACCAATCTGAGCGGTTTTGCTGATTGGGTGCCCGAACGCCCCATGCGCAACCGAATGAAGCACGTGCGGCCCAACATCGTAACCTACAACGACGCGTGCTACTGCTGGAGCAACGGCAATGAGCACCTCATTGCGCTCAACCCCGAGGGCTATCCTACCTACATCCCGCAGATGGCCAACGGCGTGCCCAACAAGGTGCGCTACGTCGTCTCTACGGAAAACGCCAACCTCCCTCCCGGTGCCTATGTATTGCGCTACGACGGACAAGGTGCCATCACCGTGAGCGGGAACGCCACCGCCCTCAGCAGCACGCCAGGTCGACTGCAGTTTCAAGTGACGGGCACCGATATCGTCATCCTAAACATTGAGGCCTCTCAGCTCGGCGACCCCGTGCGAAACTTCCGCCTCTTGCGCCTCGAAGATGAGGAGGTAAACTTAGACAAAGCACCTTTTTACGAAGGTTTTTTGGAAAAAATTGCTCCCTTCAAAGTGCTACGCTTCATGGACTGGGGCGCCACCAATAACAACCCCGTCCGCTCGTGGAGCGAGCGAACGCCGCTGAATTACTTCACCTACGGCACTCGCCAAGGCGTGCCGTACGAGGTCATGATCCGCCTAGCCAACGACACCCGAAAAGATGTTTGGATATGTGTGCCACACGCCGCCGACGACGACTATGTGGCGCGCATGGCCGAACTTTTCCGCGACCAGTTAGACACCTCCCTCACCATCTACCTCGAATACAGCAACGAGGTGTGGAACTGGATCTTTGACCAAGCGCACTACAACGGCCAGACGAGACCCGCCCACCTAAACTACGGCCGCGCTATGGCAGAAAAGGCGGGTCGCGTCTTCCGCATATGGCACGACGTCTTCGACGAACAAAAGCACCGTGTCAAGCGCGTGTTAGGTTTGCAAGCGGGGTTCAACTACTTGAATGAGCAGATCTTAGCCCAATTACCGCCTTCGGAATGGGATTTAGGAGCCATTACCAGTTACATAGGACTCGACCATTCAGACAACGGCAAGCCTGTCCTACATGCGGGCAGCACCGTCGACGACATTCTCACTAACGCTCGAAACCACTGGGCCGAATTCAGACCTGCTGTACGGCAAGACTATTTCAACGTCCAACTCTACGGCAAGGAAGTCGTCAACTACGAGGGTGGGCAGCACTTCGTCGGCAACGTCTTTGGTATCCCCTACCCTTATCAACAAGCCATGTGGGATGCCCAATACAGCCCAGGCATATACGACCTATACAACGACATGCTCGACACCATCCGCGCCTGGGGAAGCCGCCTGTTCGGAAACTTCAGCTTGGCCTCGCGCCAAGAGAGCGTCTACGGCTCTTGGGGCGTGCTTGACGATATCGATATGCAGCCGCCCTACCTGATGACAGCGCCAAAGTATCAAGCGCTGTTAGACAACGTCTGTCCCGATACGACAATCTCAGTAGGGGCGCCAGGAATGGACGAAGAGGACCATTGGGCGATCTTCCCTAATCCTACTGACAGCGCATTTTCAGTGCGCTTTACCCTGTCGCGCACAGACCATGTCCAACTGATGGTATTTGACGCCCTGGGACGCTGCCTGTGGGCAGCGTTCCAGGGCTTGTCGGAGGGCGACTACGTGTGGCCCGTCGGACTTGTATCCTACCCGCCCGGCGTCTACACCGTCTTCTTGCGCGCTGAGCACCACACCTGGCCAGCCAAGCTCATCCGGGTGCACGAGTAAAAGAGGAAACAAAGGAGGGGCTGCTGAGTATATATCGGTAGGAGATGGCCTGCGTTTATGCAGCAGTACCATTCTTGGCGCGCATATTGTTTTACTCACCGATAAAATACACGACCCATTCTTTATGTCTACGCCCATGCATCTAATCGTGCACTTTGCCTTCGTTCGAAAGAGCTGCTTTTTGTCAATATGCCTTGCTCTATGCGCTGCAGCCGCCTATAGTAGAGAAACTAGTGACACGACCACGTGGTTCAACCGACTGTTGATGCGCTTTACGCGCGACCATCTGCCTGCCGATAGACCTCGCTTTTTGGCCTATCCCACTTTGGGGTATTCCCCAGAAACGAGCTGGGAATTTGGCGCTGCGGGGTCGCTGCTTTTCCACGCCAAGAACGACCCCATGCGCAATCGTCTTAGCGAAATTACGGCCTTCGGATTTGTCACGCTGCGCTCGCAATACGGGTTGTGGTTCGACAATGCCGTGTATACCGATCGCGACCAATGGATATTGCTGGGTCGGCTTCGCTTTCAGCGCTTCCCCTTGCTGTATTACGGCATTGGCCCAGATAGCCGGCCGGAAGCGCCGAGCGTCGTCAACGGCACCTATTTTTTGCTGCGCCAACGCATCTTGCGCCGGCTGCGGCCGAACTGGTTCGCAGGGCCAGAGATCGACATCCAATCGCTCACGCGAGTGAATTTTGACAACGAACACGGCGCACACCCTCTGCCCGAAGGAGCGCATGGTTCGTCCAATATGGCCATCGGCTTGGGCACCGTATACGACTCTCGGCCCAACATGCTCAACACCCGCCATGGGTGGTTTGCGGAGCTGTCGTGGCTGCACTACAACCGCCTCTGGGGCAGCGATTATACGTTCAGCCTGTTTTTTGCCGAAGTGCGCCGCTATCGAAACATGGGGCGTGGACAGGTATTGGCTGCCCAGGCGCTCAGCAGCATCGTGGTGGGGACAGCTCCGTTCAATCAGCTGAGCTTGATGGGCAACGAGTCGCTGATGCGCGGCTACTACACCGGGCGCTATCGCGACCGCCATTACCACGCTGCCCAGGTAGAGTACCGGTTTTTGCCCTTGCCGTTTAGCAAGTATTTCGGGGCGGCGGCTTTCTTCGGCGTCGGCACTGTAGCACCTTCTTTTTCGGCCCTTTCCCTTCGGCACGTGCGATGGGCCGGCGGTGTTGGTATACGCTACCTGATTTTTCCCAAAAAAGACATCTTCGTCCGCATCGATATGGGTATCACGCGCGAAGGACCGGCATTTTACTGGTTTACTGGGGAAGCTTTCTAATGCATCGCCTTTTATAAATTTGGGCGATGAAATACCCTATCCTCTTTTCGCTAGTAGTGTTTGGGGTGTCCTCCCCGTTTATTGCATGGTCTACGCACATTGTCGGCGGCGAAATTACCTATCGTTGTCTGGGCAATAATCAATACGAAATCAATTTGACCGTATACCGCGACTGTTTCAACGGCGTTCCATGGTTCGACGACCCAGCAGCTATAGGCGTCTACGATGCGGAGTGGAACCTCTTTCGCAACCTACTAGTGCCTTGGAACGCTATGGCACACGACACCTTGCCGGTGGCACTAGACAACCCTTGCTTGATCGTTCCTCCCAACGTATGTGTGCATCGAAGCACCTATCGAACCATCACTACCCTACCCTTTCGACCGGGCGGCTATTTCTTGGTGTACCAGCGTTGCTGCCGCAATCGGCTCATCCGCAACCTGCCCGACCCGCTCAATACCGGCATCTCGATTGTAGCTAACTTGTCGGAAACGAGCCTCCAAGCCTGCAACAACAGCGCGACGTTCAACAAATGGCCGCCAGTGGCCATCTGCGTCAACGAACCCATCGATTTCGACCACTCAGCCACCGACATCGACGGCGACTCGCTCGTGTATCGACTGTGTACGCCGCTGAACGGACCAGACTCGCTCAACCCGCGACCTGTCCCCCCTCTGAAAGGGCCCTATCCGGAAGTCGTATGGAAGCCGCCCTACAGCTTAGCGAACGTTTTGGGTGGTGTCCCGTTAACCATTCATCTGTCCACAGGCTTTATGACAGGTATTCCCAACACCATCGGCAACTTCGTGGTAGGGGTATGCGTGGATGAATACCGCAACGGCGCACTCATCTCCACTACGCGGCGCGACTTCCAGTACAACGTGGCGGAATGCGGCTATCCGAAGGCCGCTTTTGCCGAGGTCGGCGGCGCCTGCGAAAACGAAATCGTCCGCTTTTCTAACCAGAGCAATTTCTCCGCCGTGCGCTGGTATTTCGATTGGCCCAACGACCTCAGCAAAACGAGCACCGATTTTTCGCCTACATATCGATTTCCCGACACCGGGCTGTACACGGTGGCCCTTATCGTAGGGCCGGGACTGCCCTGTGCCGACACCGCTTTTCAAACCATCCGCGTCGGCGCCCTCCATATCGACGCCGCCATCGATGTCGAATTCCTTCAGTGCGACAATGACGGTTTGGTCATCCGAGCCGTCGACTTGAGTACCGACACTGTGTACGGTGTGGCGGCTTGGTCGTGGCAATTGATAGGGATGGGAGGGTTTTCCCTACAGTCGTCGGAGGCCAACCCGACTTTTGTGGTAAAGCGCCCGGGCAATTACCAGTTGCGCCTAATTGCGCTTTCGGCGGGAGGATGCCGCGACACCGCTTTTTTCTCCTTAAATGCGCCCATTCCGGTAGTGGATAGCCTCCGTCAAACGCTAACTATCTGCCCTGGCGATACCGTTCGCCTGAACGCCGGCGGTATCGACACCTATCTGTACGAGTGGACGCCGGCGGCAACGCTCTCCGACCCCATGGCTGCATCGCCGCTGGCATTTCCTTCTACCACAACACAGTACCAAGTAACCATCACCAATGCCTTCTGTGTCTACGAGGGCGCGGTGACCGTTAACGTGTTTGACGTGCAAGATTTTTCGGTGGCGGCCGACCCTCCGGTCATCTATTTCGGAGGCAGCTCTCAGCTAACGGCCACTTATAGCGGCAGCGGCAGCATCTCTTGGACGCCTGTATTGGGCCTCAGCAATCCCAACATTGCCAACCCCATCGCTTCGCCTGGAAGCACCACGACCTATGTGGCGCATTTAGCGCTCGACGGCGGCTGCGTGTTGGAGCGCACCCTCACCATCACCGTCCTCTTCCCGCGCTGCGACGAGCCCTTCGTGTTTTTTCCTACGGGCTTCTCGCCCAATGGCGACGGAGAAAACGACGTGCTGCGCTTAGAAAGCCGCTTTGTGGAAGAAGTATACTGGGCCATCTACAACCGATGGGGCCAAAAGCTATTCGAGACCACCGACCCCAACGGATTTTGGGACGGCACGTTTCAGGGCAAGCCACAGCCGGTTGAAACTTATGGCTATTACCTTCGCGTGCGTTGCCTCGGCGGCACCATTACTGAAAAGAAGGGCAACGTGGCCTTGCTGCGCTAACGCAGCAAGGTAGCAAAGCCCTTGAACTCGCGCCGCTGCCCTCTGGGCTCGGTAAATGCCACGACATAGACATATACGCCTTCAGGCGACATCTCACCGGTGTTCATCTTGCGCCCATTCCATGCCTCCTCGGGGTTGTTGGTCTGAAATACCAGCTCGCCCCATCGATTCCAAATCGTTAAGCTGAAATCGGTAACGCCTTCTAAATAGCCCCTGCCTAAGAAACCGTCGTTCTGCCCGTCGTTGTTTGGGGTGAAGGCGTTTGGCATGAACCAGCGCACCTGAGGCACTACATCGATGTACTTCGTGATGGAGTCTTGGCAACCGCGCGGATGGGTGACGATGAGCGTGACGGCCATCAGCCCCGTGTCGGGAAAAACAAAAGAGGGATTGCGCTGAATGCTGGTGCCAAAGCGATCGAACCGCCAATTCCACCGATGGGCATCTATCGACAAATCGGTAAACTGCACCGTGCGGTCGAACGAGTTCAGTTCTTCGGGCGAGAAGGTGAAGTCTGCTGTGGGCGAAGGTTCGGTGCGAATGAAGTTGACAAAGGTGTCGGCCGTAAAACATCCGATAGGAGAAGTGATGGCTATGGTGATGGTATACAGGCCGGGCTGCTCGTATCGGTGTGTGGGGCTGATGATGTTGCGCGCTGTCTGGCCGTCACCAAACGACCAAAGAATTTGGTAGGTGGAATCGATGGGCGTAGATAAGTTGTTGAAAAAGATTTCTGCAGGCGCACACCCTACGAAGCGGTTGGGGGCGATGATGATGAGCGGTGGTACAGGGAACCAATTAACTGTCTTGGTGATAGCATCCGAGCAGTTGTTTCGGTCCGTCACGCGAAGGGTAACGGGATGATTGCCCGGGATTGGGTACAGAAAATCGGGATTGCGTTGGGTAGACGTGCCGTTAGGCACGCCAAAATTCCAATTCCAACGATCGATGCCGCCCGCACCGGTGGATAGGTCGGTAAAGCTCACTGGTCCAGCCACGCAGGTGTCGTAGTCGAAGGAGAAGTCGGCCTGAATGCTGGGAAAGATATTGACAAAGATACGCGCGGTGTCGGAGCAAGGCTTGCCGGGGTTCAGGATAAGGGTGCCCGAATAGGTGCCGGTATCTGGGAAGGTGACCGTAGCATCCCAATTTTGTTTGTCCGTAAAGGTAGAAGTCTTGAGGTCGAAGCGCCATTCCCACTCCGTAATCTGGTTGCGCTGCACGCTTAAATTTTGAAAAGTGACTGTGTTTTGGCCACACGAGTTGAGGACGAACCGCTTGGTGCCTATGATACTGTCGCTTCGAACGTTAGCCAGCACGGTGGGTGAGCATTCGGCTACGTTAAATTGAAAGTCGCGCCTGATCTCCGACAGCAGCGTAGCGCCTCGGTATTCCTGGATGCACACACCCACGACAAACTGACCTAATACAGTGGGCGTACCGGTCATCAGTCCCGTCTGTGGGTCTATGGTCAGTGGCGGAGAGGCATCGAGCGGATTCGTCGCGCTATAGTTAGGCAAGACGAAAGGCACCTGCTCAAAGGGCGGCCCACACGGCGGGGTTGGCACTGCCCCGTTGCAGGTGTAGAGGCCGGGCGGTGTCAGGATGGGTCCTCCGCCTTCCAACGGCGCACATAAGCTATAGGTAATAAGATCGCCTTCCGGATCGGTCGCCGAGTGGTCAAATACCAGAGGGATATTTGCACAGATGATGATGGGTGGGAATTTATTGAAAGTAGGACTGTTGTTGCGCAGTTGTTGGGCGGCTGGCGTAAGCTCTACGTAGTAAGTAGCGCCAATGTCGCCAGGCGATACGACATTTCGTATCGTCTGGTTGCGGCAACAGCGCTGATAGACAATGAAATAGCTTTGGTTAATCACCGGCAAGGCGCGCTCAAAAGTATAGATCCCCTCTTCTACGCATACTACCGGCAGCTGCGTCACACAAGGAGGTGGCTCTGGGGTCAGCCGTCTGATCGTTGGATTAAAGATGCGGAAAGACTCTATCAACACATTATTGTTCAGCGTGCCCCTATAAATCGCCATTTCTGCCGGATTGTCATAGCCCGCTCCTCCACCCAAGCAATCGCGATACACCTTCATAGTGAAGCGGTAGATATTTTGACCGGCCGCATTCATACCGATGTACTGATAGGTGATTTCGCCGCCGATGATGTGGCGCGCCGAAAGCACGCCGCATGAAAAGCAGAGTACAGCGGAGAACAGAAACGACCAAAAGCTGTGCTTGTACATATGCGCCTTGTGTGTGGGTGTGCGTATTTCGAGGAAACGGCGGACTTTTGCACTTATTTTGATACGTATAGAACGACAAAGAAACACAAAGAGTTGATTATGTTTTTTCCCGAGGACGATATTTCTCAAATTACCCAACTGCTGCGAGGCGGCGGTATCATCTGTTATCCTACCGATACCATATGGGCCATCGGCTGCGATGCGCTTCAAGAAACGGCGGTAGCGCGGTTATCGGCGCTGCGCGAGCAGCCTCCTGGACAAGGGTATATCCTCTTAGTAGACAGCATCGATATGTTGAAGCAATACATTCCGTTGCTCAATCCCCGCATAGAGACGCTATTAGCCTACCACCAGCGCCCGCTTACCATGGTGTATTCGCATTCTGTAGGGTTGCCCTATTGCGTCAAAGCACGGGATGGTTCGGCAGCCATCCGCATCACTGCCGATGAGTTTTGTCAAACCCTCATTCGCCTGCTCGGAAGCCCCCTGGTTAGCGCAGCTGCCTGCAAGGCCCATGCGCCCTATCCACCTACCTTTGGCGCCATCGCCAGCGACATCCTTTCTGGCGTGGATTACGTCGTCAAATACCGACAGGGAAGTAAAGAAAGCGGGCAACCCTCCACTATCGCCCGGATGAGCCGCTTCGGCGAGCTAGAATTTTTGCGCGAGTAGAGCACCGTAAAAGCGCTTTTTTTGCCGCTTCCTAAACTCTTTAGACCGTTGGCAGCGTTTATGTGGGCGAACAAAAACACCTTTCGAATGCAGCGTTCATTTTCTTTCTCGTTGCTCTTTTATTGGATGGGCCTTGGTGTGTTGATAGCACAAGAGCACGCAGACTGCTCAAAGGCCATGCAGATATGCAAAAAACAGGTCTACCACATAGACCGAGCAGCGGGAGAAGGCGACGATGTCACCGAGGCAGCCTTTGTACCGTGTTTCCTTAACGGTGAAAGCATGGGGCAAGCCGAAGAAAATTCGACCTGGATAGCCTTTGAGATCGAAAAAGGAGGCACACTCACCTTCACCATTGTCCCGCATCGAGAAGAAGACGACATCGACTTCGTGGTTTACCGCTTGCCGGCCAACGGCGATTGTCGGTACAAGCAAATCGTGCGGTGTATGGCGGCAGGAGATAGCCACGCCAACGCCCGCACGAGCCCCTGCATGGGCGCCACCGGCCTGCGCGAAGGCCAGACCGACACCAGCGAAGATGCCGGCTGCGTCGATGCCGGCGACGACAACTGGTTAGCGCCCTTGCGCACGGAGAAAGGAGAAAAATACGTCATCCTCATCAGCAACGTGACGACCCGAGGGCCCGGTTTCAGCATCCAGTTTGGCGGTACAGCAAAACTCCCTTGCGACGAAGACCCACCGCAAAAGCCCGCGCGCGAAACGCCCAAACCGAAACCCACTCCGCCCCTGGCGGAGTCAACTCCATTACCCCAATCTATCGACGGCCGCAGCTTAGAAGTCAAAGAAAAAGTGCAGGTTAAATCGCGAACGCTCAAAATTCGCATCTGGGACAGCCAAATAGAGGACGGTGATATCGTCTCGCTGTACCTTAACGATAAAAAAATCATCAGCGACCTGCTCCTGACCAACAAGCCCAAAGAGTTTGAGATAACACTGCCTCCGGGTCGCGAGCACCTCATCACGCTGCATGCAGAAGATTTCGGCAAAGCCGAACCCAATACCGCCCGCGTCGTCATCCAAGACGGCGACAAAGAATACACGCTGGACCTCGTGGCCGAACGCAAAAAGGAGCAAAGCATTAAGATCGTAGTGGATTAGCCACTCCAGAGCAGAAGGGCAAAATAGCTTAGCTTTGCCGCTACTTTGAAGACGCTATGGCGACAAACATCGAACCTGCTGGCACAGAGGCAAAGGAACCGCTCAACTTTATAGAAGAAATCATCGAGGAAGACCTAAGAAGTGGACGCTGTACTACCGTCCAGACGCGCTTTCCTCCAGAACCTAACGGCTACCTGCACATCGGACACGCCAAGAGCATTTGCCTGAACTTTGGCTTAGCCCGAAAATACGGCGGCAAGTGCAACTTGCGCTACGACGATACCAATCCTACCAGCGAAGAACAAGAGTACGTCGACAGCATTTTAGAGGACGTGCGCTGGTTGGGGTTCGAGCCCGATCGCGTACTTTACGCTTCTGACTATTTCGACCAGCTGTATGAATGGGCCAAAGTGCTCATCCGAAAGGGCTTGGCCTACGTCGACTTTTCCTCGCCCGAAGAGATCGCTGCGCAAAAAGGCACGCCCACTGAACCCGGCACGCCCAATCGATACCGCGACACGCCTCCAGAGGCAAACTTAGCCCTCTTTGAGCGCATGAAGAACGGCGAGTTTCCTGACGGACACTGTGTGCTCCGGGCCAAGATCGACTTAGCCTCGCCTAATATGCACTTGCGCGACCCCTACATGTACCGCATCAAACACGCGCATCACCACCGCACCGGCGACAAGTGGTGCATCTACCCTATGTACGACTGGGCACACGGCCAGTCCGACAGTATTGAGCGCATCACTCACTCTATTTGTACCTTAGAATTTGCGCCCCATCGCCCTCTGTACGATTGGTTTATCGAGCAGTTGGGCATTTTCCCTTCGAAACAGTACGAGTTTGCTCGCCTGAACCTGAGCTATACGGTGATGAGCAAGCGCAAGTTGTTGCAATTGGTGCAAGAAGGCTACGTCAACGGATGGGACGACCCGCGCATGCCCACTATAAGCGGCCTTCGGCGCCGCGGGTATACGCCGGAAAGCATTCGCGCTTTTGCCCAACGCGTGGGGGTGGCCAAACGCGATAACATCATTGACCTCAGCCTGTTAGAGTTTTGCATCCGAGAAGATCTGAACCGACGCGCCCTGCGCCGCTTTGCCGTCTTGCGCCCGCTTAAGCTCATCATCACCAACTATCCGGAAGACCAAGTAGAGTGGCTCGAGACAGAAAATAATCCGGAAGCCCCCACTGCCGGAAATCGGCAGGTGCCCTTTAGCCGCGAGCTCTACATCGAGCAGGAAGACTTTTTAGAGAACCCGCCGCCCAAGTATTTTCGCCTCTATCCAGGCGGCATGGTGCGCTTGAAGTCCGCCTATATTATCGAGTGCACCGGCGTGCAAAAAGATACCGACGGCCACATCACAGCGGTGCTGTGCCGCTATTTGCCTGAAAGCCGCTCGGGACAAGACACCTCCGGCCTCAAGGTCAAAGGCACTATCCACTGGCTGTCGGCACCACACGCCCATCGAGCAGAAGTGCGCCTCTATGACCGGCTGTTTCAGGTGGAAGACCCAGCGGCGGAGCCGGACTTCAAAAAAGCCATTAATCCCCACTCCTTGGAGGTCATACCGGACGCCCTCATCGAGCCCGCTCTCTCTGAAGCCCGCGTAGGCGAGCATTTTCAATTTACGCGCTTGGGGTACTTCTGCGTCGATCCCGACAGCTGCGCTCAGCGCATCGTGTTCAACCGCACCGTAACGCTTAAAGACACCTGGGCCAAAGAGGTCCGCAAACAAGAGCAGCGCTAAGGCTTTACCACAATGAGGCGCTTGGTGCTGAGGATCTCGCCTTTTCGATTGGACAAGCTGTATAGATAAGTGCCCTTGTTGAAGTCATCCAGCTCCAAAAACAGCGTGCGCTTGCCCGATGCCTGGAAGGTCTCCCTCCAAACCACTTTGCCTACCAAGTTGAAGATCTTGAGGGTGTATTCATCCGAGGGCAGGTTGGTGCATTCAAAGCGAACCTTGTCCACCGCCGGATTAGGCAAGGCCTGAACACTAGCCGTGCCGGGAGCATCCTCATCCGGAAGCACCGAAACGCTCAGAGGCAAGTTCTTAAACCGCACCGTGCGCACCGTATCGCCCGAGAAATTGGTCGTCACAGTGAGCACCTCCTCTTTGTGGTCATTGCTCAGAAAGCGGTATACTACAAAGGAGTCGGCCCCAGTAAAGCCGCCAAAAGGGGTGCTTCCCAGAAAGGTGGTGATATCTATCCACAGCGGGAACGGGCTCGAGAGACGGGCCTCTACGAAGTTGCGCGTTTTCGTGACGCGCTTTTGCCGCAGCACCGGAATAAATTCTTTAGCATTAGGGATCTTAACTTCTCCCCAAGCGTCTACCGTGTCGGCATTTTGCACGCGCACTCGGACGCGCACGGAGTCGATAAACTGAGCACCGGGGATGCCCGCCAAGATGGAGTCGAAGATCGGCGGCAGATCAGTTACAGCGAAAGGTATGGTGAGGTTGGTCGTTTGACTGTGAGTACTGCCATAAGTGAGCGGCGCGCGCCGCTCGACCAACGAAGGGCTGTAACGCCCTACGGCAGTCGGCGCAAAGGGGATAGCGCCACCGCCGACAAACCCCATAAATTCAAATTGGGTGCTTGTGGTGTTGTAATACGACTCTCCCCCGCCGGGCGTCCTCACCAACAGGTCGGCATCTGAGAAAGCCGCCTTATGGGTACCTTTCTCTGCAGAGAGATAAGCCGTCTGGGTAGTTTGGCTCGGCTTTAATGCCGAATAATCCCAACTCTGATCCTCGCCGGCCGGTGTGACTAAGTTGAGGGTCGAAGGCGGCGCAACGTCAACTGCGTAGCGAAGGGTATCGCCCACCTCTGGAAAATAAGCAGATGTGATGGTGATTTGACTAACCGCAGAGAAACCACACAGAGAGAGTACTGCAAGTAGCATTCCTTTCATACAAGCGTGATGAGTGAAAAACACAAGAGCGCTGTAAGCTTGGGCCAAAGGTAAGATTTTAAAGGAAGGTTGTAGGTTGCATGCTCGAGTAAAAATGCCCTTCGACGCATAAAAGACGAAAGTTTCTCCAGAGAATAGGACAGCTCAAAGGGCCTGTAGTTCGACGAGCTTTCGATACAGGCCATTGCGTTGCAGCAGAGCGTCGTGTGTGCCGCGTTCGATGATGCGCCCTTGGTCGAGTACGACGATCTCATCGGCATGCTGCACAGTGCTGAGGCGATGGGCGATGACGAGAGCAGTGCGCTCCTGGAGGAGCTGTTGTAGGGCTGCCTGCACCGCTTGTTCCGACTCACTGTCCAGCGCTGAGGTGGCCTCGTCTAAGATGAGGATGGGCGGATTTCGGAGCAGGGCACGCGCAATCGTCAGGCGTTGGCGCTGGCCACCGCTCAGCTTAGTGCCGCGCTCTCCGATGTTTGTGTGGTAGCCTTCGGGTAGCGCAGCAATAAAATCGTGGGCGTAGGCGGCGCGGGCAGCAGCTTCCACTTCGGCGTCGGACACGTGCAGTAGCCCAAAGGCAATGTTGTTCCAAACGGTATCGTTAAACAAAACGGCCTCCTGGCTGACGATGCCCATCTGGGCACGCAAATCCTTAAGGCACAAGCGGCGAATATCGACCCCATCGAACAAGATTTGTCCCTCTGCGATATCGTAAAAGCGCGGAAGCAAATCGGCAATCGTACTCTTGCCTGCACCCGACGTGCCTACCAAGGCCACTATTTTCCCTTTGGGAATGGTTAGACAAATGTCGTGCAGCGTGTTTTCTTCGGCTCCCGGATAGCGAAAAGAGACGTTTCGAAATTCGATAGCGCGAGAAAACGCGGTCACCGGCAAAGCGTCTTCTGCATCGCGGATGGTTACGGGCTCGGCCAATACTGCCTCTACGCGTTCCAATGCGCCCAACCCCTTGCGAATGCTGTAGGAAGCGGCGCTGAGGCGTTTAGCCGGCTCGATGATGTTGTAAAAAGCGTATAAAAAAGTGATAAATGTAGGCGCTGTCATGGCACCGCTAAACACTTGTCGGGCGCCAAACCACAGGATGACCGCCACGGCCAAAATGCCCAAGAATTCGGACAGCGGGGAAGCCAAGTCGCGGCGGCGGCTGATGCGCGTGAGCAAGGCGGCATAGCGGTTGTTTTCGCGCTCATAGCGAGCCTGCTGCCAAGCTTGCGCATTGAACCCTTTGAGGATGCGCAGCCCGCTCAACGTCTCTTCCAATAGCGCCGACACCAAGCCCAGCTGCGCCTGGGCCGTGCTCGACTGGCGCCGCAAGGCCAGCCCTACGCGACCAATAACTAAGCCGGAAAAGAGCATCAACAGCAAGGCAAAGCCCAACAGCACCGGCGAAACGTACAGCATAAAGGCCAAGCTGCCCAAAATGACGAGGGGGTCGCGCGCGACCGACTCTACCACGCCCACGATACTGGTGTCTACCTCCTGTACGTCGGCCGAGACGCGACTCATCAGGTCGCCCTTTCGCGCTTCGGAAAAATACGACAGCGGCAGGTCCAATATCTTGGCGACGATGCGGTTGCGCAAATCGCGTATGATGCCGTTGCGCACCGGAGCTAAGAAGTACAGCGACAGGTATCGAAATAGGTTCTTCCCCAAAAAGGTGAAGACCAGTACTCCACATACCCATAGTAATGCGCGTTCCTTGCCTTGAGTGCGCACCAGCTCGGCGAGGTAATGGTTGATGGCTTGCTCCACCGCGCGAAAACCCGCAACATCGCGTGCCCCGGGCGGCACCTGTCCGGGCATGTCGAACAAAATCTGCAGGAAAGGCTGTAGTATTGGGATGCTGACAACCAAAAACAGCGACATCAGGGCGTTGCTGAGTACCGCCAGCAACAGCAGGCGCCAATAGGGGCGGAAGTACGGCAGTAAGCGCAGCATAGCCGATTTAGGCGGTTCTCAGCCACAGGCGAAACTTTTCTGTAGCAATAGCGCGATGGCTGATGCGGTTTTTGACCACTTCGCCCAGCTCGGCAAAGGTTTGCTCATAGCCCTCCGGGATGAAGATGGGGTCATAGCCAAAGCCCGCCGTGCCGCGCTTCTCCGTAGCGATGCGGCCAGGGCAGACGCCCTCGATGAGCACTTCGCGCTGGCCAAAAAGGCAAGCGATGACGGTGCGAAAGCGCGCCCGCCGCTGCCGACAGTCGGCTAAATTAGCCAAAAGAAGCGCTATGTTAGCCTCCGGATCCCGCTCAGGGCCAGCGTAGTGCGCCGTGTGCACACCGGGAGCGCCTGCCAAGGCCTCTACCTCTAAGCCCGTATCCTCGGCAAAACAGTCGTACCCATAGCGCTCCTTGACATATCGCGCCTTAAGCAGGGCGTTGCCCTCTATGGTGTCGGCCGTCTCCGGGATTTCCTCCAAACAGCCGATATCCTTCAACGTCAGGATGCGATACCCTGGGCCCAAGATTTGGGCTATCTCCTGCGCCTTGTGCGGATTATGCGTGGCGAAAACCAAGGTGGTAGTGTGTGTATTCATCTTTTGCGGCGGACTGTTTTTTGGCGGGCAAAGGTACAGCGCTCTCTTGAGGTGGGCAGTGTGAAATAAAATTCTGTAAAAGCCAAACCAAGCCTTTGCACTACCTTTCGGTCGTTCCTCGCTTATGGAGCACCATACGCTTACCGTGAGCCGAACGGCCCACTACTACACATTAGGCGCCCAGGGCGCTTCCGTTCGCCAGCTGTGGCTTGCTTGTCACGGCTATGGCCAGATGGCCGCTGAGTTCTTGGAATGGTTGCGCCCTTTAGACGACGGCAGCCGGCTCATTATGGCTCCCGAAGGGCTGAACTATTTCTACAGGAAGGGGTTCGATGGTCCAGTGGGCGCTCATTGGATGACCCGATACGCTCGCGAGCAAGCCATTGCCGACAACAACGCTTACCTGCAAACCCTGTTCACCCGGCTGACAGCCGCCTTACCACCCGACATCCGCATCGTACTGTTCGGCTTTTCGCAGGGCGCCGCTACACTTTGCCGCTGGTGCGTGCGCCATCACCCGCCTTTTAACGACCTGATCTTATGGGCAGGCTTGCCCCCTGAAGACATCGACTATCGGCCGCACTCGGATTACTTCTCGCAGCGAAACCTGTACGTGTTTTGGAGCCCCAACGACCCCTTCCTCCCCCCGGAGCGCCGTGCTCAAATTGACCGCATAGAACAGCGCAACGGCATCTTTTTTCACAAGAAAACTTTCTCTGGCGCGCACGACATACCCGCCGAAGCCCTGAAGACAGCGGTGGAAAAGCTGTTTTGACGGGCACACAGACCCGACAATTCGCCTACCTTCGCCTCAAACCAACGCTCGCGCAAACCTGCGAATATGCAAGCAAAACTTCGCCCTCACGCTTTAGCCATCGCCCTTTTGGCCCTCTTATCGCTCCTCTACTTCCTGCCAAACGCCTTTCAGGGCAAGGTGCTGCCTCAGCCCGACAACCAAAAAGCGCGCGGCATGCAGACGGAAATCCAGGCTTACCTCAAGTCGGAGGGCAAGGTGCCGCTGTGGACCAACAGTGCCTTCGGCGGCATGCCGTCTTATCAGATATACAGCGGTGCTCAGGGCAATTTAACCGCTCCGCTGTTTCGAGCCCTGCTGTTGGGCACCGACATTCTGACAGCTGTGTGGCCACAAGTGTTGCTCGCCATGTGGTGTATGTACTTCTTCTTGGCGGTGCTCGGCGCCGATTGGCGGGTAGCGCTCTTAGGAGCCGTGGGATACGGCATCACTACCTACAATGCCGACATCATTGAGGCCGGCCACACGACCAAGATGATCGCCTTAGCCCTCGCTCCGGGCATGTTGGCCGGCACGGCGTTGGCCTTTGGCCGCCAATGGCTGTTGGGCGCCGCCATCTTGGCCGTATTCACTGCCATGCAGGTGTACATCAACCACGTACAAATCACCTATTACACCCTCATGCTGTTGGGCATATTTGTCTTAGCCAAGGGCATTGAGGCGATGCTCACGCAAGCGATAGCGCCTTGGGGGCGAGCAGTCTTGAGCTGCGGCATAGCGCTGATCTTGGGCTTTGGAGCCAACACGTCGCGCCTTTGGCCGACGTATGAGTACAGTCAGGAGACCATTCGCGGGCGCTCGGAGTTAAGTGCCAAGAAATCGAAAGGCGATGGTTTGGACACTACCTACCTTTTCGGATGGAGTTACGGCATCAGCGAAAGCATGACGCTCCTGGTGCCGCGCTTCGCTGGCGGCGGAAGCGGCGAAGCGTATCGGAACACACGCCTATATTCGGCGGTAGCCCCACAGTACCGCGCGCAAATCAGCGGTTTATTCTACACAGGTGAGCAGCCCTTCGTGGGTACGGCCATTTATTTCGGTGCGGTAGTGGTCTTTCTTGCCGTGTTGGGCATCTGGTTGGTGCCGGGTACCCTTAAATACTGGCTGTTGTTGAGCGGGCTCTTCATGGTTTCGCTCGCTTGGGGCAAGCATTTCTATTTGAACTTCCTCTGGTACGAGTACCTGCCGATGTTCAAGAAGTTTCGCGCTGTTTCGATGGCTTTGGGCATAGGGCAGCTGTGCTTTGCGGCCCTGGCAGCGTTGGCCGTCCAGCACTTGCTGAGCAGCGGCCTTGCAAAGGAGGCCAAGATGCGCGCCTTGAAGTGGGCTGCCGGCATAACGGCCGGACTTTGCTTAGTGGCTTTCGCCTTGCACCGCGACAGCGGCCTCTACGACAACAACTTGCCGCCGGAGCTCTTATCTCTCCTTCGAGAAGACCGCGCCGACCTGCTTCGGGCCGATGTGCTGCGCTCTTTGGGCTTTATCTTGGCCGCTGCAGCCATTGCTTGGCTCTACTTGCGCAGCACTTTGAAGGCTGGATTCGCTGCCGTGGCGTTTGTAGTATTGGCTTTGGCCGACCATTGGCCGGTCAGTATGCGAACCCTTTCGTGGGATAAGTACCGCCCTAAGACAGCTACCGAGCTAATACCTCGGCCCGAAGCCTTTGATTTGGAGATCCAAAAAGATCCTGACATCCATTACCGCGTTTTAGACCTGTCGCGCGGCAGTATTACGGCTAACGCTATCACTTCCTTTTTCCACAAAAGCCTCAGCGGTTATCACGCCGCCAAGTTGCAGCGGTTCCAGGAAGTGGTTGACACTTTCTTAGGGCCCAGCTTGAGCCAGAGCCTTCACATCGTCGGCATGTTGAACGGCAAATATTTGGTGACCCAAGAGCGGCAAGTAGTTCGTTTGCCGGAAGCCTGCGGTAACGCCTGGTTTGTGCAGCGCTACACGGTAGTGCCCAATGCCGACGCCGAGCTACAAGCCTTGCGCCGGCTGCAACCTAAGGAGGAAGCGGTGATTCAAGAAGCCTACGCCTCTCAGCTGAAAGGCTGGTCTCTGCAGTTCGACAGCTCGGCCACCATCCGACTGACGAAGTACCACCCCGAGCGTTTAGAGTACGAGTATTCTGCAGCCACCGACCAACTGGCCGTTTTTTCGGAGATCTACTATCCGCCGTCGAAGGGATGGAAATGCTATCTCAACGGCCAACCGGCACCGGACTTCTTTCCGGCAAACTACCTAGTGCGCGCCATGCGCTTGCCGGCAGGACAGAACATGCGCTTGGAAATGCGCTTCGAGCCGCAGAGCTTCTATTTAGGCGAAACCCTCTCGTATGCGGCTTCGGCCCTTCTCCTCGTCCTATTGCTGCTCAGCGTATGGTGGTGGTGGCGCACCAAACCCTCCTTGAGCAGTAGTCCTTTGTTCGACGAAGCGCCCGCCTCTGCGGCGAGCACAACGAAAAAGACGCCCACTCCTGCTAAGGGCAGGAAAAAATAGGTGCTGATCGCATCCCTCGATATTAGGGAACGATATCAAAGCGATACTCGAGCACTTCGATGCGAGGCAGCCCGTTGGCGTGGGTGTTTTTGAAGACGATGGTGATGCGGATGGTCTCTGCCTTCTCTTTCTCTGTGCTGTCAAACGTCACGTCCAGGCGCCCTTTCTGGCCTGGGGGCACTGGTCCGCGCGGATAATCCACTCGCGTGCATTCACAGGCGTCGACGATGTCTATCTGGACGGGCTCTCCAGAGGTGTTGGTGAACTCGTAAAATAGTGACCGCCGCTCACCGCGCTTGACGGCACCAAGGTCAACCATTTGCTTGTCCCAAACGACAAAGGAGCGCGAAGCAGGTGCAGGGGTCTCTGCAGGCGCAGGCGTTTGAGCAAGGGAGACAGGCGCTGTTTTCTGGGAAGAATGGCAAGCGGCCCAAACGGCTGCAAAACAGAGCAGCCGCGCCCCTACGCGAATTGGGAGCTTAGTGTTTGCAACCCACATAGTTAAGGCTGTAGATGTTAATTAGTTACGACTGTTGTAAGTATAGACGATGCTCGACTGATGCAGATGGCTGCTTGCTTCCCTCAAATTTTCTTACCGCGCACGGCTTCCCGCAGGACAGCATCCATGGCGCGGTGTGCCAGTGGCGCTGTATACTCGTTGAGCACCTGCATAGCGGCGTGTATGGCATCCTTGTCCTCTCCTTGAGCGGCCTGCTCCAACTCTTGCAGTAAGAGTTGAGTTTGGCGTTTTTCTTCCTCGGAGAGGTCGTACTCGTTTTGCTTCAAAAACTTCTTTCCCGCCAACAGTAGGCTTTGGGCTTCGTTGCGCGCCTCCAAGAGGGCTCGCGTGCGCATATCTTCCTCCGCGTGCGTGAGGCTATCCATGAGCATGCGTGCCATTTCCTCTTCGGTGATGCCGTAGGCCGGTCGGATGTCGATCTGCTGCTCGACGCCCGAGCGCAACTCGCGGGCGCGCACCGTGAGGATGCCATCGGCGTTGATGAGGAAGGCAATCTCTATCTTAGGCAGTCCTGCCGGCATGGGCGGAATGCCGCTCAAGGTGAATTCGCCGAGCTTTCGGTTGTGCTGCACCAAATCGCGCTCCCCTTGGTATACAGCCACTTTGAGCTTCTGTTGTCCGTCCACACCGGTAGTGTATTGGCGCGTAGCGCGGATAGGGATCTTCGAATTGCGCGGGATGAGGACGTCCATGAGCCCACCCACCGTCTCGATACCCAAGGACAGCGGGGTGACGTCCAGCAGAAGAAGGTCTTTTTGATTGCCGGCCAAGATGTCGGCTTGTACGGCGGCGCCCAGAGCAACCACCTCATCCGGGTCGAGCGAGTCGTACGGCTTTTGGCCGAAAAACGCCGCTACCTGCTGCTTGACTAGAGGAACGCGGGTGCTGCCGCCCACCAGCACCACCTTTTCGATGTCGGTAGCGGAAAGATGAGCATCGCGCAAAGCGTTGGCACAGCAGTCGAGGGTGCGCTGCACTAAGGGCGCAATAGCGCTTTCGAAAGCTACTCGCTCGATGCGCACCGGTTTATCCAAGATGTTGCCTTCGAACACGTCGGCCGAGGAGAGCATTTTCTTGATGTGCTCTGCCTGGAGGCGCAGCGCTTGTCCGAGGGTTTTGTCGTCTGCTAATGCTTGTGTCGACAGACCTATTTGAGGGAGTAGGAGATCTATCAGCGCGCGGTCGAAGTCGTCGCCGCCCAAAAACGTGTCGCCGTTGGTCGCAAGCACTTCGAAGATGCCCTCGCTGATGCGGAGGATGGAGATGTCGAACGTCCCGCCACCTAAGTCGTATACGGCAATGGTTTCCACGTGCGTAGGGTCGAGGCCGATGCCGTAGGCCAAGGCAGCGGCGGTAGGCTCGTTGACGATGCGCAACACGTCCAAGCCGGCCAATCGCCCGGCGTCGCGCGTAGCCTGGCGCTGGTTGTCGTTGAAGTAAGCCGGCACGGTAATGACAGCCTTAGTCACCGGGCGCCCTAACTCCGCCTCGACGCGGCGCCGAAGGGCGCGCAAAATTTCAGCGCTGAGCTCAATTGGCGTGAAAAAGCGGTCGCGCACGCGAATTTTGACCAAGGCATTGGTGTCGTCGTCCAAGATCTGATACCCTAAAAAGCCCTGCAAGTCGGCTACATCTCGATACGACTTGCCCATAAGCCGCTTCACCGAGTAGATAGTGTTTGCTGGATCGGAGACCAGCTTTTCGCGCGCGGCATCGCCCACGACGACCTCGCCCGTAGGAGTGAAGTGCACTACAGAGGGAACCAGCGCGCGCTGTCCGTCTGCTCCCCGAACACAGTGGGGCTTCCCGTCTTTTACATAAGCGACGAGGCTGTTGGTCGTGCCCAAATCGATACCCACAATAACTTCTTCCGGTTGGGCGATGGTGCCCTCGCGCATATTTATAGGAATTAGCGGCATATCAAAGCAACGGCTACAGGTGTTGGATACGGCAATAGAAACAAAATGTCTTCTCTTTGGTTTGTGGAGCGTTTTTGCACCTTTGTGCGCAAAGAACGCTTCAACACTGACGTATGCGCGATTTTTTTTCGACAAAAGCCAACCGCCTGTGGATGGTGCTCTCCGGTTTTTTTGTGGCCAATGCCCTCATCGCCGAATTTATGGGGGTCAAGCTGTTTTCTTTAGAGCGCACCTTAGGGCTGCCTGAAGTGCGCTGGACGCTGCTGGGGCAGTCCAACCTATCGTTTACGCTGACGGCGGGCGTACTTCTTTGGCCAGTAGTGTTCGTAATGACAGACATCATAAACGAATATTATGGGCGGCGCGGTGTCCGGCTGCTGTCTTACCTGACGGCCGCACTTATTGCCTATGGCTTTCTGATGCTGTTTATGGCCATGGAGCTGGAGCCAGCAGCGTTTTGGCGGACGGCCCACATCAAACCCAACTGGACGCCGGAAGAGCAAGCGGCCATGCGCGCCCAAGTGGCGGATTACAACGCGGCATACGCCATCGTTTTTGGGCAAAGCCTGTGGATCATTGTGGGCTCGTTGGTAGCCTTCCTTATCGCCCAAATCGTCGATGTCACGGTCTTTCACCGCATCAAAGCCGTCACGGGAGAGCGCAAGATCTGGTTGCGCGCCACGGGCAGCACGCTGATCTCGCAGTTTATCGACAGCTTTGTCGTGGTGTTTATCGCCTTGTACCTCGGGCAACAGCTCGCCTTCGCACAAGTGCTGGCCATATCCATCATCAACTACATATACAAGGGTGTTATGGCCATTGTCTTAACGCCGGTAATCTATGCGATGCACTGGGCTATTGAGCGCTATTTGGGAGAAGCCCTGGCCGCCGAAATGAAAGCAGCAGCCGTACAGGCATAGGCGGCGCCTTAGTTTTGCCGCACAAAGCCGTTTTGGCGTAAGCAGCCATGAATTTGACAGCGCTCTCTATCCGCCGACCCTCGCTCATCATCGTCGTCTTTGCTGTGCTGACGTTTATGGGCGTGGCCAGCTATCTCAGCCTGCCCATCGAGTTAGTGCCCAAGTTTGACCCACCAGTCATCACCATTTCCGCTCTATACCCCGGTGCATCGCCCGCCGAAGTGGAAAATGCAGTTGCGCGGCCCTTGGAAGATGCCGTAGCGTCTACGGAGGGGGTCCAGCTCATCCAAGTGGGTTCTAACGAAGGGATATGCTTCATCGCCTTGGAGCTGAGCCCAGAGGTCGATGTAGAGAAGACCGTGCAGGAGTTGCAGCGGCGCATCAACCAGCTCTTGCCCGGCTTGCCTCGCGAGGTGCGCCCCCCGGTAGTCAATAAGTTTGCCTTTTCGGAACTGCCCGTCATGCGCATTGCCGTTCGCTCCAACTTGGCGGGAACGGCTTTCTACGACGTCGTCAGAGACCGCTTGTTGCCGGAGATGGCGCAGATCCGCGGCGTCGCTCAAATAACCATCTTGGGCGGAGAGGCCCGCGAAGTAAAAGTCAATGTCCGCCGCGATCGATTGGAACAGTACGGCTTGTCGCTGTTGCACATTGCACAGGTCATCCAAGCGTCAAACTTGGAATTTCCTACCGGCAAAGTCGTCAGCGGCGACACGCAAATGCGCATTCGCCTGCGCGGCAAGATCGGTACTTTGGATGAGCTGCGCCAGCTGGTCGTAGGGCGTTCGCGTCAAGGCGGGCTCATTTACTTGAGCGACGTGGCTGAGGTGGAAGACGGCAGCCGAGAGCCCGAGGTTTTTTGCCGCTTTAACGGGGAGCCCGTACTGGCCTTAGAGGTGCGCAAGCAGGGAGACGCTAACGCCGTAGAGATGAGCCGTGCCTTGCGGCATAAGATGGCCCAGCTGGAACAGTCCTATCGGCGCGAAGGCGTTCGCTTTGAAATTATTTCCGACGGCACCGTCTTTATCCGCCAAGCCACAGATGCCGTCATCCACGACCTGCTTATGGCCGTCGTGCTGGTGGCGGCGGTAATGCTTCTGTTTTTGCACAGCTTGCGCAATGCCGCCATCGTGTTGGTCTCCATCCCCACCTCTATCGTCAGCACCTTCGTTATGATGAAAGTGATGGGCTATTCGATCAACATGATGTCGCTGTTGGGGCTGTCGCTGTCGATCGGCATCTTGGTCGACGACGCCATCGTGGTCATCGAAAACATCTACCGCCATTTGGAGATGGGCAAAAACCGCGTGCAGGCCGCCTACGATGGGCGTCGAGAGATCGGTTTTACAGCCATCAGCATTACTTTGGTCGATGTCGTGGTGTTTTTGCCCATCATCTTCACTACCGGCATTGTGCCCAACCTGTTGCGCCAGTTTTGCATGACGGTGCTGGTTGCCACGCTGATGTCGCTCTTTGTCTCGTTTACGTTGGTGCCTTGGCTGGCTTCGCGCGTAGGCAAGTTGCACCGGTTTCAAGGGCGCAATTGGGCTGGGCGATTGGTGCTGCGCTTTGAAGCTTTTCTCGACAAGATGGCCGGCGGCTTTGTGCGTGCCTTGCACTGGGCATTGCGCCGCGGGCGCCACAAGGCTTTAGTGATACTCATCGCTTTGGGCTTGACTGGCGGCGCCATCTGGTTGGTGAGCGCTGGCTTCATTGGAAGTGCCTTCATCGATGCTGGCGAACGCGGTGAGTTTCTCATAGAGGTGGAGTTGCCTAAGACCGCATCGCTGTCGCAAACCGACGCGGTCATGCGCGAAGTCGAAGCGTGGCTGTGCCAACAGCCGTATGTGGTGCGGCTTTTCTCTACTGTAGGCACCACTACCAGGTCCTTTGGCCTAAGCGCTTCTTATGTGGGAGAAATAGCGGTAGAGCTCGCCCCCTACCCTATCCGCCCCCGCCACCTTACTACCGATATCTTTGCGCGGAAGGCCAAATTGGAGTTAGAAGAGAAGATCGTCGGCGCGCAAATTCGCGTCAGCCCTGTAGATATCTTGGGGTTGTCTTTTTCACCCATCGAAGTACGGGTCAACGGTCCCGACTTAGATAGCCTGCTCGCCATGTCGGATGCGGTGATGCGCGCGATGGCCTCTGTACCGGGCTGCGTAGAGATAACTCCCAGCATCCAAACGGGAAATCCCGAGGTTCAGGTCATCGTCAACCGACAGCGGATGGCGGAGTATGGGCTCACCATGGCGCAATTAGGGCTGACCCTCCAGACGGCCTACAGCGGCAACACCGATGCGCGCTTTCGCGACGGCTCGCGCGAATATCCTATTCGCATATCGCTGGACGCCTTTGACCGCCGCAGCGCCGAGGACATTCGCAACCTAACTCTGACCACGCCCATAGGCACCTTAGTGGCCATTCGCCAATTTGCCGAAGTGCGCGAAAGCTTCGGCCCCACCCGTCTGGAGCGCCGCGATCGCCTGCCTTCCATCCAGTTCTCCGCCTCTGTCATCGGCCGATCCATAGGGACGGTGGCCCGGGAGGTAAAAGCCAAGGTGATGGCGCTTCCGCTTCCGCCGGGTGCTCACTTCCACTTTGGCGGCGACCTACGGCGCCAAGAGCAGGGCATCGGCACGATGAGCTTCGCGCTGTGGACCTCCCTGGTATTGGTCTACTTAGTTATGGTAGCGCTCTACGACAACTGGATGTACCCCTTTGTCGTGCTGCTGTCGATCCCGCTGTCGGTCATCGGCGCCTTCTTGGCCATGGCCTTGGCACAGCAAAACCTCACCGTTTTTACCGGATTAGGGCTACTCATGTTAGTCGGATTAGTGGGGAAAAACGCTATACTGGTCGTCGACTTTGCCAACCAGCTCCGCCAGCGCGGCATGGGCCTGACCCAGGCGCTGTTGCAAGCGACGCGATTGCGCTTTCGGCCGGTTCTCATGACGAATATCTCCATGATCATCGGTCTGCTGCCTTTGGCGCTTTCTACGAGCGCCGGCTCCGCGTGGAAGGTCGGCCTGGCGTGGGCCATCATCGGCGGCCTCAGCTCCTCCATGGTGCTTTCGCTTATCTTTGTGCCGGTAGTGTACGCCCTCTTCGACCGGCTGCTGGTCCGCTTGGGGTGGGATAAAAAAGAGCCTATCGAATTTGTGTCGTGAAGACAGCCCTCGTCATTGGCGCTACGGGTCTGGTGAGCAGTCACCTACTTCAACAGCTACTAGAGGATCCGCGCTATGGTTCCGTGACTGCCCTTTTGCGGCGCCCATCGCCGCTCCTACATCCTCGGCTGAGGCAGATCGTTTTCGACTTCGAACACCCAGACTCCACCGTCATCCGCGGCGACGACCTCTTTTGCGCCTTAGGCACCACCCTGCGCAAAGCCGGCTCGAAGGCAGCCCAATACCGCATCGACGTAGAGTATCCCTTCCGCATCGCACAGATGGCTGCGCACAACGGCGTTCGGCAATGCCTGCTGGTTTCCTCGGTAGGCGCCAACGCCCACGCCGCCTCTTTCTACCTGCGCATAAAAGGCGAATTAGAGGAAAAAATAGCGGCCTTAGGTTTTGAAACATTTATTTCCGCCCGCCCCTCGCTCCTGTTGGGCCAACGTGCGGAGTTTCGCTTGGGAGAACGCATCGCCATCGGCTTAGAGCGCCTCTTTTGCCCGCTCATTCCCGCTCGATACCAAGGGATATCCGCTAAACAAGTAGCACGAGCCCTCATCGCCTTGGCAAATGCCGACCTAAAAGGCGTGTACTTCGTCGAGTCGGAGCAGCTGCATTTTTTCTAAGACAGCCATCCTCCTCGCTCAGGAAGACGGCTTGCGTTTTCGCCATATTTCTAAGAGAGTCCAAGTAGCCCCTGCAATAAGAAGTGCAGCACCTCCTACACCCACTACTACAGCCAGGGCGTCCATGCCGCTGCATGCAAGGCTGCACGATAGCGCAAAAACGCCATAAGCGCCCGCCACAAATAACCCTATAACGAGGGCTGTCAACAAGATTTTGGCGTATAGAGGCATACCGCCAAAAGCTCGCTTCCATTTGGAAACGCTCTGCGCGCTTTTGAGCGCCCGTTTGCCTATCCATTCTTTCATGCGGGCTCCTAAGTGCTTTTTCTCGGCGGGATGCATCTGGTGCTTTTCGGCTAGTTTGTCTTTAGCGACATTGAACCGCTCTATTATAGCCAGAGCGGTGGCGTGGGCAGATACTGTGGCTGTAGATGTGGGCAGTGTTGGCGTTACCCATGTGGGTGCAGCATTTCCGACATACATCCAAAAGGCAAAGCCAAAAAGCGCTAAGGCGGCATCTGCTGTCTTTTGCTTTCGATAGAACGCCATGCGGCCCAAGCGCTGCTTTTGACGCTTAGAAGGGTATGCCCACAGCAAGTACAGCGCTGTGCCAACCAGCAACCCAGGTACTACAGGCGCCGGAAAGGTATATCCTCCTAATGCCATGGCTATACCTGAGTAAAAGCCTATCGCACCCACAATTACTTTGCAGAGGATGAGCAGCCCTGCAGCCGTCACTCGGTGGTGCTTAGCCCAATACGAGAGGCGAAGCGAAAGGTTCCTTTCCATAGCACGTCCGTTTTAGTATTCTAGAGCGCCCTGCGCTCCGGCGAGAGCATCGGCGTCCGAAGGTCTTCACGAGTAGTAATACCGATGTTCTACCAGACGTTACGGAAAGGGCGGAGAAGAGAGGCTTTAGCGATTTTCCGCGTTGATGCGCTCTAAAGCGGCCGACCCTGGACAGAGATCTTCTTCGCGCAGGGCGTTAAGCGGGCGGTGTGAAGTGTGCAGCAGGGCGTGCAGGTCGCGACCGTTGGGCTCTACGTAGAGGAGGCCGGTCAGAATTTCGCCCTTCTGCCGCGCCTCGTGCAGGCGTTTCATCGCCGAAAGGCGGTCGGTAGGCTCCCAGGAGGCGTCGAGCTTGCGCAAGACGACGCATGAGCCGTCGTGCAGCGTCACCACATGCGCCGATCCCTCCGCATAGTGAGCCGTAATCTCCGCCTTCTCAGGGATGTAGTCTATCGCCGCAGTAGCCTCCACGTGCTCGCGGACGTAGTCGTAGGATTTGGTCGAACCGGCGTTATTGTTGAAGGTGACGCAGGGCGACAACACGTCGATGAGGGCAAATCCCTGGTGCGATATGGCTGCCTTGATGAGCGGCACCAATTGCGCCTTGTCGCCGGAAAAGCTGCGCGCGACGAAGGTGGCCCCCATCTCAATAGCCAAGCCCGCCAAGTCGATGGCGGCAAAAGGGTTCTCCTGACCGGCTTTGTTGACAGAACCGGCATCGGCGGTGGCGGAGTCCTGCCCTTTCGTCAACCCATAGCAGCCGTTGTTCATGACGATATAGGTGATGTTGAGATTGCGCCGCAAGGCATGCGCAAATTGCCCCATGCCGATGGAGGCGGTGTCGCCATCGCCGGAAATACCCAAGTAGATGAGGTCTCGGTTGGCTAAGTTGGCGCCGGTGGCCACGGAGGGCATGCGCCCGTGGACGGAGTTGAAGCCGTGAGAATTGCCCAAAAAGTAGGTGGGCGTCTTCGAAGAACACCCAATACCCGAGAGCTTGGCGACACGGTGCGGCTCGATAGCCAGTTCGAAACAGGCTTGAATAATCGCTCCACTGATGGAGTCGTGGCCGCAACCGGCACATAGGGTCGACAGAGCGCCCTCGTAGTACTGGCGCGTATATCCTAACGCATTGCGCGGACTTTCTGGGTGGCGGATACTTGGCCGTAGGTAAGTCATGGTCGAGCGATGTTTGAAGAATTAGCGTTTTCCGAGGATTACTGTCCCAGCAGCATGGCCATTGCCGCTGAGCAATGCGGCGCTGTGAGGATGACGCTGGACGATTTGGTCGACGATGACCGCGGCGGTGATGGGCGAACCGTCGTAGTGCAACACCGAGAGGAGTTTTTGCGGAGCGATGCCGAGCTCGATCATCAGCAGGGAGCGCATCTGAGCATCGCGGTTTTGTTCCACGACGTATACGCGGGTGTGTTGCTCCAAAAAGTCGCGCACAGCTTCGCTAAAGGGGAAAGCGCGCAGGCGCATGGCATTCAGGTGGATGCCTAAGGCGCGCAATTCATCTACCGCCTCCATGGCAGCATAGGTGGAGGTGCCGAAGAAGACAATGGCTTCGTCGGTTTTCTCCGATGCCGGGTAAAATTCGGGGGGGTGCACCCATTGGCGAGCAGTATGCCATTTTTTCAACAGGCGGTCCATATTGCGGCGGTAGGCCTCGCCGTCCTCTGTATAGCGGGCATACTCGTCTTTAGAGGAGCCGCGCGTGAAGAAGGCGCCTTTGGTGGGGTGCGTTCCGGGCAGCGTGCGATATGGGATACCGTCGCCATCGATATCTAAATAGCGCCCCCATTGTTGAATGTTTTCCAGAGCCGAAGTGTCGAGCACCTTTCCGCGATCGTATCGGCGTTGGTCATCCCATCGCAAGGGCTCCGTAAGGTGCTCATTCATGCCCAAGTCGAGATCCGTCATCACGATTACTGGCGTTTGCAGGCGCTCCGCTATGTCGAAGGCGTCGGCTACCATCTCGAAGCACTCAGCAGGTGTGGCAGGGAAGAGCAGCGGGTGTTTAGTATCCCCGTGCGACGCATATGCGGCCAGCAGGATATCGGACTGCTGTGTTCGGGTGGGCATGCCGGTAGACGGCCCTCCGCGCTGCACATCGATGAGCACTGCAGGGATCTCGGCAAAATAGGCCAAGCCCAAAAACTCATTCATCAGCGACAGCCCCGGACCGCTGGTAGCGGTAAAGGCACGCGCACCGTTCCACGTGGCACCAATGACGATGCCCATAGCGGCCAGCTCGTCTTCTGCCTGCACCACGGCGTACTTCTTCTCTCCCGTTTGCGAATCGACGCGCAGGCGAGCAGCGTATTTTTCAAAGGCATCCACCACCGAAGTAGAGGGCGTGATGGGATACCAAGCGACTACCGTCGCCCCTCCGTAAATGGCACCTAACGCACAGGCGGTGTTCCCACTGATCATAATTCGATCACCGATGAGATCTCGGCGCTCCACGCGGATATCCAAAGGGCAGGCATAATGCTCGCGGGCATATTGGGCTCCCAAGTCCAAGGCCAGATGATTGGGCGCAATGAGTTTTTCTTTTTTACGAAATTGCTCGACCACCAGCTGCTTCGCGACATCCATTTCGATATCCAACAAGGCACATAGTGCGCCAATGTAGACCATGTTTTTAAGCAGCTGCTGGACGCGTGGCACCTCGAAGTGTTGTTGGCAGAGCAAGATCATCGGGATGCCGATGTAGTGGATATCTTCCCGATGCAGGGCCGGGTCTAAGGGCCGGCTGCTGTCGTAAAGAAAGTATCCGCCTGGGCGAACGGCGCGCACATCAGCCGGCATGCTTTGAGGGTTGACGCCGACGAGAAGGTCGATGCCCGCGCGTCGAGCCAAATAGCCGCGCTCGCTGACGCGCACCTCGTACCAGGTAGGCAAGCCTTGAATATTGGAGGGGAAGATATTTTTCGGAGAAACGGGCACGCCCATCCGACAGATGCTCTTGGCGAAAAGCGTGTTAGCGCTCGCAGACCCCGTACCGTTGACGTTGGCGAAGCGCACTACAAAGTCGTTGATTAGAACAGCCATACTGCGTGTTTCGATTTGTTTGAGTGGGTTCCATGCCTGATCAAACGGGCTCAGCTACGGAAGGCCGCGCATAGTCCCATATCTTGCAAGCCTTGGTGACTTGATAGAGGTACTTCTGCATATCCCAAGCGGCCGTAGGACAGCGCTCGGCACATAGGCCGCAGTGTAGGCAAACGTTTTCATCCTTGACCATCACACGCCCCGTGGGCAACGTGTCGGATACGTAGAGCGCCTGGTTGCGATTATTGGCGGGCGCGTTGAGGCGGCTGCGCAAATCGTCCTCCTCCCCATTGTACGTGAACGTAATACACGAGGTTGGGCATATATCGACGCAGGCGTCGCACTCGATACAGAGGTTTCGCGAAAACACCGTCTGCACGTCGCAATTCAGGCAGCGCTCCGCCTCTTTGTAAGCCAATTCGGTGTCAAAGCCCAGCTCTACCTCCATGCGTCGGTCGCGCAGCGCGATCTCATTGGGTGCATGCGGCACAGCGTAGCGCCTATCGTTGACGATGTAATTGTCGTACATCCATTCGTGCACGCCCATCTTTTGCTGGAAGATATTGACAGTCGGCGCAGGGCGGTCGCGGTGAAGGTCCTTCCCTTGACAGAAGAGGTGTATGGAAATCGCCGCCTGATGGCCATGGGCCACCGCCGTGATGATATTTTTGGGTCCGAAGGCGGCATCTCCGCCGAAAAACACCTTGGGGTGAGTAGATTGGAAGGTGACGAGGTCGAGGACGGGCATATCCCATTTGCCAAACTCGATACCTAAGTCGCGCTCGATCCAAGGGAAGGCGTTTTCCTGCCCAATGGCGATGAGCACGTCATCGGCCTCTATGAAGGTGTCGGGCCCACCTGTAGGCACCAACGTGCGCTTGCCCTTTTCGTCGTAGACGGCTTCGACGTGTTCGAAAACGACGCCCTTTAGGCGCCCATCTTCCACCACGAAGGCTTTAGGAGGCATGCAGTTGAGGATGGTGACGCCTTCTCGAAGCGCATCTTCGATTTCCCAAGGCGAAGCCTTCATGTCTTTGAACGGGCTGCGCACCACTACCGTCACCTGTTCGCCACCTAAGCGGCGGGCCGTGCGACAGCAGTCCATGGCGGTGTTGCCGCCGCCCAGCACGATGACGCGCCTGCCGATGCGGTCGATATGCTCGAAGGCGACGTTGGCCAGCCACTCGATGCCGATGTGGATGTTGGCAGCGCCTTCTCGACGCCCGGGCAGGTCGGATAGGTCGCTGCCGCGCGGGGCTCCCGTGCCGACAAAGATGGCGTCGTAGTCCTTTGCCAACATGTCGCGCATACTGTGGACATAGCAGTTGAAATGCGCGTGAATGCCCATGTCCAAGATATAGTTCACCTCCTCGTCTAACACGCTCTCCGGGAGTCGGAAAGTAGGGATTTGGCTGCGCATCATGCCGCCTCCCTTCTTTTGATCGTCGTAGAGGTGAATCTCGTAGCCCAACGGCGCCAAGTCGCGCGCCACCGTCAGCGAGGCCGGCCCTCCCCCTATCAGGGCGATCTTTTTGCCGTTGGGCGGAAACGGCCCTCGGGGCATATGCGAGCGGACTTCCCCCTTGTAGTCGGCAGCCACTCGCTTTAGTCGACAGATCGCTACGGGCTTCTCTTCCACCCGTCCGCGTCGACAGGCGGGTTCACAGGGGCGATCGCAAGTGCGACCTAAAATACCGGGAAATACGTTGGACTCCCAATTAAGCATGTACGCCTCCGTGTATAGCCCTGCGGCAATCAGCCGAATATACTCTGGAACAGGAGTATGGGCTGGACAGGCGTACTGGCAATCGACTACTTTATGGAAGTACTCTGGATCGCGAATGTCGGTCGGGCGCATGGCGGCAGTGTCATCATATTTTTAACGCGGTAAATGTAGGAAAACCTCTGAATAAGCCATTCAAAATTTCCTCAAACCGTATACCAACATTAACCATCACCCTCTTATCCAAAAAAATCAATATATAATTATTTTTTTAGTGAATATATTTTGAATTAAAAATATTTTATTTTATAAAAAATTAATATTTAGAATATTATTACATATAAGCCTTTTCAATAAAGATGATCCTATCTCCCTCCTTGCTCTATCAAGCAATTAAGCTAGGGATTTTTGCCGGCAGCGGTTCGCAAATGAATAAACGCCCATTTCGCCTCCCTTTCCTGCTCAGTGTTGTGTTGTAGGAGAGGTACTTTGGTGCGGAGGAGATGTTAGCTAACTTAAAGATGCTCGAGGCCATTTAATCGGCTCTTAATTCTCCTATCGAAAAGAAGCGGCGTGCCCAATGTCTTCGGACGCTCGGAGTGCGTTGTTTCTTCGAAAGCAGTTCTGATCTCTAACCGAAATTGAACCTCAGCTACTCGCTATGTTTTCTGCAAGCCATTAACTGAATTAACTCATTCTTGAAACATAAGCCTGAGACTTTACATTTACTTTGCGCTTAAATAAAATAAATTGCTTAGCAGTTATGATCTTTCGGATTCTGCTTCCCTTGTTTTTCTATTGGCTTTTCTTGCCTTCTGTTTCTTGGGCCCAGAGCGAATCGCTCATGATCATCACTACGGTGGAATACTTGGACTTAATCGACGGCGGTGCTTCTCGAATGTATATTACGCGCTCCGACGGCAAGACAGAGGAAGTGCAGCTAAAGGGGCTTTTTTCTTTTGCCGGCACGATTAGCGACAAGAAGATAAAGGCTAATGACGCCACCGTATTGAGGTATTTAAACGAATTTCAAAGGGAAGGTTGGTCTATCCTTACGGTGGCTTCCTATGCGCAACCTAGAGTAGACAGCGGCATAGGTGCTCCCTGCTTGGTGACGCGCTATATTCTGATCCGGAGAGGATAGGCAGGTATTCCAAATAACTCCTAAGAGAAAGTCGCCTTTGATCAGCCTGTGCGTAGAGGAAGGGTTATCTTTGTCTCCGGTTTCCCTTCTCTGCGACTTATGGCTATTTCAAAACGTATTTATTCGATTGGGAGCGGTGTGCTATTGGTGTGCGGAGTGTTCTTTTTTCAGTGGCGATGCAGTGCTCCGGAAACATCGACAACCGACAGCCATAGGCGGATGGTGGCTATTTTGGACAGCATCTACCGAAAAGCCAACCCACTTGAATATCTGCACTGCAACAGTGGGCGCGCCGCTATTTATCGAGAGCGCATGGAGCGCAGCAGCGGCCAAGAGCATGTGTCGAACAAGTTCGCCTATGCGGTAGAATTGCTCAAGGCCGGTCAAAATGAGGCCGCTATAGTACAGCTGAAGGAACTTATCGGGATGACAGGCGACGTGCTCAATGAGCAGACCAAGATCTTACATGAACTCTTGGCCCTTAGCTACATGCGCTTAGGTGAGCAGGAAAACTGCATTCAAACGCACAACCCAGAGTCTTGCATACTGCCCATTCGAGGCAGAGGGATATACGCCCTGCGCTCGGGGCCGGAAAATGCCCTGAAGGTCTACCGGCGTCTTTTGGAAACCTTTCCCGACGACTATCAGACGCTTTGGCTGTTCAACTTAGCCTACATGACCTTAGGGCAATGGCCAGACTCGGTGCCTGCCCGTCTTCGCCTGCCGGCGCGCATATTCCGTCAAGCAGGGCAGTGGGTGTTTCGCGACGTTGCCATCGCTTTAGGAGTGGATGTGCGCGGCATCTCCGGCGGCGTTTGCTTGGAAGATTTTGACAACGATGGCGATATCGACATTTTTGTCACTGCCTACGGATTAGGCGACCAAGCCCGCTACTTTGTCAATAACGGCGATGGCACCTTTTCTGACCACACCGAGCAGGCCAACCTGAAGGGCATCGTTAGCGGACTCAATGCCATCCACGCCGACTACGACAACGACGGCGACCGCGACATCCTCATCCTGCGTGGCGCCTGGCTCTACAGAGGAAACCATCCGAACTCTCTTTTGCGCAATAATGGCGATGGCACCTTCACCGACGTGACCATAGACGCAGGGCTGCTCTCCTTTTACCCCACGCAAGCCGCCGACTGGGCGGACTTTGACGGAGACGGCTGGCTCGACGTGTTCATCGCCAACGAGACGTACGACCCCAACACGCCCAATCGGTGTGAGCTGTACCGCAACAACGGCAACGGCACCTTCACGAATGTGGCAGCAAAGGCCGGTGTAGACTATTACGGCTTCTTTAAGGCGGTCGCTTGGGGCGATGCGAACAACGACCGGCGGCCCGATCTTTACCTGAGCAACCTCATGGGCCAAAACCTACTGCTCATCAACCGCTGCAACCGCGACTCGAGCACTTGGCGTTTCGAAAACGTCGCCAACCGCACCGGAACCGTATACCCGATGACCAGCTTTCCGGCCTTCTTTTTCGACTTCAACAACGACGGCTGGGAGGACATCTTCGTCAGCAACTTTCCGCCCAACTACGAAGACCCCACCGTAGCGCCCTTAGTGTCGGAGTACTTGGGAAAGCAGCCCGAGGGAGATTGGCTCCGCCTCTATCGGAACAACGGCGACGGCACCTTCACCGACGTGCATCGAGCCTTAGGGCTGCACACGATCACCTATGCCATGGGCAACAGCTTTGGCGACTTCGACAACGACGGCTGGGCAGACATTTATTTGGGCACAGGTAAACCCGACCTCAGATCGCTCATTCCCAACCGCGCCTTCCGAAACGTAGAAGGCAAACGCTTTGAGGATATTTCTATGGGCGGCTTTGGACACATTCAAAAAGGGCACGGCATCGCTTTTGCCGACATCGACAACGACGGCGACCAAGATATATATCTCGTGGTAGGAGGAGCAGTGGAGGGCGACATCGGCCACAATGTGCTCTACGAAAACCCAGGCAACAGCAACCGTTGGGTGACTATAGTGCTGGAAGGCACCACCTGCAACCGAGATGCCATCGGCGCGCGCATTCGAGTGAAAGTTAAGCGCCCTGGCGGCTCCTTGCGCGATATCTACGCCACGGTAGGTACGGGAGGGAGCTTTGGTTCCTCCTCGCTGAGGCAAGAAATAGGGCTGGGCGATGCTGAAGCCATTGAGTCGATAGAGGTACACTGGCCCATGCCTGGCCCTGCCCAAACAGTATATCGAGATATCCCGCTCAACGCTGCGATATTCATCAAGGAAGGTGCAGCTAGACCTCAGGTCTTACCTTGGAAGCCCATTCGGCTTCAGCAAGCATCGAGTGTCTCAAAGCGGGCATATCGCTAACTATCGCTGTGTGGCATCTTCCCAGCGGAAACGCGCCTGAAGTTTCCACTCACTAAAGCGGCCTGTGCTGCCCGATGGGCTGCTGGGCACGCGTTGGATTGTCTGCTCGTAGCGCGCTTCCAGCTGCAACTGCGGCGCTACGCGCCATTGGATATTGAAGAAATAGCGCGAGCCGCGTCCAGCAAATCCTGGGATGCTGACGGCTGCAAAGAGGTCATTTTCATAGGCGTAGATGCGCGCGTCGTAGTCTTGAGTGTCGAAGATGACAAACCGGGCTAAGCCCGATAGACGTGCGCCTAAGGGACGCACCAGCACTTCCTGATAGGCTAAAAATCCGCGCGAGGGAGGTCCACCGACGACGGAAAAGCGCGTCCATTCTACGCGGCTGCGCATCTCTATACCGCCTTCCAATCGGTAGGCCGCGTGCAGCCGCAGGCGATGGCGTTGGTGCTCCAGCATAAGGCGCTCGGAGTGTGAAGAGCTGTTGCGCTCTTTCACTTCGCGCATCCAGAGCAGGTAGAGCGATGCTCCGTGCCGCAGTGTCCACATCAAGCGCCCCAAATACTCGCACCCATGGGAAGGCGCAGCGGTAGCGAACCGCAGCCAGGGATGGCGCCACAGGTCGGCATAGGCGTTGAGCCGCCATTGCCGCCCTAAGCGCACCTCTACGCCCCAATACAGGCCGTGCTCGTTGTGGGCGCCCGACGTTTCGGCGAAAGGCGCTGCATGGATGGCCTGATAGCGGGGGGCGAAATAGCGGTGCAACAGCGCCATAGTTATGCGACTGTCGGGGTTGACCAGCACGCCGTTCACCGCAGCGACCCCTCCATTCTGGCTGCGCGCTACCTCACCAAAGGCGTACCAATTGCGCCAACCCCAAGAATAGTCGGCACTTAACGAGGTGAGGCGGCTGCCGTGAAAAACATGGAGGCGATAAGGCGCAGGCGCGGGCGCCCAAGGCAAATCATACGCTATGTGTACGGCATTGAATGCCAGCGCACCACTTTTCCAGCGATAGGCCAGCACAGCACCTCCCAAGCGCTCTCCTACGGCGCCTTTGCTCTCTAGCTCCGAAGGTGTGCGGTGTAGCCCTGAGGTCTGCAGAGAAGTGAAAAAACGCTTTGCAAGGCCTACATCTGCGCTATCCACCTGCTCGCGAACATTCGCATCTCGACGGCGATAAGAAGCAAGGGCCGTGACCTCCCAACGGCGCCCTAATCGAAACACCAGTGCTCCGCCGCGCAAGAATAGCGCCTCGCCAAAACCCGAATACGGGGCAATGCGCGGCCCACCGCGCACCACCGCCATAGTTTCAGCGCTCTTTCCCGGCGCAAAGCGCGTCTGCAGCACGAGCCCCTGTCCCAAACGCACGGAATAGTCGCCTAAGGCTATCGTTTCAAGCATCGGTGTCGCCCGATGCACCCAAAGGTGCGCGCTGTAGAAATCGAAACCGCGCGAATGGGCGGCGCGAAAAAACGCTTCGCCGGGATCTTTCTCCGCTGTCATGCCAAAGCGGAGGTGCCGATCAAACCCATGAAGGAAGCGCACGGCCAACAGGTCAGCACTACCCTCTGCAGAGCGAAAGGTCCACGGCACCGGCCGCCCCCACCGCAGGAGCAGCTCATTGCGGCCATGCCAGAGGCTGCGCCAAACAGAGCCATAGCGCTCATCCAACTCGGTGTTCACCCCTACATACGGCAGGATGCGCCGAATATCGGAAAGCTCCCAGCCCGGAACGGCCTGCAACTCGTACAGGTTGAGCAGCGGCCCCAGACGCTCTCGGTAGTTCAGAAAACTTTCGATCTGCAGTTCGTTGAGCAGACGAAGGGCATATAGGTCGTCTCGGCTTGCGCGATTGAGGTCGACTGGTCGGCGGCGAGCATTTTCTAAAAACTCCAAAAACATTTGAGCCTCCGCCTCATTCATCTGCTCATTCTCTCGAAAAAAGCTCTCTAACAGCTCACCCGTCGTGGGTTCTTCCGGCTGCTGAGCACACAGACTCACGCACGAGACAAAAGCTAACAGCAAGCCCTCCCATCGATATCTCGATGGGAACAGAGTCCGTGATCTCTGCCCCTTTCGCCTTGCCTTCACCCACCAGTGCACATGCACATAAAGCGCAGTACGACCTAACGCGGTGCCCGAGACGGGACTCGAACCCGTACGGCCTCAACGGCCACAGGATTTTAAGTCCTGCGTGTCTACCATTCCACCACCCGGGCGGCGATGCTGCTGCAAAAATACGTAGGCAAAACGAAAAAACCCACGCCGTTGCGTGGGCCTTTGGAGCGGAAAACGAGACTCGAACTCGCGACCTCAACCTTGGCAAGGTTGCGCTCTACCAACTGAGCTATTTCCGCCTGTCTATGAACTTTTAAATGCGCCTGCAAAGGTATAGCGAGAAAAACAAGTTGGGCAAGGGGTAAGTGCAATTTTTTTAAAAAAAAGTAAGGGGTTCAGTCTTGGTAGTAGCCGTAGCCGTAGCCATACCCATAACCGTAGCCATACCCATAGCCCTTCCCTTTCTTTACACCGTTGAGCACTAAGGTGGGGCGTTTGAGCTTGCCCTCACTGTAGAGTTGGTTGAGGAAGCGAATGAGCTGTTTATCGGTTTTGCCGGCTCGAGCTACACAAACGGTTGCACTGGTATACGGCATGAGCAGCAAGGCGTCGGTCACCAACCCTACAGGAGCCGAGTCGACTAAGATACAGTCGAAGTGCTGGCGCAGATAGTCGAAGAAGGCGTCCAATTTGCCGTTCAAGATGAGTTCCGCAGGATTAGGAGGCAAAGGGCCTGTAGGCACGTAACCGAGATGGTCGGATAGCCCGCTGGGCAACACCGTTTCTCCAGGAGTAGCCTGACCGATCAAGTAGTGCGTAAGTCCTTTGGCGCCGTCCTTGGGTTCTCCAAAATAGCGGTCAAGCTTAGGCTTGCGCAGATCGAGCCCTACCACCACCGTCCGTTTTCCGGATAGAGCCATGGCCGCGCCGAGGTTGGCCGATAAAAACGTCTTCCCTTCTCCGCTGATGCTAGAGGTGATAACAACAATGGGGCTGCGCTCTTCGCCGAGGATAAACTGCAAATTGGTGCGCAGCAAGCGAAACATTTCTGCCACGGCCGAGCGGCTGCGCGCCTGAACGACAATGGCTTCTTTTCGATGCTTGCGATCGGCCACAATGCTGCCCAAAAAGGGCAGGTCGGTCAGCTGCTTGATGTCGGCCTCGGTTTCCACCTTATTTTGCCAGAGGGCAAACACATACAGAGCCAGAACGGGCAGGAGCAAGCCCGCTACAGCGGCAAAGAGAAAGGTCTGAAAGGGTTTAGGAGCGATGCGCCCGACATTAGCAGCGCGGTCGATGATGCGGGAGTTGCTCACCTGAGCAGCTAAGGAAAGAGCCGTTTCCTCGCGGCGCTGCAAGAGAAAGAGAAAGAGGTTCTCCTTGATCTGCTGCTGCCGCATGATTTGAAGCAGCTCGCGTTGATTGCGCGGCAGCAGAGCCATCTGCGCTTCTATAGGCTGTAAGCGTTGCTGCAGCTGCTGTCGGCGGCGGAGCGTCTCCCGCCGGATATTTTCTACGCTAACCCAAATACTTTGCCGCAGTTGCGCTAACTGGCGCAACATAGCGCGCAGGGCAGGATTTTCTACCGTGGCACCCTCCAACAGGCGGCGATGGCGCAGCACCGCTTCGTTGTATTGCCGCACCTGTTGGGCCAACTCCTCTGTCATAATTTCCGACGCTGCGGGCAATAATTGCAGCAAGGAGGTGTCTCCCCGGAAAATTTGAGCGATACTGTCCAAAAGCGATAGCCGCAAATCTAATTCTGCCAAAGATCGGTCTTGCTCGACCAACTCGTTCAGAAATTGTTGCGCCTGCATCGTCAAGTCCACAGGTACGTTGCGCCTGCGCTTAAAGCGCTCCACCGCTGCCTCTACGCCGTAGAGCTCTTCCGCCACAAAGCGCAACCGCTCATCGATGAATTGCAGCGTCTGCAGCCCTACCTTATTCTTGTCCTCAATCACCGACCGACTGTACACGTCCATAAGCATGTCGAGGATAGCGATCGACTTCTCGGGCACTGGTCCGGCCAAGTTCAGCGCCAACACATTGGAATTGCCGATCTGCTGTACCGATATAGCGGCAGCATAACTTTGGGCTACGGCATCCGGGTGATGGATTCGGATGAGGTGGGGGGTGTTAAAGCGCTGCAGGAGCGTGTCGCCGGGGTCGATACAGTAGGTAACCTTCCCCACTTGAAAAGGCTCTCCAAACCGCGGGTGTATCGTATCGCCGCCCAGTGTACCGAAAGCAAAGTACTCGGGTCGATTGGGAATAGGCTCTATGCGAAAGGTTTGGCCATAGGTCAAACGCTCCGGAACAGCGTACCGAAGCGTTATGGCTAAGGGCTGCTCCTTCGTCGGATATACCTCAGAGGCCTTGACGCGCCCTTCGGAAAAGTACTGCACGTGCAGCCGAAGGCTATCTACCACGCGGCGCATCAATGTGCGCGACTTAAATACCTGGATTTCATCTTCAATTTCAAAGTTGATCTCTAAACCGAGCTTTTCCGCGATGTACGACTCCGTTACCGTGCGCCGGTTTTCGTCGCTTTGAATCAGCACCGTGCCCGATACCATGTAAAGGGGTACGGCATAGCGCAGGTAGAGCCAGGCAAGTCCCAAGGCCAAGAGGACGCATAACGCGATCCAGTGCCCCTGGCGTAACAGGCGGAAGAGAAAGCTGCGCCAGTCGAATGGCGCGGAGGACATCGGTTCTGCCGCAGGAATAGGGGTATGTTCTTTCAATGGCGAATGGGTGGTTGTCATTGTTCACCAGAGTCCTTTTTTAGCAGCGCCTCCGCTCGTTCGAACACAGCGAGCATGCGCGCTTCGTCTTGCGCCAGCAGGCGCATGTTCTGCTCGTAGACACTCCGCTCGACGCCGTGATGTGCGAATATCTGCTCGTAATACTGATATAGAAGGCTGTCTTTCCGATAGCCGGAAAGTCCTTTAGTGGCGGCCTCAGCAATATGTAAATCCGCTATGATTTGAGCCATCTTTTCATCGGACAATGTCGGCTGCTCGCCCGACTGGCAGCCAAGCGAACACACCCATCCCAACAAGAGGAGCGAGGCATACCGCACGTGTCGAAAGAAGGAGGGTCCTACCATTGCCGCATTCATGGCAATACGTCCTTTGGGAAATAGCAATCGGTTAACCGCGTGTTGCTCGACTTCACCTCGGCCCAACGCTCAGCCGTAGACTCTAAGCGAACGACGCCACATGTGGGTACATTGTCGATATATTCTGAAGAGAACCGATTCACCACATCCGTAAATGCAGGATTGTGGCCGAAGAGAAAGACGATGCGGGCCTCGCCCGGCAGTCGAGCGATGACATCGAAAACGTCGTGTGCAGAGGCTTCATAGATATCTGTCTCTTGGACAATGTCTGCTTCAGCTATGCCGAACACCTCGGCAAAATAGCGCGCCGTAGTGAGGGCGCGTTTGGCCGGGCTGCTGACCAGCAAGTCGGGCTGTACGCCTTTTCTTTCTTTTAGGAAACGAGCCATTTGAGGGGCATCGCGGTGCCCTCTGTCGTTGAGGGGTCGGTCAAAATCGCGCAAGCCGGGATGCTCCCAGCTGGACTTAGCGTGTCGGACGAGGTACAGGAGGCGCATACGAAGACGCTTGTTTGCGTACAAAGGTAGTTAGCCTTTTCTCAACGCCGCATCCCAAAGGGCGAGCAGGGTCGGCTCTTCAGCCTCCCACGTCCAAACAAGGCGCGCTTGTTGGGCAGCGCGGCGCAAGCGCTCGTAGTGCTGCGGCTCCTGCTGCAAGTGTTTTACCGCAGCCACAACGGCTTCTGTACTCAAAGTGTCTAATAGCAGTGCCACCTCGTACTGCAATTGCATGGCTCGGTATTCGGGAAAGTTCATAGTCAATACGGGAACGCCTGCCTGAACGTAGTCGAAGAATTTATTGGCCAGCGAGTAGTAGTAGTTGAGGCCCTTCTGTTCGAACAAGTTGAGCCCCAACCAAGCCTGTGGTGTCAGTTGGCGCAATGCTGCAGGGTCTAAGCGCCCTAAAAAGCGGACGCGTCCACCTAACTGGTGCTGGGCCGCCTGTTGGCGAAGCGCGGCCGACAGATCCCCTTCGCCCGCCAGCCAAAGCACACAGTCAGGCAGATGAAGCATAGCCTCTAACAGGTATTCTATCCCGCGCCCTTCGTTGAGCGCCCCCTGATACAGCAACACATAAGGCGGCGGCGAGGGCCTTTCAGCAGGCCGAGCAGCTGCCTGCGGCATATTGCGCACTACGCCAAAAGACACACCGTATCTTTCCGAAAAGATGGCAGCGAGTGCTGGGCCGACCGTATACGCCTGCCGACTCATGGGCACGCAGAGACGGGCAATCAGCTCCCAACACCAGCGCACCAACGGGCGCCCAACTACCTCAGGCACCTCGCTAAAGTATTCGTGCGCATCAAAAACCAGTGGCTTCCGCCGCAGTTGCGCCGCCAAACAGGCTGCCAACAGCGTATCCACATCGGCCGCCCCGACGGCATCCATCGGCATGCAGCAGAGGCGCCACCACAGCCGTATGTTGTACTCCGCGTAAAAGCCAAAACCCTTTCGAAACCGACACCGAATGCGCTGCTGTTCGTAGCTACGCTCCGACAACGGCATCGACTCCGGCAACTGGCGACCGATGAGCGCGACCTGATGGCCGGCCCTAGCTAATGCCGCAGCAATACGGTGCATCCGCTGATCACAGCTCAAATCGTTGGTCACAGTCAGCACAATGCGCGCCATCGCTCAAAAAGCCTGTAGCTCGGCGTATACGCGGTGTACGGGCAGGCCCATCACGTTGGCGTACGAGCCTTCGATGCGGCGAATCTTGCACAGCCCAATCCACTCTTGCACCCCATAGGCCCCAGCTTTGTCGAAGGGGCGATAATGGCGGATATAAAAGTCGATCTCCGCATCCGTCAACGGCTCGAAAAACACCTCAGACGCCTCAGAAAAGGAACGCTCCTTCTCTGCAGCCAGCAAACATACCCCCGTGATGACGGTGTGCTGCATGCCCGACAGCTGGCGCAGCATCTCAAAGGCCTCGTCGTAGTCCGCCGGTTTGTTGTAGATGCGCCCACAGCATATGACCACCGAGTCCGCCGACAGCACTATCTCATCGGCTCGGATAAGCGACCGCCCCGCATGCGCCTTGCGCTGCGCCAAATGCTCGGCCACTGCCTCCACAGGCATGTCCGATGAAAAGTCCTCATTTACCTCCAAATGATGAACCTCGAACGCAAATCCGGCCTCCTGCAACAGCTGGCGGCGGCGCGGACTTTTAGATACCAGAATAAGCGGACGCTTGGGAAACATAGGAGCCGCAAAAGTAGTGCGCTGGACAATGCCGTAGCCCTCTTAAAAATGCTCTAAATTGCCTCGCAGCAGATACCCCAAATGCGCTCAGCTGCTCACTATGTGGTTTAGACGCCCTATTTTTGCCCATATCGTGTGGAAACGCTGAGCCCTATACCGTCGCTATGAGGCTGCTTTTGTGAAATGTTGTTCCACACCAGTTAATTTTCTGTGCAAAAACAGACTACTATGCCTTCCATCTTTCCTGCTCTCCAGCGCCGCCTTAGAAGGGCGGTGTTCGCCTTATTGGGTCTTTCCTCCTGCTCAACGCTTCAGGCACAGGTCTCCTGCTTACCTGTGTTTCCAAGAGTCGACGACGACGTGACGATTACCTACGACGCCACGCAAGGGAACGGCGCTCTGGTAGGGGTAGCCCCCGTCTACGCGCACATGGGCGTCATCACCAGCCAAAGCACTTCGCCCAACGACTGGCGATACGTGAAGACGACTTGGGGAATAGCAGACCCAGTGGGGCTCATGCAACCAGCTGGACCGAATTTGTGGACGAAAACATTTAATATCCGCACCTTTTTTGGCATACCCCCTGGAGAACAGGTGCTCCGGTTGGCCTTTGTGTTCCGCAACGCCAACGGCAGCATAGTAGGGCGCGCCACCGACGGCAGCGACATTTTTTATCCCGTCTATCCCGACAATATGGGGCTGCAGACGGCGCTGCTGGTACCGTCCACCAGTCCGGTGCTCACCACTGCAGGTAGCCGCTTGACGGTGCGCGCAGCGGCTTCACAAACCGCTCAACTGCGCCTATACGACAACGACGTGCTGGTGGCCAGCGCCACTGGAACGCTCTTAGAGACCTCTCTGACGGCTGGCTCCGGCGTCCACACCGTCGCCTTTGTGGCCGAAGCCGGCACGCAGTCCGATACGGCCCGCTTCATGTACATCGCGCCGCTGCCGCAGGCGTCCGAAAACCCGCCGGCCGGCACGCAATACGGCATCAACTACATCGACGCCCAAACGGTACGCCTCCAACTCTATGCTCCCGGAAAACAGGTGATCCACCTCATCGGCGACTTCAACGATTGGACACCTTCCGATGCCTACCAACTGAAGCGAAATGCCTTAGGAAATATCTGGTGGATCGAACTCTCGAACCTAACACCTAAACAACCCTACCGCTTTCAGTACTTGGTGGACGGTACCCTCCGCATCGCAGACCCACTCAGCACCCTGGTGCTCGACCCATGGAATGACCCCTACATCCCACCGCTGACTTACCCCGACCTTCCACCCTACCCTACCGGTAAAACCTCGGGTATTGTGTCGGTATTTCAAACCGACCAAACGCCCTATCCCTGGGAAGTGCCTCACTTCGTCCCCCCCAAAAAGACCGATTTAGTTATCTACGAACTCCTCCTGCGCGACTTCTTAGAGCGCCACCACTACCCTACCCTGTTGGATACGCTCAAATACCTACAGCGCTTAGGTGTAAATGCCATTGAGCTGATGCCCATCAACGAGTTCGACGGCAATATCAGCTGGGGCTATAACCCAGCTTTTCACAAGGCGCTGGATAAGTACTACGGCACAGCCGAAGCCTTCAAGCGCTTTGTCGACGAATGCCACAAGCGCGATATAGCCGTCATCGTCGACGTGGTCTTTAACCACGCCACTGGAGCCAGCCCCCTGGCGCGCCTATACTGGGATGCCGCCAACAACAGACCGGCTCCCAACAACCCATGGCTAAACCCCATACCTAAACACGACTTCAACGTCTTCTACGACTTCAACCACGAGAGCGCGCTAACCAAAATATACGTCAAAAATTGCCTCAAATACTGGTTAGAGGAGTTCAACATAGATGGCTTCCGCTTCGACCTTTCCAAAGGCTTTACTCAAAAGAACACCTTGGGCAATACCGCTGCCTGGGGACAATACGATGCCTCTCGCGTGGCCATCTTGAAGGACTACGCCGATTACATCTGGAGCATTCGGCCCAAGGCATACGTCATCTTGGAACACTTTGCGGAAAATGCCGAAGAGAAGGAGTTGGCTCAGTACGGCATGATGCTTTGGGGCAATATGCATTGGCCCTACAAAGAGGTGGGCTTAGGCTTCAGCAGCGGCATCAACGCTGACTTGCGCGGCGTGTGGCACCGGCAGCGCGACTGGAGCGTTCCGCACCTCATCGGCTACATGGAAAGCCATGACGAGGAGCGCATTGCCTACGAATGCCTCACTTATGGCAATACGGCTAACACCGCGCACAACGTGCGAACCCTTGCCGTAGCCTTGCGCCGAATCGAAATGTTGGCTAATCTGCTCTACACCGTTCCCGGCCCCAAGATGTTGTGGCAGTTTGGCGAGTTGGGATACGACTTTTCCATTAACTACTGTCCCGACGGTACGGTCAACAACAACTGTCGCTTAGAGCCCAAGCCCATCCGATGGGACTTCTACAACGACCCGGCTCGGCGTCGGCTTCACGACGTGACGGCAGCTCTATTGCATTTGCGCACCTCGCAGGAGGTTTTCGAAACCGACAATGCCCAAATTAACCTCAGTAGCGGCCCAGTGCGGACGATTTACCTCAATAGCCCTTCGGGTAACGCCGTGGTAGTAGCCAACGTGGGCGTAACGAATACGACCGCCTCCTTAAACTTTCAGCATCCGGGTACGTGGTACGAATACTACACCGGCACACCCATGGAGGTGACTAATACCAACGTAACATTGCCGTTAGGGCCGAGCGAATACCGCCTGTACTTAGACTACTTTGTACCCATACCTCAGGGGCTCGATCCCACTTCTACTGCCGACCTGAACGGCACTGCAGAGATGAGAGTATATCCCAATCCGCTGCGCGGCTCCCAGCTGTGGGTGACTGCGCTGCCTGAGGTGGCTGGCCGGCTGGTGTTGTTCGACGCGTTGAGCCGACAATGCGCCGAGGCGGTAAAACCCGCTGGGCAGGAAACGACTGCGCTTGAAGTGGGCGCGCTGCGCGCTGGCCTGTATGCCTTGGTTTTCTACACAGACGCGGGCACTGCAGTGGCGCGCACGGTGGTAGTTCCCTGAGCACAACTGCTGGATGGTGCACTCTCCTCACTCTTACCTGTCGAATATGCTCTACCGAGGGTGGGCATGGGGACGTTTCTGGAAACGCGCCCAAACACTGTATCGCGTGCACAGCCCATTGGCCTTCAGTTGGGCCCAAGCCGTATTGGAAGACAGGCGGCCGTTCTACGTTTTCGAAGACATAGAGGCCCTGCGCCGACAAGTACGCTTCAGCCCTTTGGCCGTTGACATAGAGGATTTTGGCGCTGCAGAGGGCATTCATCCTGTGTACCGGCGCGTATCGCTGCGGCATCTCGCTACTCGCGTCGCCAGCACGCCGTTGCAAGGACGCTGGCTGTTCCGAACGGTGCAGTGGTTGCGCCCACGTCACATGCTGGAACTGGGCTCCTCTATAGGTATCGGCACCGCTTATTTAGCCGCTGCCAGCAGCGCTCCAGCCCGCTTTATATCGCTCGAGGGATGCCCTACCTGTGCCCAAATAGCACATACTCATCTGGACATGATAGGACTAAGCGCTAAAGTGCATATCCTAAGCGGACCCTTTCACCAAACTCTTAGCGAAGCCCTGCGCGCCCTTCGGGCGGTAGATTTGGCCTTCTTTGACGGCCACCACCGCGCAGCACCCACCCTGTCGTATTTCGAACAGTGCCTGCCCTTTGCTACTGAGAAAGCCGTCTTTGTCTTCGACGATATCCACCACTCCGCAGAAATGGACAGCGCCTGGAAAACCGTTCAAAACCACCCGCGCGTTCGGCTCACCATCGACTGTTTTGAATTGGGCTTCGCCTTTTTTGACACGGCCGTGCGCCAAAAGCAACACTTCTACTTGGTACCCGCCAGTTGGAAGCCCTGGCAGCGCTGGTTGTGAGCAGAGTGCTCCGTTTCTCGCCGCAAGGGCATGACACCCTTATGACAGAGGTGTCGGTGCCGGTTACAAGGGAAATAAATGCCATGGCTTCTCCAAGGCTAGGAGGGTAAGCGACACGCCGATCCGCCCAGATTGGGCCTCTCTGAAGCCAACAAAAAACGCGCCCAGCCGACACCGCGGCAGGGATAGAATAGATAAAAAAGGGAAAACCTCGACAGTTGACACTCCCCATCTTCTTCTTCTCGTATCATAGGATTTCAGAAAAGCCCAACATAGATAGCCCTCGCACCCTAATGCATCTACGACCTCGGGACATTTATCCCCAGGAAGAGAAAAACCGAACATCACTTTTTACCCTCCCTCAAAAAATACAACGAGCCACCTCGAAAGGTCGAGATGACTCCATTGCGTTGTCCCATTGCCGCGTAAAGGGATTAGCGCGGCACTACCAAGACGGCTTTTATTTGCGTTTGCCCCGCTTCATCGCAGAAGCGAAGCCCATACCAGCCGGCGCTCAACTGCTCCGGAAGGCTAAACATCACTGTGTGAGGGCCGGCCTCCCACTGCCGCAGAGATGATATGACGGCACACGTGCGCCCAGAAGCGTCAACTAACTCGATCTGCAAGCGCTTGGGCGCATCCAGATCGAACTGCACCGCAGCCCGATCGCGTATGGGATTGGGATTTACCTGAACTTGCTCAGAGAAAAGCATTTCCGCCCGCGTACTGACCACAGTGTTGCTATAGCGGTAGACGAAAGCGCCAAAATCTTCGCCTAATTCCTCATAAATTCCACTGACAAGAATCTTGCCATCCGCCTGAAGCGCCATGTCTGCTGGGAAGTGATTTACCGGCTCCGACACAACACCGCCATCACCAAATGAAGTGTCCAACTGCCCTTCTTTTGTTATGCGGGCCAGCAAAGAGGTCGCTCGAGTAGTATCGATTATGGCCGTTACAATGGCCAAAATACGTCCATCGGGCGCCACCAGACATCGCGCAGGAATAAGGCTTACGAAGCCAGAAGACGGCAGTTCAAAGACGCCATTGCTTCCAAAAGCGTTGTCTATGCCGCCGTTAGCATTGAGCCGAGCTACAGAGCTCTTCTCAAACGTCGGAAAATCCGTACCGAATATCACCCACTTGCCATCGGAGGTTGGCGCTATGTCTACCGGGAAGTTAAGCTGACTGCTTAACGCACTTAAGCGCAGCACGCCCGCTGTGCCGAACGTCACGTCGGGCTGTCCGTCACTGTTAAGGCGCAACAACAACCCTATCAAGTTCTGAGTCGCTAAGTCTAAAGTAGCGCCTATGAGGACTATCTTGCCATCCGGTTGGACTGCAGCGCGTGAAAACAGACTGATGAACAGCAGGGTTGGCGCTTCGTAGCGGCCATTATTGGCGAAAGTGGCATCCAAAGAACCATCGGGATTTAGCCGCACAACGATACCTCTAGGATTATCTGTAGTTGAAGAAACCGTGTAGCCTACCAAAAGAATCTTTGCGTCGGGCAGAAGAACAGCTGAACTGAAATACTCTTCACCGAGGCCAGGGTTGAAGTCGAAGCGCGCGATACCTCCGTTGCCGAAGGTCGTATCGATCTGCCCCGCTTCGTTCAGAACGATGAGGCGGGTTTCGTCGATAGAGTCTTGTCCATAGGCATTCACCACTATAAGCGTTCGGTTTCCAGGCAAGGCCAGCGCCGCCTGTGCATCCTGAGCTAAGTTGTCTTCTGCTACTCCGACTGCTACTCCGCCGCCGCCAAAGGTGGCATCGGGCTGCCCATTGGGCAGCAGGCGCGCCGCAAAAAAGGCCGCGGACACTGAGCCGCACACCACCGCGCGCTCTTTGCTGTCGAGCGCTAAGTAAAATCCTGAAAAATCGAAATCCGTTAACGGCAACTGCACGCGGCCGTTAGCGCCATACGTAGGGTCCAAGGAGCCGTCCCCTTGAGCAAAGGAGCGTCCAGCGACCAGAACAAGGAACAAATAGAAAAGTAATCGTGCTTTCATAATGAACTTTTTTTGTTTTATTCATGTCAAAAATATTGTCGTCGTACATCTACCTAGGCTTATGAAAACGTTAAAGTTGTCTGGGTCTGCGTTAAAGTGCCCTCACCTATAAGTCCAGCGAGTTTCTTCCGCATCCTCCTCCCTAGCGTACCTTTGCAGCAATGGAAGAGAAGAGTATCTGCTTTGAGCCGCACGATGTGCCGCACAAGCTCGAATTTGACCGTATCATAGCCCTCTTGGAGCGGCATACGCTGACGCCCATGGGAGTAGAAGCGGTACAACGCATCGCTCCCGCACTCGATTTCGAGCGCATCGATGCGGCTTTGCGAGAAGTGCGCGAGTGCAAGCTGCTGTTGGAAAAAAACGAGCGCCTGCCGTTGGAAACCTTCTCCGACCTGCGCCCTGCCGTGCGTCTGCTGGCAATCCCCGACTACACGCTTCCCTTAGAGACCTTTCAAAACCTCCGGCGCGTCTTAGTGCTGATGCGCGACGTGTTTCGGTTTTTCGCCGGCGTAAGGAAAGAGATTTATCCCAAGTTGTACGCTCCTTTGAGCCAACTGCCCATGGAAGAAGCGCTGATGCGCGCCATCGACGAGGTGTTCGATGAAAAGGGAGAGCTGCGCCCCGACGCTTCGCCCGAGTTGGTGCGCATCCGACGCGAACAGCAGCAAAAAGCCCGAGAGCTGGACGCGCGCTTTCGCCAACTCGTCGCCGAATACCGCAGCAAGAGTTGGCTCTCCGACGCCCCCGAGAGCATCCGCAATGGGCGGCGCGTCTTGGCCGTACCGGCTGAACATCGGCGCAAGATCCGAGGCATCCTCCACGACGAGAGCGACACGGGCCGCACGGTCTTCATCGAACCTGAGCCCATCATCGAGATCAACAACGACCTCTTCGACTTAGAAGCCGAGGAGCGCCGCGAAATCTTCCGCATCCTGCGCCGACTCAGCCAGCACATCCGCCCCTACGGCGACTTGCTGGGCGAATATCAGGCGGCGCTGGTGCGCTTAGAGGTCATTCAGGCAAAAGCGCTCTTGGCCGTAGAAATGCGGGCCAACATGCCCATATTGCGCCCCAAGCCGATCATCGGCATCCGGAAAGGCTACCACCCGCTGCTGTATTTGAAAAACAAGGCAGCCGGACAAAAGACGGTGCCCTTTGAGCTGCGGCTCCATCCCGAAAACCACATCTTGGTCCTCTCAGGCCCCAATGCAGGGGGCAAGTCCGTCGCTATGAAGTCGATAGGGCTCCTCCAGCTCATGGTGCAGAGCGGCCTGCTGGTGCCGGTACACGAGTTGAGCGAGCTGGGCATCTTCGAACAGATATTTGCCGACATCGGCGACCAGCAGAGCTTAGATGACGGGCTCAGCACCTATTCCTCGCGCCTGCAAAACGCCCGTCGATTCATCGAGCGCGCTACGCCCAACACATTAGTGCTTATCGACGAGATGGGCAGCGGCACAGACCCTAAGCCCGGCGGAGCCATCGCTGAAGCCATTCTCCAAGAGCTCTACCGAAAAGGCGTGTACGCTGTCATCACCACGCACTATTCCAACTTGAAAGTCTTTGCTTTCCGGCACCGGGGCATTCTAAACGGGTGCATGCACTTCGACAAGGATACCCTCTCACCCACATACGAGCTCAAGGTGGGTCGCCCAGGCAGCAGCTATGCCTTCGAGATTGCCGCCAAGAGCGGCCTGCCCAAGCACGTCATCAACTATGCCCGAAAGCGCACCGGCAGCGAGACTGCCGTCGACGACCTACTCATTGAGCTGCAGCGCGAAAAGCAAGAAGTCGAGGAACTCTTGCGCAGCTTACAGGAGAAAGAACAGCACCTCGACCGCCTCATTAAGACTTACGAAAGCATGCACCACGAGCTGGAATTGCGGCGCAAGCGACTCAAGCTCGACCAGAAAGAGCTTGAGCTGCGCAGCAGTGCCCATGCCAGCCGAGAGGTGGAAAAGCTTATCCGACAGCTGCGCGAAGAGAGAAACTTAGAGCGCGCGCAGCAACTTGCTCAACAATTGCGCCAAGCGCGCGCTGAAACCATCCGGCAGATCGACGACATCTACGCCGAAGTGGTTCAGTTGGAAGAGAAAAAGCCGGCGGCTGCGCCTAAAGCTCTCCAGGTGGGCGACTACGCCCGGCTGCGGTCGGGCGGCGCTACGGGTCGCATCGAGGCCATCGAAGATGATAAGGCTCGGGTTTCTATGGGCGGGCTCACCGTCGTCGTTCGCCTACGCGACCTATTGCCGGTGGCCCCGCCGACCTTGACACCTAAGGCGGGGGTGAGCACTGATGTTCGAAAAAATGCTGCTTTTGAAAACAAGATCGACATCCGCGGCATGACGCCCGACGAGGCCATGCGGGTATTGGAGCAATTCGTAGACAGTGCGCTGCTGGCCAACGCTTCCACCTTGCGCATCCTACACGGGAAAGGCGTGGGCGTGCTGCGGCGCGTCGTCAAGGAAAAACTGCGCGAATACGGCCGCCACATTGCGCGCACCTACCACCCCGAACCCGAACTGGGAGGCGATGGGGTAACCATCGTCGAGCTGGCGTGACGCAGATACGGCGGAGCCCGGCCTCTGTGTGCGAGAAACACAGGGCTACTCTTTTCGCATGTACAGGGCAAACACCATTGGCACCTTGCCTTCCATCCCTCGAAGTCGGAAAAAGCCGTCCTCGCCGCGCACGCTGTTGGGAAAGCAGTCAAACGGCGAGTAGGGATACTCCTCGAAGTGCTCCAATCGCAAGCCGCGCTGCAGCAGCGGCATCACTACCTCGCTTAGAGCGTGGTTCCAGGTGTATTCGCGCCCCGGAAGCTGCACCGAAGGATCAGCGTACGAGTGCTCTACGTCGCTTTCTATAGGCCCAGTATTGCTGTACGGATATTTCAGCCGCTCCATGTTTTCGTCGAGCATCCAAAGCACGGGATGGAACTCCGCTATATAAAACACGCCACCGGGCTTGAGAAAATGCGCTATCACCCCGGCCCAAGCGGTCAAGTCCGGCAGCCAAGACAAGACCCCATAGGAAGTGAAGACGATGTCGAATTGGCCAGTCAAGTGTTGCGGCAAGTCGTAGACCGAACAACACACAAAAGTGGCGGGAAGAGACAGTTCCTCCGCCAATTGGCGCGCCATAGCTATAGCGGGTTCAGAAAAATCGCAACCGGTGACGCGAGCACCCAACCTCGCCCAAGAGAGGGTATCTTGCCCAAAGTGGCACTGTAGGTGCAGCAGCGACTTGTCGCGCACATCACCTAGCGCTTGCCGCTCGATGTCGCTGAGGCTGATGCCTCCGGAGCGCTTCCATGCGTCCACGTCATAAAAGGCCGATCGCAGATGTATCGGCAGACGCGCATCCCACAGCAGCCGGTTTTGTTCGAAGTACTTAGCAAAAGGATTCATCTTTCTACAAAAGTATGCGATATGCTCGAGTGCACTGAGCGTATCTTTACCGGCACTGCTGAGTGTGCCCGGTTATGCATTTCGAGTCCCTTGTCCGCGACCTGACGCCTCGATACGGGTCTGTTGAGGCGCGCAGCATAGCCCGTATCGTCTTTGCCAACGCCTTGGGCTGCCGGCATCCTTCGCAGGGCGCTCTCTCCCCAGAGCAGATGCAGCGTCTGGCCTGTATCCGGGAGCGGCTCTTAGTTGGCGAGCCCGTGCAATACGTTTTGGGAATGGCCGACTTCTTTGGCCTAAAGTTTCGCGTCGATTCCAGTGTGCTCATCCCCAGGCAGGAGACCGAAGAGCTCGTCGCTTGGGCCCTGCGCTGGCTCAACGGGCGGCCCAAGGCCAGTCCTACCGCCTTAGATATTGGCTTAGGCAGCGGCTGCATCGGCATTGCGCTCAAGCATCGGCGCCCCGACCTTCGCCTGTTGGGCATCGAGAAAAGTCCAGCGGCGCTCGCCATAGCTGTGGAAAACGCGCGGCGCCTGCTGCCCACAGGTGATTTTACCTTTTGGAAGGCCGACATTTTGCGGCCGCAGACCTTGCCCAACGACCTGCCTGCCCTCGACCTCATCATTAGCAACCCGCCCTACGTCCTCTCCCAGGAGCGCCACCACATGCCCGAGCACGTCTTGAACTACGAGCCTCCCGAGGCGTTATTCGTTGACAGCGACGATCCCCTCCTTTTTTACCGCGCTATTGCCCAGTTTGCCTTAGAAAAATTACTCCCTGGCGGCGCCCTGTTCTTTGAATGCAGCGCGTTTCACGCCCGCGATGTGGTCGCCTTGCTGGGGCAGATGGCCTTTGAACAGGTTACCTTAGCGCAAGACCTCTGTGGTGCCGACCGGATGGTGTGCGCGCAGCTACCTCGGTAAAGATCTACCTTTGCCGCATGTTTGACCTGCAAAGAAGAATTGGCATCCTGGGCGGTGGCCAGTTGGGAAAGATGCTTTGCCAGGCGGCCGCCGACTGGCATCTTCACGTCTCTGTACTTGACCCCACACCCCAGGCTCCTGCAGCACATCTGTGCCATCGTTTCGCAGTGGGCGACTTTCGCGACTACGACACCGTGTGGCGCTTCGGTCAAGAAGTCGATCTGTTGACAGTGGAAATCGAACAGGTCAACGTCTCAGCCTTGTACGCTTTGGAACAGGCGGGAAAGACCGTGCACCCCGCTCCCCGAGCAATAGAGCTTATCCAAGACAAAGGCCGACAGAAAGCGTTCTTTGCCGAACAGGGTATTCCAACAGCTCCCTTCGAGATCTTCGACGACGAGGACGCGCTGCGTCAGGCAATAGAAAGCGGACGCCGGCCATTGCCCTTGGTGCAAAAAACGCGCACGGCGGGCTACGATGGGCGCGGCGTAGCGATACTGCGCACGCCTAAGGATGTGGCGGAAAAAATGCTCTCGGGACCGTGTCTGGCAGAGGAACTGGTCGACATCCGGGCCGAAATAGCCGTTTTGGCAGCGCGCAGCGCGAGCGATGAGGTGGCCGTCTTCCCTCCTGTGGAGATGGACTTTCATCCGGAAGCCAACTTGGTGGAGATGCTGTTATGCCCTGCGCGCCTGTCGCCAATGGAGACTGCCGAAGCAGAAGCGTTAGCCGAGCGCGTCATTCGCGCCTTCGACCTGTGTGGCCTGTTGGCCGTAGAAATGTTTTTGACGAAGGACGGGCGACTGCTGGTCAACGAAGTGGCACCGCGTCCGCACAACAGCGGGCACTGCACGATCGAGGCCAATGTCACTAGCCAGTTCCAACAACACTTGCGGGCCATCTTAGACCTGCCGTTGGGCGACACCTCGCTGCGCACACCAGCGGCCATGCTCAACGTGTTGGGTGCACCCGACTGCCGCGGCCCAGCCCATTACTTGGGCGTAGAGACGTGCCTAAGCGAACCCGGCGTCTACGTGCACCTGTACGGCAAACAGCTGACAGCGCCCTTTCGCAAGATGGGCCATATCACCGTGACGGCTCCCACAATAATAGCGGTACTCGAGAAAGCCGCCCGCCTTCGCCAAAGCGTGCAAGTGGTTAGTCGGCCGCAATAGGTAGTGCCCCAAAAATGGCGGATGCCTCCTTGCACATCGCCATCGGGTGAAAATCGGCTCCCTCGCCATATTGGACCAATACCCTTTCATCGACGCAACGACTGCCTATCGTACAGTTTGAACTGTTGCGCGTTGCTGTCCGCGTTTTTGGCTTTTTCGAATGCGGCAAAATAGTCCTCACCTCGGCTTAGGTAGTAGAAAAGCGCCGTTGCGAAAAAGAGCACCGCATTCCCGTCGGGGTATTTTATCGGTCCAATGAAGGTCCTGGCATTTGCTTGCAGAAAGCTACTGGCCATAGCCCGATGGCCTAATGTGCAGCCGGTGGCGATGATGTCTTGTCCGTCAAACGCCGCATATCGAGCAATATCCTGAGCGCTGAAGTCGCTCCTGGGCTCATCGACTTCGTATATGTCGGGCGCCAATTTGGGCACAACCAATCGGCCGCGCTTTCCATGAAAACAGAACACGAGGATATCGGATATTTTCGTCTGCTTATCGCCTTTCAGGACGTTTATCAGATCCCACGGTCTTCCGATTGGCCGCAGTGCGACTACAAAACCCAAGTATTCGAGCGTTCCTCTTAGAGCAATCGCCTCGAGGTCGCAATCGGGGCCGAGGAGGATAGAGACGGTTCTTGCAGACATTGCTGGTCACATGCTCTGGACAATATTCTTTTGGGCCTACGTGGTCTCCCAGCGGGCATACAGGTCGGGGCGGCGTTCGCGCGTGCGCGCTATGCTCTGGTCGTAGCGCCACTCCTCGATGCGCTTTTCGTGCCCAGAGAGCAAGACTTCGGGTACGGCCATCCCTTCCCAGACGGCCGGGCGTGTATATATGGGCGGCGCCAACAGCCCATCTTGAAAGCTGTCGAACAAGGCGGAGGTTTCGTCGTTGAGCACTCCCGGGATGAGGCGCCCTACGGCGTCGACGAGCACGGCGGCTGCCAGCTCGCCTCCGGAGAGGACGTAGTCGCCGATACTGATGTCCAGCGTGATGAAGTGCTGACGGATGCGTTCATCGATGCCCTTGTAGTGTCCGCACACTAAGAGCAAGTTTTCTTTCAAAGACAGCCGATTACATAGGGCTTGGTCGAGCACCGTTCCATCGGGTGTCAGGTAGATCACTTCGTCGTAAGAGCGCTCGGACTGCAGCTGTCGAATACACGCCGCTAAGGGTTCGGGGCGCAACACCATACCCGCTCCGCCGCCGAAGGGGTAGTCGTCTATCTGCCGATGCCGCCCTATGCCGTATTCGCGCAAGGCGTGCACGTGCACCTGAAGCAGCTGGCGCTCCTGCGCTCGCTTCAAGATGGAGTGCTGCAGCGGGCTCTCCAATAATTCGGGCACTACTGCGATGATGTCGAAGCGCATGGCAAGAAGAAAAAATTAGTGTAAGGCCGCTAAAAAAGCCATAGTATCAACCCCGTCGGCATAGTCGTCTAAGGCCGGTTCCTGGCTCTTGCCAAAAGGAAGTGAGCGAAAATCGCGCAGCTGTACCTTGCTGACGACGCATTGGATACCCTCGCGCACGCGGCTGAGCAATTCGTCTAAGTCGAACAAGTTGTCGTAGTACTCGTAGTGTAGCGAGGCGATGCGCGACTGCAAGCTGCTCTCCTCGCGCAGGAGGATGCAACCATTATTGTAATGCGCAATGTCGTTGAGCAGAAACAGCGCTAGGTTGTAGTCGTAGTTGTTTTTGTATTTGTCGTGTAGGATGAGGTCTCGGTGCTCTGCCAAGATATCCAGAAGGTGGTCGAACCGATAGCCGTAAGGAACGTACAGTTTGGACACACTTCGGCATCCCAAGCCGAAATAGGTAAAGATGTCGCGGCCTAACGCACGCAGTTCGTCGTCACTCTCGTATCCGGTAAGCACGGCGACGCTGTTGCGGTGGCGCCGGATGATGTGCGGGTACCGCCCGAAGTACTGTTCGAAATAGCGGGCAGTGTTGTTGCTGCCCGTAGCGATGACGGCGTCGAAATTTCTCAGCCGCTCGTATTCGTCCAAAAAAACCGTGTACTCCCAGCTGTCAAACACCCATTCGCCTAATTTTTTGACCAAGAAGGGCAACAACACCCGGTCTTTCTCCGACATTTTCACTAAGGCTCGATAGCCGGCGACAAAGACACAGAGCCAGTCGTGGAAACCCACTAAAGGGATATTGCCCGCCATGACGATGCCCACGCTCTTAGGCGGATGAGCGCTATGGGCGAAAGCGTAGCGACCAGCCCATTCGCTTAGGCGTTCTTCCTGGAGGAAAGTCTCCGCAATAGCGCGCAAGGCACAGCGGATATTGTCCGGTGTAAACCAGCGATTGGCGATATATGCCTGTTGTACGACGGCTTCCAGCTCTGCGTTAGCCGGCTCGCTGAGGTACCTACCTAATTCAGCGAGCAGTTCAATGCGTTCGCGTTGCGTCATGGTTCGTCCAGCAAAGGTAGTAACAAAGAAGAGCTCCCGATGGCACTCCGTAGCCGACGGCAGGTCGTAGCGAGGAGTGGCCTGTCCTATTTCTAAACACCTTCCTTATTTAGGCTTTGGTTGAGAAACACCTTCTACCGACGGCATTTTATTGCGCTCAAGCGCGGTGAGCTCTTATTTTAGCCGCTCTACCTTTCTTCATGCGCATATTGGTTATGTATTCTTTTACCTCGTCTCTGAAGCGATATATTTACCTTTGGGCTATGTGGTGGGGGGCCCTTTCCTCCCTTTTGGGGCAAACGAACGACCATCTGCGGGCTCTTTCGTGGCGCAACATAGGTCCCGGCACCATGTCGGGTCGAATTACCGCTATAGCCTGCGATCCGACAAACCCTCGCATCATCTATGCCGGTGCGGCGTCGGGCGGCGTATGGCGCAGCCGTAGCGGGGGCACCCGATGGGAACCCATCTTCGATGCAGCGCCTACGCAAAGTATTGGCGCTATTGCTATTCACCCGCACAATCCCGACCTCATATGGGTGGGCACCGGTGAGGGCAACCCGCGCAATTCGCAAAATTTTGGCGTCGGCATCTTCAAATCGGAAGACGGCGGCCGCACTTGGCAGCACATGGGCTTAGAGGGCACTCGGGCTATCCATCGCGTAGTGCTACACCGCGACAATCCCAACATCGTTTGGGTGGCGGCTTTAGGTTCGCCCTTTGGCCCCACCGAAGAGCGCGGCGTATACAAGAGCACCGACGGCGGGCGCTCTTGGCGGCGCGTCCTATTCGTCAACGGCCTGACGGGGTGCGCAGAGCTGGTTGTCGATCCGAGCAACCCCAACAAGCTCTTTGCCGCTATGTGGGAATACCAGCGTTGGCCCTGGTTCTTCCGGTCGGGAGGCCCTGGCTCCGGCCTCTACGTCTCTTACGATGGCGGCGAGACGTGGGAGAAGCGTACCGAACAAGACGGCCTTCCCAAAGGCGAGTTGGGCCGCATCGGCATCGCCGTTGCCCGCAGTAAACCCGAGGTGGTATACGCCCTCATCGAAGCTAAGGAAAACGCGCTGTACCGCAGCGACAACGGCGGGCGCACCTGGCGGAAGACCACTTCTGAAAACGTCGGAGGGCGCCCTTTCTACTACGCGGAAATATATGTAGACCCCAAAAACGAAAATCGCGTCTACAGCTTGCATACCTTCCTTAACCGCAGCGAAGACGGAGGCAAAACCTTTGAAACCTGGATCGGATGGAAAATACACTTAGACCACCACGCTTTTTGGATACATCCCGACGACCCTAACTACATCATCAACGGCAACGACGGCGGCCTAAACATCACCTACGACGGAGGGCGTACGTGGCGCTATGCGGAAAACATCCCCGTTGGCCAGTTTTACCACGTCAACATCGATAACGAGATCCCTTACAACGTCTATGGAGGGCTTCAAGACAACGGTTCCTGGATAGGGCCATCTGCCGTATGGCGCGATGGGGGCATCCGCAATGCCGACTGGCAGGAGGTACTCTTCGGCGACGGGTTCGATGTCTTGCCGCAACGCGACGACGCTCGCTACCTTTTCGCCATGTCGCAGGGCGGCGAACTGCACCGCGTAGACCGAAAAACCGGGCTTCGGCGATACATCAAACCCCTGCACCCAGAGGGCATCCCGTTGCGCTTCAACTGGAACGCGCCCCTAGCACAAGATCCCTTCCGAGATGGCGGCATCTACTACGGCAGCCAATTTCTCCATTATTCGCCCGACTACGGCAACACTTGGGAGCTTCGGTCGCCCGACCTGACCACTAACGATACCACTAAGCAAAAGCAGCTCCAATCGGGTGGCCTCACGCCCGACGTCACCAGTGCCGAAAATCACTGTACCTTGCTAAGCATCGCTCCAAGCCCAGTGGAGCCGGGCGTCATTTGGGTAGGCACCGATGACGGCAATTTGCAGATTAGCCGCGACGGCGGGAAGAGCTGGCAAAACCTAACCGATCGCCTGCCCGGCTGTCCCAAGAACGCCTGGATACCGCACATCGAAGTCTCTGCGCGAAATGCCGGCGAGGCCTTCGTCGTCGTCAACAACTATCGCCAAAACGACTGGGCGCCGTATTTGTACCATACCACTGATTACGGCCGCACGTGGAAGCGACTGGTCGACGCAACGACGGTAGGCGCCTTCTGCCTGTCGATAGTGCAAGACCTCGAAGTGCCGGAGCTGCTCTTCTTAGGTACCGACCACGGGCTCTACTACAGCCTGAACTACGGCAAAACTTGGGTGCTTTGGCCACGCCCGCTGCCCAGCAAACCGGGCGGGTTGCCGGCTATGCCGGTGCAGGACATGAAGATCCACCCGCGCGACGGCGATCTCATCTTGGGCACGTTTGGCCGCGGCATCTGGATATTGGACAACTTGGAGCCGCTGCGCGACATGGCACGCCGACTGATCGAACAACGGCCGCTGTACGTATCTAAGCCGCAAGCGGCCTATCTGACTGTCCAGCGCTCCTACGACGGCCCGCGCTTCGCTGCCGATGCTGTATATGAGGCGCCCAACAAAAGCCCTATCGCTCGCTTTCCTGTGTGGATTCGCCCCGAATTGCTGCGCAAGGCGGACGCCAAGGAAGAGAATGGGCAAGACTCGCTGTCGAAGCAGAACAGCGCTTCCGACAAAAAGAAGGAAAAAGCCACCCTATACGTCCTATCGCTTTCTGGCGACACGCTGCGCCGCTGGAAAGCCGATATCGACACGGGATTCAACTACATATCTTGGGGCTTGGATACGCGGGGTGTAGACATGCCCTCTAATCGCGAGCCGGATGCCGACCGATTGGAGTCAGGGGGCGGCCCACCTATACTACCGGGTACGTATCGAGTGGTGGTTCGGTGGCGGGACTACACCGACTCGACGCAGCTGACGGTACTCGACGACCCACGGCTGGGCCTTTCTGTCGAGCAGCGCCGCGCCCAGGCCGAAGCATTGCGCCGCTTTTATCCGACCGTCGAACGCGCTAAGCAAACTTACGAACGGCTTAAGAAGGCAGAAAAAACCATTCAAACGATAGAGGCTGCTCTGACGAACACTCCCGACAGCCTCAAGAAGGCCGTAATAGACCGCGGAAAAGTGCTCCGCGACAGCATTGCTCAGATGAAGGAACACTTCTTCCCCCAAAAGGAAGGCAAAGGCATCCAACGCAATCCCAACACGCTCAATGCCCAGCTGAGCAGAGCCATCAGCTATTTGGAAGCCTCCCCTGGAGCGCCTAATGCTACCGCACTGCTGGCGATAGAAGCTGCCGAAAAAGCAGTGGCCAATATAGTAGCGCGCACACAGGCCTTTTTTGAGGGGCTTTGGCGAGAGTATCGCCGACAAGTTGAACAGCTGCCTATCTCGCTCTTTGGCGATTAGCGCCCTTTGGCACTTCACCCTTGCAATCATGAACTCGCCACTGCGGATCGCTCTGATTGGTTCCTCTACCGCTGCCGGCGTCGGCGCTGAGCCCATCGAGATGGCTTGGGCCTATCGCTACTGCGCCTACTTGAAGACGCTACACCCGGGTGCGGAGCTCATCAACTTGGCTGTAGGCGGGCTACAGACGTTTCACCTCTTGCCAACGGGTCATCGCCCGCCGCCGGCGCGCCCCTTGCCCGACCCGGAACGCAACATCACGGCTGCCTTGGCCCTGAGGCCGAGTGCCGTCATCGTGCAAGCGCCCTCCAACGATGCTGCTGCGCTCTACGGAGTAAAAGAGCAAGTAGCTAATTTCGACCTCATAGTGCGGGCAGCAGCAGAACAAGGCGTGCCCATATGGCTCTTTGGCCCTCAGCCGCGCTGTTTTTCACCCGAACAGGTGTGCATCCAGCAGGAGCTGCGCGAAGCCATGAGGGCTCGATATGGAGCGCATTACATCGACGTATGGGAGCTGTTAGCCCATCGGGACGACTCGCTGCGGAAGGACTGTGACAGCGGAGACGGGGCCCACCTCAACAACCACGGGCATGCCTACCTCTTTGGGCAGATCCTGCGCGCCGACCTCCCTAAGGTGCTTTCCCGTTGCGAGCGGCAACCCTATTATTGGATACGCCGCATCCCTGCGCTGAAAGAGGAAAAGGGGGGGCAAAGGCCGCTCGGGCAGCAGGTTCGGGTCTTGCTCCGCCTCGTCCGTTGGCCAAACCTGCTGACCATAGTCGCCGCTCAAATGGCAGTATACTTGGGTATCCTATACCCTGCGTTGGAGCGCGCCGGCGCCTTCTCCGTCTTTAGCGGTTGGAAAATCGGTTTGTTGGCGGCAGCCACGGCGCTTACAGCAGCAGCGGGCTACCTCCTCAACGATTACTGCGACTGCAACATAGATGCCATCAATCGACCCCGTCGCGTCACTATTGGTCGCCACCTATCTCATCGAGCAGCGCTGCAATGGTACGCCGCTTTAGTAGGCGGAGCTATAGGAATCGCAGCAATGGCGGCCGCCTTTTTGTCTAAATCGTGGCCTATTGGCGTCTTCGCCCTGGCCAATGGGCTGTTGGCCTTATACGCCCTACGCCTAAAATGCACGCCTGGGCTCGGCAACCTGTTGGTAGCAGTGTTGTGCGGCGCTTCGGTGTGGGTGCCGGTAGGCGTAGAGCCGGTCTCATATTGGACGCGTTCTATCGGATGGATATGGGCATTTGCATGCTTTGCTTTCTTGACCAACCTTTGGCGCGAGCAGATAAAGAATATAGAGGATGTAGAAGGCGATGCTGCCTGCGGGTGTCAAACCCTAGCCGTCCGATACGGCACTGCCGCGGCCCGGCGATGGGCCTTCGCCACTGGGCTGGTATTCCTCGCTGCGTTGGGATTGCTTCTGGCATGGAGCGCTCGAGAGGGCGTATCTGGGCTGTGGCTTGCAGCAGGTGTAGGTCTGCTGGTTATACCGGTTGGTTTCATTGAAATACGCCTCTGGCACGCCATCCACCGCACCCACTTTTCAGCGGCGAGTCGAAAAGTGAAATTCCTCATGCTTGTCGGCCTCCTTTGGCTTTACGTCGCTCACCACCTCGCCCAGTAAACCGCCCACATGGGTTAGAAGCTTATTCCCTTTCTTTGCTGTGGGAACTTAACTTAGCGCTCCATATGGCAAAACCCGCGCGCAAATCAGCAGAGAAGAAAGAGGGACGCTCTCTTAGGCGATCTTCCCCGGCAGCACCGCCCCAGGTACCGGCCTTCTTTCTGCGCAACCGCCTGCACAGCGCGTTATTTTTTGTGCTGGCTTTTTTGCTGTATGCCAACACCTTGCGGCATGGCTTTGTGCAAGATGATGCTATCGTCATCACAGACAACATGTTTACTACGCAAGGCATTCAGGGCATTCCAGGGCTCTTGAGCAAAGACACTTTCTTTGGTTTCTTCAAGGTGGAGGGCAAAGAAACCCTTGTCTCAGGAGGACGCTATCGCCCGCTGACGCCGGTGCTATTTGCAGTGATGTACGAAGTATTTGGCGCTTGGGCCCTGCCCTACCACGTGCTTACGGTGCTGGTGTATGCGGCGACCTGTGTGCTGTTGTACCGCGTACTGCTGCTGTTGCTGGCCTCACACGGTTTAAAGCATCTGGTGGCATGGGTAGCGACCCTGCTGTTCGTTACACATCCCATCCACACCGAGGTGGTCGCCAACATCAAGGGTTGCGATGAGATAGCGGCACTATTGGGCAGCTTGGGCGCGCTGTGGCTTACTGTTCGATATGTGGACACGCAGCATTGGGGGTGGGCAGTGTTGAGCGGAGGAGTGTTTTTCTTAGCCTGTATGTCGAAGGAGAATGCCGCTACTTTTGTCGTAGTGGTACCGTTAGCGCTGTGGTTTTTTCGCGGGCAAAGCGTCCGAACGGCTGTGCGAGCCTCTTTGCCGCTGTGGATAGGCTTCTCGGTCTTTTTTGTCCTACGAGGCTACATTTTGGATTGGCGGTTTGGCGGAACACCCTTGGAGCTGATGAACAACCCCTTTCTGAAGATAGAAAACGGACAATGGGTGCCGTTTTCGGCAGCGGAGCGCCTCGCCACCATCTTGTTCACATTAGGCAAGTACGTGCAGCTATTGCTATGGCCGCATCCGCTCACCCACGACTACTATCCGCGCTATATAGGCATTAAAACCTTTGCCGACGGAGCCGTATGGGCCAGCATTCTCCTTCACTCGGTTCTTTTCGGGGTCGCCCTACGCGGCATCTCCAAGCGCGAGCCCATCAGCTTCGGCATCTGGTTCTATATGCTGACCATCAGTATCGTCTCAAATGTGGTCTTTCCCATCGGCACGAACATGGGCGAGCGCTTTGCTTTTATGCCGTCAGTAGGGTTCTGCTGGGTAATGGCTTTCCTGCTGGCGAAGTTGCCCAACTACAAGCTCACCTTAGGCGTTGCCTTAACCATAGCAGCGCTTTTTTCGGCGAAAACACTCCTGCGCAATCCCGTCTGGGAGAGCAACGAGCGGCTCTTCTTTACCGACGTCAACACTTCGATCAACAGCGCGAAGATCAATAACGCCTGCGGAGGCGTGCTCTTCGAGAAAGCACAAGCGGAGCGCGACTCCTCGGAGCGCATTGCTCTGTTTCGCCGTTCGTTTGAATATGCCGACAGGGCCTTGAGCATTTACTCCAACTATAAGGATGCCCTCATCACGCGGGGAGGGTGTCGCTTTTACTTGCAAGATTACGATGGTGCTATTGAGGACTATCGCCTGGCGGTGGCATTAGCCCCCGACGATCCGCGATTGCGCAAAAACTTGGCCTTAGCGCTGCGCGAAGCTGGAAAATACTTCGGAGAAAAGCGCGGCGACCTGAACAAGGCTATCCAGTTGCTAAAGGAGTCGTGGGAAATAAATAATACCGATGCGGAAACGGCCCGCCTGTTAGGCGTGGCACATGGCGTGCAAGGAAAAGCACAAGAGGCGCTTCCCTGGTTTCAAAAAGCCGTTGACATGGCGCCTAATAACGCCAGCTATCTTTTCGACTTAGGGACGGCCCTCTATTTGGCCGGTGACAAACAGAAGGGCGAAGCGTATCGAAAGAAGGCCCTGGAAATGGATCCAACCCTCTCCCGATAAAGATCATGGCCGCCTTCTTGGCTCAAAGCCCTTTTCGAACGGCATTTTTTTACCTTTGCGGCGCAAAAAAAGCAAACGCTACTTCGCATCTCTCAAGTTTTTAAGCACTCGCACACATGCATCGCTACATCCTTTTAGCTTTCCTTTTCGGACTCCTACAACCGCTGAATAGTGGGGCACAGACCTACAAATACGGCCACATCAACTTGGGCAACCTGTTAGAAGAGATGCCGCAGACGGCAGAGGCCGAAAAAAAATTGCGTGTCTTGGCAGACAGCTTAAACCGGCAAGACAGTATTCTGACAGCGAACTTTCAGGCAGCCTATCTGCAGCTGAAGAAAGAATACGACGAAGGAATGTTAACTCCCGTACAAGTGCAGCAGCGCCAAGCAGAGCTAGAGAAACAGCGCGGTGAAATTCAGGCATTTGAGGAAGAGGCCCAGCGCATCCTCGAGGCTAAGCGCGGCGAACTGTTGGAGCCCATTGTCCGGCGTGTCAACGAGGCTATTCAGGCTATAGCTAAGCGCGAGGGCTATGCCATGATTTTCGATATCGGCTCAGGCGCACTTCTTTTCGCCATTGAAACCATCGATATCACGCCCTTAGTACGCAAGGAGCTGGCACTGGAATAGCGCATCGCCCTGGCGTACAGACGAACCTCTCTATACATCCATCCGGCTCTATGCGGGCCGACCAAATCTTCCCTATTGCATGAGCACCTCATTTCAACGATGGAATAACCTGACGGGCTGGCTAGTCTTCGGCCTGACGGCGCTGGTGTTAGGCGCATCGGTAGAACCTACAGGCAGCCTTTGGGACTGCGGCGAGTTTATTGCTGGAGCTTACAAGCTGCAGGTGGTACATCCGCCTGGGGCTCCCATATTTCTTTTGGTGGGCCGCCTGTTTGCGTGGGTGGCCGACATGCTCTCCGACAATCCGTCGGATGTTGCCTACGCCATTAACTTGCTGTCGGCTCTGTGTACGGCCTTTGCGGCAATGTTTATTACGTGGAGCACGACCATCTTGGCACGTCTGGCTTTAGTAGGGCGCGAGGGCACGCCATCAGGGGGGCAACAGGTGGCGATCTTAGGTTCGGGGGCAGTAGCTGGGCTGTGCACGGCCTTTGCTACGTCGGTTTGGTTCTCTGCGGTGGAGGGAGAGGTTTACGCCATGTCGACGTTCTTCACTTGCTTGACGCTGTGGTCTGCGCTGAAGTGGTACCAGTTGCCCGACACGGCGGAGGCAGACCGCTGGCTGGTGTTCGCCTTTTACAGCATTGCGCTTTCCATCGGCGTCCACCTCCTTAGCCTGCTGACCCTGCCTGCGCTGGCCTTGTTCTATTATTTTAAGAAGACCGAGCGCCCTACGCTTCGGGGCAGTATAGGAGCTGCTTTTATTGGCGTGGTGTTCATCTATGCCATACAGAAGTTCATCATTGCGGGCATTCCGGGGCTATGGGCGACGTTCGACCGCCTGCTGGTCAACAGCTTTGGGATGCCGTTTCACAGCGGCTTAGTAGTGGTGGCCTTGCTTTTTGGCGGAGCCCTGTGGTTTGGGCTGCGCTACGCCCACCAAAAGCAGAACAGCTTGCTGCAGCGACTCGTGGTTGCCTTGGGCGTTGTCGTCATCGCTTATTTGGCTTATGGGATGGTAGTGCTGCGGGCCAACGCCAACCCACCCATTAACATGAACGATCCGTCGGACGCCATGCGCTTGTTGCCCTACCTCAACCGGGAGCAATACGGCGAGCGCCCGCTGCTGCGCGGCCCGCACTTCGACTCGCGCCCTATCGGCATCAAAAGTTCGCCGCGCTACGGCCGTGTCGGGAACCGATACGAGATCGTAGACGAAAAGATGGATTACGAATACGCGCCGGGTAGCCAAACGCTCTTCCCGCGCATGGGCGACTACTCGCAAGGACGGCCTCAACTTTATCGGCAGTGGATTAACAAACCTTCCGGAGAGCCGACCTTTCTGGACAACATCAAGTTCTTCATTCGATACCAGCTCAACTGGATGTATCTGCGCTACTTCATGTGGAATTTTGTCGGAAGACAAAACGGAGAGCAGGGGCTCTACGCTTGGGACCCCACTTCGGGCAATTGGATTAGCGGCATCGACTTCTTGGACAAGAACCGCATCGGCAGCGTGAAAGATATGCCCGACTTCATGAAGAACAATCCGGCGCGCAACACTTATTACTTCATTCCGCTGTTGTTGGGGCTATTGGGATCGTTCTTCCACTATTCTCGTCGACCGCGCGACTTTGCAGCGTTGCTGGTGTTGTTCATCATCACCGGCGTAGGGATTATCGTGTATTCCAATCAGCCGCCCAATGAGCCGCGCGAACGCGACTACGTGTTGGCAGGTTCTATCTTCACCTTTACTATTTGGATAGGGTTAGCGGTAGCGGCCCTGTTCACCCGGCTAAACGAAGCCCTCAAGTTCCCCTCCGTGCCGGCGGCTGTGGCAGCGTTGGGCCTTTCGCTGACCGCTCCTATCTTGCTCGTCACCCAAAACTGGGACGACCACAGCCGTGCCGGCCACTACGCCGCGCGCGACTACGCGAGCAATTTCCTCAACTCCTGCGCGCCTAATGCCATCATCTTCACCTATGGCGACAACGACACCTACCCGCTGTGGTATTGCCAAGAGGTAGAAGGCATCCGCCCAGATGTGCGCGTCGTCAACCTCTCGCTCATCGCCGTTGACTGGTACATCGAACAGCTGCGCCGCAAGGTCAACGACTCTCCGCCCATTGACTTGATCATCCCGCAAGAGCAGCTGCGCGGCTACAAACGCGTACAGGTGCCTTTCTTCAACCCGCGCGGCGAAAACAAGGAGATGTCGCTAACCGACCTGCTCCGGTTTATTGGCGAAGACCGCCCAGTGCCGGCGCAAGGTGGGCGGGATTTCGACTCTTACGTGCCGACCAACCAGGTGTACATACCTATAGACAAAAAGGCGATGATAGCCAACGGGCTGCTCGACCCCAACGAGCCCAACGCAGTAGATACTATTCGCTTTAGTTTGGGCGACCGCTCTTTCCTCATCAAAGACGACTTAGCCATCCTCAACATCATTGCTGCCAATATCCACAAGCGCCCCATCTACTGGGCCGTGACGGTGCGCGACGAAAAGATCTTAGGTTTGAACAACTACCTGCAGCTCGAAGGGTTGGCGTTGCGCTTAGTGCCCATCTATTCGCGCGGCGAAGGCGGCGCCTTTGGCAGCATCATTGGCAGCGGGCGCGTCGCCACCGACATCGCCTTCGACAACATCATGAACAAGTGGCGCTGGGGCAACTTCGACAAAAAGTGCACGTACGTCAACCGCGCCTACATGCCTAGCCTTCAGACCATGCGCGTTTCCATGATCCGCGTGGCGCGCAACTTGGTCTTGGAAGGTAAGATGGACAAGGCCACAGCCTTAGCCGACCGCTATTTCGAAGTGTTTCCCGAGTGCAATTTCCCCTACGATCAATTTTCAGCCTACATGGCCGACATCTATGCGCGAACGGGCCAAAAGGAAAAAGCAGCGGAAAAGCTGCGTGCCATCGCTAAGACGCAGGAAGCTATCCTGCGCTTCATCGAGGCACAACCCGAACACATTAAAAAAGGCTACGAGCAGGATTTCCGCTTCGCCGCCGGAACCGCTCAGACGCTCATGACCATCGCTCAGTCGCTACAAGACTCGATGCTACAGCAGACCTTGAGCCAACAATTCGCTCCTTATCTGCCGGAAATGTCGAACCTTATTCCGCTTCAGCCGCAATAAAACAGGACATGGGCCGAGTGATGGGCATCGATTTTGGCCTCAAGCGCACCGGCATCGCGGTGACAGACCCGCTCAAGCTGATTGCCAGCGGATTGACGACACTGCCCACTTCGGAGGTGTTGCCTTTTCTGCAGCGCTACTGCGCCGAGGAAGCGGTGGAGTGTTTTGTCATAGGGCTTCCACTGTATCCCGACGGCAACCCGGCACAGATAGCCGCTCAAGCCGATGCCTTTGCCCAACGGCTGCGCAAACAATTTCCCGACAAACCCGTTTTCCGCCAAGATGAGCGTTACACTTCCACCGAGGCTCAGCGCATCTTGGTGGAAAGCGGCGTCAAAAAGCGCCGACGCCGCGACAAGGCGTTGGTAGACAAGATCGCCGCAGCGCTCATCTTAGAGCAATTCATGCAAGAGCATTATTGGAAGACACCATGATTTTGCCCATATACGCTTATGGCCATCCGGTGCTGAAGAAGGTGGCCGCTCCTATCGGTCCCGACTATCCGGACTTGTCGGAGCTGATTGCTAACATGTGGGAGACCATGTACGCAGCGGAAGGGGTAGGGTTGGCTGCTCCGCAAATAGGGCTGTCGATTCGGCTTTTTGTGGTCGACACGACCCATTACAAGCGCTTGGACGAAGCCCAAGAGGCGGGCATCCGAAAAGTGTTTATCAATGCCGAGCTGTTGTCGCAAGAAGGGCCGCTGTGGTCTTTTGAAGAAGGCTGCCTGAGCATTCCCTACATTCGAGGGGAGGTGGAGCGCCCGCCTATCATCCGCATACGCTACCAAGATGAGCATTTCCACACCTTCGAGGAGACGTTTACAGGAGTAAATGCCCGCGTCATTCAGCACGAGTACGACCATATCCAAGGAGTGCTTTTTGTAGAGCGCCTCAAGCCGCTCAAGAAGCGCCTCATCCAGCGAAAATTAGAGGACATCCGCTGTGGACGCGTACAACCCGAGTATAAAATGCGCTTTGCTGCCGTCCGCTAATGCCCACCTACACCTCCATCCGTTGGACCGACATTGAGGCTGCGCACCAGCGCATTGCTCCTTTCATCCACCGCACGCCAGTGCTGACCTGTCGGAGCTTAGACGCCATAGCTGGATGTGCGCTCTTTTTCAAGTGCGAGAACTTTCAGAAGGTGGGGGCTTTCAAGATCCGGGGCGGTATGAATGCGGCGCTAAGTCTGTCGGCCGAAGCGGTGCGCTACGGCTTAGCCACGCATTCCTCTGGGAACCACGCGCAGGCGGTGGCCTATGCTGCCCAGCGGCTGGGTGTTAAGGCGTACATCGTCATGCCCGAAAATGCCCCGGCGGTTAAGGTAGAGGCCGTTCGCCGCTATGGTGCCGACATTACCTTTTGCGCAGCAAACCAGGCGGCGCGGGAAGCGGCTTTAGCGGAAGTGGTCGAGCGCACGGGCGCTGCGTTTATCCATCCTTACGATGACGACCGCGTCATTTGTGGCCAGGCCACGTGCGCTAAGGAGCTCATCGAAGAGGTGCCTAACTTAGAGGCGCTGGTCACGCCCGTAGGTGGCGGCGGTTTGCTTTCCGGAACCAGCCTAAGCGCACACCAGCTGCTGCCCGGCGTGCCGGTGTACGCCGGCGAACCGGAAGGCGCAGCCGATGCCGTGTTGAGCTTTCGTTCCGGTCGGGTAGAAAAGGCTACCTACGTCCAAACCATAGCCGACGGCCTGCTCACCACCCTGTGCGAGCGCACCTTGCGCATCATTCGCCAATATGTTCGAGACATCTTTACTGTCAGCGATGCTGAAATCGCACAAGCCCTTCGGTTGGTGTACGAACGCATGAAGATTGTCATTGAGCCCAGCTGTGCCGTCCCCTTAGCAGCAGTGCTCAAGCATCCGGAAGTATTCTCGGGCAAACGGGTGGGCATCGTCTTGTCGGGCGGCAATGTAGATTTGAGCCGCCTGACCTCCTACTTTAGCGCCTAAGCACTACCTTTGTTCTAAGCTTGCATCCGTTAATATGGACAGAAGAGGGCACTTCCGGAGCACCGTTACTCTTATCAGTGAGATGGACTCCACGCTGCTGGTAACGTGCGTTGCGCTGATCGCTATTGGGTGGCTCATGATCTACTCCGCTGGAGCAGCATACTCGATGCCCCTGTTGAGCACAGCTAACCCTGCGGGCAAGCAGCTGTTTTTCATTATAGCTTGCATGGTGCTCCTCTTTTTCATCCAGATACTGGACTGGATGTTTTGGCGAGCGCTAGCTTTCCCGCTCTACCTCTTTTCGCTAGTACTGATGGCCGGCACCTTAGTCTTCGGACGCGAAGTCAACGGCGCCAACGCGTGGTATCAATTCGGCAGCTTTTCTTTCCAGCCCTCTGAGCTGGTTAAGTTCAGCACCTGCTTGGCTATGGCCAGTTACTTAAGCGGCACTGGTGTCTCCTTGCGCGACATGCGGACGCGGTGGATAGCCTTTGCGATTTTCTTGGTACCCGCCTTTATCGTGCTGCTGCAGAAAGATACCGGTTCGGCGCTGGTTTTTTTCTCGTTCCTATTGGTGCTCTATCGCGAAGGGCTTCCGGGCAGCTGGTATGCCTTAGCCTTTGGCTCGGCAGCAATAGTCATCCTCGGATTGATGTACCCACCGCTCGAAGTCTCCTCGGTTTTGTTATTGCTCAGTGCCGCATACATCGGGTGGTTGCACGAGATGAAGCGTCCGGGCTGGATTGCTCTGAGCGCAATTGCTCTTTTGACCTACTACTGGAAAGATGCCGTCGATTGGTTATGGCAGCAATCTTGGTGGAAGCCACTCGGAGAGCGCCTGCCGCACGAGTGGATACGAGCGGGAGGCGCTTCTCTACTCGCTTTAGCCTTTTGGCTCGCTGTGTTTTTTAAGCATTACTGGCGCAAGAATGCCCTCATCCAGCGTCGGTTACAGTGGATTGGAATAGGTACCTTTTTAGCATGCGGCATAGTTTTTTTCGCCCAATACGCCTATACCTTGCTTCCTGCCCACCAGCAGCAGCGCATACGGATATGGCTTCATCCGGCCGAAATAGCGGCCGACCCAAAAGGTTCGGCCTACAACTTGCTGCACTCCCGGATGGCCATCGGCTCAGGCGGCCTATTTGGAAAGGGGCTATTCGAAGGCAACATGACGAAGCTGAAATACGTGCCCGAGCAGAGCACCGACTTTATCTTTTGCACCGTGGGAGAGGAGCACGGCTTTGTGGGGGTGTTGGGAGTGATAGGGCTGTTTTTCATCATGCTGTATCGAATTACCCAGTTGGCAGAGCGCCAACGATCTAATTTTTCGCGCATTTACGCTTACGGCGTGGCGGGCATTCTCTTTGTGCACATCGTTATCAACATCGGCATGACGATGGGGCTATTTCCCATCATAGGCATACCGCTTCCGTTCATCAGCGCGGGAGGCTCATCGCTCATTGGTTTTACCCTCATGGTAGGTGTTTTGCTCAAATTGGACAGTTGGCGCAATCTGGCTTGAGCAGGAACGCTTTGTTGTAAAGTTATGCTGCCCTATTTGCTTCGCCGCCTGCTGTTGTTCATCCCTACCCTGCTGCTCGTATCGATAGCGACCTTTACACTGAGCCACTGTTCGGGAGGGGATCCCATCCCATACGAATTTGAAAGCCAGCCCGCAGCCTACTTAGCGCAGGCGCGGCAGATGGCGTTGGACAAGCCGCTCTTCTATTTTTCTGTGCGCAGTTTAGCGCTGCCCGACACGCTGCACAGGATTTTGCCCTTGCACGTCCGCGACCATTTGAGTGCACTGGCGCAGCGCTGCGGCAATTGGGAAGCGGTAGAAAGATACTGGAGGGCTGTCCAACACGCCCGATCGGTGCTGCAACCGCACGCCACAGGCGATGTACTGAATGCATTATCCAATATGTATTGGGCGCGCACACCGTCGGAAGCCCTGCAAGCGGTGCATATGCTGAAGCAAGCGCTCCAGCAGCTCCACCGTCCGAGCTCGGGGGCTGCTGAAGATGCGCTCAACGCTGTAGAGCATGCTGCAACATACTGGATGCAGCAGCCGCAGCGATGGCGGGCCTGGCTTCCTCGATGGCGTTGGCACGGCCCGGACAACCAGTACCATCGATGGGTCGTGGGTTTTTTAAGCGGCAACCCCGGCCTTTCCACAGTTACAGGGAACCCACTGCTGACCGAACTCCGACCGCGCCTGTACGCCACGCTGTTTATCAATGGAATGGCCCTAATGCTGGCTTACGGCATGGGCATTCCCTTAGGTGTATATATGGCGCGATATCGCCGCTATTGGGCGGTAGATCGAGGGTTGCGCATGGGGCTGCTCTTCTTGTACTCGATGCCTGTAATTTGGGTGGGCAGTGTGCTTTTGTGGTGGTTGGCTCGACCCGATGTAGGGTTAGGGTGGTTGAATGCCGCCCACGCCGAGCCGTGGTTGTTGAGCGGAAAGCCCTTTTGGGCTTGGGTGGCCGATAACTACCAAAGCTTTTTGCTGCCTGTCCTTACGCTTAGCCTCCACTATTGTGCTGTCATTGCGCTGCAGATGCGCACGGGATTGGTCACCGCTCTGCAACAAGACTATATCCGCACAGCATATGCTAAGGGTCTAAGCAATAGGGCTGTTTTTTGGCGCCATGCCTTCCGCGACAGCCTCTTTCCAGTGATCGGTACGTTTGGCTATCTGTTTCCTACCGTGCTCAGCGGCTCCATCGTGGTGGAGTACCTCTTCGACTTCCCTGGCTTAGGAGTTAAGCTGCAGACGTCTTTTGCGCAGCACGACTATCCAGTGCTCTTCGCCATGGTGATGTTTATCGCCGCCATCACCCTTCTCGGCATGTTCATTGCCGATGTGCTCTACGCGCGGATCGACCCGCGCGTGCGCTTCGAGCGTTCGGATTGAACTACAAGCCGTACTTGTCGACCAGGTAAATGAGCGCTGCCATGCTCGCCGTGCCCAGCTGTAATTCGCGCGGGTGTACTGCCTCAAAAACGTCTGCGGCCGTGTGGTGGAAGTCAAAATAGCGCTGTGTGTCGGGGCGAAGCCCTGCCAAAAGCCCTTTTTGTCCGCGCAAGGGGCCGATGTCGGCGCCCGAGCCCCCACGGGAGAACAGCAAGCCGTAGGGCCGAAGAAGCTCCTCGAACTGGCCAATCTGTTCCCAATAGTAATCGATAAACTCTGGGTCGGCGTCGAAGCTAAATCCGCGCGGCGAAAAGCCGCCGGCATCGCTTTCCACGGCTAACAGGTGCTGTTCTTCCTTTTCGTCTGAAGCTTGGGCATAGGCCAATGCTCCGCGCAGGCCGTTCTCTTCGTTCATGAACAGCACGCAGCGCAGCGTGTACTTAGGTCGATATCCTAGGCGGCGCAGCAGGTAGAGCACCTCCATGCTTTGGGTACAGCCCGCCCCGTCGTCGTGGGCGCCGTGCCCTACGTCCCAACTGTCCAAGTGACCGCCTACCAAGAGGATTTTCTGGGGCTCTTGCCGTCCGCGGATCTCTCCAATCACGTTGTACGACAGGACATCGGGTAGGGTGTGGCAGTGCAGCTGCATAGAGACGCGCACCTCTTTTTCCTGCTGGAGGAGGGCGCTGAGCTGCTCAGCGGCGCGCGTACTGATGGCTACTGCCGGAATGAGCGCATAGGCCGAGTCGTAGCGCATTGTCCCTGTGTGCGGATACTCGTCGATGGCCAGGCCCATGGAGCGCACCAAGACACCTATAGCGCCGTATTTGGCCGCTCGAGAGGCCCCGTATACGCGTTGGTCAACGGCACCGCCGTACGCCTCGAAGGTGTTCACGTGCCGAACATCCATAGGTCGGTTGTAAAAGACAATTTTACCAGCAATGCCTTCCCGCCCTAGCGAGTCTAAGGCTTCCCAGCTGCGCACTTCAACGACTTGGCCAACGAGAGGCTTCCCATCGGTACCTACCGACCCGCCCAGCGCTAAGGCAGCAAGGCGAAGCGGTTTTCGCTTGGCCGACCCTAGCACTTGTACCTCTTCAGCGGTGCCGCGCTCCCAGCGCGGCACCATCACCGGCTGCAGCCATACCGTATCTAATCCGCAGGAGTCTAACACGGCTTTTGCCCACTGAACCGCCTTAGCCGCGTTGGCGCTCCCACTCAAGCGATGCCCAACGCCATAACACAGATCGCGCAACCACGGATATGCCTTCCCATCCGTCAAGGCTAAGTCAAAAATCTTTCGGATAAAAGCTTTATCCTCCGCCCAAGGATCGCGCTGAGCTGCTGAGGGCGACAAAAGTGTAAGAAACACAATAATGAGGAGAATACCTCTCTTTGCATTCGAACACATGCGCTCCATATATGTGCCCTTTGAGTAGTGAAAACCTTTTTCAGGATAGCCTGTGCTACAGAATAGCCTCATGTAAAGATGCTCCTATATTTTATCCAATTTTACCTAATTCCGAAATATGAATGAAAATTCTGCATTTCGAAAAAATTGGCGCGTTTGTCGAAAAATAGGAATTGTTCTTGTACGAGATACACAAAGTAACCTATCTTTGCTTTTGCCAAGGGCCAATTGAAAAGCGGAAAAAATAATTTGGTTTTATTTGGTTAGGGCTGAGGTAGTGCTGTGGTGGCACTGCCTCATTTTTTTATTGGGGCAAAGAAAAGCGAAGCGGCGTGAAATTGATCTTTTTTGTTAAAGATATGGGCGGCATTACCTTAGCTGCGCTCAGGCAAAATACAGCACTTCCTACCTATGCATGGTCCATCGTGTTTGCTCAAAAGATTTGCTCTTTTTTTCCTCTGCTCGGCCTTGCTTTATCCGGCCGCAGAAGGCCAGAAACCAGACCTGACCTACTACTTGCCTGCGGTGGCATACGACGAGACCGTTCCTAAGCCTTCGGAAATATTAGGGTACGAAGTTGGCGAATGGCACGTATCGCACGATCAGTTGGTTTTCTACCTGCGCGAGTTGGCGCGCAGTAGTCAGCGAGTAGCGCTGCAGGTATACGGATACACACACGAGCAGCGGCCGCTGATTTGCCTCACCATCACCGCTCCGGAAAACCAACGCCGGATACAGGAAATTCGCCAGCAGCGCCAACGATTAGCCGATCCGACGCAGAGCCCCCTGCCAGCACTCGACGCCTTACCGGCGGTGGTGTATATGGGTTATTCTATTCACGGCAACGAAGCCAGCGGCAGCAATGCTGCCTTGTTAGTGGCCTATTACTTGGCTGCAGCAAAATCGGCTGAGGTCGAACGATTGCTGCAGAACACCGTGGTTTTGCTGGACCCCTGCTTTAATCCAGACGGCCTGCAGCGGTTCGCTGCATGGGTCAACAGCCGTCGGAGCAAAAGCCTAATGCCCGACCCCTTACACGATGAGTTTCAAGAGCCATGGCCGGGCGGACGCACCAACCACTACTGGTTCGACCTCAATCGCGATTGGCTGGTCACCCAGCAGCCGGAGTCGGTAGGCCGACTGGCCCTCTTCCACGAGTGGAAACCCAACGTCTTGACGGATCACCACGAGATGGGAACAAACACTACCTTCTTTTTCCAACCCGGCGTTCCCTCGCGTGTGCATCCGCTCACACCTGCCCTCAATCAGCAGCTCACCGCGCGCATCGCCCAATACCACGCGCGCATCCTCAACGAAAAGAAAATCTTATACTATTCGGAGGAGAATTACGACGATTTCTACTACGGAAAGGGCTCGTCCTATCCCGACGTGAACGGCAGCATAGGCATTCTTTTTGAACAGGCCAGTAGCCGCGGCAGTGCTCAGGAGAGCAGCTACGGACTGTTGGCCTTCCCTTATACCGTTCGGAACCAAGTATTGACATCGCTGTCGACCCTACAAGCAGTAGGGGATATGCGCGTTGAACTGAACAAGTACCTGCGCAACTTTTACGAAACGGCGCTCGAAGAGGCCAAACGAGACCCACTGTTTGGATATGCGTTTAGCGATACTATTGCGGGGCGACCGGTGCGTGAGTTCATCCGCCTGCTGCTGCGGCATCGCATCCAGGTGCTGCCGATACTGTCTGACGAGCCGGTTTCTTCGGGAGAACCGGCCAGAGCGTGGGCAGTTCCCTTGGAACAGCCGGCCTATCGCTTGGTGAAGGCAATTTTCGAACGCAGAACGGAGTTTACCGACAGCGTTTTCTACGACATCTCGGCATGGACGCTGCCCGACGCTTTTGGCTTGAATTGGACACCTCTGCGAAAGGAAGCTTCGCCTAAACGCTTAGGCCGACCCCTGGAAAAGGAGCCGGACTGGCCCTCGGTAGCGGTACCTGAACCCACTTCCGACCTGTATGCCTACGCGGTTTCGGCGGAGAGCTACGACCTTCCTCGGCTATTGGCAGCGCTGCACCGCGCTAGAGTTCGAGTGCTGTTGGCACAACGCCCCTTTCAAGCGGAAGACCGTGCCTTTGCTGCGGGCACGCTGCTTATCCCTCTCGACCGACAAACGCTCGATGCCCAGGCGGTGCGCCGGCACATCCTACAAAGCGGCGCCGAAGACATTCGCGTCTTTGCTTTGCACAGTGGACTGACGCCTAAGGGCCCCGACTTGGGGAGTGCGCACTTCACCGCTGTGCGTCCGCCCAAGGTAGTATTGGTTACTGGTAGAGGAGCCAACCCCGCAGAAGTAGGCGAGGTGTGGCACCTCTTAGACGTGCGCTACGGTATGCCGCCCTTGCTTTTAGATGCAGCGCGCATGAGTCAACTCGACCTATCGAAGTACAACACGCTGATCTTAGCAGGCGGAAATTTCAGCGCTCTTCCAGCCGAAAAGGTCAAACAGTTCGTCTCGAACGGTGGAGTGCTTATTGCAATAGGAGGCGCTATTCGCTGGCTCAAAAACAACGGGATAGCGAATTGGGAGATACGGCCTGCGCCGCGCTTGGAGAATACTGGGCGTCGTCCCTACGAGCGCATGGAGGAAGATGCGCGGGCTTTGTCTTTGCCGGGAGCCATCTTAGAAGCCAAAGCCGACCTGACGCACCCCATCTGCTTTGGGTACGGGAAGTCCCGAATGCCGTTGTTCGTCTCTGGAGAAGTATTCCTTTCTCCTGGAGAAAATCCCTACACTACGCCGCTCCTTTTCGACGAAAGCCAACCCTTGTTGGCAGGTTATCTAAATCGCTTACATATCCCTATGGTGGTAGGTGCGGCAGCTGTCAGCGTCCAGTCGTTGGGCAATGGGCGCATCTTTGGTTTTTGTACCAATCCTAACTTCCGCGGCTTTTGGTACGGCACCAACCGCCTCTTCGCTAACGCCGTATTTTTCGGCGACATAGTCCGAACGGGAAATAGGTATACCGAGGGCGAGTAAATAAGCCGATGGCAGAGGCTCAAGCCGAGACGGTAGCGACGTGCGCATTCTTCTCATCGGACTCGATTAAGCCGTCGCGCAGGCGCACAATGCGGTGGGCATGCTGGGCAATATCCGCCTCATGGGTGACCAACACGATGGTGTTGCCCTGACGGTGGATCTGCTCGAACAAGGCCATAATTTCGTACGACGTTTTGGAATCTAAGTTTCCGGTGGGCTCGTCGGCCAAGATGATGGCCGGGTCGTTGACCAAAGCACGCGCAATCGCCACGCGTTGGCGCTGGCCACCCGACAATTCGTTGGGTTTGTGCAACATGCGATCGCCTAAGCCCACCGCTTCCAATACCTGCTGGGCTTTCTTCAGACGGACCTCCTTAGGCAAGCCTGCATACACCAGCGGCAGCGCTACGTTCTCCAACGCCGACAAGCGCGGCAATAAGTTGAAGGTTTGAAAGACAAAGCCGATCTGTCGATTGCGCACCTCCGCCAACTCGCTGTCGCTCATCGTGCTGACCTCTATGCCGTTGAGCCAATACTTGCCCCGCGTCGGCGAATCTAAACAGCCCAGTAAATTCATCAGCGTGGACTTTCCGCTTCCAGAAGGCCCCATCAACGCCACATATTCGCCGCGGTCGATCTGGAGACTGACATCCTTCAGGGCCTCTACTTTCTCCGAGCCCATAATATACGTCTTGTTGAGATGCTCTATAGAAATCAGCATAAAAGATAGCTTTTTTGTGCGCTATGTCGAGGAGATTTTGGGCGGTCACACCGCTTTTCAGCGCTAAGTACAACATTTCATCGGAAGAAGGAACAAAAGGATAGATGACTCTTGGCTATATTTCGGCAAACAGGTGCTCACAGCCGAACAACGGCGCAACTTTTTTGAAAAATGGGATCTTTCTTTTATGTAAACAGGCGGCATCTGGCATCCTCTACATACCTTTGAACGCAGCAAACGCGCGGCGTGCATGTTTCGGCTTTTTCGCACCCTATCTCACCAAGAGCCGCCCGACGAAGAACTGCTGGGACACTATCAGCGCACAGGAGAAGCGCACTACTTAGGGCAGCTCTACGGACGATACTTGCCCATGGTTTATGGCCTCTGCCTCAAGATTTTGCGCGACACCCATGCCGCCGAAGATGCGGTCATGAGCATCTACGAAGAGCTATTGCGCAAAGCCCAGTCCCATTCCGTGCAAACCTTCCGCGGATGGCTATATGTGCTGGCCCGCAACTATTGCCTGATGGAACTGCGCCGCCAAAAGCGCGCCGCAATGCATGTGCCTTTGGAGGAAAACCTGTCCAACGGAGCGAACAGTATTGCTACTGCAACGGATCTTTGGGAAGAAATAGGCACCGAGGAGGTGTCCTTGCGAGAGTGCCTCGAGGGACTTCCGGAAAAACAGCGCATCAGCCTACACCAATTCTATTTCGAGGAGCGCTCTTACCGAGAGATTGCTGAGGCGATGGACGAGGCGATAGGCAGGGTGCGCTCCTACATTCAGAACGGTCGGCGCAACCTGCGCCTCTGCTTGGAAAAAAAGAAAAAACTTCCTTCATGAAACAGGAGCTTCCGGACGACGATGCTCGCTTTGCAGCGCTACTCCGCAGATGGTTGTCTGGCGACTTTACGCGTCGAGATGAGCAGGCGCTGCAACAGTTGGTAGCGAAAGATGCTTTTCTGCGCGAAGCTTGGGAAGGCTTTGCGGGCACTCCCGCTGCAGAACACCAAGCGGCGCTGGAACGCTTAAGAAAACGCCTGCCTCAAAAGGCAAGGCTGGGCCGTTCTCAGCTGGTATGGCGCAGCGCTGCCGCCGCGGGGGCCCTCCTTGTCGCTGCCACTTATTGGTGGTGGTCGAACAAGCCCTTACTTGATGATACCTCCTCGGCATCTGCTCCAGAGATATCTCGCGAGATTGCTCGGGTTCCCGAAGCAGGCGATACTTCTATAGCGGCGGCTTTCCCTTCCTCGTCGCCTTCAGAGCCCTCTCCTTCGGCCCCTCGGGTATCAAGATTACCCACTCCTAAGGGCAAATCCCCACTCGAATGGGCCGCATCCCACAACCATCGGGAAGACGATAATTCAATCTTGGAAATGCCGCCAGCCGACAGCTCCAAAGCCCTGTTTCAACAAATAACGCCGGAGCAGCCACTAGCCTTTGAGGTGACGGAGCCGCCTGCGGAAGGGCAACCCTCCTCTGCACAGCCCGCTTTAAATATCCCAGAGACGCGACCTCTGTCGGCCGACCGCGTTGCATATCATCGGCCCGAGGCGAACGAACCGTTCTCTCGGACAATGCCGAAGGCAAGAAAAGAGGATCTACCAACTGTGATATCGACAACGGACTGGACCGCTTTTTGGGAAGCGTTCCATAAAGCGGCCTTCCTCACCGATCTGCAGCCCAATGGCGGCGATACCTTGCGCATTCTGGTGCTCGTCGATGAACAAGGGAAGGCCAACATCATCACCATAGAGCCGCCCCTAAGTTACAGCGACCGCCAGCGACTACAAGACCTGCTGCACCGGTACCGTTGGATGCCGCGCGGTCAACGGGGCCTCATTTACTTGCCTACCCACTAAGAAACAGCGACAAAAAAGAAAGCACTCGCGAACCGGAAAGGCTGCTTCTGCGTTAACCCGTTACCTAAGACTACAGTGTTTCATATCTGATTTCTGCAATGCAAAGACAAGCCCAAGCGCGCATCCCGACGCGAGCGGGCAATTTTACCTTAATTGCCTATGCCGAGCAGCCCGACGAACGGATGCCTCATCTGGCCGTAGTCGCCGAACCCTTCGACCCGGATAAGGTGATTCCTGTGCGCATTCACTCGGAGTGTTTAACGGGCGACGTCTTCGGGTCGCGGCGGTGCGACTGCGGCGAGCAACTCGCCGCAGCGCTACACCTTATAGCCCAACGAGGAGGGGTCCTCCTTTATCTGCGCCAAGAAGGCCGCGGTATCGGCCTTATCAACAAATTGAGGGCCTACAACCTGCAAGACCAAGGCTTAAACACCGCAGAGGCCAACACGCATTTGGGCTTCGACGTAGATGCCCGCCAGTATGAATGCGCCATTGCCATCCTCCACGACTTAGGGATCCGGAGCGTGGAACTCATCACCAATAACCCGGATAAGGTAGCAGCCCTGCGCCGCTCCGACATCGAGGTGGTCGGCCGTATCCCGCTCGTCATCGCACCCCATGACGACAATCGGCGATACCTCCTTGACAAGCAAGAACTCATGGGTCACCTCTTGGGCTTATAAAGCGTCTCCTCGAGCAAGCATCGCCGCACCTTTCGCCACATAAAAGCCTCCTTTATGCTCTCCTAAAAGGGCAGCTCCCGCTTTTTGTATTTTTGTATCGACCCACAAGAAGCACTTCTCTGAGATACTGTATCCAGAAGTATTGCGTTATAGTCTGACATTGAACGCTGCGCACTTATGTCTAATCGTCTAAGCAATTAAAACATTATCATTGACAGAAAAGCAAAAACACAATAAACCGATTCTCTATGTCAGACGTAAAGTACAAAATCCTGCTCGTAGAAGACGACGTCAATTTTGGCCATGTCCTTCGGTCTTATTTAGAGATGAACGGCTATGACGTTCATTTGGCGGTGGATGGTCAGATTGGTTGGGAGCACTTCAAGCGAAACGATTATGACCTGTGCGTGCTGGACGTAATGATGCCCAAAAAAGACGGCTTTACCTTGGCCAGAGAGATCCGCGAGCGAAACAAGGAGGTGCCGATTATTTTTTTAACGGCAAAAACGCTTCAAGAGGATATTGTACAGGGCTTTAAGATTGGCGCCGATGACTACATCGTCAAGCCGTTTAATTCGGAGGAGTTGCTTCTGCGCATCCAGGCGGTGCTCAAGCGCACGCGCAAGGCCATCGAACCGGCCGACGAACAAAAGGAGTTTGTCATCGGCAAATACCACTTCAACTATCCGCTTCGCCTTCTGACTTACACCGATGCGCTGCCAGGGGAGGAAAATCAGTGGCGCTTGAGCCCAAAAGAGTCGGAGCTGCTGCGCCTTTTCTGCAAATATCTCAATCAGGTGATGCCGCGCTCGGAAGCGCTGGTCAAGATTTGGCGCGAAGACAACTACTTTACGGCGCGCTCTATGGACGTATTCATCACCAAGTTGCGCAAATATTTGTCGAAAGACCCTGCTATTGAGATCGTTAACATTCACGGGAACGGCTTTCGGCTGATGGTGCGCGATATGGCCTAGTGAAGCGGGTCAAAAGCGCTTGCTCATACCAGCATGTGGAGGATGCGTACCTTTACATGCTGATTTTTTTTATCTGGCTGCGCCCAGAAGGATAAGTCGACGGAGAAAAGGTGGGCGGTTCGGCGACATGCTTTTCCACCTGGCACCGAGATGAAGTACCGAAATACATAATTATCTATGCTTCAGCGTTTTTTTGCGCGCTATCGGGGCTTTTTGCGCCGAATTAAAGCGGTGTATGTGCTCAACAATCTGTTGAACTATCGCTATCTGAAAGCGAATAGAGAGCACTATCGGCGCATGGGGGTGCGTAAAAGCGTGATAGCGTCTATAAGCCATGCCGATTTTAAGCAAAGCGCATCGGACGAGCTGCCCTGGTTGGACCGCCCGGATGCGTTGGAGCGCTTAGAGCGCCATGCGAAGTTTCAACAATTGCCCGCAAAGTGGCAGGCGGAGGTGCGCCGCTTCGTGTCAGAGGGCTATCTCGTCCTCGAACAGTTCTACTCTGCAGAGGACATCGATGCCTTATGCGCAGAAATGGAGCGCCTCCTTCGCGCTGGAAAGGTGGGTTTTAATTATACCGGACGCAAGATCTTCAATATCCACGAGAAGACTGCCGTAGCCAATGAGCGCTTCTTCCGAAACCCGGAACTCCTGCAGCTGCTGTCGTTTTTGTTAGGACGTCCAGTGGTTCCCTTTCAATCTATTAGCTTTGTGCAAGGCAGCGAACAGCGGGCCCATTCGGATGCCATCCACATGAGCACAGAGCCGCCCGGATATCTCATCGCTACTTGGGCGGCATTGGAAGACTGCACGGAAGACAACGGGCCGCTTTTCTACTATCCCGGCAGTCACCGATTGCCTTACGTGACTACGAGCGACTACCCTTCGGGCAATACGCGCTATTTGTTGGGGGCCCACACCAATCGCCGCTACGAAGACTATGTGGAGACGCTCATCCAACGACATGGCCTCTCAAAACGGCTGCATCTGGCCCGACGCGGCGACGTGCTGATTTGGCACGCCAACCTGCTGCATGGCGGAAGCCCGATCAGGCGCCCAGGTGCTACGCGAAAGAGCATGGTGTGCCATTACTTCGCCGAGGGCGTCGTATGTTACCACGAGATTTCTCAACGCCCCGCTATCATCAAGCAGTAGTGCTATGCCCTACCCTATGCGCCGATGGATTGCAGCGAGCGCTGTCCTTTTAGGACTGCTGCCCGCACCTTTTAGCCGAGCCCAACCCGGCTTTACCATCGTCGGCAAGGCCAAACAAGTCGATATTCCCTTCGAGTACGCCAACAACTTTATCATTCTGTCGGTGCGGTTTGGCGGAATACTTCCGCTCAAATTTATCTTCGATACGGGCGCTGAACATACCATTGTGACAAAGCGCGAGGTTACCGACATCCTCAACCTGCGCTATGAGCGCTCGTTCAAAGTGGCTGGTTCCGACCTGCGCACGGTGCTGGTGGCCTACTTAGTCCGCCAAGTGGCGTTCGAATTTCCGGGTAAGGCGGTGGCGCAAAGCGAGGATATCTTAGTGTTGGAAGAGGATTTTCTCCGCTTTGAAGAATTTACGGGGGTCCAAGTGCACGGCATCTTGGCAGCACACGCTTTTTCGCGATACATCATACAGATCAACTACGACCGGCAGGTCATCACATTGTACGACCGCGCCTCTTTTCGCTTAAAAGACCGAGACTACACTCGCATACCGGTAGAGATTGTTCGAAATAAGATGTACCTGTATGCGACGCTGTGGCCCACGCCGCAGGTGCCGGCCAACGTCAAGCTGCTTTTAGATACGGGTGCTGGCACGCCGCTGTTGCTCTTCAGCAATTCAAACCCGCTCGTTCAGCCGCCACAGAAAGTACTTCCCGCCCATATCGGCATTGGGCTGGGCGGCTACTTGGAGGGATTTACCGGGCGGGTCCATCAGCTGGCGTTAGCCGACCTACATCAAACCGGCGTCATCACCTACTTCCAAGAGTTGGACACCACTGTGCAGCTATCCCATCTGAACAACCGCGACGGCCTCATTGGCAACGCCCTGCTGCACCGCTTTCACGTAATCTTAGACTATTATGGCGACCAGATCTGGCTCAAGCCGGCGCGCCACTTTCGCAGCGAGTACGTATACGACCGCAGTGGGGTGGTTGTATTGGCCCACGGCCCTCAGCTAAACGAGTTTATGGTGCAAAGTGTGCTGCCCAACTCGCCTGCCGCCGAAGTCGATATTCGACCGGGCGACCGAATTGTACGCATTGGGAACACACCTACTCACTTTTACACGTTAGACCAGCTCCTGAACTTGCTCCAGCGCAAGCCCGGCAAGAAAGTCCGCCTTACGGTGCAGCGCGGCGAAGAGCGCCTCAGAAAGGTGATCGTGCTGCGCGACCTGTTGTAGTACCTATTGGGTGCGCCCTAAGATGCCCAACATCCAAGCATACTCCAAGGCTCGCTCACGCAGGCGTTCGAAGCGGCCCGAAGCACCGCCGTGCGAACCCGTCATATTTGTCTTAAAAAGCAAGGTGTTCTTGTCCGTCTTCAAGTCACGCAAGCGCGCCACCCACTTGGCCGGCTCAAAGTACTGCACTTGCGAGTCGGCGAACGAAGTGAGCACCAGCAGGTGCTGATAATCTTGGGCCTTTACATTGTCGTACGGAGAATATTGCTTCATGTAGGCATACTCTTCGGGTACGGCCGGGTTGCCCCACTCGGTGTATTCACTCGTCGTCAGGGGAATGGAGGGGTCGCTCATGGTGGTGAGCACATCGACGAAGGGCACACCTGCAATGATGCCGCGGAACTGTTGGGGAGCCAAGTTGGCCACAGCGCCCATTAGCAAGCCACCTGCAGAGCGCCCCGAAGCAAAGAGGCGGTCGGCACTCGTGTAGCGACGCGCACACAGGGCTGCCGCACAATCGATAAAGTCGTAGAAAGTATTCATCTTGCGCAGCATCTTGCCGTCGTCGTACCAGCCGTAGCCCAGCTCTACGCCCCCGCGGATATGGGCAATCGCGTAGACAAAGCCGCGGTCGAGCAAGCTGATGACGTCGCGATTGAAGCTGGGGTCGTAGGCAAATCCATAAGAGCCATAGCCCACCAACAGACAGGGCGCACTGCCATCGCGTACCCAGCCCTCCTTGCGATACACCAAAGAGATAGGCACTTTTTTTCCATCGCGCGCATCTATCCAGAGGAACTCCGTCTGATAGTGCTGGCTGTCGAAACCACCCAGCACGGGGTCGGTCTTTCGAAGCGTCCTCTGGCGTCCCTCCATGTCGTAGTCAAAAATCGAGTTCGGTGTCTTGAGCGAGCTGAATCGGTAGCGCAGCACTTTGCTGTCGTACTGAGGGTTGACGTCAGGGCTAACCGCATAGGTAGGCTCGCCAAAATCTAAGTAGTGTTCTTGCCGGTCGCTCCACCGCACAATGCGCATTTGACGCAGCCCGTCCTTGCGTTCGATAAGGACGAGGTAATCGCGAAACACTTCTATGCCATCGAGCAGCACGTCGGGGCGATGTGCGACGATCTCCTCCCAGTGCTCGGCGCTGGGCTGCTGGATGGGTGCCCGCATCAAGCGAAAGTTGCGCGCCTTCCAGTTGGTGCGAATGAGGAAGTGCTCTCCGTGGTGCTCCACCTCGTAGAAAAAATCTTTTTCTCGCGGTCGAATGACGCGGAAAGAGCCCGCTGGCGTGTCGGCATCCAGGAAATGGGTCTCCAAATTATCGGTGTAGCCGTGGTTGACGAAGATGAATTTTTCCGATTTGCTCTTCGACAGGCTCAGATAAAGGGTCTCATCGGGTTCCTCCAACACGACGGGATCGTTTCGGCCGTCCGATCCGATGCGATGGCGTCGGATCTTATCGTGGCGCAGCGTGATGGGGTCTTTGGTTTCGTAGAAGAGATGGCGGCTGTCGTTGGCCCAAGCGGTAGCGCCGGCGATTTGACCGCTAAAGCCGTCGGGTAAGAGTCGGCCGGTGGTTAGGTCTAAGATGCGCCCTTCGAAGAGGTTGCGCCCGCTGTAGTCTACGGCGTAAAAGAGCAGGCGGTTGTCGGGGCTGACGTTTAAGAAGCTTACCAAGCAATAGGGTTTGCCTTCGGCTAAAACGTTGGCGTCTACCATGATTTCCTCTGGTGCCTCCAAGCTCTGCCTTTTTCGGCAGTAGATAGGATATTCCTTGCCGCGCTCGAAGCGCACATAGTACCAATATCCATTCTTGAAATAAGGCACTGTATTGTCGTCCTGTTGGATGCGACTCTTCATCTCTTCGAAGAGCTGCTGTTGGAGCTGTGCTACTGGAGCCAATACGGCGTCGGCGTATTGGTTTTCAGCCTCTAAGTACGCGCGCACCTCTGGGTTGTCGCGCTCATTGAGCCAATAGTATTCGTCGATGCGCACATCGCCGTGTGGCGACACCAGCTGTTTGGGGCGTTTGGCCGGGCGCGGTGGAGTGTGCTGTTCGGGGTGAAATACACAGGGCGGAAGGGGTTTCGTCATACGCTCAGCAGGGTTAGGTTGACACATGAAGAAGAAGAGGGCAAGGCAGGTTGCTCCCAAGGCAGTCGGGTTTCGCAAGACGATGAAAAGCATAGGTTATTTGTTAAAGGGTTGAACCGCGGTTTTCAAAAGCACTGCTTGGCCATCCACATGGTGCCTATGGCCAGAGCGACTACCCACCCTAAGGTGCTGGCCCAGCGCAAGCCCACCGTTTGCGGCGGCAGCGCTTCCTCCTCGACAAAAGGTAGGGCAATGCCCAAACTTTCAGCCAACATCGGGTCCAACTCAGCCGAGAGGTGCCGGCGCTCGCTGCGCAGGGCGTTGGCTAACCCGGAAACACTCAGCTCTCCTTTGCGCAGCCGACTGCTGAGAAGGCCGAGCACAATGGGGCCCGCAATGCGCCGCAGCTGAACCGACGCTGCCGGCGAAACCAGAGACCCCTGAGCTACAGCAGCCTGCACCGCAGGCATGCGCTGAGCGAAGAGCTGCTCTAAGAGCACCTCTGACCGACGAATGGCCGGTGCAGCAGCCGCACCTTCCCCTATCAAAGCAGCATATACCTGCGCAGACACATCGGGAAAAGAAATCAGCCCCTCAAAAATTCGCCCCATGGCCAGCGGATGGTCTGTATAGCGCGACAGCGCCGCTAATATAGCCGCACACCAGCGGTGCAGGGCAACCCTTACAGCAGCCTCATCTTGGTGTACATGTCGGGCCACTTCATCAACAAAGCCCGAATGAAACACCTCTGTCTTGATTTGATCGAGGAGGGAATACATATGGCGAAGGCTCTTCTTTTCTCGCCCAAAGAAACACCAAATCGAAAACGCGTGCGAAAAAGTTGCCCAGTTTCTCTTTGCCGCACACTACTTATTTTTGACCGCATCATGGCCGAGCGCAGCAAATTGCAAAAATTTACAGCCTTCACTCGGACACTGCTGCCGCACGAGACGCGCTATCTACTCAGTATTCAGCATTTCGACGATAAGGTCAAGCTGGCCATCTTGCAACGCGTAGATGACAACTGCCGCCAACTGCACACCTTCACGCCGTACGACGAGAGCATCGACAAGCGCAAATACTCCAATTTGAAACACTGGATCCAAGAGCGGCTTCGCGCCATAGACGTGGATGCCCAATACGAGTGGCTGCTTCAGGCAGAGCGCGACATCGAGACCGACCGCATCAGCCCCACCACAGAAGCGCAGCTGGTAGCCCATTTGCGCCAGGTGACGCCCCAGACTTACCACTTTACGAAATGCTACGAGCTGGCGCAGCTGTATCGCCACTATCTGCTCATCCGCATGCGCTACGAAGAGCACCGCGCAGTAGAGGCTTTTCTGGATACGTATCGAACGGATTACGAGCGCGCCCGCACCATTCGCGAATGCCTACACCGGGCTACCCAGGACATCGTGCGCCAATACGCCGACCCCAGTGTTCACAGCATGCATTGGGAGGCACCGCTGTCTCAGATCTTTTACGACGAAACCCTGGACGGCTGGAGCCGATACATGGCGCTGGTGCGCCTGACGTTCATCTACTACAACTATCGCCACTTCGAGCCGCTGCGCGAGAAATACGCGGTGCTCGACCAACTTTTTCTACAGGGACGCTACTATTCGCGCCGACTGCTCATCAACTACTACGGCAACCGCTTGCTGTTGCACGTGCAATTCCATCAATACGACGAGGCGGAGTACTACGGCTACCTCTCTATTCGCATCAAGACGGCCGACTACGTCCATTATATAAACAACCTCTGCTCGGTGTTGCTGCGCCGCAAAAAGTACGAGGAAGCGCTGCGCGTCATGAAGGCGGCGCTGCCGGAAAGCCGCACTACGCACAGCTTTCACAACAAGATCGGCTTTGTCGCCAACTATTTGCGCTGCCTCAACCGAACAGGACAGCCTCGCGCAGCGGAGCAATACGCCGACGCCTGTCTGCGCGCTTATCGGAAGCAAATTTTTGAGCATCGATGGCACGCCTTCTTTTCGGCCTACCTCGAAGCACTCATCTTACAGTGCCGCTATGGACGTGCCCTGCGCATCGTCAGACACTACCACTTGCTCGAGCGCAACCGGACGTATGCACTCAAAACCACCTATTTGCCCACCCTACCCCTCCTGCATGCCATCGCCGCTTGCAAAAAAGGGCTAATCCACCGCGACCAGTGGGAGGAAACGCTACAACACGCCCGCCATGCCTGCGCTGCACACCCTGAGAAAATTGCGCAGCTCCACGCGCTATTAGAAGATCTGAAAGCGCATCTCCCCGAGTGACGGCCGATCAACGCCCCCTTAACCTGTACATGGGCAAGTCGACTAAACCTATGCGCTGCAAAAAATGCATAAGCGAAACGCGTAGCACCCCCAAGCCATATCGCACGCTTCGGCGAAAGTTGATGCTAGACGCCTCCGCGAAATATTTGGTCGGACACGTCACTTCTGCAATATCGAAACCCGCGTAAATGATTTGCGACAACATCTCATTGTCGAAGACGAAGTCGTCGGAATTCTGTTCATATGGGATGGTCTCCAAGACATGTCGGCTAAAGGCACGATACCCGGTGTGATATTCCGAGAGCTTGTAGCGCACCAGGAGGTTTTGAACAAAGGTGAGGAAGCGGTTGGCTATGTACTTGTACAGAGGCATACCGCCTTTGAGTGCCCCCATGCCCAAGATGCGCGACCCCAACACGACGGGATACAGCTCTTCGCCAATGATGTTGACCATGGCCGGTATCAACTTAGGGGTATACTGGTAGTCGGGGTGCAACATGATGATGATGTCGCCGCCAATTTCTAAGGCTTTGTTGTACAGCGACTTTTGATTGCCCCCATAGCCCTTGTTGCGCTCATGGACGATGATGTGGCGAATGCCCAGCTGGCGCGCCTTTTCCACAGTGTTGTCGCGGCTGTGGTCGTCGCACAAAACGACTTCGTCGACGAGGCCGAAAGGAATTTCTCGATAGGTTTGCTCCAGCGTTTTGGCCGCGTTGTAGGCAGGTAAGACGACAACCACCTTTTTTCCGTTGTACATGGGCTTTAAGCGATGAGAGCGGTGCGATTACGAAGCAGAGTTGTCGCCTTCGGCATTGATTTCGCCAGCAGCCGCACGCTGGAGTTGTTCGAAGATGCCGTGTTCTACCATGAAAGAGAACCAGCGGATGCATTTTTTGATATCGGCAATGTGCACCCGGTCGCGGTCATGCTCCGGCAGAACATGCGCAAAGTACTCGCGCAAGACGGCGCTGGGAGCATCGAGCGGTGGGGGTGGTGTCCGCTCGTGCGCGTCGAGCATTTTTTGAAAAACATCCGCCAGCGGCATCGTCCCCTCAGCAGTATCGGTATACAGGGCAATCGTAGCCAACGGAGTAACCTGATGCTGTCGCGTGGGCACGAAGCGCGTGCGTTTCTCCTTAAAGTCTTCGATAAGCACACCATTAGTGCGCGCACTTATCAGGCGGTGTACTCCTGGAATTCCCGAAATGACAATGTATGGGTCTAACTTCATAAGCTTTGTGAGCGCAAAGGTAAGCAGTGTTGGGCGGATACGCGGGCGTGCCCTTTGCGGGAAAGCAAAAGCAGCTGTTTAGCGTGAGGAGTATATTTTCCCTTTCGGGAATACTCGCCTCTAAGAGGCGGTGGCCTATTTTTTGCTTCTATAATTCGCCCCTACCGATTAAAAATTTTTGCTCTTTTCGCCCAACGCCGCTACCTTGCTCGACAAATATGGCTCGACTACCCTTTTTTATTGCCGCATACGTGCTGCTCAGTCTCTTCCAAGCGGCTTCTGTTGCTGCTCAGCAGGCGCCCGTCCGCGCTTTAGAAGAGCAGTTGAAGGGCACGAATGGTCTGCCGAGGGTCGAGTTGCTCATCGCCCTGTCGGATGCCTATCTGTCCAACGTACAGGTGGATGAGGCGCTAGAGCGTGCCGAAGAGGCGGAGCGTTTAAGCCAGCAGCTTGGGCTGACGGAATGGCGCGCGGTAGCGCTCAACCGCCAAGGGAGGGCGCGCTGGCAAGGGGGCAAGCGCCGCCCGGCAGCACCTTTTGAGCAGAGCCTGAAAATTCTGAAGCAGGCGCATATCCACAACGCTGCTTTGGCCAAGGATAACTTGGGGCATTTGCAGCAGATCGCCCGACAGGCCGGTCGGGAGCGCGAAGCGGCCCAATGGGCTGCTGAATGGGCGCAATGGAACAGAGGCAACGCCGCTGACCCTTTTTCGCAGAAAAACCCCTCTCCTCAGCCGCCCTCTGTCCTGTCGCTGCAGGAAGTAGCCGCTGTCAGGGAGCAGCTGGCCGCACAAGCGCAGCGCTTCGAACAAGACCGAAAGCGGTTGTTGGACAGCAGCCGCCACCTGCAGCAAAAGCTGGCACAACAAGAAGCAGCGCTGGCCCACCTGACGGCAGAGCAAATGAGGGCCTCTATGATAGTGATGCAGCAGCGCCTATTGCTCGACTCTGTCCTATATCGGCGCGGGCTCGACTCCCTGGCAGTGGTCAACGCCTACTTAGCCCTGCGCGAAGCGGAAAGCAGCCGGCGCTTCCAATACGCCGTGATAGGAGCCCTGCTGATCCTGTCTATAGGTTTCTTCCTTAGCTATCGACGCATCCGCCGCGAAAAGAGGCGCTCGGAAAACCTTCTGCTCAACATCTTGCCGCAGCGCGTAGCCGAAGAGTTGAAAAGAATGGGCCGCACAGAGGCCCGCTTCTACCCCAATGCGACGGTGCTTTTTGCCGACTTTGTGGGTTTTAGCCGCATTGCAGAAAAGCTCAGCCCACAACAGTTGGTCAGCGATATCGACATCTGCTTTCAGAAGTTCGACGAGATCGTTACCCGATACGGCTTAGAAAAAATCAAGACTATTGGCGATGCATACATGTGCGCCGGCGGCCTTTCGGAGGAGGGCGATGGTCAAGTGCGCGAAGTGCTGCAAGCCGCCATCGACATGCAACGGTGGCTTGCCTCTTGGAATGCCGGGCGCGAGCAGCAGGGCCTGCCGCGCTTCGATGCGCGCATCGGCATCCACTGTGGCCCGGTTGTGGCCGGCGTCGTCGGATCGCGTAAATTTGCCTTCGACATCTGGGGCGACACCGTCAACGTGGCCGCCCGCGTCGAGCAGGCCGGCATGGGCGGCCGCATCAACCTATCGGGAGCCGTCTACCAAGCCATCCGTGGTCATTTCCCCTGTGAATACCGAGGAAAAGTAGAAGCCAAAAACAAAGGAGAAATCGACATGTACTTTTTGGCCAATTGAGGCATCAATGCCTACTGCAGTAGGAGGGCTGCGCTCCCATGTCCGTCGAGGGTAGCCCAAAGATTTTTCCCCTCATCTTTTCACTCATCTGTTGCACGGCTCATGAAGAAACACGCCATCCTTGCCGCCTTTTTCCTCGCTGCCATGAGAATGTCGCTCTTTACTGCCTTCTCGCAGACTGTCGAGCCCTACGCTCGAGTTGCTATACTCTTGGAGGGGCGCCCGATGGAGGAGCTGGCTCGACTGGGCATTGAGGTAGACCACGGGCTGCACCTGCCGGGTGTTTTGGTAGTGACCGACCTTTCGGCTTCGGAGCTGGCCTTAGTACAACAGGCCGGCTTTTCGAGCAAAATTTGGATTGCCGATCTGCAGAAAGACTACGAAAGGCGCCTACAAGAGGCTGTACCGCGCGACGACTTTTGCTCGAAAGCACCTGTGGGCCCTTACTCAGATCCGAAAAACTACACCTACGGCAGCATGGGCGGTTATCATCGCTTAGAAGAGATGATGGCGGTATTAGACGACATGCGGGCCAAATTCCCCCAGCTCATCAGCGAGCGCCAGCCTCTTACACCGGCCCCTACCCACACCTGGGAAGGGCGGCGCATCTGGTACGTGCGCATTTCGGACAACCCGGATATCGAAGAAGCCGAACCCAGAGTGCTCTACACAGCGCTGCACCACGCCCGCGAGCCAAACAGCGCCAGCCAAATGCTGTATTTCATGTGGTTTTTGCTCGAAAGCTACAGCCGCGACGAACAGGTGCGCTACATCGTAGACCACAGTGAACTGTATTTCATCCCTTGCCTAAACCCCGACGGATACGCCTATAACCAAACAACCAACCCGCAAGGCGGAGGCATGTGGCGCAAAAACCGGCGCAACAACGGCAACGGCTCTTTCGGCGTAGACCTCAACCGCAACTACGGGCATTTTTGGGGGGCAGACGATGTAGGTTCCTCTCCCGATCCCTCTAGTCCGACATACCGTGGCCCAGCACCCTTTTCCGAACCGGAAATCCAGACGCTCCGCGATTTTATGTTGGCACGGGACTTCGTTTTCGTCCAAAACTACCATACGTACGGCAACCTGCTTATCCATCCTTGGGGGCATAGCGATATGGTTGCCGATCCAACTTTTGAGCGCTATGCCGCTCTCCTCACTCGGCAAAATGCCTACTTAGTTGGCACTGCCGGTCAGACCGTGGGCTATATGGTCAACGGGGTATCGGACGACTGGATGCATGCGGCCACCGGTACGTATGCTTTCACTCCAGAGGTCGGCCGCTCTTTTTGGCCTACTCCATCCGAGGTAGGGCGTCTCAACCGACAGAGCTGGTGGCTAAATATGGCCACGGCTTTGTGTGCGCTGCATTACGGAGAGGCCAAAGATGTCGGTCTGCGCTTTATCGACTTTAACACGGCAGTAGAGATCGCCTTTGTCCGTTACGGCCAGCAACCTGGAACGTTCACGGTTTCTTTGGAACCACTTTCGCCTAATGTGTTGGCCGTACAAGCGCCTGCCTCGTTCTCCGCATCCCCTCCGATATTTGGCGAGGTTCGACACGCTTTTTGGCCACAGCTGCATCCCGACATCAAGCCCGGCGATGAGGTCGCCTTTTTGCTTCAAGTCAACAACGGGTATTATACGCATACCGATACGCTGCGCAAGGTGTTTCGCAGTACAACGGCTACCGTTTTCCAAGAGTCGGCAGGCAGCTCAAGCGGCTGGCAGGGCGACTGGGGGCTTTCTTATTCCTATTATTGCAGCGCTTTCAGTGCATTTACAGACTCTCCAGAGGGTCTGTATGCCCGCTCTGCTGAAGCTCGCCTCGTGTCTCCCCCTATTTCCTTGCCAAGCACGGCGCGAGTGCCGCGCCTTCGCTTCTGCGCTCGCTGGCAGATAGAGCCGAACTTCGATTACCTCCAAGTGCGCGCTTACAACGACCAGATCGACCTGCCGCTCTGTGGCCTATACACCCGACCGGGCAGTGGAAAACAACCGCTTGAGGAGCCCATTTACGAAGGCTATCAGGATGCCTGGGTGCAGGAGAGCATGGATTTAACGCCGTTTATCGGCCAAACCTTTCGACTGTCGTTTACCTTGGTGTCTGACATAAGCGTACAGCTGGATGGTTTCTATTTGGACGATATTGTCGTGGAATACGAAGACATTAATGTGCCGATTGCAACCGATCCGGCAAAACCACTTGCCCTACGCCTGTGGAACTGGCCCAATCCGGCCGATGAATACACGCAGGTGCGATGGGAAGGGTCGGAACTATCGCACGGACCAGGTCGTTTGGTAGTGTACAATGCCTTGGGAGCGGCAGTCTACGAGCGCGTCGTAGGCAGTGCTATGAGTACACTGCTTTTGCCTACGGCTGAATGGCCAGCGGGCACCTATTTCTACCACTTACAGACGCCGAATGCATCCTCCGCCCTGCAGCGTTTCATCGTGCTCCACCCATAGCCCCGCGGCGCGCATAGCGAGGCGGCAGCTCCTTCGGCAAGTGGGCCTCATAGGCGTGGGGTGGAGTGAAACAATACTAAAAAGGCGAGTGCAATCTTCATAGGCATAGACACTGAGGGATCGAGCCGGTCGTCGATGGCCCAATCGCGCGGGTCGCCTTCGTAGAACGTATACATGTAGAAGCTGCCGCGCTCGGGATCGTCTACGCGCCATTCGTCGAACATGTTTTTCCAGCGGCTGCGCAAGGTGAGGGAATAGGTGTTGTCGGTGACGCGCCATTCGGTAAGGTCGTCGGGCCACATTGCCCGCATCGTGATGACGGCGCCCGAGTAGGTGCGCAGTTCCCATTGGGTAGGGTCACCTTTCCACTTTTGCCGAAGGGTACCGCGCTCTTCCGGCAAGGAGAACTCCCAGTCGGTCCAATCTTCGCGCACCATCAACCACCGCAGCTTCAAATCGCCTAAAAACACCTCGGAAGAAGTGCCCTCCGCCTGCTCGGCCGCATGAGCGCTATCTTCAGCAAAAGCATAGAGTTCCCACTCGACGAAGGAGTTGAGCCAGCGCGTCCGCACGCTGGAAAGGGACTGAGCATCGGCCTGTAGTGTGCCGGTCAGCCCAATTAGTAAGATGCGCCAAAAGGCACTCTTTCTCCACATACCAACAAAGATAGCGGCATTTGAGCGGTGGGCAGCGCCCTGTGCTCGAGGATAAACGCCTGTTTATCGAAAAAACTGCAGCACTGCTCAAAAAGATGGGTCTGGCGTTTGGAGAACACCTACCTTTGAACGATGCACTGCTGCTGAAGTATGCCGTTCTCAGAGATCCTGTCCATGGCTTTTCGGAACATCCGTGCCAACCTGTTGCGCGCGATGCTCACCTTGTCGATCATCGCCTTTGGCATCATGGCTCTGGTAGGTATCCTAACGGCCATCGATGTCATTGCCAACTCGCTCAACGACAGTTTTTCCGGCTTAGGAGCCAACTCCTTCAGCATCGACCGAAAGTGGAGCACGGTGCGCGGCAGCCGAGGAGGCATCCGCCAAAAAGAAAGCGACCCCATCCGTTTTGAACAGGCCATGCGCTTCAAGGAGCGCTTCGATTTCCCTGCCTCCGTATCCATCTCGCTGCAAGCCACGAGCCTGGCCACAGTTAAATACGGCAATAAAAAGAGCAATCCCAACATCACTCTCATCGGCGCCGATGAGAACTATTTCGCCGCCAAAGGGTTGGATGTTGCGGTCGGACGCAACTTCTCCCGCACAGAAGTAGAGGCCGGGCACCAGAAGATCATCTTAGGCAGTGAGCTCGTCAAGATATTGTTCGACAACCAGCCCGAACGCGCCTTGGATCAAATCGTGCTGGTGGGTAGCCATCGCTATCGCGTCGTGGGCGTGCTACGCTCTAAAGGAGCGGCTATGAACAGCCAAGCCGACCGCGCCGTCTACGCTCCGCTGGTCAATGTGCGCGCGCTGTACGGAACATCGGAGACGAATTACGACTTGGTGGTCTCCGTAAACCACGCTCCCGACTTAGAGGAGGCGAAGTCGGAAGCCATTGGGCTGTTTCGGCAAATTCGCGGGCTGCGTCCCGGTCAAGAGGACGATTTCGAAGTGTTTGCCAGCGACAGCCTCATCGCCATCTTCAAGGAAAATACGACCAATCTGCGGCTGGCCACCATCGCCATTGGCTTGATGACGCTGTTGGGAGCAGCCATCGGCCTGATGAACATCATGCTCGTCAGCGTCACCGAGCGCACACGCGAGATCGGCATCTACAAGGCACTAGGGTCTACGCGGCGCAACATCTTGTACCAGTTTCTCGCCGAGGCCGTCCTAATCTGCCAATTGGGCGGTGCTGTGGGCATTGCGCTGGGTATTCTCGTCGGCAACGTCATCACGCTCCTGTTGGGAGGCACCTTTCTGGTACCTTGGCCTTGGATACTGCTCGGCTTCTTTCTGTGTATGCTCGTGGGCGTTGCCTCGGGTTTCTATCCCGCCCTGAAAGCCTCTCGGCTCGACCCTATTGAGGCGTTGCGATACGAATAGCGCACCACCGCCACATCAGCGTTCTCTCTTCCGAAAAAGCACTGCAGCGGGTCCGCGAAGGTGTTCGTCGGATAGATAGACACCTACCTCTGTAGCCTCAGCCGCTTCCAAGGCGACCTTCCTAACGGTGTGGGCAGAAAAGTCACACACATACAGGTGGCCATCAGGGCCCAGGGTAAGTCCCTCTGCCCGGCCAAAGCCCACTGCTGCAGCGTCCACGTATGCCCAGCGCTCGCCCTCGCGCCGAAAGCGCTTAACAGCAGCGCGATCTGCATCGGCTACGAAAAGCTCGCCTGTCGGACTGAAACACAGAGAAGTAGGTGCTTGTAGACTCCCTGAAGGCGTAATCCTCTGCGGCGGGGCGCCGCCCGAAGGGACGAGGTATACACCCCCATCTCCTGAGCAAGTGGCGAAGAGTTGTCCGCGCACATCCCAAGTTAAGGCAAGCGGCGAAGGCAGCCCGTCGACAATTCTTTGGAGCAGCCGCCCTGTAGCGCCGTCAAAGCGCAATATAGCGCCGCCCCTATCTGTGAGGTATAGATGGCCGTCGGGCCCAAACGCTATATGCGTCGGCGCTTGCCAGGCGTCAGACCGTATAAAGACTACCGCGCTGTCGCCTGCAAAGGGAGGTATCCGCAACACCGAGGGCGTTGCTCCCAATGCCAAGAGGTATACGCTCCCATCTGGCCCCAAGCAGGCGTGGTGGACGGCACCAGTGTATAGGGTTCCCAAATGCGCTCCTGAGTAGGCGTCGAAGCGCTCTACTGCACCGCTCTTTCGGTTGCACACTAACACCTCGTAGCCCGACAGCGTCAGCTGTGGGCGCAAGTCTGCCGCAGTACCGCGGCGAAACCATCTCGTGTATAGCTCCTCGCCTCCCTCGCTATGGGTTTCGTGCAGCGTATGCTCTTCGGTCAGCGCGTACTCTACAGTGCGCGTAGTCTGTTGATCTGCCGTATACTCAAACGTCCAGGATGAACGCGTAAAAAACACCAAGATGAAGTCTGCTCCCGCGCGAAGCGTGATGCTCCCATCCTCGGGACGGCGAAAGAGATATTTCGTTTCGCGCCGCTGCATCCCTTGCGCGCTCGGTCGATAGTGCGTAAGGGCGATGGTGTCGGCATGAGCCAAGTCCCACTGTTCTATGCTCTGCTTGCCGGCCTCTATCCAAACGCCTACTAACCGCTGAAGATCGGCCCAAGGACTTTGCGCTCTTAGGGTTACGGTCATTACCCAGCAGAGAAAAAGTATCGCCCGCATGCTTATCTCGTTTTGCGCTCGACGACCGGCTCTCCGGTCTTTATGAATGGTGTTTTTTCCGGCAAATTTCAAGTTAAAGAAGCAACCAGATGCAATAAATGAAATGTCTTATTTGTTAGTAAGCGGCGTTTTTTAACAAGAAAAAGGCAAAAAGATTTTTTTTAAGGAAAAGATTATATATTTGTGGCTGAAATGATGCGTAGGAAAGTTACCCTTTCAATGCCAATGCGTGTTACCATGAAAAAGAAGGCCGCAGATGCGGCGCGTGAACGATAAACCGAAGGCGGGGGCCCTCCGGCCCTTTCAAATGAGAAAGGGAGGGGGGCTATTTTAGACAACACCCTCACTTTAACATACAGGCATACTGTTAGAAAGCATTAAGCCGGCTGCACTCTTCGAGGCAGCCGGCTTTTATTTGTAGGATTTCGCTATGAGCGCGCTATCGCACCACGCTCATCTTGGCCACTTTAGCAGCACCAGTAAGGGCGTTTTCCAGCCGGACGACATAGGTACCTGCCGGGAGATGGAAGGTCTCGAGCAAGAAGGCATTGTCGCCGGGCACCACTTGGACGCGCTGGCGGTAGAGCAGCGATCCGCCTAAGCTATGGACGGTCAAGTTGGCCTCATAGGCGCTGTCGGCGCGCAAGAACACTTCGGTACTCGTTCGCACGGGGTTGGGAAAAAGCGTCATCTTGTGGCTTTCGGCAGCCAGATCGCGGGCGGCTGTCGTCGGCCCACCGTAATAGCATTCTGGCCGTACCGTGTATTTGGCATTGATAAGTGGCACTTTGCTATATGGAGCAAAAAAGCTTTGAGCCAGCACCCAGTCGTTGGCGCCAAGCCAGTCTTGAAGCAGGGCGGCAAACACCTGGCGATAATCGTGCTGTATGCCCTGTAGTTGGTTGTCGGCCGTCAAGTTGCTCAAATCGACGTTGGTACCTCGGACGCCGGGATTCACGCCTTGACCCACGATGTACATAGGCGCCAAGGTGCCGTGGTCGGTGCCGAAGGAGCCGTTCTCTGCAGCGCAACGCCCGAACTCAGAAAACGTGCATACCACGGCCCGATCGGCAATGGACATCTTGCTCAAGTCTTCTACAAAAGCTCTAATTGCCTCGCAAAGCGTTCGAAGCAAGTCGGCGTGATCGCCCAAGGTGGTGTCTCCCGAGTCCACTTGTGCGCTGTGGTTGTCGAAGCCGCCCATGCTGCAGAGGAAGATCTTGGTCTTGCTGCCGCCGCGGATGAGGCGCGCCACGGTTTTGAGCTGGTTAGCTAACGACGTGTTAGGATAGCTCACCGCATTGGTGCCGGCATTGAACACATCGGTGATGCGCTTGGCGTATTGGTTAACGCTCCGCTCTACCGACATGATAAAGGCTAACTCCTCGCCGTGTTCGCTATCAGGCACGTCGAGCACAGGCGCTCCGCCGATAGTCTGCACCAGCGAATAGAAGCCGGCGGGGTCCTGTCCGCTTAAGTTGATAGCGTTCTGATGCTCGGTCTCGGTGTGGAAGCCCAGTGAAGGCGTGGGATCACCTACTTGGATGCCCAACGGGTCGGGCATGTCGGGCGTGGGAGCGCCGGTCACGTCGGGGAAGAGGGCCTGAAGCGAACGGCCCATCCATCCGGAGCCAATATTGAAATTAGCGGGAGTGCCATCACCGCCCATCAGCCATAGATCCGTACTTTTGAAGTGCGACTGGTTGGGGTTGGGATAGCCCACTCCTTGAACGATGCTCACCCAACCGCGGTCGTACAAGTCCTTAAGAGCCACCATGGCGGGGTGCAGCCCGATGCGCTTGCTGTCTTCGAGGGTGCTGTCCAGCTCGATGAGCGCATTTTGGGGCAGGCCAATAGTGGGCCGCAGTGCCCTGTAGCGGTCGTACTGCGCTAAGGGCACCAGGTTGTTCAGCCCATCGTTGCCGCCTTTGAGCTGAATGAGCACCAAGGTCCGCTCCTGAATGTCGTCGCAGCTGCTGACGATGCGCGCCAAGCGGCTATTGGCAAAAGGACGCATCGAAAAACCATTCAACACAAAAGAAGAGATGCCCGCTGCAGGCATTATCTTGAGAAAATCGCGGCGTTTCATAGTTGTGTAGGATGAAGTGAACGATAAAGAGGCCGTTTTAAAAGGTTTGAAACTCCTGGGAATACAGTACGGCTTTAAACAGCCGCTCTAAAGGAATACGCACTTCGGAGGGATCGTTCGTCTTCAGGTAGTTCTCCCATTCGTAGGTCCAGTCGTACGGGGGCAAGTGGTTTAGGAAGACTTCGTCATAGAAATACTTGAACCGGTCGGAGCTAACTGCCGTGGGCAGCAGATACTGGAGCAGCTCTTGTACCAACAGCTCCGGGTTGGACGGGTCAGAGAAGAAACCGCTGTTGCGCACCCAGGATAGGATGTCTAACTTAAAGGAAAGCAGGGCATTGGGACTGCTCCCCATTCTTAAGCGGCCGGTCAGCAGCTGCTCGCCTAACTTGTAGCGCGCGATGATCGTGCTGGAGTTGAACCACTGCCGACTATACTCGGGCTCTTGATAGTACGCCGGATAGCCGGCTACATCGCTGGGCATAAAGAGAGGAAAGCCCGCCAAGCCCAACAGGCGCTGGAAGATATCCCGCGAGTAGAATGTCTCGTAGTGGAGCTTGGGGTCGGTCGTAGGATCGGGAATAGGAATGCCGAAGAAAGAAAACATCTGCAGCACTGCATCCAAAGGCGAGCGGACCATGCCGCCGATAATCTCGTCGCCTTTTTCCGCATCGTCCTCGTCGAAGAAGTGCTGGCTCTGCAACAGCTGCGCCAAAACAGGCTTGATCTCGTAGTTGTTGGTGCGGAACGTCTGGGCCAGTGGCTCGATGATGTCGGTCTCAATTTCAGGAGTGATGTAGCGGCCGACAAAGAAACGATAAAGCCGCCGACAGAAATGGCGGGCCACTTCCTGCTGGGCAAAAACCATATTGACAAAATCCTCCAGTTCACTCCACATCGCGGCGTTGGTCGCAGCACCGGGGATGGTGGTGTTTTGAAACTTACTGCTGAAGGTCTTTGGCCCAGTATCGTGTTGAGAGACGACCGCAATGCCTCTAGGGATACCGGTTTCGGGATCCAGCTGGTCGCGTTGGGAGCGCGAGCGAAAGCCCGTGAACACTCGAGCCGCCTGTACGATGTCGTACTCCGTGTAGTGGGTATAGTCTTCCGGCCCGATCTGAGGGCCTTTCCCGATGGTAAAGAGTTCGAAAAACTCGCGGGCGAAGTTTTCGTTGGGGTTGTTTTTTGTGTTCTGATGGTTGTTCAAATACCGCAACATGCAGTTGTCGGTAACGATCTTAGTGGCCAATTTTTTGAAATTGCCCAATGCTGCCCAGCGCAACAGCGAGAGGTAATCGAAAAAGTGCGAGTTGGCAAACGAGGTGGCAGAGACGATGAGGTTTTGGTGCAGGAAGAGCACCATGCGATGCACAATGCCGGGGTCGTGCAGCGCTTCGTTGGCCCACCAGCCCACCACGTAGCGGCGCAGGATAGAATCCTGTGCAGGAAAGGTGGCGGGTGGCCACAGCCAGGTAATATTGTCGTTGGTGCCATCCGGCCGGTACACGGGCTGGCTCATCTGTAGAGGGTAAGGCTGCAGAAGGCTGTCCACGGCCTTGTCAACCGGCAGCTCGGCCAGCGCATCTACACGCGCCTTCGTATAGCGAAAGCTCGTGCGCCGCAACAAATGCGCCGCCCGCTCTCGACCCAAAGCATTTACCGACAAGGGTTGTAAAGATGCCATAGTACGAAGAGTGTTTTTTTTTTTTTGACCAGAAACATGCACGTCTGAGACGACATAGAAGCAGATAGGTTTAATCGGCTTTCTGCTGCTCTATCCAAAATTCTTCAGAAGATCTTTTTGGCATCAGAAAACCATCTTTTTAAAAAGAGCGCCGCGTTCAGACCTGCCTTGGGCAAACCTAAGGGGTTTTCAATTGTTTGCAAGTAAACTTAGGGCCCTTTCCGCTACCCTACCATGAGAGTTGCTGTTATTCGCAAAGCCCATTTCAACGCCGCCCATCGCCTGCACAATCCCGCTTGGGATGACACCCGCAACCGACAAGTTTTTGGTTTATGCAATAACCCCAACGGCCACGGCCACAACTACGAGCTAGAGGTGCGCGTCACTGGCGAGGTGGACCCGGAAACCGGAATGGTGGTTGACCTGGGTTGGTTGGCCGACCTTATCCGCCACGAAGTGACCGAACGCTTCGACCACAAACACCTAAATTTGGATACGGAAGAATTTCGAAGCCTAAATCCCACGGCAGAAAACATCGCTGTAGTTATTTGGCGCATCTTGCGCGCACACCTGCCCGAGCGCTTCGACTTGCAGGTGCGCCTGTACGAAACGCCGCGCAACTTTGTAGAGTACCCAGCCTGAGGGCCGCATTTACTCTATGAAGACTTCGTCGACAAAGATCCAGCAGGGCTTTCCTGCGCCCTTGTGTTCGGGCGGGCATACGCCTAAGGTCTCCCCTACTAAGCGCACATAGCGCGCCGAGATGCCCTCTAATGTTACTTGTAAGGTCTGCTGTTGCGCTCCAGCCGCTAAGGGTGACACGCCATGGAGGGCTTCGCCGGCTGGGCGAAACCGCTTGCCGTCGTCGGATACCTCGACGCGCAGCCGCTTGGGGTAAAAGATCCAGGCGTTTTCGTCCTGTAAAAAGCGGGCTCCCACCGTGCGCAGGCTCCGACGGCTGCCCAAGTCGATGACTACATCCAAATCGACGCCCTCGTAGCCTTGCCACCCTCCAGCGCGAAAATCTGATCCGCCCCTTAACTGGTCTACGAGGGCCTGATGACCACCCCCTGTGTATTGAGGGCTATACGGATGCGCAATGCGCAGGACGCGCACATCGGAGCGCAGCTTTTGGAAAAATGCCTCTTCTATCACGCTGCGCGCTTCTCCGCGCACAGCGACAAAGCGCAGTCGGATGCTGTCTGCAATGACCAACGGTTTTTCGTAGCGGAGCGCAGTAGCAGGGTCGGGATCGGTGCCGTCTAACGTATAATAGATGGTTGCAGCTGGGTCGGCACACCCTAAGCGGAGGGTTTGCGTTTTCTCAAAGACGCGACCGGCGTTGCCGTGGATAAAGGGAGCCGGTACAATAGGTGCGCCTTCGATAGTTGAAATTGGCCGGTCGGCCTCTGCCTGCCCCCACCGCGTGGGTTTGTCGCTCATTTCGAAGCGCAGCTCTCCTCCGCCGACGATCATGTCGTGCGTAATCCAAGAGCGCGTCCACCGCTGGCCATTCCAGTATGCAGCGGCAATGTAGCAGCGCTTCGAGGACACGCCGGGAGCCAAGATGCGAAAGGTATTGCCGTTGTCCAAGTGAAGAACGGCCTTCTCAAACAGCGGCGTGCCGATGACGTATTGGTCGCTGCCCGGCACTACGGGGTAAAAGCCCAAGGCAGAAAATACGTACCACGCCGACATCTGGCCGCAGTCTTCGTTGCCGCTCAGCCCTTCAGGCCGATTGGCGTAGAGCTGATCCATAATCTGGCGTACGCGCTGTTGCGTCTTCCACGGTTGGCCGGCATAATTGTACAGATAAGCCATGTGGTGGCTCGGCTCATTGCCGTGTACATATTGGCCGATGAAGCCCGTCATGTCGGCCTGTTGGCGTCCAGTCGTCTTCGACGGCGCCAAAAAGAGCGAGTCGAGCGCTCGCGAAAACGCCTCCGCCCCGCCAAAGAGCTGCATCATGCCAGAGATGTCGTGGGGGACGGCAAAGCGATATTGCCAGGCATTCGCCTCTGTATAGTGAAAGTTTACTTCGAAAGGGTCGAAAGGCACATGCCAAGTGCCGTTGCTTTTGGCGCGGAAGAAGCGGGTGCTCGGATCGAAGAGGTTCTTATAAAACTGCGCGCGCCGAAGGAAGGAGTCGGCTATGGTTTTCTCACCCAAGGCCAGTGCCATCTGGGCAATGCACCAGTCATCGAATGCATATTCTAAGGTTTTGGAGACCGACTCCGACTCTTGGTCAGCAGGGATGTAGCCGCTTTCCCTATACTGTCGCAAGCCATAGCGGTCTTGGTATGCGCTGGTCAGCATTGCCCGTAGCGCCAAGCGGACGTCGAAGTTTCGGATACCCTTGCGCCAAGCATCCGCTATGACCGGTATGGCGTGATTGCCGATCATACAATCTGTCTCGCAGGCGCTCAACTCCCACACCGGCAGCAGTCCGCCCTGCTCATATTGCCGCAGGAAGGTCTGAATGAAGTCGCCCGTTCGCTTGGGCTCCAGAATGTTTAATAGTGGGTGCAACGCTCGATAGGTGTCCCACAAGGAAAAAACGGTGTAGTAGTCGAATCCTTCGGCTCGATGCACTTCTTTGTCGCGGCCGCGGTACTCGCCGTTCACATCACAATACAAGTTAGGTGCCAAGGCAGTGTGATAGAGCGCCGTGTAGAAGGAAACCAGCTGGTCTTTGCTTTCGGCTCCCTCAACTTCCACCTTGGACAGTAGGCGGGCCCACTTTTGCCGGGCAGATAGGCGCACAGAGTCAAAGTGGATGCGACCGCACTCGGCATGCAGATTTTGACGGGCATTTTGCACGCTGACAGGGGAGAGCGCCACGGCCACCTCGATGGGCATACCCTCGTAATTGTGGAAGTCCAACAGCGATACGATAGCCCGGCTGGTAACGGTGCGCTGGGAGCGGATGGGCTCTACTGCCATGTCGAAGATACGCGCATTGTAGAAGGGGCGCGAAAAGCGGATAGCAAAGTACACCCGCTGGTCTTTGGCCCAAGCGCTGGAGATCCGATAGCCCACCAGTTCGCGGTCGCCAATGACGGAGAGGCTGGAAGCGAGCACCTCGTCGCGGTGGCGCAGGTCGATGAGCAAGTGTGCAAACTCCCGATAGGAAGGAAAGGTGTAGCGGTGTACCCCAACGCGCTCGGTGGCAGTTAGCTCGACCAGGATCTCATCGACGGTGTTGGGATTCAACACCACGGCGTAATACCCCGGCTCAGCCACTTCCGAACCTTTGTCGAACGGCGCCACATACTCTTTGGCCTCTAACCGAACATCGCGCAGGTACGGCTGGAAGAGCACGTCGCAGTAGTCGGGCACGCCGGTGCCGCTCAGATGGGTGTGGCTAAAGCCGTAGATCGTCGTGTCGGAGTAGTGATACCCTGAGCAGGCGTCCCAACCCTCTATGCGCGTATCCGGGCTGAGTTGCACCATTCCAAAAGGCACGGTAGCTCCAGGAAAAGTATGTCCATGCGCTCCGGTACCGATAAAAGGGTTGACGTAGTGCAGTAAATGTTCCGACACTGCGGCGGTGTCGAGTTGCGCGTGGAGAGCGATGCCTCCGCTCACACAGACAAGCAAAAGAATGAGATGGCGCATAGGCTTCCAGTTTAACGCTCTGAGCGGTAAAGGTAGGCAGATGGCGATAAGATGCCTCCTATGCGGAGGAGGAGCATTCGTGCAAAACCGCCATCACTTCGCGCAGGCACTCGGGCCGCTGCTCCACTGCTGTACCCATCACTACTACATCAGCCCCAGCGCGCCACGCCGCTGCAGCTGCTTCCGGCGTCCGGATACCACCACCCACCCACAGCGGCACCTCTACGGCCGAGCGCACCGCCTCCACCATCGCCCTGGGAACAGGGCAATGCGCTCCAGATCCGGCATCTAAATATATCATTTTCAGGCCCAACAACTCGCCTGCCATGGCAGTGCAGGCAGCGATATCGGGCTTCTCGGCCGGAATGGGGCGCGTGTTGGACATGTACTGCACTGCGCTGACTACTCCGCCGTCAATCAAAAGGTAACCGGTAGCGATCACTTCCAGTGGCGACTGCCGCAAGAACGGCGCCGCAATGACGTGTTGGCCAATGAGCAACTCGGCGTTGCGCCCACTGATGAGCGACAAGAACAAGAGGGCGTCGGCCCGATAGCTCAGCTGAAAAGAATTACCCGGAAATAAGATGATGGGTGCCGAACAGCGCTCGCGAATATCCGTGAGTACCTGGTCTAAGCGATCGTTAACGATCAAGCTGCCTCCTACCAGTAGATAATGCACGCCGATCTCCGCTGCTAAGGCTACTGTTCGATGGAGCCGTTCTATGCGCGACGCATCGGGGTCGAACAATACTGCCAAACGCTTCTCACCCTTGCTGCGAGCTGCCATCAGGCCGGCATAGACATCCCTGCGCGCCATGACCGTCACTTTTCGAGTTCCTTACAGGCCTCATAGAGGTCTTTCCAGTCGCTCCGACGGCGCACGACCGTCTCCAAGTATTCCGCCCAGATCGCCGCATCGGATGCGGGTGCCTTGACTACGGCACCCACCAAACCTGCTGCCAAGTCGCGCGCGGAGAGCCGTCCAGAGCCAAAATGGACGGCGAGTGCCTGCCCCTGATGCACCACAGAGATCGCTTCTGCTGGACTGAGGGTAGCCGTAGGGCTCTTCACCTTCGTGCGCCCGTCTTCCGTCTGGCCGCTGCGCAGTTCGCGAAAGATGGTGACCAAACGCCGAATCTCCTCGAGCGGAGCCGACTCGGGAGGGAGCTCCAACACGCGTCCCAGCTCCTCGACCCGCTGCCGAACGATCTGCACCTCCTCCTCTATGGAGGCGGGTAAGGGCAGCACAACAGTATTGAAGCGCCGGCGCAAGGCCGCCGACATCTCGTGTACGCCCTTGTCTCGGTCGTTTGCCGTAGCAATCAAGTTGAAGCCGCGCCGCGCCTGCACCTCGATGTTTAATTCCGGCACCGGCAGCGTCTTTTCCGACAAGATGGTGATAAGCGCATCTTGCACGTCGGCCGGAATGCGCGTGATCTCTTCCACTCGGACTATCTTCCCTGCCCGCATCGCTGTTAGCACCGGGCTGGGCACCATGGCTTGCTCTGTAGGGCCTTCCGCAATGAGGCGCGCATAGTTCCAGCCGTAGCGCAGTGCATCCTCGTCGGTACCTGCTGTGCCTTGCACCAGCAGAGTGCTGTCGCCCGAAATCGCCGCTGCCAAGTGCTCGCTGAGCCACGTCTTCGCCGTACCGGGTAAGCCCACCAACAACAAGGCCCGATCAGTGGCCAAGGTGGCTACTGCCATCTCGACTAAACGGCGAGGTCCGATATACTTAGGTAAAACGGCAGTATCGCCTGCTGTTCCGCCGACGATATACGTTACCACCGCCCATGGCGACAATCGCCAGCCCGGCGGCTTGGGGCGATGGTCTAAGCGCGCTATGGCCGATAACTCGTGCGCATAGGCCTCCTCTGCATGTGGCCGCAACAAGTCGCTCTGCGGTGTGTCAGACATACATAAAACGCGTTTAACAGTTGCGCGCGGCGCGTTCACCAAACCGCCGCACCACCATGCCTAAATCTGCGCCCAAAAATCGCATTTAGCTGGGAAAATGCCGGTCATTAACTACAGCGATGAAAGTAACTCCGGCAAGTGAGGCGAACTTTTCCGCATTCCGGAAAGAAAAAATCAGCCACCTCGGAACACAAGGGTTTTAAGGGCGTTTTTCTATGTTCCTCTGCGTTTTCTGCGGCAAAAAATTCACCACCGGCTAAATTGCCTTTTCCCTATCCCACTGTATAGCCTTTTCCAGCTGGGCCGCTAAGCGAAAGAGCACGTCCTCCTCGCTCAAGCGCCCTGTAAACATGACGCCAATAGGGAGGTTTTCTTCAGCAGTACGCAAGACCGGCACTGACATCGAGGGCTGCCCAGTGATGTTGGCAAAGGGTGTCCAAGGCATATAGTCGTATATGTTTGCCGCCAGCTGCTGAATAGACGCCTTTACTGCCGTGCCGAGGCGAAGGGTATTTACCACCCGAGCGAGGCGCTCTTCAGCGGCACTGGGTTGGAGGCTACCAATGCGAATAGGGCGGCGCGCTAAGGTAGGTGTTAGCAAGAGGTCGTATTTTTGGTGGAAAGCGGCAATGCGCTGGCTAATAAAGCTCCATTGTCGCTTGGCATATGCATAGTCGACAGCCGAAAGGGATCGGCCTAATAAGTACAAGGCAAAGGTACTGGGCTCTACGTCGGAGGGCCGTACCGGGCGTCCTAAGAATTGCTGCAGCATCCGCAGGTCGCCACCCAACTCACCCGCCACCACGACGAGGAAGGCATCCGACAAATCTTCGCGTCGATAGGGGAGTTCGACCTCCTCCACCTCATGGCCTTCGCTGCGAAGGATATCGATGACGTGCAACACCGCCTTCACGCAGGCCTCGTCGACAGGATGGTCTAAGGTGTGCTTCACAGAGTAGCCGATGCGCAGGCGACCCGGTGAAGCGCCCACCTCCTGGAGGTAAGGCCGCTTGGGCGGCGCGATAATGTAGGGATCTCCAAGTCCAGCGCCCTGAATAGCGTCTAAATAAGCCGCAGAGTCGCGCACTGTTCGGCTGACACAGTGTTCGATAGCGGCTCCCGACCACATTTCGCCCATCAGGGGGGCCCAAGAAACGCGGCCACGCGTAGGCTTCAAGCCAAACAAGCCGCAACATGAGGCCGGTATTCGAATGCTACCGCCACCGTCGTTAGCTGTTGCCATAGGAACGATACCCGCTGCCACGGCAGCAGCAGAGCCGCCACTCGACCCCCCAGGCGAGTAAGCTTCGTTCCAAGGGTTGTGCGTCGCACCAAATGCACGAGGCTCAGTAAAAGGCGTCAGTCCGAATTCCGGCGTGTTGGTCTTGCCGATGATTAGCAATCCCGACCGTTTGGCTTTTTGCACTACCTCGCTATCGCGCGCAGAAAGATAGCTCCGATAAGCGGCACTGCCCACGCACATGGGCATTCCCTCGACCTCCATGCCTAAATCTTTTACTAAGAAAGGCACGCCGGCAAAGGGAGCTTCTCGGTCGACTTTTTTCGCCTCTGTTCGCGCCTGCTCTACGCGGCGATGGATGACAGCGTTTAACCGAGGGTTTACCTCCTCCATGCGGGCTACAGCGATGTCTACCAATGTCTCTGCAGCCACCTCGCCCCGCCGAACCAAATCGGCTAAGCCCAAGGCATCGTACTGTCGGTATTCTTCGAATGTCATGACACAAAAGATGGATGCGCGAAAAGGACGGCTGTGCAGCACCGAAGCCGCAAGTACCGGCAAAGATAGGTGGTTGCCATAGGATTGCCTTTCCCGAAACAATCTTTCCTACAAGGCAACTTTTTGAAAAGGATCGCCTTACAGGGGAGAATGGAACAGATAAGCTAGTCCCTAACGCAACAAGGTCACACTGCCCTTATTCTCAAACCACTGCCCGTTGCCGCAACGCACGCGCAGATACCACCCATAAGCATCGGGAGTCGCTGGCTTCCCTCGGAAAGTGCCGTCCCAACCGGTATGGTTGGGGTCTTCGGTGCGGTACACTTCCTCTCCCCAGCGCGTGTAAACGATGAAATAGATCTCCGTGATGTCGGCCCCGCGCACTCGGAAATAATCGTTGTTGCCGTCGCCGTTGGGCGTAAAGGCCTTAGGCACGAAGATGTATGGGTCTCGGCAAACGAACTCGGCAAAGTACACCTCTACGGAAGCCGTATCCACGCACAGGTCGTCGGCCACAACAGTAACCGTATACTTCTGAGGACCGTTGGGCACCGCCAACGGCATGGGCGTGTTAGCACCGATAAGCGTCGCTGAAGGCGTCCAGGAATATGCGTATTTTGAAGCATTCCCTTTTACAGTAGCCAAAAGGGTGGTGGTGTCGTTCCGACAAAGGGTATCTTTACCGATGACCTCCGCCGTCACCTCTACCTGAATGGTGCGCACCTGAACGGTATCAGTAGCAGTGCATTGGCCCGAAAGATCAGTAGCTACGGCGATGTAGGTATCCTCCTCTACTCCATTGGGATCGACGAGATTGCCTTCTATGTCATACCAGACCACAGTACCCGGCAGGCTCGTCGTTGCCTGAAGGTCAGCTGAATAGCCACATACTGTGAGGTCCGGTGCAATCACAGAGAAGCTATCGAACCGCACCTCTATGACCGTAACGAATGGTTTGACACACAATTCGTCGCTATTCAATGTCACCGAATACAGGCCCGGCGTCGGGTAGACGTGTTCCACCAAAGGCAGAGCGCTCTTTGTGCCGTCGCCAAAGTCCCAAATAGCCGGATAACCGCTGCTGTTTTCAAAAACTACTGCCAGACTGTTGCACAACGGTGTAATAGAAACTTGGGCCGTAAGGTCGATCGAATCCTGCAGCACCACCACCGCCGTATCTACCGCCTCGCACAAACCCGTCGTGTCCACCGCCCGTACCACGTACATCCCCGCCGAAACCGAACTCGGATCCAACACCACCACACCATCC
>JBBIKW010000011.1:0-154630 GCA_037445225.1 Lewinellaceae bacterium | reverse complement strand
TTGAATCTGGGTTTCAATTCCAACTGGTGCGATTACAGTATTTTCGCTATGCGAGCGTTGTATGAATTTGCCGTTGTTTCAATTCCAACTGGTGCGATTACAGTCGCCTGGGTCAGAGACTACAACAGCGCCGACGACAGCGTTTCAATTCCAACTGGTGCGATTACAGTCGAAGCTGCTGCTGTTTCTCGCAAGAGCGTTGCGAGGTTTCAATTCCAACTGGTGCGATTACAGTCTTGTTGTCCTCATCTGTCATCCGCGCCCATCTCTGGTTTCAATTCCAACTGGTGCGATTACAGTTGTGTTTACAAAAGACGAGCGTGCTGAAGCGATTAAGGTTTCAATTCCAACTGGTGCGATTACAGTTGCTCGTGCGCAGATAGAGCTCTCTTTGCTGGAGTGTTTCAATTCCAACTGGTGCGATTACAGTTCAAGTCACCGTCTTCGACGAGAGCGGCGAAAAGGGTTTCAATTCCAACTGGTGCGATTACAGTCATTCTTGTATCGCACAACAAGCTTGTTGTTTAGGTCGTTTCAATTCCAACTGGTGCGATTACAGTCACTAAAACAGTGTCACAAACTAATGTGTCAATTGTGTTTCAATTCCAACTGGTGCGATTACAGTTGACATATTTGGAACAAAAGGCTGTGCGTATGTTTGGTTTCAATTCCAACTGGTGCGATTACAGTCCGTACTTTTACTAATATGTAAAGCTTTTATTACCATTATTTTGTCGTTACAAAGTGCGAGTGATTTGCTATGAAAAAGATCGTCGATCGTACATGCTGCAAAAATAACAAGGGATCGACGACTTTTTATAGTAGGGTATCGATTTTGTTTTTCTCGCAGCCGACGATTTCTTTTTCCAGCCACTTTTGGTCACGGCTTTGAAATATGATGATGCTGTCTTCGTCGGGTTGCATGATGCGCCGGGCCTCTAGGATGAGCTCTTTGATCTGGACGTCCGAGAGCTCTCCTTCGAATACGGAGTTTTGGATCCAGTGTAGGTAGCGGCGACAGAGTTTGAGCATTTTGGCCACGCGTTTTTCACCGATGTCGTATACGAGAATTACATACATGTTGTCGAAAAGATTTACCACCAGATTTTGAAAGGCTTATAGGTTTCGGAGGTTTTTAATATGCATTTGGCAATTTTGTAGCATTCGAGTTGAAGCAGGTATTTGAACGATACTTTCTTATTCAGGGAGCGATGTTGTATGGTTTCTTTAAGGCGTTCCTCGAAGGCGCGCACAAAAATTTGTCGGCCCTTGGGATTGAGTAAGAAGCCGTTAAGGGTTTGTTCGAAGTGTTTGTGTTGTATTTCCTTTTTGTTGGTTAGAGCAAAGATCGTTCGGTCGACGAGGATGGGTTTGAAGACTTCGGCAATATCGAGAGCTAAGGAATAGCGCCTTGCTCCCGGTTCGTGCAGGAAGCTGATGGTGGGGTTGAGTTGAGTGTGGTAAATAGCATCGAGGGTAGCCGCGTAGCAGAGGGCATTTCCAAAGGGGATCAGGGCATTGAGTTCGTTGGAAGGGGGCTGTTTTACTCGGCCATCCATGTGGAAGTCGTTGACGATGCACTTGAAGGCATCGTAGTAGGTTTGTCTGCAGTTGCCTTCAATGCCCATGAGCTCTTGGATGGTAGTAACATATCGTATGCCTTCGCGATAAGATTCGAGCGATTGGATTTGGGTATCGACGGGGCGTCCTCTGGTGGCGTAGTATCGGAGGTTTCGGAGCATATTGCTCGTTGCGCCGTCTACAATGGCTGTAGCCAAGTGTAGTCGCCGCGGAAGATCTAAGTAGGCGCGCGTTTGCTCTACTTGCATTTTGCCAGCCAGTAGATAGTCTTTAGGCTGGAAGGAGCCAGTGTAATGCTCGTAATAGTCGAAAAAATGGACGCTGATTTGGTTTTTCCCTAAAAAGTTGAACAGGGCACTATTGGCATCCAACGCCCCCAGTATGTAGAGGCTTTCTATGCCCTCTATAGGTAGGTACTTGGGCGGCAGTTCCTTACCTTCATCGTCTTTGGGTATGAGGCAAAGGGTGTTATCTCTGCGCTCGATGCGTCCTGGGTTAAAGAGGTAGTATGTCTTTTTTAACATCGGAATTTAGGCGATTACAATGGATTAAGCAATAAAGTTAAAGAGGTAGTATGTCTTTTTTTACATGGCACAGCTATTGTTGGGCGCTGTCATTCCTCGACGTAGCAGAAGTCGTGATAAGCGCAGTGTTTGCAGTACGGTTGGTTGATAGTGGGCGGACAGGTAGGGTTTGCTGTGATTTTTTCGATGTCGGATAGCCACCGCTCTATTTCGGCAATGTCGTCGGGTAAAAGGTCTACGCGCACGGTTTGCCTTTGCTTAGGATATTCCAAGATCCCGTGGCTGATTTTGATACAATGTTTGTCCAAGAGATACATGTAGTATTTAATTTGAGCAACATGGGCCGACTCTATTTTGTCGGAGCGTTTTGTTTCGTGGACAACGCCGTTTTTGGGATCGTAGAAGTCTATTTTTGAGCCGTCAATGGCCACTTGTACGTATTTTTCGTTTCGCCTTTCGTAGGTGGTTTCTCCGATGAGGCGACCGTCGGCCACTAAGTCGGACGTGTGCTCGAGAGTCAGGTGATTGGAAGCCAGCCATAGCTTCCGATGGCAGGTGTGGTAATAGGCTATTTGTGTTCCACTGATGCTCATAAGTCCATGCGCGATGGGAGCAGGAGAGAAGACGGACGCTTCTCTCCTGCTTTTTCAGGTAAATACCTATGCCTGATGTTCGTAGTCAAAAGCCGTCATTTTCTGAACAAGGCTTTTTTCGGCCGACTCCAGAGCATCTACTGAGCCGATGGCGCCAGCGATGTAGGCCGAGCAGACGGGAGTGACGTATAGTTCGGCACGGGCGGCTTCGTCTAAGACAGGCATGGCTCGGGGCCGATCGCTGCTAGTATCTTCGCGCAGTTCTGCGCGAATGGCGTAGGTGATTTGGTTGGCATTATCGCTTATAGCTACGGCCAACGTTTCCATAAGGCTAAAGGTGCGCGATTGGTTGCTGGTGATGCGCCAATTCAGTAGGGCATGGGCCAAGGCCGGTATGATCTGTTCGCGGCGCTCTTTAGGGCAGATGAGACATTTGCCAAAGGCGTTGCGCCCCTCTATCCAGCCGGCACTGCGCAGCTTTTCCTCCATTTTAGGGCGGAGTTCTGGCTCAAAAGGATTGAGCGCTACACAAAAAAGGGTGCGCAGGTCGATGGCTATGTCGTACACGAAGAGACCTGAGGCGCGGGTGTTATCTGGGATCCAAGTGCGTAGAGGAAGTGTTCGGTTGTTGCTGAGCAGCCATTCCCTCACCTCTTCTTCTGAAAGTAAACTCCCTTTCTCATCTTTTACTGCGACTTTGTGCTGTGCTGGATGAGCACTTCTATCGAAGGTCAGATCTTCCTTATCGGTTTCAAGCCCGCCCAATCGCGGGTGTAAGGGGCGCATGGCTGATACGGACAGGGGGCTTCGGCGTTTCACCGTGTACTGTTCGCTTTCGGCATGCATGTACCCGCCGAGCAGTTGGTCGGTGTAGGAAGGGTCGCACGAAGAGTGCGGCTCTTTCTGATTGGCTTCACCTTTATTTATGACCCAGTTGAAGGTGACAGGTGCATGTGGTTCACCTAGCAGGTCTGTCAGCATTTCCATAATGGAGCGCTTCACCTGCTGGCCGCTGGAATAGGCCATTCGCGTGCCAAAGTACGGGTCGACGTAAGATTTTTGACCCTTTTGAACACAAAATACCGTATGGTCAGCATGGCGCAGTCCTCGGAGATAGACGAAAGGATTGAGTGTCTTATTCATTTCTGTAGAGATTTATGAAGTGAAAAGTGTTTATTGATTGTCTTTGATCTTCAGGTAATTGTATTCGAACCGAACCAATGCGGCAAACAAAGGAAACTGGTCAATGGGCATCAGAGTAACTTGGTGAACCGCCTCGCGTATGGTGTGGATGCGCTCGGAAGGAAATTCTCCTCTTCCCGCCGTGTTTTGCATCAGCTCTGCCCACTTTTCGACAAAGGCGCGCAGCGTAGCCGCTTCGCGCGTTTCCTTGACGAGATTGCTCTCGCCCGTTTTTCCGCGTTTACCCCCCGTTTTCTCAAAGGCTACCAAGAATTCGGCCAGATGGGAGGCCAAGTCGATGAGCTCTTTCTTATTGATCATGGCGTAAATCCATAGTTTAGAAATGAGAAATTGTTTGTAACGAGTAGTGTCTTTCAGGTCTGATGCTCTGGCTGACTCCTTGTACCCAGATGCCAAATACTTTTTCAGCTCTTTAGGCTGAATGGCGCGAAGCCCAATGCTGCCTAACCTACATGCCCTTCTAAAAGTGTAGTAGGGGATCAACTGGCTTATCTCGTCGTCGGTAAGTACCCCCTTCTCCGTCTCTGTGAACAGCGCCTTTTTTAGATCATATAGGCGGTGCACTTCGGGCAAGTAAAAGTTATAGAAACCCAACGTGGTGTTGCTTTGCCCTAATTTGTATGCGTATACCGTCACAACCTCTTTGGGGTACTGCCTACACAAAGCGAGGAGCAATCCCACCCAGGGGAAAGTGGCCAAGCTGCTCTCCCCCTTTTTTTCATCGCCTTTTGACAAGCCCTTATCCAAATCGAAACTTCGTTCGTCGCCGCCCTCAAGTCGGTGGGCAAGCCAACGCCCATTCCACGTTTCTATCTGGCGGCTTTTTAACGTGGGCGTTTGGTCTAGGTACTTTCGATAAACGCTCCATCCCTCGTAGATAAGCTAAAGCACCTCCGGTCGGTCGATAAGCCAACAAAAACCGCCTTCTACGCCAGCACCCAGTGCGGCGCCAATCCAAGAGGCGTAGATTTCTTCCTCGTCGATTTTCAACGGCCGCGCCAAAACCTTATCGGCTATGGGAAACAAGACCAGTTCAGACGACTCGGGCTGAGTCGCTTTGCCCAACATGTCGGTCACCTGTCCAGAAGTTGTGGCCGCAATGTCCTCCGCAGCATAGCCCACGTAGAAAGAGCAGTTGGGTTTCTTTGTTCGGACACTATCGTGGAGTTTCCGTCGGCGTATCTCTGCCTCACTTAGCCCACTCTTCAAGTCCTCTTCTGTCACCTTTTGGAAAAAGGGAGAATTGGACACGTGCATCAAGTGCTTGTCGTCAGCAAAGAAGAGCGGAAACTGCACCTGGTCAAAGAATTCCCTTGCTGTCAGCTGCTTACCCGCGCGCTCATTCCACTGGGCGAGAAATTTCTTTCCGATGTAACTGGTATACATAATTCTATAAAATATGGCTGTGTTCTCTGAATAGGAGTCCCATCTCTTGATGTTCTGCTTCGTCTTGAGGGATGACGAAGGGGTAGGAGCCGATTTCTCGGAGTTGTTCGTAGTTGATTTTGGCTCGAGTGCCCGCCAGCGTTTTCCAGTTCACTGGGATTTCCAGTTCGATGCGCTCGGCCCACGACCCATCGATGTACGCTTGACGGTCGGCCTCTAAAATGCAAGTGGCCGAGTCTATCTCTAAGGTGTCCAAGATGATGGATTTTGGGCGGTGGGCCAGCCGATCCAGTTTGTAGCCTTCAGGCGTGAGCAGCAGATGCGCTTCGATCTCTTTGAGCGTTACTTCGGGATAGACGGCGTCGATTTTTTGCTGTATTTCCGCCTCGCGCAGCACTTCGCCGCAAGGGAGTTGGGCAAAGCTGCGCTCTAAGATTTCCTTTTTGTAGGGCAAGTAGGGGTCCTTGGGCTCGAGAACGTGCACGGGCTTGGTGGTGCCTATGGTTTGCTCGTTTCGCACGCGATTTATTCGGCCAAAGCGCTGGATGAGAGCGTCTAAAGGCGCGCACTCGGTGATCATGCGGTCGAAGCTGATGTCCAAGCTGACCTCAACTACTTGTGTCGAGATAACCAAGCAAGGCGAGAATTGGGACTTTTCGCGGTTGTTGAAATCCGCTATTAGCCGGTTTTCGATGTGGTAGCGGTCTTTCCGGCGAAAGCGGCTGTGAATGAGGAGGGTTTCGACGTCGGGAAAGATCTCTTTCCATTGGCCGTATGCCTCTTGAGCAGCCTTTACGGTGTTGTAAATGAGCAAGACGCGCTCCCCTGCAGCAAAGGCTTTCTCCAATATGTCTCGAACGGCCTGTGGGTCGTTTGGTTCGCGAAAGGCGGTGTGGCGGTGAAACGTCTCGAGTATCTTCTTGGGTAGCTGTACTTGGTATACCTTTTCTGGTCCACCCAATAGGTTGGCAATTCTTTGGTAGAGGGCCGAAGGCATGGTAGCGGTGCCCACGTGAATGCGGCAATGTAGGCGCAGTAGGGCCTCTATCAAGGCGTATACCATGGCCCCTGCCCAGTCGGTGTAGGTGTGGATCTCGTCCAGGATAATGTCGGCTCCGCGTAGGTCGAGCATGACGGACTCGTAGCCGGAGGTGCCGAAGACGATGCTGGCCATTTGGTGTGGGGTGAGCACCTTGACGCTGGCGCCGATGAGCGGTTGCAGCGTTTGCTCTACCTTGTTGTCTTTCACTTTTAGGCGCGCCGTGGCGTGTTGCAACCGCACGTCGAGGTCGTCTGTGCCGGTAGTTTTTCGAATGGCTTCGCGGATGCGGTCGAACATGGCGTTTATCGAGGCCTGGAACGGCAGGGTGTAAAAGACGCGCCCTCGGCATCGGCGCAGGAGGAAGTCGGTCTTGCCTGCACCGGTTGGTGCCACCACGAGCGTGTGGGGTCGAGGGTCGTCGGCATCCATAGTAGAGAGCGGGTAAAGGGGGTGGCGTCGACTTTCGGCGCGGAAATAGCTGAGATCGGGAGTTTTAAATGTCCTTTGCACCACGCGCGCTGTTTCGCTGCCAAATGCCGAAGCAAAGTGGTCGGCGGCGCGCAGCAGACCTTTCCAAGCAGACCAATCTCGAGGTAGGTTCCTGCAATAAGCTATTGCATACTCTATGGCCGCCTTTGCTTCTTCTTGGGAGATAGGCCGCGTCGGAATGCCAAACTGCTCAGCAACGCACAAGGCTGCAGGCGACCAGGAGTCCTACGCGTATAGGTGAAAGTCTAACGTGTCGCGATATTCTTCGTCCAAATCGAGGAGTCCCGTGCTGTTCGGATCCCCTTTAACCGATTTATGATGGGCTACTACGAGCTCGATGAGGATGTTCCACTCCTCTTGAGGAAACAAGGGCAAGAAACCGAGCGAGGAGATTTCGTGCCGGTGGGTTTTGTAGCGCTCAAACTCGCGGCGCATGCGCCAGTCCGGTTCCAACGCGCCGATTTTGTGTTGAAAGTGCGGATGCGCTTTGCCTAAGTCGTGCAACACAGCGCCCTTGCGAGCCAACTCGACGGGGATGCCCAGCTCAACAGCGAATTTCTCGATGGCTTGCACGACATGCAAGGTGTGCTCGCGCAGCGTTAGCCCGCCGTTTTCGGCGCTCTTGGCCAAGGGCTCGCTCGCCTTAATGTTATTCATAGCGTTGCTCATAGGGTTGGCGTATGGGGTTACCGTAGATTGTCAACCTTCCGTACATCGGCTCGCCGTAGTTGAAGCGGTTGCGACCCACCAAAAAGCCCTCTTCTGCGGCGCAGAAGTGCAGCTCAAAACCCGCTATTTGGTCAAATTCCGCCTCATCGGAATAGGTGAGTAGTGCTTCAGGTAAAAGGAGGTCTTCGTTCCTACACAGGCAGATGTGCTGAGTGAAAGCGCGCTCCGCGTCCGACCGATCGGCAAAGGCTAAATATAGGTGTGGCTCGAGCAAGACTCCTCTTGTCAGTATGCTCATCTCGGGCTTCCAGGCATGACCAGATTTATAACCGATTTTGGGTGTTTCTTTTTTAAACCCCTTCGACCGCGTGCGCTCCGTTTGCCCATCGATACCAGCGTAGTTGAGGCGATGGCGCCGGATCTTCGAGATTTTTCCGCGCTGCTCCAACAGCTCGGGAAAAAGCTTTTTTTCGATGCCCTCTATGATGGAGGGCGTAAGAAACTGTTGAGAATAGGTTTCTTCATCGCGAACAGCTGTCCACGGCTTGATGTATCCAAAAGGACCGGAGTATTTGACGACGTGCAGCATAGCGGCGGCTTTTTTTTTTTGTTATTGAAGGGATCCGAAACCGATACCGGTGGAGTTGCCCACGCCAACATCCCAGGCGAAGCCGATTTGCTCGGGCGTGCCTTCGACAATGACTGGGCAGTAGCTGACTCTGTTCTGAATGCCGCGATAAGTGCTCAGCTTGGTTCGCGCTATGGTTGTATTTCGATCGAAGCGCACGGAGGCACCAGCGGTGGGCAGCCCTGCTTGGCGAAGTTTTCGGTGCAGCGTCTCCGTCAGCAAGTCGTCTGCTTCTTTTTCAAAATAGAGGTAATGGCGCTGCCCGTTTTCCGTGTTGCGCTTTATCAGAACAGGACTCCCCAAGAGAAAACGCGTAGATGCGCTGGAAAAGCGCGGCGTCTCCTGCAGAGTAACCGTCTCTACCCGCATGCCAAAGGCTACTTCAGGATCGTCTAAAATGCCGCCGACAATTTTTTTAACTAAATCTACATCGTAGGCGCTAATAAACCATCGAGCTCCGAAGGGAAAGTCTATCCCTGCTTTTCCGACGGCTTCCCCGCGTTGCAGCCAAGAGAACGAGTACAGCGACAACGCATCGTGGGCCTCGTTCCGCCCTATCCACTTATGGAGGGCCCCTACCAACTTGACGGGATAGTCGAAGGGAACGGGAGATGAGTTTTTGGATAGACACAAATGAATTCGCATACGTAAGCTGTTATTTAGTGAGCAAATATAGCTAGGAAGGGTACCGAACCTATTTCGGCACCCCCTAAAAAAAGCGCATTTTAGCCACCTCCCTTCGCAAGTGTTCGCGCAGCTCTTCTGGTGCAATCACCTGAATATCTAAGTGATAGAACCCGAGAATGAAATTAGTCAATCCGTAAAAACCTCGATTGACATCGCACTGGAAATCGAAGTAGGAGGGATCTTCGGTGGGTTCGATATACGATCGGGTAAGCGGATAGCGCTCGATCAATTCGTTGTAGGCGCCCACGCTAAGTCGCAGATGCACGTTGATTTGGTCGTTGTTGACGATTCGAAACGGGTCGGTGCGCTGGACGACGTGGTAATTTTCGAATTGCCAAGGTGTGTCTAAGAGGCGGACGCGGGCAATGCGCGAGATGCGAAAGTGTCGAGGCTCGCGTTTTTCCACATCGAAGCTCTGCAGCGTGTCCTCCGAAGGGCTGATGTGGTAGGGTTCTACTCTCCGGTCGGCTACCATATTGCTGTTGGAGGAGCGGTAGTCTTCGAGGATGACTTGTCGCTTTTCGCTCTTGGCTTGCTCTAAGAGTTCTACTTTAGTCAAGTGCGGCTTTCGAAGCCAAGCGTATCCTAAGCGACTGTAGTCATAGAGCGAGTGAATTTTCTGTTTCAGCTGGTGCTTTCTCTCCGGCGTAGTCTGAAGGTTGTCGATGGCTTGGTGTAGCAGGGTTCTTTCCTCTTCGGAGAAGAAAAGCAGCTCTTTGATGCGCCGCTGCGTTCGGTTCACGATAAAAGCATAGCGGTGGCGTTCGTCTCGGTCTAATTCTAAGCCCACTTCTCGGAAGACCTCGAAGTCGTTGGAGATAGTGTCGGGATGTACGCCGTATCGGGTGGCCAACTCCCGCTTGGTGTACCCATAGGGGCGCTCGAGGATGGCGCGCATGATGCGCAACAGGCGAGCCTTAGAGCCGAATTCAGTGTTTTGAGACATGGTCGAAGAATTATTGGGTAAAGGGCGAGGATGGGGAGGATGCCAAGGCGTATTGCTTTGGGCACGGTGTGAGGATTTCGCCGAAGCCGAAACCCTGGCTGTTGGCGCGCCCCCATCCCGCCAACATGCCAATAGCGATGAGCTCGCGCGGGGCCGTGATCTCAAAATCCATCAGCCAGCCGCGCACCCGCGTCTCTTGTGGCGTGCCGCTCTTAATAGTAATCAACTTCGACCGCGGCGTCCGCTCGGGGCAAAACCTAAACCGTATTTCTGAAGCAGGCCAGTGCTCCGAAGGCGTTTTCTGGCTGAACGCTCGGTATTTGGCCAGGAGGTTCTCCACCAAGAGCGGCCCAAAATCGGGATCGTCGGGCGATAAGTATTCATCTAAGCGCTGGTCGGGGCGTTTTCGGCTCACGACCAGCGGCGTTTGCATGCGCACGCGCACGCGTAGCGGATCGCTTGAAGGGTGAGGTAGCTGCAGCGGAGCCGCACATATGCTTTTCACGCGAAGATGTATCCGGCTCTTCCGATCGCCTATCCAAAACGCTTGCTTTTCAAATAGGCCCTCCACAAATTCCTCTACCATGTCGTAGGCGCAAAAACGGATGGATAGCCCCACTTCCGGCGACAGAATGCTCATGCGGTCGCCCATGAGTCGGTATTGGGCAATCCTCAGCGGCGAAAAGCAAAACAGCTTGAAAGTCTTTCGGTCGGCTTTGTAGCCCTTCTCGTGTAAAAAATGCGCGTACAGGATATCGGCTTGCTCCATCACTCGATAGACCCAAGCCGATAGCTCGTATTGGTAGTTGAGCGGAAGGATAGCGGGGTATTTTAAACATTCGAGCGTCAATTGTATTTCCATAGTTTGGACGCACCGTTGGTTTTACTAAAAAACTGGCGGACAAATGCAAAAATATCTTTTTTCGCCAAGAAGTACCCTTAAGCGCCAACAGGCGATGTTCGATGCTCCATCTTTAGGGATTTTCTGCGGATTTCTTTTCGAAGTATTCTTCTCCTCCCTATGTTTGTCGCTTGAACATAAATCTGCAGAAGCAATATGGCACTTAGAGAACAACTTGGAAGACTTGCCCATATCCGGGGTGTTCCGTGCGTAACGATTTCGCTCAATACGCACCGCACCCATCCCGATAATTTACAGGATAGCATCCTACTGAAAAATCTGTGTGCCGAGGCAGAGAATAAGTTAATAGAGGCTTTCGACAAGAAGCATGTGCTTCCTCTCATCGAGCGCCTTAAGGCGTTGCCTCAGAAGATAGACGCTAACCAGAACTTAGAAAGCTTGCACGTGTTCGTCAGCAACGACATAGAGGAGGTAGTGCGGTTGCCGTTACCCATTCCTGACAACAGCGTTCAGATTGCCGATGCGTTTGCTGTTCGCCCTTTGATAAAAGCCATCAGTCGGGTGGAGGAACACCTTATCGTCGTTGTAAGCCAGTCGGGTGCACCACTTTACCACGCGGTCAACGACGCTATTCACTCGGAAATTGCTAACGGGGAGTTTCCCTATCCCCCCATGACGAACCAAGAGACCGACCGAGAAAAACTGTCCGACCCAAAGCGCATCGACAACTTAGTGCGCGAATACCTCAACGGCTTAGACAAGGCGCTCAACCGCGTCTGCAATCGCACTGGGTTGCGCTGCGTCGTAGTGGCTACGGAGGACAACTACAGCCGTCTGATGCAGGTAGCGGATCGAAAAGCGATCTATTACGACGGCTTCGTTCCCGTCAACTACAACCAGTTGGCTCCGCACAAGATTGCAGCCGACGCGTGGGCGCTGGTGAGCCAGGTGCAACGCCAAGAACGCGCCAAAGCCATTGATGAAGTCATAGAGGCCGTAAAGCAGGGCAAAGTCATCACAGATCTGCAAGAAATCTACCGAGCGGCTAAGGAGGGCCGAGGAGACCTATTAGTGGTGTACGAGCACTTCAAATTACCCGCTCGCATCACGGGGCCGTTCTCTTTCGAACCGGTAGCGGATGCCTCTATGCTCGGTGTGATAGATGACTTGACCGGCGAGATTGCCTGGGAGGTCTATGCGAAAAAAGGCCGGGTAGTGTTTACCGAGCAAGAGGCGATGCGAAAGCTGGGGGATATCGCTTTGAAAGTGCGTTATTGAGAAAGGGCTCCGGAGCCCTAAGGTAGCCGAGTGCTCTGCCAGCGCGTCAGTTGCCAGCAGCCTCTTTTCTTTCGATAGACGGCTAAGTAAGAGAGGCGCACCTCAAAAGGCGTCGCTCGAAGGGCTCCCGCTACGCGGGCAACACCGCTCACCACAGCCGTGCGGCCATAGCGCACCACCTGAGCGCTGTCGCGCAAAATGCGCTCGTATATCAGAGCGCCAGAAGCAATGGCTTGCAAGTGAGCGGCTTTGTCCTCTAACAGCCCATTCGAATGCCGATAACTCAAGTCGGCCGACAACCAACGGGCCAATGCTGCGGTGTCGCGGCGCATCATGGCTTCAAAGCGGCGCTCTTCGTCGCGGAGTATGCTGCAGTTTTGCGACCTTTGCGCTGTACTGCATAGAGATGTCAGTACTAATAAAACACATAGTCGGTAGCGCATGGATATAACCTTTTAGAGGGCAAATAACGAACAACCTTTTTATTGCTGAAATGAGGGTCCTTCAACCGAAATCACCGCACAAGAATGCCCATTGGCTCTTATGGGCAGGAGTAGTCGTGCTCCTGAGCTATTGTAGTTCCGAGAAACCTCCTGCTGACCCAAACAAGCCCGAATATTTTCTCTACGCTGTTCGAATAGACGACCTGCCGCTGCGCAAGAAGCCGGAAAAAGATGCGACCATTGTGGCACACTTGGCGGAAGGCGAACTGATGGTAGGTGAAGGAGAGCGCTCTGCTTTCCGCGAAGAACAGACCTTGCGCGGCATTCTCTACACCGCTCCTTATGTGCGAGTCCGTCGATTTAAAGATGAAAATCAAGCTGGCTGGGCCTACGATGCAGGGCTAGTAGAGCTCTATGCTGGACGCCGCGAGTTGTCTCCCGACCCCGCTGCTATCCAAGCCTTTATTCGGCATCTTCAGGGCTTGGATATTCGGGACCTAAGCAGCGGTGCCAAAGCGTGGCGGTATGTCGAAAAGCACTTCGACAACGTATCTAAATCGCTAGCCGACGCCATCTTTTTACTTTTAGAGCCTTTCTTGCGCCGCATGGAGGTGGAAGGCGAACTCTGGAAGCTCACGGAAAACCGCCTGCCCTTCACAGAGGCCGATGCTCAAGCGGTCTACCAAGGTCGTTTCGACTACAGTAAGTACCCGATTACGGCTGCCTTAGACTCCAACGGCTTTCGCCTGGCCTGGGGAGAAGGAATGTTCTTTCCCGTAGTCAACTGGGAGCGGTTGCGCAACTTTTTTGGCCCGCGCGTAAGCCCTGCCATGCAGAAGTATATCGCCCAACGCCTAGCCGAGTACAATACGCCCATCTATCGAGACAATGCGCTGGTAGTGCCCTTAGAGGCGGTGGCAGAGATGGCCGTGTGGTGGGAAAAGTTCAACCTTCGCTATCCGTACTTTGTGCGTCGCGACGAGACGAAGGAGTCGGAAGCTTGGCTGCGCTTGGTATTGCTCAACGGGACCGACAATACGCCCGTCTTTTCAGCCGAAACGGAGGAGGTCTCCCAAGCTTATCGTTCGGCTTGGGAGTATGTGCTCCAGCAGCATCCCAAAACCATTTTAGCACAGCGCGTCAGGGAGATGGTAGACGCCTGTGCGGCCGGCAATTGGAAGCGCACCGAAAAGGTCAATGCCCTGCGAGCGCGCTGGCTACAAGAATACCAGGATCGCTGGGCCACTACAGCATCACGGTGAAGACCGTCCCCTTCGGCACATTGTCGCTTACCGTTATAGTGCCCTTGTGCAGGTGCACCACTTGTTTTACGATGTAGAGACCCAGACCAGCGCCGGCGCTGCGACGCACCTCTTCATTCCCTACTCGGTAAAACTTTTCAAAAATAGCGCCCTTTTCCGCATCGGGGATGCCGATCCCCTGGTCGGCCACGCGCAGGTACATCTGATAGCCAACTGCCGGCCCCACGCTGATATGTACCGTTGAACCCAGCTCTGAGTACTTGAGAGCGTTATCCAACAAGTTTTGAACCACCGACGTGAACCCTTGAGCGTCGGCTTGTATAGGCGGAAAATCCGGCGGTATATCTACTGTGATGCACGCGCTGGGAAAGCGCATGTGGGTGTTGGCGATACAGGCGTCGATGACTTCTCGTACGTATACGCGCTCTATCTGCGGTTGCCAGTCGCTCTCTAACCGCGCGGCCAACAGCAGATCGTCGACCAGGCTCTGTAATCGCGCAGCGTTGCGCACGCCATGAGCACACAGTTTCTCTACCTGTTCGCGCTGCAGCTCACGCCGTTGAAGGGTCTCTAACGCTAGGCGCATTGCCGCAATGGGCGACTTTAACTCGTGCGTAATGCTCAACATGAAGTTGCGCCGCTGTCGCGCCAAGTCCAACTCGCGCCAAGCCGCTCGGTTGATCACCCAAAGACCAAAACCCAAGCACAGGGTAAAGAAGATGCCCTCCGACAGAATCATTCGCCGATGTTTGCGGTGGCGCGCTTCTAAGGCGCGGTATTCTGCCGTGTGGCGCAGGGCCGTCAGGTTGATGCCCTGCGCCTGCCGGTTGTATTTCATTTCTAAGGCCTGAAGCGACAGCGAAAAGATGCGGTCGTTTTCGCGCCACAACGCAATAGCCCACCATGCGAAGGCTAACACCATATAGGTGAGTACAGCGGTGGTTAGCCATTGCAAGGAGGTGTACTTTTTCATAGCACCGCATTCTTTTAGCACATGAACGCTCTACGCGGCAGAAGGGTTGGTCGCAGCCCAGTTTTGCTCAATACGTGGCCTCTGCCTTCCGCTTAGCAAAAGGCAGAGGCCGGAAAATTGCTTTGCTCCTATTCTTTGGGATTGATCTCGAACAGCTCTACCTCAAAAATTAAGACTGAATGAGGTTTGATCTTGGGCGTAGGGCTGCGTTCACCGTAGGCCAACTCCGCCGGGATGTAAAACTTGAATTTATCGCCCGGGTGCATCAGTTGCAGCCCTTCGGTCCATCCGGCAATGACTTGATTCAGCCCAAAGGTGATGGGCTCGCCGCGCTGCACACTGCTGTCGAAAACCGTGCCGTCGATGGTTGTGCCGTGATAATGTACTTTGACGCGGTCTGTAGCCTTGGGCGACTCTTTCCCTTCGCCTTTTCGCAAGATTTCGTATTGAAGACCACTAGCAGTGGTAATTACGCCGGGGCGCTTTTTATTCTCTTCCAAAAACTTTTGGCCGGCTATCTTATTTTCTTCACCGGCGCGGCGCTGTGCTTCTTGCGTATACCGATTAAAAATGTCGGTAGCGGTTTGTTGGTCGAAGGGCAGTTCTGCCTCCTTTGCCGCGTCCGACATTCCCTTTAGGATAAGGTCTAAGTTCAACCCCGGTGGCAGTTGGCGCTTAAGGCTGTTGCCGATAAGCATGCCGTAGGCAAAGCTGGCGCTGTCTTGCGCGGTGTTGAGTGCCACCCGTTGGCCGAAAAGATGCGTGGCAGCAAGCAAAAGGATACCCAAAGCAATTTTTTTCATGTCGAGTATTGTTGTTGGTGAGATTTAGATGCCGTTTTGGGAGCGCTTTATGTCGGCGTAATAGCGATAGAAGTGCGGAATGGTTTCGATACCTTTATAGAAGTTGAACAGGCCGTAGTGTTCGTCGGGCGAGTGGATGTTGTCGGAGTCTAAGCCGAAGCCCATGAGTACGGAGTGTGCCCGCAGTACTTGTTGAAACATGGCAACGATAGGGATGCTGCCGCCGCCGCGTTGAGGAAGCGGCTTTTTCCCGAAAGTCTTCTCCATGGCTTTTTCTGCGGCTCGGTATTCTACGCTGTCGGTAGGCACCACTACGGGATAGCCGCCGTGGAGCGCTCTTACCTGCACGCGCACATAGGGTGGAGCGATTTTTTCAAAATGCTTCTGAAAGAGGCGCTCAATCTTTTTCGGGTCTTGCTTCGGTACCAAGCGCATGGAGATTTTCGCGTATGCCTTAGAAGGTAGAACGGTTTTGGCGCCTTCACCCGTATAACCGCCCCAAATACCGTTGACGTCTAAGCAGGGGCGAATGCCCGTGCGCTCGATAGTGGTGTAACCTTTTTCACCCCAGAGGGCATCGACGCCCAAGTCGCGCATGAAGGCTTTCTCATCAAAAGGAGCGGCATTCAGGCGCTTGCGCTCCTTATTGCGCACCTTCTCCACGTCGTCGTAAAAGCCTTCGACCGTCACGCGTCCTTTTTTGTCGTGCAGCGAGGCGATCATCTGGCAAAGCACGTGAATAGGGTTGGCCACAGCCCCTCCGTAAACTCCCGAGTGGAGGTCGCGATTCGGGCCGGTCACTTCCACCTCCATGTAAGCCAGGCCGCGCAGCCCCACCGTCAGGCTAGGCGTTTGGTTGTCGATAATGCTCGTGTCGGAGATAAGCACGACATCGCAAGCCAATTGTTGGCGGTGCTGTCGACAGAAATCCTCCAAGTGCCTTGACCCCACTTCTTCCTCACCTTCGATCATGAACTTGACATTGCAAGGCAAAGCCTGACAGCGCAGCATGGCTTCAAAGGCTTTGACGTGCATGAAAAACTGCCCCTTGTCGTCGCAGGCGCCGCGGGCAAATACAGCGCCATCGGGATGGAGCTCCGTCTTCCGGACGACAGGCTCAAAGGGTGGACTGCTCCATAGATCGAGGGGGTCGGGCGGTTGGACATCATAGTGACCGTAAACCAATACCGTGGGAGCCTGAGCATCGACGATCTTTTCTCCATAAACAATGGGATGACCAGGCGTTTCGATCAGAGCGACGTTGTCTAGCCCGGCTTGGCGCAGATGTTCGGCCGTCGCCTCAGCCATGCGCCGTACCTCGCTGGCGTATTTAGGATCGGCACTAACAGACGGGATGCGCAGTAAGTCGAGCAGCTCGTTCAAGAAGCGCTCCCGATGTGTGTTTAGGTAAGCTTGTAGTTCTTCCATGCGTGAACAACAGTATGTAGTGAGCGTGATGGGCCGTATCGAAGGCGCCAGTGCGGCGCAAATTTCTCGGTTTATCGGCGAGCCACCAATGCTTTTACAGCAATAATGCTTGTACTGAAGCAAACCATTTTTTTGCTGCACCTTAGCCGACAAAAATGGCTTACCGCCACTGGGTCTTCGGAGCGACCTCGACGGCGATGGCAGCTCTAATCTATTGGGTGGGCTATCGGGCGGATCGGACGGCTTTTGAGCCGCTTATGCTGGCGTTTGCAGGACTTTTAGGCCTTTATGCCGCTCTTTTACGTGCAGAACGGCGAGGTTGGTTTCCCCTTCGGTGGTGTATCGGCTTGGGGCTAACCCTGCGCATCCTCTTGCTGTTTAGCACGCCAAATCTGTCCGACGACATCTATCGCTTCCTGTGGGACGGTCGGGTGGCTTTGGAAGGCATTCACCCTTTTGCGTTCACGCCCGACCACCTGCGACAGGCTTATGGCTTCTCGGCGGCACTCAGCCCCGATCTGTTTGAAAAGTTAAACTCTCCGCACTACTATACCGTGTACCCACCGGTGTGTCAGGCCGTATTTTGGGTGTCGGCGCGGCTCTTTCCGGAAGACACAGCAGGGGGCATATGGATAATTAAGCTCTTCCTTTTGGCGATGGAGGCGGTCACCATTGGAGTGCTGTGGTGTTGGGAGCCCAGTGCTCGCGCTGCTGCAGCATATGCGCTTCATCCCTTAGTCGTGGTGGAGGTAATGGGCAATGCGCATTTCGAAGGCGCTATGATGGCTTTTCTGTTGATGGGGCTGTGGCAGATGCGGCGCGGGTGCTGGACGGGGGCGGCCTTGGGGTGGGCTTTAGCAGTGGCCGTCAAGCTGTTGCCTTTGTTGTTTCTTCCTATCGTTTGGATATATGTGCCTCGAGGATCGCGGCGCCGTTTTTGGAGCGCTTTTGTCCTCTTCAGTGCGCTGTTGTTTTGGCCGCTCTGGGATGTTTCGGTAGTACAGCACTTGTTTAGCAGTTTACAGCTGTATTTTCGCCAGTTTGCTTTCAACGCCAGCGTGTACTACCTTGGGAGAGCCTTATTGTCGGCGTTGCACCAGAAGGCTATCCTCTCTGCGCGGCTGTTGGGCCCGTTTTTGGGAGTTATCGTCTTTTTCGGCGTATGTTGGTTGGCCCTGCGGCGGCAGAAGCCCTCGTTTTCGCTGACCGATCGCCTGTTGTGGGCGTCGGCGCTATACTTATTGCTCGCCACTACCGTGCATCCGTGGTACGTTATTGTTCCTTTTACCTTGAGCCTAATGTCGGAGCGTATACCTGCGTGGCGTTTTGCCCAGGTATGGGCGGCGTGCGTATGGCTCTCTTATAGCCACTACATGGGCGGGGCTTTTCAGGAGAAATACGGCTGGATCGCCTTAGAATACTTCTTCGTAGGCGCAGCAATAGCCTGGGACCTGACTCGAAAAACAAAAGAAAGCTAGCTTGCCCAAGGAACAAAGAGTATATTAAAAAGCTGCCCCCTATTTTCCAAAGGAAGGGTACTTTTGCACGCCTTTTTTATGCGGGAAGATGAAAAACACATACTACGATCTCGTTACCCAAACCTTTGACTTTCCCCAAGACGGCTTTCGCTTAAAGGACAATCGCCTCTTTTTTAACGATATCGACCTGTACGAGCTCATCCAAAAATATGGTTCACCCCTCAAGCTGACCTATCTGCCCAAGATTGGAGAAAAAATTCAAACGGCGCGCAAGCTCTTTCGCGACGCGATGCAGCGCCACAACTATACCGGCAAGTACGTGTACTGCTACTGCACAAAGAGCTCGCACTTTGCCTTTGTGCTCAACGAAGTTTTGAAGAACGGCACACAGCTCGAAACCTCTTCGGCTTTCGACATCGACCTTATCTGGCGGTTGTATCGCTTAGGAAAGATCAACAAAAGCACCACCATTGTCAACAACGGCTACAAGCCGCTGTCTTACCTACGCGGCATCGCAAGGCTCATCGATGAGGGTTTCCAAAACGTTATTCCCGTATGCGATAATGCCAAAGAGCTAGAAGCATATGCCCAATTGGTCAAAAAAGACTGGTGCAACATAGGCATTCGGATAGCTACCGAAGAAGAACCCAACTTCGAGTTTTATACTTCCCGACTCGGCATTCGCCAAAGCGACGTCCTGCCTTTCTACGAGCAGAAGATAGCGGGCAACTCTAAGTTTGTGCTCAAAATGATCCACTTCTTCGTGGACACCGGCATCAAGGATACGATATACTATTGGAGCGAGCTCAAGAAAGGCATCAAGACGTACTGCGAGCTGCGCAAAAAATGCCCAACCCTCACCTGTCTGAATATTGGCGGCGGAATGCCCATCCGCAATTCGCTGGGCTTTGAGTACGACTACCCGTACATGGTGGGCGAAATCGTTCGCCTCATCAAGGAATATTGCGACGATGAAGGCGTGCCTGAGCCGGATATCTATACGGAATTCGGGAAGTATACCGTGGGCGAGAGCGGTGCCGTCATCTTCTCCGTCATCGGCAAAAAACAACAAAACGACGCCGAGCAGTGGTATATGCTCGACAACTCGCTCATCAACACGCTGCCGGACAGCTGGGGCATCAAAGAGCGCTTTATCCTGCTGCCCATTAACCACTGGGACAAGGAACACCAGCGCGTCAACATCGGCGGTATCAGCTGCGACAATGCCGACTACTACAACTCAGAGGCCCATATCAATCAAGTGTATCTTCCCGTTTACGACGAGACTCAGGAAGAGCCGCTCTACATCGGTTTCTTTCACACCGGTGCTTATCAGGAGTCGCTCAGTGGTTACGGTGGGCTGAAGCACTGTCTCATCCCTTCGCCCAAACACATTCTTGTCGACAAAAACTACTACGGCGAGTTGATGGATTGGGAGGTCTTTCCCGAACAAGATGCGGACTCTATGTTGCGCATCTTGGGCTACGACTCTCCCTATGCTTCATAGGGAAATACGCGGTTTTCTGTCGTGAAAACAATGCCATGTTGAAAAGGACTACCAGCCGCGTAAGCAACGAATACTTGCAACTGCGGCAAAGCTTGGAGGAAAGGAGAACGGATACTCCTTGGGACTGCCTGATGGAGGCCACCCATCGGTCAGGTTACGAGTTGGTAGCTCTTTATTACTAAGCGAGAAAGGATCGGCGTATCGACAGAGAGGCGAAATGCGCTCTTTTGGGTGGCGGGTTCGGGCGATGTCGGAGCTGGCGAGCTGCTCATTAAGGCTGCTTGTCGGCTCAACGCGTTGCATGCCAGTGGTCCGACATCGCTGATGCACGCCGCTCTTCGCAACCGGCTCGATATAGCCCGCCTACTGATAGCTAATGGCGCTGAGGTAAGCTGTACCGCTGAACACAACAACAGCGCTCTCTCGCTAGCTCGGGAACAAGGGCATGCGGAAATGGTTCAGCTGTTGATGAGCGCCGATACCTGATGCGTTCAGGAGCGGGATGGCCTCAGCAGCATCTTCGTCCTCGTAATGGGCATCTCTCAACCGAAGTAACCTCGGATATATTGGGCAGTCAACTCGTGCCGAGGCTGTTTAAACACCTGCGCAGTCGGACCATACTCGATTAACTCGCCCATATAAAGAAAAGCAGTGTAGTCGGCGATCCGCCACGCCTGTTGCAGGTTATGGGTTACAATAACGATGGTGTACAGCTTCTTGATTTCCAGAAGTGTTTCCTCAATTTTAGCGGTACTGATAGGGTCCAATGCCGAGCAAGGCTCATCCAATAAGAGAATTTCCGGTGCCACTGCTATAGCGCGGGCTAAGCACAGGCGTTGTTGCTGGCCGCCGGATAGTTCCAGAGCGGATTTGTCCAGCTCATCCTTCACTTCGTCCCACAGATGGCTCTGCCGAAGGCTATTCTCTACGATGGCCCATACGCGCTTCGGGTGGTGCATGCCATTAATATGCAACTCGTAAGCGACATTTTTAAAGATAGATTTGGGAAAGGGATTGGGCTTTTGGAAAACCACGCCGATTCGGCGGCGCACCCAAACGGGGTCAACGCGGCGGTCCAAAATATTTTTGCCTTCGAGGAGGATGCGCCCCTCTACTCTGATGTCCGGGTGGAGGTCGTGCATGCGGTTGATACTGCGCAAGAGCATTGTCTTTCCGCAGCCGGAAGGACCTATCAATGCTATAATATGGTGTTCCGGTATGGTTAGGGAGATATCTTTGAGAAGGTGTTTATTTTTCGCATACACGTGCAATTGCGCTATCTGCAGAATATCCCTTTCCATAGTCTGTCTCACAAGAGTCGTTTCTTTTGTCGGAAGTAGGCGCGCAAGCCAAAAGCAAAGAGGTTGAGCAAAAATACCAGCAAGAGCAAGGTGACGGCGGTAGCGTAGGCCAAGGGGCGTACTTGTTCCGGCTCGTGATGCTGCGTAGATAGGATATATAGGTGGTAGGGTAGAGCCACGAACTCGTCGAAGAGCGAGCCGGGCAGGTAGCGCGTGTAGAAGGCTACGCCAGTGAATAATATGGGCGCGGTCTCGCCGGCGGCCCGCGAGAGGGCTAAGATGACCCCTGTAAGTATTCCTGGCAAGGCCGTGGGTAGTACTAAAGTGTAGGTGGTTTCCCAGCGGGTAGCTCCTAGGGCTAAAGCGCCTTCTCTCAGCGAACGCGGCACTTGTCGAAGAGCCTCTTCCGAAGTGGCGATAATAGAAGGCAGCGTCAGTAGGGCAAGCGTACAAGCAGAAGCTAAGACAGAAGCGCCCATGCGCATCCCCTCTACAAAGATGGCCAATCCAAACAATCCATAGACAATGCTGGGAACTCCCGCCAAATTTCGAATAGCAGCGCGTGTCAACTGAGTAAACGCACCTTCCACAGCGTATTCCTCTAACCACACCGCACACGCAATGCCTATAGGCGCTGCCAGCAAAGTAGTGATCACAGTCAGCAGAGTAGTGCCGAAAATGGCGGGCTAAATGCCGCCTTCGGTCATACCCTCTCGAGGAAAGTGCGTCAGAAATTCCCAGCTCAACACCGGAATGCCCTGACGCCCGATGTCGAAGAGCAGCAAAGCGACAAAGGCCACCACTATGCCCGCACAGCCTATCAAAGAGGCGATACCCGCCCACATTACTTATCCTCCGGTATATCATTGTCCGCGCTTTCTTAGTCGAGTGGCAATGCGCTCAGCCACTACATTTACAGCCAACGTCAGGATAAAGAGCACCAAAGCACAGGCGAAAAGGGCGTAGTAGTGCGTCGTAGCGGTTGGAACTTCGCCCATCTCAATCGCAATCGTCGCCGTCAAAGTGCGCACCGAGGAAAAAAAGCCCGAAGGAAAAGCATTGGCATTGCCTGTAGCCATCAGCACTGTCATCGTTTCCCCTACCGCCCGACCCACCCCTAACATGGCAGCCGATATCAAACCCGAATAGCATGCGGGAAGCGTCACCCGCGTAAGGGTTTCCCATCGGTTAGCGCCCAAAGCGTAACTGGCTTCTTTGTACGCTTGCGGTACCGCCTGGGTGACATCTTCCGCTACACTGACCACAGTAGGCAATGCCATAAACGCCAAAAGAATACAGCCGTTGAGGGCGTTTAGACCATTAGGCAAGCCGAATGCACTGGCCAGGAAAGGCCCTACCAAGACAATGCTGACAAAACCTAAAACCACAGAAGGAACCGCGGCGAGCAATTCGACTAGTGGCTTCATGGCATTGCGCAAGGCGATAGGCGCTATCTCTGAAAGAAAAAACGCCATCCCTATGCCCAAAGGTGCCGCAATGGCTATAGCGCCCAACGTAGTCAATCCCGTACCAACCTGCAGCGATCCTATGCCATAGGAAGACTCCTCAAAGGCCGAAGGGTTCCAGATGTCGCTCGATAGAAAAGCCGCTAAGCCGATATCGTCAAAAGCTTTCCAACTAGAGAGAAAATCCCCACCAGCTAGGCAATAGCCACCAAAGCAGCGCTTGCCAACGATTTTTCGAAAAAGAAATTCCAAAAGGAGCGGCTTCTTTTCATCTGTTTCCTTCGTCCAAGTCATGGGCGTTTTCTATCGCTGTCGGCGATGTCTCGGAAGAAATGTTGGCTTCCAACAATTTCGGCCGGGGAGAGAGATAGCCGCTTTGCCGGATAATTTGCTGCCCTAAGGCACTGCTCTCGAACTGAATGAATGCGCGCAGTTTTCCAGTAGGGTAGCCCTTAGTATATTGATACAGCGGGCGCACCAATGGATAAAGGCCTGAGCGCAAGGCGGCTTCCTCTAAGGGGGAGGCGGCAGGGTGCTGGGCATCCTTCTTTAGGCGAACAATACGAATGCCTTCCCGAATAGCGCCATCGGCTTTGACCACGTAGCCGAGCCCCACGTATCCGATTCCATAAGGGTCGCGCAACACCGACTCTACAATTTAGGCGGTGCCGTTCATTTGCTTAACAGCTGGCGAAAAATCACGCCCCACCACCCTGTCTCGGAAATAAATGTAAGTGCCGGAATTGCTCTGCCTGCCGTATAGCGATATGCGGCCCGGTCGACCTCCCACGGCAGACCAATCGCGCACCTCTCCCAAGTAGATGCGACTGAGTTGCTCAAGTGTGAGGCTATCTACACCGGTGTTGGAGTTGACAATAACCACCAGCGCATCTGCCGCGAAAATGTGGGCTACTAGCTGAATACCTCGTAGTCGGGCTAAAGCGATTTCTCTCTCCTTTAACGGACGCGAAGAATTAGCCACATCTACCTTGCCGTTGAGCAAGGCCGCAATGCCCGCGCCCGAGCCGCCGCCTGCGATACTAATCGATACGCCGGAATCCTGGGCCATGTAGGCTTCCGCCAGACGAAACACCACGTTTACCTCCGTGTCCGAGCCGCGCACCGTGTGCGCTCCACGCTGCGCATCTGCTCGCATCCGTTCGGAACCGCCTGCAATAAAAAAATAAAGCCCCACCAACCCCAGGGCAGCTTTCTACGCCTGCTCTTCAGAGGTATCGATATCCTCCTCCTCGTCGCCTTCAGCAGATTCCTCGTCCAGATTGTCCTCCTCATCCGCCAACTCCTCCTCGTCCACGTCATCTATCACCTCTTCGTCCTCCTCCTCGTCCGCTGCTGTCTCAGAGGACTCTTCCTCGTCGCTCATAGCCCAAGTGGAGACCGTTTGAGAGGTGCCGTTTAAATATTCTACTTCCTCTGTTGTGTAAGTGTGTAGTATCATGGCGATAAATTTTTTATTCCTCAAAATTGCATCCTCCGCTGGACTCAAGCAGAATAAGCGGCTTTAAGTTCATGTTAAAAATAAAGAGAGCCAGGGGGCACCTTTTCAGGAGGGCCTCCCCATTCACTTATGCGCAATAGGAATACTCCTGAGAGACTCCGGTATATCCTCTACACCGACCAGTGTCCCAGATATTTGAGAAAAATCTTGGTGAGGTTTTCTGCGTCGGAGATGCCGCGGTGATGGGCTCCTGTAAACAGGAGCTGTTCGATTTCCATCGCCTTGCGCAGCCCTACGGGGTAGCGGAGTCCCTTAATTTGAGCGTATTGCTTTTTGAGGTTAGCGTGTTGACGGATCCAGTCGGTGTCTATACGATGCAATTGGCAGTCGTGGAGGAGCATTTTAGGGTCCATGGCGCCCCAAGAACAAAGGACATAGTCTTCTTCGCCGATGCGCGCCCATTGCCAAAACTCTTCTAATACTTCCGGAAAGGTTGCCGCCCGATTGATGTCTTGCTGGGTAATTTGCGTGAGCTGTCGACAAAAGGGCGACAGGATAGGATGGACTATGGGACGCACGAAGCGGTTGAATTTGCCGCGCACCTCTCCGTAAGCATTGACCCGAAAAGCGCCAATTTCGATAATCTCTTGCACATATCCCGGCGGCTTATGCTCCCAGCAGGTGGCCTCCAGATCGTAGATGACGTAGTTTTTCATACGCTAACAGATGTTGTAATAGGGTGCGCACACGTAAAGACGCGCGATTCGGCGAATTGTTTGCAGTTTTGCCACAAAACTGCATATGCGCATAGCATTATTGACCACCTATCCGCATGGTGGGGCGGGCATCGCCTGCGGGCGCTTAGCAGCGGCGTTACGCCGTGTTGGTGTCGATGCGCGAGTGCTGACTGGCGCCGACGCCTCATCCCGATGGCCCTTTTACGCAGAGCGGTTATCCTTTCTCCCATACGAACGCGATCGCTCGGTGCGCTTTCAATTTTCCTTAGCTAATGTCGGCTGCGACATGTCGCGTCATCCCGTGGTGCAGGCAGCCGACGTCATCCACTTGCACTGGATAAACCAAGGCTTTTTGTCGTTGAAAGGCATTGCCCGGTTAGCCCGCTTGGGAAAACCAGTGGTTTGGACGCTGCACGACATGTGGGCGTTTACGGGTGGCTGCCACTACAGTGCCGATTGCAAAAGGTATCAAGACGCATGCAGTTATTGCCCAATGGTGCGATGGCCTGGGCCGCGCGACCTTTCGCACCGCATATGGCGACGAAAAAAACGCCTCTTCCCCCCTCACCTGACAATTATCACATGCAGCGAATGGTTAGGGCAATGCGCCCGCAGCAGCAGTCTCCTTCGCGATCATACCATAGAGGTGGTACCTAATGCTATCGATACAGAACTGTTTGCCCCTATCTCTGATGCCCAACGCCAGTTATTCCGGCAGCAATGGGGCATTCCACCCAACGCCGTATTGGCCCTCTTCTCCTCCGTTAAGGTGGAAAATCCTTGGAAAGGTTTTTCTCACTTGGTAGATGCATTGAAACACCTAATCCGCCATCGACCCGATGTTCCCATCGTCCTGATGGTTATGGGTAAAGCCCACGCCGATACATTGCAATCCCTGCCGTGTCCGGTGTATGCCTTAGGGGCTCTTTCCGAACCAACACAGCTGGCCGCTGCCTATGCCTCTGCCGATGTATTCATCATCCCGTCTTTGGAAGAAAACCTCCCCAACACAGTCATGGAGGCGCTCTCGTGCGGAACACCCGTGGCGGGCTTTAGCGCGGGAGGCATTTCCGAAATGGTGGACCACGGTCGAAACGGATACTTAGCGCCCGTAGGCGACACTCGAGCCTTAGCCGACGCCATCCTTTGGGTGGCGGAGCGGTCGCCTCAGCTGCGCTTAGCGGCCCGTCAGAAAGCCGAGCAGTGTTATCGATTGGAAGTCGTTGGGCAGAGACATCTGGCTCTCTATCGCCGCCTGCTGGAGCGGCAAGAAATAGAAAGATGAAAGCGATGAATAATGCTCTATTTGCCCGAGTCGTTGGAATAAGCGGGCTATGCTCCGTCTCTATTGCACCTACATTAGGGCAGGTCGCTCCTCCTTGGATGGCTGCAGCCCGCACAGCTTACCAACACATTGTCGCTTTTCGCTTCTCCGAGGCCCATCTCTGCATACAGGACATGGAGCAATCTAAGGCGCCCATGCCTGTAGCCCTCCTATTAGAAAACTACATCGACTTTTTGCGGGCAGTGTTGGATGACCAAGCGGCTACGGATCGGTACTTCCATCAAAAATCCGCTGAGCGCATCGCAACCGTAGAGCGCCTGCCCTCAACCTCTCCTTGGGTGCGCTATGCGGAGGCGGAAATGCATTTTCACCGGGCCGTGCTTTGGGGGCGAGCAAACCATTACCTATCGGCGGCTCAAGAGGCGCGCCGAGTCTGCTCGCTGTTGGACGAAAACCAGCGCTTGTTTCCGCATTTTGCGCTAAACCGCAAGACTTGGAGTATCGTTACAGCTGCCTTGGGAGCCTTACCCGATGAATTTCGGTGGGTGGCCGAATGGTTGAGCGGTATGGAGGGCTCTGTTGGCGAGGGTATTCGCGGGCTTGATGAATTGTTGGCGTCTCCCGACGCTGAGGTGCGCATATTCGAGGAAGAGATCCGCATAGCGGCGGCGTTTTTGCGCCTAAACCTGTGGGAAGATCCGGAAGGTGCCTGGAATGCCCTGCAAACACCGCAATGGAAGCCGCCACATAGCCCCTTGGCTGCCTATGCTTTAGCGATAGTGGCCATGCGCTCGGGGCGAAACGACGACGCCATTGCTCTTTTAGAGGCTACTCCTGAGGGCAGTGTTTACCACCCTTTTTGGCAGCGCCATCTCTTGCTGGGAACTCTGAAGCTCAATCGGTTAGATGCAGATGCCGATCGACCCCTGCGCCGCTTTGTTCGCCACTATTTGGGAGAAAGCGGCCGTTGGGAAGCCTGCCAAAAGATCGCGTGGCACAGCCTCTTGCAGGGCAATGATACCGACTATCGGACCTGGATGGCGCACATCCGCGCAGCGAAAAAGCCGCGCACGGAACAGGACCGAGCTGCTTGGCACGAGGCTCGCCAAGGGCCAATGCCTGACCGTACCCTCTTGCGCGCGCGCCTGCTCTTCGACGGCGGTTATTACGCGCGCGCTCATGAAATCTTGACACAGCGCTCCGAAACCGAATATACCGGCGACTATGCGCTAGAGTATGCCTACAGGCGGGCGCGCACAGCACACGCCCTAAAGCAATGGGAAGAAGCAGAACACTACTACCGCCAAGTGCTTGCACGCGGCGCAAAAAGTCCGCTGTACTATGCCTGCCAGTCAGCCCTCCAGCTGGGACTTCTTTACGAACACAGCGGCCGTTATGCCCAGGCTAAAGCGGCCTATCAGACCTGCCTGCGCCTCAGCCCTTCGACGTATCGCATCGGCCTGCACGCTAAGGCTAAGGCCGGATTAGCTCGTTTGAAAGGCAAATCGCAAAGGCGCTAAGCGTTTTCTGCATGGGAAAGTCGGCCATCCTTGGCATTTATGCGAAAAAAATTTGGATTTAGCCGATGGTAGGGCGGGCTATTAGAAGCTATCTTTGTTTGCCATAGTACAAAAGGGTTTCTCCTATGAAAAGCGCTTGCACTGCAGCATTCCTATCGATAGGGCTGTTTGGAGGATTTATTGCCCCGGCGCAAAGCCCGCGAACGGCTCCAGACTTCACCGCCAAGGACTTGCAGGGGAAGGAGTGGAACCTCTACAGACTGCTCGATGAGGGGAAAGCTGTGGTGCTGCACTTGATGAGCACGCACAGCCTGCCGAGCTGGGCTTATCATCACGGCAGAGCGCTTCAGACGCTTCATCACCAACTTGGGCCGGAAAGCCCTGCCAATAGAGTCCGGGTCTTTCTGGTCGAGAGCGACCCAAACACCAATAGCAATTGCCTATACGGCTTTTCGGGATGTAACAGCGCTACCCTGGGCAACTGGGTAGCCGGTACGCCCTTCCCAGTCATCAACGACCACGAGATTGCTCCCCAGTTTGGCGTAGCTGATTTTCCCGCCCTAGTCCTTATATGCCCGAATCGAAAATTTCGCTTGTTGCGCTTAGAGGGAGCCGATCGGCTGGCCGAAGAAGCCCTATCGTGTCCTGTCCTTTTCGGCCAAAACAATGCCGCTATTGTTCAGCTAGACCCTGGTTTTGTTGGGCGAGAGGTGTGTATGTCTGCTGCTTTTAGTCCTCACCTTCAACTGGTTAATTTAGGGAAGCATCCGCTATATCAGGCTGTCCTTCAGCTGGAATGGAATGCTGAATCACTCTTCACCATAGCGTGGCAGGGGGAGTTGGGTTCTTACGAAGAGACCTCTTTGGATTTTCCCACCTTTGTCCGCAGTGAAGGCGGCACTTTGCAGGCGCGTATCCTCTCTATTAATGGAGGTGCTGCCGATGAAGATGAGAACAATAACTCAGTGGTGCAAGTTTTCGAAAACGCCCCTCGCCACGGCGGAGAGGCCTTTCTACTCAAGATTCGAACCGACCAGTTTGGGGCGGAAACCTACTGGGAAGTGCGCGACGAGCAGGGGCGCACCTTAAGTCGCGGCGGCAATCAAAACGTAGGGCCAACGGGCGGAGGACAATATACCGCCGTGCAAGGGGGTATGGGTGCTTATGGCGACAATGCCACCATTTACGATACGCTTTATTTGCCCACACCCGGCTGCTATTCCCTGCATTTTGTAGATGCTTATGGCGACGGCATGTGCTGTGACCACGGCCAGGGGTATTTCCATCTCTATCGACTGGAGGAGCCTCTCGGAGCGCCTCTTATTACAGGAGGAAACTTTGCAGCATACGAGCATCGCCGCTTCAACACGGACATGGGCTCCTCCGTGCAGCTATCCTCAGGCGAAAAAGGCATAGCCCTACGCCTTTGGCCTAACCCCACTGCCGAGCAGGTTCAGATATCCCTACAGCAACCCAGCCCAGAGCGCTTGAGCATTGCCGTATTCGATATCTTCGGTCGCACGGCAATCGGTCAGAGAGAATTCCTCGTATCACAAGAACCCTTAGTTATATCTGTTCAACACCTTTCTCCCGGTATCTATTGGATTTTACTGCGCAACAGTGCCGGTATTTCCCGACAGCCGCTTGTCGTAGCTCGTTGACCTTCTCGACGATGGCGGCCCTATGGGGAACGCAGCACGATTATGCGCTCTGCAAATTGCCCAATGGCGCTTCGTCCCCAAAGCACATATGCACCCTCCGGGACGTCGGCGTCATAGAGAACGCCATCCGAACTCAACCAACACGCTTTCCACCAGTAAGGAATGCCTTGGGCGTTGTAAAGCGCAAGCTCCCACTCCCCAGCCGCTTCTGCCGGTATTCGAACCCAAAAGCGACCGTCCGATGGGTTAGGGTAGAGATAGACGCGGATCTCTCTGGCTAAAGATTGGGTGCGAATGATGTCGATAAGGACGGGGTCGGAGGTGGCAGTGCAGCCATACGCATCTTGCACGGTCACTGTATATATGCCGTTGGGCAGGTTGGGGAAAATAGGCGCGCTTTGAAAGTGCACGCCGTTGAGGCTATAAGACAAAGGCGGAGTTCCGCCGGTGGCAGTAGCGATTAAAGTGTCGGCAACAGCAGACGCACTCACTTCGATAGGGTCGGGTGCAGTGAGCTCGAGGGTGATGTGCAGTGTATCGCCTAGGGCATCCACTACAGCAATGCTGTACAAACCAGCGCTGAGGGAGTCGCGCGCGCATCGGCGGTCGCTTAGCAGCTGTCCATCGCAGTAGAAGGGCGGCACACCGCCGAGAATTTCTACTTCAAAGCGACCATCTGAAGCGCCCGAACAGGTGGGATCGGTGTGCGTCACTAAGAGGGTCATCGGTTGGTAGTCGATGTCGAAGGAAACCGTGTCGAGGCAGCCGTAAGCGTCGGCAGCTAAGACGAAATAGGAGCCGTTGGGCAGATTGCTAAACAGGCTGTCCGACGTCCAGTAAGCGCCATTGAGGGCATACTGGTAGGGCGGGGTGCCCCCTGAGGGAACAAGCGAAACAGTCGGCCCCAGCACCACGGCGAGAACATGTAAGGGGTCGGGTGCAGCGATGACAAACGGTGCAGAGCTCAGCTCGTTGCCCGCAGCATCGCGCACGATGACGATATGCTGCCCACCGCCCACCGCTGCCCATGTACTGTCGGGCTGAAATGGCCCGCCGTCCAAAGAATATAGGTAAGGCGGAACGCCGCCCGAGGCGCGCACAGTGACGCGCACCGTTTCGCCTGAACATCGGATCTCTCCCTCGATCTCCACCGGCGATATTTCCAGCGGCGGCACATCTACAGTGACGAGAGTATCCGCCGTACAGCCGTTGGCATCGCGAACAGTCACGGTATAGGTTCCGTTGAGCAATTGGGTGAAAGTCGGCTCCGACTGAAAAGCGCCATCGTTGAGGCGGTAGAGCAGTGACCCGGTTCCCCCGTGCGCACTTACTTCAATGCGGTTGAGTACAACGTGCGCTATCAGAACAAGCGGTGGAGGTGCCTCCACGGTAAAACTGTCCACAGCGGTGGTGCCTGATCGATCGACCACCCAGACCGTGTAGTTGCCGGCGGGCAGATGCTCGAAGGTGTTTTGGCTCTGAAAGTTAATGCTGTCCAGGCTGTATATATAGGGAGGTAGCCCCCCGCCAGCCGTTATCTGCACCGAGCCGTCGCTGCCGCCAAAACAGAGTGGCTCCTTTACCTGTATGCGCAGCACAGCCAGCGGCCCTACGTATACAATGGTCGTCGTGCTCCCAAGACATCCTTGGCTGTCCTTTACCTCTACGGTGTAGGTGCCGTTAGGCATGCCCGCAAAGAATGGTTCTTCTTGGAAGTCGCCCTCACCCAAGCGATAAGTGTAGGGTGGTGTGCCACCGCTAGCTTGTACCCAGATAGAGTCGTGAGCAACGACCACTTGTACGGCAATGCTGTCGGGCTCCGGCACCACCAGCGGAGCGCTAGAGGCGGTGAAGCCCCAACCATCTGTAACGATTACAAAATAAACCCCCGCCTTCAAGTGCTCAAATAGGCCATTATCCTGCGTTGTGGAAAGAGGCCCGTTCAACTGATACGAATAGGGCGGTTTACCGCCTTGTACCGTAACCAACAGGCGGCCACTTGTATCGCCGGCACAGCGCACTGCCTCAACTAACTCGAGCGCGACGACCAAATCATTGGGCACAATCTGGATGGAAAATGTGTCTCGATGGAGCCAATAGCCGTTGGGCACGACATAGGCATCGAAGGTAAAGGCATCGCTCAGGGCAGCAGAGCCGTCGTGTACGTACCGAAAGATGCCGCTATCTACGTCCGCTTGTGTAAAGATCGACCCTATGCCAAGCGGCACCCCATTTAGGAGGAGCTGACCGTGTTCGGGTAAGGAAAGCAGCGTAAACAGGCCACTTTCAGGAGAGAGATTGCCTATTTCCAAGGCAAGTAAGGTTTGATCGATGGTGGCCGCTTTACCCGAGGGCACTAAAAGCACCTCGTTTTTTAGCAGCAACGGTGCAGGAACCGTGTCCCAAAAACAAGCGCGGAGCCCCCAACTTTCTATCTGTCCGCCGTCTAACTCCTCTAAGTCACTCACCTCTAAACGCCAAAGCCCTGAGGCAGCCTTTTTGTTGAAGGCGGCTAAGGGTTCTATGGGTTGAAAGGTGCCCGCGATCGCCGGAGGCTGAAGCTGGCAGGTGGCTTCCAGATGGGCAGCCGACAAGGCGGCGCTGTCGTCGAACGAGAGCAATAGGTCGTCTCCCGAGCATCCTCCGGGAGCGCCATCTGGTACACCCGGTTGGTCAAACAGTAGGCAAGAGGAGCCGTCTGGTCCTATGAGGCGGGCGCGCAAATCGCCGACCCAAGTATGTCGGATGTTGAGCCATACGTCGACGTCGGAGAGTAGGCGGTCGTCTGCGAGGTTCAAGGAGGAACTGACGACAGAGGGCCCGCCATCCGATACGTCGCGAGGCACATCCGTACTGGAAAAATCAAACCCACATGTAGACTGGGTCACTTGAAAGGCCCAAACTGGGGAAAATGCGCTGTGTCCGCACGCGTTTTCCGCGCGCACCCGCCAATAATACACTTCGCCGGCCTGTATTCCGATGGGCGAGGCACTGGTATCGAGCGCGAATGCCTCCCAGGTGATAGCGGTCGCATCGAAACTCGGCCTCTTAGCCACTTGAACAAAATACTGCGCTGCATCGAGACTGGCGTTCCAAGTAAGTGCAGCAGAAGGTAGGACGTTGCGTCGCCCATCTTCAGGAGCGTTGGGAGTAGGTGTCGAAGGACTTGACGCATCTACGTGTAGAGTGATGGTCTGTTCGCGCACTGTCGAGTCCGTAGCACCGACGATCTGAAGCGAATACATACCCGGTGAGTATAGGGGTGCAAGGGTTATGCGCGCACTGTCGCCTGGGACGACGGGATTAGGCTCTATGTTGGCCGGTAACCCCTTCACGCTGAGGATAACTTCCTGGGCAAAGCCCGCTATGGGAAGCACCTTCACCCAGAAAGATAGGGTGTCCCCCAAGCATTTTTGTACCACATCGGGTAGGCTCGTCTGCAGGAGAAAAGAGGGGGTAGGCGGCATTTCGATCTGGAAAAGGTGGTCTGAGACATCGAAGAAAATATTGTCGGCCGCCTGTATGCGTATGCGACAGCTGTCTGAGAAAAAGTAAGGTACTGCTACTTGGGCTTCTCCATTGTTGGGAACGGGACCGGCTAGCAGATGTGAGTATGTCCAACCACCATCTATGGAGAGCAGTATGAGTACTTCATTACACTGAATGGGAGGATCATTGGTGTTGGCAACATTCCACCGAACAGTTTGGATCTCACCGGCATACCATGTCAGCGGTAGGTTAGGCTCTAACAAGGTAAACGGCCCCGCGCTGCTGTCCACCACCACTTCGGCATCGGCATCTGCAGTACAGCCTCCCCCTGGGTGTTGGTCGCGCACGGTAACGCGGAAGTGCAACCGACGGCTTACGGCGGGCAGCCGTTCCCAAGGATTCACCGTACTGGAAAGCACGTGCTCTAAGGCGGGAAAATAGCGCGTAGGGGAAAGGGTGGGTTTGCGCGAGCGAAACATAGGCCCCTCTATATTGGTAGGGCGGGGAGGCATAGGCGCTATCTGCGTATCCATCTGCTCCCAACAATAGGTGAGGAGGTCGCCATCTGGGTCACTGCCTATTGCCGTCAGAGCAAAGGGCGTAGCGCGCGGTACGAAGTAGATGGACTTTCCTACAACCGTTACGGTGGGCGCCGTATTGCCCAAGTCTATTTTTTGTGGGCAGGTGTTGCCCTCTCCTGCAGCCGTATATTGCCGAATCTCTTGAATGCTGATGGCGTGAAAGTAGTCGTCGCTATTCGCTTGGATGTTGGGGCTACAGATGCCCGCATATCCCATGATCGTAGAGCCACTACCGGGCTCCAATGCTGTGGCATCGTTGCGGTTGCAAGAGTTGTTTTGCGTGTGGTTGGCCCCAAATTGGTGTCCAAATTCGTGTGCTACATAGTCGATGTCGAAGGGGTCACCAATAGGGAGACTTAACCCCGTGGCGCCATAGGCCTTTGCCGTAGGGTTGCAGGCAACGCCCAAACCCGCTACGCCGCCATCGCCTGTACCAAACACATGCCCTATATCGTAGTTTGCCGAACCAATTAGCGCATTACATTTGGCGGCATTTTGTGCAAGCATGGCGAAGGGGTCGCCGTTCGAGTAGCCATCCGTAGCGGGATTGAGAAAAATGAGGGTGTCGTTGTTGGCTACCAATTCCATGCGAATCCCCAAGTCGCGCTCAAAGACACCGTTGACGCGGTTGAGTGTCGTCACCATAGCTGCCAATGCCGATGCTTTCGTACCGCCGTGATACTGGGCGTATTCACCTGTGCAGGCCAACGCTAATCGATAGGTACGCAGTAGACAGTCGTTCTTCGGCTCACCTCTTGTCTCTTTTGAGTGCTCGGTGGCGTATACGAGATGCCCTGCTGAGCACGTCCAGGTTTTTTTAGACTTCGCATCTTCCTTGGCGTAAACAGCAACGTACGCATCCTGCCCTTGTCGATAGGTGTCTATGAAGGTAGTTCCCTGACGGCCTAATATCATGGCAAAGAACCCATGCGGCGTCAACTCGCATTTTACCTGCACAGTAGGGTCCTCTATGCCTCTTCCGCTGTAGGAGCGGAGGTCGGGATATCGCGCTTGTAAAGGCGGTGCCAATACTGACCATTCCAGTAGACGAAAAGTCGCCCATTGCCCATCGGGAAGCGGCAGCGCAATTTTAAAGGGTTCCGCGAGGAGTAGTTCCCCAGCGCTAAAATTGGGGACTGAGTGCAGGGCTCGTTGAAGCCCGCCGAGGTCCAGGCGCATCCAACGGCAGCACTGAGGAAACCGCCTCATTGAGGTGCCTTCTGCTACTATCACCTCCGAGGAAGGTAGGTCTTCGAAAAAATGCTGGGTAAAAACCGAAAGCGGCCACAGGAGAAACAGCAAGAGATAAATTGTCTTTTGCATAAGTAGTCTGGGCAAAAGCTGTATTAGGAAAGGCTGAGTCAAATCTAAGCAAACATCCTTTAGCGCAGTAAACATTTTAATCGCCGGAATGCAGCTTTGTCCGAAGCAAGACACGCTTCAGACCCAAAAAAAATCCTCGCCCCTCCTACTTGCGCGGTTTCGATAAAGCCTTTATCTTTGCCGCCCCAAAGCGCTTTAAACGCGAGGGAAATGTTCTTCGGGCCATAGCTCAGCTGGTTAGAGCGCCACGTTGACATCGTGGAGGTCACAGGTTCGAATCCCGTTGGTCCGACCTTTTTGGGTGATTAGCTCAGTTGGTTTAGAGCGCACGCTTCACACGCGTGAGGTCACTGGTTCGAATCCAGTATTACCCACCCTGTTATCTTCGGGACGTAGCTCAGCCCGGTAGAGTACACGTCTGGGGGGCGTGTGGCCGCTGGTTCGAATCCAGTCGTCCCGACTCTATCGCTCTAAGGTCGCACAAAAAGTGCGGCCTTTTTTTGTATGAAAAAAGCGCGTTGGTGGTCGATCCACCAACGCGCCTGGAAAAAGTTATACACCCTGAAATGCCTTATCGCACGACCGTGACATCGCCTCGATAGAGGAGTACCCGCCCATCGAGAAACTTCACTTCGATGACGTATATGTAGACCCCGGGCATCACGTATTCGCCTCGGTAGCGCCCATCCCAACCTTCGGCTAAGTCGTTGTTGTTGGGATAGAAATTTGTACGCTCGTACATGAGGTTGCCCCACCGGTCAAAAATGCGCATGTAGTTGACGATCTCTACGCCTAAGCCCACGTTGGGGTTGAAGTAATCGTTTAACCCGCGCGTATTGCCCGGCCAGAACACGTTGGGCACATATACGTTTCGATTGGGATCGATGTTAATTTGAATGGTCCCGGTGCCGGAGCAGCCATTGGCGTCGTAGACAGTGAGGGTATACTTCTGCGACTCGAAAGTGCGGATATAGGGTTCCAGCACCTTTGGATCACTCAGTAGGTTGGCGGGTTGCCACACAAAGGAGTCGACGTTGGCGCCCGATATGATGGGGATGAGTTGGAAAAGCGTATCGCCCAGCTGGATTTCCACCTCAGCAGGGTCGAACGTCACCGTAATGGGGGCAGGTTCAAAGACAAAGAACGAGTCAGTTTTTTCGCAACCGACACGGTCGATGTATGTGATATAGTGACGCCCACCGCCAATGCTGATGGGGAAATCTGGGTTCAGATAAACGCCAAAGTCTATGCTGTATTGATAGGGTGCACCCGCACCGCCCGTGATGGTATCGATATACAGCGTGGTCTCATCGCCAAAGCATAGGATAGGCTCGATGGGCAGATAAGTGCCGACAATAGGATCGGGATCGCTCAAGATAAAGAACTGGACTTCCGTGCATCCTTTACTATCGGTCACGGTCACGGTATAGGTGCCCGCAGACAGGTCTGTAATTGGGTTGCCGCCACCTATCGGCCCTCCTACACCCGACCAACTGTAGGTATAAGGAGGCGTACCCTTGGTTACGGAGATAGTAATTTGGCCATCGCTTCCACCAAAGCATTTGGGCGGTGCTAGCCCGTCTAAAGGAGTAGTAATGGCAATTTGTTCAGGTTGCAGTATTTGCGTGTTGAATACCTGGGAACAGCCGCGGTTGTCGGTCACGGTTAGGGTGACAGGGCCAGCAGACAGATTAGTAGCAATATCAGACGTCTGGCCGTTGCTCCACAGGTATATGTAGGGCTGGCCATTGCCGCCGCTGGCAGTTACGCGAGCGCGCCCGTCGGCACCGCCAAAACAGGAGACGGAGTCGTTGGTGAAGGTTGCCGACAGAGCCGGTGGCGCTCCGATTTGTACCGAATCGATGCGGAAACAGCCGTTGAGTGGGTCGCGCACAGTGATGGTATTGAAACCGGCGCATAGGTCGGCGCGCAGCGAGTCCGTTCCGCCGTCCTCCCACTCAAAGTCAAAGTTTGCCGAAGTAGGAGGCGTCGTATTGTAGTAAACAACCAACTCCACGCCGCCATCGCACGTATCGGCGCAGCGCGTGGGCCGTATGTTGTTGTATTGAATCACGATGCCCGGCGGGTCGGGCAGCACAAACGTGCGCACTAGCGTGCAGCTGCGCGTATCGGTAATCGTTACAGTGTAGGTGCCGGCCGGTATGGGGAAAATTACCGGAGTATTCTGAGCCGTAGACCAATTGTAGAGATACCCTGGGTTGCCGCCTTCTACCGTTATGGCGATGCTGCCGTCGATGCCGCCATTGCAGGTAGGTTGTCGGAGCAGGCTATCCGTAATCCTTAGGGGCTCCTTCCCGGCCAGCGAGACCGTAGCTGTATTGGTGCAGCTTTGTGCATCTCGAACCAGCACCGTATAAGTGCCGCCAGTTAATTGGCAGACCTGAGCCGTAGTGCCAATTTGGGTGCCTGTACTATCTGTCCATATAAAGCTGGTGCCCGTGGGCGCCACAACCGTTAAGCACCCGTCGGCGCCGCAAACGACAGATACCGAGTCAATGCGGTTGATAGGCGGTGGGGCAGGGAGCGCAAGGATGACAGAAGCGGAGTCTACACATCCGTTGGCATCGCGAACGGTGACGGTATACGTTCCTGGTCCGAGGTTTTGAAGGTTAGCCTGAGGAGGCAGCGTTTGAGGCGGTTCGGAGCTCCAAGTATAGGTGTAGCCACCACCCGTACCGCCGGAGGCCGATACATTGATGGTTCCACTGGTAGGTTGCAAGCAAAGGGGGTTAGATTGCGACACAACCGTTACCTCCAACGCAGGCGGGTCTGTCAGCGTAAATTGCGCCGTTGCTGAGCACCCTGAGACCGACTCTAATGCGATAACCTCATAGACCCCTGCGGGCAGTTGGGTGAGTTCCGACTGCTCGTTCTGGTTGTTTTGCGGATAAGGCCCCGGTGGTGTAGAGGGAATGGGGTTCCAGAAAAAGATGTACTGTGCGCTTTGTGGGTCGGGAAACGGCGGATCGGCCACTGCAGCAACGCGTATAGTCCCTGTAGCCTCTTCTGTGCAGGTGGGATCGATTATGGCCAGAGTGTCCACTCTGAAGTTGCGAACGTTGTCGATCGAGATCGGCGCTGAGGGAGTGTATGTACACCCATTAACGTCTGTCAGGGTAACAGAGTAACAGCCAGCCGGCTTGCCCGTGCCGTTGTATACGAAGCCGTTAAAAGAATCGTCGGGGGTGGGCTGTCCTGCACAATTGGGAGCATATTCCCATTGGAATAGATAATTGCCCAAAGCATCGGGAGTGCCGCCAGCAGGCGTAGCTGTAATGGTGCCATCAGATACCCCTGGGCATGAGGCGGGCGTCACTTGTATATCTAAGGAGAGGGCCGCCGGTTGGCTGAGTGCGCCTGAGGCTACTTGCGTACATTCGCTACTGAGGTTAGTTACTGTAACGGTATATTGACCCGCTGACAGACCAGCCACTGTCTGTGTCGCCTGAGGAGGAGTGGTGCTCCACGAAAAAGAATAGTTAGCGCCCGGATTGGGAACTAAAACACCATCCAAAGAAACATCGGCGCGAAGGATGCCGTCGCTGCGACCGTTGCACGTAGGCAACTGGATGACCGCCAGCGTCACGCCCAAACTCGGCACATCGATGAACTGAGAGTCGCATACTTGCTTGCCAAAGCCGTCCTGATCAGTAACACACACGCGCCAGCAACCCTCTGGCAACGGTAGCGTAAGAACAGTATCGGCTACTTTAGATACAGAAAAGCTGCTTTGCCCTCCCGCACAAGGCTCCCAGCTGACTATGTACGGTCCAGCGCCCCCTTCTATAATGGCTCCAATACTGGCCGTATTGTCGCAATTAGGTTCGGCCACGTAAAAACTGACTACCAGCGGAATAGAGTCAATACATATTGTCCCGGGCGATGCCGTCACCGCTACCTGATTGCCGGAAACTTTATCCATAGTTACCGTGGTAGGAAAGCTGCCAAAGGTCAGCTGGGTGCAGGAGTCCACGGGGCCGACCACATCGAAACAAACCTCAAAAAGCACTTCGTCTTCCGGAATGTCTACCCCATTTCCTAAGAACTCCGAATATGTGAACCCTAGAAAGCCGCTTGCCGTGTTATCTTCGTTTAGGTTTCCTACCGGCGTGAACGGCTCTATAAGTGGGCTGGGATTGCGCACCTCTACGTATTGAAGCAATGAGGTATCCCATCCAATAGAAAACGATGTGCCGAAGATAGTGCCAAAGTTGCCGGCCTGGATAGGGACACAAAGCGTGCTGTTGGGCTCACCGATAAGATCAGGTGTTTTTAGGACAGCATTATCCGTGGCATCGCATCCGCTCATATCCATGGTAAAAGAGAGCGGACAGCTCTTAGCATCTGTGATCTCAACGGCGTAAATGCCGGGTTCGGGTATAGAAAAGACGATGTCGATACCCGAGCGCCAGTTGGGCGGCGGCGTATAGATCAGCGCTTTCTTGGCCGGATCGCCCTGCTTGTAAATGCGGATGTCGTAGCGAGAAGTTTGATCCCACTCCGAATACCCGCCTCTTGGTCGAAACCGGCCGATACAGTTATTCCCTTGGAAAGAGACATCTACACCGCTTGCCGTTATAGGAGACAAATACACTATAGCAAAGGCGGAGTTGATGGCGACATCTACGCAGCCCGGCTCTAAGGCAAAGTTGGGGTAATCGGTTATCGTTATCGGAGCAAAGTGTATCAAACACGGGTTGCCGTTGCAGAAAAGTGCGGAGTTAAGAATGGTTCCTGTGTTGAAGAACCAGTGATCGCCACTCGATGGGCCTGACGTAGCAAAAAAAGTGGCAGCACCCGGCCACAGACAAGAGTCATTCAAGACTTGTTGGTCACTGCCCGTCTGAGTAGGAGGACACCGATAAAATGCGTACGCGATGCCAGCAGGGGTTGCCGGGATAGGATCGTCAAATACCGCATCTCCGTTGTGGTTAATCAACAACGAGTCTCCGAAACAGAGAAAAATAGTGTCTAAAGTGACGTCGTTGCTGCTCCCTAAGAGCTGTCCAACAGCGAAGGTCCCGGCAGAGCAGGGCAGCTCGGCATTACTACCCGTTGGCTTTCCCTCTTTCACATTGACCACCTGCGGCGTTTGGGCATAAAAGGTCGATGCCCATAGGAATAGCACCGAGAGGATTAATGTTTTGCGCATGGTAAGTAAGATAAATACGTTCGACATAGTTTTGGTCCACAAAAAGACGCGATATAAATCGAATTTGCTGTTTATAGGGGCACATTTAACAAACAGCGAGCATCTACTGCTGCGAAATCTTTCCCTTTACACGATTAAGGCGCAAAAGTAGAAAAGCCGCATGCAACACGGAAAGAAAGTCTAAGCCATTGTTGGTACGGTGGCGAAATATCCAGATACGGCAGCGATTTTTCGTTTATTGGCAATTATTCCGTACGCCCGACGATATCAATCCTTGCGGTGGTGTCCAAACTTGCCCGTTCAGGATGACGGTTTCTACAGGGTCTGTTCCGAAGAAATAAGGGATTTGTGCGATACTACTGAGGGGGCGTGTAATAAATAGGTTGGCTTTTTTCCCAACGGCAATACTTCCGTAGTCGGCCTCGAGTTCTAAGGCGCGTGCGCCGTTGATGGTAGCGGCATTGATGGCTTCTTCCGGCAGCATTTTCATCTGGATACATGCGAGGGCGACGACGAACGCCATGCGGCCCGAGGGCGCCGAGCCGGGGTTATAGTCCGAAGCCAGCGCTACAGGCAGTCCAGCATCGATCATTTGCCGCGCGGGCGCGTAGGGGATACCCAAGAAGAACGCACAGGCCGGCAAGAGGGTCGGCAGGGTAGGGCTTTGACACAGCAGATGGATCTCCTCGGCTCCTATACACTCTAAATGGTCGACTGAGAGCGCGCCGTTGGCTACGCCGACCTGCACGCCGCCGGAGTTTGCCAATTCATTAGCGTGTATCTTGGGCTTTAAGCCGTATCGCCAGCCCGCCTGTAAGATGCGCTCCGTTTCGGCGGGCGTGAAAAAACCTCGGTCGCAAAAGACGTCGCAGTAATCGGCCAGCCCCTCTTGCGCTACTAAGGGCAACATCTTGTTGATGACCAAATCCACATAAGCTTCGCGCCGAGATCGGTACTCTTCCGGCACAGCATGGGCGCCCAAAAAAGTCGCCTTAATAGGGATAGGGCTGATGGCTTTTAGCCGTTGTATCACGCGCAGCATTTTCATCTCGCTCTCCGGGCTAAGGCCATATCCACTTTTTATCTCGATGGCTCCTGTGCCTTGAGAGATCACTTCACACAAACGCCGCCACGCCGCTTCCAACAGGGCTTCCTCAGACATCGAGCGCAGCCGCTTTGCCGAATGCAAAATACCTCCCCCGCGCCGAGCAATCTCTTCGTACGATAAGCCACGCAGGCGGTCGACAAACTCCTCATCGCGCGGCGCAGCAAACACTAAGTGGGTGTGCGAGTCGCACCACGAAGGAAAGACCATACGCCCAGAGGCATCTACGATGCGATCGGCCCGCTCAGGACATCGGCTCATAGGCCCAAAAGCGGCGATGCGGTCGTTTTCCACCAATAAGAACGCATCCGACAAAGTGGGAAGATGGCGCATTTCGGCCCCTCGTATTACGGAGCGCGGCTTTTTTTCCGCTTGAACTAACAAACCGATGTTCCGAATAAGCAGAGATACCATGATAACCCGTTCAAAAAAACGGCACAAAACTACACAGCGCTTACTTTTGAGCCTTCATCGATACTGCTCATCGCTATGCGCGGCTTTCTCCTTTTCCTCTTAGGGGGGGCGCTGTGGACATGCGCTACACCTACGCCCTGTCCCTTTAAGCCTGAACCTATCTTTAGTCAAGACCTCCCTCACGTGGTCGAATACCACTACGAAGCGCGTGGAACGCAGTCGCTCGAGGCCCTCCTTTTGGACACGCAGGTATACTTAGAGATCAGCCAAGAAGTCTGTCGAGACACTCGCCAAGAGTTTCACTTCACTGTCAAGGGCGATTTTACTCGCTTCCCAGACTCCATGTGGCTTAAGGAGGCTGTGCACCAGCTGGTTTTTCTGAGTACGTTTTCTCCAAAACAGGCGCCTCTAAAAGCCTGGGCAGACGTTTTGGAGTTGGCGCGGTCGACCATGCGCTTAGGGGAGGACACGGAACTGCAGCCCGGTATTTACGCTCGCGTAGACCGCATCTTAAGTCCGGAAGAAAGCACTCTGATGCTCATCCTATCCCAACGAGAGCGCTGAAGGTTATCGCTGTATTGGTCGAAACTGCCTCAAACATGAGCCTTCCAACAGAAAATATTGTGCTAGTAGGTGCTGGGCGTGCGGCAACGCACTTAGGACGGCGTCTGCGCGCCAAAAACCTGCGCCTAATCCAGATCTTAAATCGCTCGGCATCGGGCGCCCAGCACTTAGCTGAAGAACTGGGGGTAGGCTGGTCAGACCGATGGGCCGACCTCTCCCCTAAAGCCGATTGGGTCATCTTGGCGGTGCGCGACGATGCTGTTGCCGAAGTGGGCGCTCAGCTGGCGCCTTATGCTCCAGATGCACTCTTTACCCACACCTCCGGAGCTACTCCCGGCGGAGTTTTAGCACCATACTGCCGCCGCTACGGCGTCTTTTATCCTTTACAGTCGTTTTCCGTAGAACACGCTCCGCTTTGGTCCAAGGTGCCCTTTTGCGTAGATGCCCATGCGCCCGAAGATGTGCTTTTTTTAAAAAAAATTGCCAAGATCATTGGAAACATAGTATATCAAGTGAACGACGAAGCGCGCGCAGTGCTGCACATCGCGGCTGTCTTTGCCAACAACTTCGCCAACCACTGTTTTGCGGTGGCGGAAAAAATTATGGAGCTGCAGGGGCTGCCCTTCGAAATGCTGCACCCACTCATGGAGGAGACCGTTGCAAAGGCCCTCTTAGACTCGCCACAAGCTATGCAAACCGGGCCAGCCATTCGCGGCGATACCGATACCATCCGGCGCCACCTCGCTTGGTTAGAGGCACATCCGCTTTGGCGTACCCTCTATGTGGATATGTCCCAAAGCATCAACCCCAAATTGCCTCCCCTGTCCGACAGCGAAGCGGTAGCCCCGCAACCTTAGGAGCGCGATAAAGATACCTCTCTGTCCAATGCACTGCCGCGAAGCAGGTGATCCGCCATGTGTTCTGCCCAATGGGGCGCCAACAGAGCGCCTTTTGTACCTAAGCCGTTAAAGAGAAAAAAGGCCGATTGCACAGGGCTGCCCCCAAGAAGCGGACGTCGGTCGCGCACAGTGGGGCGAATGCCGCCCATCGTGCGCAGCAGCTCAAACGAAGGGTGAAGTAGCTGCTGAAGGGTCTGTACCATCGCTGTCGAATTCGGCTGAGGTATAGGCTCAGGGGGCGACCAGCGCCGATAGGTGCCGCCCGCCCACACCACGCCATTCTTCACGGGTACGAGCAACAGGCCTTTTTTCAGGACGTCGCGCAAATGGGGAAGATGCGGCGACAAAAAGCGCACGAGCAATGCTTCGCCAAAGGTGAGCTGCCAAAGCGCCGTGGGAAAAAAAGGGTTTAAGGCACCGCGCCAGCCTTCGCAGAAGACCACAGCATCGTAATCCATAGCCATAGCGAGGACAGCCTCCGGAGACAAATTTTGAGGAATAAACAGTCCCCGTTCAGTCATGTATTTTCGGAAGGCAGTCAGAAGCTTGGAAAAATCGACGCGGGCGGCGCCTCGTGTTTCGCCCAAAGGATAGGCTTTGCAGAGGTATTCGCTCCATGGTTCGGCTTCGCTGGACATGCCCACCAAGCCAGCGTAGGTAGGGTTAGTCATTCGCAGTGCCCAGTCGTTCAAGGCCTTGGGCGTGTCTAAGACGCGAAGCACTCGCACTTCCGTCCAAAGGGAAGACAAGTGCAGTGCTGCCTCCATATCCCGGTAGAAGCGACGCGCCACGGGGAAAAAGTCGTCGTAGCGCCAAGTTTTGGCGTAAAATTTACCCGTAATAGGGTTGATGAGTCCAGCAGCCGATAGCGATGCGCTATGAGGCAAGTTCCCATCCGCTATGTACACGGTGGCTTTTCGCCGCATCAATGCCCACGCCAAGGTGGTGCCGGCAATACCTTGGCCTACTATGAGAATGCGCATCAGACGTATCGTCGACGCACTAATTTGATAAATTTTTTCGCCGTATCAGCGCATTTTTTATCCGTCCACCGATAGCGCATCACGCAGTGCTCCATCAAGTAGGCTTTAGCTTGGTCCATGGAGGTAAAGCTGTTTAAAGCGTTCAAAGCCTTTTCAAAGGCAGCATTGTCGTCGCCAAAGAGCTCGCGCGTAAGGAGGAGCTTGTCGTTTAGGCCGATGGCTTTTCGAAGGTCGCTTATGGGGAGTTCCGACAACTTTTCCGACAGCTCCGTAGCCTGCTTATGCTCGAAGAGCATTTCCGCTTCGGGCGGTGGTGCCGGAAAGCTAGGAGGAGGTGTCGCAGGGGATTTAGGCGCTACTGGAGGGAGCGGCTCAGCGTGTTTCACGGCTTCCGACATGCTAGGAGCTGAGGGCGATGCTGACGGAGCGGGAGGCCTACCGGCCGAAGAAGGTGGCTCTACGGCAGGAGCAGATGCCGTCGATGCGGGGCGCGCAGGAGCGGAAGGCACATGCTGGCCCGGAGGCGTTTCGCTGACGGTCGGCGCCGAGGGATAATCTTCTAAAAAAGACTCGTACAGATCGCGCACATATGCCAGCATGATATCGACATCGATGCGCATGATATTTTCGGGGTCTTTGCTCATCCGCGCGTATTCTCGGTTGATCTTATCTAAGAAAATTTTCGCTTTGCGTAGGTCCATGTCGAAAAATTTCAAGTAAGCAGCGGAAGAAATCTGATAGCAGGGAAATAAAAGGCAAGAATCATTGGGGCGAAGTTCTAAAAAAGTTGAAATGTTCGATAGGTTTGCTCCATGTTTTTAGAACCTGTCTTTAAGGGGCGGCGCACGGGTTGGATCGAGGTCATCTGCGGCTGCATGTTTTCTGGAAAGACCGAGGAGCTCATTCGTCGGCTGCGTCGGGCGCGCATTGCCGACCTGCGCGTGGAGGTGTTCAAGCCGGCAATGGATACGCGGTACGATGTGTCCAACATCGTTTCGCACGATACAACTTCGCTTTTGGCCACACCTATCTCGCGCTCGGAGCAGTTGCTCGATTTGCATCCAGAGACGTCCGTGGTCGGTATCGATGAGGCGCAGTTTTTTGACGAGCAATTGCCCGATATCTGTCACCATTTAGCACTCGGTGGTATCCGCGTCATCGTGGCGGGCTTGGATATGGACTATCGCGGTCGCCCTTTCGGCCCTATGCCCGCCCTATTGGCTACCGCCGAGTATGTGACGAAGGTGCATGCCATATGCGTGCATTGCGGCAGCTTAGCGACGCACTCGTATCGCTTAAGTCCTGATGCAGAGGTAGTTTTGTTAGGAGAGAAAGAGCACTACGAACCGCGCTGTCGGGCGTGCTATGCTAAGGGGAATATTCTTAGACTGAAGTAGGCAAAGGGCAGTTAGCCCAGCTGCTCGCTAGCCTCTTCCCACGTTTGGAACCAATGCTCTAATTCTGCCTTGTTCGTTTGATAGCGCTTAAGGGTCTGTTGGTGTTCGGGGTGGTTGTAGAAATCGGGTTGGCTCATCTGTTCTTCTATTTGCTTTAATTCCCGTTCGATTTCGGCAATGCGTTTTTCAGCGCGTTGCACTTGGCGCTGCAGCTGTTTGCGCTCTTCGGAAGATAGAGGAGAGGTAGCACGATTGCTTTGGGGAGCGGAGGGCGAACTATTGGGGATGCTCTGATGCCGCGGCGCGGTGCGCATTTCGACTTGGTGCAGGTGCTCGACTTGGCGTTTCTCCAAGAAATAGTTGACGTCGCCCAAGTATTCGTGCAGCTGGTGGTCGCGGAACTCGATGGTGCGCGTGGTGAGGCCGCTGAGAAACTCCCGGTCGTGGCTAATCACTAAGAGAGTGCTGTTGTAATCGAGCAGGGCTTGCTTGAGCACGTCCTTGGAGAGCATATCCAAGTGGTTAGTGGGCTCGTCGAGTACTAAAAAGTTGATAGGGCGCAGCAGCATGCACGCTAGGGCCAAACGAGCGCGCTCACCGCCTGAAAGCGCGCTCACCTTCTTGTCGACGTCCTCTCCGCTGAAGAGAAAAGCCCCCAAAATGGCGCGCAGGCGCGGGCGCATCTCGGGCGGGCTGTGCTGCTCCATCGTCTCCAAGAGAGTCAGCTTAGGGTTAAGCATATCTGCCTGATTCTGAGCGTAGTAGCCGATGCTAACGTTGTATCCCAGTGAAATTTGCCCCGAAGAGGGCGTTTCTACACCTACCAGTAGCTTGGCCAGAGTGGTCTTTCCTTGGCCGTTTTGCCCCACAAAAGCCACTCGCTCGCCGCGCAAAATCTGAAAGTGAACGTTATCGAGCACGCGAAGTGCGCCGTAGTGCTTGCTGAGGTTTTCGGCTTTGGCTACGACCTCTCCAGAGCGAGGCGCATCGGGAAAACGCAAGCGCATCGTCGCAGTGTCTTGCTCTTCTATTTCGATGCGCTCCAGCTTACCCAGCTGTTTCTGCATGCTCTGAGCGGCCTTCGACTTGGTCGCCTTAGCCATAAAACGCGCTATGGTGCGCTCTCGCTCGGCGATGAAGCGCTGCTGGTTTTCGTAGGCAGCTTGAAGCCGCTCGCGCCGCGCTTCGCTCAGCGCCACGTATTGGGAGTATGGAGCCTTGTAATCCTCCAGCCGACCTAATACCACCTCTACTGTGCGATTGGTGACGTTGTCCAAAAAGCGGCGGTCGTGGCTAATGACGATGAGCATACCGGGGTACCTGTTGAGCCATTCCTCTAACCACAAAATGCTTTCGATATCCAGGTGGTTGGTAGGCTCGTCTAGTAGGATGAGGTCGGGCTGTCGGAGTAAGATTTTGGCCAGTTCCACGCGCATTTGCCAGCCGCCCGAGAGCTCGTCAGTGAGGCGGCTCATGTCGCTGTGCTGAAAGCCTAAACCCTTGAGCACGCGCTCGGCGTCCGCCACTGTCGTAGCTTGCCCTAAGTGATGCAGTCGCTCCGATATGTCGCCTATCCTTTCTAAAAGCACTCGGTACTCTTCCGACTCGTAATCGTCGCGCTGTTCGAGTTCCCCCTGAGCCGCCTGCAATTCTCGCTCTAAGGCCAGTATTTCCTCAAAGGCAGTCATAGCTTCGTCCAAGACTGTCTTGCCTTGGGGCAAGCGCATGTCTTGGTGCAAATAACCTATAGTAAAGTGTGCGGGTCGGCTAACCCGGCCCTCATGAGGGGCCATCTCGCCGGCGATAATTTTGAGCAGGGTGGACTTGCCGGCACCGTTGCGTCCAACCAAACCGATCCGGTCTCCAGGTTTGGCGACTAAATTCACGCGATTTAGCAGTACACGGTCGCCGTACTGGACGAAAATATCGCTTACCGTAAGCATGGCGGTCGCAAAAGTACGGCGGTAGCGTAACTTTGTCTTTGCTCCTTTAACGAAACACTTCCACAAAAAAGACTGAGGCACAAGGTCTACCTTCCATGCATTATGTCTAATCCACAGCCATCTACTCCCGACTCGCCGTCTATAGGCCGACAACTCCTACTGCTTATGCTCATCTCCATTGCAGGAGTGCTGCTTTTCCGGCTGATCACTTCAGACAATGTGGTGACTGATATGTTCAAGGGCACCTCCAATGTACGCCTGTCTTATGTGCCGGCAGATTTTAATCCCAACATCGACGAGGGAACGGCTCTGATGATCCTTGCTCAGCCGGAAAAATATCGAAAGGAATTCGACGATTTGGTTTATCACTTCAACCTATCCCTCCTGCAACACGTCGCCAACCGAATGAATCTGGACGATAGCCTCAAGCGTCAGCTGGAACCGTTGTATCGAAAGCACCACGAATACTTGAAGACGCTATACTTCGACGACTTTATGGCGCTAAAAGACTCTACGGTCCAGCTATACGAGACGTGGTACAGCGACAACAGCAATCAGGCAGTTCAGGTATTCAAAGAGGTAGCAGGTAAGTATACGTGTTTTTTCGTCACTCAAATCATAGCGACCTTGCTCAAAGCTACCGACGGCCAAATCTTGGCCAAAGGGCGCAACGTAGACAATCCCTGCGGCATAGCGGTCAACGAAGCGCTGCGTCCGATGGTAGATCGGTTGCAAAAACGCGCTTCCATCTTAGACTTTAGTGCGTCGCGCGGCATGCTCAAAGATAAAGTCCGCCAAGGCATCGCCGAGTTGGCTACCTACGAGCTGCGCAGCCGAATGGGCCTGGATAAGACTATGTCGTATAAGCTCTTTGGGATACCCCTTTCGCGTACCGACATCCGGATAGAGGCGATGAGCGTCATCAAGGCGGGTTTTAAGTTAGATCAAAATTTCGACATCACCCTAAACCCGAGAAAAGGAGTAGTGTACATCACCCTGCCGCCACCGACCATCTTATCGCACGAGGTGTATCCGCGAATGGATAAGCTGGACGTCGGCTTTTTAGCCGGCATCAGCGAGGACGAGTTGAACCGCAACTTCAACGAGCTGCGCCGACAATTTCGAGAAGATGCCATCGAGAACGAGCGTATCTTAGAGCGCGCGAAGGAGCGCGCAGATAGTGTCATGCAGCTCATGTTGGGACCTGTCGTGAGAAGTTTAGGCCGAAATTATCGCATAGAACTGCGCTTCCGCGGGAGCGGGGAGGTTCCTGTTGAACCCGCTCCCGCCCAGAGTCGACCCAGTCAGAGCGCTCCTCCCGCTGAGCGACGGCAGTTTATCCCGCAGTAAGGGGGGCCTAAGCAACGGATAAGAAGTGCTTATCTTGACTATCTCTGCTTTGGGCCCTGTTCTAGTTCTTTTAGCTTTTCTTGGAACCACGCCTCCTCTGGGATCCGCCCCTTTTGCAGTCGAGCGCGCAGTCGGCTAGTGTCTCTAAGGGGTTGGATTTTTGCTCTATCCCTGTAGCGCCATAGAGCGCTTAAATACTGATGAAAGCGCTTTAGAGCCTCTTTTCTGTCTCGCGAAAGATCCTTTTCTCGAGTTAACGCTACGCGAAAAGCATGTAAGCGCCCTTCGAAGAGCCGGTCTTCTCCCATCTCGTATAAGGTTCGCAGCTCCAACATTCGCAAAAGGTACTGATATTCTGGCTCTCCAAAGCTCAGCTGCTGTAAAAGGTACAAAACTTCTCGGTACTTTCTCTTCTCAAAGTACAGGTGTGCTTTGGCCAGTGAGTAGTAGGATAAGGAGTCTTCTTCGCCGTAGATATTCTGCCGGCATTGTTCCACAAGCCTTTGCACAAAATCGATGTCCTTGGCGTAAATACCGAGTCGAACCAGGCTAATGAATTTGTTGGCGTGGATAGCTCCCGCACGCGCATTTTTTAGTTGGTCTACCTGTCGTTGATATAGGTGTAGCAGGTATTCCCTATATTTTGGTTCACCGAAGTGGCGTACGCAAAAATTGAAAATGATGGGTTCGAAGTGCTCGCGTTCTTCCTTTCCTAAGCGCGTAAAGTGTTCTTCGTAAAGCTTAGTGAGGGTATCGAATGCCTGCTTTTGCGATGCTGCAGATGCCAACATGGTCTGCAAAGCAGCCGCATACATCTGTCCTAACGGCGTGGAGAGGAAGAAGGAATTCTCGCTTTCTAAGAATGCTCGGCAAAGGGCTTCCGGGTCCTCCTCCAAGGGCATCTGCCGCTGATAGCTTAAGTTGAGCAGACTAAGCAGAAGGTCGGCTTTTTGAAATAGGTATTGCCTTTCCACACAAGTTATTGCTTGATGGAGAAATATGGCGGCATTTTTATCCGAGGTATATAGGCTAAAGCGTGACAAAGCGCGCCAAGCAGCCACTTGCCTCTGCAGATTTTCGTGACTGTACACCTCTTCTCTTTCTCTCTGTAGCCATCGCTGAAGCTGGGCTATGTAAAGTTGTGCTATCTGGAAAGCGCCGCGCTCCATAAAAAACTCGGCTAATACTGCGGCGTCGAGCTCTACATCCTTGGCGCTAAGGGTGCGCTGGTGAATAAACTTTCGCAATTGCAAAAGGGCCGCATGTTGAATTCGACTGAAACGCGCTTGGTTGAAGGTGCTGTTCTTGGTAATTTCTTTATAAACTCGCTCCCTATTTAGCAATCTTATCTGCTCTTCTGCGTTAGGGCAGTGTATAACGTGCATTAGGTATTGAAGGAGGCGAATTTCCACGCATTACTCGCGTTTATCTCTTTGAAGGCCCTCTAGGTAGTCTGATAACTCCTCTATATCTTTCGCTGTAAAGGCAAAAAGATGGGCAACCAAGGTTGATTTTAGCATGCTCAGTAACTAGCGTCGGAAAATACTTATGGAGAATGTCGCAATACTAAACTAGACCCAAATATTTACTGCTATGTCCTTGTCCGCTTTTTACGTCATTATCATCGACGTTATCTTTCGGACGACAGCTCCGGCGACTTTAGCGGCACTCTGCAACAGCGCCACCGATCGCTATTTCTACGAAGCCACGGCTGTCGCAGATTCTGCCTACGTGTTTTCATGGCCTGCCGTTTCGGGTGCGTATGTAAGGACGCGCATCGTCGTCGGAAATGCCCAGTGCATGCTCGAGTACGATGCTGCCGAACAGAAAGTGGCTATGTTGGGACCGTGTGGCAATACCGATGCCAACGCCTTTAGCATACAGGAGAAAAAACTCCTGTATCAAAAAGACGGTTTTTCGTTCGAAATTCAATGTTTCTATGAAGAGAATAGTCCTCTGAAAGTCAAGGTTTTATCCAAAAATGCAACCGCTATACAGGCCTTTAAGTAGGCTTTTAAAGCGCGAAAAACAGGAAAATTTTGTGCTTTTTCGGATGTATGGTTCCACCTGATTTTTGCAATGCGTAAGCGGCTATTTATCCTCGATACTGCTCACTGCATTGCGATGCGGTGGTCTACTGAAAGCGAAGAAGCGCAAAGGCTCCTCAAAAGCCTTTGCGCTTACTAATTTTGCGGCGTTGCGGAGAGAGCCGAGGATTGTCTTGCGGGAGAGATTCGGCCGAAACGCTGCTCTAGGATGCGATAGCGGTAGTCGAAAATCTCTTCCAACTGGCGGCGAATGAACAGAGCATGCGCCCATCGGCCCAACAGTCCTAAGGGAGGGCGATAGTGTACCAAGTCGATCATTTCGACCCCGCCCTCTATGGGTATAAAATGGTGTTGGTGATGCCATAGCGCATAAGGCCCTATGCGTTGTTCATCCACAAAAAATGCCCGCTCGCGCACGTGGGTGATCTCAGTCATCCAGAACAGCGGAATCCCCAACAAGGGCCGGACAGTGTAGGTAATAATCTGACCCGGATACATCTTTTGCACCCATTTCGGGTCGGAAAGTACTTCGAAACGCATGTAGGGCGGGGTGATCTCCCGCAAGTTGAGCGGTGAAGAAAAAAAGGCCCACGCTTCTTCAATGGAGATCGGCAACTGCTGAGCGCGCTCTAACGTGTAGACGGCCATGCTTCTTTTTTTTGGCTGGAACACCTCTGGTCGAAAAGTGTTTGCCCGCTCTTCAAAAAAGAAGAGGCGTTATGTGAGGTGGGAGCTGTTCACATGTTCTCGGGAATAAATTTTTCTAGGTTTTCAGGGTACTCCTTATTGTAGCAATAGCGAAGAATGTCGTAGCTCGTCACTATGCCGAGTAATTCTCGATTGTCGTTGACAATAGGAATCGCGTGAAAAAGGTGTTCCATCAGCACTTCTGCCGCAGCGCCTATATGCTGGTAGGGTTCCAACGTAGCCAGCTTAGTCGTCATGACCTCGCGAACTTTAATATTTTGGTACTCAGAGGCGGAGCTCCCCAACTTGAATAAGTCCCAAGAGGTGATCATGCCTACTAAGTATTTGCCTTCCACTACGGGTAAGTGGTGCACGCGTTTACTCATGAGAATTTCTCGAGCTTTTCCCAGCGTGTCTTCCGGCGTCAGCGTAATGAGCTGAGTGCTCATGATCGTGCTAATGGCTTCGTTCATCATAGGCCGTTCTCCTATTGCTGTATTTGATAAGATACCAATTTCGGCCCAAAGTAGTGCGCTTTGGATATGTAAACAAGGGTGTTCTAGTAAATTATTTATGAGGAACAGTGTTTCAGACGGAGAGGGCGGAGCGTGAGGGGCGGATTTCGAGTGCCGATTTTACCTTTTTTCGGGTTTTAAGTGCGTTCGGCCGCTAACAGATACAGCACGGCCATGCGGATAGCTACCCCATTTTCTACCTGTTGCAAGATGATGCTCTGACGGCTATCGGCGACGTCGGAGGTCAGCTCTACTCCGCGATTGATGGGGCCGGGGTGCATGATAACGATGTCGTGCTGTAAGCTGTCCAGCATTTCTCGCGTGATGCCGAAAAACTGGTGGTATTCGCGCAAGCTAGGAAAATATTTGATATCCTGACGTTCTAGCTGGATGCGCAAGACGTTGGCTACGTCGCACCACTCGAGCGTTTCACGCACGTTGTAAGAAACCTCTACTCCTAAGGCGGCGAAATATTTGGGGATGAGCGTGGGAGGACCGCAAACTCGAACGCGGGCACCGAGCTTTTGCAGACAAAAGACGTTGCTCAGAGCAACGCGGCTGTGAAGTATGTCGCCAATGATGGCGACCTTTTTTCCCGCAAGGTCGCCCAATCGCTCGCGTATGGAGTAGGCATCGAGAAGTGCCTGGGTGGGGTGTTCGTGGGTGCCGTCACCCGCATTGATAATGTTGGCTGAAATATGTCGGCTTAGAAAGGCGCATGCCCCCGGAGCGGGATGGCGCATGACGATCATGTCTACTTTCATCGCCAGAATATTGTTGACGGTATCCAAAAGCGTTTCGCCCTTAGATACGCTGGAAGCAGCGGCTGTAAAGTTGACGATGTCGGCGCTAAGGCGGCGCTCGGCCAGCTCGAACGACACGCGCGTACGGGTGCTGCTCTCGAAAAAGAGGTTGGCTACCGTAATGTCGCGCAGAGAAGGAACCTTTTTTATCGGGCGGTTGATGACCTCCTTAAAATTGTCTGCCGTTTCGAATAGTAGCTGGATGTCGCCTTCGCTCAGGTCTTTGATGCCTAGGAGATGTCGCTTGCTGAGGGTTTTCATGCTATCGCTTTTCGAAGAGGCGAATTTCGTCGCGGCCATGGGTTTCTTGCCAATGTACCTTGACGTAGGCTTCGTCGAGGGCATCTACTGCCAATCCTACAAAGTCGGCCTGTATAGGCAAATGACGGTTGAAGCGCCTATCCACCAGCGCCATCAGCTCTACGCGTTCTGGACGCCCGTAGTGCTGCAGGGCGGCTAAAGCAGCCTGTATCGTCCGCCCGGTGTACAACACGTCATCGATTAACAGTACTTTCTTGCCGGAAACGAGAAAGTTCATCTCGTTAGGATAGGGCGTAAGCGGGATCTCGCGCAGGCGGAAGTCATCTCGGTAAAACGTAATGTCTAAGCGTCCGTAGGGAATATCGGAACGGCCGGCGATAGCGCACAGGTTGCGGTAAATACGGTTGGCCAACAGCACGCCGCGCGGCTGAATGCCTACCATGCAGGCGTTTTCGAAGCCCTCCCATTCTTCCAAGATCTGGTAGCTGAGGCGCTCTAACGTCAGCTGGAAGCGTTCGCCGCTGAGCAGCAGTTTGCCTTCCGACATCATGGCTTCTCCTCACTTTCGTTGTCTTCCGGTCTGACTGCCGTCACGTCGGCGATTTCGTCGCCTTCGTCCAAGCGAATGACCTTGACGCCTTGCGTGTCGCGCCCTATGATTGGGATTTCTCTGACAGGAATGCGAATAGTGACGCCTGCCAAGGTGCTGATCATTACATCTTCTGCCTCAGTTACGGCTTTGATAGCTACCAACGCACCCGTTCGAGGTGTTACCTGAAGCGTCTTCACGCCTTTGCCGCCTCGTCCATGGGTAGGGTATTCGCTAAGTAGGGAGCGTTTGGCCAATCCCTTCTCTGAGACGACCAAGATTGTCCGAAGGTCTTCCTCAGGCGGCACACATACCATGCCTACTACGCAATCGCCATTTTCCTCGTCCACCTGGATGCCGCGTACACCCGCTGCTGCTCGACCCATAGGGCGTACATCTTGTTCGCGGAAGCGGATAGCTCGGCCGCTGCGCACCGCCATTAGCACGTCGCTGTTCCCGTTGGTGAGCCTCGCCTCAATGAGGCTATCGCCTTCGTTAATCTCCAGAGCGATGATGCCGTCTTGGCGCGGACGAGAATAGGCTTCCAGAAGGGTCTTCTTCACCATGCCGCGACGAGTTCCGAACAAGATATAGTGGCTATGGATAAACGCGGCATCGTCGAGTTTTTTCTCTAAGATAATATATGCGCGCACCTTATCTTCCTTAGGGATGTTGACCAAGTTTTGTATGGCGCGCCCCATTGTATTTTTACTGCCTTCCGGAATCTCGTATACTCTGAGCCAATAGCAGCGGCCGCGTTCGGTAAACAGCAAGATGGTCTGGTGATTCGTGGCGACGAAGAGATGCTCTACGAAGTCCTCGTCGCGCGTACGCACTCCTTGTACGCCGCGCCCGCCGCGTCCTTGAGCGCGGTATTCGGTAATGGGGGTGCGTTTGATATAGCCGGCATGGCTAATGGTGATGACTACTTGCTCGTCTTCGATAAGGTCTTCGATGCTGATGTCCGCCTCATCGATGTCGATGGTGGTGCGGCGGTCGTCGCCGTAGCGCTCTGCGATGTCGGACAGCTCGCGCTCGATGATGTCGCGCTGCAAGCTTTCGTCAGCCAGGATGGCTTTCAACTCGGCAATCTTGCGCTGAAGGGCTTCGTATTCTTCGCGCACCTTTTCGCGCTCCAATCCCGTGAGCTGCTGTAGCCGCATCGCCAAGATGGCGCGTGCTTGTACATCTGTCAGAGCGAAGCGATCTATGAGACCTATGCGGGCGGCGTCTGCGTCGCTCGAAGCGCGGATCAGGGCGATGACTTCATCTAAATGGTCCAGGGCGATGAGCAAACCCTCCAAGATATGGGCGCGCTCCTCAGCCTTGCGCAACTCATAGCGCGTGCGCCGAACGACTACCTCTAAGCGGAATTTAATAAACTCCTCGATGAGCTCTTTTAAGTTGAGCGTCCGCGGGCGGCCATTCACTAAGGCGATGTTTTGGATGCCGTAGCTCGTCTGAAGCGGAGTGAGCTTAAACAGCTGGCTCAAAATGACGTTAGCCGCCGCGTCGCGGCGCACTTCGATGACGATGCGAACACCTTCGCGGTTCGACTCATCGCGCACATCCGAGATGCCCACTATCTTTTTTTCGTTGACCAAGTCGGCTATGCGGCTGATAAGCATGGCCTTGTTGACCATGTAGGGAATCTCCGTCACGATGATACTCTCGCGCCCGCGGTCATCCGTTTCGATCTCCGTGCGAGCGCGCACCACTACGCGCCCTTTGCCCGTTCGATACGCCTCGCGGATGCCCGAAAGGCCATAAATGATGCCTCCCGTAGGAAAATCGGGCGCTTGAATAATATCTATCACATCTTCTATGTCGATGTCGGGATGGCGAACTGCCGCTATGACCGCTGCACAGGCATCGCGCAGGTTGTGCGGCATCATATTGGTGGCCATCCCTACGGCAATGCCGCTGGCGCCGTTAACCAGTAAATTGGGAAACTTAGTAGGCAGTACAGTGGGCTCTTGAAGCGAGTCGTCAAAGTTGAGCTGGAAGTCCACGGTCTCCTTGTCGATATCTTCCAGCATCTCGTCGGCAATGCGGCGCAGGCGCGCTTCTGTATAGCGCATGGCCGCAGGGCTATCGCCATCCATCGAGCCAAAGTTGCCTTGCCCATCTACCAGCGGATAGCGCATACTCCACTCTTGCGCCAAACGCACCATGGTGTCGTATACCGAGGCGTCGCCGTGAGGGTGGTATTTGCCCAAGACCTCGCCTACGATGCGAGCCGACTTTTTAAAAGGTTTATTGTACGAAAGGCCGAGCTCCATCATGCCGTATAGGACGCGTCGATGCACCGGCTTTAAGCCATCACGCACATCGGGCAATGCGCGGCTGACGATGACCGACATCGAGTAGTCGATATACGCTGTCTTGAGCTCGTCTTCAATGTTAATAGGAACAATCCTCGAATCCATGTGCAGAAATCCTCAACGCTTAAAAGGCTATCTTTTCAATCGGAGGGCGAAGGTACGGAGAACGGTAGCCCCGGCCAAAATTCTTCGCTCTGCGAGGTGTCTAAGCGGATCCTTACGGGGGTAGGGTTATCTTGTGGATTTTCTCTTCGGTACTCTTCGGGCGACGGCGAAAAGGGAACAGATACATTTGGAGGCAACCCATCGTAGCGGCGCGGTGCACACTGCTCGAAGTAGATGCTGGTGACTATGTAAAGAATAGCAAATAGAAAGGCTGCGCTCAACCAACCTGGAATGGGGCGCAACCGCTGTGGAACCGCTGGGCCGCTGACATCGCTCGATGCCATTAAGCTTTTTTGGGTGCGAAAAGCCTCTTCCTGCCACTCGCGAAGCAGCTGGCGCACTTCTTCTTCAATGGCTTTAGTCAAAAACTCGTAGCCCAGTCGGTCGTTTTTCCAGTCGTCTATCCGATAAGCTGCTCCTAAGATGGGTATACGGTCTAAAGCCTTCGTACTTTCCGACCCATATAGGGGAATGCGGTACAGCCGCACCAAGGCTTTTCCCAACTCCGTTTGACGCTTTAGTGCGCGCGGAATCTCCTCTTTCTGGATGTGTTCTACCCGAATGCTTTTGGTAGAGGTCAGAAAAAGGTAGAGATGGGCCTGCTCTAGCTGAAACGTTGCCTCCTCCCAAGGATATACTGCCGTCGTTCCAGGTGGGGGAAGCGGCGCATGCCAAACGTGCAACGCGTATTTTTGCTCCAGTGGCCTAAGCCAGCGCACCAACGCCTTTAAATATTCCTTATCGGCAGGGGTATAGGAGAGATATGCGCGCAACATGGCTCATATTGCCTATTTAAACCGCGCCAACAGGGCTTCCGCCGTAGGCAGATGGCGCCAATGGTACATGCCCACCACCGTGCCGTCGCGCCAAATCACTGCGCCGGGATTAGAGCGAATAATCGTCTTGAGCAGCTTGTCGTCGGCGTGGTAAAAAGGGTAGGTCGCCCCTACACTTTGGCGGAAGCCCTCGGCCATTTCGGTATCTTGGAACGCGTTTACCGCATATACCTTCCAGCCCGCCTTTCGAGCGGCTTCTGCCAAGGGATTGAGTTGCTTTCGAAATACGTCGCCATACCACGCTTCAGGCACAAATGTTTTGCGCGCTTCCTTTCGCGGAACCACCTCTACTACCCGCGGCTGCACGGCGATCGAGTCGCGCCGGATGCGCAGCGTGTCGTAAGCCCAAACCGTATCTTGCACGACAACGGTTTCAACCACCTCTTTGCCGTATAGCTTGTAGGCTACAATCATGAGCGAGTAGCCCGGCTCTTGCAAAAGCTCTTCGGTAACGTCACCCTCCATACCTTCGATGAGAAAATCGCTCACCTTCGTCTCTTGCACTTCCACGCGCTTGCCGTCCACTTCAATGAAAGGTTCGGTTTTAATTTGGTCTTTAACCTTCCAACCGGCGCTTTTCGGGTACTGCTCTACGAGCTCCTTGTAGCGCGACATGGGGATCATGACCTTTTTTACTTCATCGGTCCGAGTATTTTCCATGACCCAACCGATGATTTCGACGTTGGCGCGAGCCTTCTCCTCCAAAGCCTTGCGCTCACGGATGTTGGAACCCACTTTGAACGGGCGAAAATCCACCACAGGGAGGTTGTAATAGGCGCTGTACCAACAGAAGACGGCTGAAAAAAGTGCTGTTACGCCCGTCAACACGCGGCGCCCGCGCAAAGTGAAGATTTGGTGCATCTGATGGCTACGTACCAAGAAGATGAGGGCAGGAACCAACAGCGCCACGTCTTTGAAAAAGGACACCTTAGGGTCGAGCTTGATAAAGTCGCCAAAGCAGCCACAATCGGTAACCCGCATCTGCGTCTTCACGTAGGGCCCCCAGCGAGAGAAATCGAAAAAGTTCGCCTCTACTGGTACAAACCCCGTCAGGTACGTGAACCCCGTCAAAAACGTAAAAAACAGCAGCACCAGGAAGAAGAGCCAAGCCGTCAGACGCCGTTGATAGCCCAAGACCAACATCAGACCTAATACTAGCTCTACGGCGATCATGAAGATGGAAAAGCCGATGCTGTATTGGGAAAGGGTAGGGAAGAGCGGTGCTAATCGGCTGAAGGCGTTCTGCAGGCCACCAAAGGTGCTTTCAAAAGCGGCAAAGTAGTCTTCCATCTTATAGGCAGTGCCTATGGGGTCGACGGCCTTCACTGCTCCTGAAAAGAGGAACCACAAGCCACAGAAGTATTGCAAAAAGCTGAACAGTACGTTCCGCGTGAGGCGGAGTCGGTGAGTGAGCGCTGTGAGAACAGCAGCGGAAAGGGCAAAGCCAATGACAAGGGTACTCAGTGAAGTCATGCTTAAGAAACTATTTTTGTGAGCAATGATGGCTGTTCTCCTCGATTCGAATGAGGGCGAAGACGGCGTAGTTTAGGATATCGCGGTAATGGCTCTCGACGCCCTCTGAGGCGAGAACATGCCCAGAATTGTCTTCTATTTGCTTGATGCGCATGATTTTTTGAAGGATGAGATCCGTCATGCTGCTGATGCGCATGAGGCGCCAGGCTTCTGCATAGTCGCGGTTTTTGGCGCACAGCAGGCTCAGGTTTTCTTCGATATGTTTGTCGTAGAGCTGTTGGACACGGTTTTCGTCTAAATGGAGCGGCGCTTCGTCGGGCAGCTGGAGTTGGATAAGGGCAATGACGCAGTAGTTTACGATGCCCATAAATTCGCTTTCTACGCTATCGCTTACTGCTTGTTGGCCGCTTTGCTCGATGTTGCGGATGCGCAACGCCTTGATGTAGATTTGGTCGGTAATGCTACAGGGGCGTAGGATGCGCCACGACGTTCCGTAGTCGCGCATTTTTTGCAAAAAGAGTGCGCGGCATTGGGCAACCACTGTACGGAACTGCTCTTCTGTGTTTGGCATAGGTTATGTGAGCGACAGGCCCTTCTGCGATCGAGGGCAAAGGTAGTGCGGTTGGGAAAAACGCGTTTTAGCTATCGCTGGCGCGCATGCAGAAGGTGCCGTCTTGGAGGCGCGTTTGGAGGATGTCGCCAGGTTGCACCGCTTTCACAGAAGTCACCACTCGGCCATCTTTGAGCGTTAAGCTGAAGCCGCGGCGGAGGGTAGCTTCCGGATGCAGCGCAGAGCACAGTGCTTCAGCGCGTTGCAACCGTTCGCTTGCGCTGCGCGTGGTTTGTTGGGCTAAAGCAAAGACAGCTTCTGCTGCGGCGCTCACTTGCTGGCGTGCTCCTCGCAAGCGGGCGCGCGCTGCCCATTGAGCAGCGGCTTCGCTGTGCGTAAGGGCGAGATAGTGTTGGCGAAGATGGTGCTGCGTGTGGGTACGCACAGCGGCACCTAGCTCCAGCAAGTCGCCCTCAAAGAAGAGGTTGCGTTGCAGTATGAAGTCGGCTAAGGCAGTAGGCGTCTTCAAGGCGGCATAAGCCACCTGGTCGAGCACGGTCTCATCGGTCTCGTGGCCGATGCCCGTCAGCAGAGGAAGCGGCAGTTGCGCTGCTGCTCGACAGACCGCCAATGTGTCGAAACCGCTCAGGTCGAGCCGTGCTCCGCCGCCGCGCAACACCACGGCACAGTCGAAGTCCTCGGCTTGGGCCGCCACTCGCTCGAGGGCTTGCAAAAACTCTTTCTCCAAAGAGTCGCCCTGGACAGCCGTAGGGAACAGCTGGCAGTAAAAGGCAAAGCCGAACGGGTTCTGGCGGAGGTGCTCTTGAAAATCCTGCAGCCCGACAGCGCCTTCCGAAGAGATGACAGCTATGCGCTGCAGCACTTGAGGAAGAGGGAGCGAACGATTGCGCATCAGCAGCCCTTCCTCGCGCAACACTTTTAGGGCGTGTTGCCGCTGCAATGCTAAGCGACCTATCGTGTATGCCGAATCCACGTTCAACACGAAGAGCTTTAAACCGTAGCGCTCGTGAAAGTCGACGCGCACTTCGAGGCAGACCTCGCGACCCTCACACAGCACGTTGGCAAGACGCTCACCTGCCCTTCGGCTTAGCTGGCGGTACTGAGGTTGCCACAGCACAGCAGACATCTGCGCTGCAATGGCGCCCTCGCTCGCATCACTCTTCTGCACCAATTCTAAAAACAGATGCCCTCGCACCTCGCTCACCTGAGCAATCTCCGCAGTGACCCATAAGGGCTCGGGGAAGTTTAGCGCGATAGCCTGGCGCAAAAAGGTGTTTAACTCCAGTAAGCTGTAAGTAGTCATGGCTCAGGAGGGAAGCTATTGGCCGCTGCGTGCCTGCAACAGTGGCGGGGTAGAGGAGAGCCGCTCGCGCCGCCCATCGGCATAGCGCCGATACGGAACGCCGTGGTCGATAAGGAGCGTATGCAAGCTTCCCGTGCGCAGGCCCTCCTCGTGGAGTACGTCGGCACACAGCAGACGCCCACCATAGAGCGCGGTCACTTCCGGCATCAGCGTATGCCCGACCACCATCACTCGAGCCCCTGCATAGTCGAGAACGCGCTCCAACTCCGAAGGAGTGAGTTTTCCGCGGGCAGCAGCGCGATACCACAGTAAGCCGCGCTCACGGTCGAAGACAGCCGTAGCTACGGGATCGGAAATACGCTCGAACGGAACTCCTAAAAAGCGGCGCCCTGCCTCATTGAGCGCCTCTAAGGCATGTCCAGCCGCAGCGACTTCTGGGCTGATACCGCCATGACAAAAGACGTAATCGCCAATGCGTACGACCACGTTTTTAGTGCGTAGCCATCGCCCCAGCTCGCTGTCTTGGTCAAACCACTTAGGATACTGCTCGCCAAGGAGCTGGGCGTTCTCGGCGTATTTGTTGCGCACGTATCGGTGGTCGCCACATAAATTCATGGCTTCGTGATTGCCCAAGATATAATGCACTCGCCCGCCCGCCTGTAGCGCTTCTTGCTCGAGCTTGTAGATAAGCCAGAGTACTTCGGTAACGTTGAGCCCTCGGTCAACAAAATCGCCCAACAGCACGAGGTGGCCGGTGCCATACGTCCACCGAAGCTGCGCATCTACTACTCTTTCGGCTTGCAGCAACCGCTTGAACGCTTCAAAGTTGCCCTCAATGTCGGAGATGACGAAGATGCGTTCCGCTGGCGCATAAGTACAGGGCGCTGGGAGGAGTTGCGGTTGGAGGGGAAACGAAAACCCGTCGCTGCTTTGGGGCAGGCGGCAGGTGAGCCACACTTCCTCGCGGCGCCCATAGCGCTGTTCGCTCAGCGCAGGCGCAGTAGAGGTACGCTGAAGGCTGCGAACAATGATAGCACCTTCGCGGTGAAACACGTGTGGACCATCGGCATCCGCTTTAGACCCATCTGTCATCGGAGGCTGGGCCAACAGAAAGCCCACCACGCCAAAGAAGAAAACACCCGTTATTGGACGCAATACCATGAGCAGCAATGTGTTCGCGTTATGCAATGAACGGCAAAAGTAAGGCCACCAAGGCGAACAAGCATAGAAAATAGGCCTTAATATCTCGTGTTAGGATGTAGCCGTTACTTTTGCTCCGCTTTTTTATAGATGTTGACACACATAACGCCCGATCGCTGCGGGTGTTTTCTAAGCAAGTACGTATGGAAAAAAAATTTCTTCGACAGTTGGGCCTGCGCACCCACAATCCCGGCACCTGGACCGGACTAAACGAAGTAAAAGGAAGTGCGCGCAGCTTGGCTAGCTATTCGCCCGTAGACGGTACCCTTATCGGTAGGGTTACTATCACCATCCTCGAGCAATATGAACAAGTCATTGCCTCGGCTCAAGAGGCCTTTCGCTATTGGCGCGAAGTGCCGGCGCCGCGTCGCGGCGAGATCGTGCGCCAGTTTGGCGAAATATTGCGGCAGTATAAGGATCCTTTGGGGCGATTGGTGTCTTATGAGATGGGCAAGAGCCTTCAGGAAGGCTGGGGCGAAGTACAGGAAATGATCGACATCTGCGACTTTGCCGTGGGCCTCTCTCGGCAGTTGTACGGCCTTACTATGCACAGCGAGCGCCCGCGCCATCGCATGTACGAGCAATGGCATCCCTTGGGCCCGGTGGGCATTATCACGGCGTTTAATTTTCCCGTGGCTGTGTGGTCGTGGAATGCTTGCATCGCTTGGGTTTGCGGAGACGTCTGCATTTGGAAGCCTTCGGAAAAGACTCCCTTATGTGCTATTGCCTGCCAGCACTTGTTTCAAAAGGTACTCAGAGCCAACAACTTACCGGAGGGCATTTCCTGCCTCATCAACGGCGACTACCGAGTGGGAGAATTTCTCACCCGCGATCGGCGCGTGCCGCTCATCAGCGCCACCGGCAGTACGCGCATGGGGCGCGCGGTAGGCCGCGTCGTAGCCGAACGCTTAGGGCGCAGCCTACTGGAGCTGGGGGGTAATAACGCCATCATCATCACGCCCTCGGCCGACCTGAAAGTCGTGCTGATCGGAGCAGTCTTTGGAGCCGTAGGGACGGCGGGACAGCGCTGCACCACTACGCGCCGCCTCATCGTGCACGAGAGCATCTACGACACGGTGAAAGACGCTTTGGTGAAGGCGTATGCTCAACTGCGCATCGGCAATCCGCTCGACCCGTCGGTACACGTCGGCCCGCTTATCGATCGGGCTGCCGTAGAAACTTATTTGAGCGCACTGGAGGAAATTCGAAAGGCGGGCGGAAAAATGGTCGTAGAGGGCGGCGTGCTTTCCGGCCCAGGCTTCGAAAGCGGCTGCTACGTGAAGCCCTGCATTGCCGAGGTGGAAAATCACTGGGACATCGTGCAGCGCGAGACCTTCGCCCCTATCCTCTATCTTATCCGCTATCGCACTATCGAAGAAGCCATTGCCCTCCAAAACAGCGTCCCACAGGGCCTCTCGTCGGCGATCATGACCAATGACTTGCGCGAAGCCGAGCTATTCTTGTCGGCTTCAGGCTCCGATTGCGGCATTGCCAACGTCAACATCGGCACTTCCGGGGCTGAAATTGGCGGTGCCTTTGGCGGGGAAAAGGAGACAGGCGGCGGACGCGAGTCGGGCTCCGACGCTTGGAAAGCGTACATGCGCCGCCAAACAAATACCATCAATTTCTCCGACTCAGTACCTCTGGCCCAGGGCATCAAGTTCGAACTCTGAGATGGTAAATACTTTATTCTTGGTCTTGCGGGCCCGGTTTGGCGTCTTTGAACGACTTTTTGTAGATAGAGGCTCGAAAATCTGTACTTTTGTCCTCTTACTTTTTCTCAACCAACATTTTAACAAACACTATGAAACAACACTCAACACTGTGCTCCCTCTTAGCGCTCATTTTGAGCACAGGAGTACTTTTCGCGCAAACACCCTTCTGGACTCAAGACTTTGCAGGAGGTTTCCCTACAGGCTGGACGACAACCGATGCCTCTGGCCAAAATGTACTATGGACCTGGTGCGACAACCCTGGAAAAGGACAAACGGGAGGATGCCCCGCTATCTTTAACGATCCACTCAACCAACAGGAACCTTTTCGGGCCTCAACGGCAGCGAACGGTTTCATGACTTTGGACTCCGATCGCTCAGGAGCATTGCCCACCAGCCACATTTCGCAGTTAACTTCGGCGCCGATCAACTGCTCAGGACGCGCGCAGGTGTTCATCTCTTTCGAGACGCACATCGGCGTGTATGAGGTCAGTGCAGAGACAGGAGCCGTGCTCCGCGTCAGTGCCGATGGGACGAACTGGACCAGCTTCACCGTGTTCCCGGGCCTCACGACGCAGGTGCGCTGGTCGGACAACCCTACCATCCCGGTGATTGATATCTCCGCCGTAGCGGCCAACCAACCTACCGTATACCTGCAGTGGCAGTGGACAGGCAACTGGGAGTATTTCTGGAACTTAGACGATGTTAAACTATACGACACCGACCCCACGCCGGCGCATAACTTAGCCATTGATGATTTCTTCTATCCGGCGTCCAGCTTTGCTCAGCCGGCATCGCAAATTGCTACCGATACCTTTAGCTTTGGAGCCTGGCTGTCCAACCTCGGCCGGCTGACACAGACCAACGTTGTGCTGCGCGCAGCCGTCACTGCAGAGGATGACTCAGAGATCTGGGCCGACAGCTTAGTCATATCGTCGTTGGATAACACCGTCAAAGATTCCTTCTTCGAACTGCCTAGTCGCTTTGCGCCTGAGCTGCCTACAGGAATTTACAAGGTCAAGTATACGGTTCACGCCGACTCAGCCGATGCCGTCCCCGGAAATAATGCTCGAGAGGATATCTTTTTGGCCACCAACAGCATTTTTTCTAAAGAAGCGCAGCCCGAGCAGGCGTATCGCCCAGGCAATTTGCCCTCCGAGTGGTATGTGGCCAACCTGTACACCATGAGCCCGGCCAGCCAGGAGACGTACGCCGCTAAAACCGCGGTGTTTACCTACACTACCGCTCCGGCGGAGCTCAACATTACCGACGTAGAGGCCTCCGTCTACTTGTTGCGCGTGGGCGATGACGTGGACTTCAACACTGAGGGTGGTTTCGATGACACGCAGTTTCTGTCCAGCGACTTGACATGGGTGGGAGTAGGCGCCTACTCGGCTCCCGACACGATGGTTGACGGCCTTTTACAAGAAGTGGAGATCTTGGATTTGAACACCACCCAGCCGGGGGTCGTCTTAGAAAAAGGCGCGCGCTATCTTCTAGCAGTGGGATATGCCGGAGCAAGTAACGTGACCTATCACGGTTTCAACGACGACGTCAGCTACTTCTTCCCCTCGACCTTTACATTTTCTGACCGCTGGTATACGGGTGGCTTTGGCCCAGATATCAACGCCGTCATTCGCATGGTTATCTCATTGGTAAGTACCACTGACGATAAGCCGTTACCCGACAATGTGTTGCGGATTTCGCCAAACCCGGCAGGTCACCTGCTCCACTTAGACGTGGTGCTGGAGCGCCCCACCGATGCGACGCTTACCATCGCCGACCTGAGTGGCCGCGTGTTGTGGATGCAAGATTATCCGGCTATGACTGCTCAACGCATATCGCACCCGGTAGCCCAGTTGCCTGCCGGTACCTATTTGGCCCGTCTGGCGACGCCAGAGGGCACACTGACGAAAAAGTTTGTCGTACAGCGATAACGCTTTAGGGAAACATCTACTTCCACAGGGTGTCCTCTCGTCGAGAGGGCACCCTGTCTCATTGTTTTTTCTACGGAGCCCTTCGTACCTTGCCCGCTGTATTCTGCCCGACTACAATAAAACGCATGGTGAGCCTATGTTAACAGACATCGAAATCGCCCAGCGGGCGCAGCCGCGGCGCATCGCAGACTTGGCAGCGGAAAAGCTCGGCATTCCCGAAGATGCCCTCGAGCCCTATGGCCACTACAAAGCCAAGGTATCGCTCGACTACTTGAACGCGCTTCCTCCTTGCCCCAACAGCAAGCTGATTTTGGTGACAGCCCTTAGTCCTACTCCTGCTGGCGAGGGAAAAACTACCACGACGGTAGGATTGGGCGATGCGCTTAGCCGCATCGGCAAGAGGACTCTCATTTGCCTGCGCGAACCCAGCCTTGGGCCGGTCTTTGGCATGAAGGGCGGTGCAGCTGGAGGCGGATATGCTCAGGTCATCCCTATGGAGGACATCAACCTCCACTTTACCGGCGACTTCAGCGCCATCGCTTTGGCCAATAACCTGCTGGCGGCGATGATCGATAACCACATCCATCAGGGTAACGCGCTGCAGATAGACGTTCGGCGCATCCAGTGGAAACGGGTGGTCGACATGAACGATCGCGCGCTGCGCAACATCGTCATTGGTTTGGGCGGACAGGCCAATGGATTTCCGCGCCAGGATGGCTTCGACATCGTAGTCGCCTCCGAAGTGATGGCCATCTTCTGCTTGGCCACCTCTCTGAGCGATCTCAAGGAGCGGTTGGGCAACATCATCGTCGGCTATACGACCGATCGAAGACCCGTGCGCGCTCGCGACCTCAATGCCCACGGCGCCATGACGGCCCTGCTCAAAGACGCCATTAAGCCTAATCTGGCACAAACACTCGAGCATACCCCTGCCTTCATCCATGGAGGCCCTTTTGCCAACATCGCACACGGCTGCAATTCCGTCATCGCTACTCAAAGCGCGCTTAAATTAGCCGACTATGTCGTTACAGAGGCCGGCTTTGGAGCCGACCTGGGCGCGGAAAAGTTTTTCAACATCAAATGCCGAAAGGCAGGGCTGCGCCCCGACGCTGTCGTGCTAGTGGCGACCTTGCGCGCCTTAAAGTATCACGGCGGTGCAGACTTGAGGGAGCTCGCAAAGGAAAATTTAGAAGCCTTGTCCGTGGGGTTGGCTAATCTCGAGCGCCACGTGCGTAACCTGCGCGAACATTTTGGATTGCCCTGTGTAGTGGCGCTCAATCACTTCAGCTTCGATACCGAGGCGGAAATCGCCCTTTTGCAAGAAAAGATGGCATCGGTGGACGTGCCCGTGGTCGTCTCCAAACATTGGGCAGAGGGCGGTAAAGGCGCAGAAGCGCTTGCTCGCGCGGTGGTAGCGCAGGCGGAAGGAGGGCAAAGCCATTTTCGACTGCTTTACGACGACGCTATGCCGTTGTGGGAAAAGATGCGCACCATTGCCGTAAAAATTTACGGCGCCGCCGACATTGCGGCCGAGGAAAGCGTGAAGCAGCAACTCCGAAAATGGGAGGACGAAGGCTTTGGAAGTCTGCCCGTATGCGTTGCCAAAACACAGTATTCGTTCTCTACCGATCCGAAAAAGTTGGGCGCGCCCACTGGCCACGTGGTCAACGTACGCGAGGTGCGGCTCAGCGCGGGGGCAGGCTTCGTCGTTATGATCTGCGGCGATATCATGACTATGCCGGGCTTGCCAAAGGTGCCTTCTGCTGAAAAGATCGATGTGGACGAGCGCGGCGTTATCAGCGGCCTCTTTTAAAGGGAAAGCGACGGCAGAGATGCTCTTTGCCGTCGCTCGCCTTTTTTTGGGTAGTCCCGAGTGGAATCGAACCACTATCTTAAGCTCCGGAGGCTTACGTTCTATCCATTGAACTACGGGACCAAGTCTGGAAGCGCCGGCAAAGATAAGCACAAAGCACAAGCCCAGCCGATTATTGGGCTATGTCGACGAAAAATTTTGCCGTATCAAGCGCAACTGTTCGTCTATCCACTGTTGCGCCGAGGTCAATGCTTCCAGGGCGTCTGTAGCCTGTATGGGTGGGCCAAAATGGAGGGCTGCGTCGATGTGAGGAGCGCCAAAGCAGCGCAGGAAATGGGCCAAAAAGGTATCGTTGTCCAACCAATACGCGCTCGCATCGCGGTAGTCTATGGCCACGGGAGCGATGGGCACCCCTTCTTCCACCGCTGTTTTGAACGCTCCCGGTCGAAAGGGGCGTGTGCGCGCGTTGGCGTGGGTAGTCCCCTCGGGAAATAGAATGACGGAGTATCCCTGGCGAAGTCGGTCGGCGATGGCTTCGATGGCTTCTTTGCGGCTATGGGTACTTTCGCGCTGCACAAAGAGAATACCGGTGAGCTGTATGCCTTTCCCAATGAGCGGCCAACGGCGCACTTCGGCTTTGGATAAGGGGAACCCTAAGACTTCTGCACACACTAAAACGGGGTCTATGTACGAGCGATGATTGCCTACAAAGAGGCAAGTCATCTGGGGTGGGCGGCCCACTAGGCGCAGGCGTATGCCCAGGACAGGGAGCAAATATCGGCGCACCCACCGCCGGCGAAAATCCAAGGCCCACTGGGTGCTCTCGGTTCGATACCACCACCGGTGGAGTTGGGCTCGTCCGATAAATGCTACGGCAAAGCCAACAAAGTAAAGTAGGCGAAAAAGGGCGCGTGCGAACCGCATAACTGGTAGGGCGGGCGTTTACGACAGTAGTCGGGCCGCCAATTTGCGCGCCTCTTGGCGCGGGCTTTTCCACCATTGGGCCGAAAAAGTCGGTATCGACTCGATGCCAATCTGGGCAAAATATTGGCGCATGCGCTCTTCCCATTCGTAAGAGGGCACTGTCGTCGGCGCATAGACGCCGTCGTACAAGAGCAAGCGCCGCACCTGCCCGTTATCGACCAAGGTGGGAACGATGACGCCATTGAGGTCTGCGTTTTTGACCAGCTGGCCGGAAGAGAAATAAGGGCGAAGAGCGTGTTCTACCTCTGCAGCAAACAGCGTAGTAGTCAACATCTCTTCCGGATATTCCAGCAGTTCGCGCATGCGCAAGAGCTGTTCTTCAGCGGCTTGACGCTGGCCTTGCTGAATGAGCTCGCCGAAAGTAACCAGGTGCGACAAGACACAGGTGCCGCGCAAGTTCTTGTTGGCAGCCAGAGCGGTATACAGACCTGCTGGAATGGAATGCGCGATGTAAATCCGCTGGGTGGCTCGCGTCATGAGTACGTGCAGCTGGTTGAAGCCCACCGGGGTGTTCCAAAAGTGCAGGTGTTGCGTCAGCGTGCCGCGAGCGTCTACCAGCCCGTGTACCATAGAAATGAGCAGCACGTCTACGTGCTGCCCTTGCAACTCTGCGAATTGGTATACGCCTAAGCCGTTCAGATGCAGCTGCTGGATCTTCTCGTGTCCCGCCAACTTGCGCTGCCGAATCTTGAGCAGCTGGCTGGCAATGAGATCGCGCTGCTCCACCGTGGCGCAAGCAATAGCCACTACGGGATACGTCTTAGCTCGTGTGGGCTCAATTAGGTTGAGCCAGTCCATGATCTGCCGCACTTCCGCTTCATTGGTGCCCGTCTGCTCGTCGTAGCGGCCCTCTACGTTAGCGACTACCGTCACGTCGCGAGCCGATAGGGCAGAGGGCAAGCGTTTGAACGGCGTCCCAAAGGCTATTTGATTGAAGCGAAGCCATTCCTCCGGCGTGTTCTGGTGTTGGTACTCCAAGGTATACGTAGCACAACCCAACGACTTGCAGTACTCTAAGAAGTCATCTTCTTCTAAGGGCGTCATGTCCTGTTTGGCATCGCCAAAGACGACCAAGCTACTGCCTAAGCCAAAAAGGTGGTAGCACTCTTGCTTGGGAATATTATGGGCTTCGTCAACCAATACGATGTCGTACTTAACATGGGAAGCACGCACCACATCCAATGCCACTGCTGGTGTCACAAAGAGCGCCGGAAGGGTTTCCGAGAGGGGGACCAGGTATTTTTCAAACAGCTCTTCCGATTTGCGCTGCAAGGCGAGGGTTCGGTTGTTTTTGCCGAACCAAGTCTGATAGGCGTCTGGGTTTGTGGCACGCAAATTTTTAAGGGCAGCGTTTTTGCGTCCGTTCCACAAGAGGCGTATTTGCTCGGGGAAAAGGCGGTCCAGGGCTTTCTTGTCTTCTAAGTAAGCTCGTAGAGTATCCTCCTGCCATAAAAATTCGGGTCGATAGTGTTTTTGCAAAAAAAAGTGCAAGTACCAGCTGTCAAAAGCTGCGGCCCAATCTCGGGGTTTAATCTTGCATAGCGCTCGAACAGTATGCTGTTCCGGCGGAGAGAGGCGCAGCCAGTGGCGTTGCCAGATATAAAAGTCGTGGAAATCGCGCAAGTAAAACTGGGTTTCTTCCAGGCGCTCGATAAGGCCTTCCAAGAACTCCTGGCGCTTGGGCAAGGTGAGCATCTCGTGTTTGAACGCCTCCTCGTAGAGCCCGCTTTCGTTGAACTCGATGAGAAAGTCGTCCAAGGCCGTTTCCAATTCGCTGATGGCCTCGCGAAAGTTGACTGCCATCTCGGGATGGACGCTCCGACTGTTCAGACGGCGCATTTCCTCGCGCAATAGGGCAGGGATATTGCGCAGCCATTGGCGCAGCGCCTTCTCGTAAGCACGAGTGCTTTCTGCAATTTGAGGCAATTGGGTGGCATCGAGAGGCGAAGGGAAATCGAACTCGAAGTACTTATAGCGCTGATGCTCTTGATACAACTGCCTAAAGTAGGCGCTCATCTTTTCCTTGGCCTCGACGATTTGTCGGTAGCGGTCGGAAAAAACGCCGTATACTTTTTCTGCAGTGGAGAGCGGTTTTTCGAAGTCGGCACCGAAGCGCTGCACGCCGTCTTCCAGCGCTTCTTGGATGCGTTGGACGATGGCCGATAGGTCTGCGTAGTGTTGTTCGTAGTGTTCCGTTAGTGCTTCTGTGTATTCATTGGTTTTGGCAATATAGCGATGGTGAAGGGCTGTAGCTTTTTGGAGCAGCAGCTGCACCTGCGTTTCTGTCCAGGCTAAGCCGTCGTCGGCAGATCGCTCCAAGAAGATGCTGTGTTTGAGTTGGTTTAGCGGGTGTTGTAGGGTAGGGAAGCGGCGGAACAGCGGTTCGCTGTCGAAGATAGCTTGTTTGATGCGGAGATATTCTTCTTCGGTAAAGGCAAAGTCGGCTGGGTTGAGCTGTGCCAACAAGAGCGCTTTACTTTCGGCGCGGTTGGCCTTCATAAACATCCCCACTAAGTCGGAAAAGTGGTGTTTCGCCAGGAGTGGTTGGTGAAGAGCCTCCCAGGCGTTGTCCAATTGGCGAAGGTGGCGCAGGGTTCTGTGAAGAAGAGGCGGAAATGCTTGAATTTCCGGCGAGGCCTTGACCTTTCTTTCAGCGACGGCGCGCAGCATGTCTAGCAACATCGGGCGGTCGCTGTCGGTATCGCGCACCACAAATGAAAGGTCGCCGATGGCGCAGTCGATCAAGAATTTCTGCGCTCGCCGAAGCGCCTGAATACTTTTAGAGACAACTAAACACTTCTTCCCGTTAGCGAGGGCATTGGCCACGACAGCAGCCAACAGGTATGTCTTGCCCGTACCGGAGGCGCCTTCCACTACTGTAAGAGCGTTTTGCTGGGCCGCCTGCAAGATGCGGCGTTGCGAAGGGTCTAACGACAAAAGGGTTAGCGAGTGCTGCCAAGTAAGACCGCTTTGTTGCACCGCCTTTACCGCCGGAGCCTCTGCTGAGATAGTGCGCGGCAGTGTGGGAAAGATGCCCATCACAGCCGACCAGCGCAGCTGTTTTTCCACCTGTGTATGGGGCAATTCTGCTGCTGTCGGATTCGGCTGAATACTCAAAGGCAGCCCCTCTTCTGTCAGGGCTAACTGTTGACGCACCGTATCGACAAAAGCCGACAGCAAACTGGGTTCTATCCAAGGCCGCTCGGTAAGAGCCCGAGCGCGCGCGGAAAAGCGGGTCTGGTATTCTCGATCTATCCAATGCAGAAACGGATGGTTGGGCAACACTTGGTAGCTCTCAGAACGTTGGACGCTCCAGCAATCGGGTTTATGAGCGTGTGGCTCTAAGTGAAGCTGCCATAAAAACAACGGTGCGCTAATAGCCCGGTCGCCTAAACGGCAAAATACCATAGGGTAACCCACATGGAGGTTGCGCGTTCCAAACACTTTTTCTCGGTTGCGCGCTTCGAAGTAAAAGTGATTGAACCATATCGATGCGGGGTGCATCGCTTCGACTTCGATTTCGAAATAGGGTCCGCTGAACAACTGGCGAATGAGGCGAATAGCGAAGTCGCCGTTGTTCAAGGCAAACAGATCCACCCTTTCCAGCGAACTGGGCAGCGTCTGCATCCAGGAGAGCGCTGCCGAGCTATACGTCAACGAAGGAGCCTGCTCTTCTCCCGAGCGCACATTGCTCGGATTATCTGTGCTTTTCTCTTGCATGCACTTGGTGCAATTTGAGCATTAACAACCAAAGAGATAACGGGCAAAGATAGCCGAGCAAAAAATACCCTCGTCGAGTTTTTTTTTTATGCGCTACCTTTGCCTCGCGCTGGGCGACCAGCTCCTGCAAAACTCCCCCAGGGCGGAAACGCAGCAAGGGTAATGCGGTCGAGCGGTGTGTCCGGCGCATTTTCGTTTACGCTTTAGCGCATCATTTTTATGCTTTTCTTTGTCGATACGGCTAACTTAGACCAGATACGAGAGGCTGCAGCCTTAGGTATTCTCGATGGCGTCACGACCAACCCCTCTTTGATGGCAAAAGAGGGAATTGTCGGAGAGAAAGAAATCCTCAAGCACTACCGAACCATTTGCGAGATCGTAGGTGAAGACTGCGATGTCAGCGCAGAAGTGATCGCGACGGATTTCAAAGGAATAGTGGAAGAAGGCAAGCGACTGGCCGACCTGCACGAGAACATCGTCGTCAAAGTGCCAATGATCCGCGATGGCATCCAAGCGATTGCCTACTTTGCTGAAGCGGGCATTCGCACCAACTGCACCTTGGTGTTTTCTGCTGGCCAAGCCCTGTTAGCTGCTAAGGCGGGCGCCACCTACGTCTCACCGTTTATTGGACGCATAGACGATATCGGATGGAATGGGGTCGATCTCATTAGAGAAATCGCCGAGCTCTATGCCACCACCGGCTTCGAGACTTCTATCTTAGCTGCCAGCATTCGCAGCCCGCTCCACATCGTAGAAGCCGCTAAAGCTGGGGCGGATGCCGTCACTTGCCCTTTGAGCGTACTCTTGGGATTACTCCAGCATCCTCTAACCGACATCGGACTGGCCAAGTTCTTAGCCGACCACCGAAAGGCGAATGGCTAGCTAAATGCTCGCTACTTCTTCTTTACCACCAAGATATATACGGGAAGGTGGTCGCTGTAGCCGTTTAAAAACATATCGCCGACAAAGGTGCGCAGGGGATAACCGCGGAAAGCGCCTTCTTCCTGAAACATCCAGGATTCTCGAAAAACGACCGCGCGCAGTAGCTGCCACCCTCCGGCTTGTTTCCACACTAAGCCTTTCGAGACAATAACTTGGTCAAACAAATTCCACGAGTCGCGATAGGCCAACGTGCCGTTCCCACTCTGATAGAGGGAGTACATGGGATTATAGAGGTCGCCCGCTGCCATTTTATCGGTGCTCTTAGCAGCGCGCAGTACTTTGGTCAGGCTCGGGTTGATGGGGTCGTCGTTTAAATCGCCCATGACGATGATCTTGGCCAGCTCGTTTCGCGCCAGCAAGCTGTCGGCCACGTTCCGACACACCTGAGCTGCCGCTGCTCGCATCCAAACGGAGCCGGTCTCGCCACCTCGACGCGAGGGCCAATGGCATACCATCACGTGCAGCGTATCGCCCTGAAATAGCCCTGCCACATAGAGCACGTCGCGCGTAAAATCCCGAGCGCCGGTCTGAGGATCTTGGAGTGGTACCGGTATCGCTTGGGAGCCTAATACGCGAAAATACTTGGGTTGGTACAGCAGCGCTACGTCAATGCCGCGCTCGTCTGGAGACTCGTAGTGAACGATCTGATAGTTGCGTTCTTTTAAGGCGGGCTGAGCGACCAAATCCTCCAAGACGGCGCGGTTCTCCGCTTCTGCCACTCCTAACAAGGCTACACCATCGGGAGTGACATCGGTAGCCAGCTGGCTGATCACTTTGGCCATGTTGGCTTGCTTAGACCAATATTTTTCGCTGTTCCAAGCCAAGCGGCCCTGCGGCAGGAAATCGCGGTCGTTCGTCGTCTCGCTGGGGAGCGTGTCAAAAAGGTTTTCCAAGTTGTAAAAGCCAATAGCAGCCACCTCGTACTCGGTGCGCTGGGCAATACTCTCTGCACACCAGGCGGCCAGCAATGCGACCCATAGAGTTTTTTTCATACGATGCCAAAGGTGATGGTCTGCATACTTGAAGGATGTCGGCAAAAATAGGTTGTCGCGGGTGTTACTGGGCATTATTTGTTCCTTAATCCTTGTACGGATCGTATACATCGGCGGGTGCCATAGCGACGCCAATGGGCCGCAGCCGGTGAACCACCTCGATCGTCCCTTCGTGATATTTCAAAACCTCATCGAGCGGCTTGTAGCACTCCGGCGCTTCGTCGGGTGCACCTCCGCGCAAAGCGATGTTGCGTTGTTTCATCAACTTGCGCACGTTGTCCCAGCGCACGATGCCCTCCGATAAATACTGTATTTTCCCATTTTTCCAACGCCGCTTTCCAGCCGCTTGAGTGCGACTGAGCACACGACCTGCGCCATGCACGGTAGAGAAAAGACCCTTGCGGCTCAAGGGGCTGTCCACTCCGCGAATGATGACGGATACGTCGGCCATGTTGGCGCCGATAAAACCGTACTGACCGGGAAAGGCCGGAGTAGCTCCTTTGCGTACAACGTAATACTTTTGACCGAAGTGCTCTTCTATCCAGAGGAAGTTGTGGTGGTTATGCACTTCAAAGACAGCCTGGGCGCCCAAGATGTCGAGTACTTTTTGCACTACTGTATCTCGCCCGGCATAGGCATACTCACCAGCCAGTTGGATGGCCGCTAAGTAGTCTTGCCCCAAGGCACTGTCGACATCAAAGAGGATTGGTGGAGAGAACATGCCTCCTTCGGGCACGTATTCGTCGAAGCGCTTGCCCTTCGACAGGGCGATAAATCCCGTCGTCGTCTTATGGCCAAAGCCGCGAGACCCAAAGTGAACGCCCACCCATAGCCAACCCTCCTCGTCCTCGAACAGGTCGATAAAGTGATTTCCCGCGCCTACCGTGCCCAATTGCTCGGCCGCTAAGGGAAGCAGGGCGCGCTGCGGCTTAAAAGACGCTCGAGCAATATGGTCTAAAACAGGATGGTCTACCGGCTTGGGGTTGGGGCGACCGATGCCAAAGCCGATTTGGCGGAAGATCTCGTCCATGATGTTTTCCACATCGACGTCCGCAGCGCGGATATTCGTCTGGCAAGCCTTATTGCCGCAAGCGATATCGAAACCTACTCCGGAGAGGCTGATCTTGTCGCGATACGCCACCACCCCGCCGATGGGATGCCCATAGCCAACATGTGCATCGGCAGTAAGCACAGCCCTGTCTTCCGGTGTAGTCAGACAGCGCTCTATCTGCGCAATGGCCGAAGGGTCGATCAATGTCTCACCGAACACCGTTAGCAGCATAGGTGGATGAGTTAATTTTTAAAAACAAGGCTCAAAGTTCTGAGGTTTATCCTACTTATTAGCGTTCTAAAGATAGGCTCGAATTCGAAGGCATTCAACCGAGTCGGAGCCCCACTATTGTTGAAATATTAACGTTCCCATAGACTGCATGCGCTAAAAAACCGCTACTTTTGCCCACTCCATCCCTTAACACATTACTAAAATCTAAGTCTTATGAAACACTTTCCCAGATGTACGCTGTTTGTCATCCTCATGCTGAGTGCAAGCGGTCTCCTGGCGCAGATTGGCTTTGGGCTTCGCGGAGGTGTACACTTAGCCAAGTGGGCGCTCAACGACGAGGCGAGAGAGCAGACAGGAACAGATCCCGAGTCGATCAGCGGGATTGTTGCCGCTGCCCTGCTTGAGATTCGCCTGTCCGACAACCTCGCGCTCCAACCCGAACTGAGCTTCATCTGAAAAGGCTCGAAATTTGTGGAGACAGAAACCGACCCTGTTTTGGGAAGGGTAGAAGCCAGTGTTCGCTTGGATGCAAGCTATATCGAGATTCCGCTGCTGTTGAAAGTAGGTACGGGATTTGGCATAGGTCGTTTCGACGTGTTGCTCGGGCCGAGTTTTGGATACGCCCTAAACGGCAAGATAAAGACAACGCTAAGTATTGCCGGCCAAGTCGAGACAGAGACGCGCGATCTCGATTTTGAGAACGACAACTACAATCGGAGCGATTTGGGCGCTCAGGTAGGCGCATCCTTAGGAATCAACTTGGGTTCTTCGACGCGCTTATTTGTCGATGGGCGTTATCTCTTAGGGCTTTCCAATGTGAACAGCGACGAGAATACTAGCGACCAAACCATAAAGAACCGCGGCATTGCGCTTTCCGGCGGGCTGTTATTCTCTTTCTGAAGTTTTCTTAGATCTTTTCCTTTAAAGGTTCTTCGGGCGGCCCCCATTAACGCAGGGGCTGCCCGAAAAATTTAGGGCCTCTCGCTTTCGCGTCGCTCGCGTTCCCAATCGGTGTTCGCCACGACAATTAGGACAAATCCGGCCATCACCATTAAAAGCTTGACAACGAAGGCAAAGAGGCGCCCTGGTTTTTCTAAAAATTGCAAAAAGGCCCATTGTGCACCTACCATCTGAAGCGCTAACGCAGTGATGCCTGAGATGATGAGAAGGAGTGCCAGCAGGGTCCATAGGGTTTTGTATTTTAGCATATCCGAGCAGAAGAGATACCAAGGTTAAGCGGACTAAGCCATCCTAGCGTATAGCCATTCTCCATAACTTTGAAGGTACTCTTTTGTTCAATCAGGGAAAAAACTGCTTATGGCCATCGAGCCTTCTGCCGTACAACTCATAGAATGCCCGCGCGACGCAATGCAGGGCTTGAATACTTTTATAGAGACAGATATCAAAGCGCGCTACATCAATCAGCTGTTACAGGTGGGTTTCCACACCATCGATTTTGGGTCGTTTGTTAGCCCAAAGGCCATTCCGCAAATGCGCGATACAGCGGAGGTGCTCGCCTGCTTAGACCTCTCTCAGACGAACACAAAGCTATTAGCCATTGTCGCTAATGAACGCGGAGCGGAAGAGGCTTGCAAACATGCCAAGATCACTTACTTAGGCTATCCGTTTAGCATTAGTGAGACGTTTCAGCTGCGCAATACGAATGCTACCATCGCGGAAAGCGTAGAGCGCACCAAAGCCATTCAGGAACTGTGTGAGAAGCACGGCAAGACGCTTGTCCTCTACCTCTCCATGGGTTTTGGCAATCCTTATGGCGATCCGTGGAATGTAGAGATCGTTCAAAAATGGGTAGATACCCTAGTGCCCTTGGGGATCCGGATCTTTTCCCTTTCCGACACGATCGGCTGCGCCACACCTGAAAGCATTACCTATTTATTTAGTAATTTGATTCCCGCTTATCCGCAGATTACCTTTGGCGCACACCTACACACGCAGCCAAACAGCTGGCGCGAAAAGATCGAGGCGGCATGGGACAGCGGATGTCGCCGCTTCGACAGCGCCTTGCGCGGTTTTGGCGGTTGCCCTATGGCAAAAGACGAACTGACCGGAAATATGGCTACCGAAAACCTCTTGTTCTTCTTCGACGAAATCGGCGTAGACCTCCACCTCAACCGCCGGGCTTTCGGCAGAAGCATGGCTTTAGCTTCTGAGGTTTTCCCTGCATGACCCAATTAAGGCGAGATTTGCTCAGGTATCTCGATAAAGTCGTGCGAAGCGCGTTCCGGGTGTAGCGCGGCGGCATCCTTGTTTTCCGCCACCAAATAGTAATGCGCAATGTCCGACCGCGGCAAGAGTGCGCTGAAAATCCCATCGCCAGCAACAGCATCTCCGCTTTCGCCCGCATCGTTCATTGCCAGCGGTTTAAATGCAAACATGCGATGGGTTCGATAGTACAACCAACCATTTTCTGCCCCTTTCATCTCTGCGGAAATGAGCACGCTGTCGCCCCGTACCTCGTGTTTTACCGCAGCAATGGCAGGAGGAACCTTATTCAGGACAGGGTGCTGGAGCAAAAACTGCGTGCGGCGGTCCATGAGCTCGCGCAGCCCAATAATCTTATCCGGGCCAACCACTAAGGTGCTGTCTAAGCTTCTCTTGAAGGCCTCGTAGGGATATAGTTTGAGCGTGTCCTTCTGCACCCACGGGTCAATTTCTTTCATCATCGCCTGCGCTTCTTTGAGCCATTGCCCTTGAGCCAACCAATCGTTGACGATAGTGCGAATGTGAGCGAGGTAAACTTTTCGATACAGCGGCACGCGCAACAGCTTGGAAATGAGCGGACGCTTGGCATTGTTGAATTCCGCTAGCGGGCTGTACTCAATCAGCTCAGCGTCGCTCATCATGCTGAAACTGAAGTCGCGTCGCCAGCCGCCAAAAGCCATATTCAAATCCCAGATGATGGGATGCCCCACCCCTGTGGAGTCGATCCACAAGTAGTAATTGTGCGACAGCGAGCCTGTATAGCTGTCTAAATTGACCATCACATTATTCAGGGCATGCATCCAGAGTACTTGGTCGATGTGGAGTACTGTCTCGATCTTCTGTGGCTCTTGGTTGAGCACCCGAATCAGATGGATAAGCGGTTTCCAGGCAGCGGGATTATCTACCTCATAGAACGCCTCGTAGCAGCCGGGATTGTCGTTGAGGTACATAAGTGAGGCGTTCTCGCCCTTTGGGCACCCGCTTTGGCTCCGCACGCGCTTCCATTGGTCTGGATCGCACTTGACTAAGTAACCAGCAGTCGTACCGAAGTGCTTTTGAATGAACAGCTCGTCGACTGACTCACTATTGACATATAATCCAAAAAAATTTTTGTTAATATAGACCTTAGCGAAGTTGCATTCCGGAGCAGGCATATACCTCCGAATAATGAGGTATCCCAAGGGATCGCGCACAAAGCTAGGATCTAAAAAGGCATTAGACAGCTTCACCGTAGTATGCCCGCTTTTCAGCCGCTGCTCTTTTTTGCGGTAATTGACCTTGATATTGATGGGCAGCTTACGCGCGGTCTCTTTTCGCGTTCGGTAGTAAGAGCTGTTTCCCTTGTAGCGCACGCCTACGCTGTCGTAGCGCACACCGTTGATGATGGCGGTGCCCAACAAGCGCCCTTCTGGGTCAGTGCTCTTGAGCGAGTCCAGTTTCCAGTCCCAGTCGGGATAGGGCAGCTCGATGCGAATTTCCTGGATACCCTTGCCGTAAAAATCTTGAGCAGCAGCGATATGGGGAATAACTGTGCCTATTGCTATCCATAGCAGCCTTTTAGAAAAGAGCAGTCGGTTCATCGGATCCCCCTATTTCCCGGGAAAACACCTCCCTATTTATTTGTTTAAATCTTCCAGTTTAACCTGGTACGGCGTCTGAACGTAATGGAGCGGAGCGAATTGTACGGTACCGGCATTTTCTGCCATTAGGTAGTACTCTAATACGGCATCACTGCTCGGCGCTTCGATGCTAATAAAATACATCTTTGTCCCGGCAGACAAACTAGGGTTACTTTCTTCGTTCATCGTGGCTTTCTGGAAGGGTTGCCCTTTTTGGAAGCGGTAGAAGATAAACACGCGCTTTGGATAGCGGTCGGCCTTGCAGTGGATGCGGAAGGCCGATAGGGGCTGGGCTTCGAACTTAGCGCGCCGCTCTACCGTAATCTCGCTAATCTGCGAGGGTAACGGAGCTAAATCGGGATGCGTTTTGAGAAAAGCCGACCGCTTGCTCATGAGTTCCACAATGCCGGGAATGCGGCTACGGGCACCCGTAGTCGCCTTTAAACTGTTTTGGAATTCCTCCAAGCTGTATTGCTTGTACTTGTCGTCGTTGTAAGGCACCACAATCATGGCCTGCAGCGCTTTGGCGCGCTTCTCGTATTCGCCATTGGTAAAGAAGTCGTTGTTGATTTGGCGTACATGGGCGAGGTACATCTTGCGGTACAGGGGGTCGCTTAACAGCTTATTGGCCAACGGCTTAAGAGGGTTATCGGCGTGCAACAGTGGGTCGAGGCGTTGTAAGTCGCGCAGCTCTAAGTCGCTGCCTCGGCCAGTGTTCTTATAGCTGCCGAAGGACAGGTTTAAATCCCAGTGGATGGGTTGAAAGCGCCCGTGCGCATCTTGGTATAAGTAGTAATTGATACTGCGCGCTCCCGAGTAGCTGCTGAGATTGACCATGACGTTGTTGAGAGCCAACATCCACAGCGCGCGATCGACGTCGAGCACCTGTTCAATTTTGCTCAAGTCCTGGTTGAGCACGCGCGTGAGCTCTTGCAGCGCCTGCCAGCCGCGATCCGACTTCATCTCAAAATTTTGGCGATAGCAGTCGATGTTTTCCTCGTATTCAAGTGCACCGAAGATGTTCTGTTTGCAATTCGGAGGAATGTTCTGGGGCCGATAATCTACGCCCGCCTTAAACAATGCACCGTCATCGCTGCCGTAATGCGTCTGCAGAAAGGCACTTTCCACGGGTTCTAAATTAATAAAAACGCCGATGTACTCGTCGTTGACGTAGAGCTTGGTGTACGAAGCCTTAGGCGACGGCATGTACTGTGCTGCAATTTCCGAGAAAAGCACTTCGCGCACCATGCTAGGGTCGCGCAGCGCCGGAGATAACTTGACAGAGGTGTATCCTTGGTGCTGAAGCGATTTATCGGTGTAATTCAGTCGGATGTGAAAAGGGTTGCGTTTCAGCCCCGTCTGATACGAGTTGTTGCCGCGAAAACGCACCCCAACGCCTTCGTAGCGGACGCCATCGATGATAGCGCTCCCTACGAGCATACCTTCGCCGTAAATGCGCAGGGAGTCTAAGGCATCGTTCCAATTGGCCACGGGAAGCGTGAGGCGAATCTCTCCGATGGTGTTCTTGTCAAAGAAGGGGCGAGTTATCTGGCCCGGTTGGGCGAAAAGGAGTAGGGGGAACGAAAAGATTAGCGCGGAAAAGATTTTTTTCATAGCCTTTAAACGATGAGTGTGCTTAGACTAAGGTTTGCGGGCGCAATGATACAAAAAGATTTTACTGCTTTTTTGCCGCAACGAAAGCGCCGAGCCATCGCGTAGAAATATTTGCTTTTACTTTGACCCTTATCTTAGTCTCAACGCGTCGTAAGTTGTCATGACAGATCGCTCTGTTGTAAAAGGCCTTAAACCTCCGCTCTTGGGGCATTTCTTCTTCGAAATCAGCCAGATCCCGCGTTGTTCCAAAAAGAGAGGAGCGCATCACAGCCTACTTAGAGGGGCAATTTCAGCGATTAGGATTAGCCTATCGGCGCGACAAGGAGGGCAACCTCATTGCGCGGGTGCCGCCCAGTCGGGGGCGCAAGCAGGCACCGATGGTAGTGCTGCAGGCACATAGCGATATGGTGTGCGAGAAAAACCGCGGTACCGAGCATGATTTTGACCGAGACCCTATTCAGCTGGTGCGCCAAGGCGATTGGATAGGTGCCAACGGCATGACATTGGGGGCCGACAACGGCATCGGTGTGGCGGCTGCGCTGGCCATCGCTGCAGATGCCGAGGCAGTACACGGTCCGTTAGAAATCCTCATCACTGTTGATGAAGAGACAGGGCTCAACGGTGCAAAGGCTCTGTCCGATAAGGCCATGAAAGGGCGTTACTTGCTCAATTTGGACAGCGAAGAAGACGGTGTTTTTTGTATCGGCTGCGCCGGCGGAGTTGACACGAACGCTTCCTTCCTATTACAAACAGAACCCTCTGGCGTGGGAGATGCGCTGGCATTTAGCCTTCACATTGGCGGGCTGAAGGGAGGGCATTCCGGCGTAGATATTCACTTAGGCCGCGCCAACGCCATCCAGCTGCTGGCCCGCACCTGGTGGGAGCGGCAACCGCTGCGCCCGTGGGTTGCCGCACTGCAGGGCGGCAGTCGGCGCAACGCCATCACTTGCGAGGCAGAAGCCGTTATGTGCATCGATAAGCGGCAAAGAGCCTCCTTCGAAGAGCGCTTGCGGCGTTGCCAAGACGTGTTTGTTGCCGAGTTCGGCACTACGGATCCCGACCTAAAGATAAGTTGGGAGGTGGTGCCGCTGCCTACGCGCGTCTACACGCGCCGTTTTGCCGACCGAATACTTCGCCTCCTGTTGGCGTTGCGTCAGGGTATTGTGCGCATGAGCCCTGACATAGAGGGCCTTGTGGAGACGTCGATCAATCTGGCTACCCTCGCACAGGAGGAAGACCGACTGGTCATCGGCACCAATCAACGCAGCATGCTTGAAGACGCCAAGCGCCATTTGGCCGCTTCAGTGGCCTCGGCCATGCGCTTAGCCGGCGGGCGCGTCGCACACAGCGACGGATATCCCGGATGGCGCCCCAACGTCAACACCCATCTCCTTTCCGTCGGTCGCCGAGTAGCCGAGCGCATCCTGGGCCATGCTCCTCGCGTTGAGGCCATCCACGCTGGTCTGGAGTGCGGCCTCATCGGGGCTAAATACCCCGGCATGGAGATGATCTCTTTTGGCCCGAAGATTACTAGAGCGCACTCGCCCGATGAGCGCGTTCACATACCCTCCGTGGAGCGCTTTTATCGATTGCTCAAGGGTATCTTGGAAGAAATCAGCCGTTCCTCACAATAAAGCGCATGTCTTTGTGGTGTGTTATCGTCAATCCTGCTGCGGGTAAAGGTCAAGCGGCGTATCTGTGGCCCGACATCGAGGCATTGCTTCAATCGATGGGCTTTGCTTATACGGTGCGCTTCACGCAATACCCTGGACACGCCATCCAGCTAATCGACGACGCTGTCCTACAGGGCTATCGCCAATTTTTGGGCGTAGGCGGCGATGGCACCTGCCACGAGTTGGTTAATGGCCTGCTGCGCCAACCGCATGTTCCTTCGACGCATCTCACTTTTGGTGTGCTCCCCATAGGGACGAGCAACGATTGGGCGCGCCATTACGCTGTTCCCCGTCATCCGCAGGCGCGGTTGAGGCGCCTTCTACAGGGAGCAACGGCTTTCCAAGATGTGGGAGTCGTCTCGTACCAGTGCGCGGGGAGTCGCTCCGAGCGCTTCTTTGTCAATGTCGCTGGCATGGCTTACGACGCATACATCGTGCGCAAGACGGCGCAGGAGCATTCTACTTCGCGCTGGCGCTATCTCCTCTCCGTGGGGCGCTATCTCTTTTCCTTTGAGCCTCCATTCGGACGCCTCTGGGCCGAAGAATGCACGGCGGAGGAAGCGTTTTATACCATCAATGTCGGCATTTGCCGCTATTCGGGGGCAGGGATGCAGCTGGTGCCTCATGCGCGGTCAGACGACGGCCTGTTGGCGGTCACGTATGCGCCGCGTTTGCCTCGTTGGGAAGTCCTGTTGCAAACGCGGCGTTTTTACAACGGCACCCTACTCGAGCACCCGCGCATATGCGGCTTCCAAACCCGGGCCTTGCGCGTGGAACACCTGGGAGAACACCCCATCGAGCTAGAAGCCGATGGCGAATTTTTGGGTGAAACGCCGGTGGCGTTCGCTATCCGCGAAAGCGCCTTGCGCGTAGCCCTTTAGCGCAGGCGATCCATAGAGCGCACCAAGGCCACGTCGCGGCGAATGGCGCGTACTGCTAACCAACAGCATATCGTGTAAACTACAGGCAGAGCTGCTCCCCATCCCAAGCGAGCGACCGCTTGTTCCGACAACTCTGCCCGCGCCATGTTGATGGCTAAAATCGTCAGGCCTATCAGCAAAATGCCGATGCCGACACCTGCCGATGCCAGCCGTATCTGAAGCGGTCGATTCTTGAAGAGAAATATGGCCGCCAGCGCTGTAAGGATGGCCAATACTCCTAAGCCCAACAGGCCGGCATTGTCCTGAGGTGTCAGGGCGCCATCTGCAAGAGCACTTGTTGTGCGGATCGTCACACCTTCGGAGGCTACTTGAAAGAAGGGCAGGGCGAAGGCACCTGCTGCGCTGGCTACGGCGAACAATAGCCACAGGGTCTGAATGCGCTGGATCATGCCGATATGAGTTTAGAGCAAAGGTAGCAGGTCATTACCGCTCGTAGCACCCTGCATCCGGTCGGAGCAGATCGCGCAGTGTTCCTTCTAAATCGGTAGGAATGTCCGGAATGGGCAGAGCATAACCGTCTGCCTTCGAGTAAAGGGTGTCGAGGCGAAAATTCTTTTCTGCAATGTTGAGGAACAGCGAGTCCGTATTCGAGAGGTTTAGGCAAGGTTGGCAGTGGTCGAAAAAGTCGGGCGTGTTGTTCGGGCGCAAAAGGTCGCGCACGCGCACTAGGCAGTGCTCAAAGCGATAGTCGAAATCGGCAGATGGCGCCGCTAGCAGAGCAATTTGGTCGGAACGGCTACCCGAAAAGATGGAGTTGTAAAAGCGGGCGCGCAGAGGGAAGACGTCGGCGCGCTCGCAGAGCGGATCTCGACAAAAGAGGTTGGTCATGCGCAAGGCTTCGTTCTGGCCTCCAAAATGCGCTGCAGTGCAGTACGCAAAGGCATAATCACCGCCATACTCCAGTTGAATGGCATGCGCTCCATTGGAGTGGAACAGGCAGTTTTCAGCACGGATTTGGGCATGCACACCGATGAGACCGCTGTTGGCCGTGCGGTATATCTGCGTGTTGCGCAGGGTCAGGTCGGCTGCCGAGTCCACGCGAATACCGATGATGCTGTTGCGGACAACGGCGTGCTCGATTCGATGGCCGGAAGTTCCAGCGCGCAGCCAAATACCAACCCACTGACCCGGTACCTCGGCAAATTCGCGCTCTAGCCGGTCTCCTTCAAAAATTACAGGGTGCTCAGGTGTGCCTTCGACGATAAGACGCCCTAAGCCATCGAAGACCAGCAAACCATCGTTATACCGGATGACACTGCTGTCTTGTTCTGCGCGCGCTAACCCGCCGTGCACGTGTATGCGCGCACCGGCCGGAATGCGCACCGTGCAGCTGTCGATTACCACAATGCCGTAGATGACATAGGGGCGAGGGTCGTTCCACAACCACTCGCCGCCACCACACGAATAAAGGACGGCGCCGCTCGCGCTAAAACGCGACGGTAGATAAACGGCATTTTGCCCCCACGCCTCCAACACGACTACTTGGACATTTCCGTTGGCTTCGAAGATGAGGTTTTCTGTTATGACAAATGGGCTGATGCTGGGCGGATCATCCGGATTGATGGTCACAGCAGCAAAAATGTAGAGGCTGTCTTGAGGAGCGATTTCAATGTCGGAGTGCGTAGGGCCCGGCAGGCCGTCTACATTGAGGCGAAATCGCGACAGCGTGCCTTTTTCCAAGTAAATGCGACTGATGCGGATGCTCTCGCGGTGTCGATTGTACACCTTGAGCACTCGAGTGGCCGACCCTAACTGTGTGAATACCGTATCGAAGCGGAGGGTGTCGGTGCTAAAGGCTAAGCGAGCTTCAGGGTTCGAAGCAAAGCGCTCTTTTTGGCAAGCCCAAAGAAACATGCTTAACGCTAAGGCCAGCGTTAACAACATGCTGCTTCGGCACATGTGCAAAAGCGATGACCGCATGGTGGGGCGAAGGTAATGTGAATGGCTACAAAAGAATGCCTGCCATGCGGACACACGGCAGGCAGAATAAAAAAACCATGAAAACATCATTCTTCACAGGTGCAGCCGCTCCTTCTTCGCTAAGAGCTGTTCGCGCGTCTCCACGCGGTCGGGGTCGGGCACACAGCAATCTACGGGGCATACGGCGGCACACTGCGGCTCTTCGTGAAACCCTACGCACTCCGTGCACTTATCCGGAACAATATAGTAGTAGTCGTTCGAAATCGGCGCTTGTTTAGCAGTGGCTTCTACCACTCGTCCGTCTTCCAGTGTATACGCGCCCGTGACTGTAGTGCCGTCGGCAATGGCCCACTCTACCCCCCCTTCGTAGATGGCATTGTTCGGGCACTCCGGCTCACACGCTCCGCAGTTGATACATTCGTCTGTGATGATAATAGCCATAGCGTTATAAAACTCCGCAGAGCATTAACAACTCGCGACAAGTAAGGTTTTCCTCGCAGGTGGCATTCATCACTGTACCTTAGGAACGTAGCGAACGAACGATTCGATGCGGTCGCGTTCTAATCGGCGCTTGAGCGCTTCGGCTTCCCTGCGGCTAGCAAAATTATCGACGCAGACGGAATGATAGGGCGAGGCGGGAAACTGGATGACCTTTGCGTTCGTATATCCGGCCGACAAGATGTTTTGCAGCTGGGTTTGTGCTCGCGCCTCTTCCTGGAAAGAGCCGGCAATTACGTAGTAGCGGTCGGGTGCGATGGCATCTGTAGAAGGGGGAGCTGTATTCACGTTGCGCTTAGGCGTCGATTTGTCGGGTAGGGCAGGGGTGGCCTGTGCTACTTCGGTCGAAGGAGTGGGTTTTCCATCGATATACACCATGGCGGCCCCTTCGATGCCGGTGAGGATGCGGATCTCGGTGCGGCGATTGCGGACGTGTTCGGCCTCTGTGCACGGCACTCCATCCTGACAGTGGTTGCGCGGTTGGCTTTCGCCGTAGCCCACCGGGCGCAGGCGGTCGCGGCTGATGCCGTTTTGCACCAAGTATTCCACCACACCATTGGCGCGCCGCTGGCTGAGTTCCTCATTGTACTTAGACGACCCGCGGCAGTCCGTGTGGCTAGCCACCTCTACCGTGATGGTGGGCTGTTGCTTGAGCAAGGAAACCACCAAGTCCAAGTCTTTTCGGGCATCGGGGCGCAGCGTAGCGTCGTTGAAGTTGTAATAAATGTTTGGCAACTCGATGACGGTGCCCGGCATGAGCGGCGCCACTGAAAAGTTCTGCATCATGATTTGATTGGGCAGGCTCCAGGCCGTCGTGTTGATCTCGGAACTGCCGATAAGGCGCCCACCTTGAAACATATCTATCTTGTACTTCGTATTCTTATCCAAATAGTAATCCAATTGGCCGTTGGCGTCCGTCACTACGGTATCTTTAGCTTGAGTAGTGCGGTTGGTCAGCACTAAGACGGCCCCTGCCAGTGGAGCATTCGTGACGTAGTTGAATACCGAAGCGTTCCAGCGCACTTTGTTGGCATGGGCCGAGCGGTCGAGCGCTATAGTCAATTCGTTGCCCGTCTTAGAAATAGGCAAGCGCACCTGGCGGGTCTGATATAGGTCTTTAGAGGCGATGATAACGTAGTTGCCCGGCTTGACCTCTGCGGAAAAGCGACCGCCACTATCGGTGGTCCCATTGATCCCCTTGTCCGGCGGCAGCGCAGCGATGACTTCCTTGCCATCGATCCTTTGCACAGTAATTAAGTTGCCGCGCTCGTCTCGACCGATGACGGTGTTGGCGTCGTAGTTGAGCATGCGCACTTCGGCACTCTCGATGGGCTGCCCTGTGCTCTTGTCGGTCACCGTGACGGTTACATCTAAGGCGCGGTCGGGTACCCGCTGGTTTTGCAACAGATAGTCGTCTAAATTGCCGTTTTCTACGTGGAAGCTGTAGATATCGTCGCCCTTACCCCCTTTCGACTGCTTGCCATCGGTAGAGAAATAGCCGTTAATCTTGTTTAGGTCTACAATCAAGCCAAAGTCATCACCCGATGTGTTGAACGGCTCTCCCATGTTGATAGGGGTAGTCCAAGAAGCGCCGTCCTGTACTGCGTAGTAGAGGTCGAGTTTTCCCTTCCGGTCAGGCAGACCGTCTGAGGCGAAGTAGAGGGTGTTGTCGGCATGAATAAACGGAAAGATCTCGTTGCCACGCGTATTGATGTTAGCGCCTAAGTTAACCGGCTCGCTCCAGCTATCACCTACGCGATAGGAGACGTATAGATCCATACCGCCAAAGCCTCCCGGCCGGTTAGAGGCAAAGAAGAGCTTGTCGCCGTCGATGCTAATTGCCGGATGACAGTCGTCAAACTCATTGTTGTTGAACGGAAGTGGCTCTGGCTCGCTCCAAGTATTTCCTTCTCGCTTAGACCAGTACAGCCGCATCTTTTGGGTGGCATCTTTGGCCAACTTCACCTTGCCCTTAATGAGGGCATTGCGCGAGAAAAAGATCGTTTCTGCCGTGCGGTCGAAGCACACCGGCCCTTCGTGATACAGAGAAGACAGCTCCACGGCAAAGGGCTCTGGAGGCAACAAGTTGCCATCGCTGCTACGTCGAGAGCGCAAAATCGACATTGCCGGCAGCCGCAGGCGGTCGTCGGTCTTCTTTTTCAGCCCTGCCGTATTGGTCGATATGAATACGATGCCGTCCTCATAAAATGTCGGGCTAAAGTCCAAGCCCTCACTATTGACGGCCATTTCATTCCGAATATCTATGGTGACAGGGGGCAGAGTGGTAGGCACCGTTTGGGCCCAAAGGGTGGCTCCACTTCCCAAAAGGGCCAGGAGGGTACACAGCGATGCGTGCTTACAGGCTATCATAGTCGAGCAAGATTAACAGACAAACAATAAGACGAAATTTGATTTTTAGGTTACATAAAAAACCGCGGATTAGACATCTTTCGCTTTCCGGCTTTCAAGTCAGCTTGTAAAAGCAGCTCGATGCTGCCGGCCGTGTAATCTCGAATGCTGGATAGCGAGAAATCATATGCCACTCCTATGCCAAACTGTTGATGCGCCTGCCAGTAAAGGATTAAATCTATCGATTCGCCGGCTCCATCACCGCCCATTCGATAGGAAAGGCCCGCGACGAACTTCTCATTGATCTCTAAGTTGATGTTAACGTCCAAATCGAACGGTGCATTTTGGACGTACTTAGCAAAAAGCGCTGGCATTAGGTTTAGATCGTCGCTCAAAGGGATGACTGCTCCCGCCATCCCGAAAAAGTGTTGGAACTCTCGCGCCGTCTCAAATCCTTGGGGCAGGTTTTCGTTCCTGCCCAAAGTATTAGCATAGATGCGCGGTACGGCAAAGCCTGCGTAAAACTGATTATTATAGGTAAAATACAAGCCGGCGCCTACGTTCAGAAGCAGATGGTTCTCCGCCGCCACATTCAGCGATTGGTCGACAGAAAGCGGTTCATCGGGGCGGGCCTTACTAAAGTCCAACGTAAGGGAGCGAATACTGCCGCTGATGCCGGCGCGCAGCGAAATCTCGTCGGCATCGATCAGGTCGTAAGAGTACGATAGGGAACCCAAAATATCGCGGTTTATGCCCAGCGACACGTGCGACAACACTATACCCATACCTACCCGTGGCGTAATGAACGGCGTGCTTAACGACGCCATGACCGATTGAGGAGCTCCTTCAAAACCCATCCATTGGTTTCGGTATACGGCCGTAACACTGGGTACCTTCCGCGCCCCAGCATACGCCGGGTTGAAAGGCAGTTTGTTGTACATGAATTGGGTATAGTGGTGCTGCTGTTGACCAAAGGTTCCTCCAGCGACACCCGAGACTATTGCGAGGCAAGTAAGTAGCTTTTTCATGGGTAGGTGGTTAGATTTAGCGATGTATTTGGATAAACCCTTTCCGCACCGGCTCAGTAGGACTTGGGCGGAAGACGTAGTAGTATACGCCATCGGGCAAGTTCTTGCCGACTTGACCGTTTAAAGTGCCGTCCCAGCTGTTGTCGTAAGGCGAAGCCTCGTATACCCTGTCTCCCCACTGGTTGTATATGACGATGGTATTGTTGGGATATTCTCCGGAAGCGATACAAGGGATGCGGAAGGTCTCATTGACCCCATCGCCGTTCGGAGTGAAGATGTTCGGAATGACGGAGCAATCCGCTTCTTCTAAGCGTATGGTCACCAAGGCAATGGTATCGCACAGGTCGGGACATATCGAAGAGCACAGCTCGTATAAGAACGATATCGGACGGAAGTTGGGAGGTATCTGATAGCGGAAGAGACCGTCGCCCAGGTACGTCAGCCCTTCAGGTAAAGGGTCGGTAAGCGGACGCACCGTAAACGCGCTGTCGGGCACGACGATATCGTTTGCCACTACGCTAAATGTGTCCACCAACGTGCTGGAAGAGATGCGCACGGTGTCGGCATTAGCCTGAACGGCGGCCACTATTACGTTTACTGTGACCGGCGCAGAAGTGCAGCCGTTTATCGCGGCCACTACGGTGTACCTACCCGCGTTTTCGCCACTGGCTAACACAATTATCTCATTGGTGTTCGGATAGGTCTGCTGATCGGGGCCCATCCACGTGTACGTGGCGTTGGGCAGCGGTTGGGCAATCAGCATCACCTCTTCTCCTGGGCACGCTATTGGTGGATCGACCGTCACCATCAAAGGCTCAAGACCGACTACGGAGACACTTACGTTGCAAAGTGCCGTATTGCCACTGTCGTCCGTGGCGGTAAAGGCCAAGGTCGTGCCCCCTGTGGGAAATACTTCTCCCGGTAACGGCCCTTGAACTTGCATTACAGTAGCAGTGCCGCAATCATCCGACGCATTAGGCAGGGCAAAGCTCAGTTTTACCCCTTGGCAGTCGCCCGTCGTGTCGGCCGAAAGAATGAAATTGTCGCTGTTGCCCGAAATTACCTGCCCGCCTACGTGGACAACAACGGGCGCCGTTGGGCAGTTGATAACCGTTGGCGCTACTGTATCTAGGACAGTGATGGTCAGCGCTTTTTGAGCTAAGGTATCTCCTTTACTCTGGTCAATCAGATAATAAGTAATGGCTGTATTCCCTAAGGGGAACGTATCTCCCGGCAGTAGGTTAGGCGTGAAGACGATAGTGTCCGGATTGCACGCTTTCTTGTTGGAGATGGGCGGTGTCCAGCTCACCGGCTGAGGACATCCGTACACCGTGATATCGGGAGGGAAGTTCTCAAACGCTGGCGGGATGATGAGCACATCCAGCGTAATCTTAAACGAGCACGTGTCGGCGTTGCCCGAGGCATCGATGGCTTGGATGACCACTTGCGTCACTTGGGCAAAGATGGTATCGGTGGGCAATTGCGTAGAGATAATGGTATCTAACAAACAGTTGTCCTCTGCCGAGGGGAAATTCCAAAGGACAACGTTTCCGCATGGACTGGCGCCCGCAATCACCGTATCCGAGGGGCAAGAAGTGAACTTCGGGGGTACGATATCGAGCACCGTCACATTGAAGCTGCACTCAGCGACATTTCCTGAACTGTCGGAGGCCACATATATGACAGAATGCGTCCCAGTGTTGAACGTCGTACCCGGTGCGTGTGAGCCACTTAGGGTCGGTGTTGCCGTGCAGTTGTCCGTAGCCGTTGGTGGTGCCCAAGAGATGGTCTTCGAGCAAGAATCTACCGGAAGGACAACGGTTATATTAGTCGGACAGCTGCTTATAGCGGGAGCCAAGGTGTCCAAGACCACCACCTGGAAAGTACACATCGCCGTATTACCCCCTGCGTCGCTGCCGACGATGCTTACTGTGTGCGTGCCCACTGGGAAAAGGTCGAACGTATAGTTAGGCGGATCTACGCTAACGGAAGAAGAGCACTCGTCGGAAAAAGTGATATCGCCCCAACTGGCCGTCACGCTGCAAGAGTCGGCTGGCACATAGAGCGTCAGTGGTTCAGATGGGCATCCCGCTACCACAGGCGGCGCGGCATCTACCACCGTTACTAAAAACTGGCACTCGACAGTGTTGTCCGAGGCATCTTGGGCGGTCAAGACGACAGTATGTACGCCTACTGAGAGGACAGAACCCGGAGGTATGCTGCTAGTGACCGAAGGGTTGCTGTCGCATGCGTCGGAGGCTGAGGGAATGTCGAAGTTCACCGCCGTGCTGCAAACCGCCTGCCCTGTGGTGTCGGGCGGAATGGCCACCGTCAAGTCCGGAGGACATACCACCACAGGGGGCACCGCATCCGTTACCGTCACGCTAAAGGAGCACATCGCTGTATCGCTTCCACTGCCCGCCGTTAGCACGACGGTGTTTATCCCTACGGGGAAAGCTGTGCCTGAAGGAGGATCAGCCACCACAGGTAAGGGCGAACCGTCACACGGGTTGAGCGCCTGAGGCGTGTCCCAGAAAACCTCTTGGGTGCAACTTGTCCCTGTAGCGTTGAGCACCGTGTCCTGTGGACAAGTGAGCTGCGGCTTCGTTACCCCCGTCACTGTTACTGTCAAAGAGCAGGTCGCACTGTTGCCCGCATTATCGATAGCAGTAAAAGTCACTACGGTCGGCCCTGCTGGGTATACGTCGCCTTGCTTATCGGATGCCACGCTCTGAATACCACTGCACGCGTCCACGGCATCGGATGCAGGCAGCTGAAGGGTAGCCGTGCACACACCGCTGTCGGCCGATACGGTTAGGTCCTGAGGACACTGAACCACCGGTGGCGAAAAGTCTGAGATCTCGAATAAGCCGTGGATTAAGTTCACTGGAATGAGCTGAAAGCTCGTGTTGACGGCGTTGATGTTTCCCGTGAAGGTGAGCGGACTGCTGCCGAGCGTCTTTACGGTGAAGTATATCGTGAACAGCGCTTCGTCATCGGGAATGTTGGGGTACCCGTTGGCATTGCCGGCAAAAAATTTCAGGGTGTTACCGTTTATAGCAGACGTGAAACCGAAGAAGTTAGTAGGATTAAAACCAAACCCCGGGCGCAAATTGCCTACAGAGTCGAATCGGATGCGCGCGGAGTCCCAAGTGACGTCAAATTGTATGCCCGTGATGTTGACAAAATCACGCACCGACACGTCCACGGCAAAATGTGCCGCGCTGTCTTGACAGTCGATAGAGACCGTGTCCAATATTAGCGTCAGCGGTGTTCCGGCATCTACCAGCACCGAAAAGGTGCACGTGCTCGTATTGCCAGCCCCATCGGTGGCAGTGTAAGTGACGACGGTCGTACCGGCGTTGTACGTGCCGTTGGCCGATCCACTACCGCTACCCGGCGTAGAGCCACTGCGCACATATGCCAATTGAAGCGGAGCACTACAGTTGTCGGTGAGAGTAACCGGATTTAAGTCGTTAAACGTATGCGTCAAGACCCCCGGCGGCGTCGACACCGACACGTTGGGAGGACATACCATGGTAGGCGGCTCATTATCATTAATGGTGACCTTGCCCTGTATGGTCAAGAACCCGATCTCTTCAGGAGGGAATACTGCGCTCGTGAAAGCCGTTTGTGTCGTTGGAAAATCGCCAAACGTTATGAGCGTGCTGCCATTGCTTGGAGCCACCACGGTAAATTGCAGGGCGAAAAGGACGCTGCCGTTGGGAAGAGTTAACCCCTGAGGAAGCGGGCTAGTCCAAGCAAACCCAACAAAGCCGCTGTCAGCATAGGCAAAACCGAAGTTATTGCTGGTCAGTGCCATCGACGGATGGGCATTGACGATGGTATCCAGGCGGAGTATGTTCGTGTCCCATCCCATGGAGAACTGTAGACCGCTGATAGAGTCGAAATTCAAGACAGAGATGTTGACTGTAAGCGTCTGTCCACAAGTAGAAGTGTGTTTGGAGGCCACTAACGTCAAAGAGTCGCTCGGCATGAGGTTCACCGTGATGGAAAAGGTGCATGTAGCCGTGTTGCCACCCACGTCCTTTGCCGTATAGGTGACGATAGACTCGCCTAAATTGAAGATGGCGCCGCTGGCATCCGGGTCGTTTGGATGGTTCCCTACTGTAGCACCCATAGTCGACCACCCAATGCTCTCCAACGAGCAATTGTCGATGAGCGAGTCAATCCCAATACTGTCGACAGGGACAGGGCCGAAGGCTTCCACTGTGACGCTTGCTGGACAGAAGATCTGAGGCGGCTGATTATCTAATGGGACGACCTTGCCCGATTGTGTGATCACTTGCAGCTCGTTGAACATGTCGTCAAAAGCGACAATGTCGGTCGGCGTATTGGTAAATCCGGCTTGCGTCGCTGGGCCACCCAAACGAACAAAGGCCACCGAAAACAGCACAGCGCTGTCGGGCAACGAAACGCCACCTATGGTTGTCCAGGAAAAGGTGAACTTACCTTGAGGAATAAACGTCGTCGTGTCAAACCCTACTCCAATGAGGGCCGAGTTCAGATCCCGAATGTGAATGTATTGCAAGTGCATAGGTGTCCACGCGAAGGTGAACTGTAAAGCAGCTACGTTTTCGAAGTCAAACACTCGGATGGGCATCAAAAAAGTATCGGTGTTGTGACAGGGCACCGATATGGAATCGGCCTTTAAGCGGATGCTTTGTCCGACAACGAGAGTGGTTGGCGTTATGGAGAGAGCGGCAATGAACGCCAGGAGCACAGAGTATTTCATGGATAATCTTGCGTTTGAGGCCCAGCTGAAGGGTTTAAAAGAGGAGAAAGGTAGGGAGTATGTTTTGTCCTCCCTACCTTTCTGCATCAGGAGTTCAATCGATTAGAAGCATCTTTCTGCGCGCGCGGTATTGATCGGCGCTCAGCTCGTACCAGTAGACGCCCGATGCGCCAATATCGCTTCTTTGCAGCCAAATGCTGTTGTGGCCGGCAGCAAAAGAGCCGCGAATTACATTGACCAAGCGGCCTTCGATGCTGAAGATACGCAGCTCAACATCCTGTGCCTTAGGCAACCGGAAGTGAATCACTGTATGCGTCTGGAAGGGGTTGGGCTGGTTTTGATACATCGCAAAGAGCTCTTCTACCGCAGGACTTTTTGTATTTGTCGTCTGCGCATAGTCGAAAGCGATGGGGATGAATTGACCCGTGGCGTCCATCGCTTCAGCCGCCGTGATGTGCGACGAGGGGCGCAGCACTGCCGACAGCGCAGAGCGGTCTTCGCGCACTCTGAAGGTCAACGTGAAGAGCACCTCTCCATCCGGCAGCGACAGCGGCGCGTTTCCTACCCACAAATGCGTGAGATAGCCCTCCGACAAGTAGCTGGTGCCAAAGTTGGCTAACTGCACATTCGGTAGCGCTCCCGGCTGAATATCGACGAGCTCCAACGCACTGGGGTCAAACGCCATCGTGAGCTGATAGGCCTGACGCGCGCGGAAGCCCAGGGCTTGGAAAGGAACACTTACCGTCTCCCCTGCGCGCAGCGCGCGATCGTGGAGGCGGAAATAGAACACCTCACCTTGGCGCTCTTGAGCGGGGCTTTGCGCGTTGTTCACCGGCGCATTGCCCGTCACATCGCCCATGCGAACAGCGACAAAATCGTCGTTAAGCACGCTGGCGGCTAAAGAAGTGTGCGAGATGCTCTGCGGGAAAGGCGGCGATAGCGGATTGGGCGACGGGAAGGTGTACGCTGCCGGAATAAATTTCCAGTCGGGCGTACCGTTCGAATAATGCTGTACCGTGCCCAAAATGAGCTGTTGTATCAGCAAGTAGTCTACGATGTCTACTTGAGCGTTGTTGTTGATGTCGCCAGCCGCCAGCTGATAAGGATTGGTCAGAGGTAATACCGCCGCGGCGTGGTTTTGAATAGCCAACAGGTCGCCCACATTGATACCCGCGCTAAAGTTGGAGGTGACGCTCTTTGTGGGCGTTACTGTGGTGTTGGCTCCTGCAGGCACAGCGAAAGAGTATGCGCCGGTAGCATTAGTAGTTTGGTTAGCCGAAAGCGTACCCGTCAATGCGACGTTGACATCGGGCACCGGGATACCTCCACCCCACCAGGTCTTAACGACACCGGCTACCTCCAGATCGGGCGATGCTGTACTATCGATCTTCACCAAGCCGGGCACTAATGCCGCATCTATGGACACAGGGAAGCTAGAAGAGTCTTGCTGGAAGCTAATGACCATCGGCGAATTGACGAAGCTCACTGGGCTAGTGGAACCCACCGGAGCCGTGCCCAATTGCACCGCTACGTTGAAGATGACCGTGCTGTCCGGCAAATTTACCGGCGCGCCTGGCGTCACCCAGAATACTGTCAAGAAATTGCCCACCACGTTGAGCACGGGTGCTCCGGGAAGGGCTCCAGTAGCAGTAGCACCGGTGATGATACCCACCAAGCTGTTGTCTACCTGCATAGTGAACGACATGCCCAGCATTTGCTTAAAGGTCTTCACCAACACCGGTACTTGAACGGTAGCGCCTTGTTGGCCACCAGCCATACCGGCGAAAACGGTCAACTTAGGCCCTGGCTGAACGACAAAAGAGTCGACTCGAACACATCCCGAATTCAGATCGGTGGCGGTGACGTAATATACCCCTGGGTTGAGGTTCGAGATAGTAGCCGTAGAGTCGCCATTGCTCCACACGAAGAGGAAATTACCCGAACCACCGGTAGCTGTTGCCGTTGCCGTACCGTCGTTGGCGCCTAAGAAGCTCTCTGCCGTGCCGCTCACAGCAAGCATAAATCCGACGCCGCTTCCCAGCGACACTTGGATGTTCACCGTGCACACGTTGGAATTGCCCGAATTGTCGACTACCGTCAGCGTCACGGTATTCGTCCCTAAGTTAGTACAGTTGAACCCCGACTTGTCTAAATACATTGTGTCGATGCCGCAGTTGTCGGTGCTGCCCAAGTCGATGTCTTGTGGCGTAATGGTGGCTATGCCATTAGCGCCGAGCGAGACTACGGCATTGTTGTTACAGACCACCGTGGGCTTGCTGTCGTCGATGACAACAATGATGACGGAGTCCTGACCCACGTTGCCACAGGGGTCGGTTGCGGTAAAGACCACTTTGTATGTTCCCGCCTCATAGTTACCGCTAGCAGAGAGCGCCCCATCGCCGTGAGGAGCATTGTTGATGACGGTCAGTTCACTCAGCAGAGCGCAGTCGACTATGAAGTTGCCGGCATCTAGCACGACGGGAATTAGGCAGCCGTTTGTATTGGTAAAGTTGGATGACTTGACTGTAATCGTGTCCGGCAACCCTGGGAACGACGGCGGAATGTTGTCCACCACCGTTATAGTGTTGGTGTGCACAACTTGGTTACCACAGGCATCCACTGCAGAACGCGTCCGCTGGATGGTGTAGCTGTACTTGCCGCACGGCCCCGCTGCTTGTGCAATCGTATCTTGCACCAGCGTTACTTCGATGCTGTCGGTACAGTTATCCAGCGCCGTGACGGCGACGGGTGGCGTCATCGTTTGGTCGCACGATAGCGTGAGGTTAGGCGGATACTGCGACAAGATGGGCGCTACCGTATCTATAACAGAGAACGTTTGCACGCACGTGGCGCTGTTGCCGGCCAAATCCTCGACCTTCCAGGTACGCTCTACCAGATAGCAAGCTAAACTATTGGTGTCTAAGTTGGGCTCGGCCGCATCATCGAAACTAATGGTGAGATTGGCCGCACAGTTATCGTCCACTAAGATGGCGCCGTGTACAGAGGGCAACAGGGAGTCGGAGCAGAGAACCGTCTTGTCTGAAGGACATAGCGTAATCGTAGGGTTGACATTGTCTTGGATAACGATATACGTCTCACACATGGAAGTGTTGCCAGCAGGGTCTTTGACGAAGAGCTTCACCGGGTGCTGTGTGACACCGTCGGCATCGGAGCAGTCGTAGGTAAGCGTATTGCTCGGCGTCTGGAGCGGCAGCTTATCCAAGCGCTGGATCTTCAAGTCTAGCGTACCCGGGCAGTTGTCGTAGCTGTTGTTGTTGAACTGGTTGGTCGTGACGACAACGAATCCGGAGGGTTGGAGGCTAGCGCTGACGCCATTGATGCACACGGCGGTAGGCGGCGTACCATCTTTGACGATGACGGTGACGCTCTTCGTCTGCGAGTTGCCCGAGATATCGGTCGCCGTAAAGATCGCCGTGTGGGTACCTACGGTGAATAGAGCACTCAAGTTGCCGCCGTCGCCCGGCTCTTTGTTATTGGTGACCGTCAGATCAGCACCTGTGGCGCAATCCATGACGAAGGGCAATATGTTGATGTTCACCGTATCGTCGCAGGTAGCGCGATCGGCATCCGTAATCACCGTGACGGTATCCGGCGCTCCGACAAATTGTGGCTTCTTCGTATCCACCACAGTAATAGTTTGGGTAGCCGTGACGCTGTTGCCCGAGGCGTCGGCTGTCGTCCATGTCCGCGTTACAGTGTAGTTATACTTCTGCAAACCGCTCGGCGCTTGGGTGGATGCTTCAATAGCAGTTACCGGATAGGTACCAGCGCAGTTGTCCGAGGCGATCACTGTTGGTGGTGCTGGAATGGTGTCGCAGGCTTCTACCGTGAGGTTTGCCGGCACTCCGGAAAGCACCGGCGCCGTCACATCGCGCACCGTGACTGAAGTGGTACACGTAGCCGAATTGTTCTTATGATCGCGCACTACCAGCGTCACTGAGGTTATACCTACGTGCGTGCACTGGAGTGTATCGGGCACAACACTGAACGTCAATGGGCCGCAGCCGTTGGGATCGTAGCTGCCGTTATCAAGATTATTAGGAGCTATGGTAGCAGTACCTGTCGTTGGATGCAAGTCAACCGTCAGGTTCGGTACGCAGATGGCCACTGGTGGAAATACGTCGTTGAGCACCGTAATGTTTTGCGGCTGCGTGCTGATGTTTCCGTTGCCGTCGTTGTACACCCACGTGATGACGTAATTGCCCGGATTGAGCTGGTACGAAGGCGGCGTAGTGTTTAGAAATGTACCTACGGGCGTGGAAGGCGTTCCGTAGATCGTGTCTGCTAAAGGATTGCACGGGTCAAGAGCCTTAGGTGCAAAAACGATGAGCGTGCCGCAAGAGTCGATCAAGTCTGGAAGCACAGCCACTACCGGTACAGGTGCCTGGCCATCTTGGAGGGTTACCGTAAACGTACAAGTATCGCTGTTGTAGCCCTCGTTGCCGATCATCGTCACAGTAAATTGGTCGCCTGCCACAGGAGGGTTCGGAGCGAATAAGCTCGCTATGCTTGTACCTGCCGGTGGACTTTGCGTCAGCACAACGTTGCTGGGGCAGTTATCGGATATTGAAACCAGATTGGTATAGTTGGGCAACGCCGCAGTGGGACAGGTAGATGCTAGCGTTTGATTAGGCGGACAGGTCAGCACTGGCGGCTGGGTGTCTTCTACTTCCACCGTAAAGGCACAGGTGCTGGTATTACCGCTCGCATCGGTCGCCGTATATGTCACGGTAGTGATGCCTACCGGGAATTGGGCTGAAGGGAATACCTGAAAAGCAAAGGAAGCGTTGTAGGCGAAAGGATTGGTCAAGTTGATAGCTGCCTGCACCGTGGGATTGCTGATCTGCTCGCTTACGGTAAAATTCAAGCAGTCGGAGACGTGGTTGAAGAAGAGGTTTGGCCGAGCCCAAGTGAACAAGTTGGAACATGCGCCTGTAGTGTTCGGCAACACAAAGGCTTTGCCGCAGAGTGTGTCGTAGCCATTGGTAAACACCGGGCCATGCACATCCGACACGACCACCGACACGGTAGTGGAGATCGTATTGTTGCATTGATCCGTCACTATCCAGGTGACCAATGTGGTGCCTATGGGCCAACGTGCAGACGGTATTGTAGCCCCCGGCGTAGGTATCGCCACGTCCACATAGCTGTAAGAGGGCGTCGGGTAGTCGATGGTGTACTTGATATCCAACTGGTTGAATGCCGTGCAGTTATCCGAGACGCTGTCTGGTGTGAGTTGAAGCGTCAGCGGTCCATCGCAGAGGTTTGAGGTGTCGGTCTGTGCATAGACCACACTCTGAACAGAGAACACTGGCTTTTTGCTGTCCTTTACGACAATGAGCTGAGTAGCCGTGCTCGTGTTGTTGGACAGGTCGGTCACTTCCCACGTGCGCACAATGGTATACGCATGGGCACAGCTGCCGGGAAGAATAACATCGGGGAGCAGTGTTACAGTCGGATTAGGAGTGCAATTGTCCGATATTCCTGTCGGTGTGCCCGTAGCCGAAGGCGCACTGGGGTCGTCGCACTCGATGGTCACACTTGCCGGTGCTGTGATGGTCGGCGGCGTCACATCGCGCACCAACGTAATTTGGGTACACGTAGCAGTATTGCCCGCTACATCGGTTGCGCGAAGCGTGAGCAGGCGATTGCCTAAGTGGGCACACGTAAAGTTAAAGGTATCAGAAAATGACCCTCCGTCGACAGAGATGGCAAAACTCAACGGACACAAGGGCGCAGTGTTGTCGCTGCTGCTGTTGTTTACCGTGTTGGCCAACAGCGTAAAATTCCCCATCGCATCTAGATCGATAGTGGGAATCGCCGTACAAAGCGCCACTGGCTTGATGGTATCGGCCACGGTTACGACAGCGACGCAGGTGGCGGTGTTGCCCGACCCATCGGTAATTTGCAGAGTGTAGTTCTGTGGCCCCAGGTCTTCGCAGTCGTAAGTAGGAGCCGGAGAGGTGAAGTTGAAGAAGCAGTTGTCTGTGCTGAAATTATTGACTTGAGCAGGATTGACGGTTACGGTTCCAGAAGCATTCAGGTAAGCGGTAATATTCTTGCATTGCGCATTTGGCGCTTGCGTATCGACGACGCTGACATTGAAGCTGTGCACGCGTACATTTCCAGCGCCATCGACGGCAGTGTAGGTTACGGTGGTCACGCCGAAGGGGAAAAATGCGCCCGGAGTGTGCGTTTTGGATACCGTGACGGGCGGGGTGCATGCGTCAGCAAAAGTTGGTTCCGTCCAGGAGGCTGCAGCTGTGCATCCACCCAAGTTGGCGTTTACCACAATAGTCGTATTGGCAGCCTGACCTGTACCCGTCCAATCGGGCGGTGTGTTATCGGCAACATTGACGGTGAAATTGCACACGGCGTTGTTGCCGCCGGCGTCAGTAAGGGTATACGTTACGGTAGTAGCTCCGGCGTTGAAGGCCTGTGTCATCGGCACCGAGCCACTGCCCGACCCAGTAGTAGCGCCACTCAACGTCCAGGCAACGGTTACCCCTGGGCAATTGTCGAAAAACTGTCCTGGCGACAGCGGCGCCATCCCTGGCGCCATATCTATGCCCGTAATGCCCACGGCAGTGCATCCCATATTTGTCGTGACAGACTTGTTGCCTGGGCAAAGTATGGTAGGCGCGATGTTATCCACCACATCTACAGTAGCGGTACAGGTAGCCGTATTGTTCGCCAGATCCGTCGCCGTTAGCGTAACGGTGATGGTGCCCGGCAGGTCGGCACAGCTAAAATTAGTCAAATCGATGGTCAGCGTATCCAACCCGCAATTGTCAAAAGAGCCGTTGTCGACTTGGCCTGCGGTGAGCACGGCATTGCCGTTAGCATCGAGCGGTAGAGTGATGACGCCGGGTTTGCATTTGGCCGTAGGCGGCACATTTTCTAGCACGTTGACTACAATAGAGTCCACCGTTTGATTCCCCGCACCGTCGGTCCACGTGTAGTAGATCTTCGTCTGACCCACCGGGAAGCTCAGCGTGGCGGCAGTGCCGAATATGAAGCCCATGCGCCCTGCTGTAGGGTCGAATGGCGGCAGAGAAGTCAAAAAAGCAGGGTCAAGTACTCCATTGACGATGGCGGGTCCTTCCTGCAAGGTGACAGGAGGCGTACAATCCGGCGGATTGTGAAAGAAAAGCCCCGGATATTCATAAGTGACGCTCTTGGAGCAGTCGCCCGGCGTGACGTTCACCGTAATGGTCTGACTTTCCGGTAGAGGTGCCACCGGGCCTGCCGGCGCTAAGGTGTCGGTAACCGCTAAGACGAAACTGCACGTATTCATGTTGCCGGCCCCATCGGTAACCGTCCAAGTGATGGCAGTGGCGCCCAACGGAAATACTGCGCCGTTTAGCGTTGCCATTCCATCGTAATCGTTCGTCACCGAAGCAACAGGTGGGCAGTTGTCGTCGACAGCGGTAGGATCCAATTCTGTACCCATTGCCGTGTAGTCGCACGCGGGCGGCGGAGAGGCGTGTCGAACGACAGGAGAACTTGGACAGGTGATGCTCGGCAACTCGTTGTCGGTGACATTTACGGTAAACATGCAGCTGCTGGTGTTGCCAGCGGCGTCGGCCACTTCAAACGTCGCTGTGGTTGTACCCAATGGGAAGGTGGCGTTTAATGTGTCGTTGATGCCGCTCATAGGCGAAGCCGCGGGAGTAGCACCCGTAGCTGTCCACGTTACCTGAACCACATCGCAATTATCTGAATAAGTGGCCACAAGCCCACTGACAGCACGCGTGCAAACACCGGGATCGGTATTGTAGGTCTGATTCGGCGGACACGTGACCGAAGGGTCTTCGTCGTCGATCACCGTCACCGTGGCTGTAGTGACTACGGGATTGTTTGGCCCTAAAGGAATATTATTATCGTAAATGCGATAAGTGACTGTAGTAACCCCTACGTTAAACGTCGCCAAGCCAGCATCCCATTGCTTGAAGAATGGACCCACAAATACCAGCACAGCTGGCCCCTCCGGTAGCACCGTAGCTCCAGAAAGCTCAAAGGTCACCGTGATGGCATCCAAACAGTTATCCTCGAAACAACCCGGTCCACCACATCCTTCCGGCAATGTGCCCGAGAGAGAAATATCTTGTCCAGAGGAAGCAAAAATGTCGGTCAGCTGGCAGTCGCCCATTCCATCGTCCGAACTATTGACCATAGCGTTGTTAGGCGACGCGATCAGCACCGGCAGCGTGTTGTCCACTAAAGTCACCTGAATGGGTATGGCGTTGCTTTCGGAAGGAGGATTCATGCTCATGTTGCCGCTCGTGCCGTCGTTGATGGCCACCCAAACGGTGATGGGAGTACCCACTTGACTGCAGTCAAAATTGACTTCATAGGGGTTTGCGGGTTGGTAAAAAGTGGTCTTTGAGACATTTGTGTAAAACCGAACTTTGTCGTCGTTCAAGGGGCCACAGATACCGCTAGTGATGCCGTTGGACTCAATGACCACATAGTTCAACTCGGCAGTGTCCGTCACCGGATCGATGACTAAAGTGATGGAGACGGGATTCGGACTTCCCGGCCAAGTGATGTCGCATTGAGCCCAAAGGGGTGCTTGGGCTACGAGCAGCCATGCCAAAGGCAAAAGCGCTCGTAGCAGCCGACGCTGCATCGAGTTACTGTTCATGGCAGAAGGAATAGTTAAAGTACAGGAAGAGAAAAAAGAGGTGAGAACTCGGAAAGAGGGTAATGTTTTGCGCATCGAGTGTGATCGGTTTAAAAGGAAAAAGTGCTGTTTTACGTCTTTTATAGCGTAAGACCTTGCCACGAGGTAGTTACGGGAAAACCTACCGGGTATCACAACCGACCGCAGGAGAGTGGATTACGGATTAAAAGCGGGCGCAAGATTACGGAGAAACACTTGAAGGCAACTACCACTGATCGCTTTTATTCGAAAACGTACCCGACCAGACTTTGTCGTAGAGATGTCAAAAACTGTACCAACTACCGAAGAAGGTCGGCATCGAACCAAAGTTTAACATGATTATACCATGCGAAACAGCGCCCGCTTCGATGGCGAGGCGCTGTTTCGCCTCTTAGAAGGCCCAAACAGCCTTTTTCAGCGGAGGATGAGCTCGAAGGGTAAGCGCGCCTGTATACCTTGGTTTTTGTGCGCATCGCGCAACATCCGATAAATGGGGTAGAGCTCGCCCAGATTGCTCCGCATCATCCAAAGGCGCACCTCTTCCTCTGGGTCCGATTGCTTAGTTATCTTATCTATGAGTTGCTCTATGGGCGTTTTCTCGGTGGGATACTCTATCACGCGGTATCGCTCTAATCCTGCACGCCGGGCAGCAGCGCTTATGGCGCGATCCAGGCCACCTACACCATCTACTAAACCTATAGCATGGGCCCTCTTTCCCGTCCACACGCGCCCTTGCGCTATGTTGTGTACCTTTTCTACAGGCATCTTTCGCCCTTTAGACACGCGCTCTATAAAGTCATCGTATATGCGGTCGATCTGCTCTTGTATGAGGCGACTTTCGTCGGAGGAAAAGTCGAAGAACGGCGTTCCGAAGGCCGAGTACTGCTGCGTGCGTACTGTGTCGGCTGTGATGCCCAGCTTGTTTTTCAGCGTCTTTTGCAAGACCGGAATGATGGCAAAGACGCCAATGGAGCCCGTAATAGTGGTGGGCTCAGCGAAGATGCTGTCGGCTTGACAAGCGATGTAGTAGCCACCCGAAGCTGCCACATCGCCCATGCTGGCTATTACTGCTTTGCCGGCTTGCCGACACAGCGAGATCTCGCGCAGGATGTTTTCACTAGCCACCACACTGCCGCCCGGCGAGTTGACGCGCAGCACGATAGCTTTCACTGCTTTGTCCTGACGGATCTTGCGCAGTATTTTGACGTAGGGAACATCCAGGATTTCTCCGGCCCCTGCTTCATCGCCCGTCATGATGCTGCCTTCGGCATACACTACAGCTATCTTATCTTTCGCCCTCAGATCGATCTTCTTCACGCGAGAGGCGAAGTAGTTTTCTACGCGTATGCGGCGCAACTTTTCGTCTTTGCCTAACCCTAAGCGCTCTCTGAGCCGATCTAAGGCTTCGTCTTCATAGGCAATGCGGTCGATGAGGCGGCTGTTGAGGGCGCCTTTGGCAGTGCGGCCTTCGTAGCGCTCGGCGATTTGGCGCAGGGTAGCTACCGGAATATTTCGACTGGCGCTGATATCGTTCAGCATCGCCTCGTAAAGAGTCTCCACATATTCGCGCACTTGAAGGCGGTTTTCCGGGCTCATCTTGTCTAAGCGGAAGGGTTCGGTAGCGCTCTTGAACTTGCCGGCATAGAAGATGCGCATTTGCACTTCGAGCTTATCCAGCATCCCTTTGAAAAAGAGAAGGGTGCTCGACAAACCGCGGAAATCTACGCCACCTATGGGGTTGAGCAGCACCTCATCAGCAACAGAAGCCAAATGGTATCCTCCCTGGGTATATACGTCCGCATAAGCCACCACAAACTTACCTGAGGAACGGAAGTCCGCTATGGCCGCGCGCAGCGCACCTATCGAGGCCGAACCCACAGACGGTGTGGCCTTATGTAGATATATCCCTTTTATGTCGGGGTCTTCTTTGGCCTTGCGAATGGCCCGAACGATATCGTGGAGCCCTAAGACATCCTCGGTGCCCAATTCAAAGGGCGAGATCGGAAGGTTATTGGTCTTCTCCGGTATGGGCTTATCCAAGCGCAGCTCCAATATCGAGTTAGGCGCTATCTCTACCTTGGCTTTTTCTAAGCTTTTTGAGGCCAAACCGGTAAGCGAACCAGCGACGACGAAAAAAAGCAGCACTAATGCTAAAAAGGTGCCCAAGCAAGAAGCAAACAGAAATTTAAAGAACTGACCCATGACAAGGCGTATTGCAGTCGTTATGAGAAATCGTTACAAAATAAACACTTTGAGGTCGAATTTAAAACAAATTTAGATGAACGGGCTATCGCTGCCGACCCGCGTCCAGTGTGTGTTGGCCGAACGGCAGCACAGTTTAAGGTGTAGGGCGCCAGCACACCACGGCACAGCGAAATCGCCGGCGCAACTCTGCACGCTCGTATTCGCTTTCCACCCAGTCGGTGTCTTCTACGGCACTGGCCTCGCTTTCGCCGTAGGCGTAGACTCGGATCCGGCCGACCTCTATGTCTTGGTCGAGTAAGAAGTTGCGCACGGTGCGCGCGCGCGCCGCAGCCAATTCTAAGTTTGCCAAGGAGCTGCCCACTGCGTCGGCATAGCCCAAGATGTACACCTCTGAGCGCGGAACGGCCTTTAAACGCTCTATAATGGGCTGCACCTGTCTCTTGCCAGCTTCCGAAAGCACGGCTTTGCCCGAGTCGAAGTAGACAAATCGAACAGAGTCGCTCTCGGCCAGCGGCAACGGACCGCCTCGGAAGTAGCCGCAGCGCTGTTGGTCGTCTAGGAGCGCTTCGACGGTGAGGTCGACCACTCGAGCATGGGGAAAGTATTCGGTCGATAGCCGACGCAAAACTCGCTCGGCCTCTACGCGCGTAGCATAGCTGCCCAAGTAGTAGCGATACATGCCCATCTCATCACGGGTGCACCATACATTTTTCACGCTGCGTTCGGAGAAGTAGGTTGCCGGCAAGGAGTCTTCGGTAGCCATCAGTTGCACTCGGAAATGCTGGGCCCAGAGGGAGGTGTTGAACAGAAGGCCGATGAGCGTAAGTCTAAAAGTCATGTAGGGCACTTAGTCTGGTTTTGCAGATGGATGCGGAGCATTTACGGGATGAAGGCCTATTTTAGCACCCTCTTCCAGCATGCGCTCGTACGCTGCTTCGTAGGTGTTGTCGATCTCGCCGTCGAGGATAGCTTCGCGGACGGCAGTTTTGATGATGCCTACTTCGCGAGAGGGCGGGATGCCAAAGGTGCGCATGATGATGTCGCCCGTGATCGGAGGTTGCCACAGGCGCAGGCGGTCGGCTTCGGTTACCCCTGCCATGCGCTCGCGCAAATACTCGTATCCCTCTAAGCACCGCGCCATCTTGCGCGGGTTTTTTGTCGTGATGTCGCACGAGCACAGCAACATCAGGTCGTCGATATCGGGCCCGGCATCCGAAAGGAGGCGGCGCACGGCGCTGTCGGTTACCTCTTCGCGTGAGAGGCTTATGGGCCGCAGGTGCAAGCGCACCAGCTTGCGCACGTAGGCCATCGGTGCGTTCATCGGCAGCCGCAGGCGCTTAAAAATGCCGGGAACCATGTCGGCACCTACGTACTCGTGGCCGTAAAACGTCCAACCGGTTTCGGGGCTATACCTTTTGGTGACGGGTTTGGCAATGTCGTGCAGCAGCGCCGCCCATCGCAGCCAAATATTATCGGTGCGGCGGGCTATGTTGTCTAAGACCTCTAGCGTGTGGTAAAAGTTGTCCTTGTGCGAGCGTCCATCCCGGTCTTCTACCCCCTGTAAGGCCGCCAACTCGGGAAAAATGATGGCCAACAGGCCGGTCTGGAAGAGGAGCACAAAACCAATAGACGGCTTAGCGGCTGCGAGTATTTTTTCTAACTCTGCCGTAATCCGCTCCTGCGAGACGATGTGAATGCGGTGAACGTTCTGGCTAATGCCTGCGAGCGTTTCCGGAGCAATCGTATACTCGAGCTGTGCAGCAAAGCGGATGGCGCGCATCATGCGCAAGGGATCGTCGCAAAACGTTTGGTTTGGGTCTATCGGCGTGCGAATAACCTTGCGCTCCAAGTCACTCAATCCGTCGAAAGGGTCGATGAGGTGCCCGTAGTCCGCTTCATTGAGGCTGATGGCTAAGGCGTTAATGGTGAAGTCGCGCCGCCGTTGGTCGTCTTCTAAGGTGCCCGGCGAAACGTCGGGCTTTCGGCTGTCGGAGCGATAGCTCTCCTTGCGGGCTCCGACGAATTCCACTTCCAAATCTTCGAAGCGCAGCATGGCCGTTCCAAAGCGCCCGTAGGTAGTCACCTTGGGCGACGGTGACAGCTCAGCGGCAACCGCTCGGGCTAAGCGAATGCCATCGCCCACACACACGATATCCACGTCTTTACTAGGGCGCCCTATCAGGCGGTCGCGCACGTGACCGCCCACCACGTAGGAGGGAGAGCCTAAGCGTTGAGCAACTTGGGCCACCAGCCGAAACAGCCTATCCTCCTGGGGTGTAAACGAGAAGTTCATGTTGCTTCCGCGAAATTAGACTCCATCGAGTAGGTGGCCTCGATCTCCTCCAGTATGGAGAACAGCACGGTAGGATCCATCTCGGTGACTAGGCGGTTGCGATAGAGCTTTATGCCGGGTAAGTCTCTAAAATAAGCGCTGTAGTGGCGCCTCATTTCCAACACACCGAGCTTAGGCCCCTTCCAAGCGATGCTGTCGGTGAGGTGTTGGCGCGCCGCACGCACGCGTTCGGCTACGGAGGGCGGCTCTAAGAGCGTACCTGTAGCAAAGTAATGCTTGATTTCTCTAAAGATCCACGGATAGCCGATGCTGGCTCGGCCGATCATGATGCCGTCTGGGCCATAGCGCTTTCGGTATTCGAGGGCCTTTTGCGCAGAGTCGATGTCGCCGTTGCCGAAGATGGGGATGCGGATGCTCGGGTGCTCTTTGACGCGCGCTATCCAGGTCCAGTCGGCTTCGCCTTTGTACATCTGCGCCCGCGTGCGCGCGTGGATCGTCAGCGCTGCGACACCTACGTCCTGCAAGCGCTCGGCAACCTCTAAGATGTTGATGGTGGCAGCGTCCCATCCCAAGCGCGTCTTCACTGTGACGGGGCGACGCGTGCTTTTGACCACCGCAGCCGTCAGCGTCACCATGCGCGGCACGTCGCGCAGCAGCCCTGCCCCCGCCATCCGACAGGCCACCTTGGCTACCGGACAGCCGTAGTTGATGTCGATAAGGTCTGGGTTTTTGCTCTCAATGATTTCCGCTGCTTGCAGCATGCTGTCCAGCTGCCCGCCGAAGTACTGAATGCCAATAGGGCGCTCGTAGTCGAAAATATCGAGTTTTTTCAGGGAATTGATGGCTTCGTGTACCAGCCCATCCGCACTGATGAACTCCGTATACACTAAGTCGGCGCCCTGCTCTTTGCACAGCTTGCGAAAGGGCGGGTCGCTCACATCTTCCATGGGCGCCAACAGCAAGGGAAACTCGCCCAGTTCAATGTCGCCAATTTTTACCACGTCACCGTCAGGATTTGCTTCAGTCGAGTGCCGACTGCGGCGCAAAGATAGCGCCTTCTCCGCTTCCTGCCGGCCTAAACGATCGTTGCTGAGAGACCTCCGTCCTGTCGGCGCCGCTGTTGATGTAGCAAGAGGTAGGCCACCACTGGAGAAAGCACTATGTGCACGGCCACTATCCACACATACACTTGGCCTACCCGCTCGCCGGCGCCAAACCAGTCGCCACCGCCCTCTAAGAGCAAATACGCGCCCAGCAAGGATTTAGCAAATTCATACCACGGTGCGCGCGCATTCCAATCGAGTAACTCCGTATAGGCGTATACGGACGCGAAGATGAAGGCGCCGTACCAAAATATGCCCGGCGCGCCAATCTCGCCTATGTAGGCAAAGAAATAGACGAGCAGAAAATAACAGAAGAACAGTTGCCCCCACGACCAGGCGATCAGAGCACGCGAGGCCGGCGTATCGTACTTCTGCAAGCGGAACACGTCGCTGACTACCTCTACTGGATACCGCTCCTGCACGTCGGCCGGACGCCACCCCGTAGGCATGAACCACAGGCGTATCTTATCCCACCACGAGCGCGTGCGCCAAGCATCGGTGAGCAACAGCCAAAAGTGCTGGAAGTTGATTTTGAATGGGTTCCACGTTCGCACCGGACGCTTCACTCCGTAAACCGGAGGCACGTGCGGCAATTCTTCTTGAAAGGTGCCGAACCACTTGTCCCAAACGATAAAGATCTGCGCGTAGTTTTTGTCGAGGTACTCCGGGTTAATGGCGTGGTGGACGCGATGGTGCGAGGGCGTTACCAGGATGTGCTCTAACCACCCCAGCTTGCCAATTAGCCGCGTGTGGTACCAATATTGCAAAAATAGGTGTATAGGAGCCACCACGGCAATCACCTCAGCCGGTACTCCTACCACGGCTGCTGGGATGAGCAAAAAGGCAAAGTAGTTGAACACGTTGGAAATAGACTGCCGCAGCGCACACGAAAGGTTGAACTCTTCACTGCTGTGGTGGATGATATGCCTGTTCCACAAAAAGTTGATCTCATGGCTCCACCGATGTACCCAATATCCCTGAAAGTCTACGGCCACAAAGGCCAGTACATACACCCACCACTCCGCCTCTAAGCGCAGGAGCGCTAAGTGTTCGACCAACCAGGAATAGCTGAGGATACTTATGCTTAACCCTAACACGTCTTTAACCACATTTGTCACCCCAGAGCTGAAGCTCGATATGCTGTCGATGCTCCGGATGACTTTTTCTCCTCGCTTCCATGCCACAAATACCTCTATAAAATAGAGCAGGAAAAAAACGGGAATGACCCAGTTCACTATGGCACCGTACGTTTCCATATTTGCGGGCAAAGATGGAGAACAGGCAGCAAAAATAGCGCAGTGGTCGCCATACCTTCGCTCTGCCATGAGTTACGAGGACATTCTGCGCGAAGTCAAGGTGGGTAAGTTCCATCCCGTCTATTTTTTGCACGGCGAAGAACCTTATTTTATCGACCTCATTGAGAAGACTATAGAAGCAGAGGCCTTGTCCGAAGCTGAGCGCTCCTTTAATCAAACCATCCTTTACGGCAAGGATGCTGAGCCGCTCAGCCTGCTCGACCAGCTGCGCCGCTATCCCATGATGAGCGCTCGGCAGGTGGTCATCTTACGCGAAGCGCAGGAGATGAAAAACCTCCATGAGTTAGCGAGCTACGTAGAAAACCCTATGCCCACTACAGTCTTTGTCGTTTGCTACAAACACAAAAAATTCGACCTGCGCACGCGCTTAGGCAAGGCGCTGAGCAGCACAGCCGTTGTCTTTGAAAGCAAAAAGCTCTACGACAGCCAGATCCCGGATTGGATAGCAAACTACTGCCGACAGCAGCAACGCTCCATCGAGCCCGCTGCAGCGGCCCTGTTGGCCGAGTATTTGGGCAGCGACCTGACCCAAATTGTCAATGAGTTGGACAAGCTGACCCTAAACCTGCCGCCCGGCAGCGCCATATCGCCGGCGCACGTAGAAGAGTTCGTCGGCATCAGCAAAGAGTTCAACCTCTTTGAGCTGCAGCGCGCTTTCGCTTACCGCGATATCGCGCGCATCGCCCGTATCGAGCAGCATTTCTCCGCCAACCCGCGCAAAAATCCTCTCATTGGAACCATCGCCAGCTTGTACAACTTCTTTTCCAAAGTGTACATGCTCTACTTCATGCCCAATGCCTCAGAGAGCGAAATGGCCCAAGCACTCGAGCTGCGTTCGGCCTTTTTTGTCAAGGAGTACAAGGCGGCTCTCCAGCACTACACGCGCGAGCACGTCGAGCACATCCTGCACTGGCTCCACCGCTACGACCTGCGCGCCAAAGGCATCGACACCGATACCACCCATACGGGCGAAGAGGCGCTCTTGCGCGAGCTGTTCTTCCGCATCCTGCATCCGGCGTGAGCGAAGCGCCCTCCTTCGTTCGCAGCTTTAGCCTCTAAAAAATGAGCGATACTTTGTACTGTAGGACTTTCAAAGAAATCAGTTCACCCAATCTCCCGTTGTTTTCGCATATGCCTTCCAGACGTCTGTTTTTAAAGAACATCCTCTTAGCGAGCTCGGCCGGCTATCTGAGCGCTGACCTTTGGCAGCGATGGCTTTCCTCTTTTGAAGCCTCCCCCGTTGGGGCGGGTACTTGGCCGGCAGTCATAGCCACTTGGAACAACCTCAAAGCGACAGCGGCGGCTTGGGAGGTGCTCCAAAACGGCGGTCAAGCCGTGGACGCTGTGGAAGCCGGAGCGCGCGTGGCCGAAGCCGATCCCAACGACACTAGCGTGGGCTATGGAGGGCTACCCGACCGCGACGGACACGTCACCTTAGACGCTTGCATCATGGACGAATATGGCCGTGCGGGATCCGTCACCTTCCTGCAACACATCAAACACCCTGTCAGCGTGGCGCGGCGCGTCATGGAAAAGACGCCGCACGTCATCCTCTCGGGCGAGGGCGCACTGGCTTTCGCTCTAAGCGAGGGGTTCACGCGGGAAAACCTGCTCACCGAAGAGGCCCGCCGCGCCTGGGAGGCGTGGAAGGTGAAGTCGGAGTATAAGCCGGCCATCAACGTCGAGCGCCACGATACGATCGGCATCTTAGCCCTCGACGGGCAACGCCGCCTGGCCGGAGCGTGCTCTACCAGTGGGTTGGCGTTCAAGATGCACGGACGCGTGGGCGACAGCCCCATCCTCGGCGCTGGCCTGTTTGTCGATGGCGAAGTGGGCGCAGCTGCCGCCACAGGTCTGGGCGAACTCGTCCTCAAAACACTGGGCTCTTTCTTAATAGTGGAGGAGATGCGCCGCGGCAAGCACCCTCAAAAAGCAGTTGAGGCGGCCATCAATCGAATCGTCCAAAAATACCCCGATGAAGCGCGCCAACACCAGGTGGGCTTTATTGCCTTCAATCGCAAGGGCCAACACGGCGCCTACAGCCTGCAGCCCGGCTTCAACTATTCCCTGTACCAAAAGGAGCAGAACTCGGTCTTCGAGGCGCCCAGCCGGTTCTGAACGCGCGCTGCCGCGGCGGATTCAGTTGAGCGTGGGATTTCCCAAATTGTTTTCTATTTGGTTGACCGCTGCCTGAGGCGATAGGTTGGCGTAAATAACCGCCATGATGCCCGGCAGATATCGGTTCATCATATGCAGCGCGGTGTAAAAGTTTTTCAAAAAAACCACTTCCGAGTTGGGAAAAGTGTCGTCGTAGAAGTAGCTCGACTTGTAGCGCAGCTCGCCGTCGGAAAAGTCCATCTCGAAATTGCCGATGATAAGGCCATAGTTGGCTCGGGTGATGAATTCTGCGACGCGAACGCGCTGGTTCTCAGGAATAGATGTCGGAAAAATGACATAGATGAGCACCTGTTGCTGCTCCGGACGCACGTCGATAAACGCATCGAAGCGGCCGTTGTCCATGCCCATGCCTATGCGAATGACCTTCTGCTTCAGCGTGTCCGACAACACCTGATACTTCAAATTCTGCGACTGAAGGGCGCTTTCAACGGTATTTTTCATGGAGGAAATTTTGATTGGACAAACGAAAGAGTTCTTCCTTGATCACTCGAGTCACCTGATTTTCAATAAAGCCGCCCTCCAAATGCGCCCGAATTTTTTGAAAGATATCCTGAATAACTCTCGGATTATAGCCCATTTCTACAGCAAACTGCTCGCAAATAGCCATTTCCTCTTCCCTTATTTGTCGGTCGACAGTGCTTAGGTGAATGAGGTCGTCCAACAGGATGAAGCGCAGCACTTCATCGCTAGGGATAGGCGGCTTCTCCTCTAAATGGGCACTGAGCTCGTGCTCTACTGTGTCGCTCGTCAAGCCCAAGCGCTCGCCCACCTTTCGTATAAAGGCCTTTTCTCCCTCCTGGAAATCGGCATCCGACCGACCCAGGTAAATCAGATTTCTCAGATATGCGATCTTAGGGTCCATGTGGTATCAAAAATAAATAGCAACGATTGCCAAGGTACAGACTCTTTTTCAATACCGACACCGTTTTTTAAAATTTTAAAGCAAAGCCGCTCTCGAAAAACAAAAAAGCCTCGCCGTATGGGCGAGGCCTTTACTGGGTGGCGGAGACAGGACTTGAACCTGCGACCTTCGGGTTATGAGCCCGACGAGCTACCAACTGCTCCACTCCGCGATTTTTGGACTGCAAAGATACGACGTGTTTTTAAAATAACCAAACAATTCTGCAAAAAAAATACAGACTTTTGCCGCGATGGAATTGCGCCCATGGCTTTCGTACCATTTATATCCGTTGGAGAACACAGAGGTCTTTCTCTATCGGGGTATACGCCCGTTTATGGAGCGGCAGGTATGGCCGTATTCGGGAGTTCGAGGTTTTTACGTGCGTAGCACAGATGGACGAGGCGAGCACGTGCAGCTGCACTTACACGGTAGCGCCGCGTGGATGGAAACGATCAAAGATGCCGTCGAGGAATGGTTTGAGGAGCGGGCTGCTGTAGCAGAAGGAAATCATGCGTCGAGTCGCGATCTCTTTCCAACTCCGGAGGTCTCGTATTGGGCTGAAGAACACTTTCACCTCTCTTCGCGCGTCGCATTGGAGCGCATGCAACCGATCCGCACGTATGGCGATGTGCTCTTCGATGCTTTGCGGCTCCACATCGTATCGGCTTACGCCGCCGGGTGGAGCCGTGAAAAAACGGCGGAATACTATGGGCAGTTGTGCTACCGATGGGCGCAGTGGTTTGCCGGGCCGATGCGCGATCCCGAGGTTCCTTCGGAGTCGTGGATAGAAACCTTCGAGGCGCATTTTCGAGCCCAGCAGGAAGAGATACGATTTGCAGCTGTGGAGCTGTGGGAGGCCCTCCGCCGAGGTCACTTCGACCCGCAGCAGCCGGAGTGGTTGCGTTGGTATCGCGGCTGTTCCCTCATCTTCAGCCAGCTGGGTGAGTACCTGACCGCACTGCTACCCGACCTCATTCACCTGACCAACAATCGTTTGGGTATTCAGGGTCCCGATGAGGTGTACTTAACCTATGCCCTATCTAAAGCTCTGTAAAGCATGGGTTTCTAATCAAAGCGGCGTTTGAAGAACCACGAGTCGTCGTTGAACGTGAACCCTAAAGTGATGCGCGCGTAGGTTTCTTTTAGGCTAGCCGTTTGGCCGACTCGCCCGATTTCGAAAGCCGTGTGAAGGAAGGAGGACTGCTGGCGAGGCAAGATGAGCGGTAAGCCGAACCCTACGGAGATACCCATATCATCCAGGCTACCCTGATCTACGACGCGCGGGTCTTGGTGGTAGTAGGCGCCTAAGCGATAGCGCACGCGCTTGAGGTAGCGATTGTACGAGATATGGTCGGGAATATACTCGATGCCGCCGGCCAACTTCATGATGTTTCGGAAGTCGGCCTCGTTGGGGCGAGCCGTATTTTGGAAGACAGACCAACCTTCGTAGGCCCACTCTATCCCTGCGCGCCACCGGTTGGCATCCACGTATTGAATGCCTACGCGTACCGAAGCGGGCATCGTGAGCATGTGGCGTTGATTTCTCTCGAGCAGCAGCGTGTCGGCATTGCTGTATTGGCCACTGGCCAACCGCCCGCGGTGCCGGATAAAGAGGCGGTCGGCGGTGCTGCTTACCTGCCGCTGGGTGCCACCGCTGAGACCGAAAGTAACCCATCTTTGCGGCTGTGTCGAGTCTGCCTTGGATCGCTGAAGCACCCAGTCGTGCTGAACGCCCACTTTCCACAAAAAGCCACTGATGTTCTGGTCGTTGCGCCGAGTGCTGATAAAGGTGGGAAGGGAGTCCCTGAAAGAGGTGGAGCTTTCGTAAGTCATTCGCCCAAACAGCCAGGTCAAGTCGATACCGATGGCGGTACGGCGATAGCGCAGGGCATGGCCCCAGGAGAGGCGATACGTGCCGCCGTCGCCCTTATAGTCGCTCTGGATGGCGCCCACGTCGGGCAAGGAGTCGGCGACTGTGACGTCGTAACCCAGCACCGTATTGGGCATTAGGACAAGCCCCATCCCATAGTGCCAGGGCGAGCGCTGGCGGTCGAGGAGGTCATTGATAGCGTTGCGCGTAGGGAAGCCCAGGGCAAAATAGGCGAGGTTGCCCATCCAGGCGCGCTGCGTCGCTAAGGATGACCGATAGCTGCTGTAGCGCGCATAAGCACCGCCCTCGAACGTGGCCAACCGCAAAAAGGCCAGCGACGCCGGATTCGATGGATTGAGATGGTGTACGTCGTGAAAGGCAGCTGTTTGCCCGCCGTAGCCCGCCTGGGCCGCCAAAAAAGGGCGCACCGGATCGCCCAGCCCATAGCGCGAATACGGCGAATTGAACTTAGGCTGTGCCCATAGCGCTGAGGCAATGCCTATACTGAAAAGAATGGGGATGAGGGTGAAACGCTTCATACGTACAAGGTTAGCGTACTCTCAAGGTGAACTCAGGGCTGGCGTGTTGAAGAGAAGCAGGTGATGGAGGCCGTACAGGGTGAGGTGCGGTTCGACGGGCACCTCCATTGGCAGCGTTTTCTGAAAAAAGGTTGCATCGCCTCCTGTGAGGATGACCAACAGGTCAGAAAATTGCGCCTGAAACAGTCGAATAAATCCTGCCATTTCGAGGGCGGCGCCGCGCAAGGCTCCGTTTTGGATGGCGGTCGCAGTGCTGTTGCCGATGGGATGCGGAGGCATTTCTTGCGGTACTAAGGGCAGCTGAGCCGTGAAAGTATGGAGCGCTCGCAGGCGCATGGCCGCGCCGGGAGCGATGTTGCCGCCCAAGTAAACGCCTGGTTCGGTCAAAAGGTCGTACTTGATGCACGTGCCGCAGTCTACTACCAAACAGGAACGCTCCGGCCATCGAGCATGGGCCCCAGCAACTGCAGCAATGCGGTCGCGCCCGAGCGTATGCGGTGTCTGATAGGCATTCGCGAAAGGAAGGGGTAACTCATGTGTGAGCTCTAAAGCATAGCGCACGCGCCGCTTTAATCCTTCAATAACCTCCTCCGGTATCGGCACTACAGCACTCCACACCACACCCTTTATACTCTTTTGAGAGAGGTACTGCAAGATTTCTGACCACGGATGGCCCATCCAAACTTCGGTGCTCACCAACTGTTTCCCCTCAAAACATCCCGCTTTAATGCGCGTGTTGCCGATATCGAGAGCCAGGTTCATTCCGTTGAGTGCATGAAAAGGCGCCGCGAAGGTATGCTAAGGGCTGCAATCTACCTCAACCCAGATAAGTGCGCAGCGCGTTGCGGTTGTACGCCTTTCGCAGCCGGCGCAAGGCGCGCTCTCTGATCTGTCGAACGCGCTCGCGGGAGAGGTTAAAGGCTTCTGCTATCTCGTCCAAAGAGAGCGCCTTCTGGCCGTTTAGGCCGTAGAAGGCCGAAACGATCTCTACCTCTCGAGGTGAGAGCGACGCCAACCCCTGAGCAATCTCTTTTTGCAGCGACTCTACCATCAGATCGTTTTCTGGGCTGAGCACGTCCTCGGCCGCCAGCACGTCCAACAAGGTCGCTTCACCTTCCTCCGCCGTGGGCAGCGGGGCATCCACCGAAACGTGCCGAATCGTCGAGGCCAACACTACTTGCACTTCCTTGACAGACATGTTCAGCAGCTCGGCCAACTCTTCGTCGGTGGGCTCTCGTTCAAACGTCTGAATGAACGAAGAATGGGCATCCAACACCTTGTTGTACGAGCTCACGCGGCTCATCGGCATGCGGACAATGCGGCTGTTCTCCACAATAGCCTGCAGGATACTCTGCCGTATCCACCACACGGCATAGGAGATAAATTTAAAGCCCCGCGTCTCGTCAAAGCGCCGTGCCGCCTTGATGAGCCCTATGTTCCCTTCGTTAATGAGGTCGGGAAGGCTTAGACCTTGGTTTTGATACTGTTTGGCTACCGAAACCACAAAGCGAAGATTGGCCTCCGTAAGTTCGCGCAGAGCATCCTCATCGCCCTCTCGAATACGGCGCGCTAGCTCCACCTCCCGTTCCGGCGTCAACAGCGGCTTCTTGCTGATCTCCGCTAAGTACCGATCTAACGCTATGCTCTCGCGCGAGGTAATGTTGTGGGTTATCTTGATTTGGCGCATAGCACAAATATCTGTTCAAAGGCACAAATACCATTCTTTCCGTTGCAGTGCCGACGTAAAATTGCGGCGAATTCTCTTTTCGAGCAGCAGCGAAAACACGCCCTCCTCCTGCTGCAAGGGGCGTTCCAAAGTGAGCGCGAGAAGTAACCGCCCTCTATTTCATATCTCAAAAGCCAGTATCTTTACCCAAAAAGCGGAGCGAAAGTTTCCTCTTGAAAAAAGAAACCTCTAAATGGCGGCGCGCTGTCTTGCAGTGCTATGAGTGGGTTTGGTCGCACCCTAAGGCAACAGCAATAGGTATAGGTCTATTGACGGTGTGGCTTTTTTGTTTGCCGCGGCCGCTCTTTTATGCGCCTCTGTCGGTAGTGTTAGAGGACGAGAGCGGGCAGCTGCTTAGCGCGCGCATTGCAGCCGACGGGCAATGGCGCTTTCCGGTCGGTGAGGTCCCGGAAAAGTACGCTACCTGTGTGGTCGCCTTTGAGGACAAGCGTTTTTGGTGGCATCCAGGTGTAGATCCGATCCGCTTGTTGAGCGCTCTGTGGACGAACCTGCGCCAGGGGCGAAAAGTGAGTGGCGCCAGCACCTTGACGATGCAAGTCATTCGCTTAGCACGCGGTAATCCGCCGCGCACGTGGTGGGAAAAGGCGGTTGAAATCTTTATGGCCACTCGCTTAGAGCTCACCTATTCGAAGCGGGAAATCCTAAGGCTATATGCTGCCCACGCGCCCTTTGGCGGCAACGTTGTGGGACTGGAAGCTGCCTGTTGGCGCTACTTCGGCAAGGCACCCCAAGCACTTTCCTGGGCCGAAGCAGCTACTTTGGCCGTGCTGCCCAACAGCCCGGGGCTCATCCATCCGGGGCGCAATCGAATGCGGCTCTTGCAAAAACGCAATCGCCTGCTCGAACGGCTCTGCCGAGAGGGAAAGATCTCCTTGGAAACCTGCGCCTTGGCCAAGGAAGAACCGCTGCCCGAAGCGCCCTTACCGCTGCCCAATATGGCTCCGCATTTACTCGACCGACTGAGTAAAAACGCTGTAAAAGGACAAGGTTTCCGCATTCGAACTTATATCCGTCGCGCCTGGCAACAGCAGGCTACCGCTATCGCCGAGCGCTGGCAGGCCCTTTATCAAGGAAACGGCATCTACAACTTGGCAATCCTGGTAGAGGAGGTAAGCACTGGGCGCATACTCGTCTACGTGGGAAATGCTCCGGGAGCCGGAGCGGAACACGGAGAAGCTGTCGACATCATCGCCGCTTCGCGAAGCACGGGTAGCATCTTAAAGCCTTTCCTCTATGCCATGGCCCTCGAAGAAGGTCTCATCCTACCCGGAGCGCTCCTGGAAGACACGCCCACTCAGCTGGGCCCTTATCGGCCCGAAAACTTTAGGGCCGACTACGACGGCGCCGTGCCCGCTCATCGAGCCTTATCCCGCTCGCTCAACGTGCCCTTTGTGCGCCTGCTGAGAGATTACGGCGTGGAAAAATTTCACTTCAACCTGCGTCAGTTGGGCCTGTCTACTTTTACTAAACTGCCGAGCCATTACGGCCTATCGCTCATCTTGGGCGGCGGAGAGGCCAACCTATTAGAAGTCACCAATGCCTATGCAGGTATGGCGCGGCGCCTGGGCAGCTGGTATGTGCGCAACGGTCGGTACAGCGCCACCGACTTTGCTCCAGCGCTGCTTTCTGCCGACGACGTGCCTCCGCCGGAGCGCTTGCAGCAGCAACCCAACGGACCGGGCGCTGGAGCCATATGGCATGCGTTCGAAGCGATGCAGCGCCTAGAGCGCCCCTTAGGCGCCGGACAATGGGAACACTTTCAGGGAAGCCGCCGAGTGGCCTGGAAAACGGGCACCAGTATCGGCTTTCGCGATGCCTGGGCAATAGGCGTCAACCCCCGATATGCCGTGGGCGTTTGGGTAGGTAATGCCGACGGCGAAGGGCGCCCCGGCCTCATTGGCATAGAGGTGGCCGCACCTATCCTGTTCGAGGTTTTTGAGTTCTTGCCCTATGATGGGCGCTGGTTTGACCCGCCCTACGACGATATGGCGCGTGCGGCTGTCTGTCGCCAGAGCGGCTTTCGGCCAGGCCCATACTGCGAGGTGGACTCGGCGTGGATACCTCGCAAAGGGCTGCATGCGCCCGCCTGTTCCTTCCACCAGCTCCTTCATTTGTCCCTCGATGGTCAATGGCAAGTGAGTAGTGCCTGTGCCGACCCTGCTCAAATGCGCCATCTGCCTTGGTTTGTGTTGCCGCCTCGGCAGGAGTACTACTATGTGCGCCGAAATCCCACCTATCAGCCACCTCCTCCCTGGCACCCCAACTGCTCAGCGGCGGCCATCTCGCTGCAACATTGCCCGATGCAGCTGATCTACCCCCAAGAGCTGCGGCGTATCTACATACCGGTGGATTTGGACGGCCAACCCAGCCGCGTCGTCTTTCACTTGGCCCATCGCCGCCCCAACGCGGAGGTGTTCTGGCACTTAGACGGAGCGTATGTGGGCAGTACCCGCCAGTTTCATCAGATGGCTCTCTTGCCCTCCGTTGGCATGCACACGCTCACCGTAGTGGATGAGCAGGGATATCGCCTCGAACAAGCGTTCGAAATCATTGGCAGAAAACGGCGCTAAAACCGCAGCAGGCGATGGACAACGAATGTCCGGGCTGTCTCCAACGACAACAGGAGCACCCCTCGGCGCTCGCGCAGTTCGTGTGCTCCTATCGAAATTACCTGCGTGCCCGCAGGGAAAAAAGACGCCCTTTCCCAAAGCACTCTGCCCGAAGCGTCGCAAAGGCGCAGGTGTGCCCAGGTTTCCTCCGGGAAATAAGCAGAGACTTGGGTGCCGTCTGCAAAGGGATTAGGCCAGCTGTGCAGGGTAATTGCTCCTTTCCCTTCGCCAGCGGGTACTTGTGGCAAGAAGCGCAGCGTGGGGCGAAGTGTTTGGTCCAACGTGTTGGAATAGGCTTCAGCAGGCGTAGGCGTAGCGGTGAGAAACATTCGCTCGCTTAGGCGGCCGCTTCGCAGCGCGCGCACGCGCAAGCGCAGCGTCGGCGTACCGCCAGCATCCCAGCTGAACGTGAGGCGATGGCCGTCGTCCCACAGCGCGCAGTGTTCTTCGTCAAATCCGGCTTCCGACGGTATTTCCAGCACCTGTAAGCCCGAGAATTCTAACGTCCCTTGTATGCCGGCGATGGCTTCGCCACCCCGCAGCGCGATGTCAAACACTTCTCCAGCTTCAAAAGATCGGTCTTCTATCTCCCAATAGAACGGCGCTAGGGCGCGATCCTCCGCGCTCCCCAGCCCGAGACCCGTAGCGCTGCCGTTTACGTCGCCTACCTTTATGCCGATAAAGCGGATGGGTATCGAGTCCGCTGAAGCGATCCGCTCGGGAAAAGGCATGGCAAAAGGCTGTTGCGGGTCGGGGAAGACATAAGCCGCCGGCACGAAGCGCCAAGAAGGCGATTGCGGCAATTCATCGTAAATGCCCAAGATCAGCTTGCGCAGCTCCAGTAGGTCGAAGGTAGTGATGGTGCGTGAGCTGTTAGCGTCAGCGGCGATGATTCGGTATGGTGTAGGTAGCAGCTCGATATTGAGAATATGCTTGTTGATCAGCAACAAGTCAAACGTCGTAACCCCGTCGAGATATGCAATGTTGCGCGTGGGGGTGACGGTGTAGCCGACTGCGCCAGGAACAACTACGGAGAACAGGCCATCGTTGCCCGTCACCGAATAAAGAGTGAAAGGCCCACTGAAGGCCGCCGTGCCCGAAACTTCGATAAAGGTTGAGGGCAGAGGCTGCCCGTTGGGCATTTGAACTTCGCCTCGGATAGTATCCGTTCGATAAGGTGCACAGCTGTATGGAGGATCTCCCACCTGAACCGTGTAGGAACAGGCAGCGACATTGCCGCACCTATCGGTTATTTCCCACGAAATTCGGTGGATACCTCGAGGTAACTTAGGCGCGAGAGGAGTGTCGGCACTGAGTGCCTTCCAGACGAGGCGCCCTTCTACGGTGTCGCCTCGGGTGGTTTGCAACAGGACAAAGCGGTACTTCTGATCAGCAGGGATATTCCGATTATCGAAAGAGAAATCCTCTCCAGAACCGTTGACATTGTTGTATTTCAAGGTGCCGGGAGGGAGTACAGGAAGCTCCCTCACCGCTGTCTCTTGAGTCCCGTTGCCATCTAAGTCTAAGAAGAGCTCGAAGCGGATGTGCATGCTGTCGGCAGAGCAATTATCTGTGACAATGATGCCAGTGTTCACCTCCGCCTCACAAATATCCAGGCCGTTGGAACTCCAGAAGTTGAGGTCGCCCGCAGTGATGTCAGGCCACACTTGGTGCGTTGGACAATCGAGCGTGGGTTCTTCTCCGTCTACGACTTTGATGTATTGCACGTACTGGTATCCGTTGGCATCGGCCGACCAGAAGGCGCTATAGTCAGTCGGGTCTTCGCCGGGGCGGATGGCCACCATCGAAGGCGACCAGTCGCCCGTAGTGCCGGGAGCCGACATAATAGGGCCGGTCGAATTGGCAGGGTCTTGGGCAATAGGCGAGGGCGAGGGATTAGGCACTTCGATGAGCGCTCCAGTAGGGTCGTAGGTGCAGCGATTGTATACCGTCCAGGTCCGCACAATGTAAAGGCAAGCATCTAAGACGTCGGCCTCCACGCTGTCGGTAAAGGAGATGACGACATCCTCACAACCTTCGCCCAAAATTACTGGGCGATAAGACGTGTCTATAGGTGGCCGACAGTTCAGCCATTCGACATCGTCGGGAAAGCGGATGAAATACCGCGGAGCGCCTACTCCAATGATACGCTGGCTACAGGTACTGCTTTGGCCATTGCTGTCGAAAACGCGAAAGGTGCGCACCAACGTACCTATGCCGCACGACCATTGAAATAAAGAGGTGTCCAGCTCTACAGCTATCGCGTCGAGCCCGCAAGAGAGCACAGGGATGCCGTAACTGTCGAGCGTGGGGTCAAACTCGGCGCACACCACTATCGTATCGGGCGGTGCCTGACAAGAGGGTGGATAGTCGTAGAGTACTTCTACGGTGGTAGTACATTCGGCAAAATGCATGTCGGCAATGGTATCCGAGACGGGCCCCATGGGCAGTGCTGCATCGTATACCCGTACAACCGCTGGGAAGGGATGTCCTACGTCAGCACAACAGATGGTTAAGCGGTCGTCCCAGTAGCCGATCGTATCGCACGCGCTCACTGCTTGTCGCCGCACCTTAAATTGAACGGCAGAGCGACAATCGTCCTCGGAGCCGTCGTCGAACATCGACGCTGAGATAGAGCCTGCCCCTGTGCTGTCTGCTAATACAGTGACAGTGCTCTTGCACTTAGCCGTAGGCGGCGTCTGATCGCGTACGTCCAGCGAAAAGAGACATGTGGCCGCGTTGCCGCACGAGTCGTATGCCAATAGCCGCATCGGCAGTAGGCCGGCAGAGAGATCGGGCAAGGTGTCGAATACAGCAACAACGCTCAGGGAAGAGGTATCTTGGGTTGAGGGAGGCGTCAAATTCGCCTCCGAAGAGTCGGCATTGTTCCAATGGAGTACAGCTCGAACCACCGGGGAGCAATGGTCGGTAACAACGATACCCGGCAATTCCACAGGACCGGAACAACCGCCCGCCAGCAACGTAGCCCCCACGATAGGTGGACAATCTGCAATAGGGCCCAAGGTGTCTATGCGCTCGATCACTTGCTCACCGACTTGCATCGCGTCGGGGTCGTTGAGCCGACAGGTGTCGTACACTGTCCAAAGCCGCTTCATCAGCCCGCTACGCCCGCCACACTCCGGCAAGAGCGCATCCTCGTAGCTGACCCCTATACCACATACGGCGCTATCGCCGATGAAGTATTGCCGCTCGCCCACCTGAAAAAAAGGTCTACCCAAAGCCTCAGGCAAGGTGGAGGCGGAGCACAGCACCGTCGTGTCGGCGGGCAATACGGCACTATCTGCGTCGCGCACCAGCTCGATGCGCTGGATGCAGGTGCTGAAATTTCCCTGCGCATCGACCACCGTCCAAAAGCGCCGAAGAAGCCCAGCCTTCTCCATCGAGTCGCACGGATACGCCTGGTACACATCGCTAAATAAAACGCTCACATCGCCTGGACAGCCCTCGTAAATGTTGGGATAGCCTTCAGCAATGCCCAACGAGTCGCGCAAAAAGGTGGGTGTGAGGTGCTCTCTCGGCACAAGACAGGGTATCTGCAGATCTACGCAAGCGAGCGTTGGCGGCACGGTATCGCGCACCTCGACAATTTCTACCAAGCACATCTGCTCCAACAAGCTGTCGATGAGGACAATGTAAAAGTTTTGAAGGCCAAGGTCTTGGCTATCGAAGAAGGCTGGGCCCTCTTTAAGCGGGTCTGTCCGCATGGCGCCGAGCTTCTCTGGGCAGGAATGGTAGCTATCCTCCAAAAAATACATTTCGGGGCGTACTGTCGTCCAGCATTCTGGCCCTAAATAGACAGTGGCCGTTTCTGGGCATGCTACAGACAGCGGCTGCAGCTGCACCTCCACTGTAAAAGTACAGCTGGCCGTGTCGCCCTGAGTATTGAAGGCCTTGAAGTGGTTCTCTGTGATGCCAAAGGGGAAGTCCGCGCCAGAAGGCAGGCCACTCACTCGGATAGGGGACAAAGTATCGCCTCCACTCAGCGCTGTCACGCTGTACGTGTACTTTACACTACAGTGTCCTTTGGGTAAATACAGCACGGTGTCTTGTGGGCAGATTATTTCTACCGAGTTCGTATCGGAAAGGATGCAGTAGTTTTGACCGTTTTTCAAATAGATGTTATTTGCCCTAAGCAGCGTCTGCGTTGCAAATACCGCAAGAAAGCAGCACAACTCGACCGAGACGAGGGTATATCGATTCATGGAAGAATGTATTTTGAAGGTAAGAAAGAGGAGTAAAGCGCTTATGCGAGAGGCATTGCATCAAAAATTGAGCCACGGCGGCAGATGCACAAGGGCTCCAGGAAACATAAAGCGCCGCCTTGCTCCTTTAAATTATCGGGAGGCAAATATCTGCACCTCGCCGTGGTTCAAATCTGCGACCTTTGTCGGCTATGAGATTGTATTTAAAACCGGGGAAGGAGGCTTCAGTGCGCCGCTCTCACCCGTGGATTTTTTCTGGCGCGTTGCAGGAATTGCCTGAGGCGGCTTCCGATGGCGATATCGTCGAAGTATTTGACAGTCGAGGACAGTTGTGCGGCGTGGGCCATTTTCATCGAGGCAGCATTGCCGCCCGACTGCTCGCTTTTGAGGCGGCCGATATTGCGTCGGTTGCTTTTTGGGCAGAGAGGTTGCGCGCTGCTTACGACGTGCGCCAGCGCTTAGGATTAACCGCTCACGGATGTTATCGGTTGGTGCACGGAGAAGGCGATGGGCTTTCAGGGTTGGTTGTCGATATATACGGTCGCACTGCGGTACTGCAGTGCCATAGTGTGGGCATGCATCGGCAGCGCTTTACCATCGCAGAGGCGCTGCGGCAAATTGCGCCCTTATCGATAGAAGCTATCTTCGACAAGAGCCGCGAAGTGCTGCCTAAGGAATACGGCGCTGGCGTGCAGAACGGCTATTTGTTCGGCCGTGCGTCTGAGCAGCGATGCATTGTCGTCGAGCACGGCGTGCGCTTTTTTGTCGATTGGGAGGGTGGGCAAAAGACCGGCTTTTTCCTCGACCAGCGCGACAACCGCCAGCGGCTAGCGCAATTGGCCGCCGGCAAGTCCGTGCTCAATGCCTTTGCTTATACCGGTGGGTTCTCCTGCTATGCTCTGAAGGCAGGTGCTGCTTTGGTGCACTCCGTGGACAGCTCTTCCAAGGCGATTGCTCTGTTAGAAGAAAATGTCGCCCTAAATCAGCCTTATGCCGGGCAGCATACGGCTTTTGTGGAGGATGCCATGCACTTTTTGCACCACACAAATGACTTTTACGATATCGTCGTCATCGACCCGCCGGCATTTGCCAAAAGTTTGGACGCACGTCACCGAGCCGTGCAGGGCTACAAGCGCCTCAACGCAGCGGCCTTGCGGCGCGTCGCACCGGGCGGCTTTCTGTTTACCTTCTCCTGCTCGCAAGTGGTCGGGCGCGACCTGTTCGAAAGCACGGTACTGGCTGCCGCTATCGAGGTGAGACGCCCCGTTCGAGTATTGGCGTACCTCTCCCAAGGTGCCGATCATCCGGTCAACATTTACCATCCAGAAGGCGCTTACCTGAAGGGCCTGCTTCTCTATGTCACTTAAAAGAGGGAGTAATTCCCGCTTAGGTGCGCTCCGGCGTATCCTTACGGCAGGAGCTCCAGCACCAACGGGCTATAGGCGGGGATGTCCAGCGTCTTATTCAGCTCGAGCGTTTCTCCGCGAAGCACATCCATACCTCGGCGAAACTTCTGAAGTCGCTCCGCGAAGCGCTCCAAGTCGATCGTTCGGTCTTCTTTGGCCGTGTTCAATACGACCATGATGGTTTTAGCGTCGTCGTATCGAAAATAGACGTATACCCCGCGCTCGGGTACGAAATGCATCAGCTTTCCAGCATAAAGGGCTGGTGTGCGGTACCGATAGTGGAGCAGGGTGCGCAGAAAAGAGAAGGCCTCGGTTTCTTGGGCTGTTCGCCCTTCGGGTATAAACTTATTCACCAGGTCGTCGGGCCATCCGCCGGGAAAGTCCTTTCGAATATTGCCGTGCGAAGGCGCTTCAAAGCCGGTACTGAGGATTTCAGTGCCGTAATAAAGCTGGGGTATGCCGCGTGTAGTTAGCAGCCAGGCGATGCCGCATTTCCAACGTCGGAGGTCTTCACCTACCGCAGAGAAAAAGCGAGTAAAGTCGTGGTTGTCTACAAAGACGACATTGTGCATGGGGTTTTCGTAGAAATAGTCTTTTACGAGGGTGTAGTATAGCCGAGAGACGCCTTCCGTCCAGCCCTGTTCGCGCGTGAGCGCCTCGTGCAGGGCAAAGCAGAGCTGAAAGTCGAGCACACTAGGGAGGTCAGAGTCGAACTGCGCGCGCCGCATGGGCTGATTGTCGGCAAAAAATCCCTGCGGGATAACGCCGTGCTCCCAGATTTCGCCAAATAGAAATAGGGTAGGGTACTCCGTGCGCAGGGCTCGGCAGAAGCGGCTCATGAAGGCTTGATCGGGATACGTATAGGTGTCGATGCGGAAGGCATCGATACCAGCGTATTCCACCCACCAGATAGCTTGCTGGATAAGATAGGTGGCTACGTGGGGATTGCGCTGGTTGAGGTCGGGCATCGTAGGCACAAACCAGCCGTCGCTGAATCGCTTGCGGTCATATTCAGAAGCGTACGGATCCAATAGGGTAGTGGCGCGATAGGAGGTCTGGGTCATCTCCGGCCAGGTGTTTATCCAGTCGCGCATGGGTAAGTCGCGCATCCAGTAGTGGTTGTTGCCGATATGGTTGGGCACTACGTCGCGTATCACCTTCATGCCGCGCTGATGACAGGCGCGTACCAGTTGTCGGTACAGTTCGTTGGTGCCCAAGCGGCGGTCGATCCGATAAAGGTCGGTAATGGCATAGCCGTGATACGACGCCTGCGCTTGGTCGTTTTCCAATTCTGGATTTAGCCAAATAGCTGTGACCCCCAAGTCTTGGAGGTAGTCCAATCGGTCGAGGATGCCCTTTAGATCACCACCGTGTCGGCCCAACAAGGAGTCGCGTGCTAACGTGTCGAGCATGCCCGGAATGTTGTCGTTCGAAGGGTCGCCGTTAGCAAAGCGGTCGGGCATGATGAGGTAGATCACGTCGCGAGAGGTTAACCCCTGAGCCTTGGGCGCTGCATCTCGGGCTAGTAGGGAAAACGGAACGGTAAAAGCCATCTCCGCACTATCGCGGTGCTGTAGCAAAATAGGTACCTCTTGCGGCGGCGCCTTGGGCGATATATTCAGGGTGAGGAATAAGTAGTTAGGGCTATCTCCGCGGACGATGCGCTCCAAGACGACTCCTCGAGTTCGCCCTAAGCGCACGTCGAAGGCGTGGAGCCCTGGTCGATGCAACAGCACTTCGACGCGGCGATGCTGCATCCCGATCCACCAGTTGGGTGGCTCCACACGACACTCCGATGGAGTTGTCGGCACTATTCGGGCGCGCGTTTGCTCCATCGGCTGAGCCCAAAGGCTCGCTGCAGAGAACAGACACAGCAGCGCTGTCCCAAAATATGGCGTAGGGAAATCTCTTCTTCGTAGCATATCGCAGAATGGGCAAAAGCACAGGCAATCAAAAGTCAGACAATGCGCCCATCGGGCATCAGCTCTAATTCGCGCATGCGCGAGGTCGTCGCATCGAAGGAGTCGTCTTCTCCAGAAGCTTCACCTTCGGCGATGAAGATGTTCCAATCTTCGTCGATGGTAGCCATGGCGCGGAAAATGGCTCCCTCTTTGACGCGCGTAAAGGCAATGACACGTCGATCGATAAGTTCCCCCTGAAGTGTAAACGTCGCTAAAATATACTCATAGCTCAACAAAGCGGCCTTCCACCAAATAAGCGCAACGAATCCCTCTGTGCCGGCAATAGACAGACACGGCACGTATTCAACAAACTCATCGCTCGCTGAAGAGGCCTCTAACGGCGAGATAAACTGCTCCACTATGTGTTGTGGCAGCGGCTTGTTTTCCTGAGAGAAGATATGGTGGGTGTCTTCGCCCAGAACGATCGGCATGTGGATAGGGGGAAACAGCCCAACAAACTCAGAAAAGGCATGGCTCATGGCGCAAAGGTAGAAGTTCCCACATATCCGCAAGGTGAGCGCTCTTTCTGAGAAGGGCTTTACGGAAAGCGGTCGCTGCGCGCAATGAAAAAAATTAGCTCGTTCGCTGATACAGGAAACTCCCTCGAGAAAGTCTGAAACACCAACTTTAACCCTGTAAAACAGCACTGCGTCGTGAAGAACATCAATGCAAAACTGGCTTACGTGGTCTTGCCCCTCTTGGTGGTTTTTGGGTATTTAGTCTACACTTATGTGTTAGGCCATCCGTCGAACTTCGAAGGGGGCAATATCCAGGGAGAACCGATTAAAGGGAACGTGTTGGGTACTATCTATAAGGGTGGTCCTTTAGTGATTCCGTTGCTTAGCTTTCAATTCATTGCGTTAGTATACATTATTGAGCGATATCTATCGCTTCGCCTATCGCGCGGGCAGGGCGACCTAAGGGGTTTTGTCCAAAAAGTCAAAGCGGCTTTGGCGGCAGACGACTATGCGCAGCTGGTGGCGGTGAGCGACGAGCAGCGCGGAGCTGTTGGAAGTGTAGTTCGGACGGGTACGGAAGTATTCTTGAGCCGAAAGTCGAGTAAGGATATCGACCAGAAGGACATTTACCTCATTCAGAAAGAGCTGGAAGAAGCTACCCAGTTGGAGGTGTCGGAGCTCAGTACCAACATGTTTATCTTAGGTACGGTGGCGCAGATTTCCACATTAGTGGGTCTGTTGGGCACAGTTACCGGTATGATCCGGGCATTCGCTGCCTTAGCGCGGGTAGGCGAGCCCGACCCGGTGGGGCTCGCAGGCGGTATTTCGCAGGCGCTGGTTACCACTGCTTTGGGTATTACCACTGCTGCCTTCACCATCGTGTTCTATAACTAACTCGTTCAACAAGCAAATCGAGCGCATCACTTACACGATCGACGAGGTTGCCTTTAGCATTATCCATAGCCTAAAGATTAAGTTTTTCGCCGACTAAAAAGAGCCCAGCGATGCGATTTAGCACCCTATCGCACCCGAGAACGCCCTCAATAGACATGACGCCAATGGTGGACATGGCCTTTTTCCTGGTCACGTTCTTCTTGTTGGCTACCACTTTTAAGACGGGAGAGGTTGTAAGCGTGCAGATGCCGCGGTCGGTGGCTGGACTTAACCTGCCTATGACCGACCTGCTCACCATATCGATAGACCGCGAAGGGCGGACTTATCTCAGCATGGCAACTCCGCAGGCGCGACGCGCTTGGTTGCAGCAGCACGGCCAGGTCCATCAGATAGCTTACACAGAGGCAGAGTATCGGGCCTTTGAGGCGCTATCGGGTTTTGGTGTACCGAGCAGCCAGCTGCGCGCCCTCCTGCAGACACCGCCGGAGCAGCGCAAACACTTTCCTCAGCCGGGCATACCCACCGTAGGCGAAAAAAACGAATTGGCCGACTGGATTGTGCTGGCTCGCGTTACCATCCCTCGCCTGCGCATAGCCGTTAAGGCAGATGCCCATGCGCCGTATAAGAAGGTGGAAAAGGCGATCAATACCTTAACCGAACTGAATGTGCTGCGCTTTACCCTCATTACGCAGCCCAACAAGATGACCGACGATGCTGGATATTGATGAACTTCCCAATCCCAATCGCCTGCGGCGGTTAGGGCGGGTAAAAGAAAAGGCGGGTATTACCACCGACATGAACTCGATGGTAGATATGGCTTTTTTGTTGCTGACTTTCTTCATGCTTTCAACTACTATGTACCGTCCGCGCGGAATGGAATTAGTCATGCCGGTGCCCGACGATGCACAGACCCGCACCCAGGAAGTACAATCGGTCAAGGCTTCTCAGGCGCTCACGCTAATAGTTTTGCCCGACGACCAACTGTACTACTACCGCGGCTTGCTCGCTCTTGCCGCCATTCGACCGTCGAACTATCATCCTACCGGCATTCGCGCCGTACTTAAGGATTTCGCCAGCAAAACGGATAAACCTGTTGTACTTATTAAGCCCCATCCCGACTGCACTTTTCAAAACGTAGTAGCGCTGCTCGACGAGATGAACATCAGCCGTATCGGCCGCTATGCTATAGACAATCTCCATGAGGAAGAACTCGGCCTCCTGCAGCAGGCGGGCGCACGCCTACCTAAGTAATATAGCCAGCTTTACTAAACCGCTCTGCTATGGACGATACATTTCGCTCTGACAATTTCGAAGAAGTGTTGTTCGCTCTGAAGAATAAGGAGTACGGAGCCTACATACTCTGCTGGCGTCGGCTCGCACATCTTCTCAGGAGTGTAGGAGGAAGTCTTCTTATACTTGGCCTGCTATATGGTTCTCCCTTGATGTGGCTACTCCTACAAAGCAGCCGCCGAGAGCCTACTTCAGAAATGCGGGTAGAGGTGAGCGTAACACCTTACGCCCAGCTGCAAGCGCCGCCTCCAGTAGCTGAGCCGGAAAAACCCAAAGAGCCTCAGTAGCGCCGCCCCAAGTGCGCACGGTGAAATTCATGAAGCCGGTCGTCAAGGCCGATGAGGAGGTGCGCGACGAGGAGGAATTACCCACCGTGGAGGATTTGAAAAGAGCAAACCCCAGCCGCATGACACAAGAGGGCAGCCCCGATCTAAAAGTGGCTTTGCCCGACCCTTCCAAAGCTCCTGAGCCGCCACCACCGCCGCCGCCCAAACCACGAGAGGAGCAGCCAATATACGAGTTCGTCGTAAAAAAGCCCGAATTCCCCGGTGGAGAGGAGGCCCTAATGAAGTATCTCCTCGAGAATCTCCGATATCCGCGTATCGCCTTAGAGAATAATATTCAGGGTATTGTAGTGGTGCGCTTTGTCGTGAATACAGAGGGGCAGATTTCCTCTGTCGAAATACTCAAGGATATCGGGGGCGGATGTGGCGCCGAGGCGGTTCGGGTCGTATCTGCTATGCCCAACTGGATACCGGGCGAGCATAACGGTGTGAAGGTGAACGTGCGTTTTGTGTTGCCCATTCGGTTTCAGATACTTAAATAAAGCGCGTAAGTCATTTCGGAGCTTTAAGATAGCTTGAGCGCATCTTCTTCGTCTCCGACACAGGGAGAGAAGTGACCTGCATAGGGAGGCGTGCAGGTCTACCAGGGTCTGATATGCGATATCTTGGTTCGTTAGTCTTGGCTCTCTAAGCCCTCGAAGAGGTCCGGCGCTATCGCTTCTTTCCTACCTCGTTGATAAAAGTATGAGCTATCCCGAATTTTCGGGATAGCTCATGGTGTAGATGCGCAAACACTCGAGAAAATTACTGAATTCGAACCGGAAACTCTACTTCAGCATCGACGCTCCCTGTGAGGTCTAAGTTTGGGCTTGACTTATCCGGTTCGTGGCGGAGGGTGATGAGGACAGAGCCCGTAGAGGCAGCTCCTGCTGTCCACCGTGTCTTCAGCCGGAAAGGCCGGCCGCTCTTATCGGTGTCGGTCGGCATGATAGTGAGGTTAACCGCACCGCTAACTTTGTAGACAATCAGGTGCTCATCGCTCTCCTCTTCGACTTCCTCCGTGATGTCCACTTCTGGCGACTTACTGCGGTCGTAAAAGTGAACGCGAGCATTAAACTCTTTGTTGGCGGGTAAGGTGATATCGTCTACCGCCGGTGGATTTCCGCCGTCGCCATCTGAGTCGTTCCAGGTGAACTCTCGGTCGAAAGAGCCGTCCACCGCTTGCAGGTGCACCACAACCGTTGTGATCACCTCATTTTCGGTATCATCGTCTTTCCTACACGCCACTACAGTGAGCGCTAAAGAGAGCACAAGCAAAAAGCCTATTCTGATCAGTGCAGTATTCATAGTTATAGAGTGTGCAATTTTTAATGAGATGAGAAGTTTTTAAAAATGCCATTTACACCACAGGCTCGCATTGAGCCCGGGCTCGTCGGTGAAGAATCGGAAAAAGTTCAAGTATTCGCGATAACGCGTTTGGGTAAGGTTTCGCGCGGTAAGTCCGGTCTCCAAATATTGGGACGAGTGTTTGCGCAAAGGGAAGGAGTATCCGGCTTCCATGCTCCACACAGTAAAGGTGGGCGGAGCTTCTTTAAGCAAGCCCTGGATGGGTATGCGTCTCTGATGTAAGACAGTGTTGGCGCTGAGGCGCACATACGCGGGCGGAGCAGGTGCATCGTCGCGGCGGTGTTTCCAATATAGGCCGTATTGAAAGCGGTCGGCAGGCATAAGGGGGAGCCAATCACGGCCGCCCATCTGCTCTATCGAGTCGGCCGTTGTGCGATAAGCGCGCAGCAGCGAGGCGCGAGCCTCCACAGCCAAGCTGCCTATCAATGGTATGGTTGCCGAGACATCTGCGCCGTATAGGACGGCGTCTGCCTGCGCATAAAAGTAAGCGGGAAAGGCCCCGCGAGAGGTCAGCACCAAGGTTCGTTGGGGGTCTAAATAGATAAAATTCCGCACTTGATTGCGGAAGATGGTCCCTGTGATGGCCCCGTGCCCGCGTTCGTAAGCGATTGACATGTTGGTGTTCCATGCCTTTTCCGGACGCAGGTCGGAGCGCCCTTCTTCATAGGTGCCGGCGCCGTGGTGCACGCCACGGGCAAAGAGCTCGTTGACGTGCGGTGGGCGCCACGCATGCCCTGTGTTGAGGGTCCATCGCCCGTGCTGGCCTATCCGCCTGACGACGCCTATGTTGCCCGACCAACCGCCAAAGTGCACCGTCGTATCCACATCGTATAGCCTTCCGGTCGTGCTTGCCGCCGTTCGCCGATAGTCGTAGCGCAGGCCGAGTTCCACTTCCCACGGTTTGGGATAGTGGCGCCAACGCTCCAGCACCCACAGGCTTCCTCCGATGTTGCGGTAGTCGGGAATCAGGCCGCCGCGTCCTACCAGATTGTACTGGTATATGCCTTGCAAGCCCAAACTGCCTTCCCAGTGTCCTCGAGGGGCGTGCTCCCAATAGGCGTCTAAGGTATGCGTCCAGATGCGGAAGCGTTGTTGTGGCTTGTTGGCGGCGCTGCTGGTGCGGCGCACAATGTCGTACTCCTCGCGGAGGTTGAACTGGAGCGCATATTGGCTGCTGAACCGCCAGTGGTCGGACAGAGCGCGGGTGGCGCGATAGCGCATCGTGTAGTGTTGGATGCGTTGGAATGGCCGGTCGATAGCATAGGTAAACCGGTCGTCATTATTGAGCGGAATTGGGCTCTCAATAGCGCGCTGCAGATCGGTCAAATTCCCTATGTGCGCGGCTCTAAGAATGCCGATGCGCTGGGCGAAGCGGCTCAGCCCTACCTCTTGCCGCCAGGAGCCTGTTTTCCATTCCGACAGAAGCGAAAAGTTCAGCTCGGCCGCTCCTGTATTGCCCAGCCAATAGTCGGGTGTCCGCAAGTTGCCGCTGCGCTTAGCCGTGCCTTGGAGCCGAAGGGCCAAGGAACTGCTTTTGGGCTTCCAATCCACCGCGCCAGCCCAAGTGCCCCCTAAACCATTCGTGCTTATCCCTCCGTAGAGCCATCCACTCCACCCCGGCTGCCTTCGGAGCGGTGCTGGCTCCAATACAATAGCGCCTGCCATAGCGCCTACGCCGTAGCGGACACCCGCAGCACCCTTTACTACCGAAATGCGCTGAGCCATAAATGGATCTATCTCCGGTGCATGTTCGGAGCCCCACTGCTGCCCCTCTAACGCCAACCCACTGGACACAATGGCTATCCGGTTGGAATGTAACCCGTGAATGACCGGCTTGGCGATGGTCGTTCCAGTATTCAGTACTGCCATGCCGGGCAACTGCCGGAGTACTTCTCCCAACGACATACCCTGCCGCTGCGCTATGAGCGCCTCCCCGACCACTTCTACCGCCTGTGCGGGCAGTGGCTTCATGGCGCGCTCTTCAACGACGACCTCCGATAAGATGCGGTGGTGGAGGTAAAAGTGAAACTCCTTGTTTTCCACCAGCCGAATCACGTGAGTGCTGTGTTCGCACTCCACGTGGGAGATGAGCAGCATATAGGTAGAGTCCTCGCACAAATCGCCGATGGCAAAGGCTCCTCGCTCATCGCTAATAGCTCCTCGCCCTATATCGACAATGCGTATGGTAGCGTACGGCAGAGGCTGTCCGCTCTCAGCGCTCCACACGACACCTTGAAGTAGGAGGTCGCAGTGTTGCGCCGCCAGCGGCATTGTTGTCAAGCCCAAGAAGGCCATAGCGCTACACAGCCGCGCTGCATAAACGCTCATAACTTGCTCTTTTTGAAGGGATAAATTCCGCGATCGGGTATCATCGACTACCTCGAGCGCTTGTGCCGACCTTACTTAATCCGGCTTGTTTTTGAGACAGAAAACAGCTATCCCTTCATAGGAGGCCCTCGTAAGTGGCGTTGTTCGGGCTCTGCCGTGTTTGGTTCTTTTAAGAGCAGCGGAAAGTCAATCTTCCAAAGGCGAGGGGGAGGCGACTGCAGCGCTGGCGACAGCGGCAAGTCTGGTAGAGCAAACCAGAAGGCACACACCCAACAGTCTTCTGCCGCATAGCGCTCGTCGTGAAGGTGGAGCGCGTTGGCTCCCTCATAACGCGCCGAGCATGGTAGGGCGCTGTGTCCCTCGTGATGAAACAGCAAATGCCCCGTCTTCATGCCCGTGGCGAGCACAAAGGAAAGTCCAAGAAGGACGGCCTGAAGCCGGGCAAATTGCTGCATGTGACAAAGATAGGACGCTTACAGCAAAAACCGCTCCCTTTTATCCGAAAAAACGCAAAGAGAACTCGTATATCGTCGAAAGACTGTGCCGGAATGCGGCAATACTGTGCTGTAAACTCTTCTACGAGGCGCTTTCGTCCAAAGTTGACCCTCACCTTTATTTAGCAAAAAACTACGGCACTATTTTCGCCGTTAGAGCATTTGCTGCCCGGGCCGATTGCACTTCACCTCTCACGAAAAAGCTCTGGCTATGCGCCTGTTTCTCACCGCTCTTCTGTGCCTCATCCCTACTTTAGGCGTTCGCCATGCGCGATGGATAGCTGTGCCGGAGATGTTGCTCCCCGGTATAGACATCTCACATCATCAGCAGCGCATCGATTGGCAGCGATTGGTGCAGAGCGGAGTTTTGCACTTTGCTTTTGTTAAGGCAACGGAAGGCGGTGACTTTCAAGACCCGCTTTTTGCGGAGAACTGGGCGTGGTTGCGCGAGATAGGCATTCGGCGAGGCGCTTATCACTACCTGCGCCCCAATCGGCCGGGAGTGCTGCAAGCAGAGCACTATCTGAAGACGGTAGACTTGCAGCCAGGCGATTTGGCTCCTGTGCTCGACATTGAAACGACGGATGGCCTGCCCGCTGAAGTGGTACTTCAGGCGGCTTTCGACTGGCTACAACACGTAGAAAGAGCGCTGCGTATACGACCCATCATTTACACCAACGTCTATTTCTACGAGCACTATCTTGCCGGGTACTTGGATGACTATCCGCTGTGGATAGCCCGCTACTCGGAAGAACAGCCTCGCCTCCGCTCGCGCGATTGGCAATTTTGGCAGTATTCCGAACGCGGAAGCCTACCGGGAATTGAACGGCCGGTTGATTTCAACTTCTTTTACGGTACGCCGCAAATGTTAGAGCGCTTGTGCTGGTATCCGCAAGAGGGGCTGTACTCCTCATACGGGTACTCTACCATTTCTCCCTAACTGTTCAAACCCTGGGTAGCCCGCCACTTGATGTTGCAGCCACCACTCGGCCGCTGCAGAGGATTAACCGGACGCCCGTCGAGCACGGCGTCTAAGGCCGCTCTTAAGTCTTCGCCCGTAGGCGCAATCGGATTGCGCTTAGGTCGGCTGCTGTCGAGCTGACCGCGGTATACCAGTTTTCTGTCGGCGTCGAACACATAAAAATCCGGAGTGCAGGCGGCATCGTAGGCGCGCGCTACTTCCTGAGTGGCATCGTAAAGGTAAGGAAAAGTATAGCCCACCGCTCGGGCGTGTGCCGGCATGCGCTCCGGAGCATCTTCCGGATACGCCTCGGCATCGTTGCTGTTGATGCCGACAAAAGCAACGCCTTTAGGCGTGTACTCTTGAACGATGCGGACAATCTCCGGATTGACGTAAAGGACATAGGGGCAATGGTTGCACAGAAACATCACTACGGTAGCACGTGCGCCCGCTGCAATTTCTTCCAACGAGACCAGCCGCCCTGTCGCGGGCTCGGGCAGACAAAAAGAAGGCGCTATCGTGCCCAATGGCAACATATTGGACTCAGTGTAAGCCATAATATTATAAAGGAAGGCGGATTTCGTAGACTTTCTTTTCTTTGTTAGTGAGCTTGCTGTCAATTAGCCAAGGGTTATATATTTTCAACATGCGGTACGAAATGCCGTGTTCTGCAGCAAAGTCAGCCCAGCTGGGTATGGGACCATCTACCTTTACCACCTTGGCTGGAGATAAAGGAGGGTAGAGATGCTCTTTGTCGACGAAATACTCGTACTCTTCAGGATTTTCCATGACCTCTTTGAGGGCAACGATGCGAAAAGGGTAGCGCATGGTTTCATCTGCGGCTAAGTTGAGGTCGAAAAACGAGCGCGCGCGCTGTTTTTTGAGCTCTTCGGCAATGCGCCCTGGCCCACCATTATACGCCGCCGCAGCTAGTATCCAGCTGCCCAAGAGCTCCTTTTGGCGCTTCAGGTACCGACAAGCCGCGCGCGTGGCTTTCTCCAAGTGATAGCGCTCATCTACTTCATCGTTGACCTCTAAACCGTACTGCTCAGCGGCACTTTTCATAAACTGCCAAACACCTTTTGCCCCAGCGGGTGAGACGGCATTGCTGAGGTTGCTCTCCGCTACCGCCAAATACTTGAGGTCTTCTGGCACCCCTTCTTCCCGGAGAATGGGCTCAATAATGGGAAAGAGGGCATTGGCGCGCTTTATGGCCAGAATGGTAGCCGAATGATAGTAGACGTTGCGCAGCAACTCCGCATCCAAGCGCTGGCGAACGTCGAAGTTAGCCATGGGAAGCTTCTCCCCACAAAAAGAAAAGTCTTTGTCCAGTCGAATGGAGCGAATGCTCTGCGGCGGAGCGGCAAAGCCCCCTGTCTTATCGCCTTTGAACGCCAAAAAAAGAAGACCCGATAGGGCCATCAGCAGTAAAGCATTCAAAACAAATAGGGCGCGGTTCGACATGGCAGAGGCAATTTATGGCTGAACAGATGCCTGAATGGGACGCTTGTATACGGGAACGGTAGAGCAGGGTTCTCCAAACATAATGCTCAACGCTATGGGTTGTAAGCGGCGCGTGAGCTCGACATAAGCGGCCGGTGGTACGGGTCGATCACTACAGCCTTTTACCACAATGCGCCTGTTTTGATAGGGACTGAGGTCTAAGGCTGCAATGCGCTTTACAAAGGCCATCTCTAAGAACTGTTCTGGCGTGCCCTGAAGCACGTCGTGGGCATATGGCGCGGCATACGCCGCCACCAGCATGTAAGCCCATAGCGGCACAATGGCATCTGCCGAACAAAACACCGCTATGTTCTTACCCGCGTATTGCGACCAGTCGTGCCCTTTAAGCACTTCGCGAAAATCTTTTTCCTTGAGGACAAGGCCCATGTAGAGGTAGTCCTTCAAATCGAAGGCTACTACCTCTCCTTCCGGATAGAAAGACGCTAAATCTATGGTGATAAGACCGCTCTGAGCGACGCGATTAACCAGTTTGATTTCCATAAGCGCTTCAATTTGACGGTGGATAGGATGGTTCCGAAATGGGCCCCTCCATATCGGGAACGGGCCCTACGGAATTTTCTTCTACCTTGAAATCTTTGGGCTTTGGGAGGTCTGCCAGGCTCTTAAGACCAAGATACTCCATAAATTTTTCAGAAGTGGCATAGAGCAGAGGGCGTCCTGGGCCATCGCTTCTTCCCGAGACGACAACAAGTTCTTTGTCCAAAAGTTTCTGGAGGGCATAGTCGCAGTGCACCCCTCGAATGGCTTCGATCTCACTTTTGGTCACCGGCTGTCGGTAGGCAATGATGGCAAGGGTTTCTAAGGCTGCCTGAGAAAGCCGGCGGCGCGTTGTCTGGCGCAAAAGCACTGAAATCGTGTGGTAGTATGCGCCTTTGGTCAAAAACTGATAGCCGCCGGCGACTTCCACCAATTCAAAGGCGTATTCGGGTGATCGATAGCGCGCCTGAAGTCGCCGAAGGGCTTCCTCGACTGTCTCTATAGCGATGTCGGTGTCGAGTGCTTCTGCCAGGGCCGCCCGTATGTCGGCAGCGGAGATGGGCTGCGGTGATACAAAGACTAACGCCTCGATGTGCGGCTCAAACAAGTTCATGTGCACACAAAGATACGGCAGCAGGCCAATTTTATTGCCGAGGGCTCACTACCCGGACTACCATTTGTACCATAGGCCTGCTTGTAACAGCCAAGCATCGTAAAAGTGTTCGCGAAAGGCCTCTTGCCGTAGGGCGCCAAAGCGGAGGGCCCACTCGTTTGCCTCATGCTCTAAAGCAAAGCCCAAACGCCAAAGCCCACGGACAGCATACCCCGAGGTAGATTGCGACACGGTGATAGCGTAAGTCTGTTTAGGAGGCAAGCCGGGCAACGTGTCTATAAAAGTGTAGTTGTATATGGAAGGGGATACATGGGCCCAAGTATGTGCTACTTGTATAGAAGGACGCAACCAAAAGCGCACGGGAAGACGGTAGCGCACCCCTGCGCTGATGTACCGCAGGCGTTGATTGCCTACCACGTCGTGCAGCGGATGCGGCACCGGTGGTTTACCTATCACAACCTTGAACGCCTGCGGCGGTTTCTCTCGGTAAAAGGCAGCAGGCAAGTAATCTGAATGGTGTACGTCATAGGAAAGCCAATCCACAGCACCGGTTAGCCACCATTGCCCTAAAAAGCGGTACTCTGCGCTCACTCCAGCACCCTGCATAACACTAAGGCCGGGTCGAGGGACAGACCAGGCAGCCGTTCCTTGTAGCCCTAACCACAGGCGGCTATCGCGGCGCCGCGGAGCACCTGCCAACCAGGATAACGTCGGCGCCTTCATTTGAATCGGCTTGATGTCTAAGGGAAAGATCGGTAGGGCCGCGAGAGATCTCACACCGTCAGAGGGGCGCTCTTCCGCTGCTTTGTGGTTCGACTCGGGTACTGATGTACCCTCCGAAGCTGCTCGGTTGCTGTATGCGCCCTCTTCGGTAGGCTCTAAAATACTCTTCGCACGTTGGCGCTGCGGTGTTTTTGAAGAAGGCGCCAAGGGCGTCTCTGCAACATCAGCGGGTGGCAAAACCGGAAGAGCCGTGCTTTCTCGCCATCGAGCAGTTATTTCGGCTAGCTGAGTACTCAAGTGCCGATTTTGCCGATGAAGTCGGTACGATGCCCCTCCCGCAGCGATCAGTAGCACTACCAGGCTAGCTGTGGCTACCTGCCAATATCTTAAGCGGCGCCGAGTGTCGGCAGCCTCTAAGCGGTACCGTAGGGCTCTCCATGCACTTTCCTGCCCAGCAAAAGGCATTTCCCTTGAAAGGCGGTTGGCCCAGTGCTTTTCCCAATCGCGCATATCTATTTCTTAAATTTAAAGTCGTTTGCAAATAGGGTGCGCAGATGTTGTCGAGCGCGCGATAAGTTTGATTTCGATGTTCCGGGGCTGATGTTCAGTATTTGAGCGATTTCGTCGTGCGTGAAGCCATCCACCACAAAGAGATTGAAGACGGTGCGATAAGCAGGAGGTAAGCGGTCGAGCAGGGCCAAAATCTGCTCGCGCGTGAGTTCTTCCAAGATACCGTTTTCCTCTGTAGCTTCATAGGTCTCGCTCCATGCTTCCAACGGCCCTAACTGCAGCGAACTGCGCAAGCGGTCGATGGCAGTATTGATGACGATACGTCGCAACCAAAAGCGAAAGGGCATGCCCTCCTCGTATCGGTCTAGCTTCGTAAAGACCTTGAAGAAGGCGTCATTTACCACCTCCTCTGCTGTCTCCAAGCTGCTAATGTATCGCCGCGCTATGCTCATAGCATAGCTATAGAAGAGACGGTGTACCTGATACTGGGCACTCCGCTGTTGCTGCCTGCACTGAAGCAGCAATTCGCGGATGCTGTCATCTTCCCTTTCTTTGTGTTTATATGCCATTACGGGACAGCGCTTCGTTTCGTTGCTTAGGACATGCCGCGCCGCGCCATTTATCGGCACAAGAATAGCACCTCTTCCTGAATTTTTCCCGCCTCTAAAAGGGATAGCCGATAGCAATATTAAAATTGCTGATGTCGCGCCAGCGATAGCGCCTCCAATCGATCCAGTAATTTCCATTTTCCGGATTTCGGTAGGGATTACGGACTTTTATTCCCCAATCGAAGCGAAACACAAAGTAGTTAAAATCGAGGCGCACTCCAAAACCCGTGCCTATGGCGATATTTTGAAAAAAATCCCAGCGCAGCGCTGAGTTGGGACGTTGAGCGTCGGGGAGTAAGGTCCAAATATTTCCGCCATCTACAAAAACAGCTCCTTTCATCCACCAAAAAATAGGGAAGCGCAGTTCCCCATTAAATTCTAGGCGGACGTCTCCAGCTTGGAAAAAGGGTGGGCGCAAGGTGTCGGGTGGAATGTAGCCGCCAGGACCTAGCTCTCGAATGCGCCAGGCGCGCAGGCTGGATGGCCCTCCGACGAAAAATTGCTTGACGTAAGGAACCGTGCGAGCACCGCCAAAGGGCAAGGCGAGGCCACTGCGCAGGTGCAACACGCCCGCCAGATCTTTAGTGAAGGCGCGCGTGTAGCTGCCCGACAGCTCCAAGCGCAGGTACTTGGAGAATTGCAGCCCACCTATCGACCACTCTTGTTGCCCAAAGCGCAACGCCCACAGCTGGTTGAGTAGATGTGCCTCTATTCCAGACAGGTCAGTATGCCAGCGAAAGAACCACCGCTCTCCAAATACGTTGGGTCGCCCCAAATAAGTGTAAGTGAGCGATCGGAGCAAGAAGCCCGTAAACAGCTGAGGTTCAAGACTGCGTCGCAACAGCTCGTTGTTTGCCACTATGGAAGCAAAGCCCCCACGCGCTTGAGAACTCAAGATATCGATCCCAACGTGGTCAAATACCAAATGATGCTCATTGCCCAAGCGGAAGCTGTAGCCCCAAGCGGCACTGAGCAAATTGTTCGTATACAAATTCCTCAAATCCAACAGACTGTAATTGAGTGCCATGCGCACCCGCCCATCGCGCCGCAATCGCTCGTGGAAGCGGTCAGGTACTAAGTGCCAGCGGTTTAAGCGGCTCCATAGATTGAAATAGTCGAAGTAGCGTGGGAAAAGCAGCTCGTTCTGAAAGCGAAACTCTTGAGAGAAGATGCTCGTTAAACTGGGTAAGTTCAACTCGATACCGTACGACAGGTCGCTGCGCAGATTTTCTGCTCCCAAGAGTAAATTGCGGTGATCTACCGACAGATAAGCAGAGGCCCCTAACAAATTATTGCCGGAAAAATTGTCGTTAGAGTTAGAAGAGTTTAAGTCCACCCCCGTTCCTATCGACAAACGCTCATTGAGCGACATGGAGATGGTGATGTGGATCCGCCCTAAGGCAATCGAGTCGGGTTGAGGACGCACCGTGACAAACTGGAAAACGCCTAAGGTATTCAGGTCTCGAACCGTTCGGTCGAAGTCCTCCTGTCGGTATAGCGAGTCGGGGCGAAAAGCGATGACCGATAATAAGCGCTCCGGTCGGACGGCAAATTGGGAGGAAGAGGTGGTAAAATAAATACCCTCTAAGGTGGTGTCGCGCCCCATGCCCACTAACTCTGGAACAAATTCCACAAAAACTGCTACATTACCTATGCGGTATATGCGATTAGAGGCCGAATCGGTAGGGACGTCTACCGTGGCGGTAATGTGGGTCTTGGTGCCGGAGCTGTCCCCTACAAATTCTATGGAGGAGGGCTGGAACAGGGCATAGCCTCGGTTTTTGAGGATATACGCGATGCGGTTTTTCTCCGCCTCGAAGAGATTTTTATCCAAGGGCGCCTCGCGTTTGAGGAGGGAGCCGCCAGCCGTCTCTTGCAAGATGCGATGGATCTGGGTATCCGGGCTAGAGAAGGAGACGGAGGCAACCGTATACTGTCGACCTAAGTCGACGAAATAGGAGACAGAAGCTTCTCTCCACCGCTGAGGAGAGGCGCTTTTTTTTCGACGGACATGCTCCTTGTAGCGCGTCTCGTAGTAGGTGCGCGCCTCCAAATACCCGCGTTGCCGAAGGTAGTTTCGAAAATTCTCTGCCGTGCGTCGGCTGAGATCTTCGTCAAAGAAGGTAGGTGGTTCGGCAATCCGCTTGAGCACCCATCGGGCAAAGCGCGAGTCCTTGTCTTTATATCGGAAATACCACCATAGGCGAACGGGCGTTCCAAAAGCGAGCAAACTGCGCTCGTTGAGCTTTTGGCGGTAAAAGCTACTGAGCTCCGATTGTAAGGAGGCTTTGACATCTATAGGCAGCGGCTGAGGACTTCGAATATTCAAGACGTTCCTGCGCAACAGAGGAGGAGTACCTTCGGCACTCATGTATTTGGATACACTACATCCCGGCAAGAAAAGCCCTACTATGAGGAAAAAAGTAACAAAAAATGGTCCCGAGAGGTATGGCTTGCGTATTTGCATGTAAACTTGCCGTGGATGTTCCTCTACAGCGAGGCGCTTGAAAAAACATGCTTTCAGCTCGACAGTTAAAATTCCTGACGGCTTTACGACACAAGAAGTTCCGGCAAAAATACCGAATGTTTGTGCTTGAGGGGGCAAAGCTAGTTGCGGAGTTGCTCCAGCAGCAGCGCGTACGCCCGCACGCCGTATACGCTACAGAAGCTTGGGCTGCAGCACACTGCGAGCTGGTCGAGCGCGCAGGTGAACGCTTTCAGTTGATATCCGAAAAAGATCTGCGCAAAATATCGGCGCTTACCACGCCTCCGGGCGTATTAGCAGTGGCAGAGCAACCTTCTGTATCGACCGTTGAGAGAGGGCCCGCCTTTTATGCCGATGGGTTGCGCGACCCAGGCAACATGGGTACGCTGTTGCGCATTGCCGATTGGTTTGGCTTTGTCGGCGTCTATTGTTCGCCCGACAGCGCCGACCTATTTAGTCCGAAGGTTGTGCAGGCGAGCATGGGAGCTATCTTGCGCATTCCTGTAGCGGAGATCTCCTTAAAAGCCCTCCTGCCCATGCGAGGGGAAACACCCGTAGTGGGTGCGACGCTCGATGGTGAAAATGTCCTCAAAATGAACATTCCCACAAACGCGCTCTTTGTTATCGGCAGCGAAAGCGAAGGGATCCGCCCTGCTACGGAGCGCTATCTGACGCATCGCATCACTATCCCGCGGGCGCCAGAGAGCCGCGCCGAGTCGTTGAATGCCGCTGTCGCTGCCGGCATCTTAGCCGCTTTTTGCTCCGCTGGACGAGATAAATCCTAACTTATCCGTACGCAGCGCTATTTTCGCCACACCTTTTCCTCATTCACTACACGAAACAAAACTATGGAGACCTTTCGCAAATGGCTTCCCCTGGTGTTCATCGGCCTTCTCTTAGTATTGGGCTTCAATATGTGCAACACCTACAACGCTTTAGTACAAAAAGATGAGCAAGTGAAAAAGGCCTGGTCTCAGGTAGAGAACCAGTATCAGCGCCGCATGGACCTCATTCCTAACCTTGTGGAAACGGTGAAAGGATACGCGGAGTTTGAAAAGTCAACGCTCCAAGCTGTCGTAGAGGCACGCGCCAACGCTACGCGCGTAACCATACAGGCCGATGAACTTACGCCTGAAAACCTGCAGCGCTACGAACAAGCCCAAGGGGCACTGAGCTCTGCATTGGGACGCTTGCTGGCAGTGGCTGAAAACTATCCCAACCTAAAAGCCAACGAAAACTTCCTCAGCTTGCAGACACAGCTAGAGGGTACAGAAAACCGCATCGCCGTGGAGCGTAAAAATTTCAACGAAGTGGTAGGCCAATACAACAGCTACGTCCGCCGCTTTCCGGCTAACTTGTACGCTGGCATGATGGGCTTTTCTCCTAAGGCATATTTTCAATCGACGCCTGGGGCGGAGAAAGCACCGCAGGTTAAATTCTAAATTCTTATGCTTTTTACCCCCGAGCAGGAGGCGCGCATTCGCGAGTCCATTCGCGCCGCTGAAGAACATACCAGCGGCGAGATCTGCGTCTATGTGGAGGATTTTTGCGACCGAGATCATCCCGTGGAGCGCGCGGAGGAAGTCTTTCGGCTCTTTGGCCTATATCACACGCGCCAGCGCAACGCCGTGCTCATCTACCTCGCAGAAAAATCGCACCTCTTCGCTATCTGGGGCGATGTGGGTATTCACCAGCGCGTAGGACTTTCCTTCTGGGAAGCAGAAAAAGCGCTGCTCCAACACCATCTGCAGCGCGGAAAAGCCTGCGAGGGTATTTGCCGCGTCATCGAGCAAATTGGCGCGAAGCTGCGCGAATACTTTCCTGCAGATGCCCATCAAAACGACAATGAGCTTCGAGACGATATCATCTATGGCGGGCGCTAAGCAGAGGCTCCTGTGGTACGGGCTGATGCTGCTCCTAACATGGGCAAAGGTAGGACGGCTAAGTGCCCAAGAATTATTTCCTCCTAAGCCTGAGCCGGCCGTGTTTGTGCACGACTACTCGGGTTGGTTGAGCCCCTCGGAGCGTGCTTTCTTAGAGGAACGCTTGCGCCGCTATGCCGACACCACTTCTACAGAGATCGTGGTGATGATCCGCCCCGACATCGGCGACTACGACCGCGCCTCATATGCCTTTGAACTGGGAAACCGCTGGGGCGTAGGGCGCAAAAGCAAGAACAACGGCGTAGTCGTGCTCATCGTCACCGAACCACCCCAGCGCGGCGTCTTTATCGCTACGGGATACGGGGTCGAGGGTGCTCTGCCCGACATTACGGCCGGGCAGATTGTGCGCTATCTCATGATCCCACGTTTTAAAGAGGGGCGTTACTTTGAAGGGATAAACGCCGGTTTAGACGGGATTACAGCTGCGCTGGCCGGCGAATTTCGCGCAGCCGATCCGCAATCCATATCCGTTCCAGGGTGGGTAGTGCTGCTCTTCATCCTGTTGGTACTGTTGTTGTTCCTATTCTTGAGTTTTCTGGTGCGCAAAGGCATCTTATATGCGGGATCTGGTCCCATCTACCGCGCGCCGACGCGCACCGATCGAGGTGGCGCTTGGAGGGGGGGCTTTTTCGGCGGGGGCTCCTTCGGCGGCGGTTCTTTTGGCGGTGGGCGCTCTTTTGGCGGCGGTTCCTTTGGCGGCGGAGGTGCCGGCGGCAGCTGGTAGTGCATGCCTCAGCGCTTGGATAAATGCGAGTAGTCGCCCAAGTTGAGCTCGTCTTTACTGCCGATGTACTTGCTGACATTGCCCACCATCGAGTTTTCCAGCAGCGCGTTGCGAATATGCGATTTGTTCTGAATGATGCTGTTGGTGATTACGGCGCTTTCCACCACAGATTGATGGCCTACGCTGACAAAGGGCCCGATAACCGAATGCCGCACGACAGCTCCATCGCCCACAAAACAAGGAGGAATGATGATGCTGTGCTCGACAGTGGCTTTAGGGGAGATGAGCGGCTCGTGTGCATGGAGTTCCAACATGCGCGCATTGGAAAATAAGATCGCCTCTTTATTGCCGCAGTCTAACCATTCATCCACCTCCCCAGTGCGAAAACGAAGGCCGCGATGTCTCAAGTGCTCTAATGCGGTGGTGAGCTGGTACTCGTTTTTCTCCTTAATATCGTTGCCGATAACGTATTGCAAAGCATCTGCCAGCACCTCTCCGCGGCGCAGATAATAGATGCCCACTATGGCTAAATCGGAGACAAAAGTGCTGGGTTTTTCGACAAACTCCGCGATAAAGCCTTCGCTATCGAGGCGCACCACGCCAAAGGCCGAAGGGTCTTTCACCCGCTGTACCCAGATGACGCCGTCGCTCTGCGGGTCGAAGGAAAAATCGGCCTTAAAGAGCGTATCGGCAAAGGCAATCATACACGGCCCGCGCAGGGCTTCGCGCGCACAATAGATGGCATGCCCTACGCCAAGGGCTTTTTCTTGGTAAAAGATCTTGCCTCGCGCGCCCAAGTTTTGGGCGATGCTAACTAACTCGCGTTCAACCTCGGCGCCAAAATCGCCCACCACAAAGGCAATGGTTTGAATGGCTCCGCTGTAGGCTCGCGCCAGCTCTTCTACCAGCCGCTGTATAATCGGCTTGCCGGCCACCGGAATAAGCGGCTTAGGCACCGTCAACGTGTGCGGACGCAGCCGCGTGCCCTTGCCAGCCATGGGAATGATGATGTTCATAAATGCTCGCCAAAGGGTTGTCGAAAAAAGTAAGTGGGGGAACGCTTCATGCCGTACCCGTACTGCCAAAGCCGCCACTCCCTCGATCGGTTTCCTCTAAGCGGTCTACCGGCTCCCACTCGATGGCCTCGTAGCGCGCAAAAACCATCTGAGCGATGCGCTCACCGGGTTCGATAACCTGCTCGGTATCGGAGAGGTTGACCAAGATGCATTTGATCTCGCCGCGATAGTCGCTATCAATGGTTCCCGGAGCATTGAGCAAGGTAAGCCCTCGTTTCCAGGCTAATCCACTGCGAGGTCGTATCTGAGCCTCATAGCCAATAGGCAACTCTACGTATAGCCCCGTAGGTACCAGTGCGCGTTGCAAAGGCGCTAAGACCAAGGGCTCCCCCAGACAGGCTCTCAAATCCATGCCTGCGCTGCCTTCCGTCTCGTAGCGAGGGAGAGCATGTCCCGACCGATTGATCACTTTTACCTTCAATGTTTTTTCGGGCAAAAGTAGACAAGCCAGCAGTAGGTTCTGCTCCTCGGCAAAGCATTTCGCACAATAAACAGCCCCTTACATATTGGCCGTCCGAAGTATTTCTAAAAGAAATTCCGCTACTTTTTACTTACTCTTGCCTCAATCGCTACCTTTGCCGCCGCCGTCTATCTGCTATTAGACTTTAAATTCATCTTGCTCATGAATTTACACGAATACCAGGGCAAAGAGCTGCTCAAGTCGTACGGAGTTAAGATCCAAGAAGGCATTTTGGCCCACACACCGGAAGAAGCCGAAGCGGCGGCCGTCCGCTTAAAGGAATTGTATCAGTCGGACTGGTGCGTGATTAAGGCGCAAATTCACGCCGGTGGACGCGGTAAAGGCGGCGGCGTTAAGCTGGCTAAAAGTCCTACAGAAGCGCGCGAGCTTGCCCAGCAAATCCTCGGCATGATGCTCAAAACACCGCAGACGCCTCCTCAGGGAAAGTTGGTGCGCAAGGTGCTTGTCGCCCAGGATGTCTTCTACCCTGGACCTACAGAGCCTCAAGAATTCTACATCAGCATCTTGACCGATCGCTCGTGCAATGCCAACGTCATCATTTATTCGCCGGAAGGCGGCATGGACATTGAAAAGGTGGCTGAAGAGACTCCAGATCGCGTCTTCAAGGAATACATAGACCCCCTATTAGGGCTGCGCCCCTTCCAAGCCGCTAAGGTGGCTTTCAACTTGGGTTTGAGCGGTACTGCCCATAAAGAGATGACGGCTTTCGTCCAAAATTTATACGCGGCCTTCATCGGCAGCGACGCCTCTCTGTTTGAGATAAACCCTTGCCTGAAAACCTCAGACGAGCGGATCATCGCCGTGGATGCTAAGGTGGTGCTCGACGATAACGCGCTGTTCCGCCACCCCGACCTGGCCGCTTGGCGCGACACCGACGAGGAAGACCCTACCGACGTGGAGGCGCACCAATACGACTTGAACTACGTCAAGTTGGACGGGAATGTGGGCTGTATGGTTAACGGGGCCGGCCTAGCTATGGCCACGATGGACCTCATCAAGCTTTCGGGTGGGGAGCCCGCTAACTTCTTGGATGTAGGCGGTACGGCCGACGCTCAACGCGTGGAAAAAGCCATGCGGATTATTCTCAAGGATCCCAATGTCAAGGCTATTCTCATCAATATTTTCGGCGGTATTGTGCGCTGCGATCGCGTAGCGCAGGGTGTTGTGGACGCTTACAAGTCTATTGGCGATATTCCAGTGCCGGTCATCGTTCGCCTGCAGGGCACTAATGCCGACATTGCAAAGCGCATTATTGACGACTCTGGGCTGCGCGTGATGGGCGCGGTGGAGTTCCAAGAAGCGGCGGACTTGGTAGCACAAGCCCTTCGATGAGGCTATCCATGAGGAGGTCCGCTCTGGAGCAGCCGCTGTAAGTCCTCCGGCGTGTCGATGCTGATGCTTTCAGCAGCGGTGATGGCCACAGCGATGGCGTAGCCGTGGGCTAACCAGCGCAACTGTTCTAACGCCTCTGCCCTTTCCAAAGGCGCAGGAGGCAGCTGGGCGATTTCCAATAGGGTAGAGTATCGAAAAGCGTAAATGCCTATGTGTTTGTAAAAAAGAACGGCTTTCAACCAGTCTTCCGGTGCACTGTGGCGAACATAGGGAATAGGGTGTCGGCTGAAGTACAGCGCCTGGTTGCGGTTAGAAAAAACCACTTTCACTGCGTTAGGGTCGAATAGGTCGGCTGCGGTGCCGATGCGTTTGGCCAGCGTGGCAATAGCACAGTGAGGGCTTGTCTCAAGCATTTCAACCAGCAGATCAATTTGCTCAGGATGTATAAATGGCTCGTCGCCTTGAATGTTGACAGCTATATCTACGTCGGGCAATTGACTGGCTACTTCAGCACAGCGGTCTGTGCCGCTTTGATGCTGGGCCGAGGTCATATATACCTCTCCACCAAAGCTCTGCACGTGGCGGTAGATACGCTCGTCATCAGTAGCGACCACCACGCGCTGCACCGTTTTAGCGCGCTGCGCCTGCTCCCATACGCGTTGGATCATGCTCTTGCCCCAGATATCGACAAGAGGTTTTCCCGGAAAGCGCGAAGAGGCATAACGCGCTGGAATTATCGCGACCACCACCGTGTTACATCAATAAGATGCAGAGTACCATACCTTTGCCCGCAAACATACAGAGAAATGCGCCATGCGACTGAAAACCTCAATGATTATTTGGCTGCTCGGCGGTCTGTCGCTCTTTGCACAGGAAACTCAGCCCAAGGGCTTTCCTGTCGTACTCACTTGGCGCGACAGCGTACTTATGACCGTAGAAAACGGTCAGAAATATCTCCATCACATCGTCAGACCCGGTCAAACGCTGTTTTCCTTGGCTCGCTTCTACGGGTTAAGCCTAGAGGAGCTCTATCATTTGAACCCAACATTTCAATACGATCCGACATTGCGCGTAGGAGTGCTTTTAAAAATTCCTTTCCCTAACCGCGCCATCCGACGCTATCAGGGGGCGTTTTTCGATCGCACGCGTTTTGCTCCTCTGTTCTACGTAGTGCAACCCGGCGACAATCTTTTTCACGTGGCACGGCGTCTTTTTGACATGCCGCTGGATACCATACGCCTCAGAAACCAGCTTTCTAACGACAACATACACCCCGGTCAGATGCTTCACGTAGGGTGGTTTGGCCTAGAAGGTATCTTGCCCGAATGGCATACCGCGCCCGTGGTAGACACCGTCTCTGAACAAACCCACCGCGCCTACTTCGAGGCCAACGAAAAGCAACAAGCCCAGTACACAGGTCAGGGTATCTGCTTCTGGAACCGCGATAGCGAGGAAAAAGGGCGGTTTTATGCCCTCCACCGGGAGGCGGCCATAGGCTCTGTCATTGCTGTAACCAACCCCATGAGCCAAGTAGTCATTTACGCGCGTGTCATCGGGCGCATCCCCTCAACTTATGGGCCCAACGTCGAGGTCGTCCTCTCGCCGGCAGCCGCTCGCCAATTGAAGGCATTAGATCCGCGCTTCTTCGTTCAGACGCGTTACTTCAAATAAACAAACAAATGTCTGGCCTACGGGGTATCTGCTGGCCAGATTTGGGCTAAAAAAGCACGGCGTTTAACCAAGCTACGCCACACAGGGGGCGATGCTCAGCATCATGGGGGGCGCGAAAGACAAAGTACACGTCCTGTCGACCGCGCTGTAAAGGCCAAGCTTGGGGTACTATGGGCACGACTACTTCAGAAAGCGCGCCGCTAAAGTTGGTCGAAGGAATCGGAGCGGAGCCCACCAGTGTACTGTCCGGGTGGCCTATCCGAATTTCAACATGACCCCGCCCGAGATGGCCTCTGTTGGGAGAGACTTCTACAGCTAAGGAAAACCCGCGCAGTCGCTTAGGGTCGACGTTCTTAAGCACAAAAAAGTCGCCGTTGCGGTACTCCTGCAGTCGAGCCCTCCGATTATTAAGTGGTCGCTCGTATACCGCCGTTGTGCCGACAGTGCTATCCACTTCGAAGATGCTCAGCTGGGCTGGTCGAAGCGCGACGAAGGACTCGCCTTTTTGCGCCGTCTGTTCCCCGCCCGCTGGCTCGGTATAGCGAGCATAGAATACATATCCCTTAGCTTTAGGATCCCTTGTCTCGGCGGTGACCAGCTGCCCTCTCCCAAAGAGAGGTACCTCTTTTTCTTCCTTCAAGCTTAGTATCCAGCGCACCATATCCTTGACATCGGTCTCGGCCAATTGCGGGTGTGCACTCATGGCCACTTCACCCCAGACGCCCTTGCCGCCCTTGATAATCTTTTCGGTTAAGCGCCTCAAAGCGCTGGTGTCGCCATCGTATCGGCCAGCGACATCGCGGTATGCTGGCCCATTAATCTTGCGCTCGATGGCGTGACAGCTGCGGCAGTCGGACTCGTTAACCAATTTTTGGCCGCGTCCTATGGAGTGCTCCGCCGGCGAGGGAAGAGCTTGGGTCAGCTTGGAAAGAGCACTCTGAGGAACTCGAGGCCCTATGTAGGTTACTACTTCTGAGGGTTGGATGCCGCCATCGGTTAGGGAACCGCTCTTTGGATCAAAGACTTGAAGAGCATAGTGAAGCGTGTCGCCGGGTCGATAAAACGAGCCGTTGGCGCCGTTAAACAACCACTCGACAGAGGGAGGCTGGTTGGCCGCTTGCACTTCGTCTACCTCATCCTCGTCGCTGTTGCCGCGGATATAGTCGATGCGACTCAGACAGGCATCGGGGTTGGGAGAAAACCACTCCGTTCCGTACTCGAGCACCCACAGCGAGCCGTTCTTATCGATAAATAAGTCGATGGGACGGCCCAAGCGAATATGGGGTGCCATCGGTTGCATATCGGTGTAGCGCCCGGCAGAGTCTATCCCGACAGCCATAATCCAATTGCGCATCCATTCGTAGATCAAGATTTTGCCGTCAAAGCGCTTGGGCAGCCGAGTAGCCGGCGGGTATTCGTCGCAGTAGTAGGCCGGGCCGCCCATGGCACAGCGCGTCCCATTGAGCAGGAGAGGCAGCTGGGGATTGCTCTTGAAAGAATACCACAGCAGCGGCGGCTGCGAAGGCGGAAGATATCGGTCGCCCGTATTGTTGGGCGAGTCGTTGAACGGATGCTCTGGGTCATAGAACTTACCGCATGCGCCTGTTCCGTAGTCATACTCCCGATAAGGCAAGTTAGGGCCAATGCAATAGGGCCAGCCGTAAAACCCGGCTCGAGCAGCGACGTTGATTTCATCATATCCCTCTGGGCCGCGCGTACTATCGGCTACACCGGCATCTGGCCCAGGCTCTCCCCAGATGAGCAGGTTGCGTCGGTGGTCGAAGTCCATGCGAAAGGGATTGCGGCAGCCCATGATGTAGATCTCTGGCCGTCCGCGCCCTGCCCATACTCCAAACCGCTTGGGATAGTCTGCACAGATACTCGCCGCATACGGTCTGCGCACTGGATAAAGGGTACCCTCCCATGCTGGGTCGTACAACAGATATTCTCCGCCTCGATAGACTCGAACGGCTTCTTCCACATACAGGTTGCCGGCAGGGCAGATGTACGAGCCGTCGGGGAGGGGTTTAATCCGCAAAATCTTACCGCGCAGATCCATGGAGTTGGCCGCCGACTTTTGTGCGTCGTACTGCTTTTTGCCGGGTCGCTCGTCTATAGCGGAAAAGCCGTCGCCGTAATGGTCGGTATTATCGCCCGTAGATAGGTACAAAAAGCCCTGTCGATCGAAGCGGAGGCAGCCGGCCGCATGCAGAGCATGGACATCTCGATCGGTGGGCACTTCTAAAAGAACTTGCTCCGACTCGATATCTAAGTGATCTTCTCGAAAAACAAAGCGCGACAGTCGAAGGGCTTCGCTTCCTTCCTTTGGAGCGTAGTACAGATAAATCCAATGGTTTTGCTCCCACTCAGGATCTACAGCAATACCCAGGAGGCCTTCTTCATTTTTATGAAAAACCTCGAGGGTGGCAATTAGGGCTGTTTTTCCATCGGCAGGGTTAAAAAGCTTGACGGCACCGCGCCGCTCTACAAAGAGGATTCGCCCATCCGGCAAAGGGCACATAGACATCGGCTCTGCTAAGTTGCAGACGAAGGAAGTTTTCACAAAACCTTCTTTCTGAGTGGCTGCTTCGAAAGGGCGGTGCTTTGCCAAGACCACCGGCTTTCCAGCACCTACGGCATACTTTAGCCCGCCTTCTAAGTGCTTTAGAAAAGCAGCTTCCCCATAAGCCTCTACGGTGTGTCCCATGGCCGTCACAAAGGCCCGTCCGCCGTCAAATTCGCGGCACCAACTTACAGGATGAAAAGTTCCCATCTTGCCCCCAACACAACTGCCTTCCTCCAAGGCTACGAGTACTCGCGCTTCGGGATGGATGTTTTTGAGGTTCATCCATTCGTCAGTTCGCCGCCAAGAGGGAGATAGCGCCTCTGTTGACGGATGCTCAAAGTCGAGTACACTTAACAGGGCTTCTTGCACAGGCATTAGCCCATCGTAGTCAGCGCCTACCAACTGCCGATACCACGGCCAGCTGTGCTCCGTATCTATAGCTGTATAGATGCCCACAAAGCCTCCCCCTCCTTGGATAAAGCGTTCAAAAACAACTTCTTGGGTAGGATTTAAAACATCTCCTGCTGTCAATAAAAAGACTACTGCAGCATAACGGCTCAAGTTCTCCTCGGTAAAGTCCTCCCCCCACTCTGTAGCATCTGTTGTCCAGCCGTTGCGCGCGCACAAGGCTTCTACTGCTGCTTTTGCCGCAGGAAGGCATTCATGAGCGTAAAACTCCGTCTTGTGAAATATCAATACTCGAGGCCGCTCGCTTTTATTGTTGTAGTAGTACTTCAACACGAATAGCGTCGAAGCCAAAAGCAGGAGCACCGCGAAGAAACCTCTACGCATGATTTTAGTCAGATTTGGCCTCTCGAAGGCTTTCTAAAAACATGCCAAAAAAAAGCCGCTGTAACACTTACGTGCTCAGCGGCTAATAAACCCCAAAAAACCAAATGAAAACTATTCTTAAAAACGGTCGAACCGTTTACTTCCCCTTGAATGCGCCACAAATATATAGGCACTTTACTAAAGCGTGCAAGAGTCTCTTAACTTTTTTTAAAAAAAATTTTTTCCAAAAAGTGTGGGGTATTTTCTTTTTAATTGATAAACAGTTTTTTACGACCTACCTACAATCCATCTTCGAGTTAGAAGAGGCAGGGTTCCCTCCGTACAGCTTAGGTATTCGGCATGCATTGTGTATGCAGTCCGAACCAGCACACCGTAGGTAATGGTTGTACCCGTTCACCAAGGCAAAGAAAGGTTCGCCATCCGAAGGAGTGAAGCGTTTGAGGGAGTTGCCCTAAAGGACGAAACGATGGCAGATAAAAACCCAGCCGTACAATGGATCTGCCCTCAGTATCTGTATGCTGTTGCCTCTATTGCTTCTGGGTACTCTGGGTCTACACGTCCTTCTGCTTTCAGCGTGCAAAAACCGCGGCACTCGTCGCTTTCACAATATATAATTCCCGTACCTAATACCACTAACTTTTTAAGCTTGCAGTTCCCCGAAGAGCAGGTACAAGAATAGCCGCCGTCAACCACAACCGCCCTAATGTCAGGAATCGGAAAGGGAGGAATCTCACTCTTAGGAATGCGAATTACTCCCCTTCTTCCGTAAATGTGAAGCACAAAATTGAGATATTCGTCTGTACGGTTGTCATATTCAGTCCACCCACTCTCCGCAATAAACGACCGAACGCCGCTGATAACAGTCTCTACTTCAAACATCTCATCGAATGCCGAGGGCAGTTTTCGATTTTCCGATTCGATATATATACCCGCCCCTGGATTGATATATCCTCCCTTTTGTACTGTAAACTCAATCCTTTCTCCATTCCGAATGCCACTTACTTTAACCTTCTTATCACATTCGACACATCCTGTTTTCATAAGGCAGCAGTGCTCAGCGCCTCGGACGTAGGGGTCGCAGCCCGAACCACTTGTACAGTCGCAGCTGACCTCTATAATACCCCCTGGAACTGTATAGAGATTGCCATTGCGATCTTTTCCCACATACACCCATCCTTCGGGTGGAGTAATCCGAAAGTCCCCATTGTTCAGCTTCTCGACGGTTGAACCCGCTGGAAACCAGCCCACCTCGTTCAACGGCAGATTGGATAGCACTGCATCTTTACTCGCAAGCTTCGATGGTTTATTACTGGTATACCACCCGCTTTCAAACAAGAATGGCGCAGCGACTATTGGAAAAACGAGCAAAAGGAACTTTGGACGCATAAATCAATCATTTTCAGAAAAACCAAATGAAAACTATTCTTAAAAACGGTCGAACCGTTTACTTCCCCTTGAATGCGCCATAAATATATAGGCACTTTACTAAAGCGTGCAAGAGTCTCTTAACTTTTTTTAAAAAAAATTTTTTCCAAAAAGTGTGGGGTATTTTCTTTTTAATTGATAAACAGTTTTTTACGACCTACCTACAATCCATCTTCGAGTTAGAAGAGGCAGGGTTCCCTCCGTACAGCTTAGGTATTCGGCATGCATTGTGTATGCAGTCCGAACCAGCACACCGTAGGTAATGGTTGTACCCGTTCACCAAGGCAAAGAAAGGTTCGCCATCCGAAGGAGTGAAGCGTTTGAGGGAGTTGCCCTAAAGGACGAAACGATGGCAGATAAAAACCCAGCCGTACAATGGATCTGCCCTCAGTATCTGTATGCTGTTGCCTCTATTGCTTCTGGGTACTCTGGGTCTACACGTCCTTCTGCTTTCAGCGTGCAAAAACCGCGGCACTCGTCGCTTTCACAATATATAATTCCCGTACCTAATACCACTAACTTTTTAAGCTTGCAGTTCCCCGAAGAGCAGGTACAAGAATAGCCGCCGTCAACCACAACCGCCCTAATGTCAGGAATCGGAAAGGGAGGAATCTCACTCTTAGGAATGCGAATTACTCCCCTTCTTCCGTAAATGTGAAGCACAAAATTGAGATATTCGTCTGTACGGTTGTCATATTCAGTCCACCCACTCTCCGCAATAAACGACCGAACGCCGCTGATAACAGTCTCTACTTCAAACATCTCATCGAATGCCGAGGGCAGTTTTCGATTTTCCGATTCGATATATATACCCGCCCCTGGATTGATATATCCTCCCTTTTGTACTGTAAACTCAATCCTTTCTCCATTCCGAATGCCACTTACTTTAACCTTCTTATCACATTCGACACATCCTGTTTTCATAAGGCAGCAGTGCTCAGCGCCTCGGACGTAGGGGTCGCAGCCCGAACCACTTGTACAGTCGCAGCTGACCTCTATAATACCCCCTGGAACTGTATAGAGATTGCCATTGCGATCTTTTCCCACATACACCCATCCTTCGGGTGGAGTAATCCGAAAGTCCCCATTGTTCAGCTTCTCGACGGTTGAACCCGCTGGAAACCAGCCCACCTCGTTCAACGGCAGATTGGATAGCACTGCATCTTTACTCGCAAGCTTCGATGGTTTATTACTGGTATACCACCCGCTTTCAAACAAGAATGGCGCAGCGACTATTGGAAAAACGAGCAAAAGGAACTTTGGACGCATAAATCAATCATTTTCAGAAAAACCAAATGAAAACTATTCTTAAAAACG